>CAWEGI010000012.1:0-29827 GCA_963808815.1 uncultured Actinomycetes bacterium | reverse complement strand
GCTTCTCCGCAAAGTTAGGCTTGCCTGGGTGCCTGCTACGAAGATGGACGGGGCCGCGCTCGCGGCGCGGATCAGGATGGAGGTCGCCGCCGAGGTCGCGGGAGCTGGGCCGGTTGGGCCTGGCGACCGTCCTGGTCGGCGACGACCCGGCGTCCCATATCTACATCGGCAGGAAGCACGAGGCCGCGCGGGAGGCCGGAATCGAGCCGCACGACCATCACCTTCCGGCCGATACGTCCGAGGAGGCGCTCCTCAGCCTGGTCGGCGAGCTGAACGCCGACGACTCGGTGGACGGGATCCTCGTCCAGCTGCCCCTGCCCGAGCACGTCGACGAGGGCCGGGTGCTGCGCGCCGTCTCGCCGCGAAAGGACGTCGACGGCTTCCACCCGGCCAGCGCCGGCCAGCTCTACCTCGACGAGCCCACCTTCGTGCCGGCGACGCCGCTCGGGATCATGGCGCTGCTGGAGGAGTACGAGGTCCCGCTGGAGGGGAAGCGGGCGGTCGTGATCGGCCGCAGCACGATCGTCGGCAAGCCGGCCGCGCTGCTCCTGCTGCGGGCCAACGCGACGGTGACGATCTGCCACTCGCGGACGGCCGACCTCGCCTGGCACGTCGCCCAGGCGGACGTGCTGGTCGCGGCCGTGGGCAAGGCAGGGGTGGTCTCGAAGGAGATGGTCAAGCCCGGCGCCGCGGTCATCGACGTCGGCATGAACCGCACCGACGATGGGCTCCGCGGGGACGTCGATCCCGACGCGTTCGAGGTCGCCGGGCTGATGACGCCGGTTCCGGGCGGGGTGGGGCCGATGACGATCGCGATGCTGTTACGGAACACGGTCAAGGCTGCGAACTATCGCGCCGGTCGCCTTGCGTTCCCCGGGGCGGACGCTAACGTTCGGCCCGCTCAACCCTGGGTCGGCGGCTCGGTGCCCGGGCCGTCGTTTGTTTTTGCAGTACAGAAGGAGGATGTTTTGGCAGAGGGCACCGTGAAGTGGTTCTCGAACGAGAAGGGCTACGGATTCATCGAGCGGAGTGAGGGCGAGGACGTCTTCGTCCACTTCAGCGCGATTCAGTCCGACGGGTACAAGACGCTGACCGAGGGTCAGAAGGTCGAGTTCGAGGTCGTGCAGGGCCAGAAGGGCCTGCAGGCGGCGAACGTCGTTCCGCTCTAGAGCTTCCCTTTCGGAACCTGTTGCCAGGGCCCCCGAAAGGGGGCCCTTCTTTTGGGAGGATGACGGTCGTGGAGATCAGCAGAGACGAGGTGCTGCACGTCGCGAAGCTCGCGCGGCTCGCGCTGACCGAGGAGGAGGTCGAGCGCTTCCGCGGCCAGCTGAGCGCGATCCTCGAGGCGGTCGGGAAGGTGTCCGAGCTCGACCTCGAGGGCGTCCCGCCGACCTCGCACCCGCTCGACCTGGTCAACGTGCTCGCCGAGGACGAGCCGGTGCCGTCGCTCTCTCGGGAGGAGGCGCTGGCGAACGCGCCCGACCCGGAGGACGGCTTCTTCGGGGTCCCTCCCGTATGAGTCTCGCTTCGGAGATCGGCACAGAATCGGCACACGGCTGCTCTGTGGCCTGAGCACGCTGTTCGCAAGGGGGCCGTGCGCTCCCCAACGCGGGGCTGGACCGCGGAGGCCGGGCGATGATCGACACCCTGCGGCTGACCGCGGAGCAGGTCAACGACCTGCTCGAAAAGGGGGAGGCCTCGAGCCAGGAGATCTTCGACGCCTACCGCGCGGCGATCGACGAGCGCGACGGCGAGCTCCACTGCTTCCTGCGCCTGTGCGACGGCGAGGGCGAGGGCATCCCGATTGCGCTCAAGGACGTGATCGGCACGAAGGGCGTCGAAACCACGGCCGGCTCGAAGATCCTCGCCGGCTACGTACCCGTCTACGACTCGACGGTCGCGACTCGCTGCAAGGCGCGTGGGCTCGGCTGCTCGGGAAGACGAACACCGACGAGTTCGCGATGGGCTCCTCGACCGAGAACTCGGCGTACGGCCCGTCGCGGAACCCGTGGGACCCCGCGCGCGTCCCGGGAGGGTCCGGCGGGGGCTCGGCAGCCGCGGTCGCGGCCGGAATGGCGCCGTGGGCGCTCGGCTCCGACACCGGCGGCTCGATCAAGCAGCCGGCCGCGCTCTGCGGCAACGTCGGGCTGCGGCCGACGTACGGGACGGTCAGCCGCTACGGGATCGTCGCCTTCGCCTCGTCGCTCGACCAGGTCGGTCCGGTGACGAAGACCGTCCGCGACGGCGCGTTCCTCTACTCGGTGATCTCCGGTCGCGACCCGGCCGACTCGACGACCGTGGACGTGCCGCCGGTCGAGATCCCGGAGGGTGAGGACCTGAAGGGACTGCGGGTCGGCGTCGCGGTCGAGATGCGCGACGCGCCCGGGATCGAGCCGGGTGTGGCGGAGGCGGTCGCGCGTGCAGTGACGCTGTGCGAGGAGCTCGGTGCGGAGGTGGAGGAGTGCTCGCTGCCGCGCTCGGTCGAGTACGGGCTGCCGTGCTACTACCTGATCGCCCCGGCCGAAGCATCGTCCAACCTCGCCCGCTACGACGGCGTCCGCTACGGGTTCCGCGCCGACGGTGACGACCTCACCACGGTCTACGAGCGCACACGCGACGAGGGCTTCGGCGACGAGCCGAAGCGCCGGATCATGCTGGGCACGTACGCGCTCTCGGCCGGCTACTACGACGCCTTCTACGGCAAGGCACAGCAGGTGCGGACGGTGATCATCCGCGAGCACGCCGCCGTCTTCGAGCGCTTCGACCTGATCGTGTCGGCCACGTCGCCCACGGTCGCGTTCCCGATCGGCGAGCGCGCCGACGACCCGCTCGCGATGTACGCCTCCGACCTGTTGACGATTCCCTCGTGCGTCGCCGGACTGCCCGGGCTCTCGATCCCGTGCGGGCTCTCCGGAGGCTTGCCGGTCGGTCTCCAGCTGGTCGGGCCGCAGCTCTCGGAGAACACGCTCTTCCGGGCAGGCCACGCGCTGGAGCGGGCGCTGGCGTTCGATTTCGTCCCCGAGAGGCTGAGATGAGAGACGAAGCCGTCACCGACTGGGAAGCCGTCGTCGGGCTCGAGATCCACGTCCACCTGAAGACGCGTACGAAGATGTTCTGCCGCTGCGAGACGGGCTTCGGCGCAGAGCCGAACACGCACACCTGCCCCGTCTGCCTCGCGCACCCGGGGGCATTGCCGGTGGCGAACCGCCAGGCCGTCGAATGGACGATAGAGCTCGGCCTCGCCCTTGGCTCCGAGATCGCCGAGAGGGCGGTCTTCGCGCGGAAGAACTACTTCTATCCGGACAACCCGAAGGGCTACCAGATCTCCCAGTACGACCAGCCGCTCTGCGTCGGCGGGCGACTCGCGGTACCGGGGCCCGAGCCGTTCGAGATCGGCTTCGTCCGCGCGCACCTGGAGGAGGACGCTGCGAAGACCGTCCACATCGGCGGCGGCACGGGGCGCAAGATCGGCGCGGAGCGGTCGCTGATCGACTTCAACCGGGGCGGCACGCCTCTGGTCGAGATCGTCACCCAGCCCGACATCCGCTCGGCCGAGCAGGCCGAGCGCTTCCTCCAGCTCCTTCGCCAGACGATTGTCGCGCTCGGCATCTCCGACGCACGCATGGAGGAGGGAACGCTGCGCTGTGACGCCAACGTCTCGGTGCGCCCCGCAGGCTCGGAGGAGCTGCGCACGCGCTGGGAGCTGAAGAACATGAATTCGTTCCGGTTCATCGGCCGCGGGATCGCGGCGGCCGCGCGGCGGCAGATCGAGCTGTACGAGTCGGGCGGGGTGGTCGAGCAGCACACCTACGACTACGAGCCGAACACCGACACGCTCACGCCGCACCGCTCGAAGGAGGAGGCGGACGACTACCGCTACTTCCCGGAGCCCGATCTCGTGCCGGTGGAGCCTGAGCCGGCGCTGGTCGAGCGGCTGCGCGGCGCGCTTCCCGAGCTGCCGGCCGACGCGATCCGGGACCGGACGGCGGCCCTCGGGGTCGAGGACGCCTGGGCGCTCGTCACCACCGACCGCGATCCCGCGTACCGGGGCCTGGCGGCGGGCGGCGTCGCCGAGCGGGAGGCGTTCAACTTCGCGATGAACCAACCGATCCCGGCGGGTGCGAACCTCGCCGAGCTGGCCAAGGTCGCAAAGGCGGCGAAGGGTCTCACGCGTGAGGCTCTGTCGGCTGCGGTTGCGGCCAGCGCCGAGGACGGGTTCACCGCGGACGACTACCTGGAGCAGACGGCCGTCTCCGACGCCGACGAGCTCGAACCGATCGTCGCGGCCGTTCTGGCCGCGCATCCGAGCCAGGTCGAGGCGTACCGCGGCGGCAAGGACGGCCTGCTCGGCTTCTTCGTCGGCCAGGTGATGAAGGAGACCGGCGGCAAGGCGAATCCCAAGGTCGTCAACGAGCTCGTGCGTGAGAAGCTGACGTCGTGATCGACCAGGCCAACGACGCGCTCCAGGCCAAGGGCTACTCGGCCGCGCACCTGTCCGCCGTCGCCGCGCCGCTCCCCGGCAAGGTGCTGCTCAAGGGCACGAAGATCCTCAGCCCGTTCTCCGACACCGAGGAGGTCGTGGTTCGGGTCGCCCGCGATTTCGTCCCGGCGGCAGCGGAGCTTGGCCGGCGGACGCTGACTCCGCACGAGATTCGCGACTGGCTGGAGGGATCGTGATCGCCGAGACGGCGCTCCGCCGTGAGCAGGCGTTCGTGGACGGCCGCTGGGTCGACTCGGACTCCGGCGACACGTTCGCGGTGACGAACCCGGCGACGGGTGAAGAGCTCGCTCAGGTGCCGCGGATGGGCGCGGCCGAGACCCGGCGTGCGCTCGAGGCGGCCGCGGCGGCGTTCCCGGGCTGGCGCGCGCGCACCGCCGCAGACCGGGCGTGGATTCTCCGCCGCTGGGCCGATCTCATGCTCGAGCACCTCGACGACCTCGCCCTGCTGCTCACGCTCGAGCAGGGCAAGCCCCTCGCCGAGTCCGTGGCCGAGATCCGCTACGCGGCGTCGTTCCTCGAGTGGTTCGGCGAGGAGGGCAAGCGCGTCTACGGCGACACGATCCCGTCACCGCTGCCCGACCGGCGAATCGTCGTCCTGAAGCAGCCGGTCGGCGTCTCGGCCGGGATCACGCCGTGGAACTTCCCGTCGGCGATGCCGACGCGCAAGGTGGCGCCCGCGCTGGCCGCCGGTTGCACGATGGTGCTCAAGCCGGCGGAACAGACGCCCCTCTCGGCGCTGGCCGTCGCCGTGCTCGCGGAGGAGGCCGGCCTCCCGCCGGGCGTCTTCTCCGTCGTCACCGGAGACGCCGAGGACGCGCCGGTGATCGGCGCCGAGCTGACGTCGAGCCCGCTCGTCCGCAAGGTCGGCTTCACGGGCTCGAACGAGGTCGGCAAGCTGCTGATGGCCCAGTGCGCATCCGGGCTGAAGAAGATCTCGCTCGAGCTCGGCGGAAACGCGCCATTCGTCGTCTTCGACGACGCCGACCTCGACGAGGCACTCACCGGCACGCTCCTGAACAAGTACCGCAACTCCGGCCAGACCTGCATCACCGCGAACCGGATCCTCGTCCAGGACGGTGTCTACGACGAGTACGTCGAACGCCTCGTCGACGGCGTCACGCGGCTGACGGTCGGCGCCGGCACGGAGCGCGACGTGAAGGTCGGGCCGCTGATCGACCTGCCTGCGCTCGAGAAGGTCGAGCGTCACGTGGCCGACGCGATCGACCACGGCGCCGAGCTCCACCTCGGCGGCGAGCGGCACGCGCTGGGCCAGACGTTCTATCGACCGACCGTGCTCACGGGGCTGCGGCCCGAGATGGCGATGAGCTCCGAGGAGACGTTCGGACCGGTGGCGGCGATCGCCCGCTTCTCGACCGAGGAGGAGGCGGTGCGGATCGCCAACGACACGCCCTACGGCCTCTCCGCGTACTTCTATAGCCGCGACGTCGGCCGCGTGTGGCGCGTCTCCGAGGCGCTCGACTTCGGCATCGTCGGCATCAACACCGGGTTCGTCTCGACCGAGGTGGCTCCCTTCGGCGGCATGAAGGAGTCGGGAATGGGACGCGAGGGCTCGAAGTACGGCATCGAGGACTGGCTCGAGCTGAAGTACCTGGCGCTGGCCGGGATCTAGGCCGACTCGACGGCAGTGACAGGCTCGAGCCTGTCACTGCTCAGCGGTAGCCGGAAGCGCCGGCTGCCGGGCGGCGAGCTCGAGCTTCGCGTCGGCTCGCTCGATCACGACCGCGTCGTGCGTGGCGCACACCACCGCGGTGCCGTGCTCGTGGGCGAGCTTGGCGAGCAGCTCGGCCACTGCCCGCGCGTTCGACTGGTCGAGCCGGGCCGTCGGCTCGTCGGCGAGCAGCAGCACTGGATCGGCCGCCAGGGCGCGAGCGATCGCGACCCGCTGCCGCTCGCCCGCCGAGAGGCGGTCGGCGCGATGGTCGAGCCGTGCTCCGAGGCCGACCTCGGCCAGCGCGCCGGCGGGATCGCCCTCGAGACCCCGCACGAGCAGCCCCAGTTCCACGTTCTCGCGGGCGCTCAGGTGCGGCACGAGCCCGGGCTCCTGGGTGACGAGGGCGACGTGCTCGCGGCGTACGGCAGCCGCCTCGGCCCTGTCCAGTCCGTCGATCTCGCGGCCCTGGACGAGCACTCGGCCCTCGGAGGGCCGGTCGAGCCCGGCCAGGAGATGCAGGAGGGTCGTCTTGCCGCTCCCGGACCGCCCGACCACGGCGGTCAGCGTGCCGCCGGCGAACGCGGCCGAGACGCCGGAGAGCACCGCCCGCGGGGCCTCCGGAAAGCGCTTGACCACGCCGCGCACCTCCGCGACGACCTCACCCGGCGTCGCCGCGCGCTCGTGGAACATCGCCGGTGCGGGCGTTTCGAGTGTGCGATCGAGCTCGTCGCTCGAGAGCACGAGCTCCTGATGGCGCCGATCCGCGTGGAGCCGTTTGGGCGAGCCGAGCGCCTCCAGCAGCGGGTCGGGCAGCCGCACCCAGCCGGGCTCGGTCACGACCAGCGACGTACGCACGCCGGGGCGGCCCTCCTCGACCACGCGTCCGTCGCGGACGTAGACCAGGCGGTCGGCGATCGTGGCCGCCGCCTCGTCGTGGCTGACCACGAGCGCGGTCGTCCCCTGCTCGTGCGCAAGCTCCGCGATCAGTCCGTAGACGACCTTCGCATTTTCGGCGTCGAGCTCCCCGGCGGGCTCGTCGGCCAGCAGCAGCCGAGGGCGGTGGGCGAGAGCCGCACACAGCGCGACGCGCTGCTGCTCGCCACCGGAGAGCGAGCCGGGACGGGTTTCGAGCCGGTCGCCGAGCCCGACCCGCTCGAGGAGCTCGGCAGCGACATTTCGCGCCGCCGACCGCGGCGAGCCGAGCAGCTCGAGCCCGAGACCGACCGTGTGGACGCAGGTCAGGTCGGGGGAGAGCGCCCGCGCATAGTGCTGGTCGAGCAAGCCGAGGTTCCGCGCCCGGAACAAGGCCGCCGCCCCGGGGTCGAGGCTGCCGACCTCCGTGCCCAGCACCCGCGCGACCCCGGCGGAGAGAGTGTCGAACGCGGCGACCGTGCGCAGGAGCGTCGTCTTCCCCGAGCCGCTCGGCCCGAGCACGACGACGATCTCGCCCTGCTCGACCTGGAGCGTCAGGCCCTGGAGCGCGACCGAGGTGGCACCGTCGAAGCGGTGGATCCGGAAGGCCTCGCGGACGTCGACCGCGAGCGTGCCGTCTACGGCGCCACGACATCGCCTCGCACCGACGCCGTCAGGGGCCCTGCCGCGTTCTTGCTCGGCTTCGTCTCTCATTCGAGGCTCCAGGATGCGCGTTCGGGCCGGTTGCCCCGGAAGGCGGCGAGCGAGGCCGCCTCGGCGACGAACAGCGCGGCCAGCATCAGCGCCCCGATCCCGAGCCCGGCGACCAGCCAGTCGGGATCGAGCCGTAGCGGTGGTTCCGGCACCCCGGTCGTGCCCGATACCCGGATCAGCGAGACGACGAGGCGGGAGAGCAGCACGGCCAACGCCAGGCCGCCTGCGAAGCCGACCACGAGCAGGATCACCCCTCGCATGCGCAGCTGTCGGCGCATGTCTGCGGGCGGAAGCCCCTGGGCCTCGAGGTCGAAGAAGTCGCTCTTCTCGTCGTGCAGTTCGCTGGCCACGCCGACCCAGAACCCGAGTACGGCCACCACGAGCGCGACCAATCCTGCTGCGCCCAGCGCGATTGCGGTCGCGTGGGCGAGCGGGTCGCCGGCGAGGCGCCGCTCGATCGCTGCACGCGAGTCCACGACGAGCCCGGCAAACGGCGGTCGGTGCAGCGCCTGCCCGGCGACCGAGTCGTCGCCCGGCGCCGAGATCCAGATCTCGTTCGGCGTCCCCTCGCCGGGCGCGTTCGCGTCGATTGCCGTCGACAGCCACGCGGCGTCGGTGAGGACGAACGCGCCGCTGTCGGCGGGGACGGACGGCAGCCGCGATGCCACTCCGACGATCCGGGCGTCGACGTGCGTGTCCTGGAAGTCGAGCACGGTGGTCGCACCGATCCCGCCCGCGGCGCGGGCGATGTCGGGCGAGACGACCACCGGCATCACCTCTCCGTCGGTCGGCTGCGTCGGACGGAACACCAGGTGGGCCCCGATGTCGGCGAACGCGTAGCGGATCGTCGACCCGCCGGCGCGCGGCAGCACGTCACCGCCCGCGGAGAGCGTCCAGTCGCGCCAGTCCGTCAGCACGCGGCCGCCGGCGTGCAGCGGCCCGATCGCGATCTCGCCCGACCGGGCCGTCGCCACCGAGCCCTCGGCCTCGTCGTGCGCCAGCATGAATGCCTCGCTCGCGGGGAGGGCGAGCTGGATGCCGAGCACGCGCAGACCGCGTTCGCGCGGGACGCGGGCCTTGAGTGTGATCTCCTGCCGGCCCACGCGGCCGAGCGGTAGTAGCGAGATCCTTCCGCGCCGATCCGCGACCACGATCCGCGCCTGCACGTCCGGCCCGCGCAGTCGGGCGCGCAACGAGAGCATCTCCGTCCCGGCCGGGATCCGCACGCCGCGCAGCCGGGGCTCGCCCTGCGCCGACAGCTTCCTCGCGATCGCCGACAGCGGGAGTGAGGAGAAGTCGGAGCGCCAGTGCAACTGCCGGACGGCGGCGGCCGGTACGCCGAGGACGGTCGGCGAGAGAACAGCCGTGCCCGTGCCGGGTGTCGTCGCGGCCAGCCGCACGACCGGGTATGCATGGGCTCCCGGCGCCGAACGCGCGTAGGCCGAGAGCGGGGCAGCGTCGAGCGGCTGAACGAGCTTCGAACCCGCGCTCAACGAGAAGTCGAGCGGCACCTGGAACGCCGCCTGGTCGGAGGCGCCGCGCGCGAGCGTTGCGCGGTAGGCGGCGGCGAAGAGCGCAAGGCCGAGCGCGACCGTGATGAAGGCGCAGGTGACCACCGTGCGCGACGGCGCGCGCGACAGTGCGAGCACGCCCAGGCGCAGCGTCAGCGAGCGGCCTCTGGTCAGCCGCTCGGCGGCCCGCATGCCCGGGCCGAGCAGCCGCGCCAGAACGACCGCGACGACGAAGCAGACGAGCGCGGGGAGGACGAGCAGCAGCACCGTATCTCCGCCCGAGACCGTTCCGGGGTCGAGCGCGCCGCGGCTGAGGCCGACGACGACCGCGGTCGCCGCTCCGATTGCGGCCACGTCCGACAGCCGGACACGGCGCCGGCCCTCCTCGTCCTCTCTCGTCAGGGTCGTCGCGGCCAGCACGAGCGTCACCGCGGCCACTCCACCCGCGAGCGCCCCGAGCGTCCAGCCCGCGAGCAGGGCGTGGGAGAGGATCGCTCCGACCGGTTGACCGGCGGCGCCCGAGATTGCAGCCACGATCGCCGCGCCGACGGCGATGCCGAGCAGCGCGCCCGCGAGCGTCATCGCGCCGACCTCGGCCGCGAGCGCGAGCCACGCCTGCCAGCGTCGTGCACCGCGGGCGAGCAGGCGGCGGCGCTCGCTTCCGAGCCCGCGGCGCAGCCCGATCGCGGCGATGATCGCGAACCCGAGCAGCAGCGCGCTCGTCTCGCCGCCGACGAGGATCAGGCGCCTGGCGGCGATCGTTCCGCGCCGGGTCGCGGACAGCAGCTCGTCGTCCGGGCTGCTCAGGCGGAAGGCGGAGTCCGTCGCGTACAGCGAGGTCTGCCCACGCGACTCGGCGGCCAGGATGCGGCCGACGTCCCATGTGTGCAGGCCGTTCGCGCGCAGCGGCGAGAGCCAGGAGTACACGCGGTAGAAGGGCTGGAGCGACGGCAGCCGCTCGAGCGAGTCGACGCTCGGAGCAATCAGTACGCTCGGCGGCGCGGCAGGGCCTGCGGCGGCCGCCGAGATGTAGCCGAACAGGCCCGGGTCTCGCAGCTCGGCGATCCCCACGCGGTCGAGCCGGACGTCGCCCTGGTGCAGGCGCGCGTCTCCGCCGCCGCCGATCTGGAGTACCTCACACGACGCAGGCGTGCAGGTGCGAGGCAACCGGCCCGACCGCAGTCGGACGACCTGCGCGAGCCGGTCGACGCCGGCGATCTCGACCAGTCGCCCCGCGACGCGCAGCTGCCGGAAGAACACCACGCGGCGCGCCTCGCCCGGCGACAACGTCCCGAGCACGCGCCGCACCGCGCGGTCCTCACGGGCGTACGTCTGTCTGCTCAGCGGCGTCCCGAACCGGTCGACGCGGAAGCCCTGGGCGCTGTCCGGAAGCGCGCCGAGCGCCCGGCCGAGGGCCTGCTGACGTGCGACCAGGCTGCCGCCGACGATCGCGACAGTCATCGCGAAGGCGAGCGCCACACCGGCGACCACGAGGACCGGGCGTAGGGGCTGTGAGCGGAGCCTGGCGGCGGAGACCCCGAGCGCGGCCTGCGCGGCGCGGTGCCTGGCCCGACGAGAGGACTGGCCTTCCATCACCACCGATGAGCTTACACCGGTGTCGCGGTGGCGACAGGGCGGGCTCTACCGCTTGCGCGCCCGGCCCAGGACGTACGGCCGCATGATGCTCGGGCCGGCCGGCAGCTCGTCCTGCTCGAGCTCGTCGACCACGAACGCCGCCTCGATGTGCGGCAGGGTGTCACGGTTCGGATGGCAACCCATGGCGACGACGCCCCAGACGCCCTCCCAGCGGTCCTGCCGGGCGGCGACCTTCGGGTCGTCGGAGCGGACGTGCTCGAGGAACAGGTAGCGGCCGTCGGGTGTCAGCACGCGGCCGATCTCGGCGAGGGCGACGTCCTGGTCGTCCACGGAGCAGAGCAGCAGCGAGCCGACCACGGTTTCGAAGGACGCGTCCTCGAACGGCAGCCGCTCGACCGGCGCCGCGACCGTCTGGACGTGGCGGCCGGCCCGCTCGGCCCGTCGCCCTGCCCGGCGGAGCATGCCGCCGAGCTCGTCCGTGAGTGTCACGTCGTCGACTTGCTCGGGGTAGTACCGCAGGTTGTGGCCGGTGCCGGCGCCGACCTCGAGCACGCGCCCCGCGGCCGGGGCGAGCAGCTTGCGCCGGCCCTCCTGGATGAACGGCTTCTTCTCCATCGGCCCGGCGACGAGGTCGTGGTACGCGGGCGCGATCCGGTCGCGGAGGGACATGCGCGACGCGCATCATAGAATCGCCCCGTGATCGTCGAGGAGCGCGACTACCACGTGTACACGGGCAAGCTGAACGAACTCGTAGGCCTGTACGAGTCCGAGGGGATCGCGCTCCAGGAGCGCTACCTGGGCCGACTGGTCGGCGCGTTCACCACCGACGTGGGCAAACCGTCGACGTACACGCACATCTGGGCATATGACGACTACGACGACAGGGCGCGGCGCCGTAGGGAGCTCCAGTCGGACGAGGCGTGGGTCGCCTTCCTGGCGAAGATCCAGCCCCTGATCCACACTCAGGAGAACCGGATCCTGATCCCGACCTCCTTCTCACCGCTCAGGTGAGTCGCCTCCAGGGCAAGGTCGCGCTCGTCACCGGCGGCGCGCAGGGGATCGGAGCGGCGATCGCCGAGGGGCTCGCGGCCGAGGCCGCGACGGTCGTGGTCGCCGACCTGAACCCGACCGAGGGCGGCATCCGCGCGGATGTCGCGAACGAGGAGGACGTGGAGCGGATGGTCGACGAGACGCTCGACCGGCACGGCCGCCTGGACATCCTGATCAACAACGCCGGCCTCTACGCATCCTTGGCGATGCGGCCGTTCACGGAGATCCCGCTCGAGGAGTGGCGGCAGGTGATGGACGTCAACGTCGCCTCGATGTTCCTGACCAGCCGGGCGGCAGTGCCGGCGATGCGGGAGCAGGGCGGCGGCAAGATCGTGAACATCTCGTCGGGGACGCCCTTCCGCGGCGTGCCGTTCCTGCTCCACTACGTGACCTCGAAGGGCGCGATCGTCGCCTTCACCCGTGCGCTGGCCAAGGAGCTCGGCAAGGACGGGATCCACGTCAACTGCGTCGCGCCCGGGTTCACGATGACTGCCGGTGTCGAGGCCAACCCCGAGGTGGTCGAGAAGCTTCGCGACGTCTCCGTTGCCGCTCGAACGATCCAGCGCGATCAGCTTCCGGAGGACGTCGTCGGCGCGGTCGTCTTCCTCTGCACACCGGCAGCGGACTTCATCACGGGCCAGACGATGGTGATCGACGGCGGCCAGTACTTCCATTGATCCTCGCCCTGTCCCGCACACCGCACGACGCGCAGAACGCGGTCGTCCACGAACTCGACGACGGCTCGATGCTGGCCTGGGAGCTGCTCGACGCCGAGCCCGACGACGCGCTGCTCGCGGCGCCGGTCCAGGTGCGGCCCGGCTGGCTGATGCGCCACGACAGGATCGATTTCCCTCCGGGCGGGATCGCCTACCGGCACACGCATCCAGGTCCGGGCATCCGTTACCTGCTCTTCGGTTCCATCCGGATCGAGTCGGGCGGCGAGACGCACGCACTACGGACCCGGCGAGCCCTGGTTCGAGAGCGGCCCGGAGCCCGTGCTCGCGACCGCGTCCGCCACGGAGCAGAGCGCTTTCGTCCGCGTCCTGCTGCTGGCGCCCGAGTGGGCCGGCAAGCGGACGATCAAGTACGTCGACCCGGCGGACGAGGACCGGCCGAAGCTCCAGCGACCGACCGTCTACGGCGAGTACCCGATCGCCTTGTAGGTGGCGTGACCGGGCACACCGCCAGCCGCACTGCCTCGCGCATCCTGGTCGACCAACTGCTCGTCCACGGCGTGGACACGGCGTACTGCGTCCCGGGCGAGAGCTACATCAGTGTGCTCGACGCGATCGGCGACTCGCCGATCCGGCTCTATACGACCCGCCACGAAGCGGCGGCGGCCAACATGGCCGAGGCCTACGGGAAGCTGACCGGCCGGCCGGGCGTCTGTCTGGTCACGCGTGCTCCCGGAGCAACGCACGCCGCGGTCGGGATCCACACCGCCTACCAGGACTCGACTCCGCTCGTCCTCTTCGTCGGCCAGGTGCCGCGGGCGCACCTCGGACGCGAGGCCTTCCAGGAGCTCGACTACGTCCGCCTGTTCGGCGAGATGGCGAAGTCGGTGGCAACGCTCGAGGATGCGGCCCGGACGCCGGAGCTGATCGCGCGTGCCTTCCACACCGCTACCTCGGGCCGTCCCGGGCCGGTGGTCGTAGCGCTGCCCGAGGACGTCCAGGACGACGAAGCCGACGTCGCCAACGCGGAGCGCTACCGGTCCGATCGCCCGGCGCCGCCGTCCGACCAGGTCGGGCGCGCGCTCGAGCTGCTCGCGTCGGCCGAGCGGCCGCTGATCGTCGTGGGCGGGGGCGGCTGGAGCGAGCAGGCCGCGCGCGACGTCATCACGTTCGCCGAGGCCTCGAAGGTGCCCGTTGCCGCCTCGTTCCGCCGCCAGGACTACGTCGACAACGGTTCGCCGGTGTACGCCGGGCTGCTGACGATCGGCATGGACCCCGCGCTCGCCCAGCGTGTCATGGACGCCGACGTGATCCTTGCACTCGGCACACGCCTCGGCGAGGTCGCAACACGCCAGTACTCCCTGCTCGAGCCGCCGCGCCCGCGCCAGCGGCTGATCCACGTCCACGCCGATCCGGACGAGCTCGGCCGCGTCTACGAGCCGGAGCTGGCGATCGTCTCGGGCTCGCCGGAGTTCGCGGCGGCGCTCGCGCCGGAGGACGGTGCACACCGCGCCGCCTGGGTCGAGCAGGCGCGCGCCGACTACCTCGCCAATCTCCGCCACCAGCACGTGCCGGGCGAGCTGCAGCTGGCCGAGGTGATGGCCTACCTGCGGGAGCGGCTGCCGGACGAGGCGGTGCTCACGAGCGGGGCCGGGAACTACACGGTGTGGGCGCACCGGTTCTACGAGTTCCACCGTTACGGGACACAGCTCGCCCCCTGTGCCGGGGCGATGGGCTACGGCGTGCCGGCAGCGATCGCCGCGAAGCTGCTCCGGCCGGAGCGGCCGGTCGTCTGCCTGAGCGGCGACGGCGACTTCCTGATGAGCGGGCACGAGCTCGCCACCGCCGTCCAGTACGGCGCCGCCATCGTCGTGCTCCTGGTCAACAACGGGATGTACGGGACGATCCGCATGCACCAGGAGCGTCACTTTCCCGGCCGGGTGGTGGCTACCGAGCTCGTCAATCCCGACTTCGTCGCCTACGCCGAGTCGTTCGGCGCGTTCGCTGCACTCGTCGAGCGGACCGGGGAGTTCGCGCCGGCGTTCGAGGCTGCACTCGCCGAAGGGCGCCCCGCGCTCATCGAGCTCCGCGTCGACCCGGAGGCGATCACGCCGCGGGCAACGCTCAGCCAGATCAGGGCCGGCGGGTAGCGTCTCGATATGCGCGAGCTGTTGCACGAGACGGCCGACCTCGCCGCCGACTTCCTCGAGAGCCTGCCCGACCGTCCTGTCTTTCCACGCGTCGAGGTCGACGAGCTCCGCGCCCTGCTCGGCGGTCCGGTGCCGGACGGACCGACCGATGCGCGGGAGGTCGTGCGCGCACTCGCCGAGGTGGGGGACGCGGGCGCCGTCGCGATTCCGAGCGGGCGGTACTTCGGGTTCGTGATCGGGGGTGCCGTCCCTGCGGCGCTCGCCGCCGACTGGCTGACCTCGACCTGGGACCAGAACGCGGGACTCTACGTCGCCGGCCCGGCAGCCTCGGTCGTCGAGGAGGTGGCCGGCGCCTGGCTGACCGAGCTGCTCGGCCTCCCCCGCGGAGTCTCCTTCGCATTCGTCACCGGCACGCAGATGGCGCACGCGACCGCGCTGGCCGCCGCCCGTAACCACGTCCTCGCCCAGGTGGGCTGGGACCCCGAACGCGACGGGCTGACCGGAGCGCCGCGGATCCGCGTGCTCGCAGGCGAGAAGGCCCACTCGACGCTGCCGCGTGCCCTCCGGCTGATCGGGCTCGGAACGGGCTCGCTCGTGCCGGTCGTCGCCGACGAGCAGGGGCGGATGCGTCCCGACGCTCTGCGCGAGGCCATCGCGGCCGGTGAAGGGCCGACGATCGTCTGTGCCCAGGCGGGCGAGGTGAACACGGGGTCGTTCGACCCGCTCGAGGAGATCGCTGACGCGGCCGCCGCCGCCGGCGCCTGGCTCCACGTCGACGGCGCCTTCGGCCTCTGGGCTGCGGCCAGCCCTCGCTTCGCGCACCTCGTCGCCGGTGCCGAGCGCGCCGACTCTTGGTCCACGGACGCGCACAAATGGCTGAACGTCCCCTACGACTCCGGCATCGTCTTCTGCGCCCGCCCGAAGCCGCACCGCCGCGCGATGTCGGTCCAGGCCGAGTACCTGGTCCAGAGCGGCGAGGGCGGCCCGCGCGACCAGGTCGACTGGACGCCCGAGTTCTCGCGCCGCGCCCGCGGCTTCCCCGTCTACGCCGCGATCCGCTCGCTCGGCCGCAGCGGCATCGCCGAGCTCGTCGAGCGCTGCTGTGACCTGGCACAACGGTTCGCGGCCGGGATCTCCGACGTGCCGGGCGTCGAGGTCATCAACGACGTCGTTCTCAACCAGGTGCTCTTCCGCTTCGGCTCCGACGAGCAGACCGGCGTGAAGCTCGCCGACGTGCAGCGAAGCGGCGTGGCATGGATGAGCGGCACGACCTGGGCAGGCCGCCAGGCAGTCCGTATCTCGGTCAGCAACTGGCAGACGACCGAGGACGACGTCGACCGGACGGTCGCGGCGTTCGCTAGTTGACCGTCGGGTCCTCGGGCATCATCGCGACCACTCGGTACACGCCGCCCTTGTCGCGCAGCACGCGTCCCCAGAGATCGTCCTCGGGCTCGGGGAAGAGCTCCGGGCCGGGTGACGACTCCACGATCCACGACGACTCCTCGAGCTCGGCCTCGAGCTGGCCCGGTCCCCAGCCGGCGTAGCCGGCGAACACGCGCACGCGGCGGGTCGCCGCCGCGAGCAGGTCGAAGTCGCCGTCGCCGGGGACGAACCCGACGTCGTCGACGACCAGCATCGCCGCTTCGTCCGGGTCGTCGAACTCCGCCAGCACCAGCACGGCCGACTCCTGTACCGGGCCGCCGACGTAGACGCGCTCCTCCTCGGAGACGAGCGGCAGCAGGTCGGGAACCGCGTCGGCGACCGCGGTCACGGAAGGGCGGTTGAGGACGAGCCCGGCCGCTCCCTCGTCGGTGTGCTCGGTGACCAGCACGACGGCCCGTCGGAAGTTCGGGTCGAAGAGCGCCGGTGAGGCGAGAAGCAGCTGTCCCTTCAGCGAGTCCACCGCCGCCGGCCGCGCCTACTCGTACTGCAGCGCCTCGAGGATGTTCAGCCGGGCCGCCCGCCGGGCGGGGAAGATCGCGGCGATCATGCCGGCGACGACGGCGACGAGCGCGAAGACGAACAGCGTCCCGACCGGCCAGGAGAGCACGAGGAAGTCCACGCGGACGATCATCAGGACCGAGAGCACGATCCCGAGCGCTATGCCGACCACGGCGCCGATCAGCGCCGTGACCACGCTCTCCAGCGACACCATCCACCGCACCTGCCAGCGGGTCATGCCGATCGCCCGCAGCATTCCCAGCTCGCGCGTCCTCTCGTAGATCGTCAGCACCAGCGTGTTGACGATCCCGAACAGGCTGACGATCACCGACAGCGCCAGGAGCACGTAGAGGATGTTGAGGATGTTCCCGAGGAAGCTCGCCTGGTTCTTCTTGAACTCCTCGCGGTCCTGCACCTTTGCGTTGGGGAAGCCCTTCAGGGCCTGATCGAGCTTGACGTTGTTCGCGGCCGACACGCCGCCGTTGGTGTTGAAGAAGACGAACTGGTCCTGCGGCGTCGTGAAGAGCCTGTCGAAGGTGGAGGTGGAGATCACGAGCGGGCCGTTGAACGGCGACCCACCCGGCGGCGGGTCGAAGATCCCCTTGATCCGGAACGTCGGCCGCTCGCCGTTCGGCACGAGGATCTGCACGGGGGACCCGACCTGGAGGTTGTGCTTCTTCGCGTAGTCCTTGTCCGTGAAGGCGTCGTTCGGCCCGAGCGTGTCCAGCACCGCGGGTGAGCCGGCGGTCCAGTCGAGCCGGAAGATCTTGCTCCCGCCGGGGTCGACGGCGGAGAGCGTGCTCCGTTTGCCGAAGATGCGCATGTCGCCGACCCGGACGCCGACCACGTCGTTCACGCCTGGCGTCTGCTGGAGCGTCCGCCCGATCGCCGCCGGAATCAGGTCGAAGTTGTTCTGAGCGGTGACGGCGTAGTCGGCGACGAAGATCTTGTCGACCGCTCCGAAGAACGACGCGCGGATCGACGTCGCCAGCAGGGTCACGAGCGTGACCAGGGTCAGCCCGATCATCAGCGCGGCTGCAGACGAGCCCGTCCGCTGCGGGTTCCGGATGGCGTTCTCGCGGGCGAGGATCCCCGGCGCGCCGGCCAGGCGATCGCCCGGGATGCCGAGGACGGCCGCGAGCGGCCTGATCAGCTGCGAGGTGAACAGCGCGACCCCGAAGAAGATGAGCACAGCGCCGATGCCCATGAAGAGGAGAACCGGCCCCGTTCCGCTCGCTCCCCACATCCCGTAGGCGAGCGCCAGGAAGCCCAGGACGGCCAGCGTTGCCGAGCCGACGCCGCGATACTTGGCGAATCGACCCGGCGGCAGCTTTACGCCTTCGCGCACGGCTGCGATCGGCGGCACCCGGGTCGCGCGGCGGGCGGGCCTGAGGCTGGCGAGCATCGTCACCAGCGTTCCGACGACGAGGCAGACGACGACCGTCCGCGGCTTGAAGAGCAGCCCCGTGTTGGGCAGCGTGAATCCGAACTGGCCGAAGATCCAGAACAGGAATTTCGCGAGCGCGAGGCCGAGGAACAGGCCGACGACCGAGGCGAGGAAGCCCATGATGAAGGACTCGAGGAGTACCGATCGCTGAATCTGCCGCCGCGACGCCCCGAGCGTGCGCAGCGTCGCGAACTCCCGCGTCCGCTGCGTGACCGTGATCGAGAGCGAGTTGGCGATCACGAACGAGCCGACGAAGAGCGCAATGATCCCGAACGAGAGCAGGAACGTCTGTAGGAAGCTGGTGAAGGCGTTCGTGTCGCTGGCGTCCGTCTCGGCCTGGGCCGTTCCGCTCCGCACCTGTGTCTGCGGCGGGAGCACCGCCCGGATCGAGGAGAGCAGGTCGGCCTCGCTGACGCCGGATTTCTTGGAGACGCGGATCTGGTCGAGCTTCCCCTCCTTGTTGAACAGGCGCTGGGCGCTCTTCAGGTCGAAGCCGGCGAGGGTCGCGCCGCCGATGTCCAGCCCGCTGGTTCCGAACTTGACCAGGCCGGAGACGGTGAACGGCTGCGCGCTCCCCTGCGCCTCGATCTGGATCCGGTCTCCGACCTTGATGTCCTTCTTGCCCGCGGTCGACTTGTCGATGACGACCTGGTTCGCGCCGGGCCATGCGCCGTCGACGAGCGAGAGCGAGTTGAACCGCGCCTGGGTCGGGTCGACCGAGAAGCCCAGGTGCGGGGCTCCGCCGAAGCTGATCACCTTGCCGTTCGAGCCGATCAGGTTCGCCGTGTCGGCGACGCCGCCGATCGCCGCCTGGACCTCGGGCAGGGCCTTCACCTTGGGCAGGAGCGACTCGTCGAACGGCGGCAGGTCCGTGGTGGCGTCGAGGCTGACCGCGGACTTGCCGGTGATCGAGGCGTCGGTGCCGCGGTAGATGTTCGAGAAGATCGTGTCGAACGCATGCGTGATCGAGTCCGTGAGCACGAACGTGCCGCTCACGGTCGCGATCCCGAGCACGATCGCGAACGCGGTCAGGAACGTCCTGAGCTTCCGCGCCCAGAGCCCGCGGAGCGCGATCGACCTCACGTCCGGCCGATCTCCTCCATCGCCGCGATCACCGCCGCCGGCTCGGAGCGCGGCAGCTCCTTGACGATGTTGCCGTCGGCGAGGAACAGGATTCGATCCGCGATCGAGGCGGAGCGCGCGTCGTGCGTGACCATCACGGTCGTCTGGCCGGCGTCCTGCACGGCCTGGCGGAGGAGCTCGAGGATCTCGCCGCCCGTCTTCGAGTCGAGGTTGCCGGTCGGCTCGTCGGCGAAGACCACGGTCGGCTTCGAAACCAGAGCGCGCGCGATCGCGACGCGTTGCTGCTGACCGCCGGAGAGCTCCGAGGGCCGGTGCGTCCGCCGGTCCTTCAACCCGACCGACCCGATCAGCTGCTCCAGCCACGCCTTGTCGGCCTTCTCGCCCGCGATGGTCAGCGGCAGGACGATGTTCTCCTCCGCCGTGAGCATCGGCAGCAGATTGAAGAACTGGAAGATGAAGCCGATGTGCTCGCGCCGGAGCTTCGTCAGAGCCGTGTCGTCCAGCGTGGTGATCTCGGTGCCGCCGATCTCGACGCTGCCGCCGGTCGGGCGGTCGAGCCCGGCGAGGATGTGCATCAGCGTCGACTTGCCCGAGCCGGACGGCCCCATCACGGTCGTCAGCTGGCCCCTGGACACGTCGAGCGACACACCGCGGAGAGCATCGACTGCCGTATCGCCTTCGCCGTAGCGGCGGGCGACGTCCTGGGCGACGACGACGGCTCCGTTCCCTTCCATCTTTCCCCTTTCGGTTCCGGGATCGGGACAACCCTAGACGAGATCCACGGCCACCTCGGAAGCTACCCTCCATCGGAATGGCGGAGAAGCGGTACCTCTTTACGCCGGGTCCGACACCCGTCCCACCCGAGGTGCTCGCCGCCCTCGCCGAGCCGGTCGTCCACCACCGTGGGCCCGACTATCGGACGCTGTTCGGAGAATGTCTCGACCGGCTGCGGGCCGTTTATCGCACCGCCGGCGACGTCCTTCTCTTCACCTCGTCGGGCACGGGGGCGATGGAGTCCGCAGTCGCGAACCTCTGCTCGCCGGGCGACCGCGTGGTCGTCGTCTCGGCGGGCGCGTTCGGCGAGCGCTGGCGCAACCTCGCGATTGCCTACGGTGTGGACGTCCAGGCCGTGGAGTACGAGTGGGGCGAGACACCGCGTCCGGAGGATCTGAGGGCGAAGCTCGACGAGGTCGGCGGCGCGAAGGCAGTGTTCCTGACGCACTCGGAGACGTCCACCGGCGTCGTCGCCGATGTCCAGGCGCTGGCCGCAGCGGCGAAGCCGTCGGGGGCGCTCGTCGTCGTCGACGCCGTCTCCAGCCTCGGCGCCGTCCCCCTCGAGACCGACGCCTGGGGGCTCGACGTCGTCGCCTCGGGCTCGCAGAAGGCGCTGATGACACCGCCGGGGATCGGGCTCGTCTCGGTGTCGGAGGCGGCTCTCGCCGCCCGCGGCTCTTCGCCGCGCTTCTACTTCGACTGGGAGCGAACGCGCACCGGCCAGGCCAAGCTGGACAGCGCCTTCACGCCGGCGGTCTCCCTCGTCCGCGGGCTCGACGTTGCGCTTGGGCTCCTGCTGGACGAGGGGCTCGAGGCCGCGTTCGACCGCCACATCCGGCTCGGCCGTGCCTGCCGCGAGGGTGCCAAGGCGATGGGTCTCGAGCTCTTCTCGCCCGACGAGGACCGCTCCGCTGTCGTCACCGCCGTCCTCACCCCGGAAGGCATCGACGCAGGCGAGTTGCGTCTCGCCCTCCGCGACCGGTACGGCGTCACGGTCGCCGGCGGCCACGGCGACCTGAAGAACCGGCTGTTCCGGATCGGCCACATCGGCTACTACGACGTCTTCGACATCGTCGCCGCGCTGGCAGCCGTCGAGCTCGCTCTCGTGGAGGCCGGCGCGGAGGTGGAGCGCGGCGTCGGCGTGGCCCGTGCCCTCGAGGCGTTCGCGCCCGTTCCGGCCGGACGCGGCAATGCCTGATCGGCTGCGGGTGCTCGTCCGGGAGCCGATCGCCGAGCCGGGTGTGGAGCTCCTCCGCGGCCGCTTCGACGTCGACGTGGACGGTGACTCCGATCTCGCCGAGACCATCGCCGGCTACGACGCGATCGTGATCCGCTCGGCGACCAAGCTGACCGCGGACGTGATCGCCCGCGCCGACCGGCTGAAGGTGATCGGCCGGGCCGGCGTCGGCGTGGACAACGTCGACGTGGATGCCGCCACCCACCGCGGGATCGTCGTCGCGAACGCCCCCGACTCGACGGTCGTCTCGGCCGCCGAGCAGACGATCGGTTTGCTGGTGGCCCTCGCCCGCAACATTCCGCAGGCCCATGCCGCGATGAAACGGGGAACCTGGGAGCGCTCGCGCTGGAGCGGGATCGAGCTCGCCGACAAGACGCTCGGTGTCCTCGGCCTCGGCCGGATCGGCCAGCAGGTGGCTCGGCGGGCTGTCGGGCTGGGCATGCGGGTGGTGGCCTACGACCCATTCGTCGGCGAGGACCGGTTCCGAGAGGCCGGCATCGACCGCGAGCCGACGCTCGAGGGCGTGCTCGGCGCGGCCGACTTCGTCACGCTCCACCTCCCGCTGACCGACGAGACGGCCGGGATCATCGGCCGGGAGGCGATCGCGTCGATGCGCGACGGCGCGAGATTGATCAACGCCGCGCGCGGCGCGCTCGTGGACGAGGACGCCCTGGTCGAGGCGATCCGCTCGGGCAAGCTCGCCGGCGCCGCGCTCGACGTCTTCTCCACCGAGCCGTACTCGGGGCCGCTGCTCGAGCTCGACGAGGTCGTGGTCACGCCGCACCTGGCCGCCTCCACCGACGAGGCGCAGGACCGGGCCGGGCTGATCGTCGCGGAGCAGATCGTCGCAGCGCTCGAGGGCGGCCTGGTCACGAACGCGGTCAACATCCCGGTCGTCGACGCGGCCGACCTGGAGATGCTCGGCCCCTTCATCCCGCTCGCGGCGAAGCTCGGACGGCTGGCGGTGGAACTCGAGGGCGAGTGGCCGAAGCGGGTCGTCGTCGCTGCGCACGGACCGCTCTCCGAGTACGACACGCGTCTGCTCACCGTCGCGGCCCTGAACGGAATCTTCCAGGGCAGGGTCGACCAGGTGGTCAACTACGTGAACGCGCCGGTGATCGCCGCCGAGCGCGGTATCGCCGTCTCGGAGGAGCGCTTCCGAGCGTCGCGGGACTACATGAACCTCGTCGAGGTCCGCACCGACGGCGTCGCCGTCTCCGGGACGACGATCGGGCCGGAGCCGCGCCTCTTCCTGGCCGGCGCGCTCGGCTTCTCGATCGACCTCGAGCTCGCCCCGAACCTCGTCTTCCTACGCTATACGGACATGCCCGGCGTGATCGGCACGGTGGGGACGATGTTCGGCGAGCACGGCGTGAACATCGCGAACATGGCCGTCTCGCGAACCCACGAGGCCGGCAAGGCGCTGATGGCGTTCGCGATCGACGCGCCCGCCCCGGCCGAGCTGGTCGAGCGCATCCGCGCCGAGGGCTTCGACGACGTGCAGTTCATCTCACTGGCATGAGAGACGAAGCCGTCACCGAAGCCTGGCCCGATCCCGTGGAGCGCGTGAGCGAGGCGCTACGCACCGCGGGCGCCGAGGCGCGGATCGAGGAGTTCGCCGCCGGCACGCCCACCGCAGAGGCCGCGGCGGCAGCCGTCGGGTGCGAGCTGGGCCGGATCGTCAAGTCGCTGCTCTTCGACTGCGACGGCTCGTGGGTGCTCGTCCTCGTGCCCGGCGATCGCCGCGCCGACGCCGCCAAGGTGGCGCGCGCGACCTCGTCGAACCGGGCCCGCGTTGCCGGCGCCGCGCAGGTCCGCGACGTGACGGGCTATGACGTCGGCGCGGTCGCCCCGGTCGCGCTGGCCCGCGTCTCGCGCATCCTGCTCGACCGGCAGATCCCGAGCGAGGGGACGCTGTGGGTGGGGGCGGGCTCGCCGAGGCACATGGCGGGGCTGCCGGCGTCCGAGCTCGCGCGGGTCACGCGGGCGGAGTTGGTCGACGTCGCAGAGGACACGTAACATCAGGAAAAGAGGAGGCCGATGCAGGAGACCGAGAAGATCTGGATGAACGGCGAGCTGGTGGACTGGGCGGACGCCCGGATCCACGTCGGCGCGCACGGCCTGCACTACGGCACCGGAGTCTTCGAGGGCATCCGCTGCTACGCGACCGAGCGCGGTCCCGCCGTCTTCCGGCTCGTGGACCACCTCGACCGGCTCGACGCGTCCGCGCGCATGCTCTACATGGAGCTGCCGTATACGACCGAGGAGCTCCGTTCCGCCTGCTTCGAGACCCTCGCCGTCAACGGCCTCGAGGCCTCGTACCTGCGGCCGATCGCGTTCTACGGCTACGGCGACCTCGGCGTCCACTGCGGAGAGAACCCGGTGGACGTCGCGATCATCTGCTTCCCCTGGGGCGCCTACCTCGGCGAGACGAGCCAGCAGGACGGCGTCCGGGTGATGATCTCGTCCTGGCGGCGGGTCGGCCCGAACACGATCCCGCATGCGGCGAAGGCGACCGGTGTCTACCTGAACTCGATGCTGGCCACGCACGAGGCGCGGCGTGCCGGCTACGAAGAGGCGATCCTGCTCACCGAGGACGGTTACATCGCGGACGGCCCCGGGGAGACGATCTTCGTCGTCAAGGACGGAACCGTGTACACCCCGGACCTGAGCTCGTCGATCCTGCCCGGGATCACCCGCGACTCGATCATCCAGATCGCCCAGGACATCGGCTACCCGGTCGTGCAGAAGCCGCTGATCCGGACCGACCTCTACCTCGCCGACGAGGTCTTCATGACCGGCACCGCGGTCGAGGTGACACCGGTGCGCTCGGTCGACGACCACGAGATCGGAGTCGGCCCGGTCACCCTCGAGCTCCAGGCTGCTTACACGGACACGGTGGAGGGCCGGAGCGAGCGCTGGGCCCAGTGGCTCGACTACGCGCCCGCTCCTAAGCCCGCGTAGCAAGCAGGATCTCGACCACGCGGCGCTGGTCGTCGTCCGTCAGCGCCGAGCCGCTCGGCAGGCAGAGCCCGCGCTCGAACAGCCGCGCCGACACCTCGCCGCCGTAGGCCGGGACGTCCGCGAAGACCGGCTGGAGGTGCATCGGCTTCCAGAGCGGCCGCGACTCGATGTCTTCCGCCTCGAGGGCGAGGCGGATGCGCTCGCGGTCGGTGCCCGCCTCGTCCGGGTCGACGACGATGCATGTGAGCCAGCAATTGCTCTCGCCGTACGGCGCCTCGGGCATGAACGAGATCCCGGGCGTGTCGGCGAGCAGCTCGCGGTAGCGCCCGTTGACCCGCCGCCGGGCGTCGACGCGCTCCGGCAGCACCGCCAGCTGGGCACGTCCGACCGCGGCCAGCAGGTTGCTCAGCCGGTAGTTGAAGCCGATCTCGGTGTGCTCGTAGTGCGGCGCGAGGTCTCTCGCCTGCGTGGAGAGCTTCCGCGCGTGCTCGATCGGGGAGGCATCGCGCGAGACGAGCATTCCGCCGCCGCTCGTCGTGATCACCTTGTTTCCGTTGAACGAGAACGCGGCCAGCTCGCCCTGGCCGCCGGCGGGCTCGTCGCGATACGTCGCGCCGAGCGACTCGGCCGCGTCCTGGATCAGGATCACGCCTCGTGCTGCGCAGAGCTCTCGGATGCGGTCGTAGTCGCAGCACTGGCCGTACAGGTCGACTGCGATCACCGCGCGGATCGACGGCCGCTCGGCGAGAGCCTGCTCGAGCCGGGCGGGATCCATCGTCCAGGTGGCCGCGTTCGCATCCACGAACACCGGCGTCGCGCGCGCATAGACGACGGGATTCGCGCTGGCCGAGAAGGTGAAGGACGAGCAGGCGACCTCGTCGCCGGGACCAATGCCGACCACGACCAGCGCGAGATGCAGCGCCGCGGTGCCGCTGGAGAGCGCGAGCGCGTTCGGCACTCCGACCAGTTCGGCCAACTCCTGCTCGAACGCGTCCACCTGCGGCCCAAGGGGCGCGACCCAGTTCGAGTCGACCGCGTCCTTCACGTACTCGAGCTCGAGGCCGGACAGGTGCGGGGGCGACAGGTAGATCCGCGGCATCGCGCGAGCCTACCGCCGGTTGCATAATCACCTGGTGGCGGACGGCTCGACCAGGATGGTCTTCCTCGGCTTCGGGAAGTACGCGCGCGCCGACAAGATCTACGCGCTGGAGCCGCTCGACGCGGCCGACCGAGGCAGCGGCCGCCGCACGCGCGTCTGGGTCGAGGGCGTGACCGACCCCATCGTCGCCTCGCGCACGGAGCGGACGATCCTCCACGAGATGGGCCAGGATCACGGCGCCGGCTCGGCGATCGTCGACGAGGCGCTCGAGCTGGCCGAGCGGCTGGCAGAGGCGGCGGACCAGGGCAAGGTCGACCTCAACGACCTGGGCCGACGGGCCCGGAGGCTCCTCGAGAAGACGTCGAAGTCCGCGGGCGACGAGAAGCTCTTCTAGCCTCCCGACGCCCTGAGCGACTTCGAGGAACTGCCGCCGCCTCTCGACGAGGCGCTGCCGACGACCGACCGGCCCGGCCGGTTCGCCCGGCTGCGCTCGGTCGCCATCGACACGCGACCTCTCCGCGAGTCGCGCGACTTCCGCCTGCTCTGGTGCGGCCAGGCGGTCTCGTACCTCGGGAACATGGTCACGTTCGTCGCCGTCCCGTTCCAGCTCTACTCGTTGACCGGGTCGACGCTCCAGGTCGGGCTGCTCTCGATCTGCGATGCCGTGCCGCTGCTGCTCTTCTCCGCGATCGGCGGCACGATCGCCGACCGCCTCGACCGCCGCAAGCTGGTCTTCCGCACCGACATCGGCCTGCTGGTCGTGTCGGGGCTGCTGGCGGCGAACGCGTTCTCCGGCGATCCGCAGGTGTGGGCGCTGTACGTGCTGGCCGCCGCGGCCACCTCGCTGTGGGCGATCGGCGCGCCTGCACTGCGCGCGCTGATGCCCGGGCTGGTCCCGCCGGAGCAGCTGGCCGCCTCACAGGCGCTCCAGTCGATCTACTCGAACACCGGCGCGATCGTCGGGCCTGCCCTGGGCGGCCTGCTGATCGCGGCCGCCGGCGTCGGCACGACGTACGCGATCGACACGGTGAGCTTCGTCGCGTCGCTCGCCGCCGTGTTCCTGATCGCGCCGGCGCCGCCGCAGGGGGCCGTGGAGGAGGAGACACTCGAATCCTTGCGCCAGGGCTGGCGGTTCCTCGTCCGGCAGAAGGTGATCCTCGGCACGTTCGTCCTCGACACCAATGCGATGGTCTTCGGGATGCCGCAGGCGCTCTTCCCCGCGGTCGCGGCCGCGCACTTCGACGCGGGCGCCGGCGTCGTCGGCCTGCTGTACGCGGCGCCCGCGGTGGGCGCGCTGGTCGCGGCGCTCGGCTCGGGCTGGATCGCCCACGTGCGCCGCCAGGGGGTCGCGGTCGCCGCCGCGATCGTCCTCTGGGGGCTGGCGATCGTGGGCTTCGGCCTCGCCACCGCCCTCTGGCTCGGCCTGGCCATGCTCGCGCTCGCCGGCCTCGCCGACGAGTACAGCGCCATTCTCCGCTCGACCATCCTCTTCGCCGGCACGCCCGACCGGATGCGAGGACGGATGCAGGGCTTCGAGCTGGCCCAGGTGGCGAGTACGCCCGCGATCGGGAACCTCGAGGCCGGGCTCGTCGCGTCGCTCACCACCCTCCGCTTCTCGATCGTCTCCGGCGGGATCGCCTGCGCAGTCGGCGCAGTCGCGATCCTCGCCGCAATCCCGAGTCTCTTCCACTACGACGCGAAGAGCCGGATCCCCGGAACGGATGCCTGACGCGCTCTCGGCGGACTTCTTCGCGCGCAGCGTCCACGAGGTCGCGCCCGACCTGATCGGCGTCACGCTGCTCGTCGACGGGGTCGGCGGCGCGATCGTCGAGGTCGAGGCCTACGATCCGACCGACCCGGCCAGCCACGCCTTCCGCGGCCCGACACCGCGGAACGCCGTCATGTTCGGCCCGCCGGGCCACGCGTACGTCTACCGCTCCTACGGGATCCACTGGTGCCTCAACCTCGTCTGCGAGGAGGAGGGCACGGCGGCGGCGGTCCTGCTGCGGGCGCTGGAGCCGACCCAGGGTCTCGACCGGATGCGCCACCGGCGACGTCTCGACGACGTCCGACTGCTCGCGGCCGGCCCGGGCCGCCTCTGCGAGGCGCTGGGCGTCACGGGCGAGCACGACGGACTGGCGCTCGACCGTCCGCCGTTCGCGCTCCTTCCACGCGCGGCCGAGCCCGAGATCGTCGCAGCGCCGAGAATCGGCATCACCCGTGCCGCCGACTACCCCTGGCGTTACGTGTTGAAGGGCTCGCGCTACCTCAGCCGGAGTGTGCCCAGAGCGTGACCGGCAGGCCGGCGCCCGCTGCCAGCCCGGCTTTCGGCTGCTGGCGGACGACACGCCCGGCGAGACCGCGCACCACGGGCCGGAGTTTCAGCCGCTCGAGCCGGGCCGTCGCCTTGCCGACCGGCAGCCCGATCACGCTGGGGATCACGCCGTGGATGGGCTTCGCGAACACGATCGTCACCTTGTCGAATGACGACAGCCGCCCCTTCGGGCGGGAACTGCTTGACGACGACGTGGAGCGCCTGGCCGGCGGCCGCCGGCTTGTAGACGACGACCGGCGTCAGGGGCTGCGCCGCCAACCGGGCCTGGGCGGCGTCGTAGGTCTCGCCGACGACGTTCGGCACCTCGACCTCGTTCGGCTTGCAGTTGGCCTTCTTGGTCGGCAGGCGACCGTCGAAGTACGCGACCTGGATCGTGTTCCGGCAGAGGCCGTTGTCGAGCTGGAAGGTGCCGTCGCGCAGGACGAGCCGGCGGTAGGTCGCGCCGGGGACATTTGCCGACGGGAAGCTCTGCGGAGCGTCCTTCAGGTACGGCAGCGCCTGCTCCATGAACGCCTTCCAGATCAGCGCCGGATAGGTGCCCCCGGCGACCGCGTCGCCGTGGAACTGGGTCAGCATCGGCACGAGCCGGTCCGGATAGCCGACCCAGACCGCGACCACGAGCTGTGGCGTGTATCCGACGAACCAGGCGTCGCCGTAGTTCTCGGTCGTGCCGGTCTTGCCGGCGACCGGGCGGCCGTCCGGCAGCTGGGCCCGCACGCCGGTGCCCGACTGCACGACCTGTTGGAGGATCGAGTTGACCATCTCCGCGTTCGTCTCCGTGATCACCTGGCGTGCCTTCGGCGCGTTCTTCTTGCCGCTCACGGAGACGACCACCCGGGGGCGATTCCCGATGATCGACCCGTCGATTCGCTGCCCCCCGTTTGCAAAGGCCGCGTACGCGCGCGCCATCTCCAGCGGGTTGACGGCCTCGCCGCCGAGCGCGATCGAGAAGTAGCCCTGCAACGGGCTCGTGATGCCCAGTCGGTGGGCAGTCGCGACCACGTTCTTCGGGTCGACGATCCGCGTCAGCTGGGCGTACACCGTGTTGTCGGACTCGACCGTCGCCGTGGTCAGGTCGATCGCTCCGAGATTCGAGCCCTCGTAGTTGTGGACGTAGTAGGTGCGATCGCCGAGCGGAATCGACACAGGCTTCGACTCGAACACGGTCGACGGTGAGATCCCCTGCTGGAGCGCAGTCGCGAGCG
Organism: uncultured Actinomycetes bacterium; assembly: GCA_963808815.1. Taxonomy (GTDB): domain Bacteria; phylum Actinomycetota; class Thermoleophilia; order Gaiellales; family Gaiellaceae; genus DATBLE01. The sequence goes on along the minus strand of CAWEGI010000012.1, from coordinate 962 downwards.
CGAAAGGCTTGAACGACGACCCGGGCTGGCGTTCCCCCTGTACCGCCAGGTTGAACTGGCTCTTCCGGTAGTTGTTGCCGCCGACCATCGCCAGGACGCGGCCGTCGCGGGGATCGATCGCGACCAGCGCCGCGGCCGGCCCGTCGGGCGCGGTCAACACCTTCGAGATCGCCTTCCGCGCCTGCTCCTGAAGGCCGAGGTCGATCGTGGTCACCACCCTCAACCCGCCGCCGAATACCTTCCCCGACCCGTAGCGGTCGACCAGCTGCTGCTTCACGTAGTCGACGAAGTACTGCGCCGGCCCGCGCGTGCCGGGGAGACGGACGTCGTCGGGCTTCGGGAGCGGCGTACGGTTCGCGAGGCGAAACTCGTTGTAGGTGATGTCGTGCTGGTCGAGCATCGCCTGGAGCACCTCGCGCCGCCGGCGGTGCGTCGTCTTCGGGTTGGTGACCGGGTTGTAGAGGCTCGGGTCCGACGGGATGCCGGCGAGGAGCGCCGCCTCGGCCAGCGTCAGCGAGGAGGCGCCGTGACCGAAATACACACGTGAGGCTTGCTCGATCCCGTAGGCGCCGTTCCCGAAGTAGATCGTGTTCAGGTAGGCGGTCAGGATCTTGTCCTTCGGCCAGACCTGCTCGAGCTGCCAGGCGAGCGCGGCCTCCTTCAGCTTCCGGCTGATCGTGCGGTTGCTCTTCACGTAGGTGTTCTTGACGAACTGCTGCGTGATCGTCGAGCCGCCCTGGACGACCTTGTTGTTGCGGACGTCCTGCCAGACCGCGCGGAGGATCCCGTGGATGTCGACGCCGCGGTGCTCGAAGAACCGGCGGTCCTCGATCGCGACGATCGCCTGCTTCATCACGGGCGCGATGTCGTTCGAGTCGATCAGGACACGCGCCTCCGAGCCGCGGAGCACCGCGAGGACTCGCTTCCCGCTCGAGTCGTAGATGTAGCCGTTCTGCTCGAGG
>CAWEGI010000011.1:0-23355 GCA_963808815.1 uncultured Actinomycetes bacterium | reverse complement strand
GGAGCTCTGCCACGCAGCCCGTCTCGAGTGTCCGGGCTCGTTCCCGCTTCCACGTCTCCGCCGGCTCGCCGAGCAGGTCGCGCATGACCTGCCAGCGGACTGCGGCATCGCCTGCGAGAAGCCAATCGATCACGGACTCGTCGCTCGCCATCCCGGCGAAGGACGATAACGCGGGCAAGCGCTACTTCAATCCGTATCGTCGCTAGCCTTGGTCCCGTGAACGTCAACCGCACGGTCCGGGTTTCGCAATCCTCGCCCTGATCGCGGCTGTGATCGTCGCGCTCCAGCTCCAGGCGACGCTCGCCGCGCTCTACCTGATCGCGAAGATCGCGTTCCTGCTCGCGATCGCCTTCTTCTGCTTCCTGCTTTGGCGGGGACATCCCAGCGACATCGACACCTGGCCGGGAAGGGCACGCGCGGGGTTTTCTACGGCGCCGCGGCGTTGATTGTGCTCGACATGGCGGCGATCACGTTTCTCGACGACTCCGGCCTCGATGCGGTCGCGTTCGTGTCCGTGCTCGCCGCCGGCGGGTTCGCGATGTGGCGAACCTAACGCGACCAGCACACCTACGTCTCACCGGCCTCGTCGGTTCGAGCCGCGGCGGCGAGCTCGTGGCGTTCGCCGCCCGGTCTCTTGAGACCGGAGTGGAGACAATTGCGTGACGATTCGTTCCACCGGACCGCGCAGCCCGTTTTTTTCTACGCCTCGACTCTGCTGGCGGCGCATGCCAGCGCATCGAGCGCGGCCCGGATGTCGGTCAGTTGCCCGACGAAGATCGGCGTGTCGCGTTGGGTGTAGCGGCTCGCCTCGCTGTTCCGCAGGGCGCAGCATTAAGGTGCATGAAGTCGGCAGGCTAGTCGCACTCGACGCGGTCGTCGACTCCCTGGTCGTCGATTGCCCGACGACGAGTACGTGGTGTGGTTGTGGGTCCCCGGGGATTTGCTGGCGTCCCAGTGCGGATGTGCTCGTCCATCGCCCGCTTGGCGGTCGCCCTCCCAGACGGCGTGCCGCAGCCGCAGCGCCTTCACGAACGGGTCCATGACGCAGGGTGCGGCTGGTCGTGCGGCGTGATCCTCCGCGGCTTGCGCGCGCTCGTGTGCTGGGACGCGCGGAGTGGTGGCGAGGTAAGAGAACGGGGTCGTCAACGAGCCGGCGAGCGGGGTCGCGTTCAGCTCCGCACGGCCGGAATCGCCCAGGTCGGTGTAGCGATAGGTCATATTCCAAGGAGGAGTCGCATGGGTTCGCGCCAGTTACAGGTGTACGTCCGGAGGCCGGCCATCCGGTCCAGTCCAGGACTCGACGACCTCGGCGAAGGCGTCCTTTCCCGAGGCTCGCTCCTCGACCACCAGCCCGCGCGCGGGCGGGGTCGACGCAGAGAGCGGGTAGGCGACGTACTGGCCCGTGTCCACGCCCGGGCATGCTGACCGAGGCAGCGCTACGGGGCAAGGGCAGGCGACGCACGAAAAGGCGAGGCTAGCGGCAGCGTCTTGACCAGCGTTCCGGCCCGCGCGGCTCCGGCTGCGGACCGCGCGAGCGGGGAATCCGACTTCGGGGTGTCGTCGGCGTAGTAGATCCCGGTTGCCGCCGGTCAAGATCGGCCTCGTCGGAGACGTGGAAGAAGAGGAGTCCGACCACGTTGGGCTGGCACGCGGCCAGCTGGAGGGCCTCGCGGTAGTACCGGCCCTGGGTCGTCTCGTCGACGGCGTCCACGGCCGACGGAAGGTTCTGGTTCGCATACATGAGACGCTTGTCGTCGGGCTGCTTCGTCTGCACGCCGAACTCGTCGTAGATGATCGGCAGCGTGGAGCCCCGCTGGCGCGTGCCGTCGAAAGCCCTTCCCAGGAGCCGGACGAGCTTGCCGTAGTCGGCGAGCGAGATCGCCGACGACCGCGGGTGCGCCAAGGTCGGCGGGATGCGCGCGTGCTCGGGGTACGGGTGGATCGCGAACCAGTCCATCACCGGGCGTCGGCGTCCGCTCAGCCGGTACGCCTTGCCCAGGTCGAGGATGAAGCGCGTCGGCGAGTGGGTCGGCCGGGACGAGTGGGGATTGTCGCTGCCGCGAGGCGCGAGCGATCCGCCGATCACGATCGTCCCCGGTGCCACTGCCTTGATCGCATCGTAGGTCTGGGTGAGCAGGCCGAGGTAGGACGAGGCGGCCGCGTCGAGCCCCTTCTTCGTGAACTGCGGCATCCAGAAGCGGTTCAGATTCGGCTCGTTGCCGACGATCACGTAACGGATCGAGGGAACCAGCCGTGGGATCGACGCGGTGTAGGCGGCGAACTGCGCCCGCGTGGTCGCATACCGGGGCGTGGTGGCCGATCCGTACGGATAGACCGAGACGATCAGACGGATTCCGTTCGCCGTCGCCGCATCGGCCACCGTCTGGAGTGTCGCCAACTCGTCGCCGGCGACTGCGGTCTCGCCGGGACGCCAGATCGAGGTGATGCGGATCGTGTCGAAGCCGGCCTGGCCCGCGAGGGCCATCTTCCCGTCTGCGCCTCCACTCTTGGCGGCATCCTCGGCTGCGCCGACGAGCAGTGGCCTCGGCCTGGTCGGCGAGGCAGGTGCCGAGACGACGGGCGCCGCCGCGACGAGCGCGGCGCAGAGCACGGCAATGAGCACGGGAAGAAGACGCATCGAAAGATCGGCCGAGGCCGTTTGAAGGACCGGCCCGGCACTCTAGCCGCCCGATCCGACGAAGGGAATAGGTCTAACGGACTATCAACGGGGCGCTCGCGAGCGCGAGCGGCTGGCCACGGTTGACCGGTGCGGTCAGCCGAACGGTGTAGCGGTAGCGCCCGGGAGCGAGGCGCGTCTTGCGGAACTTGGCGAGGGTGCGCTCGCCCGCTTTGCCTGCGGCGCGGGCAACCAGCGTGGTCGAGTGCAGCGGCAACCGCTCGAGGCGCGCGTAGATCGCGCAGTCGATGTCGCAGGTGACGCCGATGGCCGCTGTTCCGGCGGAGATCGATCTCACCCGCGGATACGCGACCTTGGCCTTCGGGGTCAGCTCGAGGCCGTCGCACTTGGCGATCACCCCGCCGCGGACGTCGCGTGCGGAGGCGCGGACGGTGGGCAAGCTCGACTTGGGCGTCTCGTCCGGGTAGTAGAGGCCCGACTGGAAGCGGTCGAGCGCCGTCTCGTCGAAGGCGTGGAAGATCAGGAGGCCCATGACGTTGGGCTGGCAGAACGACATCGCCATCGCCTGCCGGTAGTACGACGCCTGCGTCGACTCCGGGACGGGCTTGATCGTCGCCGGCTCCGTACCCGTGTACTCCGACGCCTTCCCCGCGGGGATCTGCGTCTCGACGCCGTACTCGGCGTAGAGGATCGGCAGCGTCGCTCCGGGCTGGCCCGTGCCCTGGAAGGCCTTGGTCAGCAACCCGACCAGCTTCGTGTAGTCGGCGATTCCGATCGGCGTCGTGTTCGGGTGCGCCAACGTCGGCGGAATCGTCGAGTTCTCCGGATAGGGATGGATCGCGAGCGCGTCCATCACCGGGCCGGTCAGGCCGCTCGAGCGGTACGCGGCGCCCAGGTCCTGGATGAAGACGGTCGGCGAGTGGGTGTCGCGGCCCGTGCCGGGGCGGTCGATTCCCCGCGGCGAGATCGCGCCGCCGAAGACCGTCACCGTCGGGTCGGCGGCCTTCAGCGCCGAGTACGTCTTGGCGAGCAGCGACAAATAGGCCGGCGCAGCCGCATCCGAGCCGTCCGCATTGAACTGCGGGAGCCAGAACCGGTTCAGGTTCGGCTCGTTGCCGATGATGAAGTTCTGGAGGTCGGGGGCTCCGCGGGCGAGTGCGGCGGCGTGGTTCGCGAAGCTCGCCTGGTCGTCGGCCGTCAACGGCGTCGTCCTGCTCCCGAAGTTGTAGACGGCAACGAACACGTCGAGGCCGTCGAGCTTGGCCGCCGCCGTCAGGTTGTTCAGCTGGTTCAGCTCGTCGGCGTTCGGGTCGGGATGGACGGGGTCCCAGATCGACGTCACCCGCACCGCGCCGAGCCCGGCCACCTTCAGCAGGTCGAGCTTCGCCTTGGCCTCGGTCAACGTTCCCGCCTTCACGTCGTCCTCGGCGGCGCCGACGATCATCGACGGGCCGCCGGCATGTGCGGCGGGCACGACCAGAAGCGCGGCCGCGGCCGCCGCGGCGGTGAGCAGACCCCTCATCGTCGCCACGATAGCCTGATCCTGCCGTGAGCGAACCCATCGAACAGCAGCTGAAGCGCCTGCCCACGAAGCCGGGCGTGTACCTCTTCCGGGACGCCGGCGGCCGCGTGCTCTACATCGGCAAGGCGAAGTCCCTTCGTTCGCGCGTGCGCTCGTACTTTCAGCAGGGCGGCGATACGCGGGCCCAGATCGGGCGCCTGCCGGGCATGGTCGCCGACATCGAGGTGATCGTCACCGGCAACGAGGCGGAGGCCTTGCACGTCGAGCAGAACCTGGTCAAGCGACACCGGCCTCCGTTCAACATCCGCCTTCGAGACGACAAGTCGTTCCCGTACATCGCGGTCACGGTCGAGGACGAATACCCGCGCGTGATGTTCACGCGCGAGCGGCACCGCCGCGGAGTCGTCTACTTCGGCCCGTACGCGAACGCGAAGAAGGTGCGCGAGACGCTGGACGTGCTGAACCGCGTCTTCCAGTACCGCCCGTGCGAGGGGCCGAAGCCGGGCCGCCATTCCGGGATCCCCTGCCTCGACTACCACATCGAGCGTTGCAAGGCGCCCTGCGTCGGCTACATCGACAGGGAGGCGTACCGGGAGATCATCGAGCGCGTGATCGAGTTCCTCTCCGGCGAGACGAGGCCGATCCAGCGCGAGCTCGAGCGCCGCATGCAGGAGGCGGCGACCGAGGAGCGGTTCGAGGACGCAGCGCGTTACCGGAACCGGCTGTTTGCCATCCGCCACCTCGCGGAGCGGCAGGCGGCGGACCGGCGCTCGGTGGGAACCGTGGACGTGCTCGGGATCGCGACCGAGGGCGACCGCGCCGCGGTCCAGATCTTCCCCCTCCGCGACGGCCGGCTCGTCGACCGCTACGGCTTCCACCTGGAGAACGTCGAGGGGCGCGATCTCTCGGCCGTGCTCGAGGCCTTCTGCCTGGAGTACTACGGGTCGGCGCCGAGCATCCCGCCCCAGCTCGTCGTCCCGCCGGACGCGGGCGACACCGCGGCGCTCGAGCAGTTCCTCTCCGACCGCCGGGGGGCGCGGGTCGAGGTGCGAACGCCCGCCCGCGGCGAGAAACGACGGCTGCAGGATCTCGCCGACCAGAACGCCCGCTTCGCGCTCGAGTCCGACCTGCTCCAGTCCGAGCAGCGTCGCCTGCGCCGCGTCGAGGCGCTCGAGGAGCTGCGTGAAGTGCTCAACCTGGAGAGCCTGCCACTGCGGATCGAGTGCTACGACATCTCCAACATCCAGTCCGAGTCGCCGGTCGGCTCGATGGTCGTCTTCCAGGACGCGGTCGCGAAGAAGGCGCACTACCGGAAGTTCGGCGTGCGCCGGCTCGACGGGCCGGACGACTTCGCGGCGATTGCGGAGGTCGTCTCGCGGCGCTTCGCCCGGCTGCGCGACGAGACCGCCGCGGAGTACGACGAGTCGTTCGGGTCGATGCCGAACCTCGTCGTGATCGACGGCGGCAAGGGCCAGCTGTCGGCGGCGCTGGCGGCGATGCAGGCGTTCGACCTGCCGCGCGTGGCGGTCATCGCCCTCGCCAAGAAGGAGGAAGAGGTTTTCGTCCCCGGCCGCGCGGAGCCGATCGTCCTCGCCCGCGACTCGCCGGGGCTGCAACTGCTGCAGCGGATCCGGGACGAGGCGCACCGATTCGCGCTCGGTTTCCACCGGCAGCGGCGCGACGCGAAGGCGCGGGGCTCGATCCTCGACGAGCTCTCCGGCATCGGGCCGGTGCGCCGCCGTGCGCTGCTGCGGCACTTCGGCTCGGCCGAGCGCCTGCTGGAGGCGACACAGGATGAGCTGGAGGGCGTGCCGGGCGTACCGGCGAAGACGGCGCGCTCGGTCTACGCGCAGCTCCACAAGGCCGGCCGCGCCTAGCATCGGAACGTGCGGCGACTCTTTCCGCTCGTGCTCGTGCTCGCGCTCGCCGCCTGCGGCGGCGGTGGCGACAAGGCGCAGCCGACGACCGTTCGCCTCGAGCCGGCGCCGGCCGATCCGGGCAAGGCCGCGGTGGAGGCGGCCGTCGCGGCGGCCGCTGCCGGGAAGACCGACGAGCTCTGGGGGATGCTCTCCTCCCGGTCGAAGCAACGTCTCGGGCCGACGCTCCGCAGGTTCGAGGCGGGTGCCGGCGCTCAGCTCGTGCGCAGTCTCGGATCCTTCCGCGACCCGAAGGTGATCGTCTCCGAGCGGATCACTCCGGAGTTCGGGGTGGTCGCCGTCGACGGCCGACGGAACGGCAAGCGCACCCTCCGCGCCGTCCCGCTCAGGCTCGAGGGCACGAAAGTGGAGACTCGAGGTCGGCGGCCCGGTGATGGTGCGGGCGCTCGGCCCGCTCCCGGGGAAGCGCGAGCCCGTCGTCGCGCAGGTCGCCGCCGCGGTCACCGGGCCCGGTGGCAGCGGCACCGCCGTCATGTACCTCGACGGTCATACCGAGAACCCGAAAGTGGCCGGCACGTCGAGCAACGCGACCCTGTACGCGAACTTCGAGCCGCCGCTCGACCCCGGCCGCCACACGGTCGTCGTCTTCGCGAGCGACGGGGGAGACGCCGGAGCGACGGCCTGGGATTTCACGGCCGGGAAGGCTTCGGGCTAGAAAGCCTTCGGCATCACGAGCACGAGGATCGTGAGCCACCCGGCGGCGAGGGCGAGGAAGCGCATGCCCCGAGGGTAGGGGCGCTGTGTAAGAGGACGATGAGAAGCTGTAAGCGCCCGGTTAGAACGCCGTAAGTCTTCTAGCGCGGCTTCGGTTTCGCGGCGGCCTGCCAGAGGCGGTACCAGGCGGTCGCGAAACGGGCGCCGAGGACGCGATACCCGGGAACCGTGTAGTGGTTGCCCTGGGTCGGGAGGTCGAGGCTGCGCACGAGGCGGGTGTGGGGAAGCCTCGCGGCGAGTCGGGCCTGCTGCTCTCGGATGCTCGCCTGGGCGTCCTCGAGCCCGACGAAGGTGCCGATCTGCCCGAGCAGGAACGGAACCTGCTCGCCGAAGTCGGCGCGAAAGGCGTGGTAGAGAGGGAGGAAGCCGTCCGTCCAGCCGGCCGCCTGGGCGACGCTGCCGCCGCGCTCGCCCTGGAGAAAGAGGATCCCGGCCGGGCGGCCGCCCCCGGCCGCGCGCGCCTGCTCGACGCACGACCGGTAGAGCGCCTTCTCGGGCTGCCAGTCCTGGATCGAGGTCGCTCCCTTCGCGCACATCACCAGCCCGATCCGCCACGACGGCTGCCGTTTCAGCAGCTGGAGGCCGAAGGTCATTCCCGGCCCGATGCCGCTGTTCGGATCGTTCGGCGATCCGAGCGGGTCCGAGGCGGTCTGCCAGTGGCCGTCCCGCCAGAGCAGCAGCCGGGGATCCGTCGGCGACGCCAGCGAGAGCGGGAAGCCCCGACCGACCATGTTCGACTGGCCTGCGAGGACGAAGACGTGGACGGGCTGGGCGGCGCCCGCTTCCGACGGGATCGTTGAGCCGGCCACGGCCAGGGCGAGCAGGAGGAGCCGGCGACCCGTGCGCGGCCTCAGCGCGAGCCGTCACTCGTGCCGTCGGGCGCGAGGAAGGGGTACCGGTAGTCGGTCGGCGGTACGAACGTCTCCTTGATCGTCCGCGGCGAGACCCAGCGGATCAGGTTCCACAGCGAGCCCGCCTTGTCGTTCGTTCCCGACGCTCGCGCGCCGCCGAACGGCTGCTGGCCGACGACCGCGCCCGTCGGCTTGTCGTTGACGTAGAAGTTCCCAGCCGCGTACTGGAGCTTCTCGTCCGCGAGTTCGATCGCCGCGCGGTCGCGGGCGAAGACCGCCCCCGTCAGCCCGTACGGGGCGGTGCTGTCGACCAGGTCGAGCGTCTGCTCGTACTCCTTCTCCGGATAGACGTAGGCGGTGACGACCGGGCCGAAGAGCTCGTCCCGCAGAAGCCGGAAGCCGGGGTCGCGCGTCTCGATCACGGTCGGCCGGACGAAGAACCCCTCGCTGTCGTCGTAGTCACCGCCGACGAGCACCTCGGAGTCGCCGTGCGAGCGCGCCTCCTCGATCGCCTCCTTCTGCGTGGCGAACGAGCCGGAGTCGATGACGGCGCCCATGAAGTTCTGGAAGTCGGAGACGTCGCCGACCTTGATGGCGGCGATCTGCTCGGCGAGGCGGTCGCGGAGATCGGGCCAGAGATTCGACGGCGCGTAGACACGCGATGCGGCCGAGCACTTCTGCCCCTGGTATTCGAACGAGCCACGGACGATCGCCGTCGCGAGCGAGTCGACGTCGGCGGAGGGGTGGGCGACGATGAAGTCCTTGCCGCCGGTCTCGCCGACGATCCGCGGGTAGTTGCGGTAGCGCTCGATGTTCGCGCCGACCGTTTGCCACATGTTCTGGAACACGGCGGTCGAGCCGGTGAAATGAATTCCGGCGAGGTTGGGACTGGCGAGCACCGGATCGCCGACCGCAGACCCGCGGCCGTAGAGGAGGTTGACGACGCCGTCCGGCAGCCCTGCCTCCTGGAAGAGGCGCATCGTGTAGTAGGCGGAGAGCGCGGCCGTCGATGCAGGCTTCCAGACGACCGTGTTCCCCATCAGTGCGGGCGAGCTGGTCAGGTTCCCACCGATCGCCGTGAAGTTGAACGGGCTCACGGCGAAGACGAATCCCTCCAGCGGTCGGTACTCCAGGCGGTTCCAGACCCCGGGTGAGGAGACCGGCTGCTCGGAGTACACGCGCGTCATGAACTCGACGTTGAAGCGGAAGAAATCGATCAGCTCGGCCGCGGCGTCGATCTCGGCCTGGTGTGCCGTCTTCGACTGGTTGAGCATCGTCGCGGCGACCATCGTCGTCCGCCAGGGTCCGGCGAGCAGCTCCGCTGCGCGGAGGAAGACTGCGGCTCGCTCCTCCCAGGACGTCCGGGACCAGTCGTGCCACGCGTCGGCGGACGCCTTGATCGCGCGCTCGACCTCGTCCGGGCCGGCCTGGTGCACGTCTGCGAGGGCGTGCTCCTTGCGGTGCGGCATCACCGCCTCGACCGTGTCGCCCGTTCGGACCTCCTCGCCGCCGATCACGCAAGGGACGTCGAGTCGCTCTCGTTCCATTTCGGCGAGGCGTTTCTGCAACTCGGCGCGCTCGGGCGAGCCGGGCGCATAGTCCTTGACCGGCTCGTTCGTCGGCGCCGGAGGCCGGAAGATGCCGTGGGAGGCCATCGCCGGATTGTATGGTGGCGGGCGATGCAGGTCGTCCGCTACGCCGCCGGCGACTGGGGCGTGGGGGAGCTGTGGCTCGACGCGGACGGGCTCCCCGTGTGGCATGAGCTGCCGACGAGGACGCTCGAGCTCACGCGGGCAGGCCCCCAGCAGGGGGGCGCGGCCCCCCCGACGATCACGCTAGCCGGTTCCGGTGCACGCGTTCGCAACGGAACCGTGCCGGAAGTCGCTCGGCGGATCGCCGCATACTTCGAGGGCGAGCAGGTTGCCTTCGACGACGTCCCGGTCGACCTGGGGTGGTGCACGCCTCTGCAGCGGGCGATCGCCGACGCCCTGCGCGGAGTGCCGTACGGCGAGACGGTCACCTACGGCGAGCTCGCCGCGCTCGCCGGCCGGCCGCAGGCGCCCCGGGCCGGCGGCGCGTTCTGCGCCCAGAACCGGCTGCCGCTGATCTTCCCGTGCCACCGCGTCGTGGCCGCCGGGGGGATCGGGGGCTACGGGTCGCTCGGGGTCGAGTACAAGCGCCGCCTTCTGGAGCTCGAGGGTGCCTCTCTCTGACGAGGTCAGGCGCGAGCTTGCCGCGATCGAGCCGCGGCGCGACTGTGACCGGCTGGCGGAGCTCTCGGGCCTCTTCCACACCGCCGGCAGCCTCCACCTGCTGGGCCACGGCGAGTTCGCGGTCCACCTGGACCTCGCCGAGGCGGCGGTCGCGAGGCGCGCGTTCGGGCTGCTCCGCGGCTTCGGAATCGAGGCCGAGATCCGTACGTACAACCGCCGTGCGTTCGACCGGGCGACCCGGTACCAGATCCACGTCCCCGGGGGCGAGCGCTCGCTGAGCGTGCTGCACCGCGCGGGCGTCCTCTCGGCTTCGCACGCGCCACTGGAGGCGCCGCCGAAGCGGGTGGTCGGGCGCGCCTGCTGCCGCCATGCGTACGTCCGCGGCGCCTTTCTCGGCGGCGGCTCGGTGAGCGGGCCCCGCGCCCCGCACCTCGAGATCCGCAGTGCGAGCCGCGCTGCCGCCGACCTGCTGGCCGCCGCCGCGGCCGCGGACGACGTCGTCCTCCGCGTCCAGGACCGCGGCGCCTACACGGCCGTGTACGCCAAGAGCGCGGAGGCGGTCGCCGACGTCCTGGCGCTGGCCGGCGCCGGGGACGCTGCCCTCGCGCTCGACGAGCACGCGGTCGTGGCGGAGGCACGGGCCCGGGCGAACAGGGTCGCGAACGCCGACCACGCGAACCTCGTCCGCTCGAGCCGAGCCGCTCACCGCCAGATCACCGCGATCCGCGAGCTCGAGGCCGAGGGGCGGCTCGCACGACTGACACCCCAGCTGCGGGAGATCGCCGAGCTGCGGCAACGCTACCCCTCGGCTTCGCTGCGCGAGCTCGCCGCGAAGTGCCGCCCGCAGACGACGAAAGCGGCTGCACACCGCCGTCTCGGACGGCTCGTCGCCCTCGCCGATCGTGCCAGACTCGCCTAGCGAAACGCGTAGCTTTTGTTGCCCCAATGGGTCATACTCGGCGCGGCGGGTCTGCGCTCGTCCGCCGGTGGATTCAGACCCCGTCTGCCGGCTCGGTCCTGAGCGCGGTGCAACCGGAGGGGAGGGTCGTCCTCGGAGCTTCCCCTCCGGCCCGCCGCTGTGGACGACTACTGATTCCCCGTCGTGGGCACAGGGCTAGACTCGAGGCCAAACCGGAGAAAACGGGGGAAAACCATGGCGAAGGTACGGGTGGGCATCAACGGATTCGGCCGGATCGGCCGCAACTTCTTCCGTGCGCATCTGCAGCGCGGCGGCGACTTCGAGGTCGTTGCGGCGAACGACCTCGGCGACGCGAAGACCATGGCGCATCTGCTGCGCTACGACTCGACGCTCGGGCCGCTCGGGGAGGAGGTCGAGGTCGGTGACGGCACGATCCGCGCCGGCGACGTCGACATCAAGATGCTGGCCGAGCGCGACCCGGCCGCGCTTCCGTGGGGCGAGCTGGGCGTCGACGTCGTGCTCGAGTCGACCGGGTTCTTCACCGACCGCGAAGGGGCACAGAAGCATCTCGCCGCCGGCGCGAAGAAGGTGGTGATCTCGGCGCCGGCGACGGATCCCGACGTCACGCTCGTCCTCGGCGTCAACGACGACGCCTACGATCCGTCCGCGCACCACATCGTCTCGAACGCGTCGTGCACGACGAACTGCGTCGCGCCGATGGCGAAGGTGCTGCACGACTCGTTCGGGATCGAGCAGGGCTTCATGACGACGATCCATGCGTACACGCAGGACCAGGGCCTGCAGGACATGCCGCACAAGGACCTGCGCCGTGCGCGGGCGGCGGCGATCAACCTGATCCCGACCTCGACCGGCGCCGCCAAGGCGATCGGGCTCGTGCTCCCGGACCTGCAGGGGAAGGTCGACGGGATCTCGGTTCGGGCACCCGTCGCCACGGGCTCGCTCACCGACCTGGTCGTTCACCTGAGCGAGGAGGTCACGCGCGACACGGTCAACGGCGCCTTCAGCGAGGCGAGCGGTGGCCTGCTGGGGAAGTACCTGCAGTTCTCCGACGATCCGCTCGTCTCCACCGACATCGTCCACTCGCCGTACTCGTGCATCTTCGACAGCGAGCTGACGATGGCCAACGGCCGTCTGGTCAAGGTGTTCGGTTGGTACGACAACGAGTGGGGCTACAGCTGCCGGCTGGTCGATCTGATCGCCATGATCGGGGAGACGCTTCCGGTCGAGGCCGCCGCCGCAACGGCGTAACCATGCACCGCCCGCGGTCGGTTCGGGACGCCGACGTCCCCGGCAAGCGCGTCCTCGTGCGCGCGGACCTGAACGTCCCGCTAGAGGACGGCCGCGTCGCCGACGACACCCGCATCAGAGCGGCGCTGCCGACCTTGCGCCTGCTGCTCGAGCGCGATGCGGCAGAGGTCGTCGTCTGCTCGCACCTCGGCCGCCCGAAGGGGCCCGACCCCGCGTATGCGATCGCGCCGGTCGCCGAGCGGCTGCTCGAGCTGCTCGGAGCCGACGATCGCGTGCGTGTGCTCGAGAACACGCGGTTCGACCCGCGCGAGACGGCGAACGACCCCGCACTGGCGACGGAGCTTGCCGCCCAGGCCGACCTGTACGTGAACGACGCGTTCGGATCGGCGCATCGTGCGCACGCCTCGACCGAGGGGGTCGCGCACCTGCTTCCGGCCTACGCCGGCCTCCTGCTCGAGCGCGAGCTCCAGGAGCTCGGGAAGCTGCTCGAGAGTCCCGGGCGGCCGTTCGTCGCGATCGTCGGCGGCGCCAAGGTCGAGGACAAGATCGGCGTCCTCCGGAGCCTCGCCGAGCGCGCCGACGTCGTCCTCGTCGGCGGCAAGATGGCCGAGGAGATCAGGGCCCACCCGATCGACGTGCCGGTGGAGCTGCCCTCCGACGTGGTCGCGGCGGGTGCATTCGCGGCCGACGCCGAGTCGAAGGTGGTCGCGGCGGACGCCGTCCCGGAAGGCTGGCTGGGCCTCGACATCGGGCCGGCCACGCGCGAGGCTTACGCGAAACGGATTGCGACGGCGAAGACGGTCTTCTGGAACGGACCGATGGGCGTCTTCGAGTGGCCGCGGTTTGCCGAGGGAACCCTGGCGATCGCCCGCGCCGTCGCCGATGCGGATGCCCATACGGTCGTCGGCGGCGGCGACTCGGTCCGGGCGATCGAGGAGGCCGGCCTCGCCGACCGCATCGACTGGGTCTCGACCGGCGGCGGCGCGTCCCTCGAGCTGCTCGAGGGCAAGGAGCTTCCGGGCGTGGCCGCGATCCCGGCTGCATAGGATCAAGCCGTGCTGATCGCTGGCAACTGGAAGATGCACAAGGGCCCCGAAGAAGCTGCGCGCTTCTGCCGGGAGCTGCGTGACCAGCTCGAGTGGGTCGACGGCGTCGACGTGGCGGTCTGTCCGCCGTTCCCCTCGCTCAGCGCGGTCGTCCAGGCGCTGGCCGGCACGGACATCGCGGTCGCTGCCCAGAACGTGCACTGGGAGGTGGAGGGCGCCTTCACCGGCGAGGTCTCGGCCCCGATGCTGTTCGAGCTGGGCGTCTACGGCGCGATCGTGGGCCACTCGGAGCGGCGGCAGCTGTTCGGTGAGACCGACGAAAGCGTGGCACGCCGGGCCGCGGCGGGGCTCGAGGCCGGGCTGTGGGTGATCGCCTGCGTCGGCGAGACCGAGGCCGAGCGCGAGGCGGGGGAGACGGAGGAGGTGCTGCGCCGCCAGGCGGGAGTGCTCGAGGCGCACGAGCAACTGGTCCTCGCCTACGAGCCGGTGTGGGCGATCGGCACCGGGAAGACCGCGGCGCCCGAGCAGGCCCAGGAGGCCCACGCGTTCCTGCGCGGCCTGATCGACGTGCCGATCCTCTACGGCGGCTCGGTGAAGCCGGACAACGCCGGCGAGCTCCTTGCCCAGCCGGACGTCGACGGAGCTCTCGTCGGCGGGGCATCTCTCGAGGTCGATTCGTTCGCGGCGATTTGCAAAGCGCGGCCCCGTAGTCCTCGTCATCCTGGACGGGTGGGGCTGTGCGCCGCCCGGCCCCGGCAACGCCGTCGACCTGGCCGACACGCCGGTCTTCGACCGGCTCTGGGCCGAGGTCCCGCATACGACGCTGAAGGCGTCGGGCGAGGCGGTCGGCCTCCCGCCCGGCCAGATGGGCAACTCCGAGGTTGGCCATCTGACGATCGGCTCCGGCCGGATCCTCTTCCAGGACCTGATGCGCGTGAACAAGGCGATCGAGGACGGCTCGTTCTTCGAGAGCCCGGCCTTGCGCGGGGCGTTCGAGCGCGGCCGGAACGTCCACCTGCTCGGCCTCGTCTCCAACGGAGGCGTCCACTCCCACGTCGACCACCTCCGTGCACTGCTCCGCTTCGCACCCGACAAGACCTGGATCCACGCGTTCACCGACGGCCGCGATGTCTCGCCGCACGCCGCCGTCCACGACCTCGCCGACCTGCCGCAGGATCGGATCGCGTCCGTCTCCGGCCGCTACTACGCGATGGATCGCGACCAGCGGTGGGAGAGGACCGAGCGCGCGCTCGACGCGATCGTGCGTTCCAGCCCTACCACGTCGACGGAGCCGGTGGTGTACGTGCAGCAGCAGTACGACGCGGGTGTGACGGACGAGTTCCTCGAACCGGCCCACTTCGAGGGCAAGCCGAGGATCGAGGCAGGCGACACCGCGATCTTCTTCAACTTCCGTCCCGACCGGGCACGACAGCTCTCGCAGAAGCTGCTGGACGCGGCGATCGATCTGACGACGATGACTCGGTACCGGGACGACCTGCACTGTCCGGTCGTGTTCGAGGAGCAGGACGTACCGAACACGATCGCGGAGGTGCTGGCCGGAAGCGGCGCCCGTCAGCTGCACTGTGCGGAGACCGAGAAGTACGCCCACGTCACCTACTTCTTCAACGGCGGCCGCGAGGCGGAGTGGCCGGGCGAGTCGCGCATCCTCGTTCCCTCGCCACGCGACGTGGGCACCTACGACCGCAAGCCCGAGATGTCCGCGCCGGAGGTGGCCGACCGATTCGCCGCCGAGATCGGTGACGGCTATCGCTTCGGGATCGTCAACTTCGCGAACCCGGACATGGTCGGGCACACCGGATCGATCCCGGCGGCGGTTGCAGCCGTCGAGACGACCGACCGGTGCCTCGGCCGCGTGCTCGAGGCGATCGACAAGGCGGGAGGCGTCGCGCTCGTGACCGCCGACCACGGCAACGCCGAGACGATGCTCGCCGAGGACGGCGTCAGCCCGTACACGGCGCACACGACGAACCCCGTACCGCTCCTCGTCACCCTCCCTGGGGGGACACTGCGGGAGGGCGGCGAGCTCTCCGACCTGGCTCCGACTTGCCTCGATCTGCTCGGCATCACCGAACCGCCGGAGATGACCGGCACGAGCCTCGTTTCCGCTCGCGCCTGACGGGGAAATCCGGCTTCGTAAATGTTGCGTAAGCAACATAGCGACCAAGAAAACCCGGGCTATACTCCGCCGGCCTTGTCACTCCAGCAGCCTGACCTCGGTGTCCTGCGTAAAGCACAACGGGGTGACGAGCGGGCTTTTGCGATCATCGTCCGGGCCTACGAGACGCCGGTTTTCAACTACGTGATGCGGCTGGTCGGAGACCGCTCGCTGGCGGAGGATCTGACGCAGGAGGTCTTCCTCCGCGTCTTCCAGGGCCTGCCGAAGTTCTCGCTCCGCTGCAAGTTCACGACCTGGCTCTTCCAGGTGACCAAGAACCGCGTGCTCGACGAGCTCAGGGCCAGCGAGCGCCGGCCGCGTCACCTGGTCGCGCTCGATGACGTCGCGCCGCTCGAGGTGATGGACGCGCCGATCGAGCGCGGCGAGACCGTCGACGCGCTCTGGCGGGCGATCGAGGGGCTCTCGACCGACCTGAAGATGGCACTGCTCCTTCGCGACGTCGCGGGGCTCTCGTACACCGAGATCGCCGACGCACTGGAGGTCACGCTCGCCACCGTGAAGTGGCGGATCTACAAGGGCCGCGAGGACGTGGCCCTGGCCCTCGCCCGCGAGGGCATCACCTTCGACAGCCGGCCTGCCGCTGCTCCGGCTGCCAAAGCCGAGAGCGCCTGACGCCTACACGCCGTGGGCGAGCCGCTCGGCGAGTGCGTCGGGCAGCCCGGCCGCACGGATCGCCTCCTGCGCCGCCTCGACGTCGTACGACGTTCGCCGGAAGTCGGCCTTGCCGGCACCCAGATCGAGCAATAGCCAGGCCGCGTCGCGGTCGCCGTCGCGGGGCTGACCGACCGACCCGGGGTTGAGCAGCCAGCGTCCGCCGGCCAGGTCGATCTCCGTCCCGCCCGGGGCATGACCGCCGGCCGGCTGCTCCCCGTCCGGGATCGCCAGCGGAACGTGGCTGTGACCGACGAGCGTCACCTCCGTGCCCGAGTCGTGGATCGCGTCGTGGGCCGCCTCCCAGGAGAGCACGTACTCCCAGATCGGATCGCGCGGGCTTCCGTGGTAGAGGCCCACCCCGTGCGCGACCGCGCTAGGGCCGAGCGCGGACAGGTAGGCGTGTGCGTCGGCGTCGAGCACCGTCCGGGCCCACCGGGCGGCGACGGCCGCGTCGCCGGCGAAGTCGTCGAGGTCGAGCGTTCCGAGCACGCCCAGGTCGTGGTTGCCGACCAGGCACGCGCGGACGTGTGCCTGTGACCACGCGCAGCACTCGTTCGGCTGCGCGCCGTACCCGACCAGGTCGCCGAGGCACCAGGTCTCGTCGGGCGACTCCCGCTCGATCGCCTCGGCCACCGCCTCGAGGGCCGGGAGGTTAGCGTGGATGTCGGAGATGACGGCGACGCGCATGGGGCACCCGTTGCGGCTCGCAACGTTAGCGGTGGTCGCCGGAGCCTGGGCAGCGGCCGCCTTCTTCCTCTGGGACTCGACGAAGGTGCCAGGCGGGCTCGATCTCGGCGACGTCCCGGTGCGGTCGCTGTTCGGCCCGACGTTCCTCCATCGAGCCGAGCACTACGAAGCGTTCTTCTACTGGCTCGCGCTCGGCCAGACCGTGGTAACCGTCGTCGTCTTCGCGCTCTACGCCTGGCGCGGGGCGGCCTTCGCGCGCGAGTCGGCGGCGGGGCCGATCGGGACGGCGATGCTGCTGGCGATGCTCGGCTTCGGGCTGGCCTGGCTCGTGACCGTGCCCTTCGGTGTGCTGTCGCTGTGGTGGCAGCGCCGCTACGACCAGTCGCACGAGAGCTACGGCGAGGTCCTGTTCGGCGGCTGGGTGCTGCTCGCAGTGAAGTTCGCGTTGCTCTCGTTCGCAGTCCTGGTCGCAGTGGGGCTGGCCAAATGGCTCCCCCGGCTGTGGTGGATCCCTGCCTCGGCGATCTTCGTCGGCCTCCAGGTGCTGCTGCTCTTCACGACGCCTTACCTGGTGCCCGACACGCACCGGCTCCGCAACCCGCGGCTGGAGGCCGCCGCGGCGCGGATCGCGGAGCAGGAGGGTGTCAAGGGCGTGCCGATCCGCGAGGAGAAGGTGCACACGAAGGATCCGAACGCCTTCACGACGGGCCTCGGGCCTTCGCGCAAGGTGTTCGTCTGGAGCTCGATGCTCGACGGACGGTTCACCGACCGGCAGGTCGAGGTCGTCATCGCCCACGAGTACGGCCACCAGGCCAGGAACCACCTCCTCAAGGGGATCGCCTGGTACGCGCTCTTCACCGTGCCGCTCGCCTATCTGATCGCGGTCGTCGCAAGGCGGCGCGGCGGGATGCGGGAAGCCGCGGCGATTCCACTCGTGCTGCTCGTCTACGTCGTGTTCAGCCTCGTGGTGACTCCGCTCAGAGCGACCATCTCGCGTCACATGGAGGCCGAGGCCGACTGGATGGCGCTGCAGACGACGCGCTCCCCCCGTGTGACGGAGGCACTCTGGCGCCGGATCGCGACCACCGGGCTCAGCGACCCGAACCCGCCCACGGCGCCGTACCTCGTCTTCTACGACCACCCGTCCCTGGCCCAGCGGGTGGCCATGGCCCGCGCCTGGGAGAAACGGGAGGCAGGCGGAGGCTAGTCCGAGTCCTGGCGGTCGCCCGGATGCTCGGGCAGATTGCGGATGCCCTCCCGCGCCGACCACTTCGACCACGAGTCCTGCATCGCGTCGATCAGCTCCTTCATGAAGCGGGTGGACATGTTCACGCGGGCGACGACCACGCCGGGGATGTCGCCCTCCTCGACCTCGTGGTCGATCCGCGCGAAGGTGATCGCGAACTCGTAGTCCGAGAAGCTGATGTTCGCGAAGTTCGAGTAGACGCCGCCGAGGTGCTGCGGGTCGACGTGGATGTTGAGCTGACGCTCCTGGCTCTCCTCTTCCACCGGAACGGATACTACTGCGATGGTGATCGGTGACTACGGTAGTGGCTCCTGTGGCGGCTAGGAGCATCGCGGAGCTCGCCGCAGAGCTCGCCGCGGCCGCAGGGGCAGACGTCGAGCTGGAGCGGCCCTCCGACTCCGAGCACGGGGACTACGCGACCAACGTCGCGCTCCGGCTCGCGCCGGCGCGAAAGCGCGCGCCGCGCGAGCTCGCGGAGGAGCTCGCCGACGCGGCGCGTGCTCTGCCGGTGGTCGAGCGCGCCGAGGTCGCGGGGCCCGGCTTTCTCAACCTCTTCCTGCGCGACGCCTGGTTTGGAGCCGCTCTGGCCGAGATCCTCGACGCCGGCTCCGGCTTCGGTGCGGGCTTCGCCGAACGGCGCGAGCGTGTCCAGGTCGAGATGGTCTCGGCCAATCCGACGGGGCCGATCGTCGTCTCGGCGGCGCGGAACGGCGCGATCGGCGACTCGCTCGCCCGACTGTTGACGCTCGCCGGGCACGAGGTCGAGCGGGAGTACTACTACAACGACGCCGGCGCGCAGATGGATCTCGTTCCGGGCGTCGGTCGAGGCGGTGCGGCGTGGGGAGGAGCCGCCGGAGGACGGCTACCGGGGCGAGTACGTGCGCGAGCTGGCGGCAATTCCGGGCGATCCGGTACCGGCGATGCTCGAGCGGATGGAGGCCAGCCTGGAGCGGTTCCGGATCCACTTCGACTCGTGGGCGCTGCAGAGCCGCCTCGAGGAGCGGCTGCCGGAGCTGTTGCCAAGGTTGGACACATACGAGCGTGACGGCGCGCTCTGGGCTCGCTCGTCGGAGTACGGCGACGAACAGGACCGGGTTCTGCTCCGCTCGGAGACGCGGGAGCCGACGTACCGGGCCGCCGACGTCGTGTACCTCGTCGACAAGCTCGAGCGCGGCTTCGATCGCGCTGTCTACGTGCTGGGCGCCGACCACCACGGCACGCGCAACTGGTACGCGGCCGTCGCCCGCATGCTCGGCTACGACCCCGAGCGGGTCGAGGTCTTGCTGTACCAGCTCGTCCACCTGACTCGCGGCGGCGAGCAGACGAAGATGTCGAAGCGGCGCGGCGACGTCGTCTTCCTCGACGAGTTCATGGACGAGATCGGCGTCGACGCGGCCCGCTGGTACCTGGTCAACCGCAGTCCCGACCAGGCAATCGAGATCGACGTCGACCTGGCCGCCGAGCGCTCCGAGAAGAACCCGGTCTACTACGTGCAGTACGCCCATGCGCGGATCGCCGGGGTGCTCCGGAATGCAGGCGGCGCGGAGGCATCGGCCGAGCCCGCAGCCCCGCTCGCGGCCGAAGAGCGTGACCTCGTCAAACGGCTGCTGGAGTTCCCCCAGATCGCGGCCGAGGCGGTCGAGCGGCGCGGGCCCCACGGGATCACGACGTACGCCATCCGCGTCGCCGACGAGTTCCATCGCTTCTATCACCACCACCGCGTCCTCGAGAGCGAGGCGCAGTCATTCCGCCTGGGACTCTGCCGGGGGACGCAGACGGTCATAGCCTCGTGCCTCGACCTCGTCGGGGTCGAGGCGCCCGAGCGGATGTAGCGGGAGCCGGTCCGGGCGTAGGATTCCCGCGTGAGCCAGCCTCCCGACCGGAACCTCGCGCTCGAGCTCGTCCGGGTGACCGAGGCGGCGGCAATGGCGGCGGGCCGGTGGGTCGGGCGCGGAGACAAGGTCTCGGCCGACCAGGCGGCCGTCGACGCGATGCGGCTGATGCTCGACACCGTCTCGATGGCCGGCGTCGTCGTGATCGGCGAGGGGGAGAAGGACGAGGCGCCGATGCTCTACAACGGGGAGGAGGTCGGGGACGGCAACGGGCCCGGAGTCGACGTCGCCGTCGACCCGCTCGAAGGCACGCGGCTGACCGCGCTCGGCATGCCGAATGCGATCGCCGTGATCGCGCTCGCCGAGCGTGGGACGATGTTCTTCCCCGGCGCCGCGGTGTACATGAACAAGATCGCCGTCGGCCCGGAGGCGGCCGATGCGATCGACATCGACGCGCCCCCCGCGGACAACGTCCGGCGGGTCGCGAAGGCGAAAGGGATGCACCCGGAGGACGTCAGCGTCGTCGTGCTCGACCGCGACCGCCACGAGCAGCTGATCGCCGACCTGCGGCAGGCCGGAGCGAAGGTGCGGCTGATCACCGACGGCGACGTCGCGCCCTCGATTGCCGCCGCGCGGCCGGGAACCGGTGTCGACATGCTGATGGGCGTCGGCGGCACGCCCGAGGGCGTCATCTCGGCGGCCGCGATCAAGTGCCTCGGCGGCATGATCCAGGGCAAGCTCTGGCCGCGTGACGACGGCGAGCGGCAGGAGCTCGTGGACGCGGGCTACGACGTCGACCGTGTGCTCTCGACCGACGACCTCGTCGCGGGCGAGGACGTGTTCGTCGCGGCCACAGGTGTCACCGACGGCGCGCTGCTCCACGGCGTGCGGTACACGGGCTCGGGCGCGGAGACGGCCTCGATCGTCATGCGGTCGCGCTCGGGCACGGTGCGCCGCGTCGAGGCGTCCCACCGCTGGGGCAAGCTCGAGCAGATCGCCGGCGAGCGCTACAGCTAGCGGCCGTTCTCCCGGGACAGTCCCGGCGCGGACTGCCCCTACACTGCGCGCGGCTACGCCGCGACCTGGGTTTCGAGCTCGGCCGAGTAAGTGCCCGACCGGGCCAGCCCGTTCATCTTCGCCCGGTGCAGGTATGCCGCCTGGCCCGACTCGACGTTGGCAGAATCGCCGGCCCACGCCTTGAGCGACGGCGCCTGCAGCGCCCGTCCGTACGAGAACGACAGCTCCCACGGGTGCGGGCCCATCGCGTTCATCGCGTTGAGGTGCGCGGTCGCGTCCTCGTCGGTCTGGCCACCGGAGAGGAACACGATCCCCGGCACCGCGGCAGGGACGTGCCGGCGGAAGCACCGGATGGTCTGCTCCGCGACGTCCTGGACACCCGCGCGTCCGGACGCGTCGTAGCCGGACAGCACCATGTTCGGCTTCAGGAGCATCTGCTCGAAGTGGACGCGCTGGTCGCGCAGCTCGGTGAAGACCGCATGCAGCGTCCGCGACGTGACCTCGAAGCTGGTCTCGATCGAGTGGCCGCCGTCCATCAGCACCTCGGGCTCGACGATCGGGACGAGCCCGGCTTCCTGGCTGAGCGCCGCGTACCGCGCCAGGGCATGCGCGTTCGTCCAGAGGCAGTACTCGCTGGGAATGCCTTCGCCGATCGTGATCACCGCGCGCCACTTGGTGAACCGCGCGCCGAGGGAGACGTACTCGCCCAGCCGCTCGCGCAGGCCGTCCAGTCCTTCGGTGATCTTCTCGCCGGGCGCATGGGCGAGGTCCTTCGCGCCCTTGTCGACCTTGATCCCGGGGATGACCCCCTGATGCTCGAGCAGCTTGGGGAACGGCGTGCCGTCCAGTGCCGACTGGCGGATCGTCTCGTCGTAGAGGATCACACCGCTGATGTGCTCGGCCGCGCCGTCGGTCGTGAAGAGCATGTCGCGGTAGGCTCGGCGATTGTCCTCGGTGGACTCGATCCCGATCGAGTCGAAGCGCTTCTTGATCGTCCCGTCGCTCTCGTCGGCGGCGAGGATGCCCTTGCCCGGGGCGACGAGCGCTCGGGCCGTCTCCTCCAGGTTCTGTCCCATCGTTCCTCCTCGTCTGGTGTCACCTGAAGTATCCCGCTTCCAAACCGGGTAAGCATTTTGTTTGGAGGTTCGCTTCTGGCGCCGTCTGTAGTGGACACTTCCGGTGTATGTGGCGGTACGTCGGTGCTGTGGCGGTGATCCTGCTCCTGGCTGTGGGCTCGGCGCAGGGCGCTCGCAAGGTCGCACCGACGAACACGTCGCTGCCGACCATCTCCGGCACGCCGCGGGCCGGTGAGACACTCACCGCGGCGAGCGGCGCCTGGTCCGGTTCGAGCCCGATCACGTTCGCGTACCGCTGGCAGCGGTGCAACCAGAACGGGAACGGTTGTAACAACATCGGCAGCGCCTCCAACCAGACCTACACGCTGCAGAAGGGCGACGCCGGTCACCGTATGCGCGTCTCCGTGACCGCGTCGAATTCCGACGGCTCGGCCAACGCGGTGTCGGCGCCGACCGCCGTGGTCGCCGACGGGCTGAAACCCGAGAACACGTCGCCACCGGCGATCAGCGGCACGGCGAAGGCAGGCAGCACGCTCACCGCATCGGCGGGCGCCTGGAAGAACAACCCGACCTCGTTCGACTACCAGTGGCGCCGCTGCGACACGAGCGGGCACAACTGCAACGGCGTCGGCCCGCGCAGGAACACATACGTTCTCTCGGGCTCCGACGTCGGCGCGACGATCCGCATTCGCGTGACGGCTCGGAATCAGTTCGGCGACGAACAGGCGCAGTCCGCGCAGACGGCCGTGGTCGCGGCCGCCGGCCCCCTGCCTGCCAACACGGCACTTCCCGTGATCGGCGGCGCCGCCCGCAACGGTCAGCTGCTCGTCGCGAGCGCCGGCTCGTGGGCCAACAGCCCGAATCACTACGACTACCAGTGGCAGCGTTGCGACACGGCCGGCAACAACTGCGGCGGCTTCGGTGCGAACTCGTCCTCGCAGCGACTGTCGTCCTCCGAGGTCGGCCACCGGATCAGAGTGACCGTCTCGGCGCGGAACCAGTTCGGGACGAGCAAGGCGACCTCGGCCCCGACCGGCGTCGTCGCCGGCGCCGGCCCGGCGTCGATCGGCGTCGAGCAGGTGTCCTTGCCGAACCAGCTGGTGATCACGGGCGTGCAGTTCGTCCCGCGCCGCCTCCACTCGCGGCAGGCCTTCGTCGGGCGCTTCCGCGTGTCCGATGCCCGCGGCAACCTAGTCCGCGGCGCGGTCGTCTACGCGATCGGCATCCCGTACGGCTGGGTGAGGCCTGCTCCCGAGGTCGTGACCGCCAGCAACGGGTGGGCAACGATCCAGTTCTTCCCGACGAGGCTGATGCCGTTGCACAAGGCCGCCCTCGTCTTCTTCGTACGCGCCCGCAAGCCGGGCGAGCGCCTCCTCTCCGGCGTTTCCACTCGTCGGCTGGTCCAGGTCGGGATCGGCTAGGAGCCCGCGCTAGACTGCCCTTGCCCGCGGGGGTAGCTCAGTTGGTAGAGCATCAGCTTCCCAAGCTGAGGGTCGCGGGTTCGAGCCCCGTCCCCCGCTCACATGAAAGCCCCGGA
>CAWEGI010000010.1:0-35039 GCA_963808815.1 uncultured Actinomycetes bacterium | reverse complement strand
GCGCCGAGGCGATGCCCATCCGCTGCCGGTCCGGAGCGACGGCGACATTCATCACGTGCCACGCGTCGACGTACCGCGAGGTGATCAGGTAGCCACACAGGGTCTGCTCCTCGAAGGCGCCGAGGCAGATCGAGGACGGCTTCGAGAGCTCCCCGGCGAACATCGAGCGCGACCAGGGCGTCGGATAGGCGCTGCGCTCGATCTCCTCGATCGCCGTCAGGTCGCGGAGCTGCAACGGGCAGATCTCGATCACGGGAGTGCTCTCTCGGCATCGGGAGCTCTGAGATAGACCGGCTCGACGAGCTCCGCCGGG
The DNA here is from genome assembly GCA_963808815.1 of uncultured Actinomycetes bacterium. Lineage (GTDB taxonomy): Bacteria > Actinomycetota > Thermoleophilia > Gaiellales > Gaiellaceae > DATBLE01. Next base: position 34,726 of record CAWEGI010000010.1, on the reverse strand, counting down.
CCGCCCTCGCCGGCCAGTCGGGCGTGGAAGCGTGCGTGCGGGACATGGAGCTCGCTGCCGTCGGGAGGTACGACACCTCCACGTTCCTCGATCGTGTCCCGATAGCGCACCGCCCCGTCACCGACGTATGTCCGGTCCTCGTCCACCTGGAGGTCGTCGGGTGCCAGGCACCTGGCCTGGCCGGAGACGAGGCCGAAGATCTCGCCGCGCCTGGCATCGACGACCGGGACGGCTCCGGGCGCTCCGGCGGCGAGTGCCTCCAGGGTCGATACACCCGCCACCGGCACGTCCAGCGCGAGCGCCAGGCCGCGGGCGGCCGCGAGCCCGATCCGCACGCCGGTGAAGCTGCCGGGGCCCACGCCGACGGCGAGCAGGTCGAGATCGCCGGGGCCCAGGCCGGCTGCCCGGACCAGGTTGTCGGCGTCTGCGAGCACCGCGGACGCCCGCCCGACTCGCTCGCCCAGCACGTCGCCGTCCCGGACGAGCGCGGTCGTCGCCACACCGGTCGCCGTGTCAAACGCCAAGGTCAGCATCACCCTCGAGCACGATCAGCCGCCGCTTCTCGTCCACGTGCGATAACCGTACCCGGACACGCGGCTCGGGCAGCGAGTCGCCGGCCGCCTCCGGCCACTCGACGAACACGACCGCATCGTCGAAGTACGGCTCCAGCGCGCCCCAGTCGGCCTCGGACATGCTCTCGAAGCGGTACAGGTCGAGGTGGGCGACCGGCACCGTTCCCTGGTAGCGGTGGCCGATCGTGTAGGTCGGGCTCGTCACGGGCTGCGTCACGCCGAGCGCGCGGCAGGCCCCGCGGACGAAGGTCGTCTTCCCCGCGCCCAGCTCACCGGAGACGGCGACGACGTCGCCCGGTCGCAGCCGGGCGGCCAGCCGGCCCGCCACCGCTTCGGTCTCCTCAGTTGAGCGTGCCTCGAGCCGGGTCAGAACAGGCCGAGCTGGACGGCGACCGGCTCTGGCTCCGGCTCGGCGAGCAGCTCTTCCAGCGGCTGGAGCGGCTCCGCCTCGCGCTCCAGCAGCGCCGGGATCCGGGTGAAGTCCTCCTCGAGCACCTTCAGCATCGCCGGCGTATAGAGAGCCGCGGCCGGGTGGAAGATCGGGAAGATCGTCACCGACATCGAGCCGTAGGCGACCTGCTGCGGCTGGCCATGGACACGCGTGATGCCGGTCTCCTTGCCGGTCAGCTGCTTGGTCGCGTGGTTCCCGAGCGTGGCGATCACCTTCGGGCGAATCAGCTCGATCTGCTTGAACAGCCACGGCTCGCAGGCGTGCTTTTCCTCGGGCAGTGGATCGCGGTTCCCGGGCGGCCGGCACTTCAGCGTGTTGACGACGTAGACGTCGGCCCGGGTCAATCCGATGCCGGCGAGGAGCTTGTCGAGCAGCTTGCCCGCCTGGCCCACGAAGGGAATGCCCTGCTGGTCCTCGTGGAAGCCCGGCGCCTCGCCGACGAACATCAGGTCTGCCTTCGGATGCCCGTTCCCGAACACGACCTGCGTCCGGCTCTGGCTCAGTGCGCACAGCGTGCAGGTCGAGGCTTCGATCCTGAGCGCGTCGAGCATCGACGCCGAAGTCTAGGCGCTCGGCCGGATGGGAAGCGAGGCTAGTGGCCGCAGCCGCACGAGCCGCCGCAGCAGCCGCCGCCCGCGGCGGTCTGGCCGAAGCTCGGCGCCGACTCCGCCCCGTGGGTGGCGAAGACGGAGAACTGCTTCTGCACCTTGGCACTCGAGCAGTCTGGGCACGTCGGCGCCTCGCCGTTCCGGACGAGTTCCTCGAAGTGCGACTCGCACTTCATGCAGACGTATTCGTAGATCGGCATACGCCAAGTCTAGCGTCGGTGCCAGGCTTCGGCCTGGTTCCTACTCCGCTTCCGATAGACATACGACATGTGGAGCGACGACCAGCTTCGGCCACGACTCGAAGGCCGGATCGTGACGCTCGAGCCGATCGAGCCACGGCATGTCGACGGTCTGCGCGCGGCGGCCGCGGACGAGCGCGCCTGGACGTGGATGACCACCCGCGACACGGAGACGTGGATCCGGCGGGCCCTGGAGGCGAACGACACGTACCACTTCGTCGCCGTGGTGGACGGCACCGTGATCGGGTCGACCAGCTACCTGAACGTCTTTCCGGAGCACCTGCGGCTCGAGATCGGCAACACCTGGAACACCCCTGCGGCCTGGGGCACGGGCGCGAACACGGACGCCAAGTACCTGCTGCTCCGTCACGCCTTCGAGCGGCTCGGCGCCCGGCGCGTCGAGTTCAAGACCGACGCGAAGAACGACCGTGCGCGGGCGGCGCTCGCTGCGATTCCCGCCGACTTCGAGGGAATCCATCGCAAGCACATGCTCGTCCGCGAAGGCGAGCGCCGCGACTCCGCTTGGTACGCCGTGATCGACGACGGCTGGCCTGACGTGAAGACAGCGCTCGAGCGGAGGATCTCCGCCGCCCGTTAGACTTCTCCCTGCCCGGTATCCCCTGCGGAACTGGAGCTTCGAGATGGTCGACAGCGTCAATGTGATCGGTCGTGGCCGCGTGGGCTCGGCACTGAGCGCCCGCCTGCGCGAGCGCGGCGTCGAGCTGCGCGACGGCGGCGCCGAGCTCGTCCTCCTCTGTGTCCCCGACCGCGCGATCGCCGAGGTCGCCGCCGGGATCGAGCCCGGGCCCTGGGTCGTGCACGTCAGTGGCGCGACGCCGCTCGCCGCCCTCGATCCGCACGTGCGTCGCTTCTCGCTGCACCCGCTCCAGACGTTCACGCTCGACCGGGGGCCCGAGCAGCTCGACGGAGCCTGGGCGGCGGTCACCTCCGACACCGACGACGCGCAGGCGCTCGGACGGGAGCTGGCAACCACCCTGGGCCTGCGGCCGTTCGACCTGGCCGACGACGTCCGTGTTCTCTACCACGCAGGCGCGGCGATCGCCTCGAACTACCTGGTCACGCTGTACCGCTCGGCCGCTCGCCTGCTCGAGGACGCGGGCGCGCCGCCGGAGGCGCTCGTGCCCCTGATGACCCGCACGATCGAGAACGGGTTCCAGCTCACCGGTCCGATCGCGCGCAGCGACTGGTCGGTGGTCGATGCGCACATCGGCGCGCTGCACGAGAGCCGACCGGAGCTCGAGCCGATGTACCGGGTGCTGGCGGAGGCGACCGCGCTGTGAAGATCACGCGCACCATCGCGGAGACCCGTGCGGCGTTGGCCCACGAGAAGGTGGGGCTCGTCCCGACCATGGGCGCCTACCACGCCGGCCACCTCTCGCTCTTCGCCGCCGCCCGCGAGGAGAACGATCTCGTGGTCGCGAGCCTGTTCGTCAACCCGGCGCAGTTCGGCGACCCTCTCGACCTCGCCCGCTATCCGCGCGACGAGGCGGCCGACGCCGCGATTGCCGAGGAGGCGGGGGTCGACATCCTCTTCGCCCCTCCGCTCGAGGAGCTCTATCCACCCGGCTACGAGACCTGGGTCGACGTGACCGAGGCGTCGCACGGCCTCGAAGGCTCCTTCCGCCCCGGCCACTTCCGGGGCGTCGCGACGATCTGCCTCAAGCTCTTCAACATCGTCCGTCCCCGGCGCGCGTACTTCGGGCAGAAGGACGCACAGCAGGTCGAGGTGCTCCGTCGGATGATCCGCGACCTGAACCTCGACGTCGAGCTCCGCGTGCTGCCGACGGTGCGCGACGGCGACGGTCTCGCGCTCTCCTCGCGGAACGCGCTCCTCGCGCCCGAGGAGCGGGATGCGGCACTCGCCCTCCCGCGCGCGCTCGCGACCGGCGACCCGGCCCAGGCGCGCGCATTGCTCGACGGTCTCGACGTCGACTACGTCGAGGTCGCCCCGTTCGATCCGCCCACGCTCGCCGCCGCGATCCGCGTCGGCTCCGTGCGCCTGATCGACAACGTCCCAATCGAAGGAGCCACGCCATGAGCGCCATGCCCGCAGGAAAGCTGCCGCTGCCCGAGCTCGCCGCGATGAAGGCGCGCGGCGACAAGATCGTCATGGTCACCGCCTACGACGCGCCGGGCGCGCGATTCGCCGAGGATGCCGGCATCGACATCGTCCTCGTCGGCGACACGGCTGCGATGGTCGTCCTCGGTCACGAGGGCACGACCGTCCCGGTCACGGTGGACGAGATGCTCTTCCTGACGCGGACGGTCTCGCGCCATTCCAACCGGCCGCTGGTCGTCGGCGACCTGCCCTTCGGCTCCTACCAGGTCTCGGACGACGACGCCGTTCGCACGGCGATCCGCTTCCTCAAGGAGGGCGGCGCCGACATCGTCAAGCTGGAGGGCGCCGGCCCGATGGTCTCCCGCGTGCGGCGGATCGTGGAGTCGGGAATCCCCGTGATGGGCCACATCGGCCTGACCCCGCAGTCGGCGACGATGCTGGGCGGCTTCAAGACGCAGGGCAAGACGGCCGAGGCGGCGCGGCGGCTGCTCGTCGACGCGCGCGAGCTCGAGGCGGCCGGATGCTGCTCGATCGTGCTGGAGGCGATCCCGGCACCGGTCGCGGGACGGATCACGCGGGAGCTGTCGATTCCGACGATCGGGATCGGCGCCGGGCCCGACTGCGACGGCCAGGTGCTCGTCTATCACGACCTGCTCGGACTGACCGAGGGCCATCTCCCCCGCTTCGTCAAGCGGTATGCCAACCTCTCGCGCGAGATCCGCGACGCGCTCGAGGCGTATGCCGCCGACGTGCGCTCGGGAGCGTTCCCGGGCGAGGAGCACACCTATTCGATGTCGGAGGCCGAGCGGGAGGCGTTCGCCGAGACGACGTAGAGCCAGCCTTCCTGCCACTGGAAGGGAGCGTCGACCAGTTCCTCGAGCGTCGCGCCGTTGACGAGGTGGTCGAGCGCCCAGCGGTTGGCCGAATGGGCGATCACGACGACGCGCGCACCGTCGTGGCGACCGGTGACGTCGCCGAGAAAGGCGCGCGTGCGCTCGACCACCTGCCGGTAGCTCTCGCCGCGGGGGAACGGCACGTCGATGTGACGATGGCGGACCAAGGCCGACGTCGTCTACGGGCACGCCGTTCAGCTCGCCGTAGTCGCACTCCCGCAGCCGCGGGTCGTACCGCACCGGGAAGTCCGTGCCGCCGAACGCGATCTCGGCAGTCTCGACCGCGCGGCCGAGATCCGACGCATAGACGGCCGAGATCCCGTCGTGGCGCCGCCTCCGGCCGAGGTCGAGTGCCTGCTCGCGGCCGCGCGCAGACAGCTCGCCCTCGAGCCAGCCGGTCGCGATCCCGCGCTCGTTGTCGACGCTCGTCGAGTGGGTCTCGTAGACCAGCTCGACGGCCACCGGCTCAGAAGACGAAGAACAGCAGCGCGAAGAGCGTGAAGACGGCCACGCCGACCGCCACGCCCGCGAGCGAACGGGCCCAGGTCCAGCCGTTCAGCGCGCGCACGCCGAGGTACACGAGCACCGCCGTCCAGACGAGCAGGCCGACGTCGATCGTGCGGAAGACGAACTCGGCAGGGCCGTGGTCGGAGCCGCCGCTACGGAACGTGTCGGCGCCGAACATCGCCAGCCGGATCGGCCAGACGAAGAGGAGCACGAGCACCCAGGGCGTCGTCGCAAGGCCGGTGACGTGGCGGGCCTGGCGGTACGAGGCTGCGCTGTCGGCGGCACGCCCTCCGAGATAGACGGCGCCGCCGAGAACCCAGAAGTTCTGGACGGCGACGAGCAGGCCGGCGACCACCGCCTCGACGAGGACCAGCAGCCAGTCGAACTCGATGTCGTCGAACAGCCGGCCTGCCGTCCGGGTGGAGAGGAAGATCGAGACCCCGGCGAGGAAGACGACGGCGGTGATCGGCTCCTGCCGGGCGCCGGCCGCTTCCGCAGAGTCGTCCCGGACCCACACGAACACCGAGGTCGGCGCCGTCAGGACGCGAACCAGGCGAAGCCACCACTCCCGCTCGGCCTGGCCCGTCCGGGTCTGCGCCTCGGCGCTCATGCGGCCAGCCTACGAGAACTCGACCTCGACGAGCGGAGAGCGCTCGGTCCAGGTATCCGCCTGGGCCGGGCGGAGCCGCTCGAAGATCGGCCGCCGCTCGGCGCGGTCGACGATCGGCCGCGCCCGCGCCGGAACGTCCGCCTGGACGCCGCGCTTCAGGTGCATGGTGAAGTCCGGGTTCACACGCAGGTTGGCGTACCAGTCACGGCGGCCCGGGCTGCCGGTCAGGTAGACGGTGTCGCCGTCAACCCAGGCCCAGGTCTCGATCCGGTGGGGCCGCCCGCTTTTCGCCCCGGTGGTCGTGATGTCGATCGTGCGGTGGCACCTGAGCGCCTCGATCACGTCGGTCGGGCTCATGGCCGTCAGCGTACGCGTGCCGCGCGATCAGGCGAAGAGCTCCCGGTCGCGGATCCGGTGGACGTCCGTGTAGTACCGCTTCCACCACGGAACGTCGCCGGGTTCGCGCGGAGGCTTTCGGAGCACGAACGGCTTGCCCGCCTTCTTGGACGCGCTCTGAGTGACCCGGAAGTCGTAGTGGTCGCAGATCCGCACGGCCTCCACCATGAACGAGACCGCGATGCGTCGGTCGCGGATCCGCAGCAGGTTCTCGCCGTTCTTGGTGTCGGCGGGGGAGGAGAAGTTGTACGAGCCGAGGTACACGCGGGCGGAAACCGGGCCGGGCGTCTGGTAGAGGAACGCCAGCGAGAAGAGCAGCGACGAGGTCGTCTGCTTGTCGAGGTCGTCGGCGATGGTTGCGAGCAGGGCGTTCGAGGCGGAGTGCGGTGAGAACGCGACCCGGGCGTCGATACCCTGCAGGCCGATGTCCGTCCAGTTCGCCGAGGCCGTGTCGCCGAAGGCTTTCGGCGATCCGTGCCAGTAGGCCTCGAACGCCGCGTGGTACGCGGCCACGGCGGTCGCGCCCCGGAGCACGAGCGCGTTGTTGTTCTGGACGTAGAAGCCGCGCCAGCTGAAGTTGGTCGACCCGCAGGCGACGGTCTTGCCCTTCGGGCCGTCCACGACGAACACCTTGTTGTGCTGCAGGTTGAGCACGTGCTGGCGCCGGACGTTGTCTTCGCCCGCGGCATCGGCGAGCTCTCCTGCCGCCTTCGTCTCGGCCGAACCGGGCTCGCCGTGAGCGTCGCTGTCGTCGACGATGATCCTCAGGCGCTTGCCGAGCTTCTTCAGCCGCGACACGACCTCGGGATCGTTGAGGTCGTAGGCGATCACGCAGACCTTTGCCTTGTGGTCGGCAATCGCCGCGTCGAGGACGTCGAGGAGCGCCTGCCGCGCCTCGAAGCCCATCCAGGCAAGTGCCTTCGCCGCCTCGGGATGGGTCGGCACGAAGTCCAGCCCCGCGTCGGCGTTCGGCGGCAGAAGCGTCGAGACGGGCCGGCCGACTCGTAGAGGTCCACGAATGCCTGCGAAGCGACGAAACCGCGCGTGAAGGCCACGTTCAGCAGGCCGGGATAGGTCTCGCGGCGCAGCTCGATCGCCACCGTCTGCGTCTCACCGTAACTGAGCGCGTCGTCGGCGCCCATGAAGACGGGTGTCACCCGATACGTGAAATCGCCGAGGAGGTCGGCGTTGCGCGGGAAGTGCACCCAGCGGAACTTCTGGATCGGCGACTGCAGCGTCGACAGCTGGTTCGGGTTCAGCGCGCCGCCCGCGGTCGGAAAGGCGAGGCGGTTCTTCAACGGGTAGAAGCGGTCGCCGTTCGGCTCTCGGTACTCGATCGCGAAGCCGACGAAGTCGTCCGGCGGCGTCTCGTGCCTCCAGTCCATCGCCAGGAGCGCCATCCCGTCGCCGCGGTGGACCTTCAGCGTGAAGAGCGCTTTCGCGTTGGCGCCGGCGACCTGGAACTCAGCCGCCATCGCGCGTCGTCCTCACGTACAACACCCGCGAAGTATCGAGGACGGAAGCCCCTGTCAAAACGGGTCAGGCGGCCGCGACGGCGGCCTTGACCGGCAGCAGCTCGCGGAGGAACTGCCCCGTGTACGAGCCTTCGGCCTCGGCGATCTGCTCGGGCGTGCCGGTCGCGATCACCTCGCCGCCGGCCTCGCCACCCTCGGGGCCGAGGTCGACGATCCAGTCGGCCTGCTTGATCACATCGAGGTTGTGCTCGATCACGAGCACGGTGTTCCCCGCGTCGACGAGCCGCTGGAGCACCTCGAGGAGCTTCTCGATGTCGGCGAAGTGGAGGCCCGTGGTCGGCTCGTCGAGGATGTAGAGCGTCTTGCCGGTCGCAACCTTTGACAGCTCCTTCGCGAGCTTGATCCGCTGGGCCTCGCCGCCCGACAGCGTGGTCGCCGGCTGGCCGAGCTTGATGTAGTCGAGCCCCACGTCGTGGAGCGTCTGCAGCTTCCGCCGGATCTTCGGGATCTTGGCGAAGAAGGACAACGCCTCCTCGACGGACATGTCCAGGACCTCGGAGATGTTCTTGCCCTTGAAACGCACCTCGAGCGTCTCCCGGTTGTAGCGCGCGCCCTTGCAGGTCTCGCACGGCACGTAGACGTCGGGCAGGAAGTGCATCTCGATCTTGATTTGCCCGTCGCCCTTGCACGTCTCGCAGCGGCCGCCGCGGACATTGAACGAGAACCGTCCCGGCTTGTAGCCGCGCACCTTCGACTCGGGCGTCAGCGAGTAGAGCTCGCGGATCGGCGTGAACAGGTCGGTGTACGTCGCCGGGTTCGAGCGCGGCGTCCGGCCGATCGGCGACTGGTCGATGTCGATCACCTTGTCGAAGGCGTCGATCCCCTCGACCGACTCGTGGTCGCCCGGCTTCGTCCGCATCTTGTGCAGCCGGTTCGCGCACTCCTTGTAGACGATCTCGTTGACCAGCGTCGACTTGCCCGAACCGGACACGCCCGTGACGCAGACGAACTTCCCGACCGGGAACTCGACGTCGATGCCCTTCAGGTTGTGCTGCGACGCGCCGTGCACGGCGAAGGATCCGAGATCCTCCGACCGCCGCTGCGGCACCGCAATCGCCCGCGCCCCCGAGAGGAACTGCCCCGTGATCGACCCCCGCGACCGCTGCACCTTCGCCGCCGTGCCTTCCGCGACGACGTGGCCGCCGTGCTCGCCCGCCCCCGGCCCCATGTCGACCAGCCAGTCGGCCGAGCGCATCATCTGCTCGTCGTGCTCGACAACGACCACGGTGTTGCCGAGGTCGCGGAGCCGCTCGAGCGTGCCGATCAGCTTTCCGTTGTCACGCTGATGGAGGCCGATCGACGGCTCGTCGAGGATGTAGAGGACGCCCACGAGCTGCGAGCCGATCTGGGTTGCCAACCGGAGCCGCTGCGCCTCGCCGCCCGAGAGCGTGGCGGACGCACGGTCGAGGTTCAGGTACCCGACGCCGACATCGTCGAGGAACGTCAGGCGCTCGCGGATCTCCTTCACGATCCGCGCACCGATCAGCTGCTCGACCTCGGTCAGCTCCAGCTCGCCGAGGAACAAGAGCGAGCGCGTCACCGACATCTTCGTGAACTCGTGGATGTTGAGGCCGCCGACCGTGACCGCCAGCACCTCGGGCTTCAGCCGGGCGCCGCCGCACGCCGGGCAGGGGCGGAACGACATGTACTCCTCGATCCGCTCTCGCTGCTGCGACGAATCGGTCTCGCGGTAGCGCCGTTCGAGACTGGGGACGATGCCCTCGAAGTTGAGCATGTACGAGCGCTTGCGCCCCATCCGGTTGCGGTACTGGATGTAGATGCGCTCGCCCTTGGTGCCGTACAGGAACAGGTCCTGCTGGGCGCTCGAGAGCTCCTGCCAGGGCTTGTCCAGGTCGATCTCCCAGCGCTCGGCGATCGCCTGGATCACCGACTCGTAGTAGCTGGAGTTGCCGACCGACCAGGGCACCAGCGCGCCCTCTGCGATCGACAGCGACGGGTCGGGGACGAGCAGGTCGGGGTCGATCTCCTGCTGCGCACCCAGGCCGGTGCACCGCGGGCAGGCTCCGTGCGGCGAGTTGAACGAGAAGATCCGCGGCTGGAGCTCGGGCAGCGAGACACCGTGCTCGGGACAGGCGAAGCGCTCCGAAAAGGTCAGCGAACCATCAGACATCGTCCCGTCCACGATGTCGATCACGACCAGCCCCTCGGCGAGCGCGACCGCTGTCTCGATCGACTGCGCCAGCCGCGTACGCAGGTCCTCCTTCATCACCAGCCGATCGACGACCACCTCGATCGTGTGCTTGAACTTCTTGTCGAGCTCGATCTCCTCGTCGAGCAGACGCTGCTCCCCGTCGACCTTCACCCGGGTGAAACCCTCTGCACGCAGGTGCTCGAAGACGTCCCTGTGCTCGCCCTTGCGGTCGCGGACAACCGGCGCGTTCACGGTGAACTTCGTCCCCTCCGGCAGCCTGAGCACCTGGTCGACGATCGCCTCGATCGACTGCCCGGCGATCGGTCGGCCGCAGATCGGGCAGTGCGGCCGACCGACGCGCGCGAAGAGCAGCCGCAGATAGTCGTAGATCTCGGTCACCGTGCCGACCGTCGAGCGCGGGTTCCGTGAGGTCGTCTTCTGATCGATCGAGATCGCCGGCGAGAGCCCGTCGATCGAGTCGACGTCGGGTTTCTCCATCATCTGCAAGAACTGCCGTGCGTAGGCGGACAGCGACTCGACGTAGCGGCGCTGCCCTTCCGCATAGATCGTGTCGAAGGCCAGGCTGGACTTGCCCGACCCGGACAGGCCGGTGATGCAGATCAGCGCGTTCCGGGGCAGCCGGACGGTGATGTCCTTGAGGTTGTGCTCCCGCGCGCCGTGAACGACGAGCTCGTCCGCAGCCATCGATTGACCATTCTATCGTGCGAACAGGTGTTCGTGAAGGGGCGGTAATCCGTTTCCACAAGCGCCGCGCTGGAGAAAACCTCTGCGATGAGCGACGTTGCCCGCAAGTCCTTCGTCGCGACCCTCGTCGCCGTCGCCGTGATCGCGGGTGCGCTGGCGATCTGGCACCTGAAGGTCCTGGTGGCCCTGCTCCTGCTCGCGGTGATCATCGCGTCGGCGATGCGCCCCGGCGTCGACTGGCTGAACGCACGCCACGTCCCGCGCGCGCTCGGCGTGGCGATCCACTTCGTCGGGTTCGCCTGTGCGATCGGGCTTCTGCTCTGGCTGATCGTCCCGCGCGCCCTCGACCAGACCGAGAAGGCTGTCGGCACGCTGCCGACCTCCAAGGCGGATGTTGCCGAGGCCGCCCGCCACTCGCACGGGATCAAGCACGAGATTCTGGTCGGCATCCAGCATCGGCTCGAGCGCCTCCCGAACGGCACCGACCTGATCCATCCCGCCGTCACCTACGGCCGGACCGCTCTCGAGGTGCTCGTCGCCATTTTCTTCACCTTCACGATCGCGGCGTACTGGATCTTCGACAAGGAGCGAGCGCAGGAGGCGCTCGCCGGCCTCGCCAAGCCGGGGAAGCGAAAGTCGATCGTCCAGACCTGGGACTTGATCGAGGCGAAGCTCGGCGGCTACGTACGCGGATCGCTGCTCATGGTCGCGTTCGTCAGCACCGTGCTCTCGCTCGCCTTCTGGCTGATCGGCGTCCCGTTCTGGCTGCTGATCGGCGTCTTCGCAGGCATTGTCGAACTCGTGCCGGTGATCGGCCCGCTCGCCGCCGGCCTCGTCGCGATCGGCGCGGGGCTGACCGTCTCCTGGCAGACCGCGGCGGCGGCCGCCGGCGCCGTCTACGGCCTGCGGCTGCTCCAGGACTACGTGATCGGGCCGAAAGTCCTCGGGCACGTCACCGGCGTGCCACCCCTGATCATCCTGATCACCGTTACCAGCGTCGGGCTGCTCTTCGGCGGCTTCTACGTGCTCCTGTCGACGCCTCTCGCCGCGGTGCTGGCAACCCTCGTCGACGTGACGGTGTTCGACAAGGATCCGGCGAAGGAGAAGGTCCCTGCCTTGATCTTCTCGGAGCGGGACGCCGAGGCCGGTTAGGCAGCCCGGCGCGTCAGCTTGCCGATCAGGCTCTGCGCCAGCGGCCGAACACGAGGCCGCCGACGGTGAAGCCGAGCCCGAAGGTGCCGACCGAGAAGGCGCCGATCGCGATCGCCTTGCGCCAGCTCGACATCTGCCGCCAGCGCCCGAGCGCCTCTTCCTCGTCTGCGGTCAGCGGCTCCCCGCGGCGCTGCTTGCGAAGCGCGCCTCCGGCCCGCAGGCCGAGGTAGAGATCCTCGACGATCTCGGCCGGCTCATCCGTCACGACCATCAGTTTATAGGGTGGTTCGGCCGTGCCAGCGAGGATTCTCCACGTCTCCGACCTGCATGCCGGCGCCCACGAGAGCCCGGACGCGGGTGCGTCGCTTGCCGCGCTGGTCGAGCGCCTGCGGCCCGAGCTGATCGTCGCGAGCGGCGATCTCACCCACCGCGGGCGCCGCGACCAGCACGAGCGGGCAAGCGCCTTCCTGCACACCCTGGGCGCTCCCGTCGTTGCCGTTCCGGGCAATCACGACATTCCGTACACGTTCCCGGCGCGGTTCACGCGGCCGTGGGCGGAGTTCGAGCGCCTCTGGGAGACCACCCGCCCGGTGCACGTCTCGGACGGCGTCTGCCTCGTCGGCATCAACTCCGTGCGCCCGTGGCGCCACCAGTCCGGCGCCGTCCGCGACGGCCAGCTCGACTGGGCGGTGTCGCAGCTCGCCGCCGCACCGCCCGGCGCCCTGCGCGTCGTCGCGCTGCACCACCAGCTCGGTGGAGCGCCCTGGCGGACGCGCAAGCGGCCGGTCGCCCGGCGCGACCACGTGCTCGGGGCACTCGTCGACGCGGGCGCGGAGCTCGTGGTCTCGGGGCACACCCACCAGGGCGCGGTCGCCGAGCGGCACGAGTTCGAGGTCTGGTCGGAGAATCAGCGCGGCGCTGTCGTCGCGACGGCGCCGGGGCTGGGCCAGCCGAGGCCGCATCGGCGCGGCGAGGCCCGTGGCCTGCTCGTCTACGAGGCGGACGAGCGCTCGCTCACGGTCCACACGTACATCTGGCGGGACGGCGACTGGCGCCTGACGGCCGAGCGCCGGTTCCCGCGCGGAACCGCCGCGCTCGGCTAGTACAGGCGAATCGTCCGAGAGCGCCCGAGCGGCTTTCCCTCGGCGTCGAGCGCGACCGCGGCCGCGTAACGAGTTCGCGGCGGGATCGCGAACGACGTTTCGAACCCTTGCTTCGGATGGGCGCCGCCCGGGCGAAGCGCCCCGAGGTTTCTCCCGGTCTCGAGCCGCCAGGAGGCGAGCTCGGTCGAGCCGTTCCAGCTCGCGTAGAACCTCGCCGCTCCGGCGCCCTGCCGGTAGGCCTTGAACGCGGGCGGCACCGGCGGTTTCCCGGCCCATGGGAACCGGAAGACGCGGTAGTTCTGGCCGTTTCCGGGCAAGTGGGCATCGAGGCAGACGTGGCCGTCCGGGTCGTACTCGGTGAACCACCCGGTGATCCCCCAGGTGACGAGCCGATTCGCGTTCGGCAGCAGCTGGTTGCTGCCGGTGGCAAAGGCGAAGAGCGGCCGCCGGTGCCGGATGTCGCGCTTCAGCGTCACCTGCCTGCGCCGCTGGTCGACCGCGAGCACGATCGCCCTCGACTCCGGTCGGACCCCGGCGGCACGGGGCCCGTTGTCGAACAGGCTGATCGTCCGGCCGCCCTCGTGCAGGCGCGCGTCGTGCTGGAAGCCGAACCGTGTCCCCTTGCCCATCGAGAAGTCGCTCCGCTTGCCGCCCAGCCGCCAGAGGACCTTCCCCGTCCGTCGCGCGATCTTGTACAGCGCGGAGGTGTTGCGGGCAGAGACGAGGAGGTTGCCGTCGCCGTCCACCTCGATCCCGTTGATGTGGAAGTAGTCGAACGGCGAGCCGAGCTGGTCGCTCACGGTCTCGGTGATGCCGACGTGGTCGAGGCTGCGCCACTCCCACAGCAGGCGGCCGCTGGGCACGGAAAGCTCCTGAACGACGCCGCCGTACACGAGGCCGCTGCTCGGGCCGCCCACCGCAGTCAGGTCCGCCGTCCGGGTCTCGTAGGCCGTTACGAGCAACGTGTCGTCGTCGGTCAGCAGGACCTCGTGGAAGTCGGGACGGCGATGCCCGGCCGAGGAGAGCCGCGCGAGCTCGCGGTACGACGCGTCCACGATCACGTAGTCGCCGACCTTTCCGACCCCGAACACGTATCGCCCCTCCCACCAGCTCAGGACCGGCGCCCCCCGCAGCGTCCCCGCCCGGAAATCCATGACCGTTCTCGGCGTGGCCGGACGGAAGAAAACCGGGTCGCCGCGGTCGTCCGCGATCAGGCCGCCGCGCATGCCAGGGCCGGACGACGGGGCGAGGAACAGGTAGCCGTCGGCTGTTCCGCGCGCGGGCGCGACGACGCCGATCACCGGCGGGCGGAGATCGGGACGGGTGACGAACCCGTGGACGCTCGGTCTCGTCGCCGCGGCCGCGCTCTCGAGCAGCCGTACTCCGCGGCCCGGGAGCCCGCCGAGCAGGGCGAGCGCGGCTCCGCCGCCGACGCCCCGCCTGAGAAGGTCAGCCCTGGTCAGCCTGGCCACAGACTGCGGATCATGCCGCAGGACGGCTAGGCGGTCACGGCGAGCAGCTCGCGGCGCAGCTCCTTGATCTCGTCCCGCAGCTTCGCCGCGTACTCGAAGCGGAGCTCCTCGGCGGCCGTGTACATCTCCTCCTCGAGCTCGATCACCAGGCGCTCGATCTCGTCCGGCTTCATGCCCTCGACCTCGGCCTTCCCGCGCCGGCGGCGCGACGGCACCGTCGGCGACTCGAGCATCAAGAACTCGGCGATGTCCGACACGCCCTTGGTCACCGACTCGGGCGTGATCCCGTGTTCCTCGTTGTACGCGAGCTGCGTGGCACGGCGGCGGTTCGTCTCGCCGAGCGCACCCTGGATCGCCTCCGTCATCCGGTCGGCGTAGAGCAGCACCCTTCCGTTGACGTTGCGGGCGGCGCGGCCGATCGTCTGGATCAGCGCCGTCTTGCCGCGCAGGAAGCCCTCCTTGTCGGCGTCGAGCACGGCGACCAGCGAGACCTCGGGCAGGTCGAGGCCCTCGCGCAAGAGGTTGACGCCGACGAGCACGTCGTAGTCGCCGAGCCGCAGCTCGCGGATGATCTGGATGCGTTCGAGCGTGTCGATCTCGGAGTGCAGGTACCTGGCTTTCACACCCGCTTCGAGCAGGTAGTCGGTCAGGTCCTCCGCCATCTTCTTGGTCAGCGTGGTGACCAGCACGCGCTCGCCGACCTCTTCGCGGCGCCGGATCTCGTTGAGCAGGTCGTCGATCTGGTTCTTGGTCGCGCGCAGCTCGACCTCGGGGTCGACGACGAAGGTCGGGCGGATCAGCTGCTCGGCGATCACCTTCGAGTGGCGGAGCTCGAACGGGCCCGGAGTGGCCGAGACGAAGACGAGCTGCGGCACCTTGCGCAGGAACTCGTCGAAGCGCAGCGGCCGGTTGTCGAGCGCCGAGGGCAGCCGGAAGCCGAAGTCGACCAGCGTCTGCTTGCGCGAGCGGTCGCCCTCGTACATGCCGCCGAGCTGCGGGACGGTCTGGTGCGACTCGTCGACGAACACGACGAGGTCGTCGGGGAAGTAGTCGAGCAGCGTGAACGGGTGAGAGCCCTGCGGCCGCCCCTCGAGGTGCCGCGAGTAGTTCTCGATCCCGTTGCAGAAGCCGAGCTCCTTGAGCATCTCGAGGTCGTACTCGGTGCGCTGGCGCAATCGGTGCGCCTCGAGCTGCTTGCCCTGCTCCTCGAAGAGCCGCACCTGCTCCTCGAGCTCGCGGTGGATGTCGTCGACCGCGCGCTCGACCGTCGGCGTCGAGGTCACGTACTCGGTGGCCGGCCAGATCACGAGGTTGTCCAGCCGCGCGTAGACCTCGCCGGTCAGCGGGTCGAAGTGCGAGATCGACTCGACCTCGTCGCCGAAGAACGAGATGCGGTACGCCGTCTCGGAGTTCGCGGGCTGCACCTCCATGACGTCGCCCTTCACCCGGAACCGGCCGCGCGCGAGCACGGAGTCGTTGCGCACGTACTGGCTCTCGACCAGCGTCCGCAGCGCGTCGTCGCGGTCGGTCGTCTCCCCAACCTCGAGCACGAGCACGCGGCCGCGCCACTCCTCCGGCGAGCCGAGGCCGTAGATGCAGGACACGGAGGCGACGACGACCACGTCGCGGCGCGTGAACAGCGCCGAGGTGGCGGCGAGCCGCAGCCGTGAGATGTCGTCGTTCCGGGACGAGTCCTTCTCGATGTAGAGGTCGGCCTGGGGAACGTACGCCTCGGGCTGGTAGTAGTCGTAGTACGAGACGAAGTACTCGACCGCGTTGTCCGGGAAGAATTCACGGAACTCGTTGCAGAGCTGCGCGGCCAGCGTCTTGTTGTGGGCGATCACGAGCGACGGGCGGCCGACCTTCTCGATGATCCAGGCCATCGTCGCCGTCTTGCCGGTGCCGGTCGCGCCGAGCAGCGTCTGGTATCGCTCGCCGGCGGTGAGCGAGGCGGAGAGCTGGTCGATCGCCTGCGGCTGGTCGCCGGTCGGCCTGTACCCATCGGATGTCTTGAGCTCGGGCACGGTGAACACAAGGTACCGGCGTGGGTCGGCTCTCTCGCAGAAGGCGAGCCGATGAGAGCCGTCGACCGGACTAGGCCGGCTCGAGCACGACGACCGGGAGGCGGCGGGTGGTCTTCTGCTGGTACTGGTCGTAGGCGGGCCAGATCGAGGTCATCTGCTTCCAGAGCCGATCACGCTCCTCGCCCTCGGCGTCCCGAGCCCGGACATGTCGCCGCTCACGGCCGACCTCGACGTCGGCCTCGGCAGCCTGGAGGTTCAGATACCAGGCCGGATGCCTGGGATCGCCGCCCTTCGAGCCGATCACGACGAGGTTGTCGCCCTCGCGGCTGTAGAGCAGCGGCGTCGTCCGGCGCTTGCCCGACTTCCGGCCCGCGACCGTGAGCAGCAGGACCGGAGCCCGGCCCAGGTTGCCGCCGAGCCTGCCGCCGCTGAGCCGGTAGAGGGCGGTGTGGAACGTGCTTGCCACCTTGAAGATCAGCCGACTCACGTCTCCTCCTCGGCCTGCCTCCGCAATGCCGTTTGCAGGGTAGCCGCGGCCGGCCCCCGTGCCAGACGGATGCCGTCGATCTCGGCGGCCGGCATCACCTCTCGGACCGATGACGACGTGAACGCCTCCTCGGCAGCGAGCAGGTCAGCGAGCGGGAACGCGCCCTCGACGACCTCGAACCCCGACGCCGGCGCAATCTCGAGCAGGACCGCCCGCGTCACGCCGGCGAGGATGCCCAGGCCGACGCCGGGCGTGAACAGCGTGCCGCCGCGCCGCCACCAGACGTTCGTCACCGGCCCCTCCAGGACGACGCTGTCATCGCGGAAGAACACGGCGTCGTCCGCACCGCGCGCCCGCGCCTCCGCCTCGGCCGCCATGTTCACCGCATAGCTCGTCGACTTGACGCCGCCGAGCAGCCACGGCGCCTCCGCGCGGACGCCGAGCAGGGAGATCAGCGAGATCCCGCGCTGCCGCCGTTGCTCGAGGTCTTCCGGGAGCGAGCCGACGAGCGCGAGCGACACGGGCGCGTCGGCTCCCTCACGCCCTGGCGTCAGGTAGAGACGCAGCACCGCATCGGGCGCGCCGGCGGCGGCGAGCGCCCCGACGGCCAGCGCCTCGAACCCGTCGGGAAACGGGATGCCGAGCCGCTCGGCGGAGGCGCGCATCCGCGCGAGGTGCTCGGCGAGCCGGAACGGTCGGCCGCCGTACACACGCAGCGTCTCGAACGCGGCGCGACCCCGGAGCAGCGCCTCATCGTCCGCCTGGAGCACCGGCTCGTCGACCGGGACGAGGCCGCGCCCGCCCACCGCCACCGCGAGCAGGCTCAACGGCGGACCGGCTCCCGCAGAGGCGCCCCGATCGCATCGAGCAGCGGCCGCGCCTTGACCAGCGACTCCTCGATCTCCGCCTCGGGGTCGGACTCCCAGACGATTCCACCGCCGACCCAGAGGTGGATGCGGTCATCCGCGACGGCGAACGTCCTGATCGTGAGCGCGAGGTCGAGGTCGCCGTTCGGATGGACACGCCCGATCGCGCCCATCGAGGCTCCGCGCCCGACCGGCTCGAGCGCGGCGATGTGGTCGATCGCCGAGATCTTCGGCGCCCCGGTCACGGAGCCCCCCGGGAAGGTCGCCTCCAGCAGCTCGGCCAGGCCGACGCCCTCGCGCAGCCGTCCCTCGACCGTCGAGACCATGTGCACGACCCCCGCGAGCTCGTGGCCGGCCATGAGCTCGGGCCAGCGGATGCTGCCGGCCTGGCACACGCGCGAGAGGTCGTTGCGCTCGAGGTCGACGATCATCACGTGCTCGGCGGCGTCCTTGTCCGAAGCGGCGAGCTCGAGCGTCTCGCCGAGCGGGCGCGTGCCCTTGATCGGCTTCGTCCAGACCCTCGACCCGCGGCGCGCGAGGAAGAGCTCGGGCGAGGCCGAAACCACCGTCCAGCCCTCGCCGGTGAACGGTCGCGGCTGGAGCGGCCGCAGCGGGGCCAGAGCCGCAGCCAGGCCGGCCGGATCGCCGCCGAAGGGCGCGGAGAGATGCTGGACCAGGTTCACCTGGTAGACGTCTCCGGCCGCAATCGCCTCCCGCACCGCCTCGACGGCGGCCGCGTAGGACGACTCGTCCCACGTCCGCTCCCAGTCGCCGACGTGGTACGGGCCTGCCCGCGGCAGCGGCTCGTCCGCGGGTCGCACGTGCACCGCCGCAAGCGGCAGCGGGCACGGCTCCGGAGGGCTCGGGACCTGCGTCCGGCGGAGAGCCCACGAGAGCCCGTAGCCGAGGTAGAGGTCGGCCACGAGCCCGTCCGCGCCGCCTTCGAAGAACCCCTCGCCGCGCAGCTCGCGTTCGACCTCCGCGATGGAGCGCAGAGCGTTCACGGAATGAACGCTAACGGCTGGACGAGCCGGGTCTCACGAGACCGCGACGACCTTGCCGGCGGCCTGCTCGTCGGGCTCCTCGGTCGCGGGCAGCGCGCGCATCTTCGGGATCGGCGACTGGCCGGCGAAGAACGTCCGGAACTGACGGTTGTCCCGGAGCAGCCCCGGGACAACCCTCACGCGCGGACGATCCTGATGTCGCCGCTCATCGTCGTGCCCTTGACCTCGACCAGCGGACCGCCGGCGGCGACCTCGACGCCCCCGAGCTCGACCTCGGAGGTCGTGTCCCCGCTGAGGGACTTCGCGTCGACGAAGAGGCGAGACCCCTGCTTGACGCCGATGCGGACGTCCCCCGACGCGGACTTGACGTCGACGGAGCCCTCGGCGATCGACGCGATCTGCATGTCGCCGGAGGCCGTGTTCAACGACACGCGCCTCGCCGCCTCGCCGATCTGGACGTGGCCCGACGCCGACCTGATCGTGCCGCCCCCGGTGGCCGAGCCGACCTGGACGTCGCCGGAGGCCGTGTTCACGTCCGATCTGCCGCCGACGGAGCCGAGCTGGACGTCGCCGCTCGCCGAGCGGACCTTGGCGTCGCGCTCGACGTCCTCGACCTGGACGTCCCCGGATGCGGTGTTCACCTCGACCGCGCCGAGCCGGCCGGCCGCGCGGAACGTCGCCGAGGCGATGTTCGCATCGACCTCCGATCCGTACGGCGTGCGGACGCGGATGTCGTACTCGTCGCCCTTGAAGCCGAACCGCTTGCGTCCCTCGATCATGATGTCGCGGCTGTGCTGCTCGACCTTCAGATCCTCGACGTTGCCGCGGATCGCCTCGACCTCGACCGTCGTCTCGGCGACATCGGCTGTCTCGACCTCGACGCGGCCGGCGCCGATCCCGAAGCGCAGCTTCGGTGGCTCCGGGGTGGCGAAGTCGTACCTCAACGGGATCCCCTCCTCCGCCGCGAGGTGCGACGGATGCGGGTGGGCCGGAGGTCGACGCGATCGTTACGACGATCCGACGCCTCCCATTCCGGCAGATGTCCGAACAGTCCGGGTACGTACCTCATGCCTCCTCCTTTCAGCTCTGGCCGTAGCCGGTCAGCCTGCTGCCGATGCGGCCGCTCGACGCGACCGCGCTCGTCAGCCCCCTGGCCAGGGCCTTGACGATCCAGGTGTTGACGGACACGCCCTCCTTCGTCGCCGCGCCCTCGACCGACGCCTTCAGCGAGTCGGGCAGGCGAAGCGTGATGCGGGCGGTGAGTCCGTCCTCCGGCGGAGGCGCGGGGGCCTCCTCCTCGTGCTCGACGTAGACGAGCGAGGGCTCCTGGCCGGCGAGGCGGATCTCGACGTGACCCGCACGGAGCTGCGAGCTGACCTCGAGCGCAGCCTCGGACAGGAGCTCGAGCAGCCGCAACCGCAGCGAGGGGGCGAGCGCCTGGCTCAGCCGGTCCGCTGCGACCGAAGTCTGCTCGTCGCCGATGCCCGCCAGCGCGGCGAGCTCGGTCTGTAGTGCCTGAACGTGCGTATCGAGTTGCATTGTGATGTCATTATGACATCACTTAGCTGTCTGTCAAGTGTCGGTGTGTTGTCGGAGTGACGCATAGGCGTGGCGGTACGTCGTTTTCAGGTGCTCCACGTGGTCGACGAAGCTCCGGGTCTCGTCGAACTGGATCGGCAGTCCGTGCGCGCGCCAGCGGTCGACGTTGGCCTGCCCGGCGTTGTACGCGGCGAGCGCGAGGCGCTCCGAGCCGTACTTGTCGAGCAAGTGGCGCAGGTACCACGCCCCGTAGCGGACGTTGATCTCGGGGTCGTACAGGTCGGAGACACGAAACTGCGACCCGCCGGTGCGCTCGGCGATGCCCTCCGCCGTGTCGGGCAGCAGTTGCATCAGGCCGACCGCGCCGCGGTCAGAGCGCGCGTCGGGGTGGAACTTGCTCTCCTGGTAGATCACCGCCGCGAGCAGTGCCGGGTCGAGGTGGTAGTTCCGCGCGTGGCCGAGGACGATGTCCTCGTAGTGCAGCGGGTGCCAGAGGCGCTCGTACCAGGCCGGCTGCGTGAAGTGGATCGTCCCGAAGACGGCAAGCAGGACCGCGATCACGGTCGCGCCGAGGACGAGACGCCGCCGCGGAGGCCGTCACCCGGTCAGGCGGTCGAGCACCTGCCCGACGAACGCATCGAGCTCGTCGAGCGTGCCCTCGTTCACGTAGGCGAAGTCAGCACGCCTGACCTTCTCGGCGTCGGGGAGCAGCCTGGCCGCGCGCGCGTCGCCGGCCCGCCCGGTCCGCGTTGCACGAACGTCGGCGGGCGCCGTGATCACGACGACCGCGTCGAAGCGCTCCTCGCCGCCGGTCTCGAACAGGAGCGGGATCTCGATCGCGGCGACCTGCGCGTCGAGACCCGCGAGCCACGCTTCCTGCTCGCGCCGGACGCGGGGGTGGAGCAGCGCCTCCAGCCAGTCGAGCTGCTCGCGGTCGGCGAAGACGATCGCGGCGATTCCGGCCCGATCGGTCGTTCCGAGGCGCTCCTCGAGTGCGGCGCGCACCTCTGGATCCTCGCCGATCAGGCGGTGGACGACGTGGTCGGCGGACAGCGTCGGGACGCCGCGCCGCGCAAATGCCGCCAGCGCGGCGGACTTCCCCGCTCCGATGCCGCCGGTGACGGCGACGGTGAGCGGCGCCACGAGCCGGGCTAGGAGGGCTGGTCGGCCTGGGCCGGCGCTGTTTCGTCTGCCGCGGCCGAGTCGGTCGTCGACGGCGGCGCGTCCACCGGCTCGACCGATTCCTCGGCGCGAGCCTCGGACTCCTGCGTCTCCGGCTCGGCGACCTCCGCCTCCTGATCGGCGGCCTCCGCCTCAGGCTCGGCGACCTCCGCTTCCTGCTCGGCGGCCTCCGCGACCGGCTCGACGGCAGCAGCGTCGGCGAAGACCTCCTCGGAGAGGTCGATCTGCGGACGGAGCGGCTCGCCGTCCTCTCCCAGCGGCTGCGGCTGGCCGTCGTCCTCGATCCGCTTCAGCGAGAGGGACAGCCTGCGGCGCTCTGCATCGACCTCGATGATCTTCACGTTGACGAGGTCGCCCTGGGAGACGACTTCGCGCGGATTCTCGACATGGTGCTGCGCGAGCTCGGAGATGTGCACGAGTCCCTCGACGCCGGGGAGGATCTCCACGAACGCCCCGAAGGTGACCACCTTCGTGACGCGGCCCTGGACGACGTCGCCCTCGCCGTAGCTGTCGAGCACCTGCTGCCACGGATCGGTCTGCGTCTGCTTGAGGCCGAGCGAGATTCGCTGGCGGTCACGGTCGATGTCGAGCACCTTGACCTTGACCGTCTGGCCGATCTCGAGCACCTCGGACGGATGGTTGACGTGCGACCACGAGAGCTCGGAGATATGGATCAGCCCGTCCATCCCGTCGAGGTCGACGAACGCGCCGAAGTCGACGATGTTCGAGATCTGGCCCTCGACCACGTCGCCCGGAGCGAGCCGGTCGAGGATCGCCTGGCGCATCTCCTTGCGCTCGTCCTCGAGGACGGCGCGGCGCGAGAGCACGACGTTGTTCCGCGAGCGGTTGAGCTCGATCACCTTGCAGCGCAGCTCCTTGGCGAGGAACTCGTCGAGGTCCTGGACGCGGCGGATGTCGACCAGCGAGGCCGGCAGGAAGCCGCGCACGCCGAGGTCGAGGATCAGGCCGCCCTTGACCACCTCGATCACCCTGCCGGTCACCGGCTGGCCGCTCTCGGCCGCCTGCTCGATCGCCTTCCACGCCAGCTCGAAACGGGCGCGCTTCTTCGACAGGATCAGCCGGCCCTCCGCATCCTCCTTGGTGAGCACCAGCGCGTCGATCTCGTCGCCGAGCGCAACCTCGTCCGCCGGGTTGATCGAGCGCCGGATCGAAAGCTCGGCGACGGGGATGACGCCCTCCGACTTGTATCCGATGTCGACGAGGACCTCGTCCTTGTCCACCCGGACGACCTTCCCGTGGACGACTTCGCCCTCGTTGATCGTCGGGAATGTCGAGTCGTAATCAGGGATGAGCTCGCCGTCTGGACCGGTAGTCCAGACGCCTGCGTCGCTCGTGTCGATCGTCTCGTTCTGCATCGGAAGCCGGTCAGTATACCCGGGCCTCCATAAGACGCCCCTTTCGTGAACCGGTTAGCGGGGTACCGTCACGCGGCCTTCCCCCGGCCGCCCCGGCCACCGGGTTTTCACCGAATCCGCACCGACCCGGTCGGGCGAGGCTATGCCAGCATTCGCCCCGGCAACAGCAGGTAGGCGACCTCAAGGGGGGAACATGTTGGGGCACGCTCTCGGCAGAAGGTGGGTGCGCTGGACCGTTCCGCTGGCGCTTGCAGCGGCCGTCGGCACCGTTCTCGTGGCGACGCTCGCGTCGCCCAACAAGGCATCGGCCGATGTCGTCATCGCAGGCGCGCGGTCGATCTCGGAGCCCGTCTCGATCGCATACGGGGTGAAGAAGAAAGGCACGACGACCGACGTGCACCTCCTCGCGTGCAACGACTTCCACGGCAACCTCGAGGCGGCCGGCCTGAACATCTACGGCCAGTTCGCCGGCGGCGCGGCCTGGCTGGCCAAGGCGGTGAAGGACAAGCAGGCGCAGTACGGCGACAAGGAGATCGAGCGTCATCGCCGGCGACAACATCGGCGCCAGCCCGCTTGTCGACGGGCTCTTCTTCGGGGAGCCCTCGACGATCGTCACCAACCTCATGAACGCCGACTTCGCCTCGGTCGGCAACCACGAGTTCGACAAGGGCACGACGAGCTGCTCCGGATCCAGAACGGCGGCTGCCGGCCGGCGTCGGTTGCACCGCCGCGCCCTACGCCCTGGCCGACGGCGGCACCACCGAACACCTACCCCGGCGCCGACTTCCAGTACCTGTCGGCCAACGTCGTGCGCAACGACAACGGGCAAGACGCTGTTCCCGGCCTACGGCACCAAGCAGATCAAGAGCGACAGCGGCAAGAAGTTCGCGATCGGCATCATCGGCGAGGTGCTCGAGGCGACGCCGACGATCGTCACGCCGACCGGCGTGGCCGGGCTCACGTTCGAGGACGAGGCCGACGCCGCCAACGCGGCCGTCGCAGCAGCTCGCAGGCGAAGGGCGTCGAACACCAGCGTGCTCGTGATCCACCAGGGCGGCTTCCAGTCCGGCACGCGCGGCCCTGAACGGCTGCGCCGGCAACCTGGCCGGCAGCGACATCGACGAGATCGCCCAGCGGCTCGACCCGTCGATCAAGGTCATCGTGTCGGCCCACACGCACGCCGAGTACCGCTGCACGATCACCACCGGACGGCGTCACGCGGCTGATCACCAGCGCGTCGTCGTTCGGCCGCATCCTCACCGACATCACGCTGACCATCGACGACAAGTCCGGCGAGCTCGTCGCGGCCGAGCGCCGACGAACTCGATCGTGCGCAACTCGAGCAACCCGCGGACCTCGAGCAGCCGACGTCCCGCTGCTCGACCTGCCGAAGGACCAGCGGGTCGCCGACGTCGTCAGCAGTACGTCGACCGCCTCGGCGCCGCTCGCCAACCAGATCATCGGCAAGGTCCAGGGCAGACCTCACCCGAACCGGCCCAACGCCGCTCGGCGAGATCGCCGTCGGGCGACGTGATCGCCGACGCCCAGCTCGTCGCCACGCAGCCGGCCAGCCTCGGGCGGCGCCCAGATCGCCTTCATGAACCCCGGCGGCATCCGCGGCGGACCTCACGTTCGGCTTCCTCTCCCGTCCGGCGCCGAGGCGCCGGGCGAGGTCACCTACGGCGAGGCCTTCACCATCCAGCCCTTCGGCAACAGCCTCGTCACCAAGACCATGACCGGCGCCCAGATCCACCTCCTGCTCGAGCAGCAGTTCGTCGGGCTGCGGCGGGCCAGACGACGCAACGCATCCTGCAGATCTCGCGACGCTTCAGCTACGAGCCGCAACGCCGGCCGCAGCCGGCCTGCGCCGACAAGGTCGGCCGGATGCTGGCGTCAACGGCGTCGCCGGTCGACCCGGCCGACCACCTACCGCGTGACGATGAACAACTTCCTCGCCATCCGGCGGCGACGGGTTCACGGTGTTCAACCAGGGCACCAACGCCCTCGGCGGGGCCCAGGACATCGACGCCCTGGTCGCCTACTTCCATGCTGCGGGAGCGGCCGGGCATCGCGGTCCCGCCGCTGGACCGGATCGTGGCCAAGCCATAGGGCGCTTCGGGGCTGGCCGCGCGCCGACGCGGCGCGCGGCTAGCTCTTCGCCTCGTTCCAGTCGGCGCCGGCCCCGACGTCGACCGCGAGCGGCGGGTCGAGCGGGTAGGCGCCGCACATCTCCTCGCGGACGAGCTCCTTCACGGCCGCGACCTCCGCCTCCGGCGCCTCGAGCAGGAGCTCGTCGTGCACCTGGAGCACGAGCCGGGCACTGCGGCCCTCGTCGCGGAGCCGGCGGTGGATCCGGATCATCGCCACCTTGATGATGTCGGCGTTCGAGCCCTGCATGACGAAGTTGACCGCGAGCCGCTCGCCCAGCGACCTGGTCTGGCGGCTCTGGGCCCGGATCTCCGGAACCGGCCGGCGGCGGCCGAGCAGGCTGGTCACGTAGCCGTCTCTGGCTGCCTCTTCGATCGTGCGGGCGATGAAATCCTGCACGTGCGGGAAGCGGGCCAGGTAGGCGTCGATGTACTCCTGGGCCTGCTCGCGCGGGATCTCCAGATTCTCCGACAGGCCGAAGGCGGAGATCCCGTAGATGATCCCGAAGTTGATCATCTTGGCGACCGCGCGCTCGCCCTTGGTCAGCGTGGCCGGATCCTTGCCGAGCACCTCTGCGGCGGTCGCCGTGTGGATGTCCTCGCCGCGCTCGAAGGCCTCGCGCAGCTTCGGCTCGCCCGACACGTGCGCGAGAATCCGCAGCTCGATCTGGGAGTAGTCGGCCGAGACCAGCCGTGACCCCGGCTCGGCGACGAAGGCAGAGCGGATCTCCCGGCCCAACTCGGTGCGGATCGGGATCGCCTGGAGATTGGGGTTCGAGGTCGAGAGCCGGCCGGTCGCAGCGACCGCCTGGTTGATCGTCGTGTGCAGGCGGCCGTCGTCGCCGATGAGCGTGGGCAGGGGCCCGAGGTACGTGTTGATCAGCTTCGACAGCTCGCGCCACTCCTCGATCACGCCGACGATCTCGTGCTCGCCGCGGATCGTCCGCAGGACGCGCGTATCGGTCGAGTACCCGGTCTTCCCCTTCCTGCCGGGGGTGAGCTGGAGCTTCTCGAAGAGGATGCGGGCGACCTGCTGGGTCGAGCCGAGCATGAACTCCTCGCCGGCGAGCTCGTACGCCTTCGACTCCAGTTCCTCGACGCGGTCGGCGAGCCGGGCGGTGATCTCGCCCATCCGGTAGGTGTCGATCCGGACGCCCGCGTCCTCCATCTCGGCCAGCACGGACGTCAGCGGCAGCTCGATCGTCTCGTACAGCTCGAGATTCCCGCGCTCGAGCAGGCGCGCGCGCATTTGCGACACGAGCCGGAGCGGCAGCGCAGCTCTGCGGAGGAGGGCGGTCGTCTCCTCGTCGGCCTCGGGCTCGGGGTGGACGTCGACCCCGTACTCGAGCGCGAGGTCGTCGAGGTCGTACGACGCCCTCCCCGGCTCGATCAGGTAGGCCGCGAGCAACGTGTCGTCTGCGGGCACGACGCGCTGGGCCTTGGCGTCATGAGCCACGGCCGAAAACCCTTGTAACACTGTGTTACTTGGCTTCGGGCCGACGACCACGCCCTCGTCGGTTGCGATGGCTACGCGCCTCTCGTCCACCCCGATCCCGACAGTCGAACCTTGTAACACTGTGTTACTTGCGTCGTCGGCCTCGCGCCATGGGAGCGCTTCGCCCTCGACGACCCGCGGGGCCGCGGCCGGGAGGGCCTCGTCCAGCTGGTCGACGCGCTGCAGCAGCGCACGGAACTCGAAACGCCGGAACATCTCCGCGAGCTGCGAGCGGTCCGGCGGCGCGAGCACGAGTTCGGCGGGGTCGCAGTCGATGTCCAGGTCGCGCCGCATCGTCGCCAGCTCCCTGGAGTTGCGCGCCTGGTCGGCGTGCTCGGCGATCGCCTTCCGGCGCGCCGGGGTCAGCTCGTCCACGTGCTCGAGGACTCCCTCGAGCGAGCCGTAGGCGGCGATCAGCTGCGACGCGGTCTTGTCGCCGATTCCCGGGACGCCGGCGATGTTGTCGGAGGGATCGCCCTTCAGGCCGATGAAGTCGGGCACCTTGTCGGCCGTGATCCCCAGCCTCGCCTCGACGCGCTCGGGCGTGTAGACGTTCACATCCGCGACACCGCGCGGGGTCATCATCAGGCAGACGTTGTCGGTGACGAGCTGGAAGGCATCGCGGTCGGTCGAGACGACGCATGTCCGGATCGCGGCCTCGTCCGCCCGGGTGGCGAGCGTGGCGATCACGTCGTCGGCTTCCCAGCCCTCGAACTCGAGGTTTCGGTAGCCGAAGGCCTCGACGATCGGCCGGAAGAACGGGAACTGCTCCCGGAGGAGATCCGGCATCGGCCGGCGGTCCTGCTTGTACTCGGCCGAGAGCTCCGCCCGGTGCACGGGCCGCGTGTCCCACGCCACCGCGACCCCCTTGGGCCGGTAGTCGGAGAGCAGCTTGAACAGCATGTTCGTGAACCCGAGCAGCGCGCCGGTGGGGAAGCCTTCGCTCGTCGCCAACTCCTCCGGCAGGGCGAAGAACGCCCGGTAGGCGAGGTTGTTGCCGTCGACGAGGAACAGCTCGCATTCGCGGGCGGGCGCGTCGTCGAGCTCGAGCTCGGCCCCGCTGAGCGTCTTCGGGGACATGGCGCAACGCTATCGTCCCGAGCCGATGGGCCGGGTCCCGCTTCTCTACGGCTCGCGGCTGGTCGTGGCCGACGCCGGCGAGGACGCGGTCGCGATCGCACCGCCACCGCCGCCCCACGAGGCGATCGCCGACGTCGGCGCAGCCGTTCGCGACGCGCTCCGCTTCCCGCTTGCCGGCGACTCGCTGGAGACGATCGTCCCGCGCGGCGGCCGCGCGACCATCCTGGTCGAGCCGCCCGCCCTGCCTCTTCCCGGCTCGCCCCGCGACCCCCGGCAGGCTGCGCTCGCCGCCGCGTCCGACGAGCTCGAGCGAGTCGGCGTCTCCAGCGACCGGCAGACGATCCTCGTCGCCGCAGGGCTCGCCCGCCGCCCGGGCAGGCGGACGGTCGAGAGCCTCGTCACGCCGGAGTTCGCGCTGCGGTTCCGCGGCGACGTCGTCGTCCACGACACCGAGGACCCGGACCTCGTCGATCTCGGCTCGGCCGGGGACGTCCCGCTACGGGTCGCTCGCGCCCTGGCGGAGACCGACGCGGTCGTCACCGTCGGCGCCGCGCAGACCGTGCTGCACGGCGGGCCTGCATCGCTGCTCGCGGCGTCGGGCGCGGACGCGGCGCGCGCCGCCTCGGCCGACTCTCTGCTCGAAGCTCATTCGGCGCCGGGGTGGGCCCTGGCCGTCGCGCTCGAGCGTACGCTCGCGCGCCGGGTCCCGCTCATCGGTGCCTCGCTGACGCTCGACCTCCCGCGGCTGTCCGGAGCCCTACGCGGCTTCCCGCATGAGCCGTCCGCCGTGGACCGGATCGCCCGCTCCCGCCTCGCCCGCGGTTTCCGGCTGGTGCCGAGCGCCCTGCGCATGCGCATGCTCGCGTCGATGTCGGTCGAGCAGACCGCCTCGGCGGCGTTCGGCGGGCCGCCGTCCGTGGCGCACGCCGAAGCGCTCGTCCGCGGCATCGAGAGCAGCAGCGCCGTCCTCGACGAGCCGGTCGACACCCTCTGCATCGGCATCCCGCGAACGACGCTCGCCCTCCCGCGGGAACGCCCGAACGCGCTCGCCGCAGCGGCGATGGGCCTCGGCTACGCACTCCGGCTCTGGCGGGACGCCTTCCCCGTGCGTGAGGGCGGAACCGTGATCCTCGTCGCACCCTTCCGGCGCCGGTACGCCCACCCGACGCAGCAGCCGTACCGCGCGTTCTTCCAGGCGACCCGCGCGGGCCGGCCCTCGGCGACGCTCGCCGAGGCCGAGCGTGCAGCGGCGGCCGATCCGCGTGCGCTCGAGGCCTACCGCGTCGGCCGCACCTGCCACCCGCGGCTGCCCTTCGCCGACTGGGACGCCTGCCGCCCGGCACTCGACCGTCTCGGAGCCGTAGTCGTCGCGGGTTGCCGGGACGCGAGCGCCGCCCGCCAGCTCGGGTTCGTTCCGACACACGGGATCTCGGCCGCCCTCGCGATGGCCCACGGTCTCGGCGGCGAAGGACACCGCGTCGGCTTCCTGCTCTCGCCGCCGTACTTCCCCGTTCGGGTCGGCTGACTACTCCTCGCCGAGATACGTCTTGCGGACTTGCTCGTTCTCGCGCAACGCCTTGGCGTCATCGGCGAGCGCGACCGTGCCGGTCTCGAGGACGTAGCCCCGGTCGGCGACGTCCAGGGCCATCAGCGCGTTCTGCTCGACGAGCAGGATCGGGGTTCCCTGCTTGTTGATCTCGACGACGATCTCGAAAATCCGCTCGACGAAGATCGGCGCGAGCCCCATAGACGGCTCGTCGAGGAGCAGCAGCGTCGGGTGGGCCATGAGGGCGCGGCCGATCGCACACATCTGCTGCTCGCCGCCCGACATCGTCCCGGCCTTCTGCGTCTTGCGCTCGGCGAGACGCGGGAAGAGCGTGAACACGCGGTCGAGGTCGCCCTTCAACCCGGCCTTGTCCTTGCGCTGGAAGGCTCCCATCTCCAGGTTCTCGAGCACCGTCATCCGCGGGAAGAGCTTCCGGCCCTCCGGAGACTGCGCGACGCCGCGGGCGACGATGTCGTGCGGGGCGTCGTAGGTGATGTCCTTGCCGCGGAAGCGGATCCGCCCGCGGCGTGGATGGTTGAGCCCGTTGATCGAGCGCAGCGTCGTCGACTTGCCGGCCCCGTTCGCGCCGAGCAGCGTGACGATCTCGCCGTCGCGCACCTCGAGCGTCACGCCCTTCAGCGCGTGGATGGCGCCGTAGTAGGTGTGGATGCCCTCGAGCTCGAGGACCGGCGGCTCTGCCGCGGCCGGGCCCGGCGTGACCTGCGGCTCGCTCACGAGGGGATCGCCGCCTTCCCGAGGTACGCCTCGATCACCCGCGGGTCCTTCTGAACGTCTTGCGGCGTTCCCTCGGCGATCTTCTCGCCGTAGTCGAGCACGGTCACGCGGTCGGAGACGCCCATGACGACGCGCATGTCGTGCTCGATCATCAGCACGGTCAGGCCGCGCTTGGTCCGCAGCTCCTGGACGAAGGCGGTGAACTCGGCGGTCTCCTGTGGGTTCATGCCGGCGGTCGGCTCGTCGAGCAGGAGCAGCTTCGGCTCGGTCGCCAGCGCCCGCGCCACCTCGAGCCGGCGCTGGTCGCCGTACGGCAGGTTGCGCGCGTAGTTTCCGGCCTGTCTGCCGAGCGAGCAGTACTCGAGCAGGTCGAGCGCACGCTCCTCGGCCTCCTTCTCCTCGCGGCGAACGCGCGGCGTGCGCAGGACGCCGCCGATGATCCCGCTCTTCAGACGGCAGTGCATCCCGACGAGGACGTTCTCGAGGGCCGTCATGTCCTGGAACAGCCGGATGTTCTGGAACGTCCGGCCGATTCCCCGCTCGGTGACCGCGTGCGGCGGCTTGCTGGTGATGTCGTCGCCGTCGAAGACGACCGTGCCCTGCGTCGGCTTGTAGACGCCGGTGATCATGTTGAAGAAGGTCGTCTTGCCGGCGCCGTTCGGGCCGATCAGGCTGACGATCGAGCGCTCCGGAATCGTGAAGTCGACGCTGGAGACGGCCACGAGCCCGCCGAACTCCTTGCGCATTCCGGCTGCTTCCAGCAGGTTTGCCATCACGCCTCCGACGGCTCGACATTGAGGGACTCATCATGCGTCTCGACGTCGTACAGATACTCGTCGTGGACGCCGAGCTCGTACTCGCGCTTCTGGCGCGCGCTCGGCAGGAGCCCCTGCGGCCGAAGGAGCATGACGAGCACGATGATCACCCCGTAGATGCCGCCGGAGTACTCCGGAACGTCGACATGGGTTCCGAAGTGCAGGTTGAGCCAGGCGCCGGTGTTCGCCAGCCCTTCCTGGTTCAGGTACGTGAGGAACGCAGCCCCGAGCATCACCCCCCACACGTTGCCCATGCCACCGAGGATGACCATGCAGAGGATGAACACCGAGATGTTGAAGTAGAAGTCCTGCGGAAACGTCGAGCTCTTGAAGGCGGCGAAGTAGGCGCCGGCGATCCCGCCGAAGAACGCGCCGCACGCGTAAGCCCAGGTCTTCGTCCGCATGAGCGGGATGCCCATGGCCGAAGCGGCGACCTCGTCCTCGCGGATGGCGACCCAGGCACGCCCGAGCCGCGAGTCGCGCAGGCGGATCGAGCAGAAGACGGTGAAGGCGAGCAGCGCGAGCGCGGTCCAGTAGAAGACGCGCGCGCTGTTCGGGTTGGTCAGGTAGTTCGCGGGCAGGAATCCCCCGGTCCAGTCCGACAGGCGGTTTCCGAAGCCGGGCGAGTCGACCGGCGTGATCCCCTGCGGCCCGCCCGTCAGGTTGAAGCCGCCGAGGTCGTTCCCGTTGCGGGCGATCTGGGGGAGGATCTCGCCGAAGCCGAGCGTGACGATCGCCAGGTAGTCGCCGCGCAGTCTCAGCGTCGGCAGGCCGATGACCACGCCGATCAGCGCCGTCAACAGTCCGGCCGCGGCGAGGATCAACCAGATGGAGACGTGGACCCCGCCGATGCCGGGCGTGACGCCAACGCCGCCGAAGTTGAAGTTGACCGCGGGGACGGTCGCGACGGGACAGTTGTCGATGCCGAAGCCGGCCCTCGGGCACTTCGCGCCGGCGAACTGCGTGGAGGCGAGCCAGGCCGCGGTGTAGGCGCCCATCGCGTAGAAGGCGACGTAGCCGAGGTCGAGCAGGCCCGCGTAGCCGACGACGATGTTCAGTCCGACCGCCATCATGATGAAGACGAGCATCACGACGCCGGTCTCGACCGACGGGAACTCGCCGAAGATCGGGATCGTGAACATGTGGCTCGACCAGTACGGGAAGGTGATCGCGAGCGCGAAGGCCGCGAGCGGGATCGCGATCTTCCCGACCAGGGGCACCTTGCCCCACTCGGGCACGTAGATCAGGCCGACGACCAGGAACGCGAGGTACGCAGAGCCGTCGAAGGTGAGGATCGACGGGTTGCCCGTCGAGCCAAATGAGGCCTCGAGCACGTTGACGAGGATCGCGATCAGGAACGCGGTCACGCCGGCGACGGCGAGCTTGCCCAGCCGCTGCTGCCAGCCGGGAAGCCCGTGGAAGCGCTCCGGCGTCATGCCGATCGAGGAGAGCCCCCTCCACCACGCGGAGCCGATCTCCGAGGCGACGTGGAAGCGGCCGGGCATCAGCCTCCCTCGGGCGTCCGCTCGCCGAGGAGGCCCTCGGGACGGAAGACGAGGGTGAGGATCAGGATCACGAAGATGATCGTCGTCTTCCAGTCGGATCCGGGCGTGAACCGCGTGAGGCCGTCGTTGAAGTTCTCGATCAGGCCGATGAGGATCGAGCCGAGGACGGCGCCGGGCAGGTTGCCGATCCCGCCGATCACGGCCGCGGTGAAGGCGAAGAGGCCGAGGCGGAAGCCGGTGTCGAACTGCACGTTCGTCACGAAGAGGGCGTAGAGCACCCCGGCGAAGCCGGCGAGACAGCCCGCCGTCAGGAACGTGAACGAGATCGTCCGGTTGACGTTGATGCCCATCATCGCGGCGGCGTCCTTGTCCTGGGCGACCGCGCGCATCGCCTTGCCGGACTTGGTCCGCTGCACGAGCCAGACGAGTGCGAGCAGCGTCGGGATCGTGACCACGAAGACGATCAGCTGGTTCCACGTCATGGACGCCTCGCCGATGGAGAAGATCTTGCTGTTCGGGAGGATGTCGTCGCGGATCGAGACCGGCGCCGGGCCTTTCCAGACGAGGCCGACCGTCTGGAGGATGAAGGAGACACCGATCGCGGTGATCAGCGGGGCGAGCCGCGGCGCGTTGCGGAGCGGCCGGTAGGCGACCGTCTCGATGGTGGTGTTGAGGAACCCGGTGAAGACGGCCGTGATCGCCAACATCGGGATGATCCAGACGAGCACGTTGCCCGACGCGCCCAGGCCGAACGCGCTCACGAGCGTGACGGTCATCATGCCGCCGAGCATGAACACGTCGCCGTGCGCGAAGTTGATCAGCTCGAGGATCCCGTAGACGAGCGAGTAGCCGAGGGCGATCAGCGCGTAGATCATCCCGATCGTCAGTCCGACCAGGAAGAGGTCGAGGAAGGTCGTCGGGTCGTCGATCAGGTTGGCGCCGAGCCAGAAGACGATCAGCCCGATAAAGACGAACGCGAGCGCCTGCACCGGTGAAACACGAAACTTGCGCCGCCGGGGGAGGGCGTCTACGGACGTCTGGGTCGCCACGGGGAGCGGCAAGCTTAAACGGCAGCTATCTGGTTTTCGAGGGGGATACGGAGTCCGGTGGCGGGAAGCTGCGCTCTACAATCCACCCGGACGCGGCGGTGTCGGAACTGGTAGACGAGGCGGCCTCAAAAGCCGCTGCCCCTCGGGGCGTGTGGGTTCGATTCCCACCCGCCGCATGGCAGCATGCGCGTTCCAGGCAGGGACAGACCCCTCCGGGGTCAGTCCCTAGACTGCGTTGACGATGAAACGCGTCGGGATCCTCACGGGCGGCGGCGACTGCCCCGGGCTGAACGCGGTCATCCGCGCGGTCGCGCGACGGTCGTTCGGACGCGGGTACGAGGTGGTGGGCGTGCGGAACGGCTGGCGGGGGCTCGTCGACGCCGACACGACGGCGCTGACCATCCGGGAGGTCTCCGGGCTGCTGCCGCGCGGCGGGACGGTGATCGGCACGTCGCGGACGAACCCGTACAAGGTCGACGGCGGGGTCGACGACGTGCGACGCAATTTCGCCGAGGCAGGGCTCGACGCGCTGGTCGTGATCGGCGGCGAGGACACCCTCGGCGTCGCGGCGCGTCTCCACGCCGAGCACGAGCTGCCCGTGGTCGGCGTCCCGAAGACGATCGACAACGACCTCTCGGCGACGGACTACACCTTCGGCTTCGACACTGCGGTCGCGATCTGTACCGAGGCGATCGACCGGCTGCACACGACCGCCGAGTCGCACAACCGCGTGATGGTGGTCGAGGTGATGGGCCGCCACACCGGCTGGATCGCGGTGATGAGCGGGATCGCCGGCGGCGCCGACGTGATCCTGATCCCCGAGCAGCCGATCTCGGTCGAGGAAGCCTGCTCCGAGCTGCAGAAGCGCCACGAGCGCGGCAAGGACTTCTCGATCGTCGTCGTCAGCGAGGGCTACAAGCTCACCTACGACTCTGGCGAGCAGCGCGAGATCACGCAGGAGGCCGAGCTCGACCAGTTCGGCCACGTCCGGCTGGGCGGCGTCGGCGAGCAGCTCGCCCGCGAGATCGAGGAGCGCACCGGCTTCGAGACCCGGGTGACGGTGCTCGGCCACGTCCAGCGCGGCGGCTCGCCGACGGCCCGAGACCGCGTGCTCGCCACGCGCTACGGACTGAAGGCCGCCGATCTCGTCCACGAAGGGAAGTTCGGCCGGATGGCCGCGCTCCACGGCGACGCGATCGTCGACGTCTCGTTGGCGGACGCGACCACCGAGCTGAAAACAGTACCGCCGGACTGGTACGAAGTAGCGCGCGCCTTCTTCGGCTAGCTCGGCAGCGCGGCTCCGGCGATTGCTGCGGCGACGGCGCTCAAGGTCTCACGCTTGCTTCTTCCGCGGGGATGGGCCGCCACTCGTAGCGGACGTCAGGCGTCTTCTCCTCGTTC
>CAWEGI010000009.1:0-111807 GCA_963808815.1 uncultured Actinomycetes bacterium | reverse complement strand
GTTACTCGTAGATCGCCGGGCGCTTGAGCCTGCGCTTCGCTCAGCTGAGTTGGCACTTTCTCTTGGCCCGGCATCTGTAGTCACCGTTAGCCCCCACGACAGGCAGGAGTTCGCACTGCTTGCGCGAATTGACACATATGGAAGCTCCCGCCAAACCCACGGGTCCCGCCTGTCCCTGGTGCGATGCTGCCGAGTGGCGCTGGAACGGGTATGACTGGTACGCGGCCGACGCCGTTACCCACAAGCGGCACGTGTGCATGACTTCGGAGGCTGTCGCCGACCGCACTGAGCGCGAGGCGCGCGCCGCCGACGGCCCTCTCAGACGTGCGTTCGGGAAACTGCTGCGCTAGAGACAGGCAGACGGCTACGATCGGCTGCGTGCATCGTGATCCGCCTCGCGCCCGGGCAGGAACTGGGGGACCACCAAGTGCACGAGCGGGCGTGGTTAATGGTTGTTCAGGGTCGGTTCACATCGAGGCGGGACCGAGCGTCGTTGAGGCGGAGCCAGGTACGTTGCTCACCTTCGAGCCCGGAGAGCGGCACAGCGTCGTGAGCGAGCAGGGCGCGCAGATCCTCCTCATCCTCGCCCCGTGGCCCGGCGACGGCCACTACCGAGCGGACAATCCCGCCTAATAGCGTCCGCCTGTTCGCTTGCCGAGCCGGAGGCAGAAGGGCTCGAGGAGGCATGACCTCAAGAACCCGCATGGAAGCCGCGCGCTCGTCTTGCGGAAAGGGCCGCGAGTTCGCGGCCCTTTCCTTTTGGAGTGGCGCGGAGGTTGAGTCTTCCGCGAGTTCCCGGCGACGTGATGGGTGTGCCTGTCGACCGCTTACATCATGTCGCCCATGCCGCCCATGCCGCCGCCCATGCCGCCCATGCCGGCGCCTGCCGGCTGCTTCTCGGGTGCCTCGGCGACGATCGCCTCGGTGGTGAGGATGTTCTTCGCGATCGACGCGGCGTTCTGCAGCGCCGAGCGCGTGACCATGGTCGGGTCGATGATCCCGGACTTGACCAGGTCCTCGATCTCGCCCGAGTCGACGTTCAGGCCCTGGCCCTTGGCGGCCGTCCGGACCTGGTTGACGACGACGGAGCCCTCGAGGCCCGCGTTGTACGCGAGCTGGCGGAGGGGCTCCTCGAGCGCGCGCAGGATGATCGCCGCACCTGTCCGCTCGTCCGGGATCTCGAACGTGTCGAGCTTGATCGAACCCCCCGCGTTCAGGAGCGCGACGCCGCCGCCCGGGACGATGCCCTCCTCGAGGGCGGCGCGGGTGGCCTGCAGCGCGTCCTCGACGCGGTGCTTCTTCTCCTTCATCTCGGTCTCGGTGGCAGCGCCGACCTTGACCACCGCGACGCCGCCGGCCAGCTTCGCCAGCCGCTCCTGCAGCTTCTCGCGGTCGAAGTCGGAGTCGGTGTTCTCGATCTCGGCCTTGAGCTGCTTGATCCGGGCCTTGATCCCGTCCGACTTGCCGGCGCCGTCGATGATCGTGGTCGTGTCCTTGTCGACGACGACCTTGCGGGCCTGGCCGAGCTGCGTGAGCTTCGTGTTCTCGAGCTTGAGGCCCATCTCCTCGGTGATCACCTCGGCGCCCGTGAGGATCGCGATGTCCTCGAGCATCCGCTTGCGGCGATCGCCGAAGCCCGGCGCCTTGACGGCGACGGCGGTGAACGTGCCGCGCAGCTTGTTGACGACGATCGTCGCGAGCGACTCGCCCTCGACGTCCTCCGCCACGATCAGCAGCGGACGGCCCGCCTGGATCACCTGCTCGAGCACGGGCAGGATGTCCTTGACCGCGCCGATCTTCTGGTTCGCGACCAGGATGTACGGGTCGTCGAGCACGGCCTCCATGCGCTCGGCGTCGGTGATCATGTACGGCGACAGGTAGCCCTTGTCGAACTGCATGCCCTCGGTGAACTCGAGCTCGAGGCCGAAGGTCTGGCCCTCCTCGACGTTCACGACGCCGTCCTTGCCGACCTTCTCGATCGCGTCCGCGATCACGTCGCCGATCTCGCGCTCGCGCGACGAGATGCGTCGCGACCCGGGCGATGTCCTCCTTGCCCGAGATCTCCTTCGACTGCTTCTTCAGGTCCTCGACGACCGCGTCGACGCCCTGCTCGATGCCGCGCTTGAGCGCCATCGGGTTCGCGCCGGCGGCGACGTTCTTCAGGCCCTCGCGGACGATCGCCTGCGCGAGCACGGTCGCCGTCGTGGTGCCGTCGCCCGCGACGTCGTTGGTCGCCGTGGCGACCTCGCGCACGAGCTGGGCGCCCTGGTTCTCGAACACGTCCTCGAGCTCGATCTCACGCGCGATCGTGACGCCGTCGTTCGTGATCGTCGGAGCGCCGAACTTCTTGTCCAGCACGACGTACCGGCCCTTCGGGCCAAGCGTGACCTTGACCGCGTCGGCGAGGATGTTCACGCCGCGCTCGAGAGCCCGGCGCGCATCCTCGTTGAACTTCAGCTCCTTATGCATATCTATGTTCCTTCCTAGTCGTGCCTGATGGTTGCGACCTAAGCGGTGACGCCGGCCAACTCGCGCTTGCCCTTGGCCTTCGCGGGGATGGCCTTGGCGAGGACGTCGGACTCGCGCAGGATCAGCAGATCCTCGAGCGCGACCTTGACCTCGGTGCCGCCGTACTTCGAAAAGATGATCTCGTCTCCGACAGCGACGTCCATGGGAACGAGGTCGCCCTTGTCGTTGCGAGAACCCGGGCCGACGGCCAGGACCTTGCCGCGCTGCGGCTTCTCCCTGGCGGTGTCCGGCAACACGATGCCGCTGTTGGTCGTCTCCTCTTCCTCGAGGACTTCGACGATCAGGCGGTCACCCAGAGGTTGCAGATCCATGGGAACACTCCCTTCCTTGTAGCGGGGGCGAACAGGCAGCGTTCGCAGAGGCGGATGCCTCCGGTCGGCTGTCCCAGCTCACCTGAGACGCGGTCGCAACGAGGAAGAAGAGCTGGCGGCTCGACGGACACACATGGACCGTCAGCGCGACTGGCTCGGTGTTTCCAATGTGAATTTTAGCACAATCTGGGCAGAGGCCTTCGAGCGGTAGCAGCTCATCTGGAACCCCGATGTTGGCCCCGGAGCAGAGGTTCACTCCCTCGCAGCAATGACCACGCACCACCTTCAGCGGTCACGCAACGCCGAGTGCCAGGATCGCGTTTCTGCCGGCGTATGGGATCAAGTAGACTTGCTGCTTGGAGACACCGAGCCAGTCGCGCTGACGGTCCACTTTCAGTCCGTCGAGTCGCCAGCTCTTCTTCCTCGTTGCGACCACGTTTCAAGTGGAGCGGAGACGTCGTCCGGGGACATTTCTGGAGCGATCCGTTGAGCCCACCATCGAAGAAGGGAGCTCGTGATGGCGGCAGTGATGACTGATGCGATCCGCGCCGAGTCGGATGTCGTCCAAGAGATCGGCTCGGACTATGAGATCAAGTACGGATTCCACGTACCGGAGGACTACTTCTTCAAGTCCGGCCGTGGGCTCTCGCACGAGCTGGTCGACGCGATCTCGAGCCACAAGTCGGAGCCGGACTGGATGCGAAAGTCCCGGCACCGATCGCTCGACTATTTCAACGCCCGGCCGCTGCCGACCTGGGGCGGCGACCTCTCCACGATCGACTTCGAGAACATCTACTACTACATCCGACCGACGGAGAAGCAGGCGAACTCGTGGGAGGACCTACCAGCCGACATCAAGGACACCTGGGACCGGCTGGGCATTCCGGAGGCGGAGAAGAAGTACCTCGGCGGCGTCGGCGCCCAGTACGAGTCCGAGGTCGTCTACCACAAGCTGCGCGAGGATCTCGCCGAGCAGGGCGTGCTCTTCCTGGACATGGACACCGGCCTGCGCGAGCACGAAGAGCTCGTGCGTCAGTATTTCGGCAAGATCATCCCGCTGAACGACAACAAGTTCGCGGCCCTCAACTCGGCGGTCTGGTCGGGCGGCTCGTTCATCTACGTGCCGCCGGGCGTGAAGATCGAGCTACCGCTCCAGGCCTACTTCCGGATCAACGCGGAGAACATGGGCCAGTTCGAGCGGACGCTGATCATCGTCGACGAAGGCGCCTACGTCCACTAT
Organism: uncultured Actinomycetes bacterium; assembly: GCA_963808815.1. GTDB lineage: Bacteria > Actinomycetota > Thermoleophilia > Gaiellales > Gaiellaceae > DATBLE01. Next base: position 107,727 of record CAWEGI010000009.1, on the reverse strand, counting down.
GTCGAGGGCTGCACGGCGCCGATCTACTCGAGCGATTCGCTCCATTCGGCGGTGGTCGAGATCATCGTCAAGAAGGGTGGCCGCTGCCGCTACACGACGATCCAGAACTGGTCGACGAACGTCTACAACCTGGTCACCAAGCGGGCCGTCGCCTACGAGGACGCGACCATGGAGTGGGTGGACGGAAACCTGGGATCGAAGCTGACGATGAAGTACCCGGCGATCTGGCTGATGGGCGAGCGCGCGCACGGCGAGGTGCTGTCGATCGCGTTCGCCGGCAAGGGCCAGCACCTGGACGCAGGCGGCAAGTGCGTGCACGTGGCGCCGAACACAACCTCCTTGATCACGTCGAAGTCGATCTCGAAGGACGGCGGCCGCGCCAGTTATCGCGGGCTGCTCGAGGTCGCGAAGGGCGCGACACGGCTCGAAGTCGAAGGTGGTCTGCGACGCGTTGATCATCGATGAGGCCTCGCGCTCGGACACGTATCCGTACATTCGGATCGACGAGAACGACGTCGACATCGGGCACGAGGCGACGGTGACAAAGGTCGGTGAGGAGCAGCTCTTCTACCTGATGAGCCGCGGCCTGTCCGAGTCCGAGGCGAGCGCGATGATCGTCTCCGGCTTTGTCGAGCCGATCGTCAAAGAGTTGCCGCTCGAGTACGCGGTCGAGCTGAACCGGCTGGTCCAGCTGCAGATGGAAGGCTCGGTTGGATAGCGCCCTAGCTCTCCCGAGCGGTGCGCTCTCAGTCGCGCCCGCACGCCGGCCCGCTGTACCTCTTCACGGTCGATTACGACTAGGAGATGTAAGACGCGCTGACGACCCGGTACACGTTTCGCCTGCCACAAGCAACGCTCCTCGATGCTTTACGGAAGGACGCGTGATGGAGTCACTTTCTACCGCCGAGAGAGAAGCAAGGACACATCGTCAGATCGCGATGGTGGACGAGCAGCTGACTAGGGAGTTCTCGGTCCTGCCCGCGGACGTTGTGCATCGTGAGGTCGCCAGCGTCTCCAAGGGGCTTTTGGCGGCTGCACGTTTCTCAGACCACGTCGCCGTGCTCACCGGCCGCTACGCCGCCGAGCACCTCAAAGTGGCCGCGCTTCGACCGGCCGCGACCGACCGCAACTAATCAGTCGCGGCGTCACTTAGGACGGCTCAGCGAAGAATCGGAGGCGGCGTGCGATCCAGTACCCCGCTCCAGCCACCACTGCGCTTGCGAGCGTGACGACGCAAACGGATGCAGAACACGGCCGGGTGTCCAGCCCGTCCATGACTAGTCGCTCTGTCGGCCATGGCCGCGAGCATCCCGTACGCCTGTCTGAGCGACGTCAGATCTCGTCGAGGTGGGTGCCGACGGGTTCAGGCGTCAGCTGACCCGCCTGGATGCTCTCGGTCAGCTTCTTGACGGAGCTCCCTCGCCGGAATCGCTTGGTCACGGTCCACAGGCGATGGTCGACTGGCGGTCCGAGCGTGTCGGCGGAAACCGTCACGCGGAAGCTGGAGGAGACGAACCCGACGAGCCACAGCGCAAGGACCAGCGGGATGAGGATCTCCAGGATCCGGCTCGCGTCGGCCCTGAGCACCACGACGAACAGCATCACCATGATCGCCGTCACGACCACGTGCGCCCAGAAGAACGCGGTCTGGCGCGACTCCTTCCAGGAGCGGTGCGTACGCGCGGTCGAGATGACCCACCTGCGGCCGTCGGGAGACGACACCTGCACCGAGCTCATGGCCGATCACCGGCGCGGTAGGCACTCATCGTGTTCTCTCGGGCCCTAAGCGTCGTCGGTGAAGACATCGGGCTCCTTTCGGGGTCGACGGACGGAGGGAGGCGGCTGGTCAGCCGCCTCCGCGTGAGCTGTAGACGCCGTGCTCGTTACGCTTTCGTCGTCTTGCCCTCGATCGGGGCCTTACCGTTTCCGATCGCAGCCTTGCCGTTGCCGATCTGGATCCGGTGGGGCATCTCGACCTCGGGCTTCTTGACGTGGATTTCGAGCTCGCCGTTGTCGTAGCGAGCCGAGATCTGATCCTCGGACACGCCCTGTGGCAGCCCGATCGCCCGCGAGAATCCTCCGTACCGGCGCTCGGAACGGTACATCCGGTCGGTCGAGACTTCCTGGGAGCGCTCGCGCTCGGCGCTGACCGTCAGGACACCGTGGTCGAACTCGATCGAGACCGTGTCCTTGGGGATGCCGGGCAGATCGAACGCGTAGACGATCTCGTCGTCTGTCTCCCAGACGTCCATCGGTGGAGCCCATACGCCCGCCGGCGTAGTGCCGGTTCCCCGGGCGAACAAGTTGAGGAAGCGGGCCATCTCGCCTTGTAGAGCGGTCGCCTCGCGGAAGGGATCAAAACGAACCAGAGTGGTCAAGATGTACTCCTCTCAGAAGCAGGCAGTCCCTGGAGGCGGATCCCTCCAACGGGCTGGCTCAGCGAAATGCTGAGACACGATTCATCGAGGAAGAAGAAGCTGGCGGCCCGACGGCTAAATCTGATGCCGTCAGCGCGACTGGCTCGGCGTTTCGAATGTGAATTCTAGCACAAACTCGAGCGCGACCCTGCGCGTAGGCGTCACTCCGTCGTTTCTCTGCGGCGGATGGCCTCGTAAACCTTGTCCCAATGGGCGGAAATCTCTTGCAGGGCGCGAGCCGTGGTCAGCGCAGCTTCCTCCAGCCCGGTGTTCACCTTTTCGACGTGCTCGAGCCGCTCCTCAAGTTCGCTGACCCTCAGCCCGAGGGCGCTGACTTCTTGCGCGATGGTCTCGAAGTCTTCCAAGCCGAGACATGATCCGCTGCGATCTAGCCCATCGTCAAGTCAGCCACCGCGCTTGGCCCGCCAACGCGCGGGACGTCTGGGGAAGACCGTTGGCGAGCGCCAGGGAGGTACGCTCTCAGTTCGTGAAGCGCCTGCGTGCCTTCTTGGACCGTCTGCCGGGCGGGCACCGTCCGCCGACCGGCCCGCTGACGACTGAGGAAGCGGTCGGTGCCGAGGAACTACGGCAAGAGACGCAGGCGAAGGAGAAAGAGCGAACCGAGCACGAGCAAGATGCCGCAGGCGGCGGGTCTGACGGCGAGGTTCCTCCTCATCCGCCGGCGGTCTGAAATACGATCGCCGGGTGCAGTCCTGGGACGTGACCCAGATCGAGGCTCCGGAGGGAATCCGGTCGCCGGCCGTCCTCGAGACCGTCGACGGAGCGCGCGCGATCGTCATCCGCCTCGCACCCGGTCAGGAGCTGGGCGAGCACCAGGTGCGCGAACGCGCCTGGCTGACGATCGTCGAGGGGGAAGCACGCATCGAGGTTGGCCCCGACGTCGTGGTCGCCGGCCCGGGCACGCTGCTGACGTTCGAGCCGGGCGAGCGGCATCGCATCGGGAGCGAGCACGGCGCTCAGGTCATCCTGATCCTTTCCTCATGGCCCGGCGAGGGCCACTACCCCGAAGGCAGAGAGCCCGCGTCGCAATAGGGCGCGGGCTAACCTCCCGCGCGTGTCATCGCGCTCGCCGTCAGCGGTTCTCGTGGGCAACGCACGAGGAGAGGGCCCGGCGCAGCCGGGCCCTCTCCTCGTGATGCGAACTGCGCTGGGTTACGCGACGGCGGCCACGCCATTGCGGTGAGCAACGACCTTGCCGGACGTGATCCTCGGAGCGTTCGGGATCGCCGTGTTCAGGTTCTCGTCGGCGATCCACTTCGCAACGAACTTGCTGGAGTCGTCGGCCTGCTCGGACGTCTCGAAGAGACCGAGCGAGCTGAGAACGCCGTTGCCGGCCTCGATCAGGTAATAGCCGGCGAAACCGGGCAGCTTGCTGAGCTCGGGGACGAGCTTCTCGTTGACCTTGCCGGTGACCTCATTCGTGCGGGCCATGTCGACACCCTCGTAACGACGAATGGTGGCATGCATCTGATGCTCCTTCTGTGGTCGTACAGGGCAGAGCGCTCGAATGGGCACACTGCTGCGGTCAGGCCAAGAAGTTCAGTCGGAGAGAAAAGTGCCGGCCTCGGCAACTCCGACAACGAGAGCCAACGCGCTGGTGCCAGCATAGTCGCGATCCTGTCGCGCCGTGGGATTCGTGTGATCGCGGCTCCCCTATGCGACTCCTCCTACCCCGGTCCGGAACCCGGTCACCTCTTCCCCGCCCCTTGGGCGGTGGGGGTCACCCCGGTTCGGACGTTCCTGACGGGAGGTTCTGCGGCTTCGACGATTCGTGCTGCGGCGCCCAGAACGAACGAGGCGCCGGCGAGCTCGCGAAACGATCGGTTCTGATTTGCGGATGAAATGGTGCCGAGGAAGCTCTCGAAGCGGGTCCGCAGCGCTTCATGCGAGACCCCGAGTTCCCCGAGGAGCTCTTCGAGACTCGTCAAGTCCGCCCCCGGCGGCCACGCCCCGAGTCCGTACGCAACGACCACGACCGGGTCTTCTGCGGCCGGAACGGCCGCACCACCGCTGGTCCGCTCTGCCTTCAGTGCCTCGACGGTCTCCCGCACGAGATCACCACCGTGCACGACCTCCGCCGAGGAGGAGATCGTCTCCGCGGCCACCTGATAGCCGTGCGCGTAGACCGCCCCGAGTTGCGCTCGCCGGCGGCGAGCAAACCGCCGAAGCTCACCGGAGACAACTTGCCCTCTGAATGCCCTGAGCATGTCCCGCTTGAGTGCAGCGATCGTCCCCCGCCGGTTCGTCTCGACCTGAGGAAGGAGGAGGACGAGGAGCTGGTCCAGCCTGCGGCCGAACGGGTTCCCACCGGCTGGCCGGTGGGCGAACCAGAGCACGAGGATCCAGACCCCCATGAAGAGCAACCACCCAAGCGAGACACTCTGGAAGGCGAAACTGACTACGACGACCTCCCACGATCAACGACTGCAGGGCGCGGACAACGAACGTCGTCCAGTTGGAACGAGCCCGCAACGCGGGTCCCTCTTGCTTTCCGGGATGCTGCCGTCACTGCTTAGCCGCCTCCCTCTTCTTCCCAGACCCGGAGCGCCTCGGCGTCTCCCGGCCCGACGGACTGTTCCGGAGCGAGACCCTTTCTGTACGCGTCGTACGCCTTCAGCACCCGAAAGTCGTGCCGCGCACTCCCGGGGTGGAAGCTGGAGACAAACGCCTGCCAGTCCAAGAACGGGGTCATGGGCGCACGTCCGGTGTGGTGATCGAGCCGAGCACGACTCCGGCGCGCGCGAGCTTGTGCTGGGCCACTGTCCGGAGGGCAAGCGAAGCGAAAACGCCCAAGAGGGCGGCGACCGTCGCACTGCCCACGAGCAGGAGGCCCGAGGCGAGGGAGAAGTTGATCGCGATGTCCTTGCCGACGCCGAGCGCGAGCAGAATGCCGGCGGTTGCGCCGGCGCCGACGACGACGCCGCCGGAAGTGATCGGGACCACGCCGGCTGCGGCCGATAAGCAGATCACGGAAAGCGCGGTCGTCGGCGAGAACGAAAGCCCGAGCGCGGTGAGCAGGGCGGCGCTGCCGAAAGCGCGCGTCGACCAGCAGGCGAGCAAGTAGAACCAGGCGACGGTTGCGTCGCGACGCCCCCGGGTGGTCGTGTGCCAGGCGACGTGATCGCTGATCGCCCGCAGGCGGCAGCTCCTGCGTAGGAGCGGAAGACGGATCAAACGTCCACCGACGACGAGCAGCGTGCAGCAGCCGACGCCGAAGACGACGACGATCAGGAGTGGGCCCCTGAGCACGGAGCCGCTCGTCGCAGTTGCCGAGATCGAGAGTGGCAGCATCGCGATCGCGTCGATCATCCCCAGCGAGACGATCGACAGAACGATCGCCTCGAAGCCCACCCGAACGCCGCCGAGCTTCCGCAGCATCCCGACCTTGATCAGGTAGTCGAGCCGGAACGGAAGCACGGCACCGCTTGCGGCCGCAGCGCCGACGGAGGCGAGGCAGCGCGCTTGATCCGGGCACTCCTCCGGAAGAAAGAGCCTGTGCCAGCCACGAGCCCTGAAGAAGTAGCTGGCGAGATAGGAGAGAGCGGCAGCGACGACCAGCGCGGGCTGGGCGTTGTCGAGCGGCCAGCTCGCCTGGGTCAAGCGCCGTCCGACCAGGACCGCAGCGGCAACCGTGATCACGGCGAAGGCCACGCCCGCGACCAGGCGGCCCCGATGCCGCGGAGGGGCGCGATCAATGCCTACCGCTGCGATGCTCCCCGTCGACATCAGGCTCGCGGCGCGCGTGTCCGCCAGCGGATGAGCGCACTGCTGACGATCCCCAGCAGCCAGCCGAGAGCCGCCGAGCAGAGGATGATCCAGACCAGCGAGGTGCTCGACGACCCGACGACCCAGCTCAACTCGACTTGGCGCGTGTTCGCGGCGACGAGTGCCACCAGACAGACCATCAGCGCGACCGTCAAGGACGCGTAGGCGTAGAAGCGGGTGCGCCGGGCCTTGCGGCCGAGGCGCTCCCTGCGAGTCTCTGCTGGCGCCGGCTCGGCGGACACAGGGGCCCCGCCGTTCCGGGTGGGTTCGGGTGCGGGCCGGATCTCTGCTTCGGTCTGGGTGGGCATGGTCTTCTCTTTCCGTCCGACTTACAGGCTGCTCGCGAGCACACGCGAGCTCGTGATGTCGGTGACGGTGCTGGACCGACCGATGTCGGGCGAGGTGCGGATCAGATAGCTACGGCCGCAGCAGAGCACCTTCGCGCAGGGGAGGTGCGCGGATTCCAGCCAGCGCTCGATGAGCCTGAGGAGGGCCACAATCCATCCTTCTCCTGCCGGCGGCTGCAATCTGATGGCCCAAACGGGACCGGGCACCACCTCCGCGGCAAACAGCGGGACGGCGTAATCCAGGAGGATCCTGGCCGAGTCCCGGTCGTGGACGACGATGTCGACCGGATGGACGCTTCCGTATACCCAGCTCGTCGGCAGGCTTGTCCGCTCCGGGTGAGGACCGGATCCGCGCGGGCGGTGCGGGCCGCGCTCTCGGAGTGGCAGTTCGGTTGCTTCGAGCATGTCTCTCCCGTGATCGAGGCGTGGTCGCCGACCAGAAAGGCTTGGGTCGGCCTCCATGGCTCCAACCCGCATCGACTGTGGGAGGACATCCGCCGCGCCACCTGAGTCGGGCCCGGCGAGCACTCCGCAACGCCGAGGTATACGGCGCCGCTAGCGAAGACAGTAGCACCATTGCGCGCCCCGGCCCAGCGTCCGTCCGGGAGTAAAATGGGGCGTTGCCAACGACAGCCATGCCCGAGAGCGATGTGCAACACCTGCGCGTCCTGATTGCGAACGAGAAGCGCGACCGGCTCGAGCTACTCGCACAGGTAGTGATCGGCCTCGGACACGACGTGATCGCACGGGAGATCTACGTCAAGGAAGTCGGCGCAGTCACGGCGCGAGAGCATCCCGACGTCGCACTGGTCGGGCTCGGATCGAGCTCGGAGCACGCTCTCGAGCTGATCTCCGAGATCGTGCGCGAGGCATCCTGCCCGGTGATCGCGATCCTCCGCGCCGACGATCCCGCCTACGTTCACGAAGCTGCGAAGCGCGGCGTCTTCGCCTACATCATCGACGGCACCCCCGAGGAGCTGCAGAGCGCGATCGACATCACCCTTCAACGCTTCAGCGAGTATCAGAGCCTCCAGGGCGCGTTCGGGCGCCGTGCCCTGATCGAGCAGGCCAAAGGGATCCTCATGGCCCGCCACTCGATCGGCGCCGACGCCGCCTTCCAGCGCCTTCGCGACCACTCACAACGCAACGGCCGCAAGCTCAGCGATGTCGCGGCCGCAGTCGTCGAGAGCCACCTCCTGCTGCTTCCGCCGCCCCCGGCCGCAGCGCCCTACCACGGCCCACCGGCCAACGGGGCCCGTCTCATCGGTCGATACGATCGGGGCGGAGCCGACGTTCCCCTGAGCGAAGGCAGTTGACTCCGCGCCGGATCACGGCCCGGGGCGCCCGACTGCTAGGGTCCGGGTTGTCAGTGCCGTAATCAATCGGTACTGCAGAGTGTCAGCCGGGCCGCATCCTGGAGGCTCGGCGAGATGTCCTCCCACAGACGAGCGGGTTGGAGCAGGTTCCGGCCGACCTTACTCAGCCGGTCGGCGAATCACCCGACCACAGGAGGGACATGAGCACAGTACCCACGTTGCCACGCCTGGCCCGCGGCCCGAGCCTCGCGCCGGCGCGCCGTGCGGGTAACGTCGAGCGCCGCGACTTCGTCACCCGGCTTCGCTGTGAATGCGCCCTGCCGAGCTGTCGGGAGACCTTCCCCGCCGTCGCCGAGTCGTACAGGGGAACCGCCGAGCGCTTCATCGTGGTCCCCGCGCACCTCGGCGCAATCGTCACCCCGGCGAACCTCGACGACGCCACTGTCGTCAGAGCCGCCGACCGGTTCTTCGTCGTCGAGTTGAGCCGGAGTGCTGCCCGGTTCCCGGCGCCGAGCGAGCGACGGTTGCGACTCGCGGCAGACAGCGAAGCCGTGGTCGAAAGCACAGCGGGTTGATCGTGCCCGCTCGAAGAAAGCGTCGCACGGTCCTCGGAGGACTCTTGGCGGGCCTGACCGTTGTGTTCCTTGCTGTCGTCGCCGTCTTGCTGGTTACGGGCAGGCCGCACCACGCGAAGGTCGCCGGTCGGACGCCCGTCCAGAGCACATGCGCGACGGCGCTGCTCAGAGACTGGGCAGACGGACGCATCGACGCCACCTACCGGCTCGAGTGCTACCGGGCGGCCCTCAAGTCGCTCCCGGTGGACCTCCAGGTCTACTCGCAGGCGCCCGAGGACATCTCCCAGGCGCTCTCGCAGCGGATCGTGCAAAGCCACCAAAAAGGCGGCTAAAAAAGACACTCTAAAGTCTGCCCTCGAAATAAGGTAGACTTCCGTGTGGAAAACACCGAGCCAGTCGCGCTGACGGTCTCGATTCTTGTCCGTCAAGTCGCCAGCTCTTCTTCCTCGTTGTAACCAGGTCTTGGCCGAGCCGAGGTGGCCGTTCGGAGGCGAACGCCTCTCCGAGTGCCGCTTGCTCGCGCCCACTATCGAGAGGAGCTAGGAATGACTGCAATGGCAACAGAAGTGCTGACCACGGACGAGATCGTCAAGCTCGCCCGCAAGCAGATCGACACTTTCAACGCCGGCGACTGGGAGCAGCTGCAGGAAACGTTCGCCTCCGACGCACGCTACGACGAGCTCGGAACCCAGCGGAAGGTCGAGGGTCGGGAGAGGATCGTCGAGCTCTTCAAGGGCTGGAAGACCGCGTTCCCGGATGCGGCCGGCACGGTGACCGGCGCTTTCGCGAGCGGCAACAAGGCGGCCCTGGAAGTGACCTGGAAGGGCACCCACACCGGCCCGCTCGAGAGCGCGGAGGGAACCATCCCGGCGTCGGGCAAGCGTCAGGAGACGCCCGCTGCCTGCTTCTTCACGTTCGAGGGCGACAAGATCAAGGAGAGCCGCCACTACTTCGACTCGACGACTCTCCTCAAGCAGATCGGCGCAGCAGCCTAGCGAGCCGCGGAGCGAACGCGGACAGAGAGGGCGGCCGCCTCGGCGGTCGTCCTCTCTCCAACTCGTCGAGCTCCACGGGCCCACCGGAGGACGTGACCGCTAGGGCCTTGCGGAGCCAATCGAGCACGGGAAATCCGATGACGTGGCGGATGGCTCCCCTTCCGAACGGCCGCGGGGCCGGTCTAGCTCAGGAGGTCGGCGCGGATCGGCGGGTGATCGCTTCGGGACACCGCTGTGACACGAGCGCGGCCGCCACTCTCGTCAACAGGATCACATCATCGACGCGCGGAAGCTTCCCAGTAGGACTGTCGTACACGCCCGCAGTGCTCGTTCTGCCGTCGAACCGAAGGAGCTGCACGGCATAGGTCTTCCAGGGGTCGTCCTCGTCGGGCAAGGTATAGCCCCCGCCGGCGATGAGCGTCGGCTTCGGCCGAGGCGAGTTGTCGAGTCGCCGAACTCGGCGACTGTGTTGGTCGTTCCCCACAGAAAATGAGACCGAGTTCACCGCGTGGTCTCCTCGATCAGCAAGATGCAGTTCGATCGCCTTGGTTACCTCGATCGGCTGAGAGCGCGCTGTACAAGACACGCCCCAACTCAGGGGTCGCCGCCACGATCGTGATCGTCCCAAGCCACCACTTCCTTCCTCCTACCTGACGAGAGGTAGACACTGTCTCGACGAGGAGGACGGGCGGCCTCGCTATCGGAACAGCATAGTTACTGCTCCGTCGCTCTCACGGTGATCGGGCTGATCGGTACGAGGGTCGGCGTTCGTTGTGCCGATTCGGGAAATTAGGCTGCGGTGCAAGTGTCAGAGTCCAAGGGGTGGATCGGAGCGGTCGCGTGCGTGCTTGCTGCTGCGTTCGCGTCGCTCGCGACCGCGGCCGGTGGCAGCGTGCGCACGACCCCGCCGATCATCGGCGTCGCCGACGATGCGCCGAAATACGCTGACGACGGCGGAGCGGCGCTGTGGGCGGAGCTTGCCGACCTCGGTATGCGGGAGGACCGTATCTCGGTCGACTTCGATCCATCGGAGCCGAGGACGATTCAGGAGAAGGCGTTTCTCGACCGGTCGATCTCGAAGGCGGCCGCGGCCGGGATCGACGTCGTCTTCTCGGTGTACCCGCATCTGCCGCGGGCGCTCGCGAGCGACACCGACGCGCGGGTGGCCACGTTCGGCTCATACCTTGCGCTTCTCGCTCGCACCTATCCGCAGGTGCGGAAGTTCATCGTGCTGAACGAGCCGAACGAGGGGTACTTCTTCGGGCCGCAGTTCCGTAAGCGCCGGAACGTCTCGGGCGCGATCGCGTTCATGGCGCTCACCGCGGGCTACGACCGGCTCAAGGCGGTCGATCCGGGGATCACGGTGGTCGGCCTCGGCCTGTCGCCGGACGGAAACGGCATCACCTCGACGGCGCCGGTTCGCTTCATCAAAGCACTCGGCGACGCGTATCGGGCCAGCGGCCGGCGAAAGCCGATCATGGACGAGTTGGCCTTCCACGTGCACCCGCGCGACTCGAGGACCTTTGACGAGAAGACGCACTTCCGGTGGCCGAATGTGGGTCCGGCCGACCTGAACCGGCTCAAGCAGGCGGTCTGGGACGCGTTCCACGGGACGGCTCAACCCATCTTTGTCGAGGCGGGCGGTGGCGGCGTGAGCCGTCAGACTCCGGTGCGGGCGCTTCGCTTCGAGCTCGCCGAGGTCGCCATCCAGGTTCGCATTCTCCAGTCGCTGGCATCCGAGTACACGTACTCGGAGAACGTTCCGGTGGCCGATGAGGCCAGGCAGGCGAACGCCTACCCATCGCTTCTTCGCTACTTCGCGTGCGACCCGGCGGTCGCCGATGTGCTGCTCTTCCTGCTCATCGACCAGCAGGACCTGCGCCGGTACCAGAGCGGCCTCCTGCGCATCGACGGCTCGAGGCGTCCGTCGTTCGATTCCGTGCGCAGCGCAATCCCGCGACTCGGCGACTGTGCAGCGCGGCGGAAGTGGCGGCACACCGAGCACGTGATCGGAGCGCGCGCGGTCTTCGGGAACAAGACGAGCGCTCGCGCCTCCCAGACGGTGTTCGGCCTGAGCGTGACGGCCGGCGAGGACGCGACGGCGAAGGCGGGCCTCTTCTCGGTGAGGGCCCCAGATGCCGCGATCAGCAGGAAGAGCCTGGCGGCCGCGCTCGAGCGCTCGCCGGTCGCGGGCGGGCCGCTGCTCAGCGACGTGCGGCGCGTCAGAGCGCGGTTCCTGCCGCGACTCGAGGTTCACGGAACTCTCACTCACGGTTACTACCGCTGGGTCGTCCGGCTGCGTGCAGCCATGAACCCGGCACGAGCGAGCCTGTTCGTCGGCCCAGTAATCCGGGTCAAATAGAGGCCGCGTCGCAGTTTCCGTGCTCCTCAGTCCTGATGCGGCCCTCGCGCGTCCGTCGTGGACACGTCGATACTTGAGACCTGTCAGCCGGCGGGAGGGGGTGGCTCTCCGGGGCCGATCTCAGCCCCGGGGCCGGGCTGGCCGGATCAGCCCATCCCGCCGAAGGCGGCGCAGTCGACCCAGCCTCGGTGGATGTCTGCGACGGCGCGGGCGAAGGCACGGTACGACGGCTTCGGCTGCCAGTTCGCCCACAGCAGGCCCGACTGCCACCCGCCGAGGCCGTGCTCGTCCGCGAGCAGGAAGTTGAAGAACGCGCCGACGTACGGCTGGCAGTAGGCGAGCCGGAGGGCGTCGGCGAGCTGGGTCGCCTGGTCGTCGGCCCGGCGGCGGGCGGCCGCCGTACGTCCCTCGTGCGTGACCGGGTCGAGCGCCCACTGGTCGCTCTCCCGGCCGGCGTAGTCGCGGCTGAGGCCGGGTGCGACCCGCGTCTGGAAGCCGTCCTCCATGTACCAGATGGTCAGCCCGCTGCCGGGCACGGGCTGGCCCGTGCCCCCGAATCCGGTTCTCAGTACCGTGACGAGCTTGCCGTAGTCGCCCTCGCCGATCGTGCCGCCCTCGTGGCGTGCCCAGGGCGGCTCGGCCGACGTGTTCGGATACGGGTTGTGGCCGATCGTGTCGAAGATCGGCCGGTCGCGGCCGGTGGCCCGGTAGGCGGCGCCGAGTGCGGAATAGAAGGCGACCGGCGACTGCGAGGGTCGGCTCGCCGTCGGGTCGTCGTTGCCACGGGGCGCGCTCGCAGCGATCACGTTCACGCCCGGCCGGGCGGCGTGCAGGACATCCCAGCATTCGGCGAGCAGCAGCTCATAGGCGGGCGCCGAGGCGTTCGAGCCGTCGGGGCCGAATTGCGGCTGCCAGAACCGGCTCGAGTTGGGCTCGTTCCAGATGACCACGTCGTTCACGCGCGGCGCAAGCGCGAGCAGGTTGGTGACGTAGGAGCAGTACTCGTGGCGGCGACGTGCGATCAGCGGCGCCCGTCGCGCCTTGGAGTAGACGGCCAGCACGAGCCGACGTCCGAGTGCAGTCTCCTGTGCTCGCCTGAGGGCGACCACCGTCGAGCCGCGTGGGCTCGTCTCGCCCGGTGTCCAGCGCAGCGTCACCCGCACCGCGCCGATCCCGAGCCTCGCCATGTGCCCGCGCACGACGGCCGGCCGCGACGGCGACCACTTCATCATGTCCTCGGAGACGCCGATCACCAGCCGGTCGCCGGCGTGCGCAGCCGGCGCTGCGAGCGCAGCGAGGAGCACGACGATGGTGAGGCAGGGCCGCAGGGTCTCTCTCTCCCGCGGGCGATTCTGGAGGGAAGGCGGCCCGCCCTCAATGGGCCGAACGGCCTATTTGGTCACGTCGACTGCACGCCGGGCCTCGGCCTCGTATCGGTTGGTCGCGTACCCGCCGAGGTAGGAGAGCGGCATCCGGAGCGGGCGGTGCTGCATCTGCCAGACGTGGCAGAGCTCGTGCGTGACGAGGTCGTCCCCCGCCGCGTCGGCCGACCGTCGCAGCAGGACCGTGTTCCAGGCGGCGTACCCGTCGAACCGGCGGAACCAGGGGAGCCGGAACAGCCGGGGCCAGACGAGGATCCGCACCCGGCCGATCCGCACGGGGCTCGGGTAGAGGTCGAGTCGGTCGAGCCGCGTCTTCGCGCGGGCGAGCGCGGCGCGTTCGGCGGCGCCGCTCAGCCCGTGGCGGGGGAGAGGATCAGCAGCGCGCTCTGGTCGGCGGCCTGCTGGAAGTCCCAGTGGAAGACTCGCCCGGCGGTCAGCGCTTCGATCCCGTTCGCCTGCCGCGACGTCAGGGTGCTCGGCGTGATCTTCACCTCGCCCGGCGGGAGCACGTCTTTCAGGGGCCTCTGTAGCTCGGGCCTGAATCCGGCGCGGGGGAGCAGGACCGCGCGGTTGAACAGCGGGCTCTGCTGTGGCACGCCCGTCGGTGGGGGCATGAACGCGACCACGTAGTCCGTCTGCGGCATGGAGTGGAAGGTGTAGAAAGCGAGCTCGAGTGCTTCGCGCCGGACGAGCTGGCCGCGGGCCAGCGTCGCCTGCCCGGGGATGGAGCGGTTCTGGGCGGTCCCGGCCAGCTGGTAGAAGACGCCGCTGACGGGGAATGCGACGTCGATTCGCTCCTCCCTGACGCCGGCCTTCCCGGAGCGAACGAGGATAGCCGAGACCCGCACCGGGCCCGCCGACGACTCGATCTGCATCGGACCCGCCACGACAGCCGTGAAGAGAGCGCCGTTCTCGAGGTGATACTGGCTCGACACATGCCTGGCGATCTCGCGGACACCGAGCGTCCCGGTGGTCGATGGGCTCCAGCTCGACCAAGCCTGCCCCTTGGTGGACGTGCCGCTGTCGTCGCTTGCAAAGACGACGACGAGACCGACCGCGGCGCCGACGATCGCGGCCAGCGCGAGGTACGCGACCGCGAACTTGTGGCGCGAGACCGACGGCTCCGGCTTGGGCCGGGCCAGGGGAGCGGGCTGCTCGCTCACAATGTCGGCCAAGTTTCCTCCTTGCTCAGGTCGATCGTCGGCTCCTGCAGGCCGACCGAGTTGAGCAGGTCGATCAGCTCGTCGCCGTACAGCTCCTTGCGGGCGACGAGGTGGTCGGCGATCTTCTCGACGGCGCCCTTGTTCTGGAGGATCAGCTGGTAGGCGTTCAGGTACGCCTGGCCGATGATCTGGGCGGCGAGACGCCTCTTGGTCGGATCGCCGAGGACGGCCGCGATCGAGTCGTGCTGGAAGTCCCCGCTGGCGCGGTTCATCAGCTGCAGCCCGATCGACTCGAACCGCTTGGCCATCCGCTCGCGGTCCTCCTCGCGCCGCTCGACGCTTCGACGCGCCGTGGTGTCGATGGGGATGGCGTCGGGGCCCATTCCCGACACTCCGACCATCCATGCCGACCGTCCGGTCGCCGACTGGAGGTCACCCCCGACGCCGGTCGCGTTCTCGCCGTAGAACACCTGCTCCGCGGCGAGCGCGCCGAGCGTCCACGCCAGCTTCGCCATTTCCTCGCTCTTCCAGGAGCTGAAGCGCTCCTCCTTCTCCAGCGCCTGGTGGTGCCCTAGCGAGCCGGCGCGCATGCGGATCGAGATCCGCGTCGACTCTGCGCCCTTCAGCAACACGTGGGCAGCGGCCGCGTGCCCGGCCTCGTGGATGGCCACGGCGCGTGTCTCCTCAGGGACGTACTCGACGCCGACCGCAGTGCCCGACTCGACCGTGGTCATCGCCTCGATGATGTCGTCGCGAGTGAAGTTCCGGCGGCCGTCGTGGTGAGCGCGGGTCAGCGCCATCGAGCACACCTGCTCGACCATTGCGGGAGAGTAGCCATTGGTGATCCGGGCGAGCTCGTCGCGGGCCCGCTCGGTGTCGAGCTCCGGGTCGTGCTGGACCCGGCCGAGGTAGAGGTTGAAGATGTCCTCGCGGTCGCGCTTCGTCGGCGTCCGGAACCAGACGTGGCGGCCCATACGGCCCGGGCGCTGGAGCGCCGGGTCGAGCGCCTCGAGCGGCACGTTCGTCGCCCCGATGAAGTAGATCTGGTTGTTGGCGGGCCTTGGTGCCGGCCTGCGGAGCGGGATGTTCCCGATCCGGCGCGGCACGACGTACGTCGCGTCGAGGAAGTTGTTCAGCCGGTTCGTCCAGAAGCGGCGCCAGAACGGTGGGTTGTCGATTCCGTCCATCGTCACCAGCAACTGGTTGAGCGCCAGCTGGCCCGTTCCGCCCATCATCCCTCCCGGGAATGCCTGGTTCACGATTCCGGCCAACTTCGTGTACCAGGCCGGGTACGGAGAGCTCGGCCGCGAGTCTCGCTGCTCGAACATCCGGTCGCGCCACCCGCGGGTCTCGAGGATCAGGTCGCCGGTGGGGGTGAGGGAGCCGTTCGGCCCGTAGAAGCAGTGGTCGTCGTAGCGCCCCGTGGTCGAGCGGGTCATCGACGAGCCCAGCGACGCGCGGCGCATGCCGACCGCGTCGATCTCGTCGATGAAGACGATGCACTGGCCGCCCCACTTCGCCGCCAGCCGCTTCGCCTTCCGCGCGAGGTACCTGACGATCAGCGCGTCCACGCCGATGAACGTCTGGGCGAAGCCCGACCCCGGGATCGTCACGAACGGCGAGTTGAACCCGGTCGCGATCGCCTTGGCCAGCATGGTCTTGCCGGTGCCGGGCGCGCCGTGGAACAGGATGCCGCGCTCGCGGCGTCCGCCCGCCTGCTCGAACGCCTCACCCGACGTCCACAGGCTGACGATCCGGCGCACCTCCTCCTTCGCCTCGGCCTGGCCGCGGACGTCTTCGAGCTTGACTCCCCAGTTGGCGTCGCCCGGCTCGAAGCCTTTGATCTGCGAGATGCCCATCATCATCATCGGCCCCATCAGGATCAGGAAGTTGAAGAGGAAGAAGATCGGCAGGATGATGAACTGCGCCCAGGTGGATGTGTTGGTGATTGCGTCCCAGAACCCGGTCGCAATCGAGTTGGCCGTGCCCCACCAGGTGACATCGCCTCCGAAGATCCACTGAACGAAGAAGACGATCGTGATGACGATCGCGATCAACAGGACGACGCGGTAGATCGAGCGCCAGAACCAGTGGCGGCGTCGGTTGAGGACGTCCTCCTCGCGCGTCTTCTCGTCGTCGAGGGCGAACATGCTCGGTCGCGGGATGAATCTCCAGAAGATCAGGTCGAGCAGGCCGCGGAAGGCGAAGACGGCGAGGGCGGTGACGACGAGCGTCCACCCGAACGAGACATCCTCGACCTGCCAGAGCCACACGAAGGCGGCGGGAGCGCAGAGGACGGCGACGATCGTTGCGGAGCGGCGCAGCGCCCGCCACTGGTCGTTCAGCGCGCGTTGCTCCTCCGGCGCTGCGAGCCCGGGCGGCCGGACCGCGTCGTCCGCTGTGCTCATTTGGGCAGTTTAGACGCGCTTTCTGGCCGCAGAGTTAGCCTGTCCGGGATGCACGCGCACGACCACGACCACCGTCTGGAGGGCGATCGGAAGCTTCTGGTCGCCGCCCTGGCGCTGATCGCGGCACTCATGGTCGGCGAGATCGTCACCGGCATCGTCGCCGGATCGCTCGCGCTGCTCGCGGACGCGGGGCACCTCGTCTCCGACGTCCTCGCGCTGGGCTTCGCAGTCGTCGCCGCCACCCTCGCCGCGCGGCCGGCGCAGGGGCGATGGACGTACGGATTCCGCCGGCTGGAGATCCTCTCGGCGCAGGCGAACGGCCTGATGCTCGGGCTCGTGGGCATCTGGATCGTGTACGGGGCGATTCGCCGCCTGGTTTCGCCGGTCGACGTCCGGGGCGGAATCGTGCTGGTCGTCGCGCTGGCGGCGATCGCCGTGAACCTGGTCGCGACCGGGCTGCTCTCGCGCGCGAGTCGGGAGAGCCTGAACGTGCGCGGCGCGTTCCTGCACGTGGCCACCGACCTGCTCGCGTTCGTCGGCACCGCGATCGCCGGCCTGGTCGTGCTGCTCACAGGCTGGGACCGGGCCGACCCGATCGCAGGCCTGGTCGTCGCTGCGCTGATGTTCTGGGCGGCGTACGGGCTCATCCGCGAGTCGACGCGCATCTTCCTGGAGGCGTCTCCCGGCGACATCGATCCGGACGAGGTCGCGCAGGCGATCGTGGCTGTGCCTGAGGTCCGCGAGGTACACGACCTGCACGTCTGGACGCTGACGAGCGGCTTTCCCGTGCTCTCTGCGCACGTGCTCGTCGCGCCTGGAGCCGATTGCCATGGGGTACGCCGCGGGCTGGAGACGATGCTGGGCGAGCGGTTCGGGCTCGACCACTCGACGCTCCAGGTCGAACACGTGCCCGGCACGGTCCAGCTCGGGCCGACGTACCGCCGTCGCGCGCCGCTGTCCGCAGCGCCGCCGGGCGAAGCCCGCCGGCGCGCATGAGAATCGGGGCCGCAGCGGCGCCGGGCGAAGCCCGCCGGCGCGCATGAGAATCGCGGGACGGTAGATTCCCGCCGTGCCGGCGATCCCTCTCGAAGGCAAGACCGCGATCGTGACCGGAGCCTCCAGCGGCTTCGGCAAGGTGATCGCCGAACGGCTTCGGAAGGAGGGCGTCCGCGTCGCGGTCGGCGCCCGCCGCGTCGACCGCCTCGAGGGCGATTTTGCACACGAGCTCGACGTCACCGACCCACGCAGCGCCGAGCCGTTCGTCACCGCAGCGGTCGAGGCGCTCGGCGGCCTCGACATCCTCGTCAACAACGCCGGCGGCGCGATCGGCCGCTACCCCTTCGGGGATTCGAACGAGGAGGACGAGGAGTGGATGATCGAGGCGAACGTCCGCGGGCTGATCCGGATGACGCGCCTCTGTCTCCCGCACATCCGCGACGGCGGGCACATCGTCAACATGGATTCGATCGCCGGCAAGCAGGCGTACGAAAACGCCGCCGTCTACTGCGCCGTCAAGGCGGCGGTGTCGATGTTCAGCGCCGCGCTGCGCGAAGACCTGCTCGGCCGGCCGATCCGTATCACCGATCTCGCGCCGGGCCTCGCCGGCGGCACCGAGTTCTCGCTCGTCCGGTTCAAGGGCGACGAGAAGAAGGCGAAAGCGGTCTACCAGGGCGTCGAGCCCCTGACCGCCGACGATATCGCCGACTGCGTCCTGTTCGCCCTAACCCGCCCTCTGCACGTGAACGTCGACGAGATCGTGGTCAAGGCGCTGGCGCAGTCGAGCGGGGGTCGCATCCTGCGCGACCAGTAGCCTCGGGCCACATGGCCCTGACCATTCTCGAGGGCTCGACGTTCTGCATCTGCGACGAGCGCGGCGACATCTACGAGCAGACGGGCGGCTTCTTCGCCCGCGACACCCGCTTCCTGTCCTGCTTCCGCCTCACCGTGAACGGACGGCCGCCGCTCCTGCTCTCGTCCGGCAAGGTCGAATACTTCTCGGCGGCGTTCTACCTCCGCAACGCCCCGGTCGACGGGCTTGCGCAGGATTCGGTGGCGATCGTCCGGGAACGGTTCGTCTCGGACGCGATGCAGGAGCGCATCGTCGTCGAGAACGTCACCCCGGGGCCGGTCTCGTTCGAGCTCGCCATCCAGATCGCCAGCGACTTCGCCGACATCTTCGCGGTCAAGGAGCACGACTTCGCACTCGGCGACCCGGTGCGCGCCAAACCGTTCCCCGAGCCGGCGACGCCCGTCTTCGACCGGGAGCACGCCCAGTTCGTGCTCGACGACCCGGAGGCGAACGCGAGAACCCAGGTGGCGTTCTCCAAGCCTGGCGAGGTCGACGGCGACACCATGCGCTACCGCGTCGAGCTCGCCCCTCGCGCGTGCTGGGAAGTGACCACGGACGTCGTCCCCAACCCGCAAGAGCGCCGAAAGGTCGCCCGCCCGGTCAGCCCCGGCCGGTTCGGTCAGGAGCTCGCGCGTGTGCACGACTCGCTCACCGCCTGGCAGCTGCACGTCCCGCGGCTAGAGGCGAGCTGGGACGCGCTCGAACATGCCTTCGCGCGGTCGGTCTCCGATCTTGCGTCACTGCGGATGCGGGGCGGCAACCACGGCATCACTCGACTGCCTGCCGCCGGCATGCCGTGGTTCATGACCGTCTTCGGCCGGGACACGCTGATCACCTCGTACCAGACGCTCCTGTTCGGCCCCGAACTCGCCCGCGGCGCGCTCGAGGTGCTGGCCGACCTCCAGGCAGTCGACGACGACCCGTCCATCGACGCAGAGCCGGGGAAGATCGTCCACGAGGTCCGGCATGGGAAGGCTGCGAAGGTCTGGTTCCCTCGGTACTACGGCACTGTCGACGCCACCCCCCTCTTCCTCGTGCTGCTCTCGGAGGTGTGGCGGTGGACGCGGGACTCGGCCCTCCTGACGAGACTGCGCGAGCCGGCGCTCCGGGCGCTCGCGTGGATCGACGAGCACGGCGACCTCGACGGCGACGGCTTCGTCGAGTACCGGCGCCGGACGGAGCGCGGGCTCGAGAACCAGTCGTGGAAGGACTCAGGCGACTCGCAGCGCTTCGCGGACGGACGGCTTGCGGCTGCGCCGATCGCACCCTGCGAGGTGCAGGGGTACGTCTACGACGCGAAGCAGCGGGCGGCGGAGCTCGCCCGCGAGGCCTGGAACGATCCGGAGCTCGCCGAGCGGCTCGAGGCCGACGCCGTCCAGCTACAGCAGCGCTTCGACGAGGCGTTCTGGGTCGACGAGCGCGGCGGGTACTACGCGCTCGCACTCGATGCCGAGAAGGAGCGCGTCGACTCGCTGTGCTCCAACATCGGGCACCTGCTCTGGAGCGGGATCGTCCCGCCGGAGCGGGCCGAGCAGGTGGTCGCGGCGCTGACCGACGGCTCGCTCTGGTCGGGCTGGGGCGTCCGCACGATGTCCACCGAAGACGCGGGGTACAGCCCGCTCTCGTACCACAACGGCACCGTCTGGCCCCACGACAATTCCCTGATCGCGGCGGGGCTTGCGCGCTACGGGTACCGGGAGGAGGCTCTGCGGATCGTCCGGCGGATGCTCGAGGCGGCCGCCTTCTTCGACTTCGAGCTGCCGGAGGTGTTCGCCGGGCTGCCGCGCGGCTCGACTCCCTTCCCGATCGCGTACCCGACCGCGGCACGGCCGCAGGCCTGGGCGGCCGGCACGCCCGTGCTACTCCTGCAGGTGCTCCTCGGTCTGGCGCCCGACCATGAGCGGCAGAGCGTGGAGACGACGGTGGACGACGGGCTCCCCGACTGGGTCGGGTCGCTCCAGCTCTCTGGGGTCCCCGCGTTCGGGCGCTCGTGGGACGTCCGGCTCGAGGACGGGCACGTGGTGGTGGAGCGGGCATGACCGGTATGGATCGGCCCCTCCGCATTGCAGTGATCAGCCCAGTGTGGTTTCCGGTGCCACCCACCGGTTACGGGGGGATCGAGTGGATCGTCTGGCTGCTCGCCGACGGACTCGTCGACGCCGGGCACGAGGTGACGCTGTTCGCTTCGGGCGACTCGCATACGAAGGCGACGCTGTCGGCCGTCTTCCCAACGGCGCCGAGCGAGCGGATCGGTCAGACGCTCCCCGAGCTCCAGCACTGCCTGGCCGCCTATGCCCGCGCCGACGAGTTCGACGTGATCAACGACCACTCGGGCCTCCCGGCGGCGGCGATCGGCGGCCTGATCGAGAAGCCGGTGCTGCACACGATCCATGGGCCGCTCGACGGCGAGGGCGGGGCGATCTACGAGCAGATCGCCCAGGTCGCGAAGGGGATCGGCTTCATCTCGATCTCGATGAACCAGCGAAAGCCGAAACCGGACTTCCCGTGGGTGGCGAACTGCCCGAACGCGCTCGACTTCTCGCTCTACCCGGTGAAGCCGCACCGTGGCGAGTACCTGCTGTTCCTCGGCCGCATGAGCGCGGACAAGGGCTGCCACCGCGCGATCGACGTGGCGTTTTCCGCCGGCCTGCCGCTGAAGATCGCCGGCAAGAAGCGTGAGCCGCTGGAGCAGCAGTACTTCGACGAGTTCGTCGCGCCTCACCTCTCGGACGAGATCGAGTATCTCGGCGAGGTCACGCACGGCGAGAAGGTCGAACTGCTCCAGAACGCGCGGGCAACCTTGTTCCCGATCGAGTGGGAGGAGCCGTTCGGCCTGGTGATGATCGAGTCGATGGCGTGCGGGACGCCGGTGATCGCGAACAGGTGGGGGGCGGTCCCCGAGGTGATCGAGCACGGTCGCAGCGGGATCATCGTCGACGACTACCGGCTGATGGCCGCGGCGATCGAGGAAGCCGATCGCCTGGAGCCGTTCGAGCTCGTCCGCTACGCGGAGCAGCACTTCTCGCCGGAGCGGATGGTGGACGACTACCTCCGCGCCTTCCGCTCGGTCCTCGATCGTGCGTAGGGACAGACCCTGCGGGTCTGTCCCTCTAGGAAACGCCGCTGGATAGCATGGACGGCGTGGCGACCGACCAGCTGCGCGCACTGCTCGAGCAGGCCTTTCCCGACGCGGGTGAGCTCGACGTGCAGGACCGCACCGGCAGCGGCGACCACTTCCAGGTGACGGTTGCGAGCCCGAGCTTCGCGGGGCTTGCGCTGATCGACCAGCACCGCCTCGTCAACGAGGCCCTCGCGGGGCCGCTCGCGGACGGCACAATCCACGAGTTGCGCATCAAGACGAAAGGGACGTGATGACTGACCTGAGCTCGAATATCCGGCAGGTGATCGAGGGCGAGGACGTCGCCTTGTTCATGAAGGGCACGCCCCAGATGGCCATGTGCGGCAACTCGATGCGGGCGCTCGAGGCGCTCCGGCGGGCGGGCGCGCCGGTCACCGCCGTCGACGTCCTTCCGGATCCGGCGATCCGCCAGGAGCTTTCGGCGCAGTCGGGCTGGCCGACGATCCCGCAGGTCTTCGTCCGCGGCGAGCTCATCGGCGGAGCCGACATCGTCGAGGAGCTCGAGGCCTCCGGCGACCTGGAGCGGACGCTCGAGGAGAAGCTCGGCCCGGACTTCCGCGACGAGCGCGAAGAGAAGACCCTCGCGGTCACCTCCTTCGCAGCTCCCTGACGTCGCGCACGGCGAACACCGGCAGCGTCGCCGCGACGATCAGCGCCGCCGCGCCGTAGAGCGTCGCCTCCGTTCCGATTGCATCGGCCAGCGGCCCAATCACGGCCAGGCCGAGGGGTACGAGGCAGATCGATCCGAGCGCGTCATAGGCGTAGAGCCGGGACAGCATGTGCTCGGGGATCTGCTGCTGCATGGTCGTGTCCCAGCAGACGGCGAAGACCTCGAGCCCGACGCCGGAGACGAAGGCCGCGGCCGCGACGGCTGCGGCCACTGCGCGGCGGCGCGAGCAGCGCCAGCGGCAGCGCGAGCAGCAGGATCGAAAAGGTCGCCACCAGCAACATCCGCTGCGGCCTCGCGCGCAGCATCACCAGGCCGCCGCAGATCAGGCCCGCCGCCTCTGCGCCGAGGATCAGGCCCCAGGTGCGCGCTCCGTCGTAGTGCGCGTTGGCCTGCACCGGCCCGAGCACCTGGAACGCCCCTACGAATGCGGCGTTCAGGATCGAGAACTGCGCGACGATCGACCAGAGCCACGCGCGCGAGCGGAAGGCGGCCCAGCCCTCTGCCAGCTCCCGGACGAAGTTCGGCGCTTGCTCGCGGACGACCTCTGGGAGGCTGAGCATCGCGGTGAAGAGGGCAGCGGCGCCGAAGCTCGCCGCATCGATCGCGATCGCCCACCCGGGCCCGGCCGCGGCGACCAGGACACCGCCGAGCGCGGCGCCGAACACATTGGCGGCGTTCAACGCCAGACGCAGCAGCGCGTTGGCCTGCTGGATCATCGGCTCCGGGACGGTCTGCGGGACGATCCCCTGCGACGCCGGGAAGAAAAATGCGGCCACGGTGCCGTTCAGCGCGCTGAGCACGACGAGCTGCCAGACCTCGGCGTTGCCGGTGAGCAGGAGCGCCGCGACCGCGCCCTGTGTGGCCATGCTGGCCACGTTCGAGGTGACCATGACGAGGTGGCGCGGCAGCCGGTCGGCGATCACGCCGCCGAGAAGAATGAAGACTGCGTTCGGGATCGCACGTGCGGCGAGCACGAGGCCGAGTTCGGTCCTCGATCCGTGCAGGGTGTCGAGCACGGCGAAGGCCAGCCCGATCGGGGCCATCGCGCTGCCGATGAACGACGAGGCTCGCGCCGCCCACAGCAGGCGGAAGCGTCGCTCGCCGAACGGTCCTAGCCTGCGGGCGACGCCTGCTTGTCCCAGTACCGCTTCATCCCGACGTAGGACTGCCACAACGGCGCCGCCCGCTCCCAGTGGTCGGCCTCGTCCGCGCCGACCGCTGCCTCGAGGTCGCGTCGTGCCGCTTCCACCCACGCCTGCTCGTCCGGCGCCTCACGGCCGCGCTCCGCCCACCTCGTCAGCTCTTGGCGGACGAGCACGAGGTGCTCGGACGGCGAGTCGGCGACGCCGAAGTGGATCAGCGCGAGCCGCGCCGGCCGCCGCCGCTCGATCTCGTCGAAGGTCCGGAACCAGGCTTCGACGTCGAGGTCGGGCGGTGGGCACACGGGGAGCACGTACCGGCCCGGCTGGATGCGGACGCCCGCCGCGTCTCCCGCATAGAGCGGTGCCGTCCTCGTGCAGGTAGCAGACGTGGTGCGACGCGTGGCCGGGCGAGGGGAAACATTCGAGCCCGACCACACGGTCGCCGACCACCTCGACATTCTCGGCAGGAACCGGCGCGAGCTCGCCCCAGAGGACGTCGAAGGCATCGCCGTAGAGCCGTCGGGCGCTCGCCTCGAGCCGCGACGGGTCGACGACGTGCGGCGCGCCGATCTCGGAGACGTGCACTCGCAACCCCGGGTGCTCGCGGACCAGCGCGCCGGCGGCGCCGGCGTGGTCGAGGTGGATGTGCGAGAGCAGCAGGTGGCGGACGTCGGCGAGCTCGAGCCCGCGGTCGGCGAGCGCCTGCTTCAGCGCCGGGAGGCAGGTGGTCGGCCCGCAGTCGTGCAGGGCGAGCCCGTCCGCGGTCTCGAGCAGGTAGCAGCCGACGACGCGTTCGGTCTGGTGGTGGAGGTCGATGAGGTCGGGGGCGGCCATGTCCTGATTCTTGCGAAAGGCCCCCGGCGGCCGGACTCGTCATACGTCTCGAGCAGTGACAGGCTTAAGCCTGTCACTGCTGTCCGTAACGACTCGCCTAGTACGCGGTCGCGGTTGAGCGGGCCAACGCGGCTTCGAGATCGGCCACCAGGTCGGCTGCCGACTCGATCCCGACCGACAGGCGGACGAGGTTCGGCGGTGTGGCGAACGAGGCGTCGGAGGTCGAGGCGTGCGTCATCGCGGCCGGTACCTCGATCAGGCTCTCGACGCCGCCGAGGCTCTCGGCCAGCTTCCAGATCGTCGTGCGGGAGACGAGTGCGACCGCCTCGTCGGCGCTCGACGCGAGGAACGAGACCATCCCGCCGAAGCCCGACATCTGGCGGGCGGCCACCTCGTGCCCGGGGTGCTCCGACAGTCCCGGGTACAGAACGCGCTCCGCCGCGGGATGACCGCTGAGGAAATCGGCGACCACGCCCGCGTTCTCGCAGTGTCGCTGCATTCGCAGCGCGAGCGTCTTCAGCCCGCGCAGCACGAGCCACGAGTCGAACGGGCCCGGGACGGCGCCGAGGCCGTTC
Source organism: uncultured Actinomycetes bacterium (assembly GCA_963808815.1). Classification (GTDB taxonomy): domain Bacteria; phylum Actinomycetota; class Thermoleophilia; order Gaiellales; family Gaiellaceae; genus DATBLE01. Next base: position 82,767 of record CAWEGI010000009.1, on the reverse strand, counting down.
TGGAGGAAGGCGAGCCGCTCCGCCACCGTCGGGTCGCTCGTCGCGGCGAACCCGCCGATCAGATCGGAGTGGCCGCCCAGGTACTTCGTGGTCGAATGGACGACGATGTCGGCCCCGAGCTCGAGCGGCCGCTGCAGATACGGCGTCGCGAAGGTGTTGTCGACGCAGACGACGGCGCCGACGGCGTGGGCCGCGTCCACGACTGCGCGGATGTCGACGACGTTGAGGAGCGGGTTCGTCGGCGTCTCGACCCAGACCAGGCGCGTGCGCTCGTCGATCGCCTCGACCACGCCGTCGTGCGGGACGAATTCGAACTCGTAGCCCTTCGGCTCGTACACCTTCGAGAAGAGCCGGTAGGTGCCGCCGTAGACGTCGTTCACGGCGACGACACGGTCGCCCGGCGAGACGAGATGCATCAGCGTCGTCGTCGCGCCCATTCCGGACGAGAAGGCGAAGCCGTACTCCGCGCTCTCCAGCGAGGCGAGGCACGTCTCGAGTGCGCGGCGCGTCGGGTTCGCCGTGCGCGAGTAGTCGTAACCCTTGTGCTTGCCGACCGTCTCGTGGACGTAGGTCGAGGTCTGGTAGATCGGAACGGTGATCGCGCCGGTCGCCGGGTCGGGCTGCTGGCCCTCGTGGATCGCGCGGGTCTCGAAGTCCATCAGGCGATCGTAGCTCCGAGCCAGCGCGCGAGCCTCCGCAGCGGCTGGTCGAGTGGGGCCGGCCGCACGCCGTCCTCCCACCACACGCCGCGCACGTGCAGCCGGCCCTCCTGTCGGTCGTGCACGGGCTCGATCCGGCCGACGATTCGATCGCCGCGCAGGATCGGCAGGACGTAGTAGCCGTACTCGCGTTTCGCGGCCGGCACGTACATCTCCAGCCGGTAGCGGAAGCCCCACAGCGCCTCCGCCCGATCGCGGTCGTGAACCAGCCGATCGAAGGGGGAGAGGAAGGTGACGGTGTCCCTCACCGCACCCGCTTGGGCATCGGGGTGCGCGACGAGCCGTCCCTTCTCGAGCTTGACGCCGAGCGCCCGGAAGCGCTGCTCCTCGAAGATGCGTCTCGCCTCCGGCCACGGCACGCTCTCGGTCTCCGGGTACCAGCGCTCGGCGAGGTCCCAGACGCGTTGCTTCCCACGTCGGCCGACGACCGCCACCTCGCCGCGCGCGTTCAGCACGCCGAGCAGCAGGCCCATCTTCCGCTCGCCCCACCAGCGGTGCGCCTCGCGCTCCGTCGGCTCGTGGTCGGCGATCTCGCGGGAGAGGAGAGGCCCGCGCCGCTCCAGCTCGCGCAGTACGTAGCGGCGATACGACGCGTTCTCCTTCAGCCATGCGATCTGCCGCAGGTCGAGTGGCCGGTCGCGGCGTCGCATCCGCGCTTTCAGGAGCGGCAGGACCTCCATGGGCCAGAGGAACGCGTCCCACTCGACGAGCTTCCGCTCCTCCCAGAGCAGGAGGTCGAGCTCTTCCCGGTCGTAGATTCCCAACCTGCTCCAGAGGACGAGGTACTGGGGCGGGGCAACCGTGGAGATCGGATCCATCTGGAGGAAACCGAGACGGCGCACCGTGTCGAGGACCCCGCTAGCCGTGCCGTCGAGGAGCTGGGCCCGAACGGCGATCCGCCGGGCCTCCTCGGGCGAGACCTCGGCTTCGTCTCTCACCGTTCGACGCGCTCGAGGTCGAGGACGCGCGCCAGCCGATCCAGCGCCTTCTCGAGAGCCGTCTCGAGCGCTCCCGACCGTCGCACGCCCGCCTCGAGGTGGATCGCGCGCACGCGCAGCACGCCCTCGGCCCGATCGGACTTGAGGTCCACCCGCCCGACCAGCCGGTCGCCGTACAGGAGCGGCAGCACGTAGTAGCCGTATACCCGCTGTGGGGCCGGCTTGTAGACCTCGATCACATGCGTGAAGTCGAAGACGCGCTCGAGGAAGGCGCGGTCCCAGACGAGATTGTCGAACGGACAGAGCAGCACGCCGCCCGCCGGCGCGCCGTCGATCTCGGCATCGGCCGGCACGACCACCGGCGGCCCGCCGTCGTCGACCGCGACCCGCCGCACGAGCCCGGTTGCCACGAGCTCGTCCACGACCGGCCGCATCGCCTTGGCGCCGCCCTGGAAGCGGCAGTGCTCGGCGATCCCCGACTCGGTCAGGGCGCCGCGGCCCTCGACGGCCCGCAGCGCATAGTTGCGCCGGAACTCCTCTTCCGAGGGCACGGCCGCCTCCAGGTGCGCGCGCGGGATCACGCGCTCGGGCAGGTCGTACAGCCGCTGGAAGCCGTCGCGGCCGGCGACCACGACCTCACCGGCGGCGAACAGGTCTTCGAGGATCCGCTTCTCCGGCTTCCAGTTCCACATGCCGCCGCCTCCGCCGCCGCCCTCGAAGTACCGGGTCGGCAGCGCCCCGTTCGATCGCAGCGCGTCGAGCACGCGCTCCTTCACCTCCGGGTCGTGGTCGTGCTTCCGTCCCCACCAGTGCCGCTCGCGGAGATGCTCCATGCGCCGCTTGAAGAGCGGATAGTCCTCGATCGGGACGAGACAGGCCTCGTGCGCCCAGTACTCGAAGATGCGGCCGTTCTTCAGCAGGCGCGAGACGGACGCCTCCGGGTACGCGCCGATGCGTGATCCCAGCGTCAGCCGGTGCGCCCGTCCGACGGTCGAGATCGAGTCGAGCTGGACGCAGCCGAGACGGCTGATCGTCGAGGCGACATCGTCGGCCCGCGCCCGGCGAAACCGGGTCGCGTACCGCTGGTGCGCGACGACGTAGCGGCGTAGTTGTGCGATCGAGACGGTCTCCACGCCGCCGCCTACGCTTCGAGCGGGATGTAGCCCGGCACCGCCGCGACTCGCTCGAGCCACACCTGGACCTTCGGGTAACGCCCGAGCTCGAAACCGCCGTCCTGCGCCAGGTGCGTGTACGCGTACAGCGAGATGTCGGCGATCGTGAAGCCTTCGCCGACGAGCCAGTCGCGGCCCTCGAGATGGCCGTCCAGCGCGGCGAGGGCGCGGTTGCCGGCGCGCCACTTCGCCTCCAGCTCCTCTGCGTACTTCTCCCGCTCGCCGAGCAGCGCGATCCAGAACCGTGCGACGGCGATCGACGGCTCCACCTCGTACTGCTCGAAAAACATCCACTGGAGGGCACGGGCCCGGGCGAGCGCGTCGTCGGGGAGGTATGGCGAGCGGTCGCCGAAGTACCAGAGGATCGCGTTCGACTCGGCGAGGAACTGGCCGTCGTCCAGCTCGAGCGTCGGCACGCGCAGCGCCGGGTTCTTCCCGCCGAGAAGCTCGGGCCGGTTCGAGCGGTCGAAGACGTCGACCTCGACCCGCTCGTACCCGATCCCGCGCAGCGCGAGGATCTGGCGCACCTTCCAGCAGTTGCCGGAGAGCTGCGAGTTGTAGAGCCGCACTCCTCTAGGAACGCCGGTAGCGGCTGGAGACTTCCTCCGCGAGCGGCAGCCCGCTCGCGCGTGTGGCTGCCGCCAGCTCCTCGAGGTCGAAGGGCACGCGGTGGAACTCCACCGACGGCGCCTCGACGATCGCATACGAGGCCCACGCGTCGAAGCGGAAGTCGTCCTCGGGCTGGAGGTGGTCGTACCCGAGCCCGACGCTGCCCGGGTTGATGTACCGGGCCGTTCCGACCCGCCGGAGCTGCGGGACGTGGACGTGACCGCCGGCCAACAGGTCGGCGCCGGTGCCGGCGAAGGCATCCGGCGGGTCCTCGGGGAGAACGACGGTGTCGTAGTCCGTCGGCGACGCGTGGAAGCAGAGCAGCCGCAGGCCGTCGAGGTCGACCTCGACCGTCGCCTCGAACGCGCGCAGGTACTCGACGTCCTCCGTCGTGAGCTGCGAGAGGCTCCACTCGCGCTGCGTCAGCTGTCGGTCCGTCGTGACCTCGGCGCCGGCGTCCGGATCGAGCAGGAAGGCGTCGGAGTTCCCCAGCACCACGCGGGCTCCCACGCTGCGCAGGAGCTCGAGGCACTCGGTCGGCTGCGGCCCGCCCTGTGCCATGTCTCCGAGGGCGACGACGAGGTCGGCGCGGCGCCGCTCGATGTCGTCGAGCGCGGCGCGCAGCCCGACGGCGTTCCCGTGCGAGTCCGAGATCAGGGCGACGCGCACTCGCCTAGCGGCGGTGGGCGAGGTACTCGAGCAGGTCCGACCGGGTGAGGACGGCCTCGGGCCTGCCCTCGCGCGCGACGACGACCGCCTGATTGCGCTCGCGCAGGTCGGCGAACACCTCGTCCACGGAATCGAGCATGTCGACGGCGCCGAGCGGGGGCTGCATCGCCGCGGCGACGTCCTCGCCGAGGGCGTCTGGGTTGCGGAAGACGCGGTCGAGGAGCGTGCGCTCGTTCAGCGAGCCGATCACGTCCGCGAGGCTCTCGACGGGCGCGTTGCGGACGACCGGAAGCTGTGAGATCCCGTAGCGCTGCATCAGCTCGATGGCGACGCCGAGCTTCTCGTGCGGCTCGCAGGTGACCAGGTCGGGCATGCCGTTCTCCGCATGCTTGAACGCGAGCACCTGCTCGACGGTGTCGGGTGGGCCGTGGCGCTCGAGGAAGCCGTGCTCGAGCATCCAGTTGTCGTCGTAGACCTTCGAGAGGTAGCCGCGACCACCGTCGGGGATGGTGGTCAGGATCGTCTTTCGGGGCCCGTGGCGTCTCGCAGCCTCGAGCATCGCGAAGACCGACGTCCCGCCAGATCCGCCGGCGAGGATCCCTTCCTCGCGGGCGAGCCGGCGCGTCGTCACGAACGTGTCGCGGTCGGAGACCTGCACGTACTCGTCGACGACCGACGGGTCGAAGGTCGCAGGGAACGTGTCCTTGCCGATCCCCTCGACCAGGTATGGATGGACTGGGCCGCCGGAGTAGATCGACCCCTCCGGGTCGGCGCCGACGACGACCAGGTCGGGCTTCTGCTCCTTCAGGTAACGGGCTGTGCCGGTGATCGAGCCGCCGGTGCCGACACTGATCACGATCACGTCGAGCTCGCCGCCGACCTGCTCCCAGATCTCCGGCCCGGTCGTCCGGTAGTGCGCTTCCGGGTTGCCCGCGTTCGAGTACTGGTCCGGCTTGTACGCGCCGGGGATCTCCTCCGCGAGCCGGTCGGAGACGAGGTAGTAGCTCTCCGGCGAATCGGGCTCGACTGCGGTCGGGCAGATGACGACGTCGGCTCCGAACGCGCGCAGCAGGGCGATCTTCTCCGGCGCGACCTTGTCGGGGACGACGAAAATCATCTTGTAGCCCTTGATCGCGGCGGCCAGCGCGAGCCCGACGCCGGTGTTGCCCGAGGTCGGCTCGACGATCGTCCCGCCGGGCTTCAGCTTCCCGGTGTGCTCGGCCTCGTCGATCATGCTCAGCGCGATCCGGTCCTTGTTCGAACCGCCCGGGTTGAGGTACTCGAGCTTGACCAGCAGGGTCGACCCCAGCTCGCGGCCGATCTTCTGGAGGCGGACGATCGGCGTTCCGCCGATCAGGTCGAGCAGCGTCGGGTACTCGCGCGGCACGCGCGGGAAGCCTATCCCTGCTCGACGCGCTCGAGGAACCCGGCGACGAGCTCCCGGTAGCGCTCGGGCTCCTCGACGAACTGCATGTGCGAGGCGTGTTCGAAGGTGACGAGCTCGGAGCCGTTGATGCCCTCGTTCAGTCGTTGCGCCTGAACAGGCGTGAACTCGTCATGGGCGCCGGCAGTGATCAGCGTCGGGACCTCGATCTCGGCGAGGCGGCCGGTGATGTCCCAGGTCTTGAGCGTGCCCGTGATCACGAACTCGTTCGGCCCCTGCATCGTCATGTAGACGTCGGGGTGCTCGGCGAGGCCGTTGAAGGTGCGGAGCACGCAGTCGGGGAACGGGTCGACCCGGCAGACGTGGCGCTTGTAGAACTCCATCGAGGCTGCCTCGTACTCGGGGGAGTCGAGCGTGCCGTTTGCCTCGTGCTCGTCGAGGACGCCCTGCGTCTCCTCGGGGAGCTCGCGGCGGAGGCGGCCGGTCTCTGCCTCCCACAGGGGGATGCTCGCCGGCGAGGAGGAGAGGACCAGGCTCGCGAGGCCGGCCGGTTGCGTCAGGGCGTACTCCATCGCGAGCATCCCGCCCCAGGACGAGCCGAACAGGTGGATGCGGCCGAGGCCGAGGCCGTCGCGCATTGCCTGGACCTCGGCCACGAACAGCTCGACCGTCCAGAAGTCGGCGGGCTTCTCGATCCAGGAGCGGCCGCAGCCGATCTGGTCGTAGAAGACGACCCGGCGGCCGGCGGCGGCGAGCGCCTCCAGCGGTTCGAGGTAGTCGTGCGGCGCACCTGGACCGCCGTGCAGGCAGAGCAGAGGCAGCTTGCCCGGGTCCTCGCCTTCGCCGACGACGCGGTACCAGGTCTCGCCGCCTGCGTACGAGATGGTGCCCTCGGTCGGCACCCGCGGGAGTCTACGCCCGGGCTTCGAGGAGGTCGTGGAGCTGATCGAGCGTCATGTTGCCGCCGGATGCGATCAATCCGACCTTTCGGCCCGCCAGGCCGAGTTTCAGCGCCGCGGCCAGAGGGGCCGCGCCGGATGCTTCGATCAGGTTGCGGGTGCGTTCCAGCAGCGCCAGCGTCGCGTCGCGGATCTCGTCCTCGGAGACCAGCACGAAGTCGTCGAGATGCTCACGGAGGATCTGCTGCGGGAGCTCGAAGCCGATCCTGGTGGCGAGCCCCTCGGCTGCGGTGTGCATCTGCTCCTGCGCGATGCGACCTTCTGTCCACGAGCGGTAAGCGGCAGGCGCGGCCTCGGACTGCACACCGATCACGCGAAGCTCGGGCCGAAGTGCAGCGGCGGCGACGCAGGCTCCGGCCGCTCCACTGCCGCCGCCGATCGGCACGATCAGCGCGTCGAGATCGGGCTGCCGCTCGAGCGTCTCGAGTGTATGCGTGCCCACGCCCGCGATCAGGTGCGGCTCGTTTCCCGAGTGGACGTAGCGGTAGCCGTGCTCCTCCGCCAGCGCCTCGCAGTGCTCGCGGGCGTCGTCGAAATCGCGCCCGTGCTCGACGATCTCGCCGCCGAGGCCACGGATCGACCCGACCTTCACGGGATTGGCGCCCTCCGGGACGCAGATCACCGTGCGCACGCCGAACAGGCGCCCGGCGAAGGCGATCGACTGGCCGTGGTTCCCGGTCGACGCGGTGATCACTCCGCGGCGCCGCTCGTCGTCGGAGAGCTGTGAGACGAGGTTGACTCCGCCGCGCACCTTGAAGTTGCAGACCGGCTGATGATTCTCGTGCTTGACCCAGACCTCGGCGCCGACGAGCTCGTCGAGCGCGGGGTAGCGATTCAGCGCGGTCGGGATCAGGTACGGCGCGATCCGGTCGCGTGCGGCGAGGACGTCGTCGAAGGTCGGAGGCTCGGGTGTCACGGGAGCATGATGTACTGACAGCCTGTGGCTGTCGTGCGATACATCGTCCCCGATGTCGACGAGGCCGTCGGGTTCTACACGGAGCGGCTCGGGTTCGAGCTTGCGCAGCGGTTCGGCCCGGCCTTCGCGATTGTCGCGCGTGACGGCCTGTCACTGTGGCTGAGCGGACCGCAGAGCTCCGCCGCGCGGCCGATGCCGGACGGGCGGATCCCCGAGCCAGGCGGATGGAACAGGCTGGTAGTCGAGGTCGACGATCTGGCCGGCACGGTGGCCGCGCTCGAGCAGAGCGGCGTCGCCTTCAGGAACGACGTGGTCGACGGCCCAGGCGGACGTCAGATCGTGCTCGACGATCCGGCCGGCAATCCCGTCGAGCTCTTCGAGGCCCGCTAGTCCCCGTCGCTAGTGGCGGAAGTGACGCCGGCCGGTGAAGACCATCGTCGCGCCGGCGCGTTCGACCGCGGCCACCACGTCGGCATCGCGCTTCGAGCCGCCCGGCTGGATGATCGAGCCGACCCCGGCATCGAGCGCCGTCGCCGGGCCGTCCGGAAACGGAAAGAAGGCGTCTGAGGCGAGGGCCGCGCCGGCCGGGTCGTGGCCGTGCTCGCGCGCCTTCTCGACCGCGAGCCGCACCGCGTCCACGCGCGACATCTGCCCGGCGCCGATCCCGACCGTCCGCAGCCCCTTTGCGATCACGATCGCGTTCGACGTCACGTGCTTGCAGACGCGCCACGCGAAGAGCAGGTCGCCCCAGTCCGCCTCGTCTGGATCGCCGCAGACCACGATCATCCCCTCGCGATCCTCGACATCGTCGTCGCGGTCCTGGGCGAGCAGGCCGCCGACCACCCGCCGGTAGTCCCGCTCACGGTTGGTCGCCAACCGCCGCTCGGCCGAGTCGAGTAGCCGCACGGCCTCCTTCCTGCGCAACACGTCGAGCGCGCCGTCCTCGTACCCGGGCGCGAACAGCACCTCCACGAACTGCCCGGCGATGAGCTCCGCCAGCTCGGCCGATACGGGCCGGTTCAGGACGACCACCCCGCCGTACGCCGACACGGGGTCGGCCTCGACCGCACGCGGATAGGCCTCCTCGATCGAACCCGCGACCGCGACCCCGCACGGGTTCGTGTGCTTGACGATCACGCAGGCGGGCAGCGTGAACTCGTCGGCGAGCTGCCGGGCGGCCGACAGGTCGTTGAGGTTGTTGTACGAGAGCTCCTTGCCGCCGTGCTGGTCGACCCGCGAGAGCAGGTGGCGGCGCGCGCCGGCCTCGGAGTAGTAGGCCGCGCGCTGGTGTGGGTTCTCGCCGTAGGCGAGATTCCGTTCCTTCCAGAACGTCGGGATCAATCCCTCCGGGAACGTCTCCCGCTCGTGGAACCACGTCGAGATCGCCGACTCGTAGGCGGCGGTCACGACGAACGCCTCGCCCGCGAGCGACCGCCGGGTGTCGACCGAGAGCCGGCCCGCCTCGCCCAGCTCGGCCAGCACGCCCCCGTAGCGCTCCACCCGCGCGACCACCGCGACATGGAGGAAGTTCTTCGCCGCCGCACGCAGCAGCGTCGGGCCGCCGATGTCGATCATCTCGACGACCTCCTCCTCGGTCACGCCGCGGCGCGAGGCGGTCTCCGTGAACGGGTAGAGGTTGACGACGACGAGGTCGAACGGCTCGATCCCGTGCGCGGCCAGGTCGGCCAGATCCTCCGGAACGTCCCGCCGGGCCAGGATGCCGCCGTGGACAGCCGGGTGCAGGGTGACGACGCGGTGTCCGAGCAGCTCGGCGAAGCCCGTGATGGTCTCCAGCCTCTTCACCGGCAACCCGTGCTCGTCGAGGAACGTGGCGGTGCCGCCGCTCGCCACGAGCTCCCAGCCGAGCTCGTGCAGTCCGCCCGCGAAATCCTCGAGTCCCGTCTTGTCGTAGACCGAGATCAGCGCACGAGGCACAGTTCCCTCACCACCTCGGGCAGCAGCCGGTGCTCGACCTCGTGGATCCGCTGTACGAGCGTCGATCGCGGCTCCACCGGCACCGGCTCCTGCCGGAGCACCGGGCCCGTGTCGATGCCCTCGTCGACGAGATGCACGGTCACGCCGGTCTCGCGCACGCCCGCCTCGACGGCGCGCTCGATCGCCCGCAGGCCCGGGAACGCCGGGAGCAGGGAGGGGTGGACGTTGACGATCGGGTCGAAGCGCTCGAGGAACGCCGTCGACAGGAGACGCATGTAGCCCGCGAGCACGACCAGGCGCACGCCGCGTTCCTCCAGCCAGTCGGCCATCGAGCCCTCGTCGGCGAACTGCTCCGCCGGGATCCCTGCCGCGCCGGCCCGCTCGAGCGCGCGGGCCCCGGGCTTGTCGGAGGCGACCGCGACGATCGGAAGACCGGCGTCGATCAGCGCCTGCAGGTTCGTCCCCTCGCCCGAGGCCAGCACGCCGATCATGCGATGCGCCCGATCATCTGCCGCCCCGCCGCCTCCGGCACGACGGCGCAGTAGCCGATCCCCAGGTTGAAGACCCGGCGCAGCTCGTCCTCGTCCACGTGGCGCGCGAGCCAACCGAACACGGGGGGCCGCTCCCATGCGTCCCAGTCGATCCGGGCTCGGAGCCCCTCGGGCAGCACGCGCGAGAGGTTTCCCTCGATGCCGCCGCCGGTCACGTGGGCGAGCGCATGCACGTCGCCGGCCCGCCGCAGCGCGCGGACCTCGTCGAGGTACAGCCGCGTCGGCGCGAGCAGATCGTCCCCGTCGTAGCCCTCGACCGCGAGCACCTGCCGGACGAGCGTGAACCCGTTCGCGTGCACGCCGGCCGATGGAAAGCCGACGACGACGTCCCCCCGCTCCACCCGCGACCCGTCGATCACGTCGGCCCGGTCGACGAGCCCGACGCAGGTGGCGGCGAAGTCGAGCTCGCCTTCCCGGTAGACGCCGGGCATCTCCGCCGTCTCGCCGCCGACCAGCGCGCAGCCGGCCGCGCGGCACACCTCGGCGGCGCCGTCGACCAGCTCGGCTACCTCGTCGAGGTCGAGCCGGTTCGCCGCCACGTAGTCCAGGAGGAACAGCGGCTCGGCGCCGGTCGTCGCCACGTCGTTGATGCAGTGCGCGGCCATGTCGGCGCCGCAGTTGCGGAGCAGGCCGCGCCCGCGGGCAACCATCGGCTTCGTCCCGATCGAGTCCATCGAGGCGGCGAGCAGCCTGCGATCGTCCAGTGGGTACAGGCCGGCAAAGGCTCCGAATCCGGAGGCACCCGTCGACTCGACTGCCGCCCGCAGCCGCTCCACCACCGCTCCCGCGGTCGCGAGCGAGACCCCCGCCGCCTCGTAGCTCGGCTCGGTGCCCACCTTCGCGAGTCTAAGCCTAGGCTTCGGACATGGACTGGCCTTACGAGATCGCCGAGCGCGACCACGAGATCCAGAACCCGACGAGCGCGGAGAAGATCCTGCTCCTCGGCAGCTACCTGCGGCTGAGCGCCGAGAGCCGTGTACTCGACGTTGCCTGCGGCAAGGGCGGCCCGGCGGCCATCCTCGCCGCCGCCTACGGGTGCCGGATCACCGGCGTCGAGATCCGGCCGGGATTCGCCGACGCCGCCCGCGAGCGCGTGGCTGCAGCGGGCCTGGACGGGCTGGTGGAGATCCGGACTGCCGACGGGGCGGGGATCGAGCTCGAGCCCGACACTCTCGACGCCGCCCTCTGCCTCGGCGCCGCCTTCGTCTGGGGATCGATCGCCGACGCGGCGGCTGCCCTCCGGCCGGCGGTCCGGTCAGGCGGCTTCGTCGCGATCGGCGAGCCGTTCTGGCGCCGGTGGCCGCTCCCGGACGGCGTCGATCCCGAGGGCTACGTCCAGCTCGCCGAGACTGCTGGCCGCCTCGAGGGGGAAGGCTTCACGCTGACGGGGCTCGTCGCCGCGTCGGAGGACGACTGGGACCGCTACGAGAGCCTGCACTGGCGGGCGATGGAGGAGTGGCTGGCCGAGCAGCCCGACGAGGAGCTTCGCGCTCGACACGAACAGCGCCGCGCCGACTACTTCCGCTCGCGGCGGCCGCTGCTCGGGTGGGCGATCTTCGTCGGGCGCAAGGCCTGACTCCTACACTGACCCCGTGGGCCCGTCGCCCCTGACCAGCTGGACGTTCGACCCTGCGGCGTTCCTGCTGATCGCGGCCTCCGGGTTCCTCTACTACCGCCGGGCGGCGACGCTCGCGAACCGCGGCACGCCGGTCGAGCTCTGGCGCCGGCTGGTGTTCGGGCTCGGGCTGATCCTCGCCTTCCTCGCCGTCGCCTCGCCGATCCATGCCCTCGGCGAGCAGCAGTTCTTCTTCGTCCACATGATCCAGCACATCCTGCTCGGCGACCTCGCGCCGCTCTGCTTCGTCGCCGGGCTGACCGGGCCGCTGCTCAGGCCGGTGCTGGCGCTGCCGGCGGTGATGCGCCTGCGCTTCCTGACACTGCCGTACGTCGCCTTCCCGCTCTGGGCGGCGAACCTCCTTCTCTGGCACCTGCCGGTCGCCTACCAGGGTGCGCTCCATCACTCGGGGATCCACGCAGTCCAGCACCTGCTCTTCTTCACATGCGGCGCGCTGATGTGGGCTCCGGTCGTGGAGGTACTGCCGGGACCCGCGTGGTTCGGCACCGGGATGAAGCTCGGCTACATCGCCGCCGTCCGGCTCGTCGAGACGGTCCTCGGCAACATCTTCGTCTGGTCGGGCGGCGTCTTCTACACGGCGTACGAGCATCCGGTCGAGCGCTGGGGGATCTCGCCGCACGCCGACCAGGGGATCGCCGGCGGGGTGATGATGCTGGAGGGCTCTCTGGTCACGCTCGGCGCGCTGGCCTGGCTCTTCCTGCGCTGGGCACGCGAGAGCGAGGAGCGCCAGCAGTTGCTCGACGAGGGAGTCGATCGCCGCGCGGCTACCCGCGCGGTCCGCTACGGCCGAGAGGTATCCGGCCCGAGGTAGATGATGGAGTGGGCAGGAGTTGCGCTCCACCGGCTTTCACCACGTCGATCTCGTCGTCAGTTCGATTCTCCGCAGCCTGCCGTTCTACCGCGAGCTCCTGGAGCCGCTCGGCTGGCACCGGGTCGGCGAGGTCGAAGGCGAGCGCGGCGAGACGATCTGGTACATCTCTGGCCCGGGGAGCTCGCTCGGGCTCCGCGAGGCGCAGGCCGACACCGACGGCCCGTTCGACCGCTACCGGATCGGCGTCCACCATGTCGCGTTCGAGGCCCCGTCGCGGTTCGAGGTGGACGAGCGGGCGGACTGGCTGCGGGCGCGGGGCGTGCCGATCGAGAGTGGCCCCGAGGAGTACTCGTACATCCCGGGTTACTACGCGGTCTTCTTCTACGACCCGGATGGGATCAAGCTCGAGATCGTGCACGTTCCGGGACACGCGGCGTAGGTCGGCGGGTGCCTACGCGCGCGCCGGCTCGAACCGCAGCTTCGCCAGCTTCCTGTCCTCCGGGATCCGCGTCGGGTAGGTGCCGGTCAGGCACGCGCGGCATAGCGCCGCGGCAGGGCGGCGGGTCGACGCCTGGAGGCCGGCGAGCGAGATGTAGGCGAGCGAGGTGGCGCCGATCGACTCCCGTACCTCCTCGACGGAGCGGTGGGCGGCGATCAACTCACTCTCGTCGGCGAGGTCGATGCCGTAGAAGCACGGTCCGATCACCGGCGGCGAAGAGATCCGCGCGTGCACCTCGGTCGCCCCGGCGTCGAACAGCATCGCGACGATCTGGCGCGTCGTGTTCCCGCGCACGATCGAGTCGTCGACGATCACCACCCGCTTGCCCGCCACCTCGGCGAGTGGGTTGAACTTCAGCCGGATTCCCTGCTGGCGCAGCTCCTGGTCGGGCTGGATGAACGTGCGCCCGACGTAGCGGTTCTTGATCAGTCCCTCGCTGAACGGGATGCCGGTCGCGCGGGAGAAGCCGATCGCCGCCGGCGTCCCCGAGTCGGGGATGGGCAGGACGAGGTCGGCTTTGACCGGCGCCTCCTCGGCCAGCCGCTCGCCCATCCGCACCCTGGCGGCGTGCACCTCGACGCCCTCGAGCCGGGTGTCCGGGCGGGCGAGGTAGAAGAACTCGAAGATGCAGAGGGCGCCGTCTGCCGTCGGCACGGCCTGGCGCGCTTCGAGGCCGTCCTCGTCGGCGACCACCAGCTCGCCGCGGCCGAGCTCTCGCTCGAACTCGGCGCCGACCAGGTCGAGCGCGCACGTCTCGGAGGCGACCACCCAGCCGTCCGACAAGCCGTCCCAGGACCAGCGGCCGGAAGCCGTGCGGGTCGCGGAACGCGAGCAGCTTGCCCTCCGCGAGCGCCGTCACGGAGTAGGCGCCCTCCAGCCGGGCCATCGCGTTCGCGACCGCGTCCGCCAGCGGCGCGGGGTCGCCGGCGATCAGCGCGGCGATCAGCTCCGTGTCCGAGCTCGACCCGAGCTTCACCCCGTCCGCCGCCAGCTCGTCGCGCAGCTCGCCCGCGTTCACCAGGTTGCCGTTGTGCCCGAGCGCGACCGTGCGCGCTCGTCCGTGCTGGACGATCGGCTGCGCGTTCGACCACTGGGCCGAGCCGGTGGTCGAGTAGCGGGTGTGCCCGATCGCCAGCTGGCCGCGAAGGCCGCTGAGCTTCTGCTCGCTGAAAACCTGCGCGACCAGGCCCATCTCGCGCAGCACGGTCAGGTGGTTGCCGTCGGAGACGGCGATTCCGGCCGACTCCTGGCCGCGGTGCTGGAGCGCGTGCAGCCCGAAGTGCGCGAGCCGCGCGACGTCGCGGTCTGGGGCACAGACGCCGAGCACGCCGCACATCAGTGCCCCCTCCACGCCTGCTCGAGCTCCGGCAGCGGGACCTCGAGCAGACGGTCTCCGCCGACCACGCCCAGCTCCCGGAGCGGGGTTCCTTCGAGGCGAGAGACGTCCCTGCGCGCGCACGCGATCACCGCCTGGCCGCCGCCCTCGCCGAACCAGGCGGGCAGGTCGTCGGGCAGGTCGACCTCGGCTCCGAGGCCGCTCCACAGCGCCGCCTCGGCGAGGGCGACCGCCGACCCTCCGCCGGATACGTCGTGCGCGAGCGACAGGACCGGAGCCGACCGCCAGAGGAACTCGACCAGCGCCCGCTCGGCGCCGAGGTCGAGGCGCGGCCGCGCCCCGCCCGGCTCGCCGTAGAGCGCCTGGTACTCCGACCAGGCGAGCGTTAGATCGGGGGCCCCCGCCAGCAGCACGACGTCGCCCTCCCGCCAGCGGCCGGGAATCACGGTCACGTCCGGCACCAGACCGACGCAGCCGACCACGGGCGCCGGCAGGATCGCCCGGCCGTCGGTCTCGTTGTAGAGCGAGACGTTCCCGGAGACGACGGGAATACGCAGTGCCTCGGCCGCCCGCGCCATCCCCTCGATCGCCTCGGCGAGCTCCCAGGCGATCTCCGGCTTCTCCGGGTTGCCGAAGTTGAGGCAGTCGGTCAGCCCGAGCGGCTCGCCGCCGGCGCAGGCGACGTTCCGTGCCGCCTCCAGCACGGCCAGCGCCCCGCCGGTCCGCGGCGCCGCGCGCGCGGCCCGGCCCGGCCCATCCAGCGCAAGCGCCAGCCCGCGCAGCGAGGGTCGCAGCCGCAGCACCGCCGCGTCGAGCCCGGGGCGGCGCACCGTCCTCGAGCCGACGAGGTGGTCGTAGCGCTCGTAGATCCAGCCCCGCGAGCGGATGTTCGGGGAGGCCAGCAGCTCGAGCAGTGCGTTCTCGACATACGGCCCGACGGGAGCCGGCGGCTCCGGCTCGACCGGGCGGGGCGAGAGCTCGACGCGGTAGCGCGGCGCCTCGTCGGTGAGGAACCGCGCGGGGATCTCACCGACCGTTTCGCCGTCGTGGTAGCAGCGAAGGAGCCCGGTATCCGTGACCGTGCCGATGACGGCATGGGCGAGCTCCCACCGCGTGAAGATCTCCTCCGCTCGGCCCAGGAAATCTTCACGTAGGACCGCGACCATCCGCTCCTGCGACTCCGAGATCATGATCTCCCACTGCTCCAGCTCCTCGCGCAAGGGCACGCGGTCCAGGTGGACGTCGACGCCGGCGCCGTCACGCGCCATCTCCGCGAGCGCGGACGCCAGCCCGGCGGCGCCGCAGTCCTGGAGCGACTCGACCAGCCCCTGCTCGACCAGCTCGACGGAGACCTCGATCAGCTTCTTGCCGGTGAACGGGTCGCCGATCTGCACCGAGGGCCGCTTCTCCGCCGCGCCCTCGCCGAGCTCCTGGCTGGCGAGCACACTTGCGCCGCCGATCCCGTCTCGGCCGGTCGTGGCGCCGTAGAGGACGAGCAGATGGCCGGGCGTCTGCGCCTTCGCCCGCGTGACGCGGTCGGACGGCAGCAGCCCGACGCACATCGCGTTGACCAGGCAGTTGTCCGCATAGCTCTGGTGGAAGAACGCCTCGCCGCCGACGGTTGGGACGCCGACCGAGTTGCCGTAGGCGCCGATTCCAGCCACCGCTCGGTCGAACGCGTGCCCTGGCTCGCCGAAGCGCAGCCCGTCGAGCAGCGCCACCGGCCGAGCTCCCATCGCGACGATGTCTCGGAGGATCCCGCCGACCCCGGTGGCCGCGCCCTGGAAGGGCTCGACTGCGGTCGGGTGGTTGTGCGACTCGACCTTGAAGGCAACCGCCTCGCCCTCGCCGAGGTCGAGCACGCCGGCGTTCTCGCCCGGCCCCTGGAGCACGCGCTCGCCCTCGCTCGAGAACCGCTTCAGCAGCAGGGCCGAGTGCTTGTAGCCGCAGTGCTCCGACCAGAGCAGCGAGAACACCGCCAGCTCGAAGTGGTTCGGGTCGCGTCCCATCAGCCCGCGGATACGGTCGAGCTCCCCGTCCGTCAGACCGAGCGTGCGGTGGAGAGGTTCCGCGACCTGGCTCAGGAAGGCAGTTTATCCAGCAGATCCGGATGGGCAGAGCCCGCCCGGATCGCGAAGAGCGGGCAGCCTATCGGGGAAGCCCGACGACGACGCCCGCGTTACCGTGAAGGAGATGTCCCGCCGCTACGGCCCCCTGATCCTCACGCTCGCGGCGATCTGGGGCTCGTCGTACCTGTTCATCAAGGTCGGCGTCCGCGGCTTCGAGCCGACCGTGTTGATGGCGCTCCGCCTCCTGATCGGCGGCCTGTTGCTGCTCGCGTTCCTGGCCGTGACGACGGGTGGACGTGCGGCGGTCACGCAGGTGCGCGGAGCCTGGCGTGACGGCTTCGTGTTCGGCGCGATCAACGGCGCGATCCCCTTCACGCTGATCGCGTGGGGCGAGACGCACATCGACTCCGGCGTCGCCGCGATCGCGCAGGCGTCGGTCCCGATCTTCGTCGCCTTGCTGGCGATCAAGTTCAACCCGAGCCAGCGCTCGAGCGGAGTCAAGCTGGTCGGCATCCTCGTCGGCCTTCTCGGCGTCGGTGTGCTCGCCGGCGTCCACCCGGAGGGGGGTGGCTGGGCGGTGGCGGGAACGCTCGCGGTCGTGCTCGCCTCGTTGTGCTACGCGGGCGGCGGGCTCTACGGGCAGCGGGCCCTCGGCCGCGCGACCGGGCCGGTGCTCGCGACCGCCTCGATGCTCTACGGCGGGCTGCTGCTGGTGCCGTTCGCGCTCTTCCAGCTCCCCGAGCATGCGCCCGGATGGAAGCCGGTGCTCTCGCTCCTCGGGCTGGCGGTGCTGGGGACCGCGGTCGCGCAGCTCTTCCTGTTCCGGATCCTGGGGCTGTACGGCGCTGCGCGGCTCTCGCTGGTCACGTACCTGATCCCGGCGTTCGCGCTCCTGTACGGATCGCTGATCCTCGACGAGCCACTCCGGCCGTCGATGCTCGTCGGGCTCGGGTTGATCCTCGGCGGAGTGGCGCTCGGCTCGGGCGTCTGGCGCCTGCAGCGCCGGCCGGTGGCGGACTCGGCTGCGTGAGAGACGAAGCCGAGCACAAAGGCGACAGCAAAGCCGTCGGCGTTTGTGCGAGGCGATGTCGTGACGCCGAAGGCGTCAGGCTCCGCCGCGCCGAGCCCGCCGACGTCGACTTCGTCGCCGGGCTGCTCGCGCACCGCGAGGTCGAGCCCTTCCTCTCGCTGCACCGCGGCAGGGAGCGCGAGGACGTGCTCGAGCGGATCGTGCTCTCGCAGCGAGCGCCCGCCTCGGCCGGCGTCTTCGTGATCGAGGCCGCGGGGCGCCCCGCGGGGGTGATGGAGTTCTGGACGTTCAGCGAGCGCAGCCGGATCGCCGACCTCGGCGGGCTCGCGCTCCATCCAGACTTCCGCGGCCGGGGGCTGGCGGAGGAGGCCGCGCGAGAGCTGCAGCGCCACCTCCTGCTCGAACTCGGCTTCCACCGGTTGCAGCTGGAGATCTACGGCTTCAACGAGCGCGCGATCGCCCACGCCGAGCGGGTCGGCTTCATCCGCGAAGGGGCGAAGCGCAATGCGTACCGGCGCCACGGCCAATGGGCCGACGGGGTCCTGTACGCGCTCGTCCGCGAGGATCTCGGCCTACCGCCGGCGGTCGACTTCCTTTACGAGTACGTCGCGCGCCACAACCAGGGCGTGCGCACCGGCGACTGGGAGCCGCTCGAGGAGTGCTTCGCCGAGGACGCCGTGCTCGAGTTCGAGGCCGTCCCGGTGGGGCCGTTCACCGGGCGTGACGCGCTCGTCGCCGCCTATCGCGAGCGGCCGCCGGACGACGAGGTGCGGGTTCTCTCCGCCGAGGAGGCCCCGGGTGGCGTCGAGGCCAGCTACTCGTGGGCGACCGAGCCGGACCGCCGGGCCGGCCGGCTGCTCCTCAACTTGCGCGGCTCGCTGATCGAACGTCTCGTGGTCATCGTTGAAGACCCGCTTGACTCTCCCGTAGGGGGAGACCGCACGCTGCGTGCGTCATGAAGGTCGGACCGGAGAGCTGCTGTCGATCGTCCGGTTCGCCCCGAGCCGGGCGAGCACACCCGTCAGATCTATCTCGCCCATCCGGAGAACATCGCCGACGCGAGGGACTACCTCACCCGCATCTGCTGGCCGGTGACGTAGCCGAGCGGCGCGGCCGGTTCCGGCTCGGGACCGGCCGCGCCGGTCGTACTCTCTCCGCGTGACGAGCGTCATCGGGCGCGAGGCCGAGCTCGCAGCGGTCGAGGCGTTCCTCGATGGGAGCACGGATGGCCACGCCGTCCTCGCGATCGTCGGCGAGCCCGGAATCGGCAAGACCACGATCTGGGACGACGCGGTCGCGCGTGCGCGCGCCGGGGGCGCGACGGTGCTGGCAGCGCGGCCGGCCGAGCCCGAGGCGAGGCTCTCGTTCGCCGGGCTCGCCGATCTGCTGGCGGGCTTCCCGGAGGAGCTCTACGCGGCGATTCCGGACGTGCAACGCGAGGCGCTCGAGGTGGCGCTGCTGCGAACGCAGGCGAGGCGGCCGCCAGGACCCCGGGTGTTGGGGACCGCCTTCCTCTCGCTCATCCGGGAGCTCGCCGACGAGCGGGCCGTCGTCATTGCCGTCGACGACTTCCACTGGCTCGATCGTCCGTCGACGTCGGCGCTCGAGTTCGCGCTGCGGCGCCTGTCCGACGAGCGGGTGCGGGCGATCCTCTCCGTCCGCTCGGGTGAAGCCGGCCCCCTGGCCCGGCTCGAGCGCGACGGCCCCGTGGCCCGGATCGAGCTCGGTCCACTCTCGGTTGCCTCCCTGCACCGCGTCGTCTCGACACAGCTCGGCAGGACGTTCCCCCGTCCGACGCTCGTGCGGATCACGCAGGCATCCGGCGGGAACCCGCTGTACGCGCTCGAGATCGCCAGGCTGCTCGAACGGCAGGGCGACCGGGACCCTGCTCGTCTCCCAGTCCCCGAGAGCCTCCAGACGCTGGTCGCGTCGCGGGTTCGCTCTCTGCCGCCCGAGACGCGTGACGCGCTCCTGCGCGCCGCTGCGCTCGCCCAACCCGACCTTCGCCTGGTGTCGGAGGAGGCGCTCGCCCCGGCCGAGGACGCTGGGCTCGTCCGGGTCGGGATCGGCGAGCGGATCGCGTTCGTCCATCCGCTGTTCGCTTCGGCCGTCTACTCGTCCGCCTCGCTTGGTCGCCGGCGTGCCGCGCACCGGGCGCTCGCAGATGCGGTGCGGGACCCCGAGGAGCGGGCACGGCATCTCGCGCTCGCGTGCGATGGGCCGGACGAGTCGGTTGCGCAGACCGTCGAGGCAGCGGCCCGCCTCGCCCGGCTTCGGGGAGCTCCCGACAGCGCGGCGGAACTGACAGAGCTCGCACTCCGACTGCTGGCCCGGGACGGCGGGGCCCGGGATGCGCTGAGGCTCGACCTCGCCGAGCATCTCTACCTGGCGAGCGACTTCCAGCGTGCCTCAGAGGTTCTCGAGGCGCTCGGGCGGGAGTTGGAGCCCGGCGATCTGCGGGCACGTGCGCTGCTCACGCTCGCCGAGATCGACTATTGGCGGAAGGGCGAGTCGGCAGCCGCCGCGCTTGCCGAGGTGGCGCTCCTCGACGCCCGCGACCCGGTGGTCCAGGCCCGCTGCCATGCGGCGATCGCGATGTACGCAGGAACGGTCGACCTGACCAAGGCGGCTGCCGCCGCGCGCGCCGCGCTTGCATTGCTCGACGGCCTGCCCCACACCGAGCCGGGCCTCGTCGCGGCCGCCCTGGGCGCCCGCGTGCGAGCCGACCTCTTCCTCGGCGAGGGGCTCGACTCCGACGCCGCCCGGCGGGCGCTCGAGCTCGAGCGCGATGCTCCCCCGCCCGCCGCCGACCAACGGGTCGTCTTCAAGCTCGGTCAGTGGCTCCGGTATGTCGACGACCTCGACGGTGCGCGAGCCCATCTCGTGGAGGCCGAGCAGGCAGCGCGGGACGAGGGCGACGAGTCCTCGCTCGCGAACATCCTGCTCAACCGCATGGTCGTCGAGACGTGGGCGGGACGGTGGGACGAGGCCGAGGCCCTCGCGGCCCGCATGGCCGACGCGTTCGCACAGCAGGGCGTGGAGTCCGAGGGAGTGGGCCCGTGGCGGGTCTACGTCGACGCGCACGCCGGCCGGTTCGAGGCCGTCCAGGCGGCGTTCGAGCTCGCACGACCCGACGAGCCGATCGTGACCATGATCTGGAACCGGTGCATCGGGCTCGCCGCGCTGGCGGCCGGTGAGGGGGAAGAGGCCGACCGGCACCTCGCCCAGGCGCTTGCCGAACTCGACCGCGTCGACTTCCGGGAGCCGGCGATCTGGCGCGTGGACGGCGACGCGATCGAGGCGGCGATCATGGTCGGTGCGCTGGACCGGGCCACGTCCCTAACCGTGCGTTTCGAGGACCAGGCCGACCGCTCACGGATCCCCTGGAGCCTGGCGGTCTCGGCGCGTTGCCGTGGTCTTCTCCTGGCGGCGGGCGGAGATCTGGAGGGTGCTGCCGGATCTCTGGAGCGGGCGCTCGCCGAGCACGAGCGTTGCCCGATGCCGTTCGAGCTGGCTCGCACCCTGCTCGCCGACGGGCAGATCCTCCGCCGCCTGAAGCAGAAGCGTCAGGCGCGTGGGTCGCTCGAGCAGGCGCTGGCGATCTTTCGCGGGCTGGACGCCGAGCGGTGGGTGCGGCGAACGGAGGCCGAACTCGCCCGGGTCGCCGTCCGACGGGCGCCCGACGAGCTCAGTGCGACCGAGCTCCACATCGCACGTCTGGCCGCTTCGGGGTCGACCAACCAGGAGATCGCGACGCAGGTCTTCTTGACCCGTAAGGCGGTGGAGGCGAATCTTGCGCGCGCCTACCGCAAGCTCGGCATCCGCTCGCGTGCCCAGCTCGCCCGGGCGCTGGACGCGCAGGACGGCAAGTAGCCGTTCAGAGGCGCGCCGCGATCGCTCTCGCGAGGGCCTCCAGGGACGCCCGCGACCGGGACCCGTGCTGTCGCGGACGAGCCCGCCGCGAGGGGTTCGCCAGAGCCAGGCGACCAGCCCGAATGTACGCCCGTGTGTCTCCTTTCTCGTGCGGTCGGCTCGTCTCGTCGACCGGGGGTCGGGAGTTCCGACGCCGGCCGTGCCGGTAGGGGACGCCGTGCCAGTAGGGACAAAGGTGCAAGCTCAGCACAGCAGGGCGGGGGAGCACTCGCTCGGGTCGTCGTTGCCGTGGGCGACGTTGGCCCCGGCCGGGGCGACGGTGTAACCCACCACCCCGATCCCGGGCCCGGCGCCGTCGGAGACGCCGGTCGGGAAGCCGTTGGCGTCCGTGAAGTTGCCCTTGATCGCGGCCGAGCTGCCGACGACCCCGACGCCGGTATTTCCGTTCCCGGAGGCGGTCGACGACGCGATCGAGGCGCTGTCGCCCTGGACCGCGATGCCGATGCCGGCGTTCCCCGATGCGGCCGCCGACTTGATCTGGGCCGAGTCGCCGACGACGACGATGCCGGAACTGGCGTTCCCGGAGGCGGTCGACGACGCGATCGAGGCATTGGCGCCCGTGGCGTAGATGCCGTTGCCGCCGTTTCCGGAGGCGGTCGACGACCTGATCGAGGCGAAGCCTCCGCTTATCTCTATGCCGTGGCCGGCGTTCCCCGAGGCGTTCGATGACTGGATCCTGGCCGACACGCCGCCGACGATGATGCCGTCGCCGCCGTTCCCGGAGACGGTCGACGAGCTGATCGAGGCCGAGCCCGAGGCGCAGCAGATAAAGATGCCGGCGAGGACGCTTCCCGACGCGACCACGTTCGAGACGGTGACCGAGTTCGCGCTGCTGCCCGCGTCGACGCCGT
Organism: uncultured Actinomycetes bacterium; assembly: GCA_963808815.1. GTDB lineage: Bacteria > Actinomycetota > Thermoleophilia > Gaiellales > Gaiellaceae > DATBLE01. The sequence continues at coordinate 60,750 of CAWEGI010000009.1, read as the reverse complement.
CGTAGAAGTTGCGCACGACGCCGTTCTCGACCTTGACACCGCTGTAGGAACCGTCGAGGACTCCGTAGTGGTTCGGGCTGCGGTCGCCGGTGAGCGTGAACCCCTTCAGGTCGATCGTGATCCCGGCGGCGCCGACGATCACTCCCGACGAGGCGGGACAGGTCAGGTCCTGGGTGAGGACGGCGTTTGTGGTCACGACCTGGCCGCAGGTCGTGATCGGGATCGTGGAGCTGCCGGCCCCGGAGCCGGTCGCGAGCAGCGCGACCGCCGCCGCCGCGACGAGCGCCGGCGCGATCCTCGCGCCTTTGGCTGCGGCCCGGAGGTTCACTTCCTCTCCTTCCAATAGGTCACTTCTTGCACGGGAATCCGCCGATGTTGCAGTCGGTCTGGCCGTTGTCGTTGCCGTGGTTGCCGCCGAGATCCGTCGTGCCGACCGCGCCGATGATCCCGTCGAGGGCGTTGTAGTCGGCCCCGTTCTTCCCGAGCTTGCTGCTCGGGTCGCTGTTCTCGACGTCGATTCCGCTGCTCCGGTTGCCGTTCGAGGTGTTGCCGGTGATCAGGCTGCCGAGGCTGTCGGTCGAGATCTCGATCCCGTCGGCCGCGCTCGCAGAGACGGTGTTCTTCGTCAGCGCGGTCCCGTCGGAGGTGGCCTCGACGAGGATCCCGACTCCGGCGCTGCCGGTGACGGTATTGCCCGAGACCGTTGCGCCCTGGGTGTCGTAGAAGCGGATGCCGTCGGAGCCGGCACCCTCGACCCGGCTCTTTGTCACGTGGTTGCCACCGCCGTACTGGACGAGGATGCCCGCCTTTGCGCTCGCGGAGATCGTGACGCCGGAAACGGTGTCCCCGGAGCCCCAGACGACGACGCCGGTCCCGACGGGGTTGGACGCGGCGGAGACGGAACTGCCGGTCAGCGTGCTCCCGTCGGCCTGCAGGTAGACGCCCTCGTACCCGTAGGCAACGACGGCCGCCTTCGAGACCGTCGTGAAGGGTGAGGCGTCGACGGAGATCGCGACGCCGGGGTCGTTGCGGGCGACGATGCTCGTGACCACGGAATCGGGTGCGGCATGTAGATAGACGGCGTTGGTGAAACCGTCGATTGCGCCGTTCTTGATCGTGGCATACGGATAGCTGTTGTCCGCGACGCCGTTGTAAGGGCTCGTGCCGAAGATCGTGTGCCCGCCGAGGTCAATCGTGACGTGGTTGGCGGCGATGTCCAGCCCGTCCGACGTCGAGCAGTGGAGGTCGGCGGTCAGCTTGACGCTCTGCGTGACCGCGTCGCCGCAGGAGACCGACTGGACGACGGTGGGTCTGCCCGCCGCCGAGACGGCCAGGACGAGCGCGACTGCCGGTACCGCGAGGACGACCGACGTCGAGGTCTTCACCGGACCGCGAACCTCGCCGAGGCGGAGGCGTAGCCGGCCGCCGTCGCGCCGGCCGAGTACGAGCCTGCACGCAGCGTCAGCGAGACGAGTCCGTGTGCGTCGGTGGTCAGGTGCTTGCCCGCGACCGTGACCTTGACGCCGGCAACCGGGTCGCCCGCGTCGCGGACCGAGACGGTCACCTTGCCCTTCGACGCCTGGGCGCGGAGGGTGAACTGGGCTAGCAGGTGCGTGTGGAAGAAGCCGCCGTTGGTCTGCCCCGACGCGAACAGGTCGACGGGGCCCGCCGAGCCCTCGCACTGGACGAACGTGAGCTCGCTGCCCGGGAGCTTCAGCTTCTGCACCGGTTCGAACGCGCTCGCCGCGTGGTTCGAGCGTGTGGCGAAGAGGCCGCCGCTCGTGTCGCCCCAGGCGATCCACAGCCGTCCCGCCGGCGCTGCGCAGACCGTCGCGCTCCAATAGGAGCCGGACGCGATTGTCTTCGACCCGCCGCCGTAGCGGTAGAGATGCACGTTCTTGCCGTCGGCATAGGCGACGTAGACGCCCGCTGCGCCGATGCGGCCGCTGAGCCCGTTCCCCCATTCCTTCCCGAGCGGAGGCAGGACGACGCGCGGGCCGGGGCTGGGCAGGATCTTCTGGGCGTAGACGCCGCCCTGCCCGGAGTTCGTGGCGCCGGCGAGGACGACCGCGCCGCTGGCCGCATCGGTCGCGAGGAACGACTCGGCCATTCCGCCCTGGTAGCCCGACAGCGGAATGGAGGCCGGCGGGACGCCTTCGCCGGCGTTGCCCCGCCAGGCGGTGACCGGCTGGCCGTCCTTCGTCAGCGTCGCGCCGATCACATATGCGGACTCGGCGATCGCTCCACCCCAGCCAACTCCGCTCTGGTGGGTCCAGCTTCCTCCGGTCGCAGGCGCCGTGAAGGTGTTGATGCCGCCCGTTCCGGGAGCAAACAGTCGGAGCGACTTGTCGGGCATGACGACGAGCGCCAGCCCGCCGTTCCCGTTCCAGCCGGTCGCGACCGTCGAAGTGCCGACCGCCTTCCCCGCCGGTGACAGCCGTGTCTCGGAGATCGACGTCGACGAGTTGCCACGGTTCCAGATCACGTGCAGCACGCCGTCCGCAGTGCGGGCGAGCCCGAGCTGACTGCCGGCCTGAGTGGGGCCGCTGATCCGCGACCAGGCAGGCGCGGCGGTGGCGGCGCGGACGGCCCCGGCTACTAGCGCGACGGCGCCGAGCGTGGCGGCGAGAGCGACGTGGAAGCGGTGGGAGCGCACGGGATCCTCCTTCAGGTGTTCTGGACGATCGGCCAGGGAGAGCGGGCGGCCTCGAGGACACGCTCGAAAGGCACCTCTGCCTGCTCGGCGGCCCGGCGGACGGCCGGCTCGTCCCCCTCGAACAGGCAGAGGACGACCTCGTCGGTGCGCATGAGCAGCGAGCCGAGATAGCGAACCGGCGTCCCGCTGCGGGTCAGCTCGTCGGCGCTCGCCGCCGCGCGGGCGTCGAGGTCTCGGACGGCCGCGGCGTCGACGCCGGGCCAGAAGCACTCGACCACGTATTCGCCGGGCGACTCTCTCTCCGTCATCACCTTCGAGGCTAGGCCCGCTCCTCCGGCGACGAAAGCGGGAAAACCCTACGGAATCATCTGGCCAACGCCCCGCGAACGTGGCCCGCTACTGGCACACGCTGGTGCGGATCACCAACCCGAGGGCAGGCGCAGGTCTCGGGCTACGAGCCCGACCAGGTCGGGTCGCGCTTCTCGAGGAACGCAGACATGCCCTCCTGCGCGTCGTCCGCCTGTGCGTTCGCGGCCATCACTCCGCGGGTCAGCTCGTAGGCGCCGCGCTCGTCGAGCTCGATCTGCTCGTAGAACGCCCGCTTGCCGATGCGTAGGGTGAGCGGGCTCGAGCGGGCGACCTTCGACGCCAGGTCGAGAACGGCGCCTTCGAGCTCCTCGCCCGGAACGACGCCGTTGATCAGCCCCCACTCGCACGCGGTCGTCGCGTCGATCGGCTCCCCGGTGAGCAGCAGCTCGAGCGCTCGCTTGCGCCCCACTGCGCGGGAGAGCGGAACCATCGGCGTGGAGCAGAACAGGCCGATCCTGACGCCGGGCGTCGCGAAGCGCGTTCCCGTTGCTGCCAGAGCAAGGTCGCAGGCGGCGACGAGCTGGCAGCCCGCCGCGGTCGCGATGCCGTGCACCTTGGCGATCACCGGCTGCGGCAGGCGATGGATCGTCTCCATCATCACCGTGCAGACGTCGAAGAGCTGCTCGTAGAAGCCGGCGTCGCGGCCGACCATCTCGCCGAGGTCGTGCCCGGCCGAGAACACCGGGCCGGCGCCCTCGATCACGATCGCCCGCGCCTCCGGGTCTGTGCCGACCTCCTCGAGCGCCGCGATCAGCTCCTCCATCAGCGCGAGCGAGAGCGCGTTCCGCTTCTCCGGCCGGTTCAGCGTGATCCGCGCCGCGGGCGGATCGACGCGGACCAGCAGATGCTCTCGGGTCGCCGTCGCCATTGCCCTGAAAGGTACTCCTCTACGCCGCGCCGATGCGAGTCTCGTGCCCGGCCCACTCTTTCTCCCGCAGCACGTACTTCTGGACCTTCCCGGTCGACGTCTTCGGGAGAGGCCCGAACTCCACCGCGTCGGGGCACTTGTAGTGCGCGAGCCGGTCGCGGGCGAACGCGATGATCTCCTCCGCGCTCACGCTCGCATCGTCCCTGAGCGTCACGAACGCCTTTGGGCGTTCGCCCCAGTGCGGATGGGGGATCGCGACGACGGCGCACTCGAGCACGGCCGGGTGGGCGACGATCGTCTGCTCGACCTCGATCGAGGAGATGTTCTCGCCGCCGGAGATGATGATGTCCTTGCCGCGGTCGCGGAGCTCGACGTTGCCGTCCGGGTGCCAGACGGCGAGGTCGCCGGAGTGGAACCAGCCGCCGCGAAAGGCCTCCTCGGTGGCGGCCGGGTCGTCGAAGTAGCCGGCCATCACGTTGTTGCCGCGCATCACGACCTCACCGATCGTCTCGCCGTCACGCGGCACGTCCTTCATGCCTTCGTCCACGACCCGCACGAGGTCGGCCGAGGGGTACGCCTGACCCTGACGGGCGAGGAGCACGGCCCGCTCGGCCGCCGGCAGTTCGCGCCAGTCCTCCTGCTCGGCACACACCGTGATCGGGCCGTAGGTCTCCGTCAGGCCGTACACGTGGACGACCCGGAAGTTCAGCTCGTCCATGCGCGCGAAGAGCGTGGGCGAAGGCGGCGCCGCAGCGACGACCACTGTCACCTGACGCTCGACGCGGTGTGCTTTCGCGTGGTTGATCACCATCAGCTGCACCGTCGGTGCGCCGTTGAAGTTGGTCACCCCCTCGGCGTCGACCAGATCCCAGATCAAGTCCGGATCGACCGTTCGGATGGTCACGTGCCGGCCGCCGACCGCGGTCACGGCCCAGGTGAAGCACCAGCCGTTGCAGTGGAACATCGGCTGCAGCCAGAGGAAGACCGACTCCGGGGAGAGACCGGCGACGATCGCCTCGTTGAGAGCGTTGAGGTAGGCGCCGCGGTACGTGTACTGGACGCCTTTCGGGCGACCGGTGGTGCCGGAGGTGTAGTTGACCGAGATCGTCTCCTCCTCGTCTTCGAGCCGGCTCGCCGGCCGGTCGGGCGACGCGCCGGCGAGGAGCTGCTCGTACGGATCGTCGGTCATGCCGGTGTCGTCCACGCGGATCACGTGAGCGCCGCCGAGGTCGATCCCATCGACGAGCCCCGCGAGCTCGGCGTCGAGCAGCAGGACTCGGGAGCCGGAGTGCTCGAGGATGTAGGCGATCTCGTCGCTCGAGAGGCGGGTGTTGACGGTGACGAGGATGCCCCCGGCGGCCGGCACCCCGAAGTGCGCTTCCAGCATCGCCGGAGAGTTCGGGAGCAGCGTCGCGACCCGGTCGCCCTTCTCCAGGCCGGCGTCGCGGAGCGCGTTGGCGAGACGCCACGCCCGCTCGCCGAGCGCCGCGTATGTGTAGCGACGCTCGCCGTGCACGAGCGCGACCTTGTCCGGATAGACGAACGCGGCGCGTTCGAGCAGGTCGACCGGATTCAGCTCGGTGCGGGAGACCTTTTTCGCCACCCGGGCAGTATCCGCTTTTGACTCGTTGTGAGACGCGGGCCTGACATCTCTGCCTCCCTCGCTCGTGGAACCGGGCGCCCGCTTAGGATTGGGGGCGTGACCAGATACCTGCACACGATGGTTCGCATCACCGACCCGGACCGAAGCCGCGCGTTCTACGAGGCACTGGGGATGGAGTTCCGGCGCGAGCTGCCGATCGTTCGGGACGGCCAGCTCGAGGCAACGAACTACTTCTTCGCCTATCCGGATCAGGCCGAGGAGCTCGAGCTGACCTTCAATCACGACGGCCGCACCTACGAGCTGGGCACCGCGTATGGGCACATCGCGGTCGGGGTCGACGATCTGGACGAGACCCTCGCCAGGTTGAAGGAGCAGGGGATCGAGCCCGAGCGGGAGCCCTACCGGGTGCGCGAGGGCGGGTCGAGGCTGTGTTTCGTACGAGATCCGGACGACTACCGCATCGAGCTGATCGAGCAGACCTAGCGGCCGCGGGCGAGCGCCGCGTCGAGCCAGGAGCCAGGTCGGCAGCGGTGACCGCTCCTCCGGTCGGCAGCATCGTTTCGCTGTAGCGTTGGTCACGTGTGGGGAGAGAGACGCAGGCTCGTCGCCTGCGTGCTGGCGGCATCCGCCGTGATCGCGGCGTGCTTCGCCGCGCCCGCTCCGGCTGCGTCGGTTGCCACGTGCGGCAAGGTCCTCCCGCCCTCGTCGGGCGCCTATCTCGGCGCAGCGGGTCTCGGCGCCTCCCAGCTCGCGACCTTCGAGCAGCGCGCCGGGCGCCGGCTCTCCTGGGTCGCGTTTTCGCAGCCCTGGTCCCGCGGCCTGGCCTTCCCGCGGCAGCGGGTGCTGTCGATCTGGCGCCACGGCGCCGTGCCGTACGTCGCATTCCTGCCGACGTCCAGCGCCTACGTGCCCGGCCGGAGCGCGAGCGGCCCCGAACAGCGGTACACGCTCGAACGGATCGCAGCGGGTGACTTCGACCGGCAATTGACGGCCTGGGCCGACGCCGCCCGAGCCCTCGGCGTGCCGCTGCTCCTCTCCTTCGGCGCCGACGTGAACGAGGACTGGGGGCCGTGGAACGGGCGCTGGAACGGCGCGGGCGAGACCGAGGCGTACGGTGACCCCGACATCCCGGACGGCGCCGAGCGGTATCGCGACGCGTACCGGCGCCTGGTCACGATCTTCCGCTCGGAGGGGGCGAGGAACGTCAGCTTCGTCTTCTCCGTCGACGCGCGCTCGCCGTCCGCCGAGTGGGACGCCGTTCGCCTCTACTACCCGGGCGACGCGTTTGTCGACTGGCTGGCGATCTCCGACTACGGCTCGCTCGACCCGGGCGCCGCGGTCGTCCCGTTCGCGCGCAGGCTCACCGACTCGCGCGTCTACGCGACCCTGACACGCTCGAGCCGGCGGCCGATCGCGGTCGTCGCCGGCACGGTCGACGACGCAGCACACGGCAGGGCCGCCTGGATCCGCGACGCGTTCCGCGCCCTGCGGTCGGATCGGTACGCGCGCGTGAAAGCGGTGGTCTGGTCAGCAGGCGCGGCCGCGACCCGGGTCGATGCGCCCGCGGCTGCGCTCGCGTCCTTCCGGGCGGGCGTGGCCGGTTCCCGGTTCTCCGGGCGGGCCCGGTTCGCGGGCGATTGCCGGCCGCCCCCGCCTGCCCGGGTCGTCGCGACGGCGGTGCGGATCGGCGTGATCCGCGTCCTCTGGAGCCCCGTCCGGGTCGCGTCCTCGTACGAGGTCTACCGCGACGGGAAGCTGCTCGCGACCACGAAGGGCACCACCTGGCTCGACACCACCGCCGGGCAAGCTCGCAGGCATACGTACACGGTGCGGGCGGTCGACCCGGGCGGGCGGAGCGTCTAGCTCCAGCTGCCGAGGGGCCCGATGTCGAGCAGCCGCTTCAGCCCGTAGGGCACCGCGTCCTCGTCGTCGAAGCGGTACTGCGGCTCGCGGACGCGGATGAAGCGGTTCCAGTTCAGGGAGCGGGCGGCGGTGCCGATGTAGTGCGCCAGTTCGGCGGCCTCGACGAGCTCGTCGCGAGAGCCGAAGCGTTGGAACGGCTCGAGGTAGGCGTCGCGCAGCCGGACGACGTCGGGACCGCCGGGCGGCAGCTCGAGCCGATGGACGAGCGACCGCATCGTCACCACCAGGGTGTTGAACGGGTGGGAGACGCAGCTGTCGCCCCAGTCGAAGAACAGGTAGCGCCCGTCGCGAACGAAGACGTTTCCGTCGTGGAGGTCGTCGTGCTGGATCGTCTCCGGGATGCCGTGGGCCGCGAGGCGTGCGCAGCGCGCGGCGAAGTCGGGGACGAGCGCCCGGAGTCGCTCGTATTCGTCCTCGTCGAGGCCGTTCTCCCGGCCGACCATGCACGCGTCCCTGTCGTCGAGCAGGGCGGCGACGTGGCCCGGCAGGACGGCGAGGCGCTCGTCCGGGACCTGCGCCTCCAGCAGCTCGTCACTGTGCGGCGCGAGTGCGATCTGGAGCTCTGCGTACTCGGGCAGGAGCGCCTGCCAGTGGGTGAGGTCGTGCCACGAGTGGACGAGCTCGCGAAGGCGCAGGCCGCCGTCACGCATGAGCAACCAGCCGCGTTCGGCGTCGTTCGCGACCAGCTCCGGTACGTGGCCGGGACGCACGCGCTCGAGGATGGGCGAGCAGGCGCGCCTCGAAGGCGTGGGGCGGCGCGTCGGCCTTGAACCAGAGGTCGCCTTCGCTCGTCGGGATGCGGAGGACGGTCGACCACCAGCGGACATGCGGTTGTTCGATCTCGCCGGTCGGCTCCAGGCCGTGCTCGGCCAGCCGCGCGCGGGCCCAGGCGGTTGCCTCCTCCAGCCACGTCGGGCTGCACCCAGATCAGCGTCGGGTCGGTCGGGACGGTCACGGGCCCGAGCCTATGCGGCGCGTCACACTCCCGGCGCACTAGCGGCACAGACACGTTCGAGCTGCCCCGCTACGTTGGCGTCATGGCGAAGACGAGTGCAACGCCGTGGGGAGCAGCCACCGTGGTCGACGAGCTCGCCGTCCAGCAGCGGGCCGGCGAAAAGCGGTTCGCGTCGGTCGTCCAGTTGCTCGAAGCAGGCGGGGAGCGGCTCGTGCGCTTCTCCTACGCGACGGGCGGCGTCTCGCGGCGTGGGCCGGTCACGCTGCGGGCGCGCGACCTGGAGCGGCTGCGAACCGAGCTGGCCAAGCATCCGGAGCTGGCGGCGGCGCTCGGACTGGGAGGAGGCGCCTAGACGGCAGCCACGATGCGATCGCGCGCGGCGTCCACGAGCGAGGCGAGGATCAGCGCTCCGTCGCCCGAACCGAGCATCGGATCGACGGCATGCTCCGGGTGGGGCATGAGGCCCATCACGTTGCCCTGCTCGTTCACCACGCCGGCGATGTCGGCGGTCGAGCCGTTCGGGTTCTCTCCGGGCTCGTAGCGCAGGACGATGCGTCCCGCCCGGTCGAGTTCGTCCACGAGCTCGGGCGGCGCATACCAGCACCCTTCGCCGTGCTTGACGGGGATGACGAGCCGCTGCCCGGGCTCGCACCGGCTCGAAAAGGGCGGCTGCGCCTGCTCGACGCGCACCGCCACGTCGCGGCAGACGAACGAGAGCGAGGCGTTCGGGCGCAGCGCGCCGGGCAGGAGGCCGGCCTCGCAGAGGATCTGGAAGCCGTTGCAGATCCCGAGCACGGGCCCTCCTTCGGCCGCGAAGGCCTCCACCGCACGCATCACCGGAGAGAAGCGGGCGATCGCCCCGCAGCGGAGGTAGTCGCCGTACGAGAACCCGCCGGGCAGGACGACGGCGCCCGTGTCCGGCGGCAGCTCGTCGCTCGCCGTGCCAGACGAGCATGGCGTCGGCGCCGAGCGCGCGGAGCGCCCAGGCGGCGTCGCGGTCGTCGTTCGACCCCGGGAAGACGACGACCGCGATGGCCGGACGAGGCTCGCGTGCGGTCACTGCTCGCCGAGCTCGATCTCGTAGCTCTCGATCAGCGGATTGGCCAGCAGCTGCTCGCACATCCGTTCGACCTCGGCGCGGACGGCAGCGGGGTCGCCGTCGTCGACCTCGAGGTCGACGACGCGACCGATCCGGGCGTCGCCGACGGCGAAGCCCAGGTGACGGAGCGACTCACGGACCGCGTCGCCCTGCGGGTCGAGGATCCCGGTCTTCGGGCGGACGAGAACCGTCGCCCTCACCGCGTCACCACCGCTGGGTCGGCGAGATAGTCGTCGAACCCGATCCCGGTCAGGCGCTCGAACGCCTCGACGTAGCGCGCGCGAGTGCCGGCGACGACGTCGTCCGGCAGCTCCGGGCCGGGCGGCGTCTTGTCCCAACCGAGCGCCTCGCAGTAGTCGCGTACGAACTGCTTGTCGAAGGACGGCTGCGGGCCACCCGGCGCGAACTCGTCGGCAGGCCAGAAGCGAGAGGAGTCGGGCGTGAACGCCTCGTCGGCGAGCACCAGGTCGCCGTCCCCGTCGAGACCGAACTCGAACTTCGTGTCGGCGATCAGGATCCCGCGGGCGGCGGCGTGCTCCGAGGCGTACCGATAGAGCTCGAGCGCCGTGCGCTCGACCTGCTCGTAGCAGCTCGCGGCCGACCAGCGCGACCGCCTGCTCGGCGTCGATGTTCTCGTCGTGGCCGCTGGTCGCCTTGGTCGAGGGCGTGAAGATCGGCCCCGGCAGCCGGTCCGACTCGCTGCAGCCCCTCCGGCAGGTCGTGCCCGGAGGTCGCGCCCGTCGCGCTGGTAGTCCTTCCAGCCGGAGCCGGCGAGGTAGCCGCGGACGACGCACTCGAGCGGCAGCATCTCCAGCCGCCGGCACTCGGTCGAGCGCCCGTCGGCGCGCAGCGCGAGCAGGTGGTTCGCGCAGACGTCCCGCGTGCGCGCGAACCAGAACGCCGACAGGCCGGTGAGCACGCGCCCCTTGTCGGGGATCTCGGTCGGGAGCACGACGTCGAAGGTCGAGATCCGGTCGCTGGCGACGAGCAGCAGGCGGTCGTCGTCGATCGTGAACAGCTCGCGGACCTTGCCGCTCGCGACGTGGGTGAGCGTCTCAGACATGGGCGGCCTCCCGGTCGGCGGTCAGGGCGTGCAGGCGGTCGAAGACGACGTCGACGTGGCGTGTGTACGCGCCGAGGTCGAACGCGGCGGCGAGGTCGATCCGGTCGGCGATGCGCGCGTCGCGCTTCGACGAGCGCCACGGAAGTCGAGGCCCTCGTCCCAGGCGCGCAGGGCGTGCTCCTGCACCAGGCGATACGCCTCGTCGCGGGACAGCCCGCCTTCGACCAGCGCGAGCAGGACGCGCTGCGAGAAGAAGAGGCCGTGGCTCGCCTCCAGGTTCGCGCGCATCCGCTCGGGGAGGACGACGAGGCCTTCGACCAGCCAGGCGAACCGGTCGAGCATGTAGTCGAGCGCGAGGAACGCGTCCGGCACGACGACGCGCTCGGCCGACGAGTGCGAGATGTCGCGCTCGTGCCAGAGGGCGACGTTCTCGAGGCCGACCTGTGCGGCGGCGCGGACGACACGCGCGAGGCCGCAGATCCGCTCGGCGACGATCGGGTTCCGCTTGTGCGGCATCGCCGACGAGCCCTTCTGTCCCTTGCCGAACGGCTCCTGCACCTCGCGCACCTCGGTGCGCGCGAGGTGGCGGATCTCGGTCGCGAACCGGTCGAGCGACGAGGCGACGAGCGCGAGCGCGGAGAGGAGCTCGGCGTGCCGGTCGCGCGGGACGATCTGCGTCGAGACCGGCTCCGGCTCGAGACCGAGGCGCTCGCAGGCGATCCGCTCGAGCTCCGGATCGGTGACCGAGTACGTCCCGACCGCGCCGGAGAGCTTTCCGAAGCGCACGCCGTCGAGCGCATGCTCGAGGCGCTCCCGGCCGCGGTCGAGCTCGAACGCCCAGCCGGCGAGCTTCAGTCCGAAGGTGGTCGGCTCCGCGTGGACGCCGTGCGTCCGGCCGATGCAGACCGTCAGCCGGTGCTCCTCGGCGCGTCGGACGACCGCAGCCTGCGCGCGCGCGATGCCGTCGAGGAGCAGCGCGCCGGCGTCCCGGAGCTGAAGGGCGAGTGCCGTGTCGACGACGTCGGACGAGGTCAGCCCGTAGTGGAGCCAGCGGCCCTCCTCGCCGAGCTCCGACTGGACGGCGTCGACGAAGGCGGCGAGGTCGTGGCCGGTCTCGCGCTCCAGCTCGGCGACCCGCTCGGCGGTGGGCGGAACGGCGCGGGCGCGAATTGCCCCCGCTGCCTCGGGCGGGACGACGCCGAGCTCGGCCCACGCGTCGACGGCGGCGAGCTCGACCTCGAGCCAGGCGGCGAGCTTCCTCTCGTCCGACCAGACCTCGGCCATGGCGGGACGGGAGTAGCGCGCGATCACTGATCGATCGTAGCGTGGGCTCAGGAGGGCTTGGCCATCGTGCTGGGGTTCCAGCGATCTGCATCCGGAGCCGGGCTCTGCCCGGCGGGAGGCCGCTACGGAGAGGCAACAGCGGGAGTTCGTTTGTCCGACGCCGGCTCCGCCACCACCGGAACCCCGGGACCGCGCACAAAGAGGGGGTTCACGGGGGAACCAGGGGTTCCCCCGTGCTAGGAGCCCAGGATGCGGGCGGCCAGGACTGCAGCGTTCTTCGCGTTGTCGACGCCCACGCATGCGACCGGGACGCCCGGCGGCATCTGAACGATGGAGAGGAGCGCGTCCAGTCCGTCGAGCACGCTCTTCGACGAGCGCAGCGGGACGCCGATCACCGGCAGGTCGGTGTGCGCGGCGACCACCCCCGGCAGCGCGGCGGCGAGGCCTGCGCCGCAGATCAGGACGCGCAGCCCACGGTCACGCGCCGACTTCGCATACTCGGCGACCGCGTCGGGGGTGCGGTGGGCCGAGCGCACCTCGAACTCGTGTGCGATCCCGCGGGCGTCGAGCTCGTCCATCGCGGCCTGCATCCGCTCGCGGTCGGACTCGGAGCCGACGAGGATCCCGACGACGGGGTCAGCCAACGCGGCTCGTCTCCGGGAGGGCGACGTCGCTGCGGTAGCGCGCGCCGCGGAAGGAGATGAGGCCCGCGCCCTCGTACGCCAGCGCGCGCGCTTCCTCGAGCTGGTCGGCGACGCCAGTCACGCCGACGATTCTTCCTCCGTTCGTGACGAGGTGCTCGCCGCTGCTGGGCGGTCCCGCTGTGGAAGACGAGCGCGCCGAGACGCTCGGCGGCCTCGATCCCCTCGATCTCCGAGCCGGTGTCGTTGCGGCCCGGGTACTCGCCGCCGGCGACGACGACCGTCACGGCCGCCCGCGGGTCGACCTGGAGGTCGACGCTTCCGAGCCCGCCCGCCGCGGCCGCCGCGAGCGCAGCCGAGAGGTCGCCGTCGATCCGGGGCAGGAGCGACTGCGTCTCCGGGTCGCCGAACCGGCAGTTGAACTCGAGCACCTTCGGCCCCTCCGCGGTCAGCATCAGCCCGGCGAAGAGGACGCCGATGAACGGTGCCCCGCGCCGGGCCAGCTCCTCGACCACGGGAGCGTGGACGAGGTCGACGAGCTCCTCCACCTCGGACGAGTCGAACCCCGGAACCGGCGAGAAGGAGCCCATCCCGCCGGTGTTCGGCCCGGTGTCGCCGTCGCCGACGCGCTTGTAGTCGCGGGCCGCCGCGAGCGGGAAGGCTCGCCGCCCGTCGCAGAGCGCGAACACCGACAGCTCGTCGCCCTCCAACAACTCCTCGACGACGACGTGGCCACCGACCGCACGCGCGGCCGCGAGGCCGGCTTCGAGCTCCTCCTGCGTCCGGCAGACGAACACGCCCTTGCCGGCGGCGAGTCCGTCGGCCTTGACCACGCAGGGCGGCGCCGGATCGGAGAGCGCGCGGGCGGTCGGGACGCCCGCCGCCTCCAGCACTTCCTTGGCGAAGCTCTTCGATCCCTCGATGCGCGCGGCGGCGGCACTCGGCCCGAAGACGGGAAAGCCCCCGTGACGGAGTCGGTCGCCCACCCCCGCGACCAGCGGCGCCTCGGGCCCGATCACCGCGAGATCGGCCCCGAGCGCGGTGGCGAGCTCGAGCAGCCCGTCGCCGTCGTCGGCCCCCACCGGGTGGCAGGTGGCAGTCCCGGCGATCCCGGGATTCCCGGGTGCGGCGTGCAGCTCGTGTCCGCCGTCCCGCGCCAGTCGCCAGGCCAGGGCGTGCTCTCGTCCCCCGGAGCCGACGATCAACACGCGCACGCTTCGAGTCTAGAGCCGCCGCCGGGTAGAGTCGGTCCGTGTACGAGGTGGCCGCGCTCCGGTACGGAACCCGGAGAACCCGGAAAAGCGAGTGCTACTACCGCTGGAGCTCGTACGGGGAGCCCGACGCCGAGATCGGGATGGACTACTTCTTCTGGGTGGTCCGGAACGGCGACACGACGATCGTGGTCGACACCGGCTTCCACCCCGACTCCGGCGCCCGCCGCGGCCGCACCTGCCTCTGCCCGCCGGACGAAGCGTTGCGGCGGATCGGGGTCGAGCCCGAGACCGTGCCGACGGTGGTCCTCACTCATCTCCACTACGACCACACCGGGAACCTGGAGTGGTTCCCGGACGCGGAGCTGATCGTCCAGCGCAGGGAGCTCGAGTTCTGGTCGGGTCCAGAGGCGCGGCACCAGCAGTTCGCGCCGCTGATCGAGCCGGAGGAGATCGAGCGGATCTCCGACCGCCGCCTCCGGCTGCTCGACGGCGACGCGGAGATCGCTCCCGGGATCCAGGCGATCTGCGTCGGAGGGCATTCGCCCGGCCAGACGGTGCTGGTCGTGGAAACCGCCGGCGGCTCGGCCGTCATCGCCTCCGACGCCGTTCACTACTACGAGGAGCTCGAGCTCGAGCGGCCGTTCGAGATCATGGTCGACCTTCGCGCGATGTACGCGGGCTACGCCACCGTCGGCGAGCTGGCACGCCGGCGGGGCGCGGCGCTGCTGGTCGGTCACGACCCGGAGGTGATGAGCCGCTTTCCGGTGCTCGCCGACGGACTGGGGGTGCGGATCGCATGAGAGACGAAGCCGAGCGCAAAGCCGATCGCGAAGCTGCCGAGGTTGGTGCGAGGCGTCCTCGTGACGCCGAAGGCAAGGTCGGCTTCGTCGGCCTCGGGAACATGGGCGGCCGGATAACCCGCCGGATCGTCGCCGGCGGCTACTCCGTGCTCGGCTACGACGTCGACCCGACCCGCGCCGCCGCGTCCGGGGCAGCGTCCGCCGTCTCCCCGGCCGCCGTCACCGAAAAGAGCGACATCGTCATCCTGTCCCTTCCCGACAGCCCGGTCGTCGAGGCCGTCGTCCTCGGCGACGACGGGATCCTCGGTGCCGGACGACCGGGCCAGGTAGTGGTCGATCTGAGCACCTCGTCGCCGTCGTCGACCCTGGAGCTCCACCGCCGGCTCGATGAACGCGGCGTCGACTTCATCGACGCCGGCATCTCGGGCGGTGCGGCCGCCGCCGAGCAGGGGTCACTGACGATCATGGCCGGCGGCGCCGAGGCGGCACTCGACCGTGTCCGCCCGGTGCTCGACACGTTCAGCGCGCGCGTCTTCCACATGGGCGCCAGTGGAGCCGGTCACACGGCGAAGCTGCTGAACAACTTCCTCAACGGGATCAGCCTGGCCGCCACCGCCGAGGTGATGGTCGCCGCACGGAAGGCCGGGCTCGAACTGCACACCTTCCTCGACGTGCTCAACAACTCGAGCGGGGTGAACTTCGCCACCCTCAACCGGTTCCCGAGGATCGTCGACGGCGATTACCTCGAGGGCGGATTGACCGGCAACCTGATGTTGAAGGACCTGCGTCTCTACGCCGAGCTGGCCCGCGAGTTGGACGTGCGCACGCCGACCGCGAATGGATGCATCGAGGCGTTCGAACTCGCCGCCGAGCTGGGCTACGGCGAGCAGATCTCCAACCGGGTGGTCGACGCGATCGGCGACGTCTCCGGTGGCGTGCGCCTCCAGGAACCTTCCAGTTGAGAGGATCACGGACATGAAGATCAACCGCGGCCGCGAGGCCGGCACCAGGTCCGAGCAGCGCACCGCCACGTTCACCGGAGAGGTCTGGGGCGACCCGGTACTTCCCGAGACCGACGGCGTGCTGATCAACAACGTGTTCTTCGCCCCCGGGGCACGAACCCACTGGCACACCCACCATCAGGGCCAGATCCTCGTCGTCACCGCCGGCGGGGGCCGCGCCCGCGCGCGAGACGGAAACGGCGGGGAGCTCGCCGCCGGCGACGTCGTCTGGATCCCGCCCGGGGAGGAGCACTGGCACGGCGCCGCGCCGCACAGCTACCTGCTCCACCTGGCGATCTCGCTCGGTGGGCACGACTGGCTCGACCCGGTCACCGACGAGGAATACGGGGAGGGCTGGGCGTGAAAGACGAAGGCGTCAGCGGCTCCCAGGATAGGTACGAGCGCGGGCTGGAGACGCGGCGCGCCGTGCTCGGGCGAGAACACGTCGACCGCTCGCTCGAGCAGGCCTCGGCCTTCATGCGCCCGATGCAGGAGCTCGTCACCGAGTACTGCTGGGGCGCGGTCTGGAACCGCGAGGGTCTCGATCGCCGGACACGGAGCCTGCTGAACGTCGCCATGCTGACCGCGCTCAACCGCCCGCAGGAGCTAGGCGCGCACGTCCGCGGGGCGCTGACCAACGGCTGCTCGAAGGAGGAGATTCAGGAGACTCTGCTGCAGGCGGCCGTCTACTGCGGCATGCCGGCGGGGCTCGACGCATTCCGAGTTGCCGAGCGGGCGCTCGACGAGGCCCAAGGGTGAGAGTCGGCTTCGTCGGGCTCGGTCACATGGGCGTGCCGATGACCGCCCGGCTGGTCGAGGCGGGGCACGAGGTGCGCGGCTTCGATGTGGATCCCGCCGCCCGTGCCCGCGCCGGACAGCGCTGCCGTCGAATCGCTCCCGGAGGCGGCGGCCGGGGTGGATGTGGTCGTGCTGATGCTCGCCACGTCGGCGATCGTCCGCCAGGTCGTGCTCGACGAGGGCCTACTCGACGCCGTCGATTCCGGAGCCCTGGTCGTCGACATGGGCTCGTCGGATCCGACCCAGACGCGCGAACTGGCCGCCGAGGCCGGTCGGCGCGGCGTCCGCTACCTCGACGCCCCGGTCTCGGGCGGGGTCGTGGGGGCCGAGGCGGGGACACTGACGATCATGGCCGGCGGCTCCGAGGAGGATCTGGACTCGTGCCGCCCGATCTTCGAGGCGGTCGGAGCGAAGATCGTGCACGCCGGCCCCGTCGGTGCCGGGCACGCTCTGAAGGCGCTGAACAACCTGCTGTCGGCGACCAACTTCCTGATCACGCTCGAAGCGGTGACGGCGGGAGCCCGCTTCGGGCTCGATCCGAAGGTCATGGTGGACGCGATCAACGACTCGACCGGGCGGAGCTGGGCGACCGAGCACAAGGTGCCCCAGTTCGTCGAGCCTCGTTCCTTCACGTCGGGGTTCGCAATGCGGCTGATGGTCAAGGACATCCAGACCGCGAGGGAACTGGCGCGTGCCACCGACTCGCCCTTCGTCCTGGGCGACGCGGCCGTGGCGCTCTGGGAGCAGGCGGCCGATGCCCTGCCGGATGACGCCGACCACACCGAGATCGCTTTGTGGCTGGAGACGGCGTGAGCGTCGAGCTGCGAGAGCGCTTCGTCGAGGCGAACGGCTACTGGACTCCGGCCTGGCAGGCGCTGCTCGACGAGGACCCCGGCTTCTTCGCGACGTTCGTCGAGCTCGCCGCCGTGCCGCGGCGCTCGGATGCGCTCGACCCGAAGGTGAAGGAGCTCGTCTGCTTCGCGGTGAACGCCGCCGCAACGCACCTGTTCGAGCCCGGGATCCGGGCGCACGTCCGCCGGGCGCTCGAGCTCGGCGCGACGAAGGACGAGCTGCTCGAGGTATTGCAGCTGACGAGCACACTCGGCATCCACGCCGCGACGGTTGGCGTGCCGCTGCTGCTCGAGTCGCTCGGTGAGAGTGATGGTGATTCTCGGTCAGAGCGCGGATCCTCGGCCCTCGACGATCGCCGCGCCGCGCTGAGAGCCGACTTCGAGGCGAAGCGCGGCTACTGGCACGGCTTCTGGGACGGCCTGCTCGAGCTCGACCCGGACTTCTTCGAGGCGTACGTCGAGTTCTCCGCGTACCCGTGGGCGAACGGCGTGCTCGAGCCGAAGGTGAAGGAGTTGATCTACACGGCCTTCGACGCGTCGGCGACCCACATGTATGTCCCCGGGCTCCGCCAGCACATCGAGAACGCGCTCGGCCACGGCGCCACGCCGGCCGAGGTGATGGAGGTCTTCGAGCTGGCGAGCACGATCGGCATCCACGGCTACCTCGTCGGGTTGCCGATCGTCCTCGAAGAGCTCGAACGAGCGGGTGAAGGAGGGTAAATGGCATTCGCGGGACTGACCGGGAAGGTCGCCGTCGTCACCGGTGCGGGAAGCGGCATCGGCGCCGGCGTCGCGGGAAGGCTCTCCGAGGAGGAGGCCCACGTCGTCGTCGTCGACCGGGACGAGAATCGCGCGACGACCGTCGCCGGCCAGCTCGGCCGCGACGCGCTGGCCGTCGCTGCCGACGTCTCCGAGGAGGGCGGCGTCAGGGCGTACATGGACGCCGCCGTCGAGCGCTTCGGGCGCATCGACCTCTACCACCTGAATGCAGGGATCGCGGGTACCCCGGCCCCGATCCCCGAGATCGAGGCGGACGAGTTCGACGAGGTGATGGCGGTCAACGTGCGGGGCGTGTTCCTCGGCCTGCGCGAGGCCTTCCGACAGTACGATCGGCAGGGCACCGGCGGCGCGATCGTCACGACCTCGTCGCTCGCCGGGGTGCGGGGCGCAGCGGACATCGTCCCGTACCACGTCTCCAAGCACGCCGTTCTCGGCCTCGCCCGCTGCGGGGCGATCCACGGCGCAACCTGCGGTGTCCGCGTAAATGCGATCGCGCCGGGGATCATCCCGACCAACCTGATCAGCCAGCCCGGCGGCGCGCCCGTGAACACCGACGCGGCGCACGAGCGGGCCCGCGTGACAACGCCGCTCGAGCGCGCCGGCACGGCCGACGAGGTCGCCGCGCTCGTCGCCTTCCTGCTCAGCGACGAGGCCGCCTACATCACCGGCGGCTTCTACCCGGTCGACGGCGGCGCCGGGGCGGCGAACCCGTTCCGGCCGCTGCCGGCCGAGGGGAGCAGGGGCGGATGAGGGCTGCGCTCCTGGTCGAGTTCAACGGGCCGTTCGCCGTCGAGGACATCGAGTACCACGACCCGGTGCCCGGCCGCGTGCTTCTCCGCACCGGTGCGTCCCCGTTCTGCTCGACCGACGTCGTCAACTGGCGCGGCCAGCTCGGAAAGATCCCGCCGACGATCCTCGGTCACGCGTCGATGGGTGAGGTTCTCGAGGTGGGGGCGGGCGTCGAGCACGTCGAGGTCGGTCAGCGCGCGATCGTCCCGGGCACCTCGGAGTGCGGCGTCTGCTTCTACTGCTCGGCCGGCCAGCCGTGGCAGTGCTCGGAGACGTTCGACCGCGGCGGGATCTGGCCGCACGTCGCCGATCGCACGAACGGCCAGCCCGTCAGCGCGGCCGGCAACGTCGGCGGCTACGCCGAGGTGATGAACGTGACCGCGAGCCAGGTCTTCCCGGTCGAGACCGATCTCCCGGACGAGTGGCTCGGTCTGCTCGGCTGCGGGATCACGACCGGCCTCGGCTCCGTCTTCAACGTCGCCGAGGTGCAGCCGGGATCGAGCGTTGCCGTCGTCGGACTCGGGCACCTCGGCCAGTGGATGGTCCAGGCCGCGAAGGTGGCAGGTGCGCGCGAGATCATCGCGGTCGAGCCGATCGCCGAGCGCCGCGAACTGGCGGGGGCGCTCGGCGCGACACAGCTCGTCGACCCGTCGGCCGAAGACCCCGTCGAGGCAGTCAAGAGGCTGACCGGCGGCCGCGGCGCCGACTACGTGCTCGAGGCGGCGACCATCCCCGAGGCCCAGGCGCAGGCCGTGACGATGTCGCGGCGTGGTGGCACGGTCGTCGTCACCAGCATCGCGACCGCAGATTCGACGGTGACGCTGCCGCAGGTGATCGTGGCGGCGCAGAGCCGCCGGATCCTCAGCGCCCAGAACGGGAACTGTCGCATGCGACACGACCTGCCGCGCTTCATCCGGATGATGGAGGACGGCTGGGTGACGCCCGAGCCGATCATCACCCGGCGCTACCGGCTGGACGAGATCGACGACGCGCTCGACGCCTCCGCGGAGAAGCGCGACCTCAGCGGCGTGATCGTGCCGAGCCTCTGATGCACACGTTCCCGCGCCCCACCGAGCCGTACCTGTCTGTCGAGCGACGGCCGGTCGAAGGGGCGTGTCCGGAGTGCGGCGCCGAGGAGCTCGCCGAGTATCGGGTCCTCGGCGACGGGGGGTGGTTCGAGGTACGCAAATGCCAGGCGTGCCTTGCCTCGGCGGCCCGCCGGCCGGCACCGCCCTTCGGCTCCTACGTGCCACTCGGGCTCCGGATCGCGAGGAGGCTCTAGTGCTCGGCGTCGACGTCGGCGGCACCTTCACCGATGTCGTCTCGGTCCGCGACGGGCGCATCGAGGTGACGAAGGTGCCGAGCAGCGCGACCGATCCGTCCGCGCCGGTCGTCGAGGGAGCCCAGCGGCTGGGCCTCGAGGATGCCCCGGTGTTCAACCACGCCAGCACGATGGGCCTGAACGCGGTGATCACGCGGACTCTGCCGAAGATCGGGTTCCTGACCACGGCGGGGCACCGGGACATCCTCGACCGCGGACGGATCTGGCGGCCGCCGGCGCGTCAGAGCGACACGTCGTGGCGGCGCCCGTTCGGCGACGCGGCCAGACCGCTCGTCCCGCGCTACCTGCGGCGCGGAATCGCCGAGCGCCTGCTTTCCGACGGGAGCGTGTACGTCCCGCTCGACGAGGACCAGGCGCGGGGCGAGCTGGTGGTGCTGAAGCGCTGCGCCGTCGATGGAGTCGCGATCTGCCTCCTGAACGCATACGTCGACCCGGCGCACGAGCAGCGTCTGCGAGAGCTCGTGCACGAGGAGCTCGGCGACGACATCGCGGTCTCGATCTCGTCCGAGACCTCGCCGCTGGCGAAGGAGTACGCGCGGGCCTCGACGACCGTGATCGACGTGTTCATGAAGCTGATCTTCACCTCCTACGCGCACCGGCTCGGCGATCGGCTCCGGGAGGCAGGCTTCGCGGGTGAGCTGAACTTCGCCGACTGCGCCGCAACGCTGCTCCCCTGGGACGAGGCGCTGGAGCAGCCGTTCCGGATCGTCTTCGCCGGGCCGGCCGCCGGGACGATGTCGAGCCAGCGCCTGGGAGAGGCGCTCGGCGAGCGCAACCTCGTGTGCTGCGACGTCGGCGGGACGTCCACCGATGTCTCGCTCGTGGTCGACGGGGCACCCTTCGTCGACAACACCTTCGAGCTCGAGCACGACCTGGTCATCAATGCGCTCTCGACCGAGATCTCCAGTGTCGGCGCCGGCGGGGGCAGCATCGTCTCGATCTCCGCGTCCGGCGACGTGGTCGTCGGGCCAGCGAGTGCGGGATCCGACCCGGGACCGGCGTGCTACGGCCGCGGCGGTACGCAGCCGACCGTGACCGACGCTGCGCTGCTGATGGGCATTCTCGACCCCGACGGCTTCGCGGCCGGTGCCCTGGGGCTCGATCCGGAGCTCGCTCTGAGCGCGTTCGCCTCGCTCGAGACGCCGCTCCCGCTCGAGCAGCGCATCGGCTTCGCGTTCCGGATCGCGGCCGCGAGCATCGCCGAGGAGGTGACGAACGTCGTCCTCCGGCGCGGGGGAGACCCGCGCGACTTCACTCTGATCGCCTACGGCGCGGCCGGGCCGATGCTCCTCCCGGCGGCGCTCGATCTGATGCATGTCCGGCGCGTCGTCGTCCCGCCTCATCCGGGGAACTTCTCGGCGCTGGGCCTGCTCAGCACCGACCTCGTCTACTACGACGTCCGCAGCGCGTACGTCCCGCTTTTCCCGGAGTCGGCGCCGCAGATCGAGCGCGTGTTCGAGGAGATGGAGCACCGGCTGCGCGAGCGTGCCGGGAGGGACGGCGAGGCCCGCCGCAGCTTCGACGGGCGGCTCTTCGGCCAGAGCTGGGAGACCCCGTTCGTGCAAGTCCCTCAGGGCCCGATCGACATCGGCGACCTGGTCGAGCGCTTCCACGAGACCTACGAGCGGCGATACGGCAACCGCTTCCCGTACATCCCGGTGCAGGGGGTCAGCTACCGCGTCGAGCTGCGCGTGCCGTCCGAGAAGGTCGAGTTCACGCCGCCGGCAGTAGAGAGAGGTAGTGATTCTCACACTGGTTCGGGCAGGACGATCGAGCTCCGGCACTTCGCCGCCGATCCGCTCGAAGGGGTGGAGTACGAGCGAAGCTCGCTGCCGGTGGGGGCGCGCCTCTCCGGCCCGGCCGTGATCCGCGAAGGGCTGGCGACGACGTTCGTCGTCCCCGGCCAGACCGTCGAGGTCGGCGCCCTCGGCGAGCTCGTGATCGAGGCGGCCGCGTGAACGCGGCCGCGTGGAGGGGGGACGGGGGAAACAGGGTTCCCCCGTGCGAGCGTGCCGGAGGCTGAGCGAGGCCGCGTGACCGCGATCCGCGAACTGTCCCCCGACGAGTTCGAGCAGCGCTACGGCTGCGACCGCTTCAGCGCGACGGTGCTGACGAACCGGTTCGGCTACGTCGTCGAGCACATGTGCGCGCGGCTCCTGACCTCGGCCTTCTCGCCGATCCTCCGCGACTTCTACGACTTCGCCGCGACGATCACCGGGCCGCCCTCCGTCGGGTGGCCGACGCCGGCGATGAGCGCGAGCATCGTCCTGTTCACCGGGACGATGGCCGACTCGGTGCGGAACACGGTCGAGGAGTACGGTGTAGAGCGGCTGGAGCAGGGCGACGTGATCGTCGCGAACGACCCGTACCGGAACGGCACGCACGTCAACGACCTCCTGTTCGTCCGGCCCGTGTTCCACGAGGGCGAGCTCGCCGGCTTCGTGAACATGAAGGCCCACCAGCTCGACATGGGCGGGGTCGTCCCGGCCGGCTTCAGCATCGCGAAGAAGAACGTCTACGAGAACGGGCTCGTGCTCTCCCCGCGCGCGCTCTACCGCGCCGGAGAGCCCGAGCAAGACACGTGGAGCCTGATCTTCGACAACGTCCGCTTCGGCGAGATCCTCGCACCGGACATGCTGTCCATCGTCGCCGAGCTCGACCTCGGCGAGCGGCTGCTCGGCGAGACGATCGAGCGGTACGGCGTTCCGGCGGTGCATGGGGCGATGACCTACGCCTGCGACGCCGCGGCCGAGCGGATGTCGACGGCGCTGGCGGCGATCCCCGACGGCACCTGGGTGGGCGAGGACCTGATCGACTGCGACGCCGCCGGCGACGACGAGGAGTACCTCGTCCGCGTCACGGTGAGGAAGCGCGGCGGCCGCGCGGAGGTCGACTTCAGCGGCACCTCCCGGCAGGCGCGAACCTGCATCAACGCGACGCCGCTCGATGCGAAGACGACGGTCGGGATCGCATTCAAGTACCTCTTCGACCCGGAGGGCTGGTTCACGTCGGGTGCGATGCGCGCGGTCGACCTCGTCATCCCGGAGGGGACGGTGGTCAGTGCGCTCCCGCCCGACGGGGCCGTCTTCGCCTACTGGGAGCAGAGCCAGGTGATGCTCTCGGCGGTGCTGCGGGCGCTGGCGCAGGGAGTGGGGGAGGCGGCGATCGCGGGCGACCGCGGCAGCGCCGACATCCACAGCGCGAACGGCGTGCGGCCGGACGGCTCGACCTGGATCTCGGCTGCCCAGGTCGGCGGCGAGATCGGCGCCTACGGCGGCAACCGTCACGGCGACGCCGACTCGCAGATGCTCTCGTACCAGGCGAACGGGATCGGGGTTGCCGTCGAGTCGGTCGAGTCCGAAGTGCCCGTGGTCGTGCTGCGACACGAGCCCGGTGCCCGACACCGCCGGCTCCGGCTACAACCGCGGCGGCGCCTCGATGCTGCGCGACACGCTCTGGCTCGCGCCTGCCCAGCATCACCTGATGTCGCTTCGCTACAAGCGCGCGCCCGGCTTCGGCGTCCACGGCGGTGCCGACGGCTCGACCGGCGGCATCTGGATCACGGACGAGACCGGCGAGGAGATCCACGTGGCGGGCATGGACGACGGCGTCTACCGCTACCCGTACCGCGTGCCGTTCTGGGAGACGCAGCCGGGCGCGCAGCTGCGGTACGTCACCGCAGGTGGCGGCGGGTGGGGCGACCCGTTCGAGCGCGAGCCCGAGCGCGTCCTGCGCGACGTCCGCGACGGCTACGTGACCATCGAGGGCGCGGCCCGCGACTACGGTGTGGTCGTGACCGGCGACCCCGAGCGCGATCCCGAGGGCATCGGCGTCGACCCCGAGGCGACCGGGCGGCTCAGGAGCGCGCGGTGACCGCGACCGTCGGCGAGCTCCTCGCGCGCGCCGACGAGCTGCGCCCGCGCCTCGTCGAGCTCCAGGCGGAGACCGAGGAGCGCACCTACTACTCGCAGGAGATCCACGAGGCGTTCCTCGAGGGCCGCTTCTACGACGTGCTCGTCCCGAAGCGCTACGGCGGGCTCGAGCTCGACCTCGGCTCGTTCTGGCGGATCGGCATGGCGGTTGCCCGCGGCTGCCCGTCGACCGCCTGGTGCCTGTGCCTCCCGGCCGGCCATGCACTCCAGACCGGCATGCTCTTCGAGGAGGACGTGCAGGCCGAGCTGTTCGGCGACGGGCTCTTCCTCTGCCCCGCGGTGGCCGCGCCGGCTGGGAGCGCGAAGCGCGTCGAAGGCGGCTGGGAGCTGACGAGCACGCACCCGTACTCGTCGGGCGCACCCTACGCGACGCACTACATGGGCCAGACCTTCGCTGCGCCCGAGGAGGACGGCGGGCGGCCCGGGCGGCTGCTTCTCTTCGTCGCACCCCGCGAGTCGTGGACGATGCTCGACGACTGGGGCGACACGCTGGGCCTGAAGGGGTCGGGGTCGCACAGCGTCCGGTTCGAGCAGGCGTTCATCCCCGAGCGGTTCGTCCTCGAGGACACCTGGCTGGTGGACACCAACGTCGCTGCCGGCACGCCCGGCGTCCGGATCCACGGCAACCCCATGTACGCGGGCCGCACGCTCGCGTACTTCGAAGGCTTACTGGCGGCGATCATGATCGGCGCCGCGAAGGGCGCGCTCGACGAGTACGAGGAGATCCTTCGCACGCGCAAGACGCAGCGGCCGCCGATCGTGCCCCGCATCGAGGATCCCGACTACCAGCGCTGGTACGGGCTGGCGACCGGGAAGGTGGCCGCCGCGGAGGCGGTGCTGCTCCAGGTCGCCGAGCAGTGGCACGAGGCGTGCCGTCGCAGCGTCGAGGACGGAATTCCCTTCACGCGCGAGGAGGACCTGCGGCTGAACATGGTCGCGCGCGAGGCGCTGACGCTCGCGTGGGATGCGATGCAGGGGGAGATCTTCCGGACGGCGGGCTCGAGCGCCGCGCGGCGGGGGCAGCGGATCGAGCGGATCTTCCGCGACATGTCGATCGGCTGGGGGCACTTCGGGACGATCGTCCGCGACTGGACCGCCCGCGAGTGGACCCGCGAGCACTTCGGGCTGGTCGACGAGGTGTTGAGGCCCGACCGCCTGCACCAGACAAACACCTCCGTCCCGACCGACGATGAGCGAGTCGCCGCCGTACAGCACCGCCCGGGTGGGTGTCCTCCGCCTGCCGGAGGGAGCAGAGGAGCCGGACCTGCTCGCGGTCGAGGAGCCGCTCGAGATCCGCATCGAGGGACGGCCGGTGGCTGTGACGATGCGGACCCCGGGGCACGACGAGGAGCTGGCGCTCGGCTTCTGCCTCTCGGAGGGGCTTCGGCCGGCGGCGGCCCGCCTGCCCGACGACCTCGCCGCCAACGCCGTCGACGTGGACGCGCCCGGCTTCGACCCGGAACGGCTGCGACGCAGCTTCTACACGTCGTCGTCGTGCGGCGTCTGCGGGAAGGGGGCGCTGGAGGCGGTGTCGGTCGAGGCCGAGCCGGTCACGAGCACGCTGACCGTGCCGCTGGCGACGGTATCGGCGCTTCCCGATCGCCTGCGCGAGTCGCAGGCCGCCTTCGCCGCCACCGGCGGCCTGCACGCGACGGGCCTCTTCGATGCGGACGGCGAGCTCCTCTGTCTGCGCGAGGACGTCGGCCGGCACAACGCGCTCGACAAGGTCGTCGGCTGGGCGTTCACGGAGCATCGCCTGCCGCTGGCGGACTCGATCCTCTGTGTGAGCGGGCGCCTGTCGTTCGAACTCGTCCAGAAGGCGGCGGTCGCCGGGTGCCCGATCATGGTCGCGGTCGGAGCGCCCTCGAGCCTTGCGGTCGAGCTGGCGGCCGACCGCGGCCTCACGCTCTGCGGCTTCGTCCGCGGCGGACGGGCGAACGTCTACACCGAGCCGTGGCGGATCGCGCCCGGCTGACCGGCATCCTGCTCGTCGGCGGCGCGAGCACGCGGTTCGGCTCGCCGAAGGCGCTCGCACGCATCGACGGCCGCACCCTCGCCGAGATCGGGTGGGCAACGCTGGCGTTCTGCGGCGAGCGGATCGCGGTCGGGAAGGCGGCCGACGGGCTCGCGCTGCCCTTCCCGGTGCTCGACGACGAGAGCGACGTCCGGGCACCGATCGCCGGGGTCGTCGCCGGCCTGCGCGCCGCTGCGAACGAAGCGTGCGTGGTTCTGCCGGTCGACACCCCGCGGATGACGCCCGCCGTGCTCGTCCACCTGGCCGCCGCCCCTGCCGACGTCGCCATTCCGCAGACCGGTCCTCTCCCCGGTGCCTACCGGCGGGGAGTGCTGCCCGCCCTGGAGGCTGCGCTCGCGGCCGGACGCCTCTCGCTCCGCGACGCCCTCGTCGGCCTCGATAGGCTCGTGGTCGAGATCGACCCTGCGTTGCTGGTCAACGTCAACACGCCCGATGAGCTCGCCCGGATCTGACAACACCATGTTCCAGCAGGCAGACGCCTACGAGACGTTCATGGGGCGGTACAGCCGCTCGCTGGCGCCGGAGTTCGCACGGGCCGCCGGCGTGGCCCTGGGGCAGCACGTGCTGGACGTCGGCTGCGGCACCGGCGCCCTCACCGCCGTCCTCGCCGAACTCGTCGGCGCCGACCAGGTGGCGGCCGTCGACCCGTCGGAGCCGTTCGTCGAGGAATGCCAAGCGAGCGTCCCGGGAGCCGACGTCCGCGTCGCGCCTGCCGAGGCCCTTCCCTTCGAGGACGGCACCTTCGACCGCGCCCTCTCGCAACTCGTCTTCCACTTCGTGCAGGACCCGGCGGCATCGGTCCGCGAGATGGCCCGCGTGACCCGGCCCGGCGGGCTGTTGGCCGCCTGCGTCTGGGACATGACCGGCGGGATGTCGATGCTCCGCGGGTACTGGCAGTCCGTTCGCGAGGCCGGCATCCCCGGTGGCGACGAAGCGGAGCGCTTCGGCGGGCACGAGGGACAGCTCGCCACGCTGTGGCGAGAGGCGGGGCTGCACGACGTCACCGACGGCTCGCTCACGATCGAGTCGAGATACCGCGACTTCGACGAGCTCTGGGACTCGTTCCAGGGCGGAGTCGGCCCCGCCGGGGCTCACGCCTCAGCGCTCGAGGGCGAAGCCCGCGAGGCGGTCCGGAAGGCGTTCCGGCGCAAGGTGGGCTCACCCGAGGGCGAGTTCGCCCTGTCCGCGCGGGCCTGGTACGCGGCCGGGACGGTCTAAGTGCACCGTCCAGCATTAGTCAGGGCATTTCTGGCGGCGCCCGGACCCGCCATGCGGCGTCCTCAGTCGCGCCAATATCTGGTTTCGATATTGGCGCTCCCTGCGTCCTTGCCTGGCGGCCCCAGTCACTCGCCAGAAACGCGAGACCATCACTGGACGGTGCCCTAGTGGAGCAGCGCGTCAGCCTGGTCACGCTCGGCGTCCGCGACCTCGGCCGGGCACGTGCGTTCTACGAGGCGTTGGGCTGGAAGACGAACGCCGCGGCCGACGACGACGTCGTCTTCTTCCAGGCGGGCAGCATGATCGTTGCGCTCTGGGGCCGCGACCAGCTGGCCGAGGACACCGGCGTCGAGGACTCGGGCGGCTGGGGCGGCGTCACGCTCGCGTACAACACGCGCTCGCCCGAAGAGGTCGACGCCGTCCTCGCCGAGGTCGCGGCCGCCGGCGGGGCGGTGCTGCGTCGCGGTGCGGAGACTTTCTGGGGCGGCTACTCGGGCGCGTTCGCGGACCCAGAGGGGCATGCGTGGGAGGTCGCGCACAACCCGCACTGGACGCTCGCCGAGGACGGGTCCGTCAGCCTCTGAGACAACCTCGGACGATCGACCGCAGCCGTTGCGGCACGTCCGGCCGGGCCCAGAGGATCACGACGTTTCGACTGATTCCGGACGTTCTCCGTAGCGCGACTCGACTCTGGCTCGGCAGCTTGCTGGTTGGTCGGTCCAGGCGGGCGATCCGAGCCCGATACGCCTGACGGGCGTTCCTTGCGTCCTGATAGAAGAACAGGTCCGGCGTTTGCAGCTGACTGAGCGTCTCGTCCTGCTGCCCATCGAAGAAGAGGTCGACCCGCTCGGTTCCCTCGATCACGTCGAGATCGAACGTCGCGTCGTACCGCGCCTCGGGGTAGCGATGGATGCCGGACACGTACATGACGGTTCGCGTAGGAGGCGTCCGAGCTTCGACCGGCAGCGATCCGGCATACTCCGGGCGGTCCTCGAGGCAATCGCGGGTCGCTCGAGCGTCGTATTCATGGCCAGAGGAATGGTCCCCACAGCCCGTGAGCAGGAGGGCCAGGGCCGAGACGGCAGGGAGGAAGAACCGAGCCATGCTCGTCGCTAGCGGACGAGCACCTGCTCACGCTCGGCGCCGGTTCCGACCCACGACACCTCGACGTCGAGCAGCTTCTCGACGAACTCGACGTAGCGGTGCGCCGCGTCGGGGAGCTCGCCGCCGTCCAGCTCGCCGCTCCAGCCGTCCAGCTCCTCGTAGACAGGGCGGGCGGCGTGGAAGTCGCTCTGGTGCTCCGGGAACTCGGAGGTCCGCGACCCGTCCCGCAGCTCGTAGGCGGTGCACACCGGCACCCGGTCGAAGGCGGCGAGCACGTCGAGCTTGGTCAGCGCGATCGAGGTGATGCCGTTCAGCCGCACCGCGTACCGGAGGGCGACGAGGTCGAGCCAGCCGCAGCGGCGCTCGCGCCCGGTGACGGTGCCGAACTCGCCGCCGAGTTCGCGCATGCGGTTCTGATCGTGGCCTTCGATCTCGGTCGGGAAAGGCCCGGCGCCGACCCTCGTCACGTAGGCCTTCGCCACGCCGATGACCGAGTCGATCCGGGTGGGGCCGATGCCGATGCCCGTGCAGGCGCCGCCGGCGAGGGTCGGCGACGAGGTCACGAACGGGTAGGTGCCGTGGTCGATGTCGAGCAGCGTCCCGTGCGCCCCCTCGAGCAGTACCTGCTTCCCCTCTCGGATCGCGCGGTCGACCAGCAGCGACGTGTCGGCCAGGTACGGCCGCAGCCGCTGCGCGTAGCCCTCGTAGCGGGCCGCCAGCTCCTCGAGCTCGATCGGCTCGACGCCGTACACGCGATCCAGCCAGACGTTCTTCTCGGCCAGCGCCACCTCGATCTTCTGGCGGAGGATCTTCGGGTCGAACAGGTCCTGCAGCCGGATCCCGAGCCGGTAGGCCTTGTCGGCGTAGGTGGGGCCGATGCCGCGGCGGGTCGTGCCGATCTGGAGCTTCCCGAGCCGCCGCTCACCCGCCTGGTCGAGCGCCAGGTGCCAGGGCATGATCACGTGGGCGTTGCCGGACAGCCGGACGAGGTCGGTGGAGATCCCTCGCGCCTCGAAGCCCTCGAGTTCCTCGATGAACACGCCCGGGTCGACCACGCAGCCGGCGCCGATCACGCATTCCTTGCCCCAGAGGATCCCCGAAGGCATGTGGCGGAGCTTGAAGGTCTCGCCGCCGGCGATGATCGTGTGCCCGGCGTTCGGGCCGCCGTTGTAGCGGCAGACGAGATCCGAGTCGCGGGCGAGCAGGTCGACGATCTTCCCCTTGCCCTCGTCGCCCCACTGCGCCCCGACGATCACGGTCGCGGGCACGAGCCGAGTATAGGCCCGCCCCACGCCGACTCCTCCGGCTTGTCAGAAAGGAGGGACGGGCCGGAAGGCTCTCGAGGCCGAGCTTTGCTCGGCCGGAAGCCGATGCCGTTGAGGCAACGTCGGAGCTCCACCAGCCTGCGCCGGCCCCGCCAGCGACCGGCAGGGCCCAGACGCCCGCGAGGAGGGGGCCCGCGGGGGAACCAGGGGTTCCCCCGCGCTACCTAGCGGGCTGCCGCCACTCTCAGCCGGGCGATGCGGCGGATGCGGATGCGGTGGCCGCGGAAGCAGGTGGTGAAGCCGACGTCGGCGTCCGCGCGAAGCCTCCCCTCGACCGGCGTCGGGTGCAGCTGACGCGGCCAACTGCGATCCTCCTCGCAGGCTTCGCAGTGGACGGCGTAGTCGGTGGCATCTGCGCCGAGCCAGATGACCTGATGAACCTCCGTGCGCTACCTCCTCATGCTTGGGCGAGGTCGGCGAACTTGGCGAAGCGGCGGAGGAACGAGAGCTTGATCGTGTCGGTCGGCCCGTTCCGGTGCTTCGACAGGTGCACCTCCGCCAGCCCTTGCTGGTCGGACTCCTCGCCGTTGTAGTACTCGTCGCGGTAGATGAACATGACCAGGTCAGCGTCCTGCTCGATCGACCCGGACTCGCGCAGGTCGGACAGGATCGGGCGCTTGTCGTGTCGCTGCTCGACCGCCCGGGAGAGCTGGGAGATCGCGATGATCGGGACGTCCAGATCGCGCGCCAGCACCTTCAGTGAACGCGAGATCTGGGAGACCTCCTGCACGCGGCTCTCCACGGACGTACCGGAGGTCATCAGCTGCAGGTAGTCGATGACGATCAGGCCGAGGTTCGCCTCGCGCATCTTCAGCCGGCGCGCCTTCGACCGGATCTCCATCAGCGTGATCGAGCCGGTGTCGTCGACGTAGATCGGCGCCTTCGAGAGCTTGTCGCAGGCGGCCGTCAGGCGCGGCCAGTCCTCCTGGGCGAGCTTGCCGGTGCGGAGACGCTGCGACTCGACCTTCGCCTCGGAGCACATGAAGCGCTGCGTCACCTCCATCTTCGACATCTCGAGCGTGAACAGCGCCACCGGCACGTTCTGCCGAACGGCGAGGTTCGCGGCCACGCAGAGGCCGAACGCCGACTTGCCCATGCTCGGGCGGGCGGCCACGACGATCAGGTTGCCGGGCTGGAAGCCGGACGTCAGCCGGTCGAGCTCGCGGTAGCCGCTGGCGATGCCGGTGACGTCGGCACCCGCCTCGTACAGGGCGGTGATGCGCTCGAAGCTGTCCTTGAGCAGGTCCTCGATGTGGGTGAACTCGCCGGCGACGCGCTCCTGGGAGAGGTCGAAGACGACCGACTCCGCCTTGTCGACCAACTCCTCTGCTGCGAGCCCCTCTCGCTCCATTCCAAGTCGCGCAATTTCCTGCCCGGCTCGCACCAGCCCACGGAGCGTCGCCATCTCGCGGACGATCTTCGCGTAGTGCCCGGCGCTGGACGGCGTCGGCACGAGTGCGGCCAGCTCGTTGATGCGGGTGCGGCCGCCGATCTCCTCCAGCTCGCCGCGCCGCTCGAGCTCGTCGCAGAGCGTGATCGCATCGACAGGCTCTCCCTTCGCGTACAGGTCGAGCGCCGCCTTGTAGATGGAGCCGTGGCTGGCCCGGTAGAAATCGCTCGCCGAGAGGACTTCGCTGACCGCCCCGATCGCACCTGGGGAGAGCATCATCGCGCCGAGGACGGACTCCTCTGCGTCGAGATTCTGCGGTGGGACCGGGGCGGTCGGCGAAGCCTCGGCGAGTTGGTACATGTGCGACAAATCAACCACCTCCGGACACGGTCGAACAGGCTTGGACAAGCCTGCTCTCCACAGACGTGAATCCGCCCGTTTGCGGGCGGATCGGAACGAATGTTCCCATACCGCTCGGACGGAGCGGTGGAAGAAAAGGCCGCTCGTAGCGGCCTTTTCGTGGACATTTCCCCAGCCCTCCACAGAGGCTGTTGACAGAATGTTCGACTCGCGGCACTCGGCTGTGCCGAGGGCCGCCGAGCAGCGTTACTGCTCTGTTTCGGGTGCCGGCTCGGGTGCCTCGGCGGGCTCGGGCGTTTCTGCGGCCTCTGCGGTCTGCTCCTCAACCGGGCTCTCGTCGAGAACCGGGCTCTCGTCGAGCTCGCCCCCCTCGGGCACCACCAGGGTCGCCACCTCGACGGTCACGTCGGTGAAGAGCTCCACCGGAACGGCGTAGCGGCCGATCTTCTTGATCGGCTCGCCGAGGTCGATCTTGCGGCGGTCGACGCGGATCTTGGCCACGCGCCAGATCTCGTCGGCGAGGTCGGTCGCGGTCACCGATCCGAACAGCGAGCCTGTCGGCCCCGCCTTCACGTCGAACCGCAGCTCCGTCCCTTCCAGCTTCGCGCTCAGGTCGCGCGCCTGCTCGAAGGTCGACGCCTCCTGCCGGGCACGCAGGCCGCTGCGCTTCTCGAGCTCGGCGACCTTCGCTGACGTCGCCGTCTCCGCCAGGCGCCGGGGAAGCAGGAAGTTGCGCGCGTACCCACGGGCCACGTCCACGACCTCTCCGCGGAGCCCGACCTTCTCCACGTCCTGCAGCAGGATGACCTGCATGCCTAGTTGCCGGACACGTAGGGGAGAAGGGCCATCTCTCGCGCGCGCTTCACCGCCGCGCCGACCTGCACCTGGTGCCGGCGGCATGCGCCCGTGATCCGGCGCGAGCGGATCTTGCCCTTCTCCGAGATGAACGGACGGAGTGCGGCGATGTTCTTGTAGTCGATCTCCTCGACCTTGTCGCGGCAGAAGCGGCAGTTCCGCCGGCGCGGCTGCATCCCCTGGGGTGGACGGCGGCGCGAGGTCGAGCGGTCTTCGCGTTGCTTCGGCTGTGCCATGCCTCTCCTCCTAGAACGGAATGTCGTCGTCGGTGGCGGCCGAGGGGAAGTCGGCGCTGTCGCCGGCCGCGCCCGCCGGGACGAACTGCGGCGCGTCGCCGCCGGAGTCGCCGCGGCTGCCCAGGAACTGGACGCTCTCGGCGACGATCTCCACCGCCTGGCGCTTGCCGGATCCGTCGGTTGCCTCCCACTCGCGCCACTCGAGTCGGCCGTCGACGCCGATCGGTCGGCCCTTCGCGAGGTACTGGGCACAGCTCTCCGCCTGGTTGCCCCAGACGGTGACGTCGAAGTAGTTCGGCTTGTCGACCCACTGGCCGGTCTCGTCCTTGCGGCGCGTGTTGACGGCGATCCGCAGCTTGCAGATCGAGGTGCCGCCGCCGGTTTGCTTCAGCTCGGGGTCCTTGGTCAGGTTCCCGACCAGGACGACGCGGTTGATGTTCGCCATGCTAGGCCTCCTCCTCCGGCGTCGCCGTGGACGCCTCCGACTGCTCCGACTGGGTCGGCTCAGGGTACTCCTCGGCCTGCGGCTCCGCGACGGCGGATTCCGGCTCGGCGGGCTCGGCCTCGTCCGCCGCGGCTGCCACGGTTGCGGGCGCCGGGCGCCGCTCGTCGCGGTCGTGACGGGGGCGCTCCTCGACCGGCGGCAGCGGCGGCGGCGCGGCGCGGCCTCCGCCCTTGACGCGGCGTGTGGCCATGTGCCGCATGACCCCGTCGGTGATCTTCAGGACGCGCGTGATCTCGTCCAGCGTCGCAGGCTCGGCGTCGAACTGGAGCAGGTGGTAGGTCCCGTCGGCCTTGTGGTCGATCTCGTAGGCCAGCCGGCGGCGGCCCCACACGTCGTGGGAGAGCCACGTGCCGTTGGCCTTGTCGACCAGCTCGTTCGCACGGGAGACGATCTCCGTCTGGCGCTCCTCGGCCAGGTCGGGATCGAGCATGAGCAGGATTTCGTACTCGTTCACGGTTCCCTCGTTCTCCTTCCCTCGGTCTGAGTCGGCCTCGCGTGCAAGTGCTGCCGGGAACGGATCAGCACGGAGCGAGGCGAGAAGTCCGCGGAAGAGTAGCATCGGTCTCGAATGCGCCGGTTCCTGACCGGGCTCGGACTCGCCGCGGCGGCTGCGGTCGTCCTCGGGCGCTTCCGACGGCGGAAGCAGGCGCCGCCTGCGGCCGACCCGGCCGAGGAGCTGAAGCAGAAGCTCGCCGAAACGCGCACCGACGAGGCGCCGCCGGAGCCGGAACCCGAGGAGCAGGAAGCGCCGCTCGACGAGCGCCGCCGCGGGGTCCACGACCGGGCCCGCGCCGCGATGGACGACATGCTCGGCGGCGAGCAGCTCCCGGGCGAAGAGTCCGAATAGAATCGGCCGGTGGCCGAGGAGAGCGAGAGCAAGAAGTTCTTCAATCGTCTGCGCGAGGCGACCGCCAACGTCACGCAGATCACCAAAGAGGGCGTCGAGACGCTCCAGATGAAGCGGGAGCTCTCGCAGGCCTACGGCGACCTCGGCCGCCAGACCGCCGAGCTGGTGGAGAGCGGCGCGGTCTCGCACCCCGATCTCTCCGAGCCCGTCGCCCGGATCGCCGAGCTGAAGGATCGGCTCGCCGCCGCCTCCGAGGCTGACGAGGCGCCTTCCGAGCCGGACGAACCGCCGGCCGAGCCCGAGGGTTAGCGCCAACTGCACCGGCGCGTTGCACGGCACGGCCTGATCTGGCTCGGCCTCGGCGTCAGCGCCTTCTTCCTCTACCTGTCGGTTCGGAACGTCCACCCGGACGAGGTCCGAGACGCCCTCGAGCAATGCGACTACTGGTGGCTCGTACCGTCGATCGCACTGCTGTTGGTCGCGCAGGTGGTGCGCGCGCTGCGTTGGCGATACCTCTTCGCCGCGGCCACCCGCCCGCCGTACGGCCCCGTGTTCGAGGCGACGCTGCTCGGCCAGTGCTTCAACAACATCCTCCCGGCACGCGCCGGTGAGATCGCGCGGATCGTCGCCCTCCACCGCACCGCCGGTACGTCGCGCGCCGAGACGACCTCGACGGTCGTCGTCGAGCGCCTCTACGACGTGCTCGTCCTGCTCGGGCTGCTGTTCGTGTTCGTCCCGTGGCTGCCGCACGTGGCCTGGATCCACGCAGCGGCTGTTCTGGCGATCGTCCTCTTCGCTGCCACGGTCGCCTCGGTCGTCGTGCTGCTCCGCTGGGGCGAGAAGCCCTTCCTCGTCCTGCTTCGCCCGCTGACGCGGCTGCGGCCTTCCCTTCCTGACGCTCGAACGGGCCGAGCACGCGGCGGCGAGCTTCGTCCGAGGTGCTGCCTCGCTGCGCGACCCGCGTCTCGCGGCGGTAGCCCTCGTCCTCACCGCCGTCTCCTGGATTCCGCTCGCGCTCAGCACGTGGGTCCTGATGATCGGCTTCCATCTGGGGCTGTCGGTGCTCGCCGGCCTGCTCGTGACGATCGCGACGGGGCTGTCGCTCGTCCTGCCCTCGTCGCCGGGCGCGGTGGGCGTCTTCGAGGCGGCCGCCCTGGTCGGGCTCAAGGCCTACGGCATCGACAAGGCGGACGCGCTCTCCTTCGCGATCGTCCTGCACGCGGTCAACTTCTTCCCGTACGTGCTCGCCGGGGCGCTCGTGCTCCAGTGGCAGGCGTGGAGGACGCGGACGCGGTCCTGCTGACTCAGGGCCTGTCGTCCGGCTTGGGTGCCGCCCCGTACACGGCGGAGACGTTGATCGACGACGCGCCGCGCATGGCGGCGAGATTCGCGCGCCGAACCGCGGCCGCCTCGGACGGATCGAGCTCCTCCACGGTGCCGCGGAAGCCGGAACCCATGACGACGTCCCACCAGTCGTCCTCCGAGCGGAGCTCCTGCGCTGCCTCGACGAGCTCGGCACGCGCGCCGTCGATGCCGCTCGAGGCGTAGAGCCCGAGCACCTGGTCGACGCTGACGAGATCGTCCCAGGGATTGAAGCCGCGCACCAGGTCGGGCCGCACGCCGGCGACAGCGTCCCAGAACCCCGTCGCGCCCGGCTCCAGCACGTGTGGGCCCCAGCAGGTGACCGCGAGCGTCCCGCCCGGCCGCACCAGGCGCCACAGCTCGCGCATCAGCGCGGGACGGTCCGGGACGAAGAACACGCCGAAGACGCACACGACGGCGTCGAACGACCGGTCGGGCAGCCCGGTCGCGCGCATGTCCGCCTGGAGGAAGCGGAGGTTCCGGAGGCCCGCGGCTCGCGCCTTCGCCCGCGCCAGCTCGAGCAGGCCGGCGGACAGGTCGACGGCGACCACGGAGCCCGTCGGGCCGACTGCCTCCGCGGCCGGAAGGGCGGAGGCGCCGCTCCCGCAGGGGAGGTCGAGGACGTGCGCGCCGCGCTCCAGTCCGAGCCGCCCGATCGTCCTGCGGCCGGTCAGCGCCCAGAAGCCGTTGGCCGGGGCGTCGAAGGTGTCGGCTGCGGCCTCGTAGGTGCGCTGAGCCCGGCGGGCGGCTTCGTCCATCGGCTCCGGCTCCACGGCACCAATGATCTGGCCGCGCGCCGGCCGTGGCAAGGGCCGCCACAGGGTCGGGCCCAGGAGAGGCCCGACCCTGCGATCGGAGGCCTACGCGGCCGCCTCGACGGGCTCGGTGCGCGTCGGCAGCTGCTCGACCGTGGCCGCGGTGCGGCGCACGGGGATCAGCTTCACGCAGGCGATCGCACCGATCGCCGCCAGCGCGGCGCCGACGATCAGCGCCGTGTGCAGCCCGTCCACGAACGACTCGGCCGAGCCCTGGCCGAGCGCCGCAGAACCGGGGATCAGCGCGCCGAAGAGAGCGACGCCGACCGCGATGCCGGCCTGGCGGAACGTGTCGTTCACGCCCGCGGCGAGGCCGCTCTGCTCCTGCGGCGCGGAGCCGAGCGCGACCGCGCTGACGGCCGGGTTGAACAGGCCGGTGCCGATTCCGCCGACCATCAGCGCGGGGAGGAGCATGATCCACGACGAGGTCGCCGTCGCCAGCAGCCCGAGGGCGAGTCCGACCGCGACCAGCGCGAGCCCGACCACGATCATCGCTCCGGCCGAGACCTTCTCCAGCAGCTGGGCGCTCGCCCCCGACACCAGGAAGATCAGTACCGTCGCCGGCAGGTAGACGAGCCCCGCCTTGAGCGGCGAGAGCCCGAGGATCTGCTGGAGGTACAGCGTCATGTACAGGAAGATCGCGAAGAACGATGCCGAGATCGCGAATGCCGCGACCTGCGCGCCGGTGAACTCCTTGATCCGGAAGAGCCCGAGCGGCAGCATCGGCTCCTTCACGCGGGTCTCGATCGCGACGAAGGCTGCGAGCAGCGCCACAGCGCCGACGAGCTCGGCGACGATCGCCGGGCTGCCCCATCCGTCGCCGTTCCCGCGCAGGAGCGCGAGCACCAGCAGGAAGAGGCCGCCGATCAGCGCCGTCTGGCCGGCCCAGTCGATGCGGCGGGCGTTCGGGTCACGCGACTCGCGCACGAAGCGGTAGGTGGCCGCGATCGCGGCGATCCCGACCGGGATGTTCACGTAGAAGATCCAGCGCCAGCCGAGGTAGGAGGTGATCGCCCCGCCGACGGCCGGGCCGACGGCAAACGAGGCGCCGATCGTCGCCCCGTAGGCGGCGAGCGCGCCCGCCCGCTCCTTCGCGACCGGGAAGGCGTCCGCGAGCAGCGCCAGCGAGGTGGCGAACAGGATCGCCCCGCCGACGCCCTGCACGGCCCGGGCGGCGTCGAGCATCACGATGCTCCGGGCCGCGCCGCACAGTAGCGACGCTCCGGTGAAGAGCACGAGGCCGGCGACGAACACACGCCGCCGTCCGAGGCGGTCGGCGATCGAGCCGGAAGTGAGGACGACCGCGGCGAGCGCGACCGTGTAGGCGTCCACCACCCACTGGATGCCGGAGATGCCGGCATCGAGGCTGGACGCGATCTTCGGCAGCGCCGTGTTGACGACGGCGATGTCGAGCATGAGCATGGCCGTCGCGAGACAGACGACGGCAAGTGTTCCGCGGCGGCTAAACACGGCTGCCCCTTTCCTGGTCGGAGTCATCGCTGTCAGTCTTGTGCCGCTCGTCCCGCCGCACAGTGGGGCCACCTTGTTTTTCGCGGTGCGGCTATCCGTACCGCCCGATCAGCCCGGTTTGACCACGCCGGCACGGCGGCGGAGACTGTCATGAACGGATGCGCACCTCCAACCCCGCAAGCTGTCGGTGACCCAGTTCTGCGGCGCCGCCACCCCGCCGCGACATGACGGAAGGAGATTCGATGACCACGAAGACCGCGCCTGCGCTCACGAACGAGCAGATCCAGGAGGTGCTGACGTTGCTCCAGGAGTCGGACAGTGTCGAGCTGAAGCTGACCGTCCCCGAGTCGCACCAGGTCGCGACGATCCGCTCGCTCGAGCTCGACCCGCTCGAAGCCCAGATCCGGCAGGTGTTCTTCTTCGACACCCCCGATCTCGCCCTAGACGCGCAGGGCGTGGTCGTCCGCGCCCGCCGGATCCAGGGCAAGGGCAACGACTCGATCGTCAAGCTGCGACCCGTCGTTCCGCACGAGCTGCCCGATGAGCTGCGGACAGCCGCCGGCTTCCGCGTCGAGGTCGACGCCCTTCCCGGCGGCTTCGTCTGCTCCGGAACGATGAAGGGCACCCCCGCGGATGTGCTCGGTACGGTTCACGGCGAGCGCCCGCTGAGCAAGCTCTTCTCGAAGGAGCAGCGCGCCTTCTATCGGGCGCACGTCGACGGGATCGAGCTCGACGGCCTGTCGATCCTCGGCCCGATCTTCGTCCTCAAGCTTCGGTTCACGCCGAAGACGCTCGGTCGCCGTCTCGTCGTGGAAATGTGGCTCTACCCGGACGGCTCGCGGGTGCTCGAGCTCTCGACGCGAGCCAGGACGGGCGAAGCGTTCCAGGTCGCAGCCGAGCTGCGCGCCTTTCTCGCCGATCGCGGCGTGAACGTCTCGGGCGACCAGGAGACGAAGACCCGCAAGGCGCTTCAGCACTTCGCGAAGAGTCTGAAGCCGGAGCCGGCGGCGGCATGATCGTCCCGCGGTGGGAGTGGCGGACGTTCGGTGACGACTTCGGCGCCGCAGACCGCTGGTTCGCCGCGAACACGCCCGAGCGGGTGCAGGAGAGCGACGAGACGTACCTGCTCTCGCTCGAGAGCGACGCGTCGGTGAAGGTGCGCGACCGCCTGATGGACGTGAAGCTCCTCGAGGCGGTCGACGCCGACGGGCTCGAGCAGTGGAAGCCGGTGATGAAGGTCGAGCTTCCGCTGGCCGCGGACGGCGTGCGCGAGGTGTTCGACGCGCTCGCCGTTCCTGCTCCGCCGCTGGTGCGCGACGAGTACGCGGTCGAGCAGCTCGTCGGCGAGCTGGTCGACCCCGACCCCCGCCTGCGGTCGGTGGAGGTGCACAAGCACCGCAAGCGCTTCACGGTCGGCGGCGCGATGGCGGAGCTGTCCGAGATCCAGGCTGCCGAGGGCGTCCGGCGGACGATCGCGATCGAGTCGGAGGACACATCCCTCGTGGTCGCGGCGGTACGGGAGCTGGGCCTGCCCCCGCGGCCGAACGTCTGTATGGCCCGTGGGCTGAAGGCGCTCGTCGGGTTCGGCGCGTGAGGTACGCCGTGATCGACGTCGGCACGAACTCGGTCAAGTTCGTGATCGCGGAACGGGCAGAGAACGGCTCGTGGTCGACGGTGGTCGACCGGGCCGAGCTGACCAGGCTCGGCGAGGGGCTGGACGACGGCGGCGAGCTCCGGCCGGAGCCGATCGAGCGCACTGTCGAAGTCGTGGCCGCAATGGTCGAGGAAGCCAGGGAGGCCGGCGTCGCAGAGATCGCGGCCGTGGGCACCGCCGGGCTCCGGATCGCCTCCAACAGCGCGACGTTCCTGGACGGCGTCCGCGAACGGACTGGCGTCGACGTCGAGGTCATCTCCGGCGATGAGGAGAGCCGCCTCGCGTACCTCGCGGTCACATCGGCTCTCGACCTCGGAGACAACACCCTGGTCGTCTTCGACAGCGGCGGCGGCAGCTCGCAGTTCACCTTCGGCCGCGGCGATCGAGTGGACGAGCGCTTCAGCGTGAACGTCGGCGCCGTCGGGTTCACGGAGCGGTTCGGGCTCGACGGGGTCGTGGACGAGCAGACCCTCGGCGCGGCGCGGGACGCGATCGCGGCCGATCTCGACCGGCTGGACGGACGGCCCGTGCCCGACGTCGTCGTCGGGATGGGCGGCGCGGTGACGAACCTCGCGGCCGTCAAGCACCAGCTGGCCACTTACGATCCGAGCGTGATCCAGGGCGCCACGCTCGAGGCGGCCGAGGTCGACCGGCAGATCGAGCTCTACCGGACACGTACCGCCGACGAGCGGCGTGACATCGTCGGTCTCCAGCCCAAGCGCGCAGAGGTGATCCTCGCCGGCGCCCTGATCGTGCACACGGTGCTCGCCGAGCTCGGCCGGGACCGGCTCACCGTGAGCGACCGCGGCCTCCGCCACGGTGTGCTGGCCGAGCGATTCGGCCGGTAGCGATGCCTAGCCGACGAGTTGGCTGTTCACTCGCCGGTGTCCCTGATTCAGCAGAGCGAGGCCGGCATGCATTCGGCCGGGTTCTCGTTACCGCGGGCGGTGTTCGTTCCAACCGCGCCGGTGCCGACGGTGACGATGCCCGATTCAGCGAGGATCGGAAACTGGGCCATGAAGCCGTCGAAGCCGTTTGCGTCGACCCGGTTGCCGCTGACGTGTGCCTGATTTCCAAAGATCACGATGCCGCTGAACCCGTTGCCGGACAGGCTCGACGACTTCGACGACGCGGATGTGCCGCCGAGAATGAGTCCACTGCGACAGTCATCCTGATACCTGCCTTTCATCGTGACGGATGCCACGATCGTACTCCGCTACCCGTAGCTCTCCAGACCTCGCCTCGAGCACTGCGACGGCTTCGTCGTGGCCGGCTTCGCCTGCCCGGGCTGCACTAGTGTCCGCTCATCCAGACAAGGAGGCTTGTGGTGAAAGTCGTCGATTGTCCGTGCGGAAAGTCAGTGGAAGGCGATACCGACGATGCGGTCGTCGCGAACGTCGAGGCTCACATTTCCGCCGACCATCCTGATCTGGTCGGCAAGTACTCGAGAGAGCAGATCCTGGAGATGGCGCACGAGCAGTAACGAGTTCCGCTAGACCGTTGTCGCGAGCAAGCTG
Organism: uncultured Actinomycetes bacterium; assembly: GCA_963808815.1. GTDB lineage: Bacteria > Actinomycetota > Thermoleophilia > Gaiellales > Gaiellaceae > DATBLE01. The sequence goes on along the minus strand of CAWEGI010000009.1, from coordinate 20,089 downwards.
GTGAGTCGTCGTCGGTCGACGGACGGCCGCCACCCGAGCCGGTTCGACGGTAGACGGCTCGCAGACGGAGCAGCCGCGAGCCGCCGTCGACTACGTTCGCGGAGCGGCGAGCGGCCGGCGCCGCAGCCGGTCTCTTCGATCGGCGCTCAGCGCCTGAGGTAGGCGAGAACGGCGAGTACGCGCCGATTGTCCTCGGGTGCCCCTTTGATTCCGAGCTTTGCGAAGGCGCCTCGGATGTGCGTCTCGACCGTTTTCGGGCTGAGCCAGAGCGTGCGACAGATGCCCTCGTTCGAACGACCCTCGGCGATCAGGGCGAGGATCTCCCGCTCACGCGGCGTGAGCTCATCGATCGGATCGACCTGTCGGCGTTTCGCGAGCAGTTCGTCGACGACGGCTCTGTCGACGACGCACTCCCCCGCTGCGACCCGTTCCACCGCGTCGAGCAACTGCTCGACGCGGCCGACCCGTTCCTTCATCAGATATCCGGCGTGGTCGGGTCTCTCGTCGACGAGTCGGAGTGCGTACTCGGACTCGAGGTGTTGTGAGAGGACCAGGACGGCCGTCTCGGAGTAGCGTGAGCGGATCTCGCGGGCGGCGCGTAGTCCCTCGTCGGTGTACGTCGGCGGCATCCGGACGTCGACGACGGCGACATCCGGGCGCAGGTCGCGGACACAGACGAGAAGGGCATCGGCGTCGCCGACCTGGGCGACGACCTCGACGCCGTTCTCGGTGAGCAGTCGCGCGACTCCCTCGCGAATGAGGGGCGCGTCGTCGGCGATCACGACTCGCATGGGAACTCGGCGCGGATGGTTGTTCCTCGCCCCGGCTCGCTCTCGATCACGAGCGTCGCGTCGAGTGCATCCAGCCGGTCGCGGAGGCCGGCCAGGCCCGAACCGGAGGTGAGCCGGGCGCCGCCGACTCCGTCGTCGGCAACGGTGACGCGAAGTGCGCCGGGTCCATGCTCGAGCCGTACCGACGCCTTCGTCGCCGAAGCGTGCTTGACGACGTTCGTGAGCGCTTCGGAGACCACGAAATAGGCGGCGAGCTCGATCGGATCAGGCAGGCGATCTCGCACCGTGCCGTCCACGGTCACCGGTAACGGTGCGCGTCGCGCGAGCGCCTCGATTGCTGCTTGGAGTCCCTCGTCCCGGAGCAGGGTCGGATGGATTCCCCGCGCGAGCTCGCGGAGCTCGGCGATCGCGTGCTCGACCTCGTCCTGTGCACGCGAGAGAACGTCGGCTGCGCCTGGATCGGTATGGGAAGCTTCGAGGCCGAGCGCGAGCGACAACGTCACCAGCCGTTGCTGCGCTCCGTCGTGGAGGTTGCGCTCGATGCGGAGGCGCTCGGCGTCGGCCGCGGCGACCATCCGACCGCGGGACGCTCGTACCTGCGCCAGCTGCGACCGCACCTCGGCCGCCAGGCGCTCGTTCTCGAGCACGAGCGCGGCGGTGGCGCGAACGGACTCGACGAGCGCCGGTTCGTCGAGCAACGCGGGATCGTGAATCAGCGCAGCGACTTCTTCGCCGCCGGCTGTCACCGGCGTAACGGCACGGTCGCCGTCGCGCGGCAATTCGACCGGGCGGCCGGCCGCGTCGACGTAGCGGCCGTTGCCGAGCCGGTAGGCGACGTCGAGCGTGGGGTCGCCGAGCGCCCTTGCGAGCCGATCGCGCATTGTCCCCTCCGTCTGCGTTCGCAGCTCGACGACGAGCTCTGACGCTTCCGGACGACGTAGGCGCGACCAGAGGATCCCCGCCACGACCCCGACCGGGAGCGACACGGCAACTGTCCTCACGATCGTCTCGAGCTTCGGCATGCTCGCGTCCGTCGCGATCACCCAACCCAGCCACACGAGGCCCGCCAGGATGGTGGCCGCCGCTGCGGCCAGAAGCGGGCCCTGCGAGCGGCGTGCCGCCCCGCGCAAGGGCCCCAGCCGCTGCAGGACGAGGAAAAGCACGACCAGAGCGACGGCAAAGCCGGAGATCTCCTGCACTCGATCGACCCCATGGGCGACGCTCGCCCGCGTCGAGACAGACAGCAGGCTGCGTGCGTCCTGAACGACGAACGCGCCGACAACCTGCCCGCCGAGCGTCACTGCGAAGGCGCAGGCGATCGCGAACCGGACCGTGCGCGACCAGGACCGCCCTTCCGGGAAGGTGAGCACGAGCAGAGCCAGTAAGGCAACCCACAGCCCCTCCAGCAGGAACCCGAGCGTCCAGAGCGCGTTGGAGCTCGCCCACTCGAGGTCTGCGCCCAGGACTGCGAATGCGGTCGCAGCGAGCAGCCAACTCGCTCGATGCCAGCGCGGTCGCTCCAGCACGACGATCGCGGCCGCCGCCAGAGCCCAGGACAGCGCTAGGTCGGCGATCAGCCGTGTCCCCGCGACTTGCTCATGCACGCCGAGTCCGCCGACGGCCAGACCGCCTGCGACCACTACCGGCAAGAGCAGGACGGGGTCGCGCAGCACGACACGCCTTGGCGGGGCCTCTGACAGCCGGCGACGCGGTCACTGCAGGAGCGCGGCGAACGTCGCCGCCGAGAGCTTCGATTTCAGGATGAAGCCGCGGGCGCCGCACGCCGCCACCCGGTGCCCGTAGTCGTCCGCTTCGCGGGACGAGATGAGCACGACTGCAGGCCCGTCTGCAGCCGCAAGCGCGGTGGCGACCGCAAAGCCGTCGCGATCCGGGAGCTGCACGTCGAGCAACACGGCGTCAGGGGCGTCGGCGGCGACCGCGGCGAGAGCTTCGGCTGCGTCCCCTGCCTCGCCTGCGACGACGAAGCCCGCGCGCTCGAGCAACTCCCGCGCGACGGCGCGAAACGGCTCGTGATCATCGACGATCAGCACGCGCTTGCGCACACCTGGATCGTCGCACACCCCCACGGTCGGGACTCGAGGGTTTTCCCTTGGATGTGCGATCCGTAGTGGATATCTCACACGGTGTGGCGGATCATGAACCGTGGCCGCACCTGAGGCACCCACGCACCGTCGCTTCCGGCTGGCCGTCGTCCTCGTCTCGGTGGCAGCCGCGGTGGCGGGATCCGTCCTGCTCGCGACGCACGACTCGGCTGCGAAGGTGACGACGCGCGGCGTGACCGCGACGCTTCGCGCGCCGCGGCATCCAGGCGGGGTGGCTGCGGGTGATGACGCGCTCTGGGTCGCCGTCACGGATACCGGCACGCCCGTTCGCAACCTGCCGCTCGTGCGCCTCAACCTTGCTTCGGGCGCGGTCGAGAACCGGGTCAGCCTCGGCGGACGTGCCACGTACCTCGCGCACGTGGGCACCAGGCTGCTCGCCTCCGTCGAGTACAGCGGCGGGAGCGGCTCGGGACCGAGCTTGATCGTCGCGCTGGACTGGCGCACGAGCCGCGTCCTTGCGCGCTCGCAGTTCCCGATGCTCATCGGCCCGCTGGCGAAGAGCGGGAAGGATCTGTGGGCACTGCAGGTCAAACCGGCGGCACTTCTGCGCCTCGATCCGCTCACGCTGTCGCCGACTGCCGCTCCGATTCAGCTGTCACCAGGACGGGCGATGGGACTCGCAGCCGCGGGCGGCGACGTCTGGACGACCGAGCCCGACGCCGGGGAGGTGCTGCGGATCGACACAGCGACCCGGTCCGTCAGTCGCGTCCATGTCGGCGGCTCCCCCGCCGGAGTCGCCGTCGCGGCGGGCAAGGTCTGGTTCGCCGATCGTGACCGGGGCGAGGTCGGTCGACTCGACCCGACGACGCTTCGCCCGGCCGGGAGTCCGATCCACCTCGGCGGCAAGCCCGGGTGGCTGGCGAGTGCCCGGCGGTACCTCTTCGCCGCTGACCCGACGCGAGGAACCGTGACCAGGATCGACCTCAGATCGGGCAAGACGGTGGGGCCGCCGATCCGGGTCGCCCCACCGGCGACAGGCGCGCCGGCTCTCTCCCTCGCCGCCGCAGGAAACTCCGTCTGGGCGAGCAGCTTCACGTCGAGCACGCTGACCCGGATCGGCACCGGCTCGGCGAACGCGCGGCTCGTCGCGAGCATCCCGGTCCCTCCGCAGGGTGGTGCCTTCACCGTGGGCGAGGGCGCGGTTTGGGCGATGAGCGACGCCACCTCGACGCTCCTGCGGATCGACCCGAACCGAAACGCCGTCATTGCACGCATTCACGTTTCTCCCGGCGCGGCCGCGGCCGCCGGTGAGGGCGCCGTCTGGCTCTCCCATCCGCAGGAAGACAACGTCTCGCGCATCGATCCGAAAACGAACAAGGTGACTGCGACGATCCACATCCGGGAGCAGCCGTCCGGAGTCGCCGTCTCGCCCGGGGCCGTCTGGATCGCCAGTACGGGCGGGCCCAGCGTCACGCGAATCGATCCCGCCACCAACCGAGTCGTCGCGACGATCCGCGTGGGCCCGAATCGCGAGTGTTGCGCTGAGCGTATGAGCCTGACGGCAAGCGGTGACGCGGTCTGGGTGGCAAATAATGCCGGCCGCAGGATCGTGCGCATCGATCCTCGGACCAACAAGGTCGTCGACAGCATCAGGCTCGGGCACTTCATGCCCTGCGGATTCCTCGCCGCCGATCGAAGCGCCGTCTGGTCTGCAGGTGCAGTCTGCACGGGCGCCGTCGCCCGGATCGACCCTCGCTCGAAGAGAGTGACAGCCAAGCTCGCCGAGCCCCATGCGGTCGGACTCGCTCTCGCCTTTGGCTCTCTCTGGGTCGCCGTGTTCGAGTCTGGGGACGTTGATCGCATCGACCCGCGCACGGGGCAGGTTGCGGCAAGGCTTCACGTCGGCGGATGGCCTGTGCGGCTCGGTGTCGGCTTCGGCTCGGTCTGGGTCAACGACGACAGGGGCCGCGTGTTGAGGATTCAGCCGCAGGGCTGATAGCGCCTCGCTGGGCTCAGGGTTCTCCCTGGAATCGCAGGACCTCAGGGCGATCCCCGAAGAGAAGAACGACGGTCGGTGGTTCGATCGGGCCACGTCATGCAATTCCCGAGAGCCGCCCCGAAAGGAGCCAGCCTCATGCGCCGCCTCGTTCTTCTCGTCCCGATTGTGATCGTCGCTGTGTTCGCACTTGCGTCTGCAGCCGAGGCCCTGCGACCTGTGGGCGTGACCCACCAGACAGCGAAGCCGGCGCCCACGCCGATCACCACGGCGAACATAGCGTTGCGGATCGAGCTGCAGCCGCCCATCGTGAGACTCCGCGAACGGGCGACCATCGCCGTCTCCGGGATTCACCCCCACACCCTCGAGGTTCTTCTGGTCGGTGCAACGGACACACCCTGGAGCCAACCCGCAAGACAACTCCCGTGGCGATCGCTCCGTCTGATCGGCGGCACCTGGCTCGGCACACTGCCGACGCCGGTCCTGCGCGGCATCTACCCGGTCGTGCTCCGCACCGGCGCGGGCGCGGCTCCGCTCAGGTCACAGCCGTTGTTCCTACGGGTCTTCGCGCTCGGCACCGGCGCGCGGCCGTCCTTCGACAATCCGGTCGATGTCGTCCGTTGGTGGGTGCGCACCGTTCCGCACGGGAGACTCGTGGCGCTCAAGGCTTGGCCCCGCCCGGGGTTCGATCGACGCGACGCGCGCCTGCACCGCCTCTTCGTCGTCGCGTACAGCCCCCCGGGGCATCCGCAGATCCGCGATCGGCTCGGCATGTTCGTCACGGCAGTCCGCGACGGGTACGGCGCACGCTGGCGGCTCCTCGAGGCAACGGTTCAGCCGTGAGCCGCACACCTGACCGCTTGCGCCGCCATCCTCGTCGCCGCCGCAGCATCGTCGGAACCGCCTACGCGCGCGGGGCGTACTCGACGCTGCCGAACGGCCAGTTGGACGCGAGCCAGTCGCTGACGGCGCGCCAGAGGGGGACGTCCAGCGCCGCGTGGCTCGCCCGTACCCAGGAGAGCGCACGGGCGTCGTCGTCGCTGTCGGGCAGCGGGTAGATGTAGACGCACCCGATCACGTCGCGGTTCGCCGGATCGAGCACCGTGTACGTGAACCCCGTCCGGTTGCGGAAGTCGTCGGCATGGCGCTGCAGGTCCGCCCGGTTCTCGTCCGGCGTCATCTCGCGCGGCCAGCGGCCGTCGCCCCACCCGGGCGTCGCGGCGATGTGGTCCATCGACGACGTCCAGGCGTCGTAGTCCTGCTCGTTGTGTTCAGGCCCGAGCGGCTCGAGCACGAACTGCGGCGTCTCGAGCCGGCGAGGCACGTCGAAGTCGCGCGGGACGAACTCGTCCACGCGACCGATCGTAGACCGCCGCCCAGGCCCGCGCCACGACCTCGAGGGGGCACACCCCGGGACAATGTAGGCCGCTCAAAGGACATTCGCGAACGCTCGCGCAGGCGGCTCTGCCGCTACTGGTGTCGTCAGCTGAGTTTGGCCGCCAGCCCTTGATAGGCAGGGTGGAGCTCGTCCCACCGGGTCTTGGCGTCGTCGCGGCGCTCACGCCCAGCTAGGTGGTCAGCGAGATCCTCGACATGGATCTGCACCCCGGCCCCATAAGCAGAGAGCAGCTCCAAGGGCATGCCCCGTTGCTCCCAGACCACGGCGGTCTGGTCGCCGTCGGCGGTGAGCAAGACCTCGAGGTCACGCCCTTCGTCCGGCTCGTCCGCGTCCTTGATGCGCACGAGCAGCCGCTGTGAGGGCTCGCACGCTTCCACGCGCCCGGTGCCTTCCCATCCGCTGGAAAAAAGGCGTGCGTGGTACTCACCGCCGAGTCGCAGCTCGCCCTCGACCTCGCCGTACCAGCGGGCGAGACGCGAGGGATCGGTGAGTGCCGACCACACATCGTCGATATCGCTGTCGAGGCGGTCTTCCATCCGCACGATGCCCTTCCCTTCCGCTGATCCCAAACTGCCCAGGATGCGGCCGCCTCCAGGTGCGTTGCTCGTCATCTGGTGCTCCTTCGTTCGCAGGCCAGGAGTCGTGCTTTCCCCAGAGACTCGGCAGGCGCGCATGAATCATCGGTCGGACCTAGTCGTCGGGCGACATTTCTGCACGCCGGCCCACACGGCCACGCCGTCGCTTGACACTCGCTAGCGTCGTCCCGATGTCGAGGATCTTGGTGACCGGCATGTCGGGAACGGGCAAGTCGTCAGCGCTCGCCGAACTTGGCCGACGCGGCTATCGCGTCGTAGACACCGATGATCCGGGCTGGCGCGAGTATCGCGAGTACGTAGAGTCCTCCGACGAGGTGCGCCGCGGGGAGTGGCTCTGGGTCGAGGAAAGGATCACCGGGCTGCTGGACTCCGATGATGGTCGCTCGCTCTTCGTTCAAGGGTGCGTGAGGAACCAGTCGAAGTTCTACGACCGTTTCAACGCGGTCGTCCTGCTCAGCGCCCCTGCTGACGTGATCCTTGACCGGATCGCGCGCAGAACGACGAACGACTACGGGAAGACTCCAGTGGAACGAGCGATGATCTTGGATGACCTCGCCACGGTCGAGCCGCTGCTCAGAGCGAGCTGCACGCATGAGCTGGATGCCAGCCGACCGCTCGATGAAGTCGTCGCCGACTTGATCGCGATCGCGTCAGAAGAACGGGCTGAGTCGCCGGGACGGCCCTGTTCCGGGCGGTAGGGAGCTGTGGTGAGAATCCGCGATCTCAACTGGATGCAGCTCGAGACCTACCTGAGGAAGGACGACAGGATCCTCCTCCCAGTGGGCTCGACCGAGCAGCACGCCTACCTCTCCCTCGAGACCGACAATATCCTCGCCGAGCGTGCATCTGTCGAAGCGGCTGAGCCGATCGGCGTGCCGGTGCTGCCGGTGGCTCCGTACGGCGTGACCGGCTTCACTGCGTATCCCGGAAGCCCGACGCTGCGCGCGTCCACGCTTCTCGCAGTTCTCTCAGATGTCGTCGATTCGCTGCTGCGCCAGGGGTTCGCGCGGGTGCTCGTCGTGAACGGTCACGGCGGAAACACCGAACCCGGCAGGGAATGGGCGCGGGGTCGCGTTCCCGGATCGGTCGTGTGGCACGAGCTTTGGGAGGGCCGGCCGGACGAGATCGCCGCAGCGATCGATCCCGACTACGACCACGCCTCGTGGTCGGAGAACTTCCCCTGGACGCGGCTTCCGGGTGTAGTCATCCCTGAGCAGCGCAAGCCTCCGGTCGAATGGCCCGAAGACGGGAATCCGGAGGCATGGAGGGAAGCTCTCGGCGACGGCTCCTTCGGCGGCCTCTATCAGCGATCCCCCCAGGACGAGGGCCGACTCTGGGAGGCCGCGGTGCAGGCGATCCGAGAGCGGCTTGAACGGTGGGACGAATAGAGGCGCTGCCGGTAGGCAGCTACCTGTTCGCGAGGCTTCGATGTCGAGCGCCTGGGTTGCGCTGCGACCGAGACGATCAAACGTCCGGACAACTCCGCTAGTCGGTCCACCAGTGGCGCTGACCATCGACGTCTTCGCGCGGATCCTCGCCGAGGTTGGGCGCGCCGACGACGAGGATCTCGAGGCCTTCTGGCCCGGCCTCGTAGCCTCGCCACGTGCCGGGCGGGACCCGCACCGCGTCCCATTCTTTGAGCTCGACGATCTCGTCGTCGACTTTCATCCGCCCGCTCCCGCGCAGGACCACGTACACCTCCTCTTGCTTCACGTGTGTGTGACCGTACGGAAAGCGATAGCCGGGCGGGACGCGCTGGTAGCTCAGGGCGGATTTCTCGAGCTCGAGCGCCTTGGTCGCCGCGCGGAACTCCAGGTCCGGCGCGCCGTCGAACCTGGGGCCGATGTCCTCCAGATCCTCCTTGATGTTCCTCAGCGTGAACGGCACGGCGTAATCCTATGGCGTCATTCCGGAACGCCGGCGCCGGCGAGGTCTAGCGGCTCTCGTTCGCGGTGAACCGTTTCCAGTGTCCCTCGGAGACGACTTCGACGGTGCCGTCGACCACCTTGATGGCGGTCTGATCGTCGATCGCGTATGCCGGCACTGTCAGCCCGGCGGCCCATGCTTCGATCTCTTCCGGAGGACTAGCCGGAATGCCATCCTCGCGATCAAGGTGTGGGAACACCGAGAAATCGACGAACCCCAGCGCTTTGTCGTTGCCGGTGAGTGGTTCACTCTCGTCGTAGGTGGCTCCTCCGAAGTCGGGAGTCGCCACCATCGCTCCGCCGCTCGTGCCGACGTAGACCGTCTCGGGCCGCAGCGACGGCAAGAGGTCCGCCAGTCCGGATTGCCGCATCCAGTAGCACAGGTACAAGGGACTGCCACCCCAAACCAGCAGGGCGTCGGTCTCCTGGACAGCAGGAATCCAATCCTCGGGTTTGACGCTGGGCAGGGCGGTGAGCTCGAGCACTCCCAACGACTTCCAACCCAGTCCGCACATCGGGCTGCGGGTTGCTCCGCTGATGAACCGGTAGACGTGCGAAGCCCCGCCCGGGAAGGGCTGCACCCCGGTGGGGATGCAGAGCGCGTTGGACTCGGCAATCGGTTTGCCGAGCAGTTCGACCAGCGCGTCGTGGATGCTCGGGTTGCTGATGCCAGACGAACAGAGAAGAAACTTCACGATGCCTTCCGTGTCATCTACTGCAGGCGAGACCTTTCCCTACGGATCCGTTTCGCGGTAGAGACTGGCAGACCACCAAAAACTCATCGGCTCCGGCCCGATCCACCCTCACCGCCTCAGGTGTCATTCCCGAACACTGGCGCAGGCGTGCGACACCCCGCGTGGCGACACGCTCGCGCAGGGCCATCAGGGGTCCCGAACGCTCCCCCTGCCGCGTCCTGACCCTCGTCGGCTCTCCGGCCGCGGTCGACGCTCTCGGGTACTGACGACCTATCTGGACGAACTGGCTGAGTTCAGCGCCAGGCGCCGGCGCCCAGGCCCGTGAGTGAACTCATTCTGGTTGTGAGAGCCGTCCGCTTTCTTGGCGAGCGAACGAATGGCGTCATCGCCTGCTTGCAGACAATTCCGTTGTAGTTGTGACTTCGAGCGAATGGGCCCTAACCGGACAGCTTTTAGTCGCGTGGCGCGAGGAGGCGCTTCTCGCGAGCCAGGTGCGCCGGCCAGTCGAGGCGATTCATCCCCGAGAAGCGAAGGTAGGCGGCGAGCGCGTCGCGCATTGCTTCGACCAAGCCGTCGACGCGCCGTGCGGAGAAGCCCTCCTCCCACCAGAGACCAAGCACCTCAACGCGCCCGCCGTCCCGGTCGATGCGCGGCTCGAACCGGCCGACGAAGCGCGTGCCGAAGAGGATCGGAAGCACGTACCAGCCGAAACGCCTTTTCGCGGGCGGGTGGAAGAGGTCCCAGACGTAGTCGAATCCGAACAGGGACGCGAGCAGCGCTCGATCCCAAACGAATGGGTCGAAGGGTGAGAGGAATGCGACCGACGGCGCAGACTCGGGCGGGTCCTCGAGCAGCTGAACCTCGTCCTCGAGCACGAATCGCTTCCCGCGAACGCCCTCGACGTCGACGCCGACGAGAGCACCACTCTCGATCAGCTGCTCGCGCAAAGCCGTTCGACCGGGATGACCCGGCCACTCGGCGGTCGGCTTCGCGGGGCCGAGACTGCCGAAGACGTCGCCGCCGGAGCTCGCGCCGAGCAGGCCGTGCGCGCGGTAGCGCGAAAGCATCTTGTGCCGGAGCTGCTCTTCGAGTGGCACGTCGCGTCGGAGAATTGCCGCGGGAACAAGCCGTTGCAGCAGGTCGTAATACCTGCGGTTGCCGTCGCGTCGCGCGAGCCCGAGAAGCCCCGTGTAAGCGTACGCCTCGAGTACCGCGCGTACGACGTTCGTCTGCGCTCCGAACCAGTCCGTGTGCGCACTGTGGCGACGCTCGAAATCGAGCGACGACAGAGGCCCATCCGCGCGGATCCGTTCGAGGACGTGCTCCGCGACCTCCGGACTCTCCTCGAGAACACGCGGTTGTTTTGGGCTCCACGGCGCCCTGAACCACGGGTACTCGCTGATTGCCACGAATGAGAGGCCCTTGTTCACCGCCTCGAAGATCTCGCGACATTCGTAGAGGGCGTTGCACCACGCCGGTTCGTAGTCGGCGACGCGCGCGTGCAGGACGAGGTCGTGGCTGCGGCCGGCGACTGCAATGGGGTCGAATTGGAGCGACCCGAACCTCGCGAAGAACCGCCGCACAGCGTCGATGCCCCCGTTGAGCGACCGAGCCGGCGAGAGCAGGTGACGTGCGACCAGAAAACGCCGAGCAACCCCGGCCGTGACCCTCACACCGTGAATCTAGCGGCGAGGCGTTCGCACCACCATCCGGACCGTACTCGACTGGGAGATGGGGGCAGGAGGCGATCCGCGGCCGCGGCCTTCGGTTCACCGCCGACCCGACTACAGCAGGTCGGCGGCTTCGAGCAGTCTTGGCTTGCAGGGTGTTCTGGTACTAAGACCTCAACAACGCGTTCCGCAAGAGCGCCGCATTTTCGTGCGTAAAGACCAGGCAGCTTCACGTGCGGACTTGACCATCGCGATCTCCTCGTCAACGCCTCGAGGAGACTTTTCGTCGAGCAAGGCGTCATAGGAGGTCTGAGTCATCGCACTCACCTCAGCGGCCAGCTCAGTCCCGGGATCGAGCGCCGGCAACGCGGCCGTCGCGAGCTTCTCGCCGGAGTGGCCTGAGCGAGTCAACACATGTGGCCACCGCTGAGCTGTCGAACTCCCCAGGTCGCCGACTCGAACCATCCCTCGTGGTAGACGGCTTGTAGACGGAGAGCCTCCGACCACCGCTAATGTCGCTTCTGGAGCGGCGGCGGCCGGTGCCGCAGCCGGTCTTCAAAACGCTCCGAGCATGTGTTCATGAGGCTGGAGATGCGGGCCGGTTTTTGGCTTGTCTGGCGCGTTCTCGGCATCTTCGTCGCGGTTTCGTGGGATCGTCCCGGGGGTGGGTTTGAGCGGGGGTTTGGGCGTTCGGGCCGGGTGTGTTGGGGTGAGGGAGTCACATTCCTATCGCGCGGTCGCGCCGCTCTGGTCGGGTGTGGTTGGGAGTGGGTTGATGTGGCGTCGCTTCGGAGCTAGGTGTGTTGGTCGTGGTGGAGCGATTGGCGGGCGGAGGGCGTGTGAGGCGGCGGCGGCCGCCGCATGAGGGGATCGAGGTTCGGCATCAGCGGCGTTGTGCCTCGCGGGTGGGGGGTGGGTGTTCGTGTTCGCCGTCGTATCAGGCGCAGGTTTGGTCGAGGCGGGACGGGAAGCCGATTCGACGGACGTTTGGGTCGTTGGCGGAGGCGCGTGTTTGGCGTCAGGAGAGTCAGGCGGCTGTTCGCAGGCAGACGATGCGCGCTCCGAGTTCGGTGACGGTTGGCGAGGCTGCGGAGGAGTGGGTGGCTGCGGCGAAGGCGGGTCTTGTTCGTACGCGTTCGGGGACGCCGTATAAGCCGTCTGCGCTTCGCAGTTATCAGCGGGATCTGCGTCGGCGTGTGCTTCCCGCGTTCGCCGACGTACGTCTCTCTAGCCTGACGCGGAACGAGATTCAGGATTTCGCTGACCGGATGGTTGGGGAGGGGTGTGCGCCGAGCACTGTCCGGAACGCTGTGCTTCCGTTGCGGGCGATCTATCGGCGGGCGCTTGATCGCGGCGAGGTCGGTATGAATCCGACGCTGAGGCTCTCGCTGCCGGCGCTTCGGCGGCGTCGAGAACGCGTGCCGAGGGCGAGTGAGGCGGCGCCCTTGATAGCGGCGCTTCCTCTCTGCGATCGGGCGGTGTGGGCTACCGCGCTGTATGCCGGGCTTCGTCGCGGCGAGCTGCAAGCGCTTGATTGGTTGCACCTCGACTTTGAGCAAGGACTCATTCATGTGGAGCGCTCTTGGGATCCTCGCGCCGGGCTGATCGAGCCGAAAAGCAGGGCTGGCAAGCGCCGGGTGCCGATTGCCGAAGCGCTTCGCGTTCACCTGCTCGCCCACCGCCTCCAACAAGGTCGCGGCGGGCAGGGCTTCGTGTTCACGGGCATGCACGGCCGGCCGTTCGATTCCGGCCGGCTCGCCAACCGGGCAAAGGCGGCCTGGGCACATGCCGGCCTCGAGCCGGTCGGACTACACGACTGCCGTCACACCTACGCCGCCTTCATGATCGCCGCCGGTGTGAACGCGAAAGCCCTGAGCAGCTACATGGGCCACTCGACCATGACCGTTACCCTCGACCGCTACGGGCACCTCCTGCCCGGCAACGAACGCGAAGCAGCTGGACTTCTCGATTCGTGGCTCGCACGAGCAGACTAGAACCCCACACGCCGACCGCCCGGCTTCGGCTGGCTAGCCTTGATCCTGGAGCGGCGGGGCCCGGTGGCTCAGCCGATCTTCAAAATCGGTCAGGCGTGGCAACCCCACGCTGGGTAGGTTCGACTCCTGCGCCGCTCCGCTAACTCATCGACTGTGCGTCGCACGGAGCAAGACTTGATGCGTTTAGGCGCAGTGCGCCACGCGCCGCCAGCCGGTCGAGACCCGCGGCGAGCATGGCACGGGCCAACCCCCGCCGCTGATACTCGTCCTCGACTCTCATCGGCTCCACCATCCCAACCTTGGTGACGGGGTCGAACCAAAAGAGCGCGTAGCCGGCGACCTGACCGTCAGCGGCCGACACTGCGAGGTCGAGTGCCGGGTCGTACAGCGAGCACTGACGAAGGCGCGCCTCAACCCCGTCGCCGTTTCGGCGTCGCATCGGGTGTGGCCTGGACGTCTGCACGGCACGGTCCACAAGCAGGAATCCCTCCGGCAGAGGGGCGCCGCCGGCTCGGCTCTCGGCATCCATCCAGGTGGTCCCAGACTGCTCGTCGGCCACCAAACAAGCGCCGGCGAGCACGCCGATCAGCTCGGCATCGTTGTCATCGACGAGCACCTCGACTGTTTCGAGGCCTAGAGCCTCAATCTCCTCGACGGCTCGCCCCCAGAGAGTGGAAAGCGGAACCGCCGTCCCACCGGGGACCACCAGGAGATCGCACCCCCATGCGCGACCCCAGTCTGTCAGGACGACGCCGGCGACCGGCCCTTCATCCCAGAAGACCTGGTCGATCGTGTCCGACGCCCGCGGAGTACGCCACCACCACTGCAGATCAGCCGCTTCCCACACTCCCGCCTCCGCGTCCCCCAGGCGAGCCCGCTGCAACAGGCCCGTCGCAAGCGCCAGATACTCGAGGCCTTTCGCCCGCACCTCCTCGATTCCCATGCGGCCATCCTAGGCAGGCGTTTCGCGATGCCCTCAGCGGCTCCCATTGGGCCACCGGCTCCTTCGCACGCTGGGTTGCGCGAGCGTTGGCGAATGTCCGTTGAGCGAACGCTCGTCGCGTACGGTTCGATCGTGGCTGCAATCGAAGCGTTGGTCAGGCCCGATCGTTTTCCCCTGTCCTCGCGATATGACCCGCGGTGGCTTCTCGGCCTCGATATGGGGCCGCATCCGCTCTGGCAGCTCGAAGAGATCCTTCCAACGCTCGGGTTGCGGCCGGGGATGCGGGTTCTCGATTTGGGTTCGGGGCGCGGCGCGACGTCGGTGTTCCTTGCTCGTGAGTGCGGGGTGACCGTGACCGCGTGCGACCTGTGGGTGGGTACGGAAGAGGTAGAGGAGGTTCTTCGAGAGGCAGGGGTCGAGGATTCCGTCACGGCGGTGAATGCCGATGTGCGGCGCCTGCCATTCCGGGATGAGGAGTTCGACGCCATCGTCAGCATCGACGCCTTCGAGTACTTCGGGACTGACGTTCATCTCCTGCCGGTGCTGCTGAGCGTCTTGAAAGCCGGGGGAGCGATTGGCATGACCACGCCAGGTCTCAGTCGGGACCCTTACGACGAAGGGCGAGTTCCAGACAAGGTCTGGTCGCTCTTCGGGTACGAGGTCGCCGCTTGGCACACGCCCGACTGGTGGCGTCGCCACTGGGAGCTCAGTGGCCTCCTCGAAGGCATCGAGACGTCATGGCAGCAGAATGGGCTTGAGAACTGGATCCTCTGGGCCAGAGCCGTCCGCGAGGTTAGAGGCGGGGAGGAAGACCCGGTGCTCGCGATGCTCCACGAGACCGATGGGCAGATCGGTTTCGTATCGGCGACCGCACGCAAGCGAGTAGCCACCAGCCCATAGGCGGGGGCAACTCTCTTGATCGCAGGGCGTCTGCGTTGGCGTGCGCCAGCGTGCTCTCACATGAAGGGGCTGACACGGCGGGAATCCTGCGCGGTTCGATCGCTGTCGCCCACTCTCAACCCACCGGTGGGGAGCCAGTGGCGAGAAGATAGGTACGCCTCCGGCTGAAGTTAAGGCTCTTCGCCTGATGCGCTCGAGTCCCTGCGCGGCGACGATTTCGCGTCGATTCAGTCAACTCTTGCAAGGAGGTCACCACGATGACGGGCACACACGGGACGAACCACGATGAGCCGAGACCGCGAGCCAGGCGCAGTCGGTCTCGGGTAGGACGCTTCACACCGGCCTTTGCGACGCTGCATCTCGGCGCGCTGGTCGGGTTACTCGCGCTCCTCGCCGTCGCACCGGCCGCCGGCGGCTCAGCGGCCGGACAGAGCTCCAACTTCCCGGCTCGGATCGACCTGCCCAACGGATTCTTCCCGGAGGGCATCGAAAGCGGGCCGGGCACGTCGTTCTTCGTCGGTTCCCTCCAGGATGGGGCGATCTGGCGCGGCGATCTTCGAACCGGGGCGGGAGCGGTGCTCGCGGCCGGCGCTCCGGGGCGCGCGTCCGCCGGGATCGCTTTCGAGGCCAAGCGGGACCGGATCTGGGTCGCCGGAGTCGGGCCGCCGCTCAACGGCAACAGCGACGTGCGCGTGTACGACGCCTCGAGCGGCGCGCTGCTCGCCACGTATCAGCCGCCCGGCGTCGGTCTGCTGAACGACGTCGCCGTCACCCGAAAGGCGGTCTACGTCACCGACTCGACGTCCCCGCAGCTGGTGGTGATCCCCCTTCCGCAGGATGGGTCACTCCCGCCCTCCGCCGCAGCGACGACCTTGCCGGTCGGCGGCGACTTCGTGCAGACCCCGGGCTTCAACCTGAACGGGATCGTGGCCGAGAAAGGCGTCCTGCTCGTGGCGCAGTCGGAGGCAGGCAAGCTGTTCCGGGTCGATCCGGCCACAGGCGTGGCCGACGAGGTCGACCTCGGCGGGACCACCCTCAGCTACCCGGACGGGCTCGAGCTGCTCGGGCACACGCTCTACGTGGCCCGCCCGTTCGACAACCGGGTTACCGTGGTGAAGCTCGCACTGCGGTTGGCCAGCGGCGTCGTCCTCGGAGACCTGTCGGACCCGAGCTTGGACATCCCCTCGACCGCGACCGTGGCTGCGGGCCGGCTGTGGGCCGTCAACCTGCGGTTCACGACGCCCACCGAGCCGACGACGCCCTACTGGATCACACAGCTGCCACTCCGCCCGTGAGTACAAGCTGACATCGCCAGACCTCGTGCACCGGCTCACCCGCTCTGCGGTGGGGTGAGTCGATGCACGATCGCGGCCGCCTCGAGTCTGTTCGGCGCGCCGAGCTTGCGCAGGATGTGCGAGACGTGCACGCTCGCCGTCTTGACGCTGATCACCAGCGCCGCCGCGATCTCGCGGTTCGTGTAGCCGCGGGCGACGAGCGTCAGAACCTCTGCTTCGCGCGGAGTCAGTCCGAGAATCTCCTCGATGCTCTGAATCTCGCCGTGCGACCCCTCGATTGGCGGCGCGAGATCGAGCCGCGCGCGTTGGGCGAGCAGCTCGATCTCCCGGAGTAGTGGCTCTGCTCCGATGCGAGACGCGACCGCGTGTGCTTCGCGGAGTGGAGCGCCCGCTTCAGTGCGGGAGGCGCCGGCGGCGACGAGCGCCTCGGCCTCGCGCCAGCGGCAGTAGGCCGCGAGGGGCGGGCGCTCGACCCGCTCCCATGTTGCTGCCGCCTCCGACCACCCCTCTGGTCGAGCCTCGCCGCGGGCGCGGACGTACTCGGCCTCGGCCAGCGCGAGCCAGCCGTCGGCGTTCGGTGTCACCGCCGAGGCCCCGGCTGCGGCGCGCCGCGCGACGTTCGAGCAGCTTTCGTGCGCGGCCGAGTCGGTCGCGGAGCGCATCGGCGTCCCGACGGGCGCTTGCGAGCGCCGCCAGCTCCGCCTGCGCCCGGAGTCCCTTGGCGCAGAGCTGGACGCGCATCTGCGCAGCCTCGCGCGGGCCCGCTCGAGCCAGACCCTCGTCGATGGCCGCTTCCGCGTCGGTCCAGCGACGCTCCCAGAGGGCGAGCTCTGCCAGGTAGCTGTCGTAGAGGCCGAGCACATGGTCCTCGCGCAGGGTGGCCCCTGCGGCCTCGAGGTGCGCTCGCGCGGCGTCGAACTCGCCGCGACCGATCTCGACGTCGCCGCGCATCGATGAGCAGCCAGTATGGGTAGCTCGACGGTGATGTCGCGGAGCGCGGCGGCGCTGAGCCGTGTCGGCTTCGTCCCAGTCGCCGATCGCGACCAGCGCCTCGATCTGGTTTGTGACCAGCAGAGGGCTGTCGATCCCGTACTGCCGCATCACGCTCGAGCCCCTCCTGGCCCACTCGCGCCGACTCTCGGAGCCGTCCCAGCATCGTCAGCACGTCGGTGAGATGGGTCCTATGCTCGCTCCAGGCCGACGAGATCGCCGATCTCCTCGGCGAGCTGCAGCGCCTGACGAAGATGGGCGAGACCCTCTTCGCCGCGGCCGAGGTAGGCGAGGTCGCTGCCGAGCACCGTGAGCGCTCGGACCTCCGCCTCGCGCGCACCGACATCTCGAGCGAGCGCGAGCGCCTGTTCGCAGATCGGCAACGACTCTGCGTGGCGCCAGACCACCCCCAAAACCCCCGCGAGCGACGCCAGCGAGTATGCGCGCTCCGGCGACGGCGGCTCCGTCGGCATGAGCTCGACCGCCCGCTCGACTGCGGCGAGGCAAGCCTCTTCACTTCCGGTCTGCTCGAGGTACTCGGCCGAGGCGCACGTGGAGCAGGGCCGCACGGTACGGGTCGTCCTCGCCGACGGCGTCGATCGCTTGCCGGCCGAGCTCGACGGCGCGCGCCGCGGCGCCGATCTGGCTGGCAAGCTCGGCGGTCCAGCGTGCAGAGCCAGCGAGGTCGAGCCCGGCGAGCTCGGCCGCGTCCGGCACTGCGCCCCACAGCGCGAGCGCCCGCTCGAGGTGTGCGAGCGCCTCGGCGAGCCCGAAGACGGCCTCCGCCTCGCGTGCCGCCTCGACCGACGCGTCGAGCGCCTCCCTCGTTCGGCCCGCCGCCGCCCAGTGCGGCGCGAGCTCCGCCGGCGTCGCCGCGTCGCTGCGGGCGAGCTCATCGGCGAGCCGCGCGTGGAGCTCCTCGCGCTCCCCGGGGAGGATCGTCGCGTAGATCGCCTCCGCGAGCAGCGCATGGCGGAAACGGAAGCTGCTCGTTTCCGGCTCGGCGACGAGGACGCCGTGCTCGACCGCCCGGCGTAGCGACTCGCGCACCTCAGGCTCGGGGAGCGCCGCCAGCGGCACGGAGCAACGGATACCCGACGTCGCGTCCGGCGGCAGCGGCCAGGCGCAACAGGCTCTGCGTCGAACGGTCGAGTCGGGTCACGCGCTGCAGCAGCAGGTCGCGCAGGCCGCGCGGGAGCTCGCCGCGGTCGTCGCTGGCGGCGGCGAGGAGCTCCTCGGCGAAGAAGGGATTGCCCTCCGAGCGGGCGGCGATGGCGTTCGCCACGGCCGCCGGAAGGGAAGCGTCGAGCGCGGGCTGCGAGCAGCGCCGTCAGCTCGTCGTGCTCGAGCGGACCGAGCTCGAGCACGAGCGCCGAGCCCGAGCGTCGGACGCCGTCCGCAAGCCGGCAGCATGCGCTCGGCCGACGAGGGCTCGTCCGCGCGGTAGGTCGCGAGCAGCAGGACCGGCCGCCCGTCGAGATTGTGCGCGAGGAAGACGACGAGATCGAGCGTCGAGGTATCGGCCCAGTGCAGATCCTCGAGCACGAGCAGCACGGGCGTGAAGGCGGCGCGCTCGTCGAGCAGCGCCAGCGTCTCCTCGAACACCCGCAGCTGCGAGCCGGCCGTCCGCCGTTCGGCCTGCCACGGATCCCCGAGCGGACGCAGAGCCTCGACGAACGGCTGGTACGGAAGCTCGGTGCCGACGAGATCGATCGAACGACCGACGAGCACCTCGAACCCGGCGTCGCGGGCACGTCTCGCCAGCTCGGAGGCGAGCCGTGTCTTGCCGATGCCGCTTCGCCGGCGACGAGGACGGTCGCACCGCGTCCCCGCCTGCGCCGCATCGAGCGCGCGCTCGAGCTCCCCGAGCTCGCGTACCCGTCCCGACGAACACCTCGCTCGCGCGAGCGTCCATCCCGGCCAGTATCGCGCAGCGAACCCTCGATCGAGGGCGCGCGTAAGCACTCGCCGCCCGAAAGATACGCAGGCCGGGGACACAGGATAAGGCCCCCCGCCCGATGCGCCGCCGCTCCTCCTGGCCACGATCGCGTCGGCGACGACAACAAGGAGGCACGCGATGACAGCGATTGCGCAAGACGACCAGATGCGGACCGGGAGGATGAAGGCTCATACGGTGCGGGGCGGCGGCGGCCTGCGGCTGCACGTTCGCGAGTGGGGCAAGACGGACGGGCCGCCGATCCTGCTCATACACGGCTGGTCGCAGAACCACCTCTGCTGGGCGAAGCAATACGAAAGCGCGCTCGCCGACGAGTTCCGGCTCGTCGCCTACGACCTCCGCGGCCACGGCATGTCCGAGGCGCCGCTCGAGGCCGAGCACTACACCGACGGCGAGCTCTGGGCCGACGACCTGGCCGCCATCATCGACGAGCTGGCCCTCGACCGGCCGGTGCTCGTCGGCTGGTCCTATGGAGGCTTCGTCATCTGCGACTACGTCCGCGCGCACGGCCAGGACCGAATCGCTGCGATCAACTTCGTCGAAGGCGCCGTCAAGCTCGGCGAGGCGGCCTTCGGCACGCTGATCGGCCCCGGCTTTCTCGACCATTTCGCCGGCGCCACGGCCGACGACCTGCCGACGAACATCGGGGCCATGCGCAGCTTCGTCAGGGTGCCTGGTGAAGCCGATGCCGGCAGAGGACTTCGAGACGGCGCATCTGCTGGAACATCGTGGTGCCGGCCGAGATCCGCGCCAATCTCGCGGCGCGTGAGATCGACGACGACGACGTCCTGCGCACTCTCGAGGTGCCGCTGCTCGTCACGCAGGGCCGGGCGGACACGGTCGTGCTACCGGCGATGGCCGAGCACGTTCTCGCC
>CAWEGI010000008.1:0-23025 GCA_963808815.1 uncultured Actinomycetes bacterium | reverse complement strand
CCTTCACGAACGCGCGCCAGGCGGCCGGCAGCTCTTCGCGTGCCGCCTGCTTGCGCGCGCCCTGGCGCTCGATCAGCCTGCCTGCCGCCAGCGCAGCGGACGCCCCGCCCGAGACGGCGAGTTCGCGGATGCGCGCCTCGGCGACGAATGCGTCCTGGTGCTCGCCGATCACGTCCTGGACGACCTTCGCACCGCGGAGGAAGCGGGCTCCGGCCTTGCCGAGCACCGGCTCGGCGAGCTCGGCGGCGTAACGCGCGCGCTTGGTCTCGATCCTCACGGCATGGAGCTCGTCGTCGGTCGGATCCTGTGGGAGCGCCTTCATCGCCTTGCGGGCGCGCTTGAAGGCATCGGCGCCGATCTCCTCCAACGAGGCCGTCCCCGGCCCCGCAGGGGCGTGTCCGGCGGCCGCGAGGGTGTCGAGGAGGCGGAAGTAGCGCGGCTCGGACATCGCCGCCAGGAGTTCCCGGCGCGCCGCTCCGCGTTGCCGGCCGAGCCGGCTGCGGATCGTCCCGATCGCACGCGCGTCGGCGCGCTCGAGCGCGGCCGCCTCCTCGGCGACGTGGCCGATGAGGACGTCGAGATCGCGCACGGGGCCCAGGAGCTTTCCGAGCCACGCGAGCTCGGCCTGCAGGGCGTCAGTCCAGGCCGGGTCGACGAGCGTTCCGGCCGCCCGCAGCAGCGCCCGCGCCCGACGTGTCGCCACCCTCGCGTGGTGGACGGCCTCGGGGTCGGCGCCGAGCCTCACTCCCGGATCGTTCGTCAGCAACGCCAGGTACTGGGCGACGAGCAGGGAGCGGAGACGATCGATCGGCTCGTCGCCGACCGGTTCGGACACGGCGTCGGCGTGTGTCAATACCCGGGCAAGCTTCGGCGTCCCGTCCGTAGGCCGTGCGCCCGCTTTGCGCAGCTGCTTCCCGATCCGCCCGAGCGTCTTCCCGGCTCCCTTGACCACCTCGGCCTCGAGCTCGGCGAACCTTCCCACGGTCTTGGCGCCGTCGAGGACGGCGACGTCGTCGAGTACGACCTCGATCCGATCGGCGCCCCGCGTGACCGTGGAGACCTGGCGCCGGGTACGGAGCCTGGCCACGGCCTCGAGGTCGGCGCCGCCGCGGAGCAACGCCGGCAGCAGGTCGAGAAGGGGTGCGGGTACCCGGCCGGGGCCCCCGCGCTCCTCGAGCTCGAAGCGGCCGTCCGCCGAGGGCAGCTTCAGCTGCCAGAGGCCGACCCGCTGCTCGACGCGCCGCCGGAGCGTGATCCCGCAGTCGAGCAGCCGCCGGCTCGGCGTGTCGTAGTAGGTCGAGGTGAAGGTGCGCTCCGTCGGCCGGCCGTCGAGCGCGGGCAGCTCGAAGCCGGGGTCGACGTCGAACTTGAGCTCGCGTTCCAGGGTCGTCTTCACGGGGCGATCGTAGCCGCGCTCATCGCTAAGCTCGCCGCGACATGCCGAAGGTCTTGATCGTCGAGGACGACGAGGTGATCGCGCAGGGCATGGCCGCGCATCTCGCGGGCGAGGGCTTCGATCCGATCGTCGTCGGCCGTGGGGAGCAGGGTCTGGCCCGCTTGCGGTACGAGAGCCCGGACGTCTGCGTGCTCGACCTGATGCTGCCCGAGCGCGACGGCTGGAGTCTGATCGAGACCGCGCGTTCCGAGGGGATCGGCACTCCGATCGTCGTCGTCAGCGCGCGGGGGACCGAGCACGACCGAGTTCATGCTCTGGAGATCGGTGCGGACGACTACCTGGTCAAGCCCTTCTCGATGAAGGAGCTCGTCGCACGTGTTCGCGTCGCCATCCGCCGCGGCGTCTCCCCGCAGGAAACGCCGCGCGGCGAGCCGATCGAGCTCGAGGAGCTCCGGATCGACCCGCGCGAGGTGCAGGCCTATGTGGCCGGCGAGAGCGCCGATCTGACCCCGACCGAGTTCCGGCTCCTGTACGCACTCGCGCTGGAGAACGGCCGGGTGGTCTCGCGTGACGAGCTGCTCCAGCGACTGTGGGGCCGTCGCGAGACCCACCGCGACCGGACCGTGGACGTCTTCGTCAAGAAATTGCGCGAGAAGCTCGACCTGCCGGGCGCCCGCCACACGTTCATCCAGACGCGCTACGGCGTCGGCTACAAGTTCGAGGCGCTCGCGAAGTAGCCGTGGGCTACGCGGCGGCCTCCAGCAGGGCAGGCTCGGCAAGGTCGACGAGGTAGGCGGGGCGCGTCGAGCGCAGGTAGGTGACCAGCGACCGCTCGGAGGGCGTGCAGCAAAGGAGCGTCTTCCACGTCCGAAGGTGCTCGTCGCGGTGGAAGTCGCCGCTCGCCACACCCAGCAGCCCCGCCTCCGCAACCCACGGGAAGATCTCGCGGCGGTTGATCAACTCGTAGCGATCGACGAGGCCGGAGAGCGCATGCCCGGCGACTGCCCAGCGACCGGTCCCACGTATGGTCGCGGCGGCATCGTCGGGCGAGTACGGATGGGCGGCGATCAGCGCCGCGCCGGCGGCCCGAGCTGCCCGGAGCGCGCTCTCGAGCCCGCCGTCGAGGGAGACCAGGCTACGCAGGCCGATCGCAACCGCATGGGCTGCGAGTGCCGGATCGTCGTCGTCGTAGGTGAGCTCGAGCCCGGGGACGACGAGCAGGCCGAATTCCACGTCAGCGCGCCAGGTCTCCTGCTCGATCTCGCCGAGATAGTCGGAGAACGCCTGCGCGTCGGTGATCCGCCAGCGCGGGTCGTGCCACCTCGCGCCGCTCCGCCCGACGTGGTCGGTGACGCAGAGGACGTCGAACCCGTTGGTGCCGTAGAGGTCGACGAGTTGCGGGATGGAGAGATCACCGTCGCTCCAGGTGGAGTGAGCGTGCAGCTCGCACAGAAGAGGGCGTCCGCTCATCGCTCGTCTCTTCGGCCAGGGTAGAGCCGGTCCTCGCACACGTGCGGTGAGCGTCCGGTGTCAGGCCGGTGAACGGGGCTGACGCGTCAGGGGAGACGGCCGGCCGCGGCCGTCGCCTCCCGCAGCCGGGCGGCGTGGCGCTTCGTCAGTTGGCCGGGCCGCAGCCGCCACGACCAGTTCCCCTCGATCGTCCCCGGCGAGTTCATCCGCGCCTCGCTGCCCAGCCCCAGGATGTCCTGCGCCTGGGCGATCGCCAGCTCGGCGCGGGAGGACATTGCGAGCTCGATCAGCTCCCAGTTCGGCTCGATCCCCGGGAGGTCCGTCGCCCGGCGGACGCGGGCAGGCAGCGTGCGCCACCAGCCGAGCACGGTGTCGCAGTCGTGTGTGGCGACGTAGACGACGCTCCGCCGGCGGTGGTTCTCGATCCGGTGTGGGTTCGACCGTGGTCCCTCGAAGGCGAACTGCATCACCACCATGCCCGGGATGCCGAGCCGGTCGCGCAGCCGCTCCACCGGCGGCGTGATCACGCCCAGATCCTCGGCGACGAGCGCGAGCGGCCCGAGCTCGCCCTCGGCCGCCCGGAAGAGCTCGGCGCCCGGCCCGGGCCTGAACCGGCCGTTTTTGGCGGTCTTGTGATGCTCCGGGACGGCCCAGTACGCGACGAAGCCGCGGAAGTGGTCGATGCGGGCGACGTCGTAGAGCTCGAACGTGCGCCGGAACCGCTCGATCCACCAGCGGTAGCCCTGGGCCCTCATCGCGCTCCAGTCGTAGAGCGGATTGCCCCAGTGCTGGCCGAACGCGCTCAGCCCGTCGGGCGGGGCTCCGGCGACGATGCCCGTCTGGAAGAGGTCCGGGTGCGCCTCGACGTCGGCGGCGCCCTTCGCGACGTAGATCGGGACGTCGCCGAAGATCCGGACGCCGCGGCCGGCCGCATATCTTCGCAGCGCGCTCCATTCGCGCTCGAAGCGCACCTGGCCGGCGACGGCTCCGGTGCCCGCGAAGGCTGCCCAGTCGGCGATCCAGTAGCGCTCACGGGCGACGAACGCCTCCAGTTCGTCGGGCGTGACGCGTGCGTGCGGCCGCTCGAGGAAGCCGGCATGGGCGGCGAAGGCCGAAGGCGACGCGTAGGGCGATCCGGTCGAGTCGGGCGGCGCCAGGGGCAGCAGCGCCCACCACGACTGGCCCGCCTCGACGAGCCAGTCGACGAAGCGGTACGCCTCTCGCCCGAGGCGTCCGCCCGGGAGCGACGAGATGTGCAGCAGGACCCCGCTGGATCGGTGCATTCGCAATACGGTTCGATTTCGCCGACCGGTCGAAACCTGACGCTACGCGATGCCGCCGCCGAAGAACAAACCGCCCCGCATCCAGATCGAGGACGTCTGGCCGCAGATCGACTGCGGCCGCTACCCGGTCAAGCGCTCCGTCGGCGACGAGGTCGAGGTGTGGGCGACGATCTTCCGCGACGGGCACGAGTCTCTCGGAGCGGCCGTCCTCCACCGGGGGCCCGGCTCTGCGACGTGGCAGGAGACGCCGGTGCGTGCCGCAGGGAACGATCGCTGGACAGGATCCTTTCGCGTCGATGCGCCGGGACGCTGGGAGTTCACCGTCCAGGCCTGGGTCGACCGTTTCGAGTCGTTCCGCGACGAGCTTCGGCGCAAGGTGGAGGCGGGCCAGACCGACCTCGACAGTGAGCTGCGGGAGGGCGCGCTGCTCTTCGGGGTGGAGGTGCTGGACGCCGAGACCGCGCTCTCCTCGACCGGGGCCGACCGGTCGGAGACGACGCGACTCGTGAACGACCTGGGTGTGGACGCCGATCGTGAGCGTGCCCGCTTCGGCGCCTGGTACGAGCTCTTCCCGCGATCGTGGGGTGGGTTCGCGGGCGTCGAGCAAGCGTTGCCGGAGCTGGCGAAGCTGGGCTTCGACGTCGTCTACCTGCCGCCGATCCACCCGATCGGCGTCACCAACCGAAAGGGACGCAACAACGGGCCGGCAGCCGGCCCGGACGACCCCGGCAGCCCCTGGGCGATCGGGAGTGGGCAAGGTGGGCACACGGCGATCGATCCCGGCCTGGGGACGATCGATGATTTCGCCCGGCTCGTCGCCGCTGCGGGGACGCACGGGCTCGAGATCGCGCTCGACTTCGCGATCCAGTGCTCCCCCGACCACCCGTGGCTGAGCGAGCATCCCGAGTGGTTCCACCGGCGGCCCGACGGCACGCTCAAGTATGCGGAGAACCCGCCGAAGCGCTACCAGGACATCTACAACGTCAACTTCGACAGCCCCGACTGGCAGGGGCTGTGGGCGGCGCTCCTCGACGCCGTCCTGTACTGGGTCGGGGTGGGGGTGCGTGCGTTCCGGGTCGACAATCCGCACACGAAGCCGCTCGAGTTCTGGGAGTGGCTGATCCGGGAGGTGCGCGCGGTCGACCGCGACGTCATCTTCCTGTCGGAGGCCTTCACGCGGCCGTCGATGATGGCCGCGCTCGCCAAGGCGGGCTTCAGCCAGTCCTACACTTACTTCACCTGGAAGAACACGAAGGCGGAGCTGATCGAGTACATGACCGAGCTCACGCGGTCCGAGCTGCCGCAGTTCTTCCGGCCGAACTTCTTCGTGAACACCCCCGACATCCTCCACGAGTACTTGCAGCGTGGCGGCCGTCCAGCGTTCGAGGCGCGACTCGTGCTCGCCGCGACGCTGTCGCCGAGCTGGGGGATGTACTCCGGCTACGAGCACGTCGAGAACGTCCCGGCGCGGGTGGGAAGCGAGGAGTACCTCGACTCGGAGAAGTACGAGGTCAAGCGCCGGTCGCTGGACGGCCCGCTCCTGCCGCTGGTCGGGAAGCTCAACGCGATCCGGCGGGAGAACGCCGCGTTGCAGCGGCTCGAGGGGCTCGACTTCCTCGAGACCGAGAACGACCAGCTGCTCGCCTACCTGCGCCGCGCCGGGGGCAACGTCCTGATCGTCTGCGTGAACCTCGATCCCGCGTCGGTGCGGGAAGGTGTCGCGGTCGTACCCGCCTCGTTCGGCCTGCCGCCGGCGTTCAGCGCTTCCGAGCTTCTCGCCGGGGAAGAGTTCCACTGGCGCCTCGGCCGCAACTTCCTCCGACTCGAACCCGGCCAATCGCACATTCTTCGCGTGGAGACCAGATAGAGCTTTGGAGACCTTGTTGCCGAATCGTCACATCGCCGATGCCAGGCATCGGCTCTGGAAAACGCCTCGCCGGCGGCGGGCTTCGCCCGCCGCCCGTCTCCGCACCGATTCTTCGACCCCATCCGACGTGCTGCGATCTCGGAAACGTCGCCGGCGCGCCAGCGCCGGATTTTGCGAGATGAGTGAGCCGGGCGCCTGGTTCGAGTCCGACCCGCTGTGGTTCAAGCGGGCCGTCTTCTACGAGATCCACATTCGCGGCTTCTTCGACGGCAACGACGACGGCGCCGGCGACTTCCGCGGGCTCTCCGACAAGCTCGACTACCTCCAGTGGCTGGGGATCGACTGCATCTGGCTGCTGCCGATGTACGCGAGCCCCCTGCGGGACGGCGGCTACGACATCGCCGACTTCTTCACGATCCATCCCGACTACGGGAGTGTCGAGGACTTCCGCCTGTTCGTCGAATCCGCCCACCAGCGCGGCATCCGCGTGATCGCCGATCTGGTGATGAACCACACCTCCACCGACCACGCGTGGTTCCAGGAGTCGCGGTCGAGCCCGGACTCGCCGAAACGCGACTGGTACGTCTGGGCGGACGAGGACACCGGCTACCCCGAGACGCGGGTGATCTTCGTCGACTCGGAGCCGTCGAACTGGACGTGGGACCCGGTCGCAGGGCAGTACTACTGGCACCGTTTCTTCTGGCACCAGCCCGACCTGAACTTCGACAACCCCGAGGTGCAGGAGGCGATGCTGAACGTGCTCCGCTTCTGGCTGGACCTGGGTATCGACGGCTTCCGGCTCGACGCCGTCCCGTACCTGTACGAGCGCGACGGCACCAACGGCGAGAACCTGCCCGAGACGCACGACTACCTGAAGCGGGTCCGGGCCGAGGTCGACGCGCGCTACCCCGACCGAGTCCTGCTCGCCGAGGCCAACCAGTGGCCGGAGGACGTCGTCCACTACTTCGGCGACGGCGACGAGTGTCACATGTGCTTCCACTTCCCGGTGATGCCCCGCATGTTCATGTCGCTGCGGCGGGAGGAGGCGAAGCCGATCCTGGAGATCCTCGACCGGACGCCCGCGATTCCGGAGGCCGCGCAGTGGGGACTCTTCCTCCGAAACCACGACGAGCTGACGCTCGAGATGGTCACTGACGAGGAGCGGGACTACATGTACGTCGAGTACGCGAAGGACCCACGGATGAAGCTGAACCTCGGCATCCGGCGCCGGCTGGCACCCCTGCTCGACAACGGCCGCGACGAGATCGAGCTGATGCACGCGATTCTCTTCTCCCTGCCCGGTGCCCCGGTGCTCTACTACGGAGACGAGATCGGAATGGGCGACAACGTGTACCTCGGAGACCGTGACGGCGTGCGCACTCCGATGCAGTGGACCGGAGACCGGAACGGGGGCTTCTCGCGTGCCGACTTCGCGCAGCTCTACCTGCCGCCGCTGATGGATCCTGTCTACGGCTTCGGCGCGGTCAACATCGAGGCCCAGCTGCGTACGCCGACGTCGCTCCTCCGGTGGCTGCACCGCTTCATCGCCCTGCGCAAGGAGCATCCGGTGTTCGGCGTCGGCACGTACGAGCCGCTGCGGCCGGAGAACCCACGCATCTTCGCCCACGTCCGTCGTTACGAAGACGACGTCGTGCTCTGCGTGCACAACCTCGCACGCTCTGCGCAGGCGGTCGAGCTCGACCTCGGCGAGTTCGAGGGGTGGGTGCCCGAGGAGATGCTTGGACGCTCGGCCTTCCCGCGGATCGGCACGCTTCCGTACCTGCTCACGCTCGCGCCGCGAGGGTGGTTCTGGTTCCAGCTGCGGAAGGAGGAATGACGACCTCGGCCGACCTGACCGAAGAGACGCTCGTCGAGTACATCGCGGCGCAGCGGTGGTACGGCTCGAAGGGGCGCGAGGTCGCGCATGCGGCCGTCGTCGACTGCGCGGAGCTGCCGGGCGCGGTGATCGCGCTCGTCGAGGTCCGCTTCCCCGAGGGGACGCACGACACCTACCAGCTCGTCGCCGGCGACCGGCTCGACGGCCTGGCCCAGCCCCGGGTCGCGCGCGAGCTCGTCCAGCGGATCCGCGCGAGCACCTCCCAGCTGACCCGGGACGGCGGGACGATCTTCTTCCAGGTGGTCGAGGGCTTCACCGGCGTCGCCGCCGAGCTCGCGACCGTGCGCGTGATCGAGAGCGAGCAGACGAACACGTCCGTCGTGTTCGACGAGGAGCTGGTCCTCAAGGTCTACCGCCGCCTGGAGGCGGGCATCAACCCCGAGCTGGAGATGCTCCGCTTCTTCAGCGAGCACGATTTCCAGAACGTGCCGGCGCTGCACGGCTGGTACGCGTACCACGGCCGGCCCGCGGAGTCGACGCTCGGCGTCCTCCAGGCGTTCGTGCCCGACGGGCTGGACGGGTGGGAGCTGGCGCTGGACGAGCTGGTCGAGGCGCCGGAACGCTTCCTCGGCCGCCTGGGTCGGCTCGGTGAGGTGACCGGCGCCATGCACACCTGCCTCGCCTCGGACCCGTCGGATCCGTCCTTCGCCCCCGAGGAGCCCAGCCTGGAGTCGCTCGGGCTGCTCACCGCGACGATCGACGAGGAGATCGATCGAGCCTTCGTCGACCTCCCCGACGGCCTGGAGGCGCTCGAGCCGATCAGACAACGTGGCGAGGAAATCAGGGAGCGGCTCCGCGAGATGACGCATGCCGGCTCCAGCGGCCGGATCATCCGGCACCACGGCGACTTCCATCTCGGCCAGACACTGTGGGCGCCCTCGAACGACTGGGTGATCCTCGACTTCGAAGGCGAGCCGGCCCGGTCGCTGCCGGAGCGGCGCCGGAAGCGCTCGCCGCTCCGCGACGTCGCCGGCATGCTGCGCTCGTTCGCATACGCCGCCTCCGCGGTCGTCCTGCTGCGCGGCGCCGAGGCTCCGCCGGGCTGGGAGGAGCGCGCGCGGACCGAGTTCCTGGCCGGATACACGAGCAGTGTCGATCCGATGCTCGTGCCGTCGGGCCAGGAGGCGTTCGAGAAGCTCCTGTCCGTGTTCGAGCTGGAGAAGGCGGTCTACGAGCTCCGCTACGAGCTGACCATGCGGCCCGACTGGTTGCCGATTCCAGTCGCCGGGATCCTGCGCATCCTCGAGGAGGAGCCGGTCACGACGTGACGCGGTCGAGGCCCGCGCCGTACGAGCTCGCCGACCCGCACGCCTACCTCGGCGCTCACGCGGTGAAGGGCGGTGTGATGGTACGGGCCTACCGGCCGGACGCGGAGTCGATCCGCGTCCTGCCGATGGGCGTCGAACTCGATCAGCGGGACGGCGACGGCGTCTTCGAAGGGGTGGTGGAGGGGGCCGAGCTCCCACTCGAGTACGAGCTCCAGGTCAGCTACCCGGCTGGAGACTCGTACGTCCTCCGCGACCCGTACTCGTTCCTGCCGACCCTCGGCGAGCTCGACGTCCACCTGGCGGGCGAAGGGCGGCACGAGGAGCTGTACGCGAGGCTCGGCGCTCACCCTCGCGTGGTCGACGGCATCCCCGGCGTCTCCTTCGCCGTCTGGGCTCCCAACGCCTCCTCGGTCAGCGTCGTCGGCGACTTCAACGGCTGGGACGGGCGGCTGCATCCGATGCGCTCCCTCGGTGCGTCCGGCATCTGGGAAATATTCGTTCCCGACCTCCGGTCGGGAACGAAGTACAAGTTCGAGCTGCGCACGTCGCGCGGCAAGCTCAGGATCAAGGCCGACCCATTCGCGTTCCGCACCGAAGTGCCCCCCAGGAACGCGTCTGTCGTGTTCGATTCGGCCTACGACTGGCGGGACGCCGACTGGCTGGCGGCGCGTGAGAGCCCGCTCGCCCGACCCGTGTCCATCTACGAGGTGCACCTCGGCTCCTGGCGCCTGAACTCGCTGGAGGGCAACCGGCCACTGACGTACGCAGAGCTCGGCGAGGAGCTCGCGGAGTACGTCTCCAGCCTCGGCTTCACGCATGTCGAGCTGCTGCCGGTGATGGAGCATCCCTATGCGCCATCGTGGGGCTACCAGGTGACCGGCTATTTCGCCCCGACAGCGCGGTTCGGCTCGCCCGACGACTTCCGCGCCTTCGTCGACCGGATGCACGAGGCCGGGATCGGCGTGATCCTCGACTGGGTGCCGGCGCACTTCCCGAAGGACGACTGGGCGCTGGCCCGCTTCGACGGCACGGCCCTGTACGAGCACGAGGATCCGCGCCGCGGCGAGCATCCCGACTGGGGCACACTCGTCTTCAACCTCGGCCGCAACGAGGTGCGCAACTTCCTGCTCGCGAGCGCCCTGTACTGGCTGCGGGAATACCACGCCGACGGGCTGCGCGTGGACGCGGTCGCGTCGATGCTCTACCTGGACTACTCGCGCAAGGAGGGCGAGTGGGTGCCGAACGTGCACGGCGGCAACGAGGACCTCGACGCGATCGAGTTCCTGAAGCAGCTGAACACCATCGCCCACGCCCGTGAGCCAGGGGTGCTGATGGCGGCGGAGGAGTCCACGGCGTGGCCCGGCGTCTCGCGGCCGGTCGACCAGGGCGGTCTCGGCTTCGGGCTCAAGTGGAACATGGGCTGGATGCACGACACGCTCGAGTACCTCGGGCGCGACCCCGTCCACCGCCGCTACCACCACGACCAGCTCACCTTCAGCCTGATCTACGCCTTCTCGGAGAACTTCGTGTTACCGCTCTCGCACGACGAGGTCGTGCACGGGAAGGGCTCGCTGCTCGGTCGGATGCCCGGCGACCCCTGGCAACGGCGCGCCAATCTGCGCGCGCTGTACGGATACATGTGGGCGCACCCCGGCAAGAAGCTCCTGTTCATGGGCGGGGAGCTCGGGCAGGAGCACGAGTGGAGCTCGGAGGGCTCGCTCGACTGGCACCTGCTCGAGGGGGCGGAGCATGCCGGGATCCAGGAGCTCGTCCGAGACCTCAACCTGCACTACCGCGACGAGCCGGCGCTGTGGGAGGTCGACTTCGAGCCGACCGGCTTCCGCTGGTTGGAGGCGAACGACGCCGACGGGAACGTGATCGCCTTCGCCCGCTTCGCGGCCGAAGGCAAACGAACCCTGGTTTGTGTCTGCAACTTCTCGCCGGTCTCTCGTCCCCGCTATCGGGTCGGGCTTCCCCGAGGCGGCCGGTGGCGGGAGCTGCTGAACACGGACGACGAGCGCTACGGCGGCGGCGGCGTGTCGAACGCAGGTGAGCTCCCGGTCGAGCAGAAGCCGTGGCACGACCAGCCTTTCTCGTCGGAGCTGACCCTGCCGCCGCTGGGCGTCCTCTGGCTGGTTCCGGTCGCCTGACGTGAAGAAGGAGGCAGCGGACGCTAGGAGTAGATCGTCCGCGCGCGGCCGGCAGTGATCCGGAAGAGCGTGGCCGGCACCAGGGTGACGCCGACGAGCCGGTGCTGCGCGTCGAAGACGATCGGGCCCGGCTGGACGACGTCCGCGACCTTGGTCACGTGGCCGTCCGGCCAGAGGTGCGAGATCCGGTTGCCGAAGAACTCGCTGACGAAGTAGCCGCCGCCGGCAGCCGGCAGCGTGAAGCTCGGGTTGCCGAGGCCGGTGGCGAGCACCTCGATCGCGCGGGTCGCGGGGTCGAAGCGGAGCACGCGGCCGGCGTACGCCTCGCTGAGGATCAGCCCGCTTCGTGTCGAGAGGATGCCGTGCACGCCGCGAAACTCGGCGAGGACCTCGCGGGTGCCGCCCCGGATCCGGACGAGCGTGGTCTGCTCGGTGCCGGGGACGTTCTCGCTTGCGTAGAGCCACCCGTCCGGCGCCAGTGCGATCCCGAGCAGATAGTTCCTCGCGGTCGCGTAGAGGCTCATCTTTCCCGTGCGCGGGTTCAGCGCCAGGACCCGGGCGCGGGAGGTGACGAGGATCCGGCCGTCCTTCAGCCGCTCGAGCTCGCGGGCCTCCCGGACGCGGGCGAGGAGCCGGCCGGTCCTGTGCGCCGGGTCGAGCTCGTAGACCGCGTTCGCCGGCAGGTCGGTGACGACGAACTTACCGCCTGCCAGGGGCAGCAGGTCGAAGGGCTGCTGGAGCACCGGGCGTCGCTTCTGAGCCGGGCTGTCAAGGATGGATGCCCGTGACGCCGCCGCGGCGGCCGGGACCACCGCGACGGACGACACGAGGAGGACCGTCAGGAGACGATGCAACAACCTTGCGGTATGTACCACAATCTTGCGCTATCCGTCAAGGCTGCAAAACTGTTCGACCATGCCCGACGAGCCCCACCGCAGCCTGCTCCTCGACGTCTACGCCGCGTACCACAAGTCCGGCCAGGTGGTGGAGGCGGCCGTCCAGGGAACGGGCATCGCCGCGGAGGACTTCGCGTTCGTCTCGATCGTCGGCGGGCGTGAGCCCGTCACCCCGACCGAGATCTCGCGCGAGTTCGGCCTGTCGCTCAGCACCGTCCTCTTCCGGGCCGGCCGCAACGTCGACCTCGGCTTCGTCGAGCGGATCAGCAACCCGCAGGACGGACGCTCGTTCCTGCTTCGGCTGACACCCGCCGGCCGCGACGTCTGGCACCGCGCGGCCTCGAACCTGCACCAGGCGGTGATTGCACTCGAGGCGCGCCTGGAGCGGCCGGCGGCCGAGATCCAGCAGGTGCTCCGCGAGCTGCAGGCGGCGTTCGACGCCGAACTGGCCGAGCCTGGCCGCCCCCTGCCGCGTCGCTAGCCTCCCGGCGTGAGGCTCTTCGCCCGGTTCTTCCGCCTCATCTGGGGGGGCGACGTCGACCGTCCGCTGCGGCCGGTGCTCGCCGTGTCGTTCGTCGGCTCAAGCTGTTTCTCGGCCGGCTGGTCGTTCGTGGGCATCTGGGCGATCAGAGAGCTCGGGGCGACCAAGAGCCAGCTCGGGGTCACCTTTCTGATCGCCGCGCTCGTCGGGATGGTCGCCGGCTACCTCGGCGGCCACGCGTCCGACTACGTCGGCCGCCGGCCGATGATCCTGCTGGGCTGGGCGCTCCTCGGCTTCGCGTTCCTCCTCTTCGCCTTCGTCGGCGACCGGACGTACGTCGGTCTGGCGCTGCTGGTCTTCTCGGCGATCGGCGGATCGGTCGGGGGCGGGGCGGACCAGGCGATGGTCGCCGACCTGGTGCCGCCGGAGCGCCACGAGGCCGCCTACGCGTCGGTGCGGGTGGCCTCTAACCTCGGGGTCGTGTGCGGGCCGCCGATCGGCGGGCTCCTGCTCGTCGGCGGGCACTGGCCGATCCTCTTCGGGGGCGTCGCGTCGATGTGCGTCGGCGCGATCGCGATCGCGTGGCGGTACCTGCCGCGGCGCGGCGCGTACGCGCCGGAGGAGCCGCCGACCCGCGGGTCGCTCGCGGTGATCGCGCGCGACCACGCCTTCCTCGTCTTCCTGGTGTCAGGGGCTCTCGCCTATCTGGTCTACGTCGCGATCGAGACGGTGCTGCCGATCTCTGCGGTCGACACGCACGGTGTCGCTCCCTGGACCTGGGGGCTGATCGTCGTCCTCAACCCGCTGATGGTCACGCTCTTCCAGCTTCGCCTGACCCGCGCGACCACGTGGTTCGCGCCAGGGCCGAAGCTCGCGACCGCCATGCTGATGATGGGCGGGTCGTTCCTGCTCCTGCTCGGCAGCAACTCGGCGGCGACCTACGCCGTCGTCGTGCTCGTGTTCGTCTTCGGGGAGATGCTGTGGGTGCCGACCTCCCAGGCGATCGTCGCCGGGCTCGCGCCGGAGGACGTTCGCGGGGCGTACATGGGAGCGTTCGGCTCTACGGCGGCGATCGGGTTCGCCCTGGGGCCATTCACAGGCCTTCGCTTGCAGGACGTGTACGGGGAGGACGCAGCGTGGCTGTTCTTCGCGGCGGTCTCGCTCGCCGCGGCCGCCACGGGTGTAATCGCCGTTCGCGCAGCCCAGGCCCGACGGGGTGGAGCGGCCCTGCCCTCGGTCGGCGCGTGACCGTCGCTCGCCTCGGCGCGATCCCCGATCCGGGCGGGACGACTACGTTCCGGGTCTGGGCGCCGGCCGCTGCGCGGGTGAACGTCATGCTCGGGGGCGAGAGCCTACCGCTCGCTCACGAGCGCGACGGCCTTTTTGCGGGCGTGCTGCGAGCGCCGCCGGGCCAGGACTACGTCTACGTCCTGGACGGAGACCGGGCGTACCCGGATCCCTGCTCGCGGTTCCAGCCCGAGGGGATCCTCGGGCCGTCGCGGGTGGTCGAGCTACCTCCGGCGCGGCGCCTCGGCTTGTCGCTCGACGACCTCGTCGTCTACGAGCTCCACGTCGGGACGTTCTCGGCGGAGGGGACGTTCGACGGCGTCGTGCCGTACCTCGGCGGGCTCCGCGAGCTCGGGGTGACGGCGATCGAGCTGATGCCCGTGGCGACCTTTCCAGGGGATCGCGGCTGGGGCTACGACGGCGTCTACGCGTACGCGCCGCACCCCGCCTACGGCGGTCCGGAGGGGCTGGCCCGGCTCGTCGCCGCCGCGCACGGCGCAGGCCTGGGGGTGATCGTCGACGTGGTCTACAACCACCTCGGCCCCGGATCGGAGGCGCTGACCGCGTTCGGTCCCTACCTGAGCGAGGACGTCCAGACGTTCTGGGGAGCGGGTCTCGACTTCTCCCAGGCGGGCGTCCGCGAATGGGCGATCCAGAACGCGCTTTGCTGGGTCGAGGACTACGGGATCGACGGCCTACGGCTCGACGCCGTTCGCGCGATCCGCGATCCTTCCTCGCAACACGTGCTCGCCGAACTCGCCGGCCGCGTGCACGCGGCTGCGCCGCACGCGCTCGTGATCGCTGAGACGAGCGTCGACGACGACCAGCCGCTCGAGGCCTGGCACCACGACGCCCGCTGGGCGGACGGGCTCCACCATGCGCTGCACGCCCTCCTGACCGGCGAACGCGAGGGGTACTACGCACCCTACGGCTCGCTTGCCGATGTCGCCGCCGAGCTCGGGCGCCGGCCGGCCGAGCGGCACATCGTCTGCGCGCAGGACCACGACCAGGTGGGCAACCGCGCCCTCGGCGACCGTCTCTCGCCCGATGCGCTCCGCGTCGCCTCGGCGGTCGTCCTCTTCTCCCCGCAGACGCCGCTCCTCTTCATGGGAGAGGAGTACGGGGAGCCGAACCCCTTCCAGTTCTTCACCGACCACGTCTCGCCCGAGACCGCCTCGGCCGCCAGGGAAGGCCGCAAGCAGGAGTTCGCCGCCTGGTCGGCCTTCGCCGGCCAGGACGTGCCGGATCCTGAGGACGAGGAGACCTTTCTGTGTTCCAAGCTCTCGCGACGCGAGACTCCCGGCGTTCGTGACCACTACCGCAGGCTGCTCGCTCTGCGACGTACCCTCCCGCGCGAGGTGCAGGCGGAGGCGCGCGGACCGAAGCTGACCATGCGGCGCGGGCACGCGGTGCTCGTGGCCGACTTCGACGCGCGGACCGTGGAGCTGGACGCGTGAACGTCTGGCCGGGCCAGCCCTTCCCGCTCGGCCCGACGTGGGACGGCCAGGGCACCAACTTCTCGCTCTTCTCCGAGCACGCCGACCACGTCGAGCTCTGTCTGTTCGACGACGGCGACAACGAGACCCGGGTT
This sequence comes from uncultured Actinomycetes bacterium, assembly GCA_963808815.1. Lineage (GTDB taxonomy): Bacteria > Actinomycetota > Thermoleophilia > Gaiellales > Gaiellaceae > DATBLE01. Next base: position 7,439 of record CAWEGI010000008.1, on the reverse strand, counting down.
CCGGTGACGCAGTCCACGGCGTTCAACTGGCACGCATACCTCCCGGGCGTCGGTCCGGGCCAGCGGTACGCCTACCGCGTCCACGGCCGCTGGGCGCCGGGGGAGGGGCATCGGTTCAACGCGAGCAAGCTCCTGATCGACCCGTACGCGAAGGCGGTCGAGGGCCCGATCCGCTGGGAGGCTGCGTCCACGCTGCCCTACGTCCCCGGCGGCGACGACGCGGATCTCGAGGTCGACGACGAGGACGACGCCGCCGCGATCCCGAAGTGCGTGGTCGTCGACCCGGGATTCGACTGGGAGGGCGACTGGCTGCTCGGGACGCCCTGGCACGAGACCGTGATCTACGAGACGCACGTGAAGGGCTTCACGAAGCTGCATACGGCCGTTCGCGACGACCTGCGCGGCAGCTATGCGGGCCTGGCGTCGGAAGCGGCGGTCGAGCACCTTCGCTCGCTCGGCGTGACGGCAGTCGAGCTGCTGCCGGTCCATCATGCCGCCGACGAGCACCACCTCGCCCAGAAAGGCCTGACCAACTACTGGGGGTACAGCTCGATCGGCTATCTCGCCCCGCACGCGCTCTATGCCGCGACGGGGACCGGCGGAGCGCAGGTGCGCGAGTTCAAGGGGATGGTCAAGGCGCTCCACCGCGCCGGCATCGAGGTGATCCTCGACGTCGTCTACAACCACACCGCCGAGGGCAACCACCTCGGACCGATGCTCGGCTTCAAGGGCGTCGACAACGCCGCCTACTACCGGTTGATGCCCGACGACCCGCGCTACTACATGGACTTCACCGGGACGGGCAACAGCCTCAACCCGATGCACCCGAGCGTTCTCCGCCTGATCATGGACTCGCTGCGCTACTTCGTGATCGACTGCCACGTCGACGGGTTCCGCTTCGACCTGGCCTCGGCCCTGGCGCGGGAGTTCTACGACGTCGACCGGCTCTCGGCCTTCTTCGACACGATCCACCAGGATCCGGTGCTGTCGCAGGTGAAGCTGATCGCCGAGCCGTGGGACGTCGGGCCGGGCGGCTACCAGGTCGGGAACTTCCCGATCCTCTGGGCAGAGTGGAACGGCATCTACCGCGACACGATGCGCGACTTCTGGCGCGGCCAGGGCACCGTCGCCGAGCTCGCGCGGCGCTTCACGGGCTCCAGCGACCTCTACCAGTCGGACGGCCGCCGGCCGTCCGCGTCGATCAACTTCGTCACCGCCCACGACGGCTTCACTCTCAACGACCTCGTCTCGTACAACGAGAAGCACAACGAGGCCAACCTCGAGGACAATCGCGACGGCACCGACGACAACCGCAGCTGGAACTGCGGCGTCGAGGGCCCGACCGACGATCCCGGCGTCAACGAGCTGCGCGAACGGCAGCTCCGGAACTTCCTGACCACGCTGTTCCTCTCGCAGGGCGTCCCGATGCTCCTCGGCGGCGACGAGCTCGGGCGGACGCAGCGCGGGAACAACAACGCCTACTGCCAGGACAACGAGATCAGCTGGTTCGACTGGCAGCTCGGCGACCGCGCGCGCGGGCTGCTCGACTGGACGCGCCGGCTGATCGCTCTGCGCGCCGACCATCCCGTGTTCCGACGCGCGGAGTTCCTTACCGGGGAATCGCCGCTCGGCTCCGGCCTGCCCGACAGCTGGTGGTTCCGGACCGACGGACGCAAGATGACCCGGCGCGACTGGACCGACGGGGGCCTGCCCACCGTCGGGCTCTTCCTCAACGGCGAGGAGATCCCGACGCGCTCGCCGACGGGGGAGAAGGTCGTCGACGCGTCGTTCGTGCTCCTCTTCAACGCGCACCACGAGCCGGCGATCTTCCTCCTGCCGCCGCGCCGGTTCGGCCAGGGCTGGCTGCTCGAGCTCTCGACCGCCGAGCCGGAGGCCGGCGGCCGCCCCTATGCGGCGCGGGCGCAGCTCGAGGTCGGCGCGCGCTCGATGATCGTCCTGCGCCGCAACTGACGAGGTCTAGCGGCCGGGTGGGCGCAGCACCGCGAACTGGTCGGTGATCTCGAGGTCGGCCGAGCGGAAGCGGAACACCTCCGCCGGCCGGCCGCCGCTGCGTCCGGGCGGCCGCCGCTCGCCGGTGGGCTCGAGCACGCCTCGACGGAGAAGGATGCGCTGGAGGTTGGTCGCGGAGACCTCGTGGCCGAGTGCCGCCGCGTACAGCTCGCGGAGCTCCGAGATCGTGAACGTCTCGGGCGCGAGCGCGAAGCCGAGGTTCGTGTAGGAGAGTTTCGCGCGCAGGCGCTCGCGGGCGGCGAGAACGAGCGCTCCGTGGTCGAACGCCGTCGGCGGGAGATCGTCAACGGGGTGCCACCCGGTGTCCTGCGGCACGGTCGGGTCGATGCCGGTCCGGATCAGCCCGAGATAGGCAGTCGCGACCAGGCCGGTGCGGGGGTCGGCCCGCGTCTCGAGCTGTTCGAGGTGCGAGAGCTCGCGGACGTCGACCTTCGCCGCGAGGTGCCGCCGGATCGAGCGCTCGAACGTCTCGCGCTCGAGGCGGCCTCCCGGCAGGGCCCACCGCCCCGGGTACGGGGGCATGGCCCGGCGCCAGAGCAGAGCCTGCAGCCTTCCCTGCCGGATCTGGTGCACGACTGCGACAACGTCGTGCGAATGAGTGGTAGGCTGGTCGCGAGGTTTTCGCTCCACAGTCGTAAACTTACCGGAGGAGTTGGATGCGGAAGGTCATGGTTCTGGTGGTGGGGGTCGCTGTGCTGGCCGCCGGCTCGGCCGGTTCAGGGGGCGCGGCGCCTGCGAAGACGCTGAAGGTCGGGATGGTCACCGATGCCAGCGGGCTGAACGACCGCGGTTTCAACCACCTGGCCTACGTCGGGCTCCAGCAGGCCCAGGAGCGGTTGGGGATCACGTTCCGGGTCGCGGAGTCGCGGTCAACCTCGGACTACATCCCGAACCTTGCGGCATTCGCCCGCCAGGGTTATGACCTCGTCGTCGGTGTCGGGTACACCGAGATCGGCGCGATGGGCGCGGTCGCCAAGCGCTTCCCGCAGACCCGCTTCGCGATCGTCGACGTCGCCAACGGGGATCTGGCAGGCAAGCCGAAGAACGTGCTCGGCCTCCTCTTCCGCGAGGAGCAGGTCGGCTACCTGGCCGGTTACCTCGCGGGGCTCGAGGCGAAGCGGAAGCCTGGGAAGGACTTCATCAGCTCGGTGGCAGGCGAGAAGCAGCCGCCCGTCGACCGCTTCATCGCCGGCTACCAGGCCGGGGCGAAGAAGGCGGACCCGAAGATCACGGTCGCGAACGCTTACTCGCAGGACTTCACCGACCAGGCGAAATGCAAGTCGATCGCCTTGAATCAGATCTCCGCCGGGTCGCTCGCCGTCTTCGCCGTCGCCGGCGCCTGCGGTTTGGGGGCGCTCGACGCTGCCCGCGAACGGAACGTCTGGGGGATCGGCGTCGATGCCGACCAGTCGTTCCTCGGCCCGCAGATCCTGACCAGCGCGACGAAGAAGGTCGATCGTGCGGTGTTCCTCGCGGTCCAGTCGGCGCAGAAGGGCTCCTTCCGCGGCGGCAATGCCGTCTTCGGCCTCCGAGAGGGGGGCGTCGGGCTCGGCAAGATCAGCCCGAAGGTGCCGAAGTCGGAGGTCGCGGCGGTCGAGCGGATCCGGCACCAGCTGATCGCCGGGACGATCCGCCCGCCGCGGGTGCTCGGCTAGGCACGCGCGCCACGCCGGGCCGCCCGCGGTGCGAACGGAGCCTGTGGATAGATCGTCACGCTCCTTTCACGACGCCGGTGCCAGGCATTGGTAGTGGAGACGGTTCGCCTACGCCAGGCGGATGATGTCCGCCCCGGCGAGGTCGGCGATCTCCTCGGCCGAGTAGCCCACCTCGGCGAGCACCTCGGACGTGTGCTCGCCCAGTGCGGGCGGAGCCGAGGCGTAGCGCGGGCGCTCGCCGTCGGCGGAGAAGGCCGGGCCGAGCGTCGTGTAGGGGCCGAGGCGCTCGAGGATCCCGATCGCTTCCGTCTGTGGGTCGGCGGCGACCTCGCCGACGTCCTGCACCGGGGCTGCGGGGACTCCCGCAGCGCCCAACGCCTCCAGCCAGGCCGCGCGTGGTCGCTCGCGCAGGCGCTCCGACAGCGTCTCGACGAGCGCGGCGCGGTTCGCCACGCGGTCCGGGTTGGTCGCGAACCGCGGATCGCCGGCCAGCTCCGGTAGCCCGATCGCTCCGACCAGCCGGCGGAAGAGCCCGTCGTTTGCGGCGGTGATCATCAGCCCCCCGTCCGCTGCGGGGAAGACCTGGTACGGCGCGATTGCGTGGAAGCCGGTGCCCTGCGGTGCCGGGACGGACCCGGTCTCGATCGTGCCGATCAGGTGGTAGGAGACGAACGCGAGGGCCGTCTCCCAGAGCGAGACCTCCAGCGTCCGGCCGCCGCCTTCATGCAGCGCAGCGAGGATCGCGAACGCGGCGTACATGCCCGTGGTGTGGTCGATCAGCGAGACGCCGACCCGGACGCCGCTGCCCCCCGGCTCGCCGGTGACGCTGATCAGCCCGCCGGCCGCCTGGAGCAGCGGGTCGTAGCCGGGGAGCATCCGCTTCGGCCCGCTGCGCCCGTACGACGAGATCGTGCAGTGGACGAGCTCGGGCCGCCCGGTTCGAAGGGCGGCGGCGCCGAGGCCGAGCTCGTCGGCGAGGCCGGGACGCAGGCTCTGGACGAAGACGTCGGCGCGGTCGACGAGCCGCAGCAGCACCTCCGTACCGCGGCGGAGATCGATCGCGGCCGAGCGCTTCCCGGAGTTCGCCGCGACGAACAGCGTTCCCAGATCACCGGCGAAGGGCGGTCCCCATGCGCGCGCCTCGTCGCCTACGGGCGGCTCGACCTTGACCACGTCGGCCCCGAGCGCGCCGAGCAGCTGCGTGCAGGTCGGACCCGCGTACGACGTGGTGACGTCCACCACACGTACGCCCGCGAGCGGGGCGAACGCCATCTAGAAGAAGACCACCTTGATCAGGAACGCGAGCCCGACGAGCAGACCGAGGAAGACGAACAGCGTGATCAGTCCGAACGCGGTCAGCCCAGCGAGCTTCACGGTCGGCGGCTTGCCGCCCGCGAACACCGAGTTCAGCTGCGCCTCGACCATGCTCTCGACGTGCTTGTTGATCCGTTCGCTGAAATCGGCACTCGACCCCTCCGTGCGCAACATGGGGAAGTAGGTCGGCGAACCGTCCAATTCGAGTTGGTAGATGCGCTCGGCGCGGACGTCCTTGAGCTTCTGCTCGCCGAGGTCGCGCACGGACACTCCGGACGGCAGGTCGCCGCCGACGAGCGCGCGGGTGGACTCGGAGAGCAGCACCTGCCCGCCGTGCCCCGCCGAGCAGATCCGCGCTGCCCGCACCACGTCGAGCCCGACGTAGCCCTCGTCGCCGACGGCCGGCTCACCGGTGTGCAGCCCCATCCGTACCCGCACGGTGACGCCGCCCGGCCACTCGTGGGCGGCAAGCGCACGCTGCCCCGCGACCGCTGCGGCGACCGCCTCGCGCGCCCGGGCGAACGAGTAGAAGAACGCGTCGCCCTGGGTGTCGACCTCGCGTCCGCCCGCCGACGCGAATGTCTCGCGGAGGATCCGCCGGTGGTCGGAGACGACCGTCCCGTAGTCGGCGCCCAGTTCCTGCAGGAGCTTCGTAGACCCCTCGATGTCGGTGAACAGGAACGTGACCGTGCCGGCCGGGTACGACGAGGACATCGCGTGATTATCGTGGCGGAATGAACCGTCTCGCCGGGGAAACCAGTCCGTACCTCCTCCAGCACGCCGACAACCCCGTCGACTGGTATCCCTGGGGCGACGAGGCGCTCGGGCGGGCACGCGACGACGACCGGCCGATCCTGCTCTCGATCGGGTACGCCGCGTGCCACTGGTGCCACGTGATGGAGCACGAGTCGTTCGAGGATGCCGAGACGGCGGCGCAGATGAACGACCAGTTCGTGAACGTGAAAGTCGACCGCGAGGAACGTCCGGACCTGGACGCGGTCTACATGGATGCGGTCGTGGCGCTCACCGGCCACGGCGGCTGGCCGATGACGGTCTTCCTCACGCCCGAGGGAGAGCCGTTCTTCGGCGGCACGTACTTTCCGCCGGCCCCGCGCCACGGACTGCCCAGCTTCCGGCAGGTGCTCGATGCGGTCGCGTCCGCCTACCGTGAGCGGCGCGCCGATGTGACCCGTTCGGCCGCGCAACTGGTGGAGACCATCCGTTCCTCGAGCGAGGTTGCCCCGTCATCCGACCCGCTGACCGATTCGGTGTTATCGGAAGCTGCCCGCGGCCTCCGCCGCGTGTTCGACGGCGAGCGCGGCGGCTTTGGGGGCGCACCGAAGTTCCCGCCGTCCTCGGTGCTGGACTTCCTGCTACGCCGCGGCGAGCCGGACATGGTCACGACCACGCTCGACGCGATGGCGGCCGGCGGGATGTACGACGTGGTCGGCGGCGGCTTCCACCGCTATTCGGTGGACGCCGACTGGCTCGTCCCGCACTTCGAGAAGATGCTCTACGACAACGCGCTGCTCGTCCCGGCGTACCTGCACGCGTGGGTCGTCACTGGCGACGAGCGCTACCGACGCGTGGTCGAGGAGACGTGCGACTACCTGCTGCGCGACCTCGCGCTTCCCGAGGGCGGCTTCGCCTCCTCTCAGGACGCCGACACCGACGGAGTCGAGGGGCTCACCTACACCTGGACGGAGGCCGAGGGCGTCCCGGCCGAGTTGCTCCGCGCGTTCGAGCACGGCCGCTCGATCATCCGCGGCGAGCTCGATCCCGAGCTGAAGGCGCGCCTGCTCGACGAGCGCTCGCTCCGTCCGCAGCCGGCCCGCGACGACAAGGCGATCGCCGCCTGGAACGGCCTGGCCCTCGCCGCCCTGGCCGAAACCGGTCGGAGACTGGCAAGTAACACTGTGTTACAAGCTGCCGAACGGCTCGGAAACTTCCTGCTCGGCGAGCTTTCGTCGCCGGACGGTCGGCTCTTCCGGACGTGGCGGAACGGACGGGCGAGCATCCCCGGCTACCTCGAGGACTACGCCGACGTCGCGCACGGGCTCTACGAGCTCCACGTCGCCACCGGCGAGCTCCGCTGGCTGGAGGAGTCGAGCCGGCTGGTCCGGCTGGCGGTCGACCTCTTCGCCGACGAGGAACGAGGCGGCTTCTTCATGACTGCCCACGACGCCGAGCGCCTCGTGGCCCGGGCGAAGGACCTCGACGACAACCCGGTCCCTTCGGGGAACTCGATGCTGGCGTTCGTGCTGCTGCGGCTCGCGCGGATCTACGGCGACGACGAGCTCGAGCACCAGGCGGCGGGGGTTCTGCGACTGCTCCACACGAACCTCGGCCGGATCCCGACCGCGTTCGGCTGGGCGCTCTGCGCGCTCGACCTGTACCTCTCGCCGCCGCGCGAGCTGGCGATCATCGGCGCGCCGGAGG
>CAWEGI010000007.1:0-52188 GCA_963808815.1 uncultured Actinomycetes bacterium | reverse complement strand
ATGTGAGCTTCTTCACGATTTTCCTCCCGTCTCGGTGTGCTCTCTGGGAGGTGTTCGCCGGAGGCGGCAAGTCGGATTGATCGAGCCGCGCGGCTACACTGTTCCGGAAGACATACGGGGGCGACCAGGTCTCGACGTGGTCGGTTCTCCGGCTGAGCTGCAGGTCGAGGTCCCCGGTCGGCCTCGTAAAACAACCGGGAACCAACGTAAGTGCGGATAACGAACTCGCACTCGCCGCCTAAGTAATTAGGTGACGCGTCGCTCCGGATTCGGCCCGTGGTTCGGGTAGCGGCGTCATAAACGGGCTGGCCCCGAAGGAACGCCAATCGCCGGAGGGGTGAGACAACAGGATGGCTGGCCCGGCGGTAGGTCGCTCACCCACCGGCCGCTCGGGCGAGACCAAATGGTGAGCTACACCTGTAGACGTTCAGTCCGGTGCGGCTGCGGACGCGGGTTCGATTCCCGCCGCCTCCATCAAAGCCCCGCTTTGCGGGGCTTTTCCTTATAGAACGGGGGGAACGATTCACCGTTCGTCCTGCGTAAGGACGTCGCGCATCGTCTCGGCAAGCCGCTCGATGTCCCAGTCGGTGTAGATGTCGGCCGTGGTCTGGATGGATGCATGGCCGAGTAGCTTCTGAACGGCTTTCAGGTTCCCCGTCTTGTCGAGCACGCGGTGGCCGGCCGTATGCCGAGCTTTGTGCATTCGCTCCCCACGCGTCGTGCCTGCTGACACCACACCGCCGCGCGCCAAGCACCGAATACCAGCAGTTGTGGAGCCCATGCTCGCCCATCGGCAGATCGGGGAATCGGTGCACGACGGAACGCCGGTCTGGAGCGCACACTCGCGCACGGGAGGGTCGTATCCCGAGATCGCTTGGTTGGAGACCTGGGCGAGCCGGGTATGTGATCCTCGACCGACAAGGGAGCCGTCCGATGCCGAAGTTCATGGATGTATGCCACAAGTCGACGTAGACGGACTCACGATCAGCTACGACGTGCAGGGGGAGGGCGAGCCGCTTCTGCTGATCCCCTACACCTCTGCCGACCACGCCTGCTGGGCGTTCCAGCTGCCGGCCTACACCGAGCACTTCAGCTGCATCGCGATCGACCTTCCCGGCTCCGGCGAGAGCGACAAGCCGCCCGGCCCATACTCGACTGACGGCCATGCTGACCAAGTCGCCGCCTTCCTGGACGCCATCGGGATCGAGGACGCCCACGTCGCGGGCATGTCGTTCGGCGCTGCTGTGGGCATGCACCTCGCCGCTCGCCATCCCGGCCGCGTCCGCTCGCTCTCCTTACACAGTGGCTGGCACGCCAGCGATGAGTATCTGAAGATCGTCGTCGAGCAGTGGCGCACGCTCGCGACCACGCTGCCGACTGTGGCGGACGTCGTGATTCAGGGCATCTTCCCGTGGTGCTTCACTCCCGATATGTACGTGGAGCGGCCGGAGTTCGTCGAGACGCTGGTGGACTTCGTGCGTGGCCGCCCCGCCCAGCCGGTGGACGCGTTCCTGGCCCAGACCGATGCAGTCATTGCCCACGACGCCAGCGCGGCATTGGGCGAGATCGACACTCCGACCATGATTACCTTCGGAGCGCGCGACCTCGTCTGCTCCACGCGCTTCGCCGAACCGCTCAAGAGCGGGATCGCCTGGAGCGAGTTGGTGGTCTTCGAGCATCTCTCGCACGCGGGGCTGCACGAGGACCCCGAGACGTTCAACCGCGCCACACTCGACTTTCTGCTGCGCCAGCGCTCGTGACGGCCGGCGACGACTCCCCTGGTAGTTGAGGCGGCGGGTAGCGCTCCCTCGGGGAACATTCCTACACGCTGGCCCAGGCGACGGTCCTGCTGCCGGACAAGAGACAGGACCGTGAGCTGCCCAGAGTTCGAAGATGCCGCCTGAAGCTGGTAGCCGCGCAGCGTCCCAGCTAGATTCGGAGCCAGCAGGCTGTCCGAGTACTCGGCCAACGTGCGGGATGAGGTTCCGGACTGGGGCGGCGTCGGGACAGATAGAAGCAAGCCGTCCCAGGAAAGCGCCGTGAGACGGAACTTCCCAGACGAGTTCGAGATGGGAAATCACATCGACGTAGACGATGTCGACGGGGCCTTCGCCAGTTACCTGGTACGCGACGTTGACGTCACCACTTCGCGCATAGCGCGTTTCCGGCGGCACAGCCACAGTGTCGCGCTTCACCTGCTTCCGTGCGAACGACGCTTCCGACTTGCCTGGCGGTTCAGGTTTGCCAGGCGGTACAGGTGGTAGCAGCGTGCCCTGAGCCAGAGTGCCCTCGCCTGAGGCTCGAGCCACAAGCCGGCGGCAATCTTTCGCGGGTTCGTATTCCGCCGCCTGCGTCGTATGATGCGCCCGTGGCAGACGACCTTGAGCTGCCATAGAAATCGACAGGGAGAGAGAGGTCTTCTCATGCGGCGACGTTCTGTACTACTCGTTGCTGGACTGGTTCTCGCGGGCACGCTGCTCGCCAGCACGTCCGCTACGCGCCAAACCGATCGACAAGGGTCACTTCCACGACGTCTTCACCAGCGACGTCTACGACTGCGACGGCACCCCGGCCCAGGACAGCGGGGACGTCTCGGGCAACTTCGTGTTCAACCAGCGCGGCTCGTCACCGTTCCCGTACTACCGGGAGAGCGTGCACGGCACCGTCGTGACCACCAACCTGGAGACCGGCGGCACCTACACCAACGTCTTCACCGCCAACAGCAGGGACCACAAGATCGTCGACAACGGCGACGGCACCATCACGATCACCAGCATCGCCTCCGGTGGCTTCCCGCTTCTACGACGCCGACGGCAACTTCGTGCTCAAGGACCCCGGCCAGGTCCGGTTCGCCGTCGACATCGACTACAACGGCACTCCCGGTGACCCCAGCGACGACGTCGAGGTCCCCGACTCGTTCCGGATCGTCCGCGCCTCCACCGGGCAACAGCGACCTCTCGGACCGCGACTTCTGTGCGGACCTGGTGGAGTTCACGAGTTAGCCATTGTCAGTAGCCAGGGCGGCGGGAATCTTTCGCGGGTTCGATTCCCGCCGCCTCCATGAAAGGCCCGCTCTGCGGGCCTTTCGTCTTCAAACGACCGGGGCCGGGAGTACCGACGCCGGCGAACCTCCCAATCGCCGGCGCTCGGTGCTCAACCCGCGATCGAGTCGAGGACGATCGAGGCGTACTCGGCCGGCGCCTCCTCCCAGACGCAGTGACCGGCATCGATGACGACGAGACGACTGGTGGGCAGCCGCTCGTCGAGAAACTCGGCATTGGCTAGCGGAACAATGGGGTCGTGGCGGCCGTTGATGATCGTGACCGGCGTCGCGATCTGCGGCAGCAGCTCGGCAAGCTCGGGCAGCCCCTCGGGATACTTGCGGACATAGCGCATCGACTCGACGAAGCGGTCGGCGGCAATGCGTACACGCTCTCCGGCCAGGGGCTGGTGAGTAGCAGCGTCGGCTCCCGCGAGCCACCGCTATCGCAGCACCGGATTCTCAATCCGCCGCGGCTCAATCGATGTGTTGAGTGAGGTGTTCATGGAGACGCCTCCGAACCGCCGTCCACGTGACTTCCGGTGCTCTCCCCGTTGTTGCGGGCTTCGATCGCCTTGACGGTCTCCTTGAATGCGCTCGCCAGGACACGCTTGCCGACCATCCCGACAACGATGGCGAGCATCCGTCCCTTGAGGTTCTTGCCCTCGCGGACGACGACGACGTCCACGTCGGTCGTTCCGTCGTCGTGCTGCGTCAAGGTGTAGCTGTGCCCCGAATGGCCTCCCCAGACGTTGGAGTCGGTTGTTGTCAAGACGACATGGTTGGGATCGGACCAGTCGTAGTCCAGGCGCTCCCAGATGCCGCGCGAGCCCTCCGTCACGTCGGCATGACCAGGACTTTGCCCGTGCACCTCGAGGTAGTCGTCGGTGCTGTTGCCGAACAGCTTCGCGCGGCCCGGCCCGAAGTCCGTGAGTCCGGCGACGAACTGCTCGGGCGTCGACGTGGTTGTTTCTTTGAGATGGATCGTGGCCATGCCTGCTCCTTTCTCAGGGAGTGAGGTGGCGTCTTGCGAGCTGTTCAGAGCGACAGTCGAGCGGCAGCTCGGGGAGCAGCGGGGAGGTCACTCCGATCCTTGAGCAGGCACAGAAAGCGTCGATCGTAACAAGGGACCTCGCCGCCCCAACCAGGCACGCCGCGCTGCGCCGAGAGCGGGTGCTCACGTTCCCGGAGGACGTCGGGTAGGCCGTCCTCGCCACGGCTCTGCGCATCTTGATCGCGGAGTGGAGCAATGCGGGGTCAGGTCGTCGTCGCCGCCGCGTCGGCCGCCTGCACCAGCCGCAGGTGGCCTTCGGCGACGAGTCGGTGGAGGAGCTGCACCGCGATCGAGCCCTCGCCCACGGCGGAGGCGACGCGCTTGACCGACGCGTGGCGAACATCGCCCGCCGCCAGGATGCCCGGGAGGCTGGTCTCGAGCGAGAGCGGGCGGCGTTCCAGCGGCCAGTTCTCGGACGACACGTCGTCGCCGGTGAGCAGGAACCCGTACTCGTCCCGCTCGATCTCCGCCGGCAGCCAGTCTGTCTGCGGGCGGGCACCGATCAGGGCGAACAGGGCATCGGCTGACACCGTGATGTCCCCGGCGCTGTCACGGAGCACGAGGTGCTGTAGGTGGCCTTCGCCTCCTCCGCCGACCACGGTGGTGCCGGAGCGAACCTCGACGTTCGGCGCCGCCTCGACTGCCTGGACGAGGTAGTGCGACATTCCCAGGTCGAGTGACGGCGCACGCACCACCAGCGTGATCCGCCCGGCGTACCGCGCGAGGTGCAGTGCCGCCTGGCCGGCGGCGTTTCCACCGCCGACCACGTACGACGTCCTTCCCGGTCAGCCCCGGGGCCTCCGAGGTAGGGCCGCCGTAGAAGACGCCGGCCCCGTTCAGCTCTTCCAGAGAGTCGATGCCCAGGCGGCGGTAGCTCGCTCCGGTCGCAAGGATCACGGCGCTTGCGCCGACGCACCGCCCGTCGGAGAGCGTCACTTCGAAGGAGTCGCCCGATCGAGCTCACTCCAACCACGCGGTGCATGAACAGGAAGCCGGCGCCGAACGACGACGCCTGCTCGAACGCCTCCTCGGCGAGCCGGCTGCCGCTGATGCCCCTGCCGAAGCCGAGGTAGTTGCGGATCAGCGAGCTCGACCTCGCCTGCCCGCCGATGCCGCTGGCATCGACCCCGAGGACGCGCAGGCCTTCGGAGGCGCCGTAGACGGCCGCGGACAGTCCCGCGGGCCCAGCGCCGACGATCACGAGGTCGAACGTCTTCTCCGCAAGACCAGAGGGTGCACCTGCCGCTTCCGCGATCTCGACGTCCGAAGGGTCGCTGAGGGCGCGGCCGTCCGGCAGCACCATGAGCGGCAGCTTCGGCTGAGGCCCCGCCTTCGCGAGAAGTTCGCGTCCCTTGTCCGAGTCGGCCAAGCAGAACGCATGCGGGACGGCGCACCGCGCGAACACCTCCCTCAGCTCGTAGGCCCTGCCCGACCACGACTCGCCGACGATGTGGACCGTCTGCGGGACGAGGAGCCGCTCTCGTGCCCACTCGAGCAGGAACTCCGAGACGGCCTCGTGGAACACCTCGTCGGGAGGCGCCGCCGCCGGTGCCCGGATGTAGTAGTCGATGCGCCCGAGCGCCATCGACGCCCGGATTGCCCGGGCCGTCGGTTCGTCTGCCCACGCGTTCGCGGGAACCAGTAGCGCGCGCTTCGCATGTGGGTGAAGCCGGCGTACGAGGTCGAGCAGCTCCCCATCGGCCGCGCCCGGCAGTGACTGCCCGGCGAACACGAGCGCCACGTGTTCCCCGGCGTCTCGCAGCTCCGTGAGACGCCGGACGGCCTCGTCCGGGTCTGCCAGGCACTCCACGCTGTAGTCGCGGCCGTAGCGCTGGGAGAGCTGGGTCTCGACCCTTGCGAGGACGTCCGGACGCTCGTCGACGGCAAGCAGAACCGGCGGAGCCACCGCCTCAACCTATCCCATCGCTCCGTCCGTACACCGGTCCGACGACTCCCATGATCAACACGGCGTGCTGCGAGAGCCTCGCCGGCCGCACGGCCGATGCTGTCGAGCACCTCCGCCGGGTGATCGACATGTGGGAAGGCGCCCGGGACCTGGCGAAGTCGGATTTCCGACTTCGACCCCATCCGCGACGATCCCGCATTCCGCGAGCTGATCGGAACCTAGAAGTCGATTCGCATCACGGCCCGCCGCTTCGTCGGCCGGTTGACCTCGGCCAATCCGGCGGCCGCGAAGATGCTGCGGCTGCCGACGTGGATCTCGTCCCAGCTGATCTTCTGCCCGCGGGTCGTGAGCATCGGGTACGCCTCGAGCGCGCGAGCACCGCGACCACGAGCGAAAGCGACGGCAGCTCGCGCGAGCGCATAGGCGATTCCCCGGCCTCGGAACCCGGCGCGGACGAAGACGCAGGTCACGGCCCAGACGGTCCCGTCGGCCTTGTCCTCTGCCCGGCCCTCCCAGGGGACGCGGTTGTTGCGCACCAGCCCCCCGTAGGCGGGACGCGGCTCGACCGCGCACCAGCCGACGGGCTCGCGGTCGAGGAAGGCGACGAGGCCGCTGGTCGTCTCCGACTCCGGGTGGCCGCAGGCGGTCTGCTCGTGTAGTCGGTGGGCGCGCTCCTCGACGGGGAACTTGGCGAACGCCTCTTTCGGCCGCAGCTTGTACCGCTGGCACCGGCAGTAGGCGGCGCTCCCGCGGGCGCCGAAGACGGCCTCGAGATCGGCGCAGCCCGCCTCGTTCGCGGGGACGATCGTGAGCTCCGAGATCGTCGCCGCGTTCCCCACGGGAGAACCGTACCCGGGAGAAAACGTTGTCAGAACAGAGGGTGACCTGCGAGACTCACCGGGTGCCCGGGAACGGTCGCACGATCGTCTTCCTCTCCGACTTCGGCTATCGGAACGAGTGGGTGGGCATCTGCCACGCGGTGATGAACCGCATCGCGCCCGAGAGCCCGGTCGTCGACCTCTCGCACGGTGTACCGCCGCTCGACGTCCGTAACGGTGCGCTGCTGCTCGTCGACTCGCTCCCCTACCTGGCCGCCGATGCGATCCTGCTCGCGATCGTGGACCCGAGCGTCGGCCGCGACCGCGACCTGGCGATCGAGGCCAGCGACGGCCGGCTCGTGGTCGGGCCCGACAACGGCCTGCTCGCGCCCGCTGCCGCCGCGCTCGGCGGCGTGGCGCGGGCCGTGGAGATCACCTCGCCCGACGTGGTGCTGACGCCGATCTCGCCCTCGTTCCACGCCCGCGACGTGCTCGCGCCCGCTGCCGCGCACCTCGCGGCAGGCACTGCTCTCGACACGCTCGGGCCGGCGGTCGATCCCGCGACGCTCGCGCAGATGACGATTCCCGAGCCGTCGATCGAGCACGGGAAGATCGAGTGCGAGGTGCTCGACCTCAACCGCTTCGGCAATGTCCTTCTCAACGTCCGTGAGTCCGACCTCGTCGACTCCGGCGTCGGCCAGGACGGGGTCGTCCAGATCGACGCGACCTCGGGCTCCGCCCGCGCCCGACGGGTCTCGACCTACGGTGACATCGAGTCCGGGGAATGGGGCCTGATCATCGACCCCCGAGGCTGGGCGCTCGTGATCCGCGGTAACCCGGCAAACGCGGCCGAAGGGCTCGGCAGCGTCGCCCCGGGCGACCCGATCTGGTTGACGGCGGCGCGCGACTAGCGAGCCGCTCTCAGCGCACGACCTCGTCCAGCCAGCGCAGGATCGGCCCGAGCGCCTCGTGGTTGTTCCGCTCCAGCAGCATCAGGTGTCCGTTGCCGTGGACGCCGTGCTCGGCCAGGACGATCCGGTCGACCCGGCACCCGGCTTGCTCGAGGAAGGCCGCGGTGGCCGGGCAGGAGTAGGCGAAGAGGGAGGCCTCCGACTCGAGGATGGCGATCGGGATGTCCGCGAGCGCCGGGAGCCTCCGCGCCGGCTCGGCCTGGAGCGTCCACTCTCCTACTTGTGCCTTCTCCAGCTCGTCGGGCGACGAGGCGGGAGGATCGAACGTCATCGGTGACGCGGCAAGCCCCCAGTCGAGCGAGACACCGAGATTGGGATCGACGAGGAACGGCGGCCCCATGGGCTCGAGGGCGACGATCGCCTTGACCAGCGACGGACGCGCGTCGGCGGTGAGCCAGCCCATCGGGGCGCCGGCGGAGGCGCTGATGAGGATCGCCGGGCCGATCCTGTCGAGCAGGGCCGCCCCGTGCTCGCGCTCCATGGCGTTCGCGGCGGCGAAGTCCGCGGGCAGCCAGCCGGCCCCGGCGGCGAACTGGTGGACGCTCGGGTCCTCCGGCGTGCCGCTTCCCGGCCACTGGGTGTGGAGGTGCGCGGTCGGGTGCGTCATTGGTCCGTCCGCGGAGTTCGTCATCAGCGCGGAGACGAGCTCGTACGGGAACAGGCCGCCCACAGGCCCGAGGACGTCCGGGTGAAACGGCGCGCGGCCGTGGCCCGGCCTGTCGACGACGTAGACGGCGTACCCGGCCTGGACGAGCAACGTCGCCCAGCCGGGGCGGCCGTCGGGCGTGCCGAGGTAGTCGGTGCCCTGACCGCCGCCGCCGTGGATGCACACGATCGGATACGGCTTCGTCACGGTCTCGGGCGCCTCCCACTGGACGAAGATCTGGCCGCGCGGAACGGTCCCCTGCGGCAGGGACGCGGTGTCCCCGACCACCCAGAAGAACCCGCGGCGGGAGGTGATGAGCTCGCCCTCGAGATGCGGAGGCCCGCTCACGCAGCTGTCCTAGGTCGCAAGGGATGCTTTCTCGAGCTGCGGCTTCACCTCGGACGCGAAGAGCTCGAACGTGCGCCTGGCCTCCTCGAACGTCATGTCCCCGGTTGGGATCTGAAGGTTTACGTGCTCGATCAGCCCCGGCTCGAGCATCGCGGCGAAGCGCTCGGCGATCTGCTCGGCCGTGCCCGAGCCCGCCGCAACGGCCGGCTCGGCATGCGTGAGAATCGCGCGCAGCGGCGCGATCGCCTTCTCGCAGTCCTCAGGGGACATGATCAGACGGTCGTTCTCGTGCACCGCCTCGGTGCGCCGGACGAGCCCGTCCATGGCGCGCCGGCCGATGTCGAGGGCCTCACGCTCGGTCGGGGCGATCGCGACGATCATCGTGCAGCCGACACGCGGCCGGGAGTTCGGCCCGTCGAACCGCACCGGGTCGTCCTTGTGCTCGTTCCACGCCTCGACGTAGGCGTCGTAGGCCTGCCGGTCGATCGGGCCGGGCCACATCAGGCTCATGCCGTATCGGCCCGCCGTCGCCGGGTTGCCCGGATACCAGAAGGGGATCGGATTCTGGACGGGCGTCGTCGCGAGCGGTGCGGTCGGGAAGTCGTGGTAGGCGCTGCCCTCGCTCGAGATAGCACCGGTGGCAAGCGCGCGGCAGATGATCCGGATCGTGTCCTCGAAGCGCTCTTTCCGATCCCGCCAGTCGCTGCCGAACCAGGCGTGCTCGATCGGGGCTGCGCCGCTCCCGACGCCGAAGTCGAGTCGGCCGCCTGTGAGCTGGTCGGCTACGCACATGTCCTCGAGGATCCGGACCGGATGATGGAACGGGAGCAGCTTCACCATCGGGCCGAGCCGGATCCTGGTCGTCACCTGCGAAGCGGCGGCGATGAATACCTCCTGGTTGGGCGCCAGGCACAGCCCTGAGCCGTGGTGCTCCGCCAGGTGGAAACTCTCGAACCCGGCCTCGTCGGCAAGGCGAATCAGCTCGAGCCGGTCCCGGAACAGCTGTTGGGTCGGCGTCCCTGGGATGTCCTCGATGTGGTCGAAGATGCCGAAGGTCGGTCTGGCCATGAGCGAACCCTACGTCCGCAGTCGCGCGGCTTCTAGTTCTTCAGACAGAGCGCCGCCAGGTCGGCGCCCGTGTATTCGGGCTGGTGGACGATGCAGCCGAGCCGGCGCGAGGCCAGCTCGGGGACCGCGCCCTGGCTGTAGACGGCGAGCAGCGAGTCTCGCTCGATGGTTCGCGCCAGCGCGGCGGCCGCTCGCTCGCGCGCTGGTGACCGAAGGGCGGCGATCCGACGGATCGCGCCCGAGTACCTCGGCGTCAGGAACGCGAGCTGCTGGAGGTACGCGCCCGGATCGGCCGAGTTGGCGCTCAGGCCGCCCCAGACGAGATCCGCGCGATCGCCCTTGGCCGGCTCGTAGCCCCTGGCCTGGTCCATTGCGACGAACCTCGTGCCGACCCCGACCGCCGCGAGCTGTCGTCGCAACTCCCTGTTGAACGCCTCCGTGTAGCCGTCGACCCAGGTATAGACGACGGCGGTTCCCTTCTTGCCGGCAGCGAGCCTGCGCGCGGCTCGGAGATCGCCGCGCGGGGGGTAGAGCGCCGTCTCGTCGTAGCCGTGGATCGCGGGGCTGAGCAGACGCGTCGCGGGGAGTCCGCCGGCCGGGTCTGCGTCGACCAGGGCCTGACGGTCGAGCGCGTACTGAACGGCGCGACGCATCCGCGCGTTCGCGAAGAGCGGTCGCTTGTAGCCGAAGACGAAGTACTGGACTCCGAGGTAGGGGCTCAGGCGGTAGCGGTCGCCCGCTGTGCGGGCGGCCTGGGACCCCGGCCGGAGGGTCGGGTTCTGCGACTCGAGGAAGTAGTCGAGCGTGCCGGACTCGATTCGCGTCGCGGCCTCGGCCGGAGGGACGTTGAGCTCGACGACGATCGCGTCGAGGCGTCGGGGGCGGGATCCCCCGTAGTGCGGGTTTCGCTTCAGCACCGCGACCGTGTCGGTGAGCGTCGCCAGGTAGTACGGCCCGGCGGAGGGGACGGGCTTCTCCAGGCCTCCTTCGACGATCGGTGTTGCCACGGGAACGGCGCAGCTCGACTCCGCGGCCAACCAAGGCAGGTCAGGAGCGGGCTCGCGCAGCCGGACGACCAGCTTTCCGTCGACCACCGAGACGCCCGACGCGTGCGCAGCCAGGCCCGCGTGGTAGGCGGTCGCGCCGACGATGTTGGCGAGCGGAGGCGGCAGGCTCTCCGACAGCTTCGGCGAGAGGGCGCGCTCGATCGCACGCCTGAACGATTCCGCCGTCACCTCCTCGGTCGACGGCGGCGAGAACCGGAATCCCTTGCGGATCGCGAACGAGTAGGTGCGGCCGTCGTTCGAGACCTCGGGGAGGTCCGCGGCGACGTCGGGCACGAGCGTTCTCCCGGAGTCGCCTTCCTCGTCCGGGTAGTTCAGGAGCCGGGCGCACGTCACGTAGTGGAACATCTCCTGCCACGCGTCCCAGGTCGGGGCGGTGAACGCGGGATCGACGGGCGCGCCGCTGTCGAACAGCTTCGAACCCTTGCGCCCGACCCGCGCGACCCGGCCGCTCACGTCGCCGGTGACGTCCGCGACGCTCTGCCGGACGCCGGCGGCGATCAGACCGTTGTCCGCGCTGACGCTCGTGACCGAGTGCCCGAGCTCGTATTCGCGGATCTCGTCCGTCGTCGGATCGACGCGGATCGCCTTTCCCTTGTCGCCGAGTGCAGCCCAGAGCGCGCCGTCGGCGTACGAGAGGCTTTCGACCGAGCCGTGGAGCGCGATGGTCGGCAGGACCCGCCCGCCCGTCGTCAGCTTCCAGACGATCCCCTCCGGGTTCGAGGCCGCCCACACGTACCCGCCACCCGCGGCCACGCAGCAGAGGTCAGACCGGAGCTCTCGTGTGAACACGACCTCGTTCGTGCGAGGGTCGATTTTCCGCAGCTCTCCCGAGGGGGTGCTCGCGACCCAGAGTGCGCCCTCCGCAAAGGCGACGTGGTCGACGTCGCCCGCCAGGATCGAGAAGCGCTTCTGCACGTGTCCTGTCTTCGGGTCGAGCCGCTCGATCCAGGCACCCGGATTGAATGCCCCGTGGCCGACCCAGACCGAGCCGGCGCCGGCGGCGACCTCCCCAACCTGGTCCGTCACGACCCCTTCCGTGGGGAGCGGAAAGCGGTCGGCCACCTCGTTCACGCTCGGGTCGATCCGAAACACCGTCGGGGAGGTTCTGCCCGTCACCCAGACCGATCCGTGATCGACTGCGAGCCCGCTCGGAGTGACTCCGAGCCCGAGCCTGGCGACCTCCTCGCCGGTGGCGGGATCGATCCGGGACAGCTCACCCGTCGACGAGATGCTCCAGAGGGCGCCTTCACCGTACGCGAGCCGCACCGTGTCGCGGACGGCCGGGCTCCTGCACGAGCTCGCCGCTGCCGGCGTCGACGAAGACGTCGGAGTCGGCGTGGGCGAGAGCGTGTGCGCCCTCGGTGGAGCCCTGGGTGAGGCCCACGACGAGCGCCACGGCGGCGGCCGCCAGCACGAGCGCGCCTGCGCCCACGAGCAGGCCGCGGCGCCGGCTGGGCACGCGGGGGCGCGGGAGCTCGAGCACCGGATCCTGGCGCAGGATCGCCTGCTCGAGCTCGCGGAGCGCCTGACCCGGCTCGATCCCGAGCTCCTCCACGAGCCGCTTGCGCGTGTCCGAGTACACGCGCAGCGCCTCCGCCTGTCGCCCGGCGCGGTAGAGCGCGAGCATGAGCTGCCCGCGGAGCCGCTCGCGCAGGGGGTGGCGCGCGGTCAAGGCTTCGAGCTCGGCGATCAGTGTGTCGTGCCGGCCGAGCGCCAGCTCGGCCTCGATCCGCTCCTCGATCGCGACGAGCCGGAGCTCCTCCAGCCGTTCCGCGTCGGCGCGCGCGAAGTCCTCGTAGGCGACCTCCGCCAGCGCCTGCCCGCGCCAGAGCGCGAGAGCAGGCTCGAGCGACTGCAGGGCATCGGCGGGCTCGCCCGCTGCGTTTGCACGTCGGCCCTCGTCGAGCAACCGCTCGAACCGAGCTGCGTCGATCGCGTCGGGCTCGACCTCGAGGACGTAGCCGCCGCTTCGCGTGAGCAGGAGCTCGTCCGGAGCCAACGCCTTCCGGAGCCGCGAGATCTGGACGTCCAGGCTGTGCTCGGCGGAGCCCGGCGCCCGGCCCGGCCAGAGCGCCTCGATCAGCCGGTCGCGCGAGACCACTTCGTTGGCGTGCAGCAGGAGGAGAGCGAGCAGCGCCCGCGGTTTCGCGCCTCCCAGTGGGAGCGAGCGGTCGTCGCGAACCGCCTCGATCGGCCCGAGCAGGCGGAACTCCATGGCTCTCCTTCGGCTCGTTGCGGATGACGCTAGCACCGGCCCGAGAGGACGTCGAGAGTCGCCCGAGACCCGGCGTTGAGGCCGCACCGGCACCGTCGGGCGCATGGTCTCGGAACATCGCACTCGACGGCCCGTCCTCCGCGCCCCGCTCGTCGCGTTGATCGCGTGCACGCTCCTGGCCGCGGCGCCGACGGCCTCCGTGGCCACGCCCCCGGGCAAGAACGGCCAGATCGCCTTCCGCCGCTACCTCGACGCCAGGAGATCCACGGGGGCGCTCTTCAGGGCGAACCCCGACGGCAGCGCCGTGGTCCAGATCACCCGCCCACCGCGTGGGGTCGTGGACCAGTTCGAGGACTGGGCGCCCGACGGGCGCAAGCTCGTGTTCGAGCGCAAGGTGCCCTGCCCTGCCGGCGGGGCGAGGGACGGCCTGGACAACGTCTGCGACCTGGTCTACACGGTGCGGAGCGACGGGACCGGTTTGAAGGCACTCGTTCCGTGCGGGTTCGACGTCGACAAGCCGTTCCCCGGCACCTGCGTCGGCGCACGCACTCCTGCGTGGTCGCCCAACGGCTCGACGGTCGCCTTTCGCTACGCCCTCGTCGACGAGCGCTACGTCGACAGCTTCAACGACGAACATCGGCATCTGGGTCGTGGGCGCCGACGGCTCTGGACGCCGTCAGGTCACACAGCTGTCGCCGGGGAGCTCGTGGGACCGCGAGCCGCAGTGGTCGCCGGACGGGAAAAAGCTCGCCTTCGTTCGCGACGACCTCGTTCGGAAGTCAGAGGCCGTCTTCACGGTGAACCTCGACGGGACCGGCCTCTTCCAGGTGACTCCGTGGACGCTGCACGCCGGGGGGCGGCCCGACTGGTCGCCGGACGGCAAGTGGATTCTCGCCACCGCCGGGCCGCCGGACGGATCCGAGAACGTCTACAAGATCCACCCGGACGGCAAGGGGCTCGTCAACCTGACGAAGCAGAGGGCGGGCGGCTTCCACCACCTGACCTCCACGTTCTCTCCCGACGGGAAGCTGATCGTCTCGGCACGACGTCCGGGAGTAGGGCCGAACGGCCACGCGGATGTCGTCGTCATGCGGGCCGACGGCTCCGGCCTGCACTGGATCACCAGGACAGCGCTCTGGGAGAGCTCCGTCGACTGGGGGCCCGCGTCCGACTCGATGAAAGGAAGGGGAATGTCATGAACTCGACGGCGAACAGGCTCTTTGCCCTCGTCTCCGTCCTCGTCGCGACAGTTGCGCTGGCCGGCACGGCGACGGCGGCGGCGCTCGCGGACCTCGTTGGCGTCGGTACGGCCGCGGGGCCGGCCGCCCAGCCGTGGACGATCGGCCTGAGCAGCAATCGCGAGTCTCGCGACGCCGAGAGCTACGCCGTGCGGAGCGACGGGACCGGCGCCCGCCGGCTGACGCGCAGCCCGTTCTTCGACGGCTTTCCCGTGTGGTCTCCCGATCGCAGGAAGATCGCGTTCTACAGCCAGCGCTCGGCGAAGGGCGACGTCTGGGTGATGAACGCAGACGGGAGCGCGCCCCGGAATCTGACGCGCAGCCTCGCGCACGACAGCCTCGGCTCGTGGTCGCCCGACGGCCGGCGGATCGCATTCGACAGCAACCGGGGAGGCGGAGGCATCTACGTCATGAACGCCGACGGAAGCGGCCAGCGCGGCGTCCCAGGAACAAGGGCCGGCGACGTCAACCCGCAGTGGTCGCCCGACGGGAGGACGATCCTGTTCCAGACAGCGCGCGACGGCAACGACGAGATCTACGCGATGGACGCTGACGGGAGCGACCCGCGGAACCTGACGAACGATCCGGGCAGCGACGGGGACGGCGGCTTCCTCTGGTCACCGGACGGGCGCAAGATCGCCTTCACGACCCGCCGCGACGGCAACACGGAGGTCTACGTCATGAACGCTGACGGGAGCGGGCAGACGCGGGTGACCCGCTCGCGGGAGGACGAGGCCCTGCTGTCCTGGTCGCCCGACAGCCGCCGGATGGCGTTCCAGCGGTGGCCGTCCACGCCGAGATGGGCGTTCTTCGTCATGAACGCTGACGGGGGCGCGGTGAAGAAAGTGACGTGGTCTGTGCCGAAGTCGCGTTGAGCGCCCGCGGGGCAGAAGCAAGCATGGGACAATCGGGCCGTGACCACGCTGGTGCTGTCCGACCTCGCCACGCTCGTCGAGGAGAAGCGGCGGGAGTTCGCCGCGCGGAACCCGGAGAGTGCGCGCCTCCACGAGGAGGCGCGCCGATTTCTCCCGGGCGGGCACACGCGCACGATCCTGGCCCACGAGCCGTTCCCGCTGAGGTTCGTCCGCGGCGAGGGGGCTGCGCTCACCGACGCCGACGGGCACGAGTACATCGACCTGCTCGGCGACTACACGGCCGGGCTGTTCGGGCACGGTGAGCGGCGCGTGCTCGACGCGGTCGACTCGGCGCTGCGGGGGCTCGCGAGCGTGGGCGGCGTGCACCCGCGCGAGGCCGAGCTCGCCCGGCTGATGTGCGAGCGCTTCGGGCTCGACCGCGTCCGGTTCACGAACTCGGGAACCGAGGCGAACCTGATGGCGATCACTGCCGCCCGGCGCTTCACCGGGCGCTCGAAGATGCTCGTCTTCCACGGCGGCTACCACGGCGGCGTCCTCTTCTTCTCTGACGGCGTGGCGCCCTGGAACGCGCCCTATGAATTCGTGGTCGCGCCGTACAACGACCTCGCTGCGACGACCGCGCTGATCGACGAGCACGCCGACGGCCTGGCGGCCGTGCTGGTCGAGCCGATGCTCGGCTCGGGCGGCTGCATCCCCGCTGCGCCCGAGTTCCTCGGCGGCGTGTTCGAGTCGGCCCGGTCGGTCGGGGCGGTCTGCGTCGCCGACGAGGTGATGACGTCGCGTCATGGGCGCTCGGGCCTGGCGGCGCTGCTCGGCGCAGAACCGGACATCCGCACGTTCGGCAAATACATCGGCGGCGGCTTCTCCTTCGGGGCGTTCGGGGGGACGGCCGCACTGCTCGACCAGTTCGACAACTCGCGGCCGGCGTCGATCCCGCACGCCGGCACGTTCAACAACAACGTCGCGACCATGGCCGCCGGCTGCGTCGTGCTCGGCGAGCTCTACACGGCCGAAGCGGCGGAGGCCCACACCACCCGCGGCGAGCGGTTCCGCGCGGACGTGGCCGGGGTGATCGGGCGGCACCGGCTCCCCGTAAGCGTCTCCGGGTACGGCTCGATGCTGGCGCTGCACGCGCTCCCGGCCCCACCGAGGGACGGCGTGGAGTCGGCTCGGCGCGATCCGGCCCTGCAGGAGCTCCTGTTCCTCGGGCTCTACGAGCGCGGCATCTACACGGCGCCGCGCGGCATGGTCAACCTCAGTCTGCCGGTGACGGACGCCCAGCTCGACGTCGCGCTGGCCGCCCTGGACGACACGCTGGCCGAGCTGGTCGCCCGCATCGCGTAGCGCCGCTCAGTTCCCCCAGAGCGGCCGCACCTCGATCGTCCCCGCCTCCGCCAACGGGTGGCTCGCGGCGATCTCGACCGCCTCCTCGAGGCTGCCGCACTCGATCAGGTCGAAGCCGCCGACCGCCTCCTTCGTCTCGGCGAACGGGCCGTCCGTGACCAGCTTCTTGCCTCCGCGGACCCGCACCGAACGCGCACGGCGCGGCGGGGCCAGCTGGTCGCCGGTCAGCCAGATGCCCCTGGCCTGGAGCTCGTCGACCCATGGAAAGCCCTCCTCGTCCTCGGGCGGAGCCGTGCCCGGCTCGGGCTCGGTCTGGCCGTTCATCCGCTCGGTGTCCCAGCAGACCAGCAGCAGGTACTTCATCGTCGCTCCTCTCGTCGGTGATCAGCCTGACGTATGGACGACGAACGCGCCGGACGCCGATCGACATTACGATCCAACCGACCCCGACCGGAGGAGTGAACGATGGCCATCGCCTATGTGCAGGAGTTCGAGATCGTCGACGGCGACACCAGCACGACCAACTACGACACCGTCTCGCAGAGGCTCAACCTCGACTCGGCCCCCGACGGCCTGATCGCCCACACGGCGGGCTTCGACGCCGAGAAGGGTGTGTTCCGCATCTTCGACATCTGGGAGAGCCGTGAGGCAGGGCAGCGGTTCCTCGACGAGAAGGTCAATCCCGTTCTCGAGCAGTACATGGCGGAAGTGGCCGACAGCCAGGAGCTCAGCCCGCCGAGCGCCGACTACTGGTACGAGCTGCACGACACGATGAGCTGAGAGCC
The DNA here is from genome assembly GCA_963808815.1 of uncultured Actinomycetes bacterium. Classification (GTDB taxonomy): domain Bacteria; phylum Actinomycetota; class Thermoleophilia; order Gaiellales; family Gaiellaceae; genus DATBLE01. The sequence goes on along the minus strand of CAWEGI010000007.1, from coordinate 34,813 downwards.
GTCGCGGCCCAGCGGCTGCGTCCGGGCCGGCGAGGCAAGATAGGTCGATGCGGATGCTCGCCGTTCCGCTGGCGTTCCTCGCGCTCGCGCCCTTCCAGTCGTCGATCGCGCCGCTGTCGCCCGCGCTGCGCTCGGAGATCCGGGCCCGTGCCTGGCACCCGGCATGCCCGGTGCCGCTCTCGGGCCTGCGTGTGCTCACGGTCACCTACTACGGCTTCGACCACCGCGCGCACCGTGGGCAGCTGGTCGTCAACGCACGTCACGCCGCCGGGCTGGCGAAGGTGTTCCGGCAGCTCTACGCGATGCGCTTCCCGATCCGGCACATGACGCTCGCGGTCTACGGGCCGCCGGGCGGGCTGCCGGCAGACAACGACCTGACCGGCTCGTTCGAGTGCCGCCAGGCGGTGCCGTCGCCGTGCACCGGCGGGACGGGAACGGGCAGCTGGTCGATGCACGCGTACGGCGAGGCGGTCGACCTGAACCCGACCGAGAACCCCTACGTCGGCTGCGGGATGAGTCGCGACAAGCGCGGGCGGGCGTACCTCGACCGGTCGCGCCTACGGCCGGGGATGGTGACGCCCGCGGTCGTCCGCGCCTTCGCGTCGATCGGCTGGGGCTGGGGCGGAGCCTGGTCAGGATCGACGAAGGACTACATGCACTTCTCGGCCACCGGGCACTAGGCGCCGTCCTCACGCCGGCGGGATCACCTGCAGCGTCCCGGTGTCGATCCGGGCGAACGCTTTGCCCGAGCCGGTCAGCACGGACAGCGTCTTGCCGACGAGCCGGAGCTGCGCGTTCCAGACGTCCTCGCCGGCTCCAGGCCGGCAGGTCGATGCAGAACGCCGAGCGCCCGGCCGCGTTCAGGGCGTGGACGAACGTGGCGAATCCGCCGGGCCCCTTGGTGTAGAGCGTGTAGACCCAGGTCCCGCCCGGCGAGGTCGCCCGCGCCACCGGATAGCCACGCATGGTCTCGTCCGGTTCCCGCTTGTCGACGATCGCCTGCGGCAGCAGACGCTGGGCCCGCAGGTCGTATGCGCGGACGACGTAGCGCACGAGATCCTGCGACGAGGCGTGCTGGATCACGTAGAGGATGCGCCGGTCGGGGGAGATCGCGTCGAAGCCGAACTCGCCGGGCAAGGTCAATGTGGAGACGCGCGAGAGCCTCGCCGTGGAGAGGACGACGAAGCGGCTCTGCCGCCGCAGGCCGTCGTAGTTCGGCGGCTCGGCGAGGACGAGGATCCGGCCGTCGGGGGAGAGGCCCCCGGCGGCGCCCTCGGAGGTGACCGCCGGAATCCCGAATGCGCCTGCGATCCGCGTCGACGCGAGGAGGCGCCCCTCGGCGGAGATCTTCCTGACCGTCGTCGCGCCACCGCTGCGCGTCGCCGCGTACCGGACGTCGCCGGACGACGACTGCACCGAGGCCGCCAGCCCCGGCCACGGCCCGACGGCCCACGCCGCGCCGGCCGCTCCCAGCGCAGCCACAGTCGTCACAACTGCCACGATCGAACGGGATACCCGCATCTTCGCCTCCTCCTGGTCGACACTCGCGGTACACCGGATCCGGCCGATCGGTTCCGAGCCCGTGCAACCCGCCGCTCGCCCCGCTACCATTGACCGTTCGCCGACGATGAGTCGGTTGTTTTCTGTGGAAGGGAAAGGATTGCGGTCTTCTATGGACGAGACACGGAAGGAGAAGGGGGTCTTGCAGTGAAGTTTTCACGCCTTTCAGGCGCCGCGCTCGCCGTCGCCGCCCTGGTCGCGGCAATGGTCGCGTCGGCTGCCTACGGCATCTCCACGGCCGGAGTGAACGGCCAGCTCGACTTCAAGAGCTGCGTCAGTGACAGCGGATCCGACACGTGCACGGACGTTGTGGCTATGGACGGGCCGAGCGCGATTGCACTCGCCGACGACGAGAGCCGCGTGTTCGCGGTCTCGCCCTCGGACGACGCGGTGGCCGTCTTCAGCCGCGACCGGGGCACCGGCAAGCTCGAGCAGCTCAAGATGGATCCGAGCAACAACAAGGGCGGCTGTACGCAGGAAGGAGACAATCCTCCGTGTCTCCCGGGTCACGGGCTGAACGGCGCGAACGACGTCGCCTCGGCCGGCGGCAACGCCTACATCGCCGCCACCGGCAGCAACGCCGTGGTCACGCTGACGAAGGACCCGCAGTCGGGCAGGTGGAAGGAGCTCGACAACAACGGCTCCAATCAGCAGTTCTGCCTCAGCACGCCTGCCATCGCCGGCTGTGCGGGCGCCAACGGCCTGGGCGGTGCGACGTCGATCGCCGCGGTCGGCGGCTATGTCTACGTCGCCGGACCCGGCAGGATCGCCGCGTTCCGCCGCGGCACGAAGGGCGCGCTCAAGCAGCTCTCGGGCGACGCCGGGTGCATCGGCACGGGCACGGGGTGCACAGGCGGCCTCGGCCTCGGCACCATCGTGGACATGATGGCCACGCGCGACAACAGGACGCTGTACGCCGTCGACGGCTCGGACGCTGCTGGTGTTCTCGCGGAGCCTCGAGCACAGGCGCGCTCACGCAGCTCGCCAGCCCGGCCCTGTCGAACGTGTCCGGGCCGGTCGGCGTCTCGGTCGACCAGCAGGGGATTCCGCACTAACGTCTACGTCGCCGGGAGCAACAACGTCGTCGGCGTGTTCGCGCGGAACAAAAGCACCGGCGCGCTGACCCAGCTCGCCGGCACCGACGGCTGCGTCAGCGCCGGCGGCGGCGCCTGCACGGCCGCCCCGAGGCTGGCGAACATCGGTGCGCTCACGCAGCCTGTTCGGCTACAAGACGAACCGGTACGTCTACGTCGCCGGGGACGACGGCGTCGCCGTCCTTCGGACGGACGAAGAGCGGCGTTCACCAGGGTGCCCTGGCTCCGCTCGCCGATCCGGCGGGCTGCATCACCGAGACGGGCGACGGCGGCCAGTGCCTCGCGGGCAAGGGCATCGGCGGCCTGACCGACATCCTCTCGACCGGCGGCGGCAAGCACATCTACGTCTCCGGCACGGACTTCGATTCGGTCGTGACGCTTCCACCAGGGCGGCTAGCCCGCTCTCGCTTCGCTCCGGCGTACGCCCGCTTCGCGCGGGCGTACGCCGGATTCCTTTCTAGCGCTCGTCCAGCCAGCTGCGGTCGAGATCCTCGGCGTAGCTGCCGAGCGAGCGCCGGTAGCGCTGGATCGTCGGGTCGTCGCTCGCCTCCAGCAGCACCTCGATCAGCGCGCGCACCGCCTCGCGCGGCCTGCCCCGGTTGTAGTCGAGCATCGCGTTGAAGACGCGGAGCGGCTTGAAGTCGGGGAAGCGCTCGATCCCCTCGGCGAAGATCCGCTCGGAGTCGGCGTCGCGGCCGAGCGTGCGGTACGTGCTGCCGAGGCCCAGGTACAGGCCGCGAAGCTCGTCGTCCGACAGGTCGCCCCGAATCGCCGCCTCGTAGTGCTCCGCCGCCGCCGCCTCCAGCCCGAGGCTGTCGTGCGTCCACGCTGTCTGCACGGCGATCCGGGCGTCGTCCGGGAACTCCCTCCGCAGCTCGAGCAGCAGTGGCAACGCCTGCTCCAGCTCGCCGGACTCGCGCAGGGCGATCGCCTCGGCCAGCCGGTCGTCCGGCCTCATGCGACCGGCTTCCGCATCGACACGCAGGTGACCGTCACGCCGTCGGGCATCGTCAGCTCCTGGTCTTCGACTCGCTCGAACCCGTACGTGAGGTAGAGGGGCAGCCCCGACATCGTCGCCGACAGGACGAGCGTGCGGAAGCCCTCTCTCTTCGCCGCCGCCTCGCACGCCTCCAGGATGCGCCGCCCCAGGCCGCGGCGCGTCCAGTCCGCGCGCACGAACATCGCGCGGACTCGCGCCGGCTCGGTCGCCGGGTCGAGCAGCCGCTCGTCGCCGGCGTCGTCGCCGGCGCCCGTGTACAGCTTGTCCCGCCGGCTCCAGCCTCCGCAGCCGACCAGCTCTCCGCCGGCCTCGAGCACGAAGTAGGTGCCGTCCTCGAGCAGGAGGTGATCGACCTGCGAGACGAACCGCACCATGCTCGCCGCCTGGCGGCCGTCGTAGACGTCCGGGAACAGCGCCGCGCCGGACTCCTTCATCAGCGCGTCGATCGCCTCGGCGTCCGCCGGAGTCGCCACGCGCATCGTCGGCTCCATCCGGCGATTGTCACGCAGAGGTCTAGATCGAGCCGGAGAAGGTGTCGCAGGCGGCCGGCCTGCCGGTCTCGTAGCCGCGCGAGAACCAGCGGCGGCGCTGCTCGGCCGAGCCGTGCGTCCACGTCTCCGGGTTGACCTGGCCCTGCGTCCTCGCCTGGATCCGGTCGTCGCCGATCGCCGACGCGGCGTCGAGGCCAGAGTTGATGTCGGCCTGCGTGAGCTCCTCGATCAGGCCGGTCTCGACCGCGTGGGCAGCCCAGACGCCGGCGTAGCAGTCGGCCTGGAGCTCGGAGCGAACGGCCTTGCTCTCGGGCCCCTGGCGATCGCCGCGGATCGCATCCAGGACGCCGAGCTGGTCCTGGACGTGGTGGCCGTACTCGTGCGCGATCACGTACGCCTGCACGAACGGCGTCACCTCGACGCCGAGCTGGTCCTTGGCGTCGTCGAAGAAGCCGAGGTCGATGTAGACGAGCTTGTCCGCCGGGCAGTAGAACGGTCCCACCGCCGAGGTCGCCGCGCCGCACTCCGTGTCGACCGAGCCGCTGAAGAACACCGTGTTGACCGGCTGGTACGTCCGGTTGCTGTTCTGGAAGACGCCCGCCCAGAACTTCTGCACGCTGTTGACCACGCCGACCACCCGGCAGTCGTCGCGGGTGTTGGCATCTTCGCCCGTGCGGCATTCCTGCTTGATGTCGCTCGGCGTGGAGCCCTGGCCGACCGCCTGGTCGTCCAGCACCCCGAGCTGACCCAGACCGCCGCCGTTCCCCGAGAGCAGCGTGATCGCGAGGAAGATGAGCACCCCGACGATCCCGAGGCCGCCGGCGCCCCCGCCCAGCGCGAGCCCGCTTGGCCGGCGGCCGCGGACGTCCGTGACCTGGCCCGTGTCGAGCGTCGCGCCGCGGCGGAAGCGCATCTAGCCCGTCGTGCCGAAGCGGACCGCCGCGCGTGCGCGCCGCCGCTCGGCCTCGACGTCGCGGTCGCGGGGCGGAGCCGAGGTGACGAGGCTCTCGAGCAGGCGCGACGTAACCGCCGCCACCTCCTCGACCGCGCGCTCGAACGCCTCGGCGTTCGCGTGCGACGGCTTCTGCATGCCGCTCACCTTGCGCACGTACTGGACGGCGGCGGAGTCGATCTCCTCGCGCGTCGTCGGAGGCTCGAAGTTGTAGAGGGTGCGGATGTTCCGGCACATCGCAGGCTCCTTCCTGTTACCCGATTTCGCCTATTCGTCTCGGTGAACCGTGTCGGGCGCGAACGCCGGTACGCAGATCGCGACATACTCGGCCCCCTCCGGCGTCGAGTAGCGAACGCGCTCGCCGGCGCGGGCGAGGACCGCCTCGCCGGGTCTCACCGTGATCGAGCCGCCGTCGTGCTCGACGACGACCGCGCCCTCGAGGACGACCGTGACCTCGTCGAACTCGGGCGTCTGGCCGGGCTCCTCCCAGCCCGGCGGGCTCGTCATCCGGGCGACGCTCATCGAGCCGGTGCCCGTGCTCGCGTTGCCGACCAGCTCCCGAATCACCTTCTCGCCGACGCCGGGGATGACCGTGGGGTCGGTGACGTGGAGCGGCATCAGGACGCCGGCCGCCGCTCGGGATAGCGGGCCAGGCCGTCGTCGGGGATCGGCTCCCAGGCGGCCGCGTACGCCGTGAACTGACGGTAGGAGGGCGCGATCCCCGGATCGCCGTCGAAGGTGCCCAGGCGGACGCTGCGCAGGCCCGGGTCGTCATTGCTCTGCGCCCAGAGCGCACCGCCGCAGGCCGAGCAGAACACTTTCGACCAGCCGTCGGGCGGGTCGAACGACCCCAGCAGCTCCTCGCCTGCGATGACTCGCAGCGAGCCGGGGACGATCAGCGCCGAGCAGGCGGCCGCACTCCCGGTCCGGCGCTGGCAGCGCGTGCAGTGGCAGTAGCCCGCGACCACCGGAGCTTCGGTCACCTCGTAGCGGACGCCTCCGCAGAGGCAACCGCCGGTGAGCGGCAGGTCGGCCATGCGCCCAAGCGTAGAGAATTGAGTGCATGCCGGACGCGAGGGAACGCAAGCGCACGCTCGAGCGGATCCGCCGGACCTGCCTTGAGCTGCCGGAGGTGAGCGAGCGGCTCTCGCACGGTGCGCCGACGTTCTTCGTCCGCGGCAAGCGCGCATTCGTCATGGTGCTGACGGACCACCACGGCGACGGGCGCTTCGCGATCTGGTGCGCGGCGCCGGACGGGCTCCAGCGGATGCTGGTGGAGGCCGATCCCGAACGGTTCTTCGTCCCGCCGTACGTCGGTCATCGCGGTTGGCTGGGCGTCCGGCTCGACCGCAGCTTGGACTGGGACGAGCTGACCGGGATCGTCGAGGACGCGTTCGCGGAGGTTGCCCCGCGGGCGCTGGTCGAGCGGGCCGCCGCCGGCGACTAGCCCGAGGCGGCGCGCAGCGCCTGGAGGTGCGCCGCCTCGATCTTCTGCGCGGTTGACGCGTCGTGCGACCACTGTGGCCACGAGAACCGTGTGGATCCGTGGAGCTCACAGCCGACCGTGCAGGCGAGCTCGACCCGCCGCGCGGTGGCGCTGAACAGGCCGGCGTTCCCCAGGATCGTTCGCACTGCGGCCAGGCCCCGCTTCCGGCGGACGACGTCGAGCACGTCCCAGTCCTCGATGCCGTCGCGGATCTGCTCCAGACGCGCGCTCGCCACCGGCCCGTCGGCGCCCGGGTAGACGAGCACCGACTCGCCGTTGGCGGCGACGGCGTCGAGCGGATTCCCCGTCGTGTACGAGGTCAGCCCCTGGGCATAGAGCGTGCCCTGGATCCTCTCGAGCGCATTCCAGAGCAGGAACAAGCGCGGGTCGGAGAGGGGCTCGGCGGCGCTGTAGCCAGGGGTGCCGCCGACGCCGGTATAGGTCGCCGACCAGACCATCTTGCCGGCCCGGCGCGCCCGCGCGATCGCCGCCAGCTTCCCGCGTGCGTCGCCGTACTGGCCGTAGTACCGACGCGAGAGCACCGCCCAGATGTCGGCATCGTCGCCGTTCTTGCCGTCCCAGAGGAAGCGGTTGCCGGCGGTCGGGTTGCCGGTCACGAGCATGTTCGACCCCGGCCAGCAGCGGTGGGCCGTCGCCGCCTGCTGTGCGACGAGCCGCATGCCCTCCGGGCCGGGCTCGTCGAGGGTGTACAGGTACGAGAGGTGCCCGTCGAGCCAGCCGTGCGCATCCCAGAAGCCGCGCACGGTGCGCAGGTAGTCGCACCAGGCGTCGAGCTCGAACGGCGAGATTCCGGCGATCCGGTTGTCCGCGCTCGCGCGCTGGTTCGAGATCGGGATCCGCAGCGCGGCGAACGATGCCGGGCTCTGCTTCACCATGTTCCCGGCGGCGTCGAGCCACCACTTGCGCGAGGCCGAGTAGCCCGCGCGCGACTTCGGCTCGCCGAAGCCCCAGCCCGCCGGCGAGATCCGGTTCGCGGCCAGAAACGAGAAGAGCTTCGCGTTCGCGGCCGAGCGCGCAGCGTTCGAGCCCAGGTGGTAGAGCTGGTCGACCTTCGACACGTACGACTGGGGCACGACGTGGAAGGCGGTGAGCAGGTTGCCCTGCACCGCCGAGGGAGCCGGCAACCGCACGTCGAACACGCGGATCGAGACGCGGATCGGCGTCGGCTTGCCGTCGGCCGCCACCGTGACGGTCGCGCTGTAGCCGCCGGGGCGGGCGTCGGGCGGGACGAGCACCTGGAGGTAGAGCGCCTGGTTCGGCTGCTCCATCGGGCGGGCCGATCCGTTCCAGGGCAGCAGCGCGTCGGGGACGGCCCGCCCGCCGAACGAGACGAAGTGGCCGAAGTACAGCTGTGCCTTCAGCGGGCCGAGCGCGCTGCCGTCGACCGTGGCCGAGACAGTGTGCGCGTTCGTCGCCACGAGCCACGCCCCCTCGCGCTCGCCGATCGCCGCATTGAGGCTCAATGCCGGGCTGCCGCCTTGCGGAAGGCGGCCCGAGGACGGGATCGTCTGCGCGGCGGGATAGGCGAGCACGCCGGCCCCCGCGGCCGGCGCGAGGACGAGCGCGAAGAGGACCACCGCCAGGCGTGCGAGCACCGTCACCTCGGCTCAGTATCGACGCTGTGACGGCGGATCTGAATCCCGCAGTCGGCTCTAGCCGAGACCGTCCCGCCAGGCCAGCGCCTGCTCCAGCTCCTTCAGGTCCCAGTCGGGTCCCTGGACGCTGACCACGAAGTCGGTGAAGCCGAGCTCCATCAGCCTGTCGCCGTCCCGCTGCTCGCCCCGCGACTGCGAGAAGATCGTGGTCGAGCGGACGATCTCCTTCGGGTCGCGGCCGACCCGGTCGCACCAGTCGTCGAGGACCCGGGCCTTGTGCGCCAGCGTGTCGGGGTCGCCGAAGGTGTGCCACTCGTCGGCTTGTTGGGCGACGATCCGGAGCGTCACCTTCTCGCCGCTGCCGCCGATCAGGATCGGGATGCGCCGGAGTGGGGGCGGGTTCAACGTCTCCCAGCGGGCCTTGATGATCGGCAGGTCGCGATCGAGGTCACGCAGGCGGCTGCCGGCGGTCCCGAACTCGTAGCCGTACTCGTCGTAGTCGTGCTGGAACCAGCCCGAGCCGATCCCGAGCACGAACCGCCCGCCGGAGATGTGGTCGATCGTCCGCGCCATGTCGGCGAGCAGGTTCGGGTTGCGGTACGAGTTGCAGATCACGAGCGAGGAGACCTCGGCCTTTTTCGTCAGGGCCGCCATCGCCGCCTGGACGGTCAGCGACTCGAAGTGCTTGCCGTTCCGGTCGCCGCTCAGCGGAAAGAAGTGATCCCAGTTGTAGATCCGGTCGACGCCCATCGCGTCGGCCTCGACCCAGGCGCGCTTCATCTGCTCGAAGTCGCCGTGCTGCGGGATGACCTGGAGGCCGATCGTGACAGGCACGTCGAGAACCTATCGATCCGCAGGGTGGCCCGGTCGGGATCACTCGCGACTAGGCGGCGAAGCCACCGCGGGAGCGTCAGTCGAAGAACGTGTCCTCGTGACGATAGGCGGGCGCGCAGCAGCAGAGGAAGCGGAGCCCGTCTGCGTCCGCGCGGATCTGGTGGCGGGCGCCGGGCGGAATCAGCACGGCGTCCCCCACCGAGACGGGGCGGCGCTCGCCGTCGAGCTCCATTTCGCCCGAGCCCTCGACGACGTAGTAGATCTCCTCGCTCTCGGCGTGGTAGTGGCGCTCGGTTGCCTGCCCCCCGGTGAGGGTCGCCTCCGCCAGGCTCTGATTCCGCACCGGGGCGGTCGGCAGGCCGAGAAGCTCGCGGATCGTGCTTCCGTCAGCGGTCGTGAACGGCTCGGCCTGCTCGAGCGGGCGGACGATCACGCGCAGAGGCTACTTCACGCGCGGGGAGCCTTCCGCTTCGGGCGTGTCGTGAAGCCCAACCCGACGCCCGTCTCCGCGGACAGCCTGGCGTAATGCGCGCAGTCGACCCGCCCGGCGGCGACGGCCCGGACGGCGGCCTTGAACGGCCCGTACGACGGCTTCGGCGTCAGGTCGGTCCAGAGCAGCCCGGACTGCCAGCCGGCCAGGTTCCGCTCGTCGGCGAGCTCGAAGTTGAAGAAGGCGCCGACGGCGGGCTGGCAGTACGCGACGCGGAGCGCATCGGACAGCTGCGTTGCCTGGTCGGGCGCCAGCCCGGCGGTCGCGCGCGCCGCCGCCAGGGCGAAGAACGACGGCAGTACCTGCCGGACTGTCTCGACCCCCCGGTACAGCGGTCGCTTGACCGGGTCGACCGAGGTCTGGAAGCCCTGCTCCATGTACCAGATCCGCACCTGCTTCTGGCCGGGCAAGGGCTGGCCGGTGCCGCCGAAGGACTGCTGCAGCAACGCCATCAGCTTGTCGTAGTCTCCCTCGGCGATCGTCTTCCCGGTCGTGTGACGGGTCCACGGCCGCTCGGCGTTCGTGACGGGATACGGGTTGTGCCCGACCGTGTCGAAGATCGGAAGCCGGCGGCCGCTGGCGCGGTAGGCGTCGCCGAGCTTGAGGTAGAAGTTCACGGGCGAGTGGGAGACGTTGGACGAGGCGGCCGGGTTGTCGTTCCCGCGGGGAGAGGAGGCTGCGATGACGTTCACGCCCGGGCGCGCCGCATGGAGCACGTCCCAGCAGCGGGCGAGCAGCGCCTCGTATGCGGCCGGCGCCAGGCTCGTCCCGTCCGGCGCGAACTGGGGCCGCCAGAAGCGGCTCGAGTTCGGCTCGTTCCAGATCACCACGTCGCTCACGCCCGGATAGCGGTGGAGGAGGCCGGCGACGAACTGGCAGTAGGCGGCGCGCTGGGCGTCGTTCTGGGGCGCGTCGTCGGGGCGACCGTAGACGGCGAGTACGACCCGCAGCCCGCCGCCCCAGGTGGCGAGGATCATCCGGTCGACCGGCTGCCGGTCGATCACGCTCAGCTGCGTCTGGCCCGGCTGCCAGGGGACGGTGACGCGGACGGCGCGGACGCCGAGGTCTCGTGTGTAGACGAGCGCGCGCTGGGCGGTCGTCTTGTCCGACCACTTGAGGGTGTCGTCGGCGACCCCGATCAGCAGGCCCGAGCCCGCGTGAGCCGCTCCCGCGAGTGCGCCGGCGAGCACCAGGCAGGCGAGCAGTGTCCGAGCCGCGCGTCGCACCCGCTCTACATCGGCGCAGGGCGAGTCGAACCTGAGGCTGCGCGTGGCTGACACCTACCCGTGGAGCTGGTACTCCGACCCCGCGGTCCTGGCCGCCGAGCGCGAGCGGATCTTCCGTGCCGCCTGGCACTACGTCGGCCACACAGGTCGTTTGCCCGAGCCGTCGTCGTACTTCGCCTGCACGACCGGCGGGCTGCCGGTCGTCGTCACACGGGACGGCGACGGCGAGCTTCGCGCATTCCTCAACGTCTGCCGCCATCGAGGGTCGGAGGTCGTCGCCGGTGCCGGCCACCGCGAGACGCTCCAGTGCCCCTACCACGCGTGGACCTACGGGCTCGACGGGGAGCTGCGGTCGGCGCCGCGGGCCGAGCGAGAGAACGGCTTCGACGCGTCCGGTCTCGGCCTCGTGGCCCTCTCCCTCGACCGGTGGGGGCCGTTCATCTTCGTCGGCTCGGAGCCCGAGTCTCCGCCGCCGTCGCGAGCTCCTCGCCGCGGTCCGGCTGCCGTTCTGACCCGGACGGGCTCGTCTTCCGCGAGCGGGTCGACTACGCGCTCGAGGCGAACTGGAAGATCGTGGTCGAGAACTACCTCGAGTGCTACCACTGCGCGGTCGCCCATCCGGGCTTCAGCCGCCTGGTCGACGTCGACCCGGCCGCATACGTGCTCGAGGGCGACGGCCCCGTCTGGAGCCAGTACGGCACCGCCCGTGACGGCACGGGTACTTGCGTGTTCCATCTGGTCTGGCCGGCGCTGAAGATCAACGTCTATCCCGGCTTCGCCAACCTCTCGATCGGACCCGCGTGGCCGGAGAAGACCGGCCGGACCGCAGGCTTCCTCGACTACTTCTTCGCGCCCGACGTGGACGACGCCTGGGCGGCAGAGCTGATCGCGTTCGACGACCAGGTCGGCCTGGAGGACACGGCGCTCGTCGAGTCCGTCCAGCGCGGGGTCGCGGCGGGCCTCGTCGAGCGGGGACGTCTGCTGCCCGAAAGCGAACGTCTGATCGCCTCGTTTCAGGCGAAGGTGACCGCTTCGCTCACCTAGGGGGCCCCGATCGCCCCTCTCGCTTGCTACCTTGAGCCGGTTAGCGCAAAGCCAGACGGCTGAGCGGCCGCGGCGCGCAAGTCCTCTCTAGGCGAGACGACGACGTGCGTTCCCCAACGTGGTTGACCGCTCCTGTCGTCGCCTGCACCAGGAAGGAGTCCACCGCGTTGAAAAACGTCGTCCTGTTCGTCGTGCTCGCGGCGTGTGCGATCGCACTCGTCCCGCAGGCGACGGCCCGGCAGCAGGCTCCGAATCGGGTGCGGGCGGTGAAACGCGTGCCGCCGGACACGGGGGCCGCGCTGCTGCCGATCATCACCGCCCACCGCGACGAGACCTGGCGCTGGCAGCGGGTCATGCAGCGGCCGCGCACGCCCTTCAGCAACAGCGCCAGGAAAGTCGAGAACCTCGCCTATCGCCGATGGGTGCTCGGACTGTGGAAGCACCGCGCGACCGTCGCCAAGACCCGGGCGTTCCGGCCGCCGCACAGGTCGCAGTGGCTGTGTATCCATCGCTACGAAGGGTCGTGGGCCGACGCCGACGCCCCGTACTACGGCGGGCTCCAGATGGACGTCGAGTTCCAGCGGACGTACGGAATCGAGCTCTACCGGGCGAAGGGCACCGCCGACCACTGGACGGCGCTCGAGCAGATGTGGGTCGCCGAGCGGGCCTATCAAACACGAGGATTCTGGCCGTGGCCCAACACGGCGCGGTATTGCGGCTTGCTATGAGGGTCACAGAGGTTAGTCTGAAGCAATGAGCATGCACTCTCCAGGCGGGAGCTGATGGACCGGCTGACAGCGCTGATCGATCGGGCGGAGGAGCAGGGCTGCGTCAACCTGTCGCAGTTCAACGAGCTCATCCATGAGCTCGATCTCGACGACGACGAGCTCGCGCGTGTCTACGAGCAGCTGGACGAGCGGGGGATCGACCTCAGCGACGACTGCGGGCACGTCGTCCAGGACGACGCGACCTTCGACAACCATGAGCTCGCGTACGCGACCACCGACGCGCTGCAGCTGTTCCTGAACGAGGCCGGCCGGTACAAGCTGCTGACCGCCGAGGATGAGGTCGAGCTCGCCAAGCGGATCGAGCGCGGTGACAAGGAAGCCAAGGATCTGATGATCAACTCGAACCTGCGGCTGGTCGTCTCGATCGCCAAGCGCTACCAGGGGCACGGCCTGTCGCTGCTCGACCTGATCCAGGAGGGGATCATCGGGCTGATCCGGGCGGTCGAGAAGTTCGACTACCGCAAGGGCTTCAAGTTCTCCACCTATGCGACCTGGTGGATCCGCCAGGCCGTCCAGCGCGGCGTCGCGAACAAGTCGCGGACGATCCGGATCCCGGTGCACATCGTCGAGCGCGAGCAGAAGATCGCGCGCGCCGAGCGCGAGCTGGTCGCCAAGCTCGGCCGCCAGCCCACCGACCAGGAGTTGGCGAAGGAGGCCAAGCTGCCGCTGAAGCAGGTGCGCGAGGTCAAGTCGGCGGCCCGGGCGGTCACCAGCCTGGACAAGCCGATCGGCGAGGGCGACTCCGGCTCGTTCGGCGATCTGTTCGCCGGCGAGGTGCACACGGACGAGGAAGTCGAGATCAACCTCCGCCAGGAGACGCTCCGCAAGGCGCTCGACGAGCTGCCCGACCGCGAGTGCACGGTGCTCGAGCTCCGCTACGGCCTGGCGGGAGACGGCGAGCCGATGTCGCTGGAGGCGATCGGACGGCATCTCGGGATCACGCGCGAGCGGGTCAGGCAGATCGAGGCGAATGCGCTCGAGACGCTGTCGTTGCTGCGCGAAGTCGCAGGGCTGCGCGAAGCAGCCTGACGCTCAGACGACTCCGAGGCCCTCGGCGATCACGAAGAAGGCGCGCCCGAAAGGCGTGTCGGCGCTGCGCTCGCGCACGTCGTCCCAGTCGATCTGCTCGCGGAGGGCGCGGGCGATCTCGAGGCAGCTGCGGTAGGACCGCGCGTGTCGAGCGGCCGGCGGAGGCGCGGGCCGAGTAGTCCCGACACCCCTGTGGACGAAGTGTTACGCAATCGTTTCAACCCCAGTCTCAGAGACTGGGTGCGGAACGCCACGAGCTGAGACACGGCTGAACTGGCCGCGGCTTTGTGGGCTCGACCTAGTGCCCGACGCTCTGTTGGCTGGTCGTGGGGCTAATGCCCCACGACCTGGACGATCCAGCGCCGGTCGCGCTCGCGGTCGAGCTCGAGGAAGAGCACGCGCTGCCAGGTTCCGAGCTGCAGCTCGCCGTTCCGGATCGGGATCGACTCGCCCGCGGTGCCCAGGAGCATGGCCATGCAGTGGGAGTGGCCGTTGCCGAAGTCCATGTCCTCGGGGCAGATGTTCTCCGTGCGACGGTCCCAGTCGTCGTGCGCGTAGTAGGTCTCGCGCGGTACGAGACGGAGCAGGAGCTGGGCGAAGTCCTCGAGGAAGCCCTGCTCGAACTCGTTGACGCGGACACAGCAGGTCGTGTGCGGGGAGTAGACGCAGGCGATGCCGTCCTGGACGCCGCTCTCCTGAACCGCCCTGGCGACGTCGTCCGTGATGTCGCGGATGTGGAGCCCGCCCGTCGTCCGTAGCTGCTGCTCGCGCTGAAAGACCTTCACCGTTCGTTCACCCCCGCTCATCGGTTGTCCCAACCGGGCAATTGTGCTCGATCGGCGGCCCGTTTGCCATTGCCGCGGTCGGCACACGCGGTGGTCCTCACTGCCCGAGCAGGGCGAGCACCGCGAGCACGCGGCGGTTGTCGTCCTCGGTGTCGGGGAGGCGCAGCTTCTCGAAGATCGTCTGACGTGCCGCTCGACGGCGCGCGTGCTCAGGTAGAGCTTCTTGCGCGATCGCCCGGTTGGAGCGGCCCTCGGCGACGAGCGAGAGCACGCTCGCGCTCGCGCTCGGTGAGCTCGTCGAGCGCCGAGCGCGGTGGCCGCCGACGAGCGCCTTGACGACCTCGGGTCGAAGGCGGTGCCGCCCCGGCGACGCGCTCGACCGCGTCCAGGAACTCGGCACGTCGCGGACGCGGTCCTTGAGCAGGTAGCCGACGCCCGAGGCGTCGTCGCCGACGAGCTCGAGCATGTAGGACGGCTCGAGGTGCTGGGAGAGGACGAGCACGCCGACGGACGGGTGCGACCGCCGGATCTCGGCGGCCGCGACGAGGCCGTCGTCGAGCGTTGCCGCGGCGGCATCCGCACGTCGACGATCGCGACGTCCGGCTTGTACGAGCGCACCTTGAGCAGCAGGTCGTCCGCGTCGACCGCGCGGCCGACGACCTCGTGGCCCGGCCTCCTCGAGCAGCGACGCGATCCCCTCGCGCAGCAGCGCGTTGTCGTCCGCGACGACGACGCGCAGCGGCCGGCGGCTCTTCCGCTTCGTGCGCTCGCTGGGTGTAGCGTCGTCGCTGTCCATGGAGGAGTTCGGGTGGAGGCGAGCCGGCATGATCGCCGATCGCGCCGACCTCCAGCGCGTCGAGCACGCGGTCGCGCGGATCCTCGCGGAGACCGAGCACCCGGTCGAGGTGTACGCGGCGGTGCTGCGAGGCGATCGGCCCTCGCTCGGCTGGGAGCTCGGCGCCGTCTGGGAGGTCGGCCCCGAGGACGAGCGGCTGCGCTGCGTCCGCACGTGGCACGCCGGGGACGGGCGCACGCGAGTTCGAGGCGCTGAGCGAGCGGCTCATGCTCGCGCCCGGCGAGGGGCTTCCCGGGCGGGTGCTCGAGTCCGGCGAGCCGGCGTGGATCGATCGACCGCCCGACGACGCGAACTTCCCGCGCGCCGACGCTGCCCGCGCGGCCGGCCTCCACGCGGCGTTCGGCTTCCCGCTGCGCAGCCCGCGCGGCGTCGTCGGCGTGATGGAGTTCTTCTCGCGCGAGCTGCGCGAGCCCGACGAGCGGCTGCTCGAGACGATGGCGACGCTCGGCAGCCAGGTCGGCCAGTTCGTCGCCCGCCGCCACGCCGAGGACGAGGTGCGGGCCAGCGAGTCGCGGCTGCGGGCGATGCTCGAGGCGGCGCTCGACGCGGTCGTGACGATGGACTCCGCGGGCCGCGTGATCGGCTGGAACCAGGCCGCCGCGGCCGACCTTCGGCTACCACGCGAACGAGGTGGTCGGCCGGGACATGGCCGACCTGATCGTCCCGCCCTCGCCTCGGCAGCGGCACCGGCAGGGTCTCGCGCGCTTCCTCGAGGGCGGTGCAGCCCGGTCGATCCTCGACCGGCGGCTCGAGCTGACCGGGATGCGACGCGACGGCACCGAGTTCCCCGTCGAGCTGACGATCACGAGGATCGCGCTCCCCGGCCCGCCGACCTTCACCGGCTACATCCGCGACATCACCGACCGCGCGCGCCGAGGCAGACGCTGCTGCGCCTCTCGCGCGCGGCTGGTCGAGGTCGCCGACGAGGAGCGCCAGCGGATCCAGCGGAACCTCCACGACGGCGCCCAGCAGCGGCTCACCGCGGTGCTGCTGACGCCTCGGGCGGCTCCGCGAGTGCGCCGGCGAGCGACGCGAGCTGCTCGACCAGCGCGATCGACGAGCTCGCGAGCGGGCTCCAGGAGATCCGCGAGCTCGCGAGCGGCCTCCACCCGTCCGTGCTCGCCGAGCGCGGGCTCGGCGCCGCGCTCCAGGCGCTCGCGCTCGCGCGCGCCGGTCCCGGTCGAGCTCCAGGCGGTGCCGAGCGGCCGCTGCCGGAGCCGGTCGAGGCGGCCGCCTACTACGTCGTCGCGGAGGCGGTCGCGAACGCCCACAAGCACGCCGGCGCGACCGACATCGCCGTGCGCGTGCGAGGACGGCGGCGACGGTCTTCAGTCGAGGTCGCGGACGACGGCGTCGGCGGCGCCGACGCCGAGGGCTGCGGCCTGCGCGGCCTCGTCGACCGGGTCGAGGCGCTCGGTGGCGACCTGACAGTCGAGAGCCCGGCCGGCGGCGGCACGCGCTCGTCGCGGCCATTCCGCTGGCCTAGCCGAACGGCGGCTTTCCGCCACGGACGGCGGGTACCCCCATGGTGCGCGGCCCTGCCCCTGGGTGAGGCTGCGGCCACAGCGAATCGAGAGGAGATCGACATGCTCAAGCTGTTCCGCGCACGCGCCGAGGACGCCCGACCACGGCAGGGCCCGTCCTCCGCGGAGATGCACGGCCGCGCCGCCGAGATCGCCGATCCCGGCACGGGCTCGAGTGGGACGTGCTCTGGGAGGCGCTGAAGACCCAGCCGCCGGCCGACGCTCGCTCGTCCTGACCCAGGAGCTCGGGCTCGACGAGGAGCGCAGCATTCGCAGCGGCTTCGAGCGGGCGCTTCCCGCCGCGGAGTTCAGCGGCACCCGTAACGGGAGGTCGGTCGCGCTCCGGATCGGCATCGTCCCAACGGCCCGCGGAAAGGGGATGAACGAGGTCGAGATCGCGACCGCCGTCGCGCCGTTTCGGATCGAGGCCAGGGACGGCCGCCTCGTCGCCGGCGCCGGCGCGATGCCCGAGGTCGAGGCGATGCTCGGCGAACTCGTCCCGGACGCGCGGATCTGGCGGGACCTCGTCGTCGAAGGGGGGCCGGACGGGATTCGCGCCCGCCGGCCCGGTGACGGCTCACCCGCAGGGCTACGTCTACGACCTCTGGCTCGTCGAGCGCCTGGCCGACCGCCTCGGCGCCTGACCCGCGCGAACGACGCAGGACACGAAGGGCCGCCCGCTGGCGGCCCTTCGTGTTTCGGCGGTGCGCCGGGCCGCATGTGAAGTCGGCGGTTTTCCGCACTCGATACGTCGGTCTCCTCCGTGGCGGCCGCGCTGTCCAGGCGCCAGCCTGCGAGCAACCGTGCAAGACAGCCAGCCAAAGGAGCTTCAGATGAAACGTCGTCATGTCTTCTTCCCGGCCCTGGTTGCCACCCTGGCGGCCGTGGCCTTCGGCGCGAGCTCGGCGTTCGCCGAGAACGCGAACCTCAAATTCAATCCCCAGACCGGGGAGCTCGTGTACGAGACGTTCCCGGTCGGCGCGACGATCGACGAGAACAAGGTGCTCGTCACCCCGGCGCTTAGCAAGATCGCGGGGTACACGGTCTCCCTCGCCGACGAAAGCTGGGCGTACCCGGGCTTCCCCCAAGGCGTCCACGTGAACCTCGACGACGGCGCACAGCAGATCTGCTTTTTCGACAACAACGGGAGGGCGGTCACTTGTCCGGCCAAGAAGGTCACGGTCAAGACGGGCAAGGCGGACGACGAGATCACGGTCTCCGAGGATCTGAAGATCCCGACGCTTCTCGAAGGAGGACCGGGTATCGACTGGATCCAGGGCGGCGGAGGCCCCGACGAGATCTGGGGCGGCTGTAGTAGCGGTGACGCGAACTGCAACGGCTTCAAGGACACCCTCCACGGCGGGGACGGAGACGACTTCCTCCACGGCGGCACCTCGTTCGATTACCTCGCGGGCGACGCCGGGAACGACCGCCTCGACGGTGGGCTCAGCGGTGACAACCTGAACGGCGGCGACGGCCGCGACCTCGCCGACTACTCGTCGCGGGCGGTCGGAGTGGTCGTGTCGCTCGACGGTGTCGTCAACGACGGCGCTCCCGGCGAGAACGACTTCATCGCCAGCGACGTCGAAGGCGTCCAGGGTGGGAGCGGGAAGGACACCCTGTCCGGCAACGACTTCCTGAACATCCTCAAGGGCGGACCGGCGGACGACTATCTCACCGGGTACGGCGGTGCCGACCTGCTGATGGGCGAGGCGGGCTCCGACCTGCTCCGGCCCGGCTTCGGCCTGGACAACGTCTACGGCGGCAGCGAACAGGACACGGTCACCTTCGGCGAGCGCTGGAACCCGGTCACGGTCTCGCTCGACGGCGTCGGGAACGACGGCGAGGCGGGCGAGAACGACTTCGTCGCGGGCGACGTCGAGAACGTCACCGGCGGCGGCAACAACGACACGCTGATCGGCGACGGGCACGCCAACAGGCTCGTCGGCGGAGCCGGCAACGACACCCTGGACGGCAAGGGTGGCCAGCCCGACACGCTCCAGGGCGAAGCCGGGAACGACAAGCTCGACGGCGGGCCGGCCGCCAGCTACTACGACGTACTCGACGGCGGAGCCGACACCGACACGGTCAGCTACGCCTATCGAACCGACGGCGTCGAGATCCTGCTGGGCGTACCGAGCGGCGCGGAGGACAAGGTCGTGGACGTCGAGAACGCCATGGGCGGATCCGGCGACGACAAGATGGTCGGCACGGACGGCCCCAACGCCTTCTTCGGAAACGGCGGGAACGACGGCCTCCAGGGCAACGGCGGCGACGATCATCTCTACGGCGGCGATGACGACGACACCCTCTGGGGCGACGCCGGTAACGACACGGTCGCCGGGGGCGACGGTGCCGACTCAATGGTCGGCGGAGCAGGTGCCGACTGGATCAGCGGCTGGGCAGGCGTCGACACCGTGTCGTATGACGACCATTCCGCGCCGGTGACGGTGACACTCGACGGGAGCGCAAACGACGGTGTAGCCGGCGAGGGCGACAACATCAATCCGGGCGTGGAGAACCTGGTCGGCGGCGCGGGCGGCGACGCACTCTCCGGCGACGACGGCCCGAACACGATTACCGGCGGCAAAGGTGTCGACATGCTGAACGGGCTCGGCGCGGCCGATCAGCTCGACGGCGGCGCCGGCAAGGACGTGCTCAACGGCGGAGACGGCCCCGACACGATCACCGGCGGAACCGAGGAAGACAAGCTGTACGGCGACGCCGGCTACGACGATCTGCGTGGCGGGCCTGGCAACGACCAGCTCCACGGCGGGGCCGACGGCGACTACGCCGACTACAGCCTGTCGTCGTCGGCCGTGAAGGTCGACCTGAAGGCACACTCCGCTTCAGGTGAGGGCAAAGACGTCTTCGACTCGGTCGAGAACGCCTACGGCTCCGCGTACAAAGACACGCTGACGGGTGACGACGGACCGAACATCATCTCCGGCTTCGGCGGGAACGACTCGATCGTCGGCGCGGGTGGAGCGGACCATCTGTCCGGCGCCGACGGCGACGACTCGCTGCGCGGCGACCTCGGCAACGACGAGCTGAACGGCGGACCCGGCAGCGACACGGTCGACTACTCGAAGGCCGGCGCGGCCGAGACCGTCGACCTGGCGAGCTTCGGAGGCTCGGCGACCGGCGGCGACGACACCGACTGGCTGTCCCTCGTCGAGAACGTGATCGGCTCGAGCCATCCGGACTCGGTCACCGGCTCTGCCGACGCCAACGTCTTCATGGGCGGCGGCGGCAACGACACCCTGTTCGGCCTCGGCGGCGACGACTCGCTGGACGGCCAGGCGGGCACCGACACCCTCGACGGCGGGCTGAACACCGACAAGTGCCTCGGCGAGGCGCTGTCGAACTGCGAGAAGTAACGACCTGAACCACCGCGGCGGGAGGGCCCTAGCCGGGCCTCCCGCCGTGCTCAGTTGCTGATCGTCACTTCCGAGTAGGCCTCCGACTCGTTGCCGGCGATGTCCCAGGCGAGGATGTGGAGTTGGTAGCGCCCGTTCGGGAGGCTCGTCGTGTCCCAGTACGGCTTCGGGAAGAGGCGGAACCAGTAGATGCCGTCGCAGCGCATGGTGCGGTGAGTGGCCATGCATTCGTTGGCCGGCAGGTTCTGGTCGGTGCCGGGCGCGAAGTGCTGGCCGGCCGGGGTGTCGACGGAGCGCTCGGCCCGGAAGACGTCGTGGTTGAGGACGACGTCGCCGCCGGGCAGCTCGACGACCGCGACCGCCAGACGGAAGGGATGGTGGGGCGCCGCCAGCCACGGCAGGTCTTGGAAAAAGCCGATGAACGACTGCGGGTCGTCGAGGTGCACGCGCACGTCCACCTTCCCCGAGAGCGCCGCCTTGTTCAGCCGCGTGCCGGCCTGCGGAAGCAGTGCGACGGTGGTCTGGGGGCGCCGCGTCCAGGCCGGCTCCGCCGGCGTGTAGTAGCGGATCTCGTGGATCTCCGGCGGGGCCGTGTCGACGTACGGCCGGAGCTTCCCGCCCGGCCGCAACGGGTTCACGAGGATCGGGTCGTCGCCGGGGGAAAGATCCATTCGCCGACGTGGACGTGCCAGGAGTCGAAGCAGCTCCAGCCGATCAGGTCGCCCGGGTCGATCTGGTCCCCGACCTTGACGAGTGCGTCCACGTGCTCGTAGCGGAAGTGCGCGATATCGACGAGCCCCCGGACTCCGTGTGGAGTGGCGCGGCGGACCTCGCCGCCCTCGATCGCATACACGCGGTGAGTCCGCCCTGGCGGGGCGCCCGCCTCGGGACGGTCGTCGCGCACCGCGACGTCGACGCCGTCGTGGTAGATCGCCCCCAGCTCGGGATCCGGGCGGAGGTCCATGAAGGCGCCGCGGATCGGATGAGGCTCGTGCACCGGGGCAACCGGCCAGCCGCGGTAGTCGTCGTTGTACGTCTGGTCGACGTTCAGCTTGCCCGGAACGGTCGCCATGACCGGCACTCTGACAAACCCGGCGCATCTGCGACGATCGGCACGTGCAGGAAGAGCGTCCCGAATCGCCGCCGGTCGTGACGGGGGAGCAGACACGAGGCCAGGCTCTGGCCGTGCGGGCGGCAATCTGGCGTCAGCGAGCGGGCCGCCTGCCGGGAGCGCCTCTCGTCCTCGAGGTGCTGGAGACCGAGCGCAGTCTCGGCGGGGTGCTGATCGAAGCGGGTGTCGCCTTCCGCTTCTTCCTGTGGCTCGTCCCGTTCGGGCTCGTCGGGGCGGCGTTCCTCTCCTTCTGGGACGATCTCGACCCGGGTGCGCTCGAGCACGAGGCGCGGCGGTTCGGCATCACCGCCGCTGCGGCTCATTCCGGCGCGAGAGCGCTGGAGAACGGGAACCGCGGCATCGTGCTCGTCCTGCTCTTCGGCGTGACGGCGCTGCTCTGGTTCAGCATCGGAGCGATCCGGGCGCTCGTGCTCGCCTTTTCGCTCGCCTGGGGCGTCCCGCCGCAACGCCTCCGGCGGCCGCTGCGCGCGATCGTGCTCTTCAACGGACTCTTCCTCGTCGCCTTCGCCGCCTCGTCGGGCGTCGCCTGGCTGCGTGAGGAGCTCGGGGCGCAGGCGCTGCTGGGAAGCCTGCTCAGCGCGACGTTGATGATCGGCATCGCGCTCGTCGCGATGTGGTTCCTGCCGCACAGTGATGCCCGCCTTCGCGACCTCGTGCCCGGAGCGGTGCTGGTCGGGGTCGGCTACCAGGTGATCACGGTGGCGGTGCTCTTCTACTTCGCGCCGAGGCTCGGCCGTGCCGAAGAGACCTACGGCGCCTTCGGCACTGCGGCCACGATGCTCGTCTGGCTGTACGTGCTCGCGCGTCTCGTCATCGGCAGCGCGTTCCTGAACGCGGTGCTGTACCAGCGTCGCCCGGCCGAGTGATCGTGTTGCCGTGTTGGACGTTTGACGAGGTGCACTTGTAAAGTCGCGGCTGTGCCGTCGGTCGAGAGCGTGGCTGCCTTGATGCCTCAGCTGAAGACGGACCTGGCGCGGCTGGTGGCGATCCCGTCGATCTCGGCGCCGAGCTATCCCGAGTCGACCCAGCCTGCCCTGCTCGAGGCGTACGAGGCGGTCTGCGAGCTCTGCCGCGACGCGGGCGTCACCATCCTCGATCCGCTCGAGCTGCCCGGCACGGCACCGGTCGTGATGGGCGAGATCCCCGCTCCGCCCGGAGCCCCGACGGTTCTCCTGTACAGCCACTACGACGTCGTGCCCGTCGGGGACGAGTCCAAGTGGGAGTCGCCGCCGTTCGAGGCGTCGGAGCGCGACGGCGCCGTCTACGGGCGCGGCACGGCGGACACAAAGTCGAACATCCTGATGCACGTCGGTGCGCTCCGCGCGTGGGAGGGCAAGCCGCCTGTCGGGGTCAAGATCGTGATCGAGGGCATGGAGGAGGTCGGGAGCGCGTTCAGCACCTTCCCGCCCTCGCGGCCCGACCTGTTCGCGGCCGACGCGATGGTGATCGGCGACATGGGGAGCGTCCGGCCCGGCGTACCGACACTCACGATCGCACTGCGCGGCATGGCGATGATCACGGTCGAGGCGACGACCCTCGCCGGCCCGAAGCACAGCGGTCAGTTCGGCGGCGCCGCGCCGGACTCGCTGCTCGCCCTGATCCGCGCGCTGGCCGGCCTCACCGACGAGAACGGCGACGTCGCGGTCGACGGGCTCCGCCGCGAGGAGTGGACGGGTGCGTCCTACACCGACGACGAGTTCCGCGAGCTGGCGGAGGTCCTGCCCGGCGCTCCGTTCATCGGCACCGGCGGGCTCGGAGAGCGGATCTGGTCCGGCCCGGCGATCACCGTTACCGGGATCGACGTCCTCCCGGTCGACAAGGCGGTCAACGCGGTGGTGCCGCACGCGCGGGCCAAGGTGAGCCTGCGGGTGCACCCGGAGCAGGATCCGGTCGAAGCGCAGGCCGCGCTCATCCGCCACCTCGAGGAGCAGAAGCCGTTCGGCATCCCGCTGACCGTCCATGCCCTGGAGACCGGAACGGGGTTCGCGGCGAAGACCGACGGGCCCGCGTACGAGGCCGCGCGCGAGGCACTGGGCCGCGCTTGGGGCAGCGAGACGGTGTCGATCGCCACCGGCGGCTCGATTCCGCTCGTCAACGCGTTGCAGCAGGCGGCGCCGGAGGCCGAGATGCTGCTCTTCGGCACCACCGACGGCTTCGCCAACATCCATGCGCCGAACGAGCGCGTGGTGGTCGACGAGTTCGAGAAGGCCGTCCTCGCCGAGGCCGAGTTCTTCGGCCTCTACGCCGCGCAGAGGACGGTATGAGCGAGTCGGTCAGCGCTCCTCCGGTCGAGGTGCCGGAGCACACCTTCCTCGAGCGGCTGCTGGACAGGATCGAGCGGGCGGGCAACAGGATGCCCGACCCGGCAATCCTGTTCCTGATCCTCTGCGGCGGTGTGATCGTCCTCTCGCAGATCCTGTTCTGGTTCGACGTCAAGGCGACCTACGAGGTGATCAAGCCTCCGCTGGTCCCGACGCAGGAGACGTACTACGGCGGCTCGGTCGAGCCGACCGACGTCGGGCCGACCGAGCCCGTTCCGCCGGATGCCTACCGGATGGTCACGGAGACGACGAAGGTGAAGGGTCTCCTGCAGGGCGAGGGGGTCCGTTACCTCTTCACCTCGTTCGTCAGCAACTTCCGCAACTTCGCGGCGGTGGCGATCATCCTCGTGGTGATGATCGGCGTCGGCCTGGCGGAGGCGGCGGGGCTGATAGCCGCCCTGATACGAAAGCTCGTCGGCGTCTCCTCGAGGAGCACGCTGACGTTCATCATCGTGCTCCTCGGCGTCATATCGAGCATCGCCTCGGACGCCGGCTATCTCGTCCTGATCCCGTTAGGAGCGGCGGCGTTCAAGAGCGTCGGCCGAAACCCCTTGGCCGGGCTGGCAGCGGCGTTCGCCGGCGTCGCCGCCGGGTTCGGCGTCAACTTCCTGATCACGCCGCTCGACGGGGTGCTCGTGGAGATCACGAACGACGCCAGCGGCAGTCAGTCGAACCACATCGATCTCGCTTCCAACCTCTACTTCGGGATCGGCTCGACGATCTTCGTCACGTTCGTCCTCACCTTCATCACGGCCAAGCTGGTCGAGAACCGGCTCGGAGCCTGGGATCCCGCTGCCGCCGGTGAAGGCCCGCTGGAGGCCGACGACGCCCCGGAGGTCACACCGGAGCAGGAGAAGCGCGGACTGCGCTTCGCGTTGTGGGCGACGCTCGCCGTCCTCGGCGCGATCACGCTGCTGACCGCGATCCCGGGCGCTCCGCTTCGCAACCCCGAGACCGGAAAGGTGATCGGCGACTCGCCGTTCATGGACAGCCTGATCGTGATCATCACGGTCGTTTTCTACGCAGCCGGCTACGCCTACGGCCGCGGCGCAGAGACGATCAAGGGTTCGGACGACGTCCTCAAGACGATCACGAAGTCATGGGCCGGGCTGGCGGGACTGCTCTTCCTCTTCCTGCTGATCGCGCAGTTCATCGCCTACTTCAACTACAGCAGGATCGCCGATGTGCTCGCGGTCAAGCTCGGCGACGTCCTCGAGCGCATCAACATCAGCGCGGTCTGGCTTCTGATCGGCGTGATCCTCATCTCGTTCATCGTCGACCTGATCATCCCGCAGGCGATCGCCAAGTGGGCCCTGCTCGCACCGATCTTCATCCCCCTCTTCCTCCGGCTCGGCGTCGCACCGCAGACGGTGCTGGCCGCCTACCGCGTCGGCGACTCCCCATTCAACGTGCTCACGCCGCTGATGGCGTACTTCCCGCTGATCGTCATCTTCGCCAAGCGATACCGGAAGGACGCCGGCATCGGAACCGTCGTCTCGCTGATGCTTCCGTACGCCATCGTCCTGTCGATCCTCTGGACCGTGTTCTTCGTCGTCTGGTACCTGATCGGGATCCCGCTCGGCCCCGGCGCGCCCGTGAAGACCTAGCCGCCGCCTGCGCGGTAACGGCGAGTTCGGAACGCTGTGAGCGACACCACCATCACCTTCGTCGTCCTCGTGGCGTCCGCGCCTCGTTCGTCGCCCTCCGCGCGTCACACAAGCTGGCGCTGCTCCTCCTCGGCAGCCTCGCCCAGAGCTGCTCTTCGCGATCGCGCTCGGCCTCTTCGCGCGTGCCTTCGGCGCCGACATCGACCTGACCGAGCTGCTGGTGATACATCAGCGCTCGCTGCTCGCCAGCTTCATCCCCGTCCCCGGCGGCATCGGCGTCGCCGAGTTCGGCCTCACGATCAGCCTGACCTCGGCGGGCATGGGGCCCGGAGGCCGCGATCCCGGCCGTCCTCCTCTACCGGATCGCGACTTATTACCGCCGCCCGCCTGGGGCTTTCCCGCCATGCTCTGGCTGCAGCGCAACCGCTACCTCTAGGAGCAGGGATGGACGTCCGAGCCGGAATCGCCGCGGGGACCGAGTCGCCGTTCGTCTCGACCGGTCGGCTGCCGGGAGAAGACCTCGTCCGGCAGCTCGTCGTCGAGGCCCACGAGCGCTACCGGACGAACAGCGACGGAGAGCTCTCGCAGGTCTACCCGGCGCTGGGCCGCGTGCCGAGAGGGCTCTTCGGGATCTGCGTCGCCGGAATCGGCGGCAACCTCCACGCCGCCGGCGACGTGGAGGTGGAGGCAACGATCATGAGCGTCGCCAAGCCCTTTCTCTATGCGCTCGTCTGCGAGCAGCTCGGGCGGGACGAGGTGCGGCGGCTGATCGGCGTCAACGCCACAGGGCTTCCGTTCAACTCGATCGAGGCAGTCGAGCGGAGCGGCGACGGGCGCACCAATCCGATGGTGAATCCCGGCGCG
Source organism: uncultured Actinomycetes bacterium (assembly GCA_963808815.1). Taxonomy (GTDB): domain Bacteria; phylum Actinomycetota; class Thermoleophilia; order Gaiellales; family Gaiellaceae; genus DATBLE01. The sequence goes on along the minus strand of CAWEGI010000007.1, from coordinate 8,735 downwards.
ATCGCTGTTACGAGCCTGGTTCCCGGCGCCGGCCCCCGGGAGAGGTGGCGGTTCATCCAGGAGGGGCTCTCGGGCTTCGCCGGCCGCGAGCTCGCCCTCGATGAGGAGGTCTACCGCTCGGCGAGCGAGACCAACCACCGCAACCAGAGCCTGGCCCGGCTGCTCCAGAGCTACGACCGCGTCTATTCGGATCCGGCCGAGGCGGTCGACCTCTATACCCGCCAGTCCTGCCTGCGGGTGACCGCCCGCGACCTGGCCGTCATGGGCGCGACGCTCGCGAACGGCGGCGCGAACCCGCTCACCCACGAATCGGTCGTCGGCGCCGAGAGCTGCCACTGCACGCTGGCGGTCATGGCGACAGCCGGTCTTTACGAGACCTCCGGGGAGTGGCTCTACGACATCGGTCTCCCCGGCAAGAGCGGCATCGGCGGCGGCATCGTCACCGTCGCCCCCGGCAAGGGCGGCCTCGGCACCTTTGCACCGCTGCTCGACGAGGCCGGAAACAGCGTCAAGGGCCAGCTCGCCGCGGCCTTCCTGTCGCGCCGGCTGGGGCTCGACGTCTTCGCCTCGGAGCACGAACGGTGAGAGCCGTGCTGCTCGTCGGGCTCCTGGCGCTCGCGCTGCCGGCGACCGCGCTCGCCGACCGGGCGCAGGAGACGGCCCTGGCCAAGCGGTACGCGCCGGTCGTGCGGCTCGTCGCCGACACGGACTGCGAGCCCGGCGACCCGTACGTGCCGATCTCCGTCGACCTGCTCTTCGACGAGCCGACGGTGGCGCTGCGCGGGCCGTGGCAGAACGCCGGCGTCGTCAAGATCGGCCCGACCGCCGAGGATCTCTCGAGGGGCCTCTACCAGTACCACCTCGACTTCCCGGGGAACGCGCTCGACCCGGGCTGCGACTACCTCCACTGGCAGCGGCGGCTGACGGTAGGACACACGCCGGCCGTCTACGCGCACGTCGCGACCGATCCCGCTCACCCCGGCAAGCTCGCGCTCCAGTACTGGCTGTTCTACGTCTTCAACGACTGGAACAACCTGCACGAGGGCGACTGGGAGATGATCCAGCTGGTCTTCGACGCCTCGAGCGCGGCGCAGGCGCTGAACCGGACGCCCGTCGAGATCGGCTACAGCCAGCACGAGGGCGCCGAGAAGGCGGCGTGGGACGACGACAAGCTCGAGCGCGTCGACGGCACGCATCCCGTCGTGCATCCGGCCTCCGGCTCGCACGCGAACTTCTTCGACGAGGCGCTGTATCTGGGGAGCTCGGCCGAGCAGGGCGTCGGCTGCGACGACACGCGCGGGCCCACCATCGACGTACGCCCGGTCGTGCGAACGATCCCGAGCGACCCGGCCCAGGCGCGGCAGGCGTTCCCGTGGATCGCGTTCCAGGGCCGCTGGGGCGAGCTGCGCCCCAGCTTCTTCAACGGACCGACGGGGCCCAATCTGAAGACCCAGTGGACGGCGCCGATCGAGTGGTCGGACGGCTGGCGCACCCGCAGCTACACCGTCCCCGGCGGGAGTGTGTTCGGGCCTGCTGCCACCGGTTTCTTCTGCAGCGCAGTCGGCGGGGGTTCGAGAGCGCTGGTGCGGCTGGTCGACCACCCCCTCGAGTTCGGCCTGCTGCTCGCCGGGCTCGTCCTGCTCGCGATCATCCTGCTCTCCCGGGTCACCTGGCGCCCGTCTGCTCCGCTCCGCGTGGCGCGCCGGCGCGCCTGGGGTCAGATCCTGGCCGCCGCCGCACGCATGTACCTGGCCCGGTTCCCCCTCTTCGTCGGAATCGGCGTCGTATTCGTGCCCATCGCACTGCTCGTGTCGCTGCTGCAGGCCCTGGTGCTGCACGCGACCAACGTGCTCGGCGTCCAGACCGCCGGCGAGAGCAACGGACTGGTCGCGTTCGTCGTGCTCGCCATCGGCACCGCGCTGACGCTGCTCGCTCTGGGAGTCACGCAGGCCGCGACCGCCCGAGCGCTGGTCGAGATCGACGAGGGCCGTCCGATCGGAGCCCTGCGCGCCTACCGCCTGGCCGCCGACAGCGTCGCGCCGCTGCTGGGGGCGCTGCTCGTCGCGACCGTGATCGTCTCGCTGCTGGCGAGCTCGATCTTCCTGCTGCCGATCGCCGCCTGGCTCGCCGGCCGCTGGGCCCTGATCGCCCCCGCGATCGAGCTCGAGCGCGTCTCCGCCCTGCGCGCGCTCCGTCGAAGCGGCCGCCTGGTGCACAGGCGATGGCTCAAGGTCGCCTCCCTGATCGTCCTGGGTGGGGGGCTCGTGCTGGTCGCGGGGCCGCTCGTCGGGGTGGGGCTGATCCTCGGAACCGACGCGCCGTTCTGGCTCGTGAACGTGATCGCGGGCATCGTCTACGCCCTGGCGATGCCGTTCGTCGCGCTGACCACCGGGTACCTGTACTTCGACGCCAGGGCTCGCCAGGAGGCGGTCGACGAGGCCGACCCCGCGGAGCTGCCCGCGGAGTTCGGTCTCTCCGTCTAGCGTTCCGCGGGCGGCGGCTACGCGACGATCGCGTCCGGCTCCGGCGTCGTCACCGGGCTCGGCTCGGCCGGCGTGTCCGGGTCGCGCCGGCGCAGGTACCACTTCCACGCCTCCGAGGCGAGCACGATCGAGAGCGGCACGACCAGGCAGACGCCCCACTGCGCGCGCGTCAGGCCCGTCGTCCCGATGAACCGGTTGAGCACGTCGAGCTCGGTGCCGAGGACGATCGCGACGGCCGAGAGCCCGGTGGCGAGCAGGAACTTGCGGTCGGCGAAGCCCTCGAGGCTGAACATCGACCGCCGCTCGTCGAGCGCCGTGAAGGAGAAGAGCAGGTTGGAGAGCGAGAACGCGGTCAACGCCGCGGTGCGGGCGACCGCCGCTCCGTGATGGTCGTCGACGTACCACGCGATCCCGATCGTGCCGGCAGCCATGATCAGGCCGGCGATCGCGATCCAGGCGAACCGCAGCCGGTCGAGGATCGGCTCCGCCGGGTCGCGCGGCTTCCGCTCCATCGTGCCCTCGGAGAACTTCCCGTAGCCGAGGCCGACCGACTGGAACACCTGCGTCGTGAAGTTCACCCACAGGGTCTGGAGCGGGATGAAGATCACCCCGCCGACGACGTTGAAGATGGCCGAGCCGAGGAAGGCGAGGATCATCCCGGCGAGCACGCCCATCTGGAAGCGGATGTACTTCGTCAGGTTGTCGTAGAGGCCGCGCCCGAGCTCGACCGCCTTGACGATCGTCGCAAAGTTGTCGTCGGTGAGGATCATGTCGGCGGCCTCCTTCGAGACCTCGGTGCCGGTGATCCCCATTGCGATCCCGATGTCGGCCTTCTTCAGCGCCGGTGCGTCGTTGACCCCGTCGCCGGTCATCGCGATGATCTCGCCCTGCCGCCGGAGCGCCTCGACGAGGCGCACCTTGTTCTCGGGCGTCACGCGCGCGAGGACGCCGATCTCGCCGATCTGCGCGTCCACCTGCTCGTCGCTCATCTCGTCGAACTCGGCGCCGGTGATCGCCCGCCCCTCGATCCCGAGCTCGCGCGCGATCGCGGCTGCGGTGACGGCGTGGTCGCCGGTGATCATCCGCACCTTCATCCCCGCAGCCGTCGCCGTCGCGATCGCCACCTTGGCCGTCGGACGCGGCGGGTCGACGATGCCGGTGAGCGAGAGCGCGGTCAGCTCCTGCATCAGCTCGAGCAGGTCGCCGTTGGCGTTGAACGACTCCGGCTGGAAGTCGCGCCGTGCCGTCGCCAGGACGCGCAGGCCCTGCTCGCCGAGGCGCTCGTTCTCCGCCAGATACCGCTCGCGCAGGTCGTCGTTCAGCTCGACCGGCTTCAGATCGGCGTCGAGCACGCTCGTGGCGCGCGCGAGCACCTGGTCCGGCGCCCCCTTGACGAAACAGCGCACCATGTCGCGGCCCGACTCGTCCTGCACGCGGTGGAAGGAGGCCATCAGCTTGTACTCGGAGTCGAACGGGAGCTCGGCGAGGCGCGGGAAATTCCTTCTCGTCTCCTCCGAGTCGAAGCCGCCCTTCTCGGCGAGGACGACGAGCGCACCCTCCGTCGGGTCGCCGATCATCTCGCCGTCCTTCACGACCGCGTCCGAGGCCAGGATCATCGGCATCATGAACTGGTCGAGCGGCACGTCGCTCGTGCCCGCCGAGCGCAGGATCGTCCCTTCCGTCGAGTAGCCGGTCCCCGAGATCGTGTAGCGGCGGCCTGCGATCGAGAGCTCGACCGCGGTCATCTGGTTCAGCGTCAGCGTCCCGGTCTTGTCGGAGTTGATCGCCGAGGTCGCCCCGAGCGTCTCGGTCGAGCGCAGGCGCTTCACGATCGCGTTCGCCTTCGCGAGCAGCTGTGTCCCCATCGAGAGGATGGTCGTCACAACCGCGGGGAGTCCCGTCGGGATCGCGGCGATCGCGAACGCCAGCGCCGCGGTGAAGACCGTCTTGAAGCTCTCGCCGCGGGACATGTTCAGGACGATCGAGATCACGACCGCGGCGCCGGAGATGAAGAGGATCTGCATCGTCAGCTTCTGAAGCTGGCGCGTCAGAGGCGTAACCGTCTCTTCCTGGTGCTGGAGCATGTTCGAGATGTGGCCCACCTCGGTCCCCATCCCCGTGGAGGTGACGGCGAAGAGCCCCGTGCCCCGGGTGACATTGGTGTTCATGAAGACCATGTCGGTGCGGTCGCCGAGCGGCGTCTCGGGGCTCTCGATCGTGTCCACCGACTTCGAGACCGGCAGGCTCTCGCCCGTCAACGCCGACTCGGCGACCTCGAGCGTGGCCGCCTCGAGCAGCCGCCCGTCGGCGGGGACGATGTCGCCGGCCTCGATCGCGACCACGTCTCCGGGCACGAGCTGCTCCGCCGGCAGCTCGACGAGCTGCCCGTCGCGGCGCACGCGAGCCTTGATGAACATCATCTTCTGGAGCGCCGCCACAGCGGCGGCCGCCTTCCCCTCCTGCTGCAGGCCGAGGAGCGCGTTGAAGACGGTGAGCAGGAGGACGACGATCCCCGTTCCGTACTCGTGCAGCGGCCAGATGCTCCCGATGCCGACGACGAGCAGGACGATCTGCATCATGTCGTGGTACTGCCGGAGGAGCGCGCGCCAGCGCGGCTCCGGCTTCGCCTCGTCGAACTTGTTGGGTCCGTAGCGCTCCATCCGGGCCGCGACTTCCGATGCTGCAAGCCCGCGCTGCGGGTCCACGCCGAATTCGCGGACGACATCGTCGCCCGACATCGCGAACCACGTCGCGCTCTCAGCTGGCTGGGTCTCGACGGGAGCTGTCGCCACCTCTGTTCCTCTCTTCTCCGCGTTGGTCAGCGATGTCGGACACGGGATCGGGGCACCCATCTTCTCGCACTGCTTCGGTCGGCGGGTACGCCGAGTAGCAATGCGACTCCCTCGAGAACGGCGGCTGGATCGGTCTCGGGGGGTCACGGCGAGCATGAAGGACGATGGTGTCGACCGCAAGCCCGGTCGCGGCGCGACCAGGCTAGCCGCCGAGCACTGCTTCGGCGGCAGCCGAAGGCTCCGGATCCGGGAGCCGCGTCATCCGGAAGCCGTTCAGGAGTCCGAGCAGCCCGGCGAGCAGCGGGATCGAGCAGCGCGATCTGCAGGGCGATCGGCCGCGCGTCGGTGTTGATGCGGAGGATCTCCGCCTGCACGTCCGGCGGCTGCCCGGCGAGCAGCTCCTCGAGGTGGGTGTTGGTCATCACCTCGGCGTTCTCCTCGAGCGCGGTCGCGACCTGTTCCTGCTGCGGCCGGCGAGAGCACGGTGCTCGAGTTCGGCCTTGTGGGTGAAGACGAGCGAGAGCGAGGCGAGCATGATCGCGCCGGCGAACGCGAGGCCGAACGAGAGGCCGAACGAGCCGCCGGCCGAGTTGACGCCGGCCGCCTCGCTCACGCGCTCCTCCTCGATCGGCGAGAGCGTGTAGTTGTTGAGCTGCGAGACGAGCAGGCCGAGGCCCGCGCCGGCGATCAGGAGCGGGATCGCCATCGCCCAGCCGGAGTCGGCGCGCGGCACGATCGGGATCAGCACGGCGACGCCGACGACGAGCAGCAGCGAAGCCGGCGCGGATGATCCTGCTCGGGCTGCGCGTCGCCGGCCTTCTTCCCGGCGACCAGCGCGACGGCGAACATGCGTCAGCGAGAGCGGCGCGAGCGAGAGGCCCGGCCTCCATCGCGTTGTACTCGAGCACCATCTGCAGGTAGATCGGCAGCGCGATCATCAGGCCGCCGAGCGCGATCTGCTGCAGCGTCTGCGACGAGATGCCGAGCCGGAAGTACTTCGACGAGAAGAGGCCGATGTCGAGGAGCGCGGGCTTTCCCTCGCGCTTGCGCTTGCGCGAGCCACCACGACGAGCGAGCCGAGCGCGACGACGCCGACGGCGATCAGCGCGCCGACCGCCCCGCCGCCCTCCTCCCAGACGAGGATCCCGAGCACGACGCCGCCCATCCCGAGCGCCGAGAGGATCGCGCCGACGACGTCGACGCCGCGCGTCGCCCGTGTACGGGACGTCGTGGACGAGCCTGCTCCCGACGAGGACGATCGCGATGATCACGACCTCGCCGAGGAACGCGACGCGCCACGAGAGGTAGGTCGTGATGAAGCCGCCGAGCGAGCGGCCCGACGGCGGCCGCGATCGCGGCCGCCGCGCCGACGAGCGCGTACGCCTTCCGCTGCATCGGCCCCTCGAAGTTGCCGTGGATGAGCGACTGCATCGCCGGCAGCAGCAGCGACGCGCCGAGGCCGCCGATGATCGCCCAGAAGATGACGATCGGCAGCAGGCTCTGCGACAGCGTCATCGACAGCGCGCCCGACCGCGTAGCCGAGCAGGCCGAGGACGTAGGCGCGCTTGCGGCCGATCAGGTCGCCGATCTTGCTGCCGATCAGGATGAACGCGGCCGAGACGAGCGCCTCGAGCGCGATCGCCGACTGCACGCCGCTGGCGGTCGTGTCGAGGTCGTGCACGACCGCCGAGATCGACACGTTCATCAGCGACGTGTCGACGACGAGGACGAACATCGCCATCGCGAGCAGGATCGCGAGGCGCTGTCGCCGCTCGACTCCTCCGGCACCGCCGCGCCTGCGTCGATCACTCCCACGGCGCGATCAGCCCCCTCGTGCAGCGGGCGGCTGCAGCTCGTTCGGATGCGCTTCGTGTCTCAGGGTGGCCAGCGTGGGTCGCCCTGTTTCGGCTGTCAGGCCAGTGCTTTGGCCTTCAGCTGGTCGAACTCGGCCTGCGTGATCGCACCGCTGTCGAGCAAGTCCTTCGCCTTCGCGATCTGCTCCGCCGAGTTGCCCGAGCCGGCCACGGACCTGACGTGGTCGTCCAACTGCGCCTGCGCGGCCTGCGCCTCCTGCAGTCTCCGCTCCCCCATTTGCCGCCCCTGGGTGATCAGGTACACGAAGCAGCCGAGGAAGGGGAGGAAGATCACGAAGATCGACCAGGCTGCCTTCCCCCAGCCGCTGACGTCGCTGCGGCGGAAGAGATCACCGAAGACGGCGAACAGAAGCCAGAAGAACAGGATCCAGGCGAAGAGGACGAGCATCGTCCACATCACCTGTCCGAACGTGTTGTAAACCGCTAGCACCTTTCCTCCTCGGGGAGTCGTGTCGTTGTGGGAAGGGACGGTGCAGGCGTGTGGCCGTCGAAGAAGATCCCGACGATCACCAATTGCTGCCCGCAAGTCGCTGACCGGCGCATCCCATGAGGGCTCTTGTACGTCGCCCAGAACCAGGTGTCAAGGACGCTGCCCGCTCTGTCGCCCCGCCGCGGCCGATCCGGCGGCCGCCCTGGAGGATCAACTCTTGGCGCCGACGATGATGAAGGCTGTGAAGCTGATCAGCAGCGTCCCGCGCTCGTCTGCCTGTTGCAGGTACTCCCACCATTGCCGAGCCCGACGGCAGAGAGCGTTCCGTTTGTCTGGAGTAGAGTGAGGTGACTGCCGAAGAACAGCTCGGCCAACGCGTAGTGGACAAAGACCTGCACAGGATCGATGGAGAGCACCTCCAAGTGCTGCTCCTTGAAAAGGCGCGGGAGCTGCCGACCGATCCACCCGTTCCGTATCGAGTCGGAGTAGGACAGGACAAAGGTTCGCGTGGTTTCCTTGTCTGGGTGGTCGATGATCAGGGTGTCCCAGTCGAAATCGAAGACGACGATCCGTCCACCTGGGCGGGTAACCCGCACCATCTCGGTGAGCGCCCGCTCGGCATCGGGGAGGTGCTCCAGCAGTCGTTCGGCGCGGCACACGTCGAACGTGTCGTCCGGGAAAGGAAGCGCCTCCACCTTGCCGACCTCAAAGGTGATGGGGACATGGAATTCCTTGGCGCGTCGTCGGGCCTCAGCGAGCATGACCTCACTCGCGTCAAGCCCAACAAGACGGCCAGTCGGACCGACGAGTTCCACCATGTCGAACACATCGGTGCCGGGACCGCAGCCGACGTCGAGGACTGCCGCTCCCGGTGCCAAAGCGATCCGTTGCAGCATGAGCCGCTTGCTCGCCTGGATCGCTGGAGGCTTCTGTGCCTCATCCATGAACCGAATGAAAAAGTCAGGGTCCTTGGTGCGGTCGACCTGCGTGAAGAGGTTGGTATGGGGATGGGTGCTCATGCCGATCCTCCTACTGCCCGCCACTGCTCATCCTCTAGTCTCGACACTCGTCGACCCAGCAGGCGGGGCGGCGGCAAGCATTGAAGCCTGGTCGGGTGAGTACCTGGGTTGCAGGCACGGCATATAGGGCGAACGAG
>CAWEGI010000006.1:0-65140 GCA_963808815.1 uncultured Actinomycetes bacterium | reverse complement strand
GCAGCGGCGCGTAGCGCCAGAGCGACGGCGGCCCCGCGGCGATCGAGTCGCGGGTCACGGTCCGGCCAGCTCGCTGCGGTCGTACACCGGGTCGAGCGGCCCCCGAGCAGCGCGAGCAGATGCCGATCCCCTCGAGCTCGTGGTCGGTCTCGCAGTTGCGACAGCGAAGTGCGGTGGCGGACAACGGATTCTCCTTTCGCTCGACATCCTCCGAGCCTTGCGGCTCGCCGGGCTTGGCACCTTGCTGATCGGTTGGAGCAGGTTGCCGAGGCGTCACAGGGCCGGTTCCCTCAGCCTCTCTCGATGTGAGCGGGGATCGCCCGCCCGCCCGAACGACTATACATACGAAAGTGCCGATCCGTGACGACGTCGAACGCGAGGCCCGGGCGGCGGGTGCGGCGGCAGCAGGGCTGGCCGACGCTCCCGTTGCCGCCGCGCTGGTCGAGGCAGCGGCGATGCTGCGCGAGCGGCGGAGTGAGGTGCTGGCGGCGAACGCCGCCGACGTGGAAGTCGCGACGGGAGTGCTGGACGAAGGCACGATCGACCGACTGCGTCTCGACCGCGAACGGATGGCCGCCCTCGAGCGCCAGCTCCTGGCCACGGCGGCTCTCGACCCGCTCGAGCGCGAGATCGGCAGCCGTACGCTCACGAACGGCCTCGTCGTTTCGGAGCGGCGGGTCCCGATCGGTGTCGTCGGCGCGAATTTCGAGGCGCGGCCGAACGTCGCGCTGGATGTCGCCGGACAGCTGCTGAAGAGCCTGAACGCCGCTGTGCTGCGCACCGGCGCCGCTGCGCTCCGCACGGTCACGGTGCTCGTCGACGAGGTGCTCCGGCCCGCGCTGTCGGGGGGAGGGCTCGCGCCAGAGGCCGTCGGGCTCGTACGCCACGCCGACCGCGAGGGCGCTCGCGTGCTCGTCTCGATGCCCTCGCTCGTGCCGCTCGTCATCCTGCGGGGCAGTGGCCCGAGTACCGCCGAGTTGGTCCGGCTGGCCGCCCAGAACGACGTCAGGACACTCGCCCACGCCGAGGGCGGCGGCGTTCTCTACGTGCACGCCGCTGCCGACCACGGCAAGGCGCTCGCCCTAGCCGAGGCCAGTCTTGACCGCCTCGGCGTCTGCAACCGGCTGAACCTCGCGCTCGTCGACCGCCGGGCCGAGGAGCTGCTCCCCCGGCTTCTCGACCTGTTTGCGGACAAGGGCCTGAACGTGCGGGGAGACGTTCCCGGTGCCGAGCCGCTCGACCGGCCGATCGGCTACGAGTGGGCGGGCGACCCCGAGCGCGTCGCGACCGTCACGGTCGCTCGAGTCGACGGGATCGACGAGGCGCTGGAGATCGCCAACGCGAAGACCTCCGGGCTGGCCGCAGGGATCGTCACCGAGGATGCGGAGGCGGCGGATCGCTTCCTCGAGGGATACCGTGGCACGGCCGCGTTCTGGCACGCGCCGACCCGGTTCACCGACGGGTTCGAGCTAACGGGCTCGCCCGAGACCGGGATCAATGTCGACCGTGTTCCCGGGCCCACGCGGGCCGGTCACCTACCGCGATCTGTGGCTCCGGCAGTACCGCGTGGTCGGCGACGGAAGCCAGGCCCGGTGACCGTCGTGGTCAAATTCGGCTCGAGCCTGGTCGTCGGAGGAGGAGGACGCGTACGGCGGGGGCTGTTGCGCTCACGCGGCCGTGAGATCGGACGCATCGTTCGGCGAGGCGAGCCGGTATGCGTCGTCTCGTCGGGCGCGATCGCTCTCGGCTTGCCCCGCCTCGGTCTCGACCGCCGGCCGCGGAGCATCAGCCGTCTGCAGGCCGCATCCGCTCTTGGCCAGGCCCGGCTCCAGGCGGCCTGGGATCAGGCGCTCGCTCCTCTGCACGCCGCGCAGGTCCTGCTTACCGCTGGTGACATCGGTGACCGTACGACCTACGTCAACGCCAGAGAAGCGCTCGAGGCGCTGCTCGGGCTGGGCGCGGTGCCGGTCGTGAACGAGAACGACGCGACCGCGACGGACGAGATCACCTTCGGTGATAACGACGCTCTCGCCGCGCAGGTCGCGGTTCTGCTGCGAGCACGGCTGCTGGTGCTGCTCACCGAGGTTGCAGGTGTCTACTCGCGCGCGCCGGGAACTCCGGGCGCGGTGCTGCTCGAGGAGGGCAGTCGCGCCGGGGAGGCCGTGCTCGGCGCGGCCAGCCCGCTCGGTCGTGGCGGCATGCGCAGCAAGGTCCTCGCCGCCGAGCTGGCCGCCTCCGCCGGGATCCCGACCGTGATCGCCGGGGGGACCGGTGACTCGGTGCTGGAGCCGATCGTCGCCGGCGAGCCGCGCGGAACCAGATTCGCGGCAGCCGAACGGACCGAACCGGCCTTCAAGCTCTGGCTGCGATTCGGCAAGCCGGTCCGCGGACGCATCGTCGTCGACGCCGGCGCGCGCCGGGCGCTGGTCGACGACGGCGCCAGCCTCCTCGCGGTCGGCGTCGTCGCCTGCGAAGGCGCGTTCGAGGCCGGCGACGCGGTCGACCTCGCCGGCCCCGACGGCATCGCGTTCGCCAGGGGGATCGCGTCGGTCCCGGCGACCGAGGCCGACGGACGCCGGCGTGGTGTCGAGGTCGTCCATCGCGACCGTCTGGTGGTGCTTTAGTGCCTCCGCCCGAGCTGCGCCGGGTCGACGCGCTGCCGCCGTACGTCTTCGCGGCGATCAACGAGCTGAAGCTCGAGCTGCGCCGCGCCGGCGAGGACGTCGTCGACCTCGGCTTCGGCAACCCCGACCTGCCCGTCGCCCGACGGTCGCGGTCGAGAAGCTGCGCGAGGCGGTGCGCAACCCGCGCAACCACCGCTACTCGGCGAGCCGGGGCATCCCGAAGCTGCGGCGGGCGATCTGCGACCTCTACCAGCGCACGGTTCGGCGTCGAGCTCGACCCCGAGACGCGAGGCGCTGCACGACGATCGGCGCCAAGGAGGGCCTCGCGCACCTGATGTGGGTGCTCGTCCAGCCCGGCGACGCCGCGGTGGTGCCGAGCCCGAGCTACCCGATCCACCTGTTCGCGCCCGTCTTCGCCGGCGCGCGTCGCGCGAGCGTGTCGCCATGGGGCCGGAGCGAGGACTTCTTCGGCAACGTGCGTCGAGGCGTTCGAGCGCTCGCGGCCGCGGCCGCGCGTGCTCGTGCTCTCGTTCCCGCACAACCCGACGACGGCGTGCGTCGACGCTCGAGTTCATGCAGCGCGTCGTCGACTTCGCGCGCGAGCACGAGCGTGTTCGTCGTCCACGACTTCGCCTACGCCGACCTCGCCTTCGACGGCCACGTGCCGCCGTCGATCCTGCAGGCCGACGGGCGCCACGGAGGTCGCGGTCGAGCTGTACACGCTGACCAAGTCGTTCTCGATGGCGGGCTGGCGGGTCGGCTTCGTCGTCGGCAACGCCGAGGTCGTCGGTGCGCTCGCCCGGCTGAAGTCGTACCTCGACTACGGCACGTTCCAGCCGATCCAGATCGCCGCGATCGTGGCGATGAACGAGGCGCCCGACTTCCCGCGCGAGGTCTGCGAGGTCTACCGCTCGCGGCGCGACGCGCTCTGCGACGGGCTCGCCCGCATCGGCTGGCCCGTCGCGAGGCCCAAGGGGACGATGTTCGTCTGGGCGCCGATCCCCGAGCCGTACCGCGCGCTCGGCTCGCTCGAGTTCGCGGTCAAGCTCGCCCGCGAGGCCCGGGTCGCGGTGCAGCCCGGGCGTCGGCTTCGGACCGGACGGCGACGGCCACGTGCGCTTCGCGCTGGTCGAGAACGAGCAGCGGATCGGCCAGGCGGTGGCAGGGCTGCGGCGCGCGCTCCCGAGCTGGGTTAACGCTGCCGGCCCGAGCCGTCCACGACCGGGAGGCCTTCCGGTTACCAGATCGAGTCTTCGGTCTCCGGATCGAAGAAGTGGAGGCGCTCGGCGTCGAGGGCGACCCGGAGCGGCTCGCCGGTCGGGCGGTGCTGCGCGGGCTGAGCCGGGCGGTGACGATCGTGTCGGTGCCCGCGCCTGCCGCCATCAGGGCGAGCGCGGCGGCGTCGTCGGCGTCGGGGTCCCCGCCGCTCAGGGCGCGCCTGCCGCCGGCCCGACCGAGCAGGCGTCGAGCGGGAAGTGCGCGATCAGCTCGGCGCCCATCGGCTCGGCCAGCGAGACGTCGACGTCGAGGGTCGACCCGTTCGCGGAGGGAACGAACGTCGCGTCCTCGATGTCCTCGGGGCGGAGGCCGACGATCACGGGCTTGCCGACGTACCCGCGCAGCCCGGGCCGCGCCGCCAGCACGGTCTCGGGAAGGCGGAGACGCACCGGCCCGAACTCGGCGTAGATGCCGCCGTCCCGCTCGGCCAGCGACGACTGCACGCAGGTTCATCGCCGGCGAGCCGATGAAGCTGGCGACGAACAGGTTGACGGGATGGTCGTAGAGTCGCTGCGGCACGTCGACCTGCTGGAGTCGACCTCTGTGCATGACCGCGACCCGGTCGCCCATCGTCATCGCCTCGGTCTGGTCGTGCGTGACGTAGAGAGTCGTGGTCTGCAGACGCTGGTGCAGCGTTGCGAGGTAGGCGCGCATCTCGACGCGCAGCTTCGCGTCGAGGTTCGACAGCGGCTCGTCCATCAGGAAGGCGTCCGGCTCGCGCACGATCGCCCGGCCCATCGCAACCCGCTGGCGTTGTCCGCCCGAGAGCTGTCCCGGCTTCCGCTTGAGCAGGTCGTCGATCCCGAGCATGGTCGCCGCCGAGGTGACCCGCGGCTCGATCTCGCGCTTCCTGAGACCGTGGAGCTTGAGCCCGAAGGCCATGTTCTCGTAGACGGTCATGTGCGGGTACAGCGCGTAGCTCTGGAAGACCATCGCGATGTTCCGGTCCATCGGCGGAAAGTCGTTGACCAGCTCGTCGCCGATCCAGACCTCGCCGCTCGTCGCCTCGTCGAGCCCCGCCGCGATCCGCAGCACGGTCGTCTTCCCGGAGCCGGACGGGCCGACGAGCACCATGAACTCGCCGTCGGCGATCTCGAGGTCCAGCGAGTCGACGGCCTGGGTCCCGCCGGGGAACATCTTCGTCAGCTGCTCGGAAGTCGATCCTCGCCATGCTCACCCGCCCCCGTTCGATCGCTGCGATCAGGTCTCTGTACCAGAGCGCGCTCCGCTTCGGTATCCGCCGCTGGGTGGGGAAGTCGACGAAGACGATCCCGAATCGCTTCTCGTACCCGTGCTCCCACTCGAAGTTGTCGAGCAGCGACCAGACGTAGTAGCCGCGGACGTCCACGCCCTGCTCGCGGGCACGCTCGACCGCCTCGATGTGTCCTCGCAGATAGGCGACGCGCCGGTCGTCCTCGACGGCGTCGGCGCCGTTCAAGCCGGTCGTCGAACGCGGCGCCGTTCTCGGTGATCAACAGCGGGATGCTCGCCGTAGTCGCTTCGCAGCCGGACGAGCAGGTCGGTGAGGTACTCGGGCGCGATCGGCCAGCCCATCGAGGTCTGCTCGAGATCCGGCGGGAGGTCGGCGACGTCCAGCGCCGCCGTCGGTGACCGCGGAGGCCCAGTTCGGCCGGTAGAAGTTGACGCCGAGGAAGTCGAGCGGCTGCGCGATCGTCTCCAGGTCGCCGGGCCGAATCGCGTCGAGCGGCCCGAACCGGGACTCGTAGAAGGCGACCATGTCCTCGGGGTACGACGCCGCGGAAGACCGGGTCGAGGAACCAGCGGTTGTGGTGGCCGTCGAGCCGGTCGGCGGCCTCGCGGTCGGCGTCGGCGTCGGTCGCGGGGATCGCGACGGTCAGGTCGAGCGTGATCCCGATCTTCCCGTCGTGGCCGGCCTCGCGGTAGGCCCGAACCGCCTCCGCCGTGCGCCAGCAGCGAGTGGTGGGCTGCGCGGAGCGCGGCCGGCCAGTCGCGGACACCGGGAGCCTTGATCCCGTCGGCGTAGCCGAGGAATGCACGTCACCCACGGCTCGTTGTGCGTGATCCAGGCGGGCACGATGTCGCCGAGGGCGTCGAAGACGATCCCGGCGTACTCGGCGAAGCGCTCGACGATGTCGCGCGATGCCCAGCCGCCCTCGTCCTGGAGCGCCTGCGGCAGGTCCCAGTGGTACAGCGTCGCCAGGGGCTCGATGCCGCGCTCGAGCATTCCCTCGACGAGCGCACGGTAGAAGTCGAGGCCGCGCTGGTTGGCCGGCCCGCGGCCCGTCGGCTGGATCCGTGGCCAGGCGATCGAGAAGCGGTAGCCCTCGAGCCCGAGCGAGCGCATCAGGTCGAGGTCGTCCCGCCAGCGGTAGTAGTGCTCGCAGGCCGGATCGCCCGTGTCGCCGTGGGCGACGTTGCCCTCGATCGAGGCGAAGCGGTCCCAGATCGACTCGCCGCGGCCGTCTGCCGTGGTCGCCCCCTCGATCTGGAACGCCGCCGTCGCCGCTCCCCAAACGAACTCCGGTGAGCTCATTGACCGCTCTCCTGTCTCTTCAAAGGTTTGTCGTCGCCGCGACCGACATGGCGGGCGCGGCCCAGAACCGATTGCCGTGAGCACGCTGGTGTTGGGGAGGGGGGCACGTGGGGGGAACCGGCTGTTCCCCCCACGAGAGCGAGCTCGCGCGAAGTGCGGCGAGCGTCGGTCATCCCTTGACAGCTCCTTTCATGATCCCGCCGATGATCTGGCGGCCGAGCACCAGGAAGATCGCGAGCAGCGGGAGGATCGAGACGAATGTGCCGGCGAAGACGAGCGAGTAGTCCTGGACGTAGCCGCTCTGGAGTGTCGAGACCGCGACCTGCACGGTCGGGTTCCCCGGCGTGAGGACGATCAGCGGCCAGAAGAAGTCGTTCCACGCGTTCATGAACGTCAGCAGTCCGAGGACGGCGGCCGCCGGGCGGACCGCGGGCAGCACCACGTGCCAGAACACCCGGAGGGTGTGGCAGCCGTCGACCCGTGACGCATCGATGAGCTCGTTGGGGACCGAGGAGACGATGTACTGGCGCATCAGGAACACGCCGAACGCCGAGACCAGGAACGGTGCGATCACCGCGTGCAGGTGATTGATCCACCCCAGGTGCTTCATCTCGATGTAGAGCGGGATCACGCCCAGCTGGACGGGGACGATCAGCGTCCCGACCACGACGAGCATCAGCACCTTGTTGCCGCGGAACTTCAGCTTCGCGAACGCGAAGCCGGCGAGCGTGCTGAAGAGGACGACCGAGAACGCGATCGCGCCGGAGACGATCGCCGAGTTGATCAGCGCCGTCCAGAAGTTGATGTTCACCTCGCCCGAGTTGAAGACGCGCCCGATGTTGTGGAACAGCTCGCGTCCGGGGGTCATGACGGGCGGGTAGTCCGCGATCGCGGAGTTGTCGTGCGAGGCGACGACGACCGACCAGTAGAGCGGGAAGACCGAGAGGATCGCGACGCCGAGCAGAAAGAGGTACGTGAACGGGCCGGCGGACTCGAAGCGGCGGGACAGCGTCATACGCCGGCGGCGGCCGCGGGTCGAGGTCTTGGAGGTGGCGACAGCCGCCATCGCCTACGACTCCGCCGACTTGATCCTGCGGACGAGCAGGAAGTTGATGATGGAGATGAGCACGATGATCAGGAACAGGCACCAGGCGATCGCCGCCGCGTAGCCGAACTTGAACTGCGAGCTGCCGAACGACTTCTCGTACAGGTACATCGAGATCGTCTGGTACTGGCGTGCCGAGCCGCCCATCGCCCCGTTCTTGACCGGCTGGAAGAGGAAGGGCTCGGTGAAGAGCTGGAGCCCGCCGATCGTCGAGACGACGACGGTGAAGATGATCGTCGGCCGGATCATCGGCACGGTGATGTGCCAGAACTGCCTCCAGCGCCGCGCGCCGTCGATCGCGGCCGACTCGTAGAGGTCGTCCGGGATCGCCTGCATGGCGGCGAGGTAGAGGAGCGCGTTGAACCCCGTCCAGCGCCACGTGACCATCACGGAGAGCGCGACCCAGGACGAGAAGCGGCCTGCCTCCCAGTCGACCGGGCTGATCCCGATCCCGCCGAGCAGGTAGTTGAACAGCCCGTAGTCCCGCGAGAACAGCTGCGTGAAGATCAGGGCGACGGCGACGAGCGAGGTCACCTGCGGGAGCAGGACGCTCATGCGGAAGAAGGTCCGCCCGCGGAGCTTGGTGTTGATCAGATGCGCGAGGGCGAGCGCGAGCAGGAGCTGGGGGACAGTGGAGAGCACCCAGATCCCGAGCGTGTTCTCGACCGCGTTCCAGAAGTAGGAGTCGTGGAGGAGCGCGGTGTAGTTGTCGAGCCCGACGAAGTGCGTCGTCGGGTTCAGCAGGTTGCGGTCGGTCAGCGACATCCACGCCGTGTAGCCGAGCGGGAACAGCCCGAAGGCGCAGAAGACGAGGAAGAACGACCCGACGTAGACGTAGGGCGAGACGACCGCGTCGAGGCGGTGCAGCCGGCGGCGGGCCGCACCCGCTCTGCGCACACTCGGCGCGTGCTCGATTGCCTCGCTCACGTCCTCGCCTTCCGTCGAATGCGTGAATCTTCAACGACGCCGGCGGCGCCGGGGCACTCGAGCCGTCGACCGGCTCTCCCCGGCGCCGCCAGGCGTATGGACTACCTAGCCGATGTTCTTGACGTCCTTGAGGAACTGGGCCCACGACTTCGCCGGGGTCGACTTGTGCTGCTGGACCCGATCGAAAGCGGCCGTGGAGGCGGTCTGGAGGTCTGTCTGGTGAGGGCCGAGGATCTGCGGCTTCAGCCTCAGCGCCGAATTGGCGAAGACCTGGCCGACGGGCGCGTTGCTGAAGAACGGGTTCCTGAAGTTCTGGACAGCCGGGCTCTTCAGCAGCGCTGTCTGGCTGGGCAGGTTGCCGGTGTTCTTGAAGACGGCGGCCTCGGAGGCAGGCGAGGTCAGGAACTTGACCAGGTCAGCGGCCTCGTCCTGATGGGATCCCTGCTTCGGGACGGCGAGGAACGAGCCGCCCCAGTTGCCGCCCGTGCCGGGCGTGGCGGCGATGTCCCACTTGCCCTTCGTCGCCGGGGCCTGTCCCTGGATGTAGCCCATCATCCACGCGGGGCAGGTCACGGTCGCGAACTTGCCCTTCTTGTAGCCGGTGTTCCAGTCGGTGCTGAACGCGGGCAGCCCGGCGGATTCGCCGGCCACCACGCCCGACATTGCCAGGTTGTACGCAGCCTTGATGCTCGGGTTCGTCGCCGCGATGTTCTGGCCGGCGGCGTTGTAGTAGGCCGGGTTGAGCTGGCCGACCATCGCGTTGTAGACGTTCGAGCCCGTGTCGAAGAAGAACGTGCCCTTCGGGGCCTTGGCCTGGTAGCGCTTGCCCGTGTTGATGTAGGCCTGCCACGTGGGCCACAGCTTCGAGACGGCCACGCGGTTGGTCGGGAGGCCTGCCTTCGCGAACAGGTCCTTGCGGTAGCAGATCGCGAGGCTGCCCACGTCCGTGCCGAGGCCGACCACGGCCCCGCCCTTGCCGACCGCCTGCTGGTACTTCCAGGGCAGCCAGCGGCTCTTCATCGCGTCGGCACCGTACTTGCGCAGGTCGACCAGGTTCTGCGGCTGGGCGGTGTACAGCGGAATGGAGCCGACCTCGATCGCCTCGACGTCGGCCGCGCCTGCGCCGGTCGCGAGGTGCTGTGCGAGCTGGGTGTGGTGATCCGCGTAGCTCTGGATCGACTCCGTGATCGTCACGCCGGGGTGCGCGGCCTCGTACTGCTTGTAGAGGTCGTGGTACCCGAAGTCGCCGAACAGGCTGACCCGTAGCGTGACGTCGTCGCGGGACTTCGCCGACGCAGTGGTCGCGACGAGTCCGACGGCGACGGCGGCGATGAGCCCGCCGGTGACGGCGAGCACCTGCCACCTCCGTCCTGCATGTATCCGCTTCACTGCAACTCCCTCCTTGCTCGAAAACGTTTCCGTGGACGAGGTACATACGAGTGAGACGTTCGATCCACCTCCTTATCCGTTGACAGCCGCGCTCCGCGCGCGCCGCAGGAAGCCCGGACGACGAGCTCGACCGGCAAGGTCAGCACCGGCGGCGTCACGTCGGGATTCTCGATCTGCTCGACGAGGGCGCGGCCGGCGGCAAGCCCGATGCCGACCATGTCCTGCCGAACGGTGGTGAGGGGCGGGGAGAGGAGCTCCGCGAGCCGGATGTCGTCGAAGCCGACGATCGCGAGGTCGTCGGGCACCGACAGGCCCGCCGCCCGCATCGTCCGGATCGCCCCGACGGCCATCATGTCTGCCGCCGCGAAAACGGCGGTCGGCGGCTCTGCCAGCCGAAGCAGCGATTGCATCGCCCGCTCGCCGCTCTCCGGGTAGAAGTCGCCCTCGATCTCGTAACCGCGCGGGATCTTCAGCCCGAGCTCGCGCATCTCCGCCCGGAAGCCGAGCGTTCGGTCCGCTCCCGGCTTCGTGTTGCGCGGGCCGGCGATGGCGGCGATCCGCGTGTGCCCGAGCGCGTGCAGATGCCGCACGGCCAGCCGCGCCCCGCCGATGTTGTCCGAGGCGACGAAGCTGGTGTGGTCGTGGACCACGTCCAGGTCGACGGCCATCACGGGGATGTCGGCACCGGACGAGCTTCTCCACCTCGGGGTCGTCGCGGTCGACGCCCATCACGACGAGCCCGTCGACGCGATGCTGCCGTGCACGGCGGAGGTACGAGTGCGGTCGGCCCCGGCTCGAGCCCGGCTGCTCGGTGGCGAAGAGGAGGAGGTCGTACCCGAGCTCGCCGATCCCGTGCTTGAGGCCGACCAGCACTTCCTGGAAGAAGGGATGGTGGATGTCGGGGTGCTCGTAGCCCGTGAACAGCACGACGCCGATCAGCTGCGACTGCTGCTTGACCAGCGTCCGGGCGGCTGCGCTGGGCGCGTAGTCCAGCCTGCGGGCGACGTCGAGCACGCGCTCGCGGGTCGCCGGGCTCACGTCGTCGTAGCCGTTGAAGACCCGGGAGACGGTCGAGACCGACACCCCGCTCTCCTTCGCGACTTCCCGGATGTTGCTGATTTGCCCGCTCCTTCCTAAAACGTTTCCGGAGGTTTATACGGGGCGGTGAAAGGAAAGTCAAGCGACGGTGAACGCATCTGCCGGAAACGATCCCGGCTCTGTTTCGCTCAGCCGGTGTTTCGCAGCGCCGCCGCGATGCCGGCGATCGACCGGAGCAGCGGCCGGCGGACACGTTCGCGTCCCTCCTCGATCCGCCGGCCTCGCGGTACCGGCGGAGCAGGTCGACCTGAATCGCGTTCATCGGGTCGACGTACGGGTTGCGCAGCGCGATCGAGCGCTGCACGACCGGGTGACGGGCGAGGAGCGCGTCGGCGTCGACGATCTCGAGGACGGCGCGCACCGTCCGCTCGTGCTCGGCAGCGATCGAATCGAAGAGGCGTTCGGGCTCTGCTGCGCGCGGCACGAGGGAGAGGTACCCGCGGGCGATCTCGAGGCTCGACTTCGCGAGCGTCATCTCCAGGTTCTCGACCAGCGAGCGGAAGAACGGGAACGTGCGATAGAGCCGTCGCAAGTCACGGGGTGACCCCATCGATTCGAGCGCCGTGCCGCAGCCGAACCAGGCAGGGAGCAGGCACCGATTCTGCGTCCACGCGAAGACCCAGGGAATCGCGCGGAGCGACGCGAGCAGGTCGCCCCCGGGCCGTCGCGCAGGCCGCGAGCCGAGGGCGAGGAGGGAGAGCTCGTCGACCGGGGTGAAGGACCGGAAGAACGGCGCGAACCCAGGGTCCTCCCAGACGAGCGCACGGTAGGCGGTGTGCGCGGTCGCGGAGAGCTCGGCCATCAGTTCGTGCGCGCCCGGCGGTGGCTGTGCCTGCGTGACCTCGGGGAAAGCGGTGAGCAGTGTTGCCGCCAGGGCCGCCTCGAGGTTCCGGTAGGCCAGCCCTGGAAGCCCGTACTTGAAGGAGATCGTCTCGCCCTGCTCGGTCAGCTTCAGCCGTCCGGGCGGGTGGCCGGGCGGCTGGGCGAGGATGGCCGCGTGCGTCGGGCCGCCGCCGCGGCCGGCGCTGCCGCCGCGGCCGTGGAAGACGGTCAGCTCGAGCCGCCGCCGCCGCGCGAGCGCTGCGAGCGCCTCCTGTGCCCGGAAGATCTCCCACTGGGCCGTCAGGTAGCCGCCGTCCTTGCCCGAGTCCGAGTAGCCGACCATCACCTCCAGCCGCCGGCCGCGGGCCTCGACCATCCGCTGGAACCGCCGCTCGGAGAGGAGCTCGTCGACGATCGCGGGCGCTTTACGGAGGTCGTCGATCGTCTCGAACAGGGGCACGACCGACAGGCGCGCGCCTGCTTGCCGGGCGAGCTCGAGGGCGGCGAGCACGTCGCGCGCCGACTGTGTCCCCGAGACGATCAGGGTGTCGATCGCCTCCTCGCCGTGGCGTTCCTGCGCGCGGGCGGTGGCCGCGAAGCTCCGCCGCGTCCGCGCGGTCGGCCGCTGCAGTTCGTCGGCGTGCAAGCGGACGTCGAGCGTCGCCAGGTGGAAGCCGAACAGCTCGACCCGGCGTCGCAGCGCCGCGAGGCGGCCGTCTGCGAGCCGGCCGCCCCGGTTCTCGCGCAGGCTGCGGTCGACGAGCTCGAGCTCGGCGAGGAAGCCACGGGGTGACGCGTACCCGTCGGGCCGGCGAGCGATCGTCTCGCCCAGCCTGTGCCAGACCAGCGAGAGCTTTCGTCGATATGGCTCATGCTCGTTCGTCCGGCCGATCCGCGCCGCGTAGTCCGGCATCGCCCGCTCGTCCTGCGCGATCGACCGGCGCAGCTCGGGAGAGACGGCGACCAGCGTGTCGGCGACGCCGAGCCGCGCAGCGAGCTCGCGGACCTCGGCGCGGTAGCGCTGGAGCACCAGCCCGCGGGCCCGGGCGAGCGCCTCCTCGATCGTCCGAGGTCCGGCATTCGGGTTCCCGTCCTGGTCGCCGCCGATCCAGCTGCCGAAGCGCAGAGGCAGGCCGGCCGCCGGGACGCTGCGGCGAAGGTCGCCGACGAGCGCCGGTGCCACGTCGAGAAGGCTCTGCTCGAAGAACCACAGGCCGTGGCGGATCTCGTCGACCACACGCGGCCGCTGGGACCGCACCTCGTCCGTCTGCCAGAGCGCGGTCACCTCCTCGGCGAGCGAGGCCTCGATCCGCTCCCGCTCGGAGCGCGGCAGAGCGGGGTCGTCGAGGCGCTCGAGCAGGCCGTCGAGGCGGAGCTGCGCGGCGAGGACGGTGCGGCGCGTCGCCTCGGTCGGGTGGGCGGTGAGGACGAGCTCGAGCGAGAGGCGCTTCGCGGCCGCGGCCAACCGCCGTCGCGTCACGCCGGCGCGGTCCAGGGTCGCCAGCGCCTCGGCCAGCGACTCGGGCGGCGTGCGCCGCTCGTGCTCGTACTGGCGCCGGCGCCGCAGCCGGTGATGCTGCTCGGCGAGGTTCGCGAGCTGGAAGTAGAGCGAGAACGCCCGCAGCACGTCGGCCTGCCGATCGAGGGGCAGTGCGGCGACCGCTTCGGCGAGCTTGTCCCGCGCGCGTGCGCTGCCGGTCGAACGCGCGTTGCGGGACAGCTCGCGGATCCGCTCCTCGGCGGCGAGGAGGCCCGGCCCACCCTGCTCGACGAGCACGCGTCCGAGGGTCTCGCCGAGCAGGCGCACGTCCCGTCGGAGCGCCGCGTCGGTGCCGGGAGTGGCCATGGTCGGTTGGTCAGCTGTACGACGGCTCGCGCGGGTGTGCCGACGCGACTGTCAGCCTCACTGCTCGGACCAGCGGCTCCGGCAGCTCCTCCGGGCGGGCGTGCGCCAGGCGTGCCCAGGCGCGCTCGGGCTTCTTCCTTCTGCCGTGGAAGCCGGCGATCCCTTCGAAGTCCGGCTCGAGGACGACCGTCCGCCGCGCGCCAGCCTTCCGACGGATGAGCGCGTTCAGCTTCTGCTCCGCCTCCGACGGCTCGCGATCCGGCCGGAGATCGCTGTCGTGGACAACCACGAACGGAACCCTGGCCCGTCGACAGATCTCGATGAAGAGCGGGATGTTCGACTTGCCGCCGCACTCGACGATGGAGATCTGCTCGCGGTCGGGGTCGTAGCCCAGCGCTCTGAACACGAACGGCAGGGTGATCTTCTCGGTCAAGCCCTCCACGAGCACGGCGGCCCGCGAGAGGAAGAGCTCGGAGCGTTCTGCA
Source organism: uncultured Actinomycetes bacterium (assembly GCA_963808815.1). Taxonomy (GTDB): domain Bacteria; phylum Actinomycetota; class Thermoleophilia; order Gaiellales; family Gaiellaceae; genus DATBLE01. Next base: position 51,051 of record CAWEGI010000006.1, on the reverse strand, counting down.
TCGAACTCGCACATGACCCGGAACGAGTCGTCCACGTTGATGGGGCGCAATCGTTCGACCGCGGTCACGCCGATCTCGTCGCGCGTGACGAGGTTGACCTCGTCGAGCGCGGCGATGCTGAGGAGACCCGGAGCGTGCGTGGTGAAGAAGATCTGGTTGCCCTTCTCGGCGAGGCGCCGGAAGAGCCGGCGAAGATACCGGTGCGCGTGCGGAGCCAGAAACAGCTCCGGTTCCTCGATCGCGAAGACGACGCCCGAGATCTCGGACGCGCAGGCCTCGAGCCCACGGATGAGGGCGACCCGGGGGGCGGGCGCACGAGCGAGCGCCGCCTGGATCACCTCGTGGGCGGCCTCTCCGGAGGGAGAGCCCGTGGTGATCGACACGAGATCGCCTCCGCGGAGGGCAGTCGGGAAGTGCGCGAGCGGAGGGGTCTCGCCGCGGTCGTCGAGCGAGACGGTTCGACCGTCGGCGAGCGACGCCTCGATCGAGAGCGTGCGCGCTCCCGGGGTGATGTCGGTCGTGGAAAGGTCGAAGCTCGAGTCGAGCAGGGCGCGGAGGGCGAGGAGCAGGTTGGACTTCCCCGCCCCTGGTTCGCCGATGAACGCACAGATCGGGCCTGGTCGAAGCGACAGCCGGCGTGCGCTACGGAAATTGACGACGCGAATCTCGCCGAGCAGCGGACCGGGCGTTGCCCGGGCGGAGGCGCGCGGCGGCGAGCCGGGCTCGGGCTCTTCCGAGCGCGCCGGCATCAGGGCCGTGTGACTGCTCCCTCGCTCGCCGTCGAGACGAGCGCTGCGTACTTCGCCAGCACGCCGCTCTCGTAGCGTGGCGCAGGAGGCGACCAGTCGGCCAGCCGGGCCGCGATCTCGTCGTCGGAGAGCTCGACCCGCAACTCGCCGGCGTCGACGTCGATCACGATCGTGTCGCCTTCCGCGAGCGCGGCGATCGGGCCGCCGCGGTGGGCCTCGGGCACGACGTGCCCGACCATGAACCCGTGGGTCGCGCCGGAGAAACGGCCGTCTGTGATCAGCGCGACCGAGTCGCCGAGCCCCTCCCCGATGATCGCGCCCGTCACCTGGAGCATCTCCGGCATGCCCGGGCCGCCGGCCGGGCCCTCGTAGCGGATCACGACCACGTCGCCCGGCTGGATCCGTTTGGCCTTCACCGCGGCGAACGCGTCCTGCTCGGTGTCGAAGACACGGGCCGGCCCGCGGTGCTTGGTGCGGTCGACGGTCAGCTTCACCACGCAGCCGTCCGGCGCGAGGTTGCCGCGCAGGATCCGGAGCGAGCCGCTCTTCTTGATCGGCCTGTCGATCGTCGCCACCACCTCCTGGCCCTCGGTCTCGACCACCGCGGTCGCCACCTCGCCGAGCGTGCGGCCGTCCACGGTCGGCATCTCCCCGTGGACGAGCCCCTGTTTCGCGAGCTCGCGGGCGACGAGCGCGACGCCGCCTGCGCGGTACACGTCGGTCGCGTGGAAGCGACCCCACGGCTTCATGTCGGCGAGAACCGGTGTGCGGCCGGCGATCAGGTCGAAGTCGTCGATCGTGAAGGCCAGGCCGAACTCGCGGGCGATCGCGAGCAGGTGCAACAGGCCGTTCGTCGACCCGCCGGTCGCGACCACCGATGCCGCAGCGTTCTCGATCGCCTCCAGCGTGACGATCTGCGAGGGCCGGAGGTCGCGGCGGACGAGATCGACGACGAGACGACCGCACTCCTCTGCGGCGTCGGCCTTCTTCGGGGAGAGGGCGGGAATGCCGTTCAGCCCGGGCGGGCTGATCCCCAGGAACTCCATGATCGTCGACATCGTGTTGGCGGTGAACTGACCGCCGCAGGCACCGGCGCCGGGGCAGGCGACCGATTCGAGCTCGTGCAGCTCCTCTGCGCTCACCGTGCCTGCAGCGTGGCCGCCGATCGCCTCGTACACGTCGGCAACCGTCACGTCCTTGCCGCGGAACACCCCCGGCGCGATCGAGCCCGTGTACAGCACCACTCCAGGGATGTCCAGCCGGCCGAGGGCCATCACCGCGGCGGGATTCGTCTTGTCGCAGGCGACCAGGCAGACGAGTCCGTCGAACAGGTGCCCACGGGCGACGAGCTCGATCGAGTCGGCAATCACCTCGCGCGAGACGAGGCTCGCGCGCATTCCCTCGGTGCCCATCGAGACGCCGTCGGAGATCGCGATCGTGTTGAACTCCATCGGCGTTCCGCCCGCCTCGCGGATCCCTCGCTTCACGTCCTGCGCCAGCTCGCGCTGGTTCAGGTTGCACGGCATCGTCTCGATCCACGTGGTGGCGACGCCGATGATCGGCTTCGCCAGGTCCTCGTCGGTGAAGCCGGTGCCCTTGAGCATCGACCGCGCGCCGGCGCGGTCGGGGCCGTCCGTGATCGCGGCGCTGTGTCGTTTCGCCGGGTCGGCCGGCGAGTCGTACGGGCCCGGGCTCACGCCCCGATCCTACGCTGGGTCCGTCTGCGGCACCCGATGCATCAGGCTGCGCAGCTCGGCTCCGACCGTCTCGATCCGCTCCTCCGCAGCCTGATCGCGTAGCTCGTTCAGCTTCGGCTCGCCGGTCTTCATCTGCTCGATCCAGTCCTGAGCGAACGAGCCCTCGCGGATGTCGGAGAGCACCTTGCGCATGTTCTCGCGGACGTGGTCGTCGATCACCCGTGGCCCGCGGCTGAGGTCGCCGTACTCGGCCGTGTCCGAGACCGAGAAGCGCATCCCCGAGAACCCGCCTTCGTAGATCAGGTCGACGATCAGCTTCAGCTCGTGCAGGCACTCGTAGTAGGCGATCTCCGGCTGGTAGCCCGCCTCGACCAGCGTCTCGAAGCCGAGCCGGATCAGCTCGGTGACGCCGCCGCAGAGGACGGCCTGCTCGCCGAACAGGTCGCTCTCGGTCTCCTCGACGAAGGTCGTCTCGATCACCCCGGCCCGCGTCGCGCCGATCCCGGCCGCGTACGCGAGGGCCAGGTCGAGCGCGCGGCCGCTCGCGTCCTGCGCCACCGCGACGAGCGCAGGCGTCCCGTAGCCCTCCGTGAACAGTCGCCGCACGATGTGGCCGGGCCCCTTGGGCGCGACCATGATCACGTCGTGCTCCGCCGGCGGCGCGATGCGTCCGTAGTGGACGTTGAAGCCGTGGGCGAACAGGACGGCGGCGCCCGGCTCGAGGTTCGGCGCGACATCGGCCTCGTACACGGCGGGCTGGACCTGATCGGGGAGCAGCAGCGAGACGACCTGTGCGCCCCGCACCGCCTCGGCCACCGTCGCCACCGACAGCCCCGCATCCTCGGCCGACCTGCTGCGAGTCGCTGCCTTCGCGCAGCCCGACCACGACCTCGACCCCCGAGTCGTGGAGGTTGAGGGCATGGGCGTGGCCCTGGCTGCCGTAGCCGACGACCGCGACCTTCCCGTCGAGGAGGCCGAGGTCGCCGTCGCGATGAATCGTGGCCATGAAGCTCCTTTCAGTTCAGGACGCGTTGACGATTGGGGCGGCGGACGGACGCGCGCTTGAGCCCGATCCTGCCGGTGCGGGACAGCTCGCGGATGCCGTGCGGGCGAACGAGCTCCTCGAACGAGTCGATCTGCTCCGGCTCGCCGACGACCTCGAACACCATCGAGTCCGGCCCGACGTCCGCGACGCGCGCCTGGAAGACCTCGGCGAGCGCCATCAGCTCGGCCCGGCGCTCCGGCAGGCGCCGCGATCGAGATCAGCGCGAGCTCGCGCTCGACCGCCTCGCCCGCCTCCAGCTCGCGGACGCGCAGGACGTTGACGAGCTTGTGCATCTGCTTCTCGATCTGCGCGAGCGGCTGCCGGTCGCAGTTGACGCGGAGCGTGATCGACGACACGTCGTGCCGCTCCGTCGGGCCGACGGCCAGGCTTTCGATGTTGTACCCGCGCCGGGCGAACAACTGGCAAACGCGGACGAGGGCTCCCGGCTTGTTCTCGACCAGGACCGACAGCGTGTGGATCACGCCGACACCACTTCGGTCTCGTCGCGCTCCTCGTACTCGACCATGTCGAGCGCGGCCGCGCCCGCCGGGATCATCGGGAAGCAGTGCTCCTCGGCGTCCACCCGCGCGTCGACGACGGCGGTGCGCCCGCACGCGAGCGCTTCCACCAGTGCCTCCTCGAGGTCGCCCTCGTCCGAGACGGTGAAGCCCGCCGCGCCGTAGGCCTCCGCGAGCGCGGCGTAGTCGGGTACGGCGTGCGTGAGATGCACGTGCGACCGGCGCTGGTCGAAGAACATGGTCTGCCACTGGTTGACCATGCCCGAGGTAGCCGTTGTTGACGATCACCGTCACGATCGGCAGGTCCTCGAGCACCGCGGTGGCCAGCTCCTGGCTGGTCATCTGGAAGCAGCCGTCGCCGTCGACGCAGACGACCGTCGCGTCGGGCCTCGCCGCCTTCGCGCCGATCGCGGCAGGGATCCCGTAGCCCATCGTTCCGAGCCCGCCCGAGGTGATGAAGGTGCGCGGCCGGTCGCAGAGCAGGTACTGCATCGCCCACATCTGGTGCTGGCCCACGCCCGTCGTCCAGATCACGTCGTCACGGCCGGCGGTCAGCTCCTGGAGCGTCTCGAGCACGCGCTGGGGCTTGAGCTGCCCGCCGTTCCCGTAGCGCAGTGGGAACTCCTCGCGCCAGGCCTCGAGCCGGCGGAGCCAGGGCTCCGTTCGAGCGTCGCCGCCGGTCGCGCGCAGCCGGCGCACCTCGGCGGCGAGCTCGGCCAGGATCTGCTTGAGCGGCCCGACGACCGGCACATCCGCGCGGCGCAGCTTGTCGATCTCGGCCGCGTCGACATCGAGGTGGATGACGGTGGCGCCGGGGGCGAAGGCGTCGAGCTTGCCGGTCACGCGGTCGTCGAAGCGCGCTCCGACCGAGACCAGCACGTCGCAGGTGTTCATCGCCAGGTTCGACCACTTGGGACCGTGCATGCCGGGCCATCCGAAGTGCAGATCGTGCGTCTCGGGGAAGGCGCTCTTCGCCATCAGCGTGGTGACCACCGGGAGACGACCCGCCTCGGCGAGGTCGAGCAGCTCGGCGCACGCGTCGGCGTTGAGCGTGCCGCCGCCGACATAGAGGACCGGCTTCTCGGCGGCGGCGATGCGGCGCGCCGCCTCGGCGATCTGCCGCGCGTGCCCGCGGACGGGCGGCCGCCAGCCGGGGAGGTCGACCGCATCCGGGTACCGGAAGTCGAGCGCCGCTTCCTGGAGGTCGCGCGGGATGTCGACGAGGACCGGGCCGCAGCGGCCGGTCCGGGCGACGTGGAAGGCGGCCTTGAGCACGTGCGGGATCTCCTCGACGTCCTGCACGAGCCAGGAGTGCTTGACGATCGGGGTGGTCACGCCGGTGATGTCGCACTCCTGGAAGGCATCGGTCCCGATCAGGTGGCTCCGTACCTGGCCGGTGATGCAGACGAGCGGCGTCGAGTCCATCCACGCGTCGGCGATCGGGGTGACGAGGTTGGTCGCTCCCGGGCCCGACGTGGCGAAGGCGACGCCGACGCGGCCGGACGCGCGTGCGTAGCCCTCGGCCATGTGCCCGGCACCCTGCTCGTGGCGCGCGAGCACGTGCCGCACGGTCGTCCCTCGCGCGATCGCGTCGTAGACGGGCAGGATCGCGCCGCCCGGGATCCCGAAGGCGACGTCGACGGCCTCGGCCTCGAGGGAGCGGAGGACTGCGTCGGCTCCGTTGGAAATCGTCTTGGGGACCGGGTTCATCCTGTCCCCAAGGCTGTTCGAAAAACTCCACGTCCGTCCTGGTGGTCGGCATCAGCTCGAGCACGGCGTCCATGAAGTCGCGGGTGGTCGCGGCCGGGCCGCTGCCGTCGAGGTCGGCGGTGCGGACGCCGGAGGCCAGAGCGGTCGAGACCGCACGCTCCAGCGTTCGCCCGGCCGCCTGCTCTCCGAGCCCTTCGGAGAGCATCAGCGCGGCCGCGAGCAGCATCCCGCTCGGGTTGGCAACGCCCTGCCCTGCGATGTCCGGAGCCGATCCGTGCGTGGGGCCGAAGATGCCTGGGCCGGACTGGGACAGCCGGCCCGAGGCGACGATTCGTGAGTCGTTGCGGCTGGCTGCGGTCAGGTCCGAGACGAGCTCGGCGTGTGCCTTCTGGGTGACGACGACGCAGAAGCCGTCGGGCGCGTTCATCAGCCGCGGCAGCGCCTCGCTCAGCGAAAGCCGCTCCACCTCGACGCCGGGATGGCGATCCGCCTCCCAGCCGACGAACGTGCTCCAGGTGGGGCCGTCCCCGACCGCGGCGATCTTCGCCTTGCGCGAGCGGGCGAGATCGAACGCTCGCCGGACGACGTACGGCTCCAGCTGGTCGTCGAGCGGGCTGACGACGGCGATGTCACCGTCGGGGAGCCGCACCCGCTGAACGCGCCAGGTCAGGTCGAGCTCGGACTTGACGCCCTCCAGCGCGGGCTCCTTCGTCAACGCGACCAGGACCGCGTCCGCCCGGCGGCAGGCGGCGCGCGTCTCCGCCGGCAGCGGATGGCCGTAGCGGCTGACTGCCTCGCCGGCGAACGGCACGTGCACCTCCTCGACGCGGAAGCGGTGCAGGCGTCCGGCCTCCGCGAGCGCCCGGCTCGCCTCCGCCATCAGCTCGGGGCCGATGCCGTCCCCGCTCAGGCAAGCAACCGTGAACTTCTTTTGACTTCTCATGGGACGGGCACCTCCTCGAAGACGTCGTACAGGGTCACGGCCTTGCGGTCGTCGGCCAGTCGCTTGAACCGTGCAAAGGCTGTTCGTAGCTCGTCGGCCGGCAGATCGATTCCGGCATCGGTGCAGGCCCGGGCGAACGCGTGCCGTCCGGAATGCTTGCCGAGCGGCAGCGTCATGGTCAGCCCCAGCTCCTCCGGATCCATGATCTGGTACGTGGCGGCGTCCTTCAGCATCCCGTCCTGGTGGATGCCGGCTTCGTGGGCGAAGGCGTTCGCGCCCACGATCGCCTTGTTCCGCTGGACCGCGTAGCCCGTCAGGCGGGAGACGAGCGCCGACGAGATGCCGATCTCGCCGACGTTCACACCGGTCTCGGCGCGCAGCTCGTCGGCGCGCACCCGCAGCGCCATCACGACCTCCTCGAGCGCGGCGTTGCCCGCCCGCTCGCCGATCCCGTTGACCGTGCACTCGACCTGGGTCGCCCCGGCGCGGATCCCGGAGAGCGTGTTCGCGACCGCGAGCCCGAGGTCGTTGTGGCAGTGGACGGAGAGGGTGGCGGCGCGCAGCTCGGGGCAGAGCACCTGGATCCGGCGCAGGAAGGCCTCGTGCTCGTCGGGCAGGCAGTAGCCGACCGTGTCCGGGAGGTTGACGGTGGTCGCGCCGGCCGCGATCGCCTGCCGGCAGACCTCGGCGAGGAACGCCGGTTCCGAGCGGGTGGCGTCCTCGGCCGAGAACTCGACCTCGTCGGCGTGCTCGGTTGCGGTGCGGACGCTCGTTCGCACGCGCTCGAGCACCTCCGGCGGCTCGAGCCCCAGCTTGCGGGCCATGTGCAGCGCGCTCGTCGCGATGAACACGTGGATCCTCGAGCGGCGTGCGCCGGCGAGGGCATCGGCGGCCGCCTCCAGGTCGCCCGGCTCCGTGCGTGCGAGCGCGGCGACGGTTGCGCCGGCCACTGTGCCGGCGACGGCCTGCACGCCCTCGAAGTCGCCCGGAGACGAGATCGGGAAGCCGGCCTCGATCACGTCTACGCCGAGCCGCTCGAGCTGCGCCGCGATCTCGGCCTTCTCGTCGGGCTGCAGGGCGATGCCGGGCGACTGCTCGCCGTCGCGAAGAGTGGTGTCGAAGATCGTGATCCTGCGGGGTGGCAACTGAGTTCCTCCTCGTCTCGTCCCGTCCGGGGACGTACCGGTGGTGTGGTGAGGTCGGCGTGTGCGCTGCGAGGCGCGTGGTCGAAAGCTCCCCCTAGAGGGGGAGAATCGAGACGACGAGGAGGGAAATCGGGCCGCGCGCAGCCACCGAGAGTGGGGCTGCGGAATGGGTGTTGTGCGCGGCGCTCATCGCTTCAGGTTTGCAAGTGTTGCCGGGCGGTTCCCGGTCTGTCAAGTCCATCGGCAATTCGGTCGAGGACCTTGACCTCGTCGGGACCGGCCCGTACTCTGCTGGCAATGGCTTTCGCCGCGAACGAGATCTTTGCGTTTCTCTTTCTCGCCGCGCGCAAGCCTGCGTGCTAGTCGGCGTCCCGCTCCTTCCGCCTCCGCCGGCTAGCTAGCACCACAGAGGCGGGCTTCCTCCAAGACCACACGAGGTATGCATTGCGACCTCCGTTCGGCCCAACCCAGGAGCGTGACGCCTGCGGGATCGGCTTCGTCGCCGACTCCTCCGGCCGCGCCTCGCGCGAGATCGTCGACGCCCTGCTCGAGGGGCTGCACAACGTGCGGCACCGCGGCGCGACCGCGGCCGACCGCAAGACCGGTGACGGTGCGGGCGTGCTCCTGCCGCTGCCGGAGGGGAGCGCCGGGATCGCGATGGTCTTCCTCCGTGACGAGGCAGCGCGGGGTGCGATCGAGGATGCCTGCCGGGCCGAGGGGATCGAGCCACTGGAGTGGTGCGAGGTACCGGTCGACACCGGTGCGCTCGGAGCGGGCGCGCTCGCCTCCATGCCGCGCATCGAGCAGCTCACCCTCTCGGGCGGCGACGAGATGCGCGCCTACCGCGCGCGCCGCCGGGCGGAGCGGACACCGGGCGCGTACATCGTCTCGCTCTCCTTCCGGACGGTCACGTACAAGGCGCTGTGCGCGGCCGAGGAGCTCGCACGCTTCTACCCGGACCTGCGCGACCCGTCGCTCGCGGTGCCGTTCGGGATCTTCCACCAGCGGTTCTCGACGAACACGGCGCCCTCGTGGGAGCGGGCCCAACCGTTCCGGCTCCTCTGTCACAACGGCGAGATCAACGCGATCCAGGGCAACGCGAACTGGATGCGCGCCCGGGAAGGGAACTTCGGCTCCGAGGACGACGAGCTGCTCCACCCGGTCATCGACGAGACCGGCTCCGACTCCGCGATGCTGGACAACGCGCTGGAGCTGCTCGTCCGGCACGGCCGCGACGTCCGCCACGCCCTGACGATGCTCGTTCCCGAGGCCTGGGACGGGCACCCCGAGCTCGATGGGGAGCTGCGCGACTACTACCGTTACCACTCGCTGCTGGTCGAGCCGTGGGACGGGCCGGCCGGGCTGGTCTTCACGGACGGGCGGGTGGTCGGCGCGGCGCTCGACCGCAACGGTCTACGGCCGCTTCGCTATGCGGTCTGTTCCGACGGCCTCGTCGTCTGCTGCTCGGAGGCGGGCGCCGTCGACCTCTCGGGGCGCGGGCCGGTAAGCCGCAGCCGGCTCGGCCCCGGGCAGATGATCGCCGTCGACCCCGAGCGGGGTTTCGAGGAGAACGGCGCGATCAAGGCGCGGCTCGCTGCCCGGCAGCCGTACGGGCGCTGGCTCGAGAAGGGCCTGGGCCGCGGCTCGAACGGGACGCCGGTCGAGCCGCCCACAGGCGACCTGACCGGCCGCCAGGCGGCCTTCGGCTACACCCGCGAGGACGTCAACGTCATCCTCCGCCCCGTCGCCGGCCGCGGCCACGAGCCGACGTCCTCGATGGGCGACGACACCGCGCTTCCGCTGCTCGCCGGTCGTGCCCGTCCCCTCTACTCCTACTTCCGCCAGCGCTTCGCGCAGGTGACGAACCCGCCGATCGATCACCTGCGCGAACGGCACACGTTCTCCCTCCGATGCATCCTCGGCGGCCGGGCCCCTCTGCTGACGGAGGGGCCCGAGTCCGCTCGCGGGACGGAGTTCGAGAGCTTCTTCCTCTACCCGGACGTGCTCGACGAGCGCCTGAACCGGATCGACGCGACGTTCGAGTCGGACCTCGAGAGCGCCTGCCTCCGCCTCGCCGACGAGGCGGAGGCATTCGTGCGCTCGGGCCGGACGGCGCTGCTGGTGTCGGATACCACCGAGGACCGGGCGTCGATCCCCGTGCTGCTCGCCGTCGGGGCCGTCCACCAGCACCTGGTCGCGCGCGGGCTGCGCTCGCTGGCGACGATCGTCGTCGAGACCGACGAGGCGCGAGAGGCACACCACATCGCCTGCCTGCTCGGCTACGGCGCGGAGGCGATCTGCCCGCGGCTCGCGCTCGAGACGGTCGCGGCGCTGGCCGCGGCGGACAAGGTCGGTGGAGACCGTCCCTCGCCGGCCGAGGCGCAGGAGCGCTTCCGGGCGTCGATCGAGGACGGCGTGCTGAAGATCATGTCCAAGATGGGCATCGCCGACGTCGCCGCCTACTGCGGCGCGCAGGTGTTCGACGTGCTCGGTCTGGCGCAGGAGGTGGTCGACCTCTGCTTCGCCGGCACGCCCAGCGCGGTCGGCGGCATCGGCTTCGCCGAGCTCGAGCGCGAGTCCCTGGGCCGGTTCGCGTCCACGCGACTGGAGAACCCGGGCTACGTCAAGTTCCGGAAGGGCGGCGAGCCGCATGAGACGGACGCATCCGTGGTGGACGCGGCGCATGCTCTGCGGCTCGCCGTCCGGAAGGACCGCCGGGAGGCGTACGACCGCTTCGCCGCCCTCGTCGACGGCCGGGCTCCGATGGAGCTCCGCGACCTGCTGGACTTCGCGCCCGCCGAGGCTGTTCCGCTCGACGAGGTCGAGCCCGCGGACTCGATCGTGCAGCGCTTCTCGGCGGGCGGGATGTCGCACGGCGCGCTGTCGGCCGAGGCGCACGAGACGATCGCGGCCGCGTTCAACCGGCTTCGGGCGCGGTCGAACTGCGGCGAGGGCGGAGAGGATCCGTCCCGGTTCCGCACCGAGCGCAACTCGCGGATCAAGCAGATCGCGTCGGGACGCTTCGGGGTCACGCCCGAGTACGCCGCGTTCGCCGACGAGCTCCAGATCAAGATCGCGCAGGGCTCGAAGCCCGGCGAGGGCGGCCAGCTTCCCGGCCACAAGGTCTCGGTCGAGATCGCGCGTCTTCGCCACACCACCCCGGGCGTCGCGCTGATCTCCCCGCCGCCCCACCACGACATCTACTCGATCGAGGACCTCGCCCAGCTGATCTTCGATCTCCGGCAGGTGAACCCGAACGCCGCCATCTCGGTGAAGCTCGTGGCGGAGACCGGCGTCGGTCTCATCGCGAGTGGCGTCGTCAAGGCGCTGGCCGACGTCGTCCACGTCGCCGGCTCGGACGGGGGCACGGGCGCGAGCCCGCTCTCGTCGATCAAGAACGCCGGGCTGCCCTGGGAGCTCGGCCTCGCCGAGACGCAGCGCTCGCTGGTCGAGAACGGCCTGCGCGGGCGTGTGCGGCTGCGTGCCGACGGCGGGATCAAGACCGGCCGCGACGTCGTCGTCGCCACGCTGCTCGGTGCCGACGAGATCAGTTTCGGGACTGCGCTCCTGCTCGCCGAGGGTTGCCTGATGGTCCGCTCCTGCCACCTGGACACCTGCCCGGTCGGGATCGCAACCCAGCGGCCGGAGTTGCGTGCGAAATATGCAGCGACTCCGGAGCAGGTGGCGGCCTACCTCCTCTTCGTCGCCGAAGACGCGCGGCGCTGGCTCGCCTCACTCGGAATCCTCTCCCTCGAGGAGGCAGTCGGCCGCACGGACCTCCTGCGCCGGCGCGAGACGGGCGATCCGCGTGCGGACACGCTCGAGCTCGCGCCGCTGCTGGGGGCGCCCGCCGGCCGTTTCGAGGCCGAGTCGATGCCGGTGGCGGGCGGCGGCGAGCTCGGCCGGCGGCTCGCAACCGACGCACAACCAGCGCTGGACGGTCCCGCGCTGGTCGAGCCCTCGTACCCGATCTCCACGTGGGACCGATCGGTCGGAGCCCGGCTCGGCGGGCTGATCGGCGAGCGGTTCGGCTCGCAGTCGCCGCCGGGCCGGATCCGCGCGCGGTTCCACGGCTCTGCCGGCCAGAGCTTCGGCGCGTTCCTGGCCGCCGGGGTCGAGCTCGACCTGGCCGGCGAGGCGAACGACTACGTCGGGAAGGCGATGGGCGGCGGACGGATCGTGATCCGGCCGCCGGAAGGCGATGCCGGCGATCCGGTGCTCGCCGGGAACACCGTTCTCTACGGCGCAACCGGCGGGGAGTTCTACTGCGCCGGGCGCGCCGGCGAGCGGTTCGCCGTCCGCAACTCGGGCGCGACCGCGGTGGTGGAGGGGATCGGCGACCACGGCTGCGAGTACATGACCGGCGGAACGGTGGTCGTCCTCGGCACGACCGGCCGGAACTTCGGTGCCGGGATGAGCGGCGGCGAGGCCTTCGTCTACGACCCGCCGGGCGAGCTCCCGCTTCGGCTGAACGACGACCTGGTCGTCCTCGAGCGGCTGTCGGGCGATTCCGAGCTCCGCCGCCTGGTCGAGCGCCACGCGCGCTACACCGGCTCGCCGCTGGCGGCGGCACTGCTGGCCGGCTGGGACGGCGCCGTCGCGGAGTTCTGGCGTGTCGGGCCGCGGGCCGACGTCGCTGCCATCGAGGACGAGCACGAAGGAACCGGGGGCAGGGCGGCGGAGGAACCCGAGGAGGCGACCGCGGGTTAGCCTCCGGCCGGCGCTCGGATTCCGTTCGGCGCCGGGCAATACTTGCGTCGTGGCTCGTCGGGTCGTAGCCGTCCTGTTCGCGCTCGTCCGGTCGCGGCGAGCGCTTTCGGCGCGCTCCTCCTCTCTATGGCTTCGGTCTCCAGTGCGACGAGAGCTGCGATTCGGGCGGGTCTTGGCGGGATGATCCTGGAGCGTGGGAGTGGCAGCTGTTCGGATGGGTCGGGATCGTCTGCCTTGCCGCTGCCCTCGTTCTGTTGACAGCTGTCGCAGCCGGCCTCAGCCGGCTCGCAGCCGTCGCACTCGTCGCCTGGCTGGTGTCGGCAGTGACGGACGGAGTGCTGATCACCCGTGGGTTGTCGGCCGACGGCGCGCTGGCGGCCATCGTCCTGCTCCTCGTGGGGGCCGCCGCAGTCGGCTCGGTGCTGATCAGCCTGCGGCCGCCCGCCTCTCCACTTGCATAAATGCAGTATGACTGCATAATACGTGTATGGTCACGACGGCTGTCCTCGGCGTCGCCGGGTTCTCCGGACAGGAGACGCTCGACCGCGTCCTCGCCCACCCCGAGCTCGAGCTCGTCGTGCTGGGTTCCGACTCACTGGCCGGGCAGCCCGCGAGCGCACTCGATCCGCGGCTCTCCCGCAACGGCCACGGGTCCCTTCCTCGCTTCGTCCCGAACGAGGAGGCGCTTGCGGCCGACGCCGAGCTCGTCTTCTGCTGCCTCGACGACGAGAGGGCGGCGGCGTTCGCGCCGCCCGTCGGCGCGGTCGTCGTCGATCTCTCCGGCGCGCACCGGATCGGCGCCGACGGCTGGTGCTACGCGCTCCCGGAGCTCGCGCCGCCCAGCGGCCGCCTGATCGCGAACCCGGGCTGCTACGCGACCGCGGCACTGCTCGCGCTGGCACCGATCGCCGGGATCATCGACCCGGCGAACGTCGTGGTCGACGGCAAGTCCGGGATCTCGGGCGCGGGGCGCGGGCTGAAGGAGCGCTCGCATGCGGCGGTCGTGCTCGACAACGTCACCCCGTACGCGGTCGGCGGGCACCGCCACTCACCCGAGATCGCGCAGCTGCTCGGATTCCCGGTCGCGTTCGTGCCGCACGTCGTCCCGCTGCGGCGCGGCCTGGTCTGCACCTGCTACGTCACCGCGAGCGAGGACCCGAGGCCGTTGCTCGAGGCGTCGTATGCGGGGTCGCACGTCGTCCAGCTGATCGACGCGGTTCCCGACATCGCCCGTGTGCAGGGCACGGACGGCGCCGAGGTGGCGGCATTCCAGGACACCAGCACGGGCCGGTGGATCGTGATCTGCGCGATCGACAATCTCGGCAAGGGAGCGGCGGGGCAGGCGGTCCAGAACGCCAACCTCGCACTCGGCCTCGATGAGACCGCCGGGCTGAGGCTCTCGGGAGTCCTCGTCTGATGGCCGTCGCGGTCGAGAGAGACGGCGTCGTCACAGGTGCGATCACAGCGCCGAAGGGGTTCGCCGCGGGCGCCGTCCACGCCGGTATCCGCAAGGCCAAGCTCGACCTCGCCGTCGTCCGCTCCACCGTGCCCGCGGTCGGTGCCGGGATGTTCACCGCGAACCGGGTCCAGGCTGCGCCGGTGCTCGTCTCGAAGGCGCATCTCGCGCAGGCCGAGCCGCAGGCGGTCGTCATCAACTCGGGTGTGGCCAACGCCGCGACCGGCAGGCAGGGCGAGCTCGACGCGCTCGCGACCGCTGCCCAGACAGCGGCGCTGCTCGGGCTCGAGCCGGAGCAGGTGCTCGTCCTCTCGACCGGCGTGATCGGCGTGAAGCTGCCGATGCCGAAGCTGCTCGCCGGCCTCCACGGGATCGAGCTCGACGCCGAGGGCGGTGGCGAGGCTGCCGAGGCGATCCTCACCACCGACACGTGCCCGAAGGAGGCGCTGGTCGCTCGCGGCGGTTTCGCCGTCGGCGGGATGGCGAAGGGCGCGGGGATGATCCACCCGTGCCTGGCGACGATGCTCGCGGTCGTCACCACCGACTATCCGCTCGCCGCCGGCGAGGCGCCGGCGTTCCTCAAGCGCGCCGTCGAGGAGAGCTTCAACCGGATCTCGGTCGACGGCGAGTGCTCGACGAACGACGCGGTGATCCTGCTCGCCAACGGCGCCAGCGGCGTCGAGCGCACGGCCGCTTCCGACCGCGAGTTCGCCGCCGCGCTGAGCGAGGTCTGCGCCGACCTGTCCCGGCAGATCGTCGTGGACGGCGAGGGAGCGACCGTCCTGCTCGAGGTCGAGGTCGGCGGCGCTGCGAGCGCTGGCGAGGCGAACGCAGTCGCGAAGCGGATCGCGACCTCGCCGCTCGTCAAGACCGCGGCGTTCGGCCGCGACGCGAACTGGGGCCGCGTCCTCGCGGCAGCGGGATCGGCGTTCGTCTCGGGCGGCTTCGCGCAGGTCGATGTCGACCGGCTCACGTTGCGGATGAACGGCGTCGTGGTCTTCGCCGAGGGCGAGCCGACCTCGGCCGAGGTCCCGCTCGACGGGCCGGTCTGCAAGATCGAGCTCGACCTCGGGCTCGGCACGGCCGCTGCGTCCTACCTGGCCTCCGACCTCACGTACGACTACGTGAAGATCAACGCGGAGTACACGACGTGATCGTCGTGAAGGTGGGCGGGGCCGTGGTCGGCTCCGATCTCGGGGAACTCCGCAACGCCGTCGTCGTGCACGGCGGCGGCCCGCAGATCTCGGCGGCGATGGAGGCGGCAGGCCTGGAGGTCACCTTCGTCCACGGGCGCCGGTTCACGAGTGCCGCCGCGATCGAGGTCGTCCGCTCCGCGCTCCTCGACGTGAACGCGCAGCTCTGCGTCGCGATCGGTCCGCGCGCCGTCGGCCTGGCCGGCGACGAGGTCGGCCTACGGGCGACCCGTCTGCCCGGGCTGGGGCACGTCGGCACCCCGGTGCCGAGCCGGCCGCAGGCGGTCGCGGACGCACTTGCCGACGGCTTGATCCCCGTCGTGGCGCCGCTCGCCGTCGGACCGCTGAACGTCAACGCGGACGAGGCCGCCGCCGCGCTCGCGATCGGGCTGGGGGCCGATCGGATCCTGTTCCTGACCGACGTCCCGGGTGTCCTCCGCGACGACCGGGTCCTGGATCACATCGGGGCGGACGAGGTGGAGGCCGGCTGCTTCGAGGGCGGAATCGTCCCGAAGCTGCACGCCGCCGTCGTCGCCGCCAGGCGCGGAGTCCGGGCCGAGATCGGCCGGACGCTGGTGACCTCATGACGCTCGCCACGCGCAGCGCGGTGCTCCCGACATACGTCCGCGCCGACGTCACGTTCGTCGACGGCAACGGCTCGTGGCTGACCGCCGCCGACGGGACGCGTTACCTCGACTTCGCGGCGGGCATCGCCGTGGTCGGCCTCGGACATGGCCATCCGGCCCCGCTTGCCGCCGCGCACGAGCAGCTCGACCGACTCTGGCATGTCTCGAACCTCTACTGGAGCGAGCCGATGGCCCGGCTTGCCGACCTGCTCTCCAGGCGCTTCGGCGGCGCGCAGGCGTTCTTCTGCAACTCGGGTGCCGAGGCGGTCGAGGCGGCGATCAAGCACGCGCGCAAGGCGACGGGTAAGCCCGGCGTCGTCGCGCTCGAGGGCTCGTTCCACGGACGGACGCTCGGCGCGCTGTCGGCGACGGGCCAGCCGGCGAAGCGGGCCGCGTTCGAGCCGCTCCTGCCCGGGGTCGCCTTCGCGGAACTGAACGACGTGGCCTCGCTCGAGGCGGCCGTCGGCCCCGACACGGCGCTGATCCTCGTCGAGCCCGTCCAGGGCGAGGGCGGCGTCAATCCCGCCACGCGCGGCTTCCTCGCCGCCGCGGCGGAGCTCGCGGCCGAGCATGGCGCACTGCTCTGCTTCGACGAGGTGCAGACCGGCGTCGGCCGCACCGGGACATTCTTCGCCCTCGAGCAGTTCGGTGTCCAGCCTCACCTGGTCACACTGGCGAAGGGACTCGCAAACGGGCTGCCGATCGGCGCGCTGCTCGTCGGCGACCTCGCGCCGACCGGGCTCGCGCCGGGCGACCACGCCTCCACCTTCGGCGGCAATCCCGTTGTCTGCGCGGCCGCCTGCGCGGTGGTCGAGGCGGTCGACGAGGACCTGCTCGCGAACGTGCGCGCGCGTAGTGCGGAGGTCGCGGAGGCGTTGCCCGTCCGCGGCGCCGGGCTGCTGCTCGGGGTCGAAACGGAGGGTCCTGCGGCCGAGATCGTCGCCGACTGCTTCGAAGCCGGGCTGCTCGTCACCTCCGCAGGGCCCACCACGCTGCGGCTGACGCCGCCGCTGACGGTTTCCCCCGACGAGGTCGCGCAGGCGATCTCGATCCTCCAGGAGGTCCTTCGTTGACTGCACACCGCCGCGAGCGCCAGGGCGCCATCCTGCGTCTGATCCGCGACCGTCAGATCTCGACTCAGGCCGAGCTGGCCGCCGCGCTGCACGACGCCGGGCACGAGGTCGTCCAGACCACCGTCTCGCGGGACATCGCCGAGCTCGGTCTCGTCAAGGTCCGGGCTCCGAACGGCCGGCTCGTCTACGCGCAGCCGGGCGCCGTCGACTTCGACCGACTGCGGGCGCTGGAGGGCGCGCTGCGGCGCTGGGCGCTGGCGATCGAGGCGAACGAGAGCCTCGTCGTCCTGTTCACGCCCCGCGGCTTTTCGGCCGCGCTCGCGGAGGCGATCGACGAGTCGAGGCATCCCCACGTGCTCGCCACCGTGGCAGGCGACAACACCATCCTCGTCGTGCCGGCGACCGGTGTGAAGGCCGGCGCCCTGCGCGAGGAGCTGAGCAGACACCTTCTGGAAGGAGCGGCATGAGCAAGACCGCGGTACTCGCCTACTCGGGCGGCCTGGACACCACCTGCATCATCGCCTGGCTGAAGGAGCTCTACGACTACGACGAGGTCGTCGCGGTCCTCTGCGACGTCGGCCAGGAATTCGACCTCGAGCAGTCGCAGGAGCGCGGCTACGCGGCCGGCGCCGACGACGTCCTCCTGGTCGATCGTCGCGAGGCGTTCGCGAACGACCAGGTGGCGAAGGCGATCCAGACCAACGCGCTGTACGAGGGCAAGTACCCGCTGGTGTCGGCACTCTCGCGCCCGGTGATCGCGCAGGCGGTCGCCGAGCTCGCGCTCGAGCTGGGCGCCGAGGCAGCGGTTCACGGCTGCACCGGCAAGGGCAACGACCAGCTCCGTTTCGAGCTCGCGTTTCGCGCGAACTATCCAGGCGTGCGCGTGATCGCGCCGCTGCGGGACAAGGTCTGGACACGTGACGAGGAGATCGCTTACGCGCAGGCGCGGGGGATCCCCGTGACCGTGACGCAGAGCTCGCCCTTCTCGTTCGACGAGAACCTGTTCGGCCGGTCGATCGAGGCCGGCGTGCTCGAGGACCCGTGGGAGGCTCCGCCGGAGGAGCCGTACCTGCTCACCGCCGACCCGGACACCGCTCCCGACCCGACAGAGGTCGTGATCGGCTTCGAGGGCGGGCTGCCGGTGTCGCTCGACGGCGAGCCGCTCGCCATGACCGACCTGATCTCCACCCTCAACCGGCAGGCGGGCGCCTACGGAATCGGGCGGATCGACATGATCGAGAACCGCGCGATCGGAATCAAGAGCCGCGAGGTCTATGAGGCGCCGGCGGCGATGACGCTGATCGCCGCGCACCGCGCGCTCGAGGACATCGTGCTGACGAAGGGCGAGCTGAACGTGAAGCGCGGGATCGAGGACACCTGGGCGCGCACCGTCTACGACGGGCTCTGGTTCTCGCCGCTGCGCGAGGCGCTCGACGCGTTCGTCGCCAGGACGCAGGTGCTCGTCACCGGCGAGGTGCGTGTGCAGCTCCGCCCGGCGGCCGCGGTCGTCAACGGCCGCCGCTCCGAGAACGCGCTGTACGCCGAAACGCTCGCGTCGTACGCGACCGGCGAGACCTTCCCGCACGAGGCCGCAGAGGGATTCATCCGGCTCGCGTCACTGGAGGCCGAGCTCGCTGCGGCGCGCGCCCGGGCGGTACGCGTTTGACCCTCTGGCAAGGACGCGTCGAAGAGGGGCTCGCGCCGGAGGTGTGGGAGCTCGTCAAGGCCGACGATGCGGAGCTGTTTCCCTACGACTGCGAGGGCACGCGGATCCACGCGCGTCGCCTGGCGGAGGCGGGGATCCTCACGGCCGAGGAGCTCGCGGAGGTCGAGGGACGCTTGTCCGAGCTCGACGCGTCCATGATCGAGGAGACAGACGAGGACGTGCACTCCGCGATCGAGCGGCTGCTCGGCGTGGTCGGCCGCAAGATCCACGCCGGCCGGTCGCGGAACGACCAGGTCGTCACCGCGTTCCGGCTCTGGGCCCTCGACGCGTGCGTGGAGGCGAAGGCGGGGATCGCGGCATTGGCGAGGGTGGTCCTCGACCGCGCCGAGGAGGGGGCGGAGACCGTCATGCCCGGCTACACACATCTCCAGCGCGCGCAGCCGATCACGCTCGGCCACCATCTGCTCGCCTGGGTGGAGATGCTCGACCGGGACCGCGACCGGTTCGCGCTCGCGGCCGCGCATGCCGAGCCGTCTCCCCTGGGGGCCGGCGCGCTGGCGGGGACGACGCTGCCGCTGCCCGGCGTGCGCAACTCGCTCGACGCCGTTGCCGACCGCGACTTCGCGCTCGACTATCTCTATGCGTGCGCCGGTCTGTTCGTCCACCTCTCGCGGATCGGCGAGGAGCTGGCCCTGTGGGCGACGGCGGAGTTCGGGTTCGTCAGGCTGCCGGAGTCGGCGGCCACCGGGTCGTCGATGATGCCGCAGAAGCTCAACCCTGACGTCGCGGAGCTCGCCCGCGGGAAGGCGGGGACGGCGATCGGGCGGCTGACCGGGCTGCTGGCGACGGTCAAGGGGCTCCCGCTGTCGTACAACTCGGACCTCGGCGAGGACAAGCCCGCCGCGTTCGCGGCGAAGCGGGACGTGCGCGTGGTGCTGTCGGCGCTCGTGGTCCTCGTCCGCGACCTTCGGTTCGACGAGCCGCGGCTGGAAGCGGCGGCGGGCGATCCCGCGCTGCTCGCCACCGATGCCGCCGAGGCGCTGGTCGTCGGACGGCGTCCCGTTCCGTGACGCGCACGAGCAGGTGGCGCGCGCGGTGCGCGAAGGCGCGTTCGATCCGGATTCGAGTGCGGCCGACAGCGCTGCCGCCCGGCTCGGCGACGTCGGCAAGGCGGTCGCGGAAGCGCGGAAGCGCTTCGTGCAGCGCTCGTAGGGACGGCCGGTCAGGACGCGACGGCTGCCACGGCCTCGCTCAGCGCGAATCGGCCGCTCCACAGCGCGCTGCCCACCACCGCGCCCTCGCAGCCGAGGTCGCGGAGGGCGACGAGGTCGCCGAGCGTCGCGATCCCGCCGGCCGCGAGCACCGGCACTCCCGCCGCCAGCACCTTCGAGAGCAGCCGGAGGTCGGGGCCACGCAGCGAGCCGTCGTGGCGGGTGCTGGTGACGAGGAGCCTCTGGACCCCGGCCTCCGCACACTGCCGCGCCAGTTCTCCGGGGGCGACGTCGGTCTCCGTCACCCAGCCGTCGGCGACCACTCGTCCATCCTTGACGTCGACGGCGACGATCAACCTCTCGTCGAAGAGGGCGGACAGCTGGGAGAGGCTGAGGCCGGTCCCTCCGAGGGCGGCGGTCCCGACGATCGCTCGGGACGCGCCTGCGTCGATCGCCGCCTGAACGGCTTCGATGTCACGCAGCCCGCCGCCGGCCTGCACCGGCACACCGGCGGCCGCCACCCGCTCGACCAATCCCGGCGTCGGGCGGCCCGAGAACGCGCCGTCGAGGTCGACCAGGTGGAGCCGCTCGGCGCCCTCCTCGGCAAAGCGCTGCGCCGCCTCCGCCGGGTCTCCGCCCTCGATCGTCACCCGTTCCCGCCTCCCCTGCGAGCAGACGGACACAGCGGTCCTCGAGGACGTCGATTGCGGGGATCACCTCGAAGCTTGCCATAGCAGCGTAGTAGCATGCTAACATGCTGCTCCATGAGTACGACCGCGAACGAAGCCCGACATGAGCTCGAGGAGATCCAGGGTCTCGACGAGCTCGCCGGTGCGTTTCTGCGCCTGCGCAACCGGGACGATGCGAGGCGCTTCCTGCGTGACCTCTGCACGCGCGGCGAGTTGGAGGCGCTCGCCCACCGCTGGCAGATCGTCCGCCTGCTCGACGAGGGAGTGCCGTACCTCGAGATCGCCGAGCGCGTGCACACGAGCACGGCGACAGTCACCCGCGTTGCGCAGTGGCTCCGCCACGGCACCGGCGGCTACCAGCTCGTGCTCCGCCGCACCCGCTAGGGGTACCGCCGTAGGCTTGACGGAGGCGGCTGATGAGCGGAGGCGGCGGCTTTGCCGACGCCGGGAGCGGGTCTCAGCGTGAGCGCCGGCACCGAGGGCCGGCTGATGGTCGCCGTCCCCTCGAAGGGCCGCATGGCGAGTCCCGCGCTCGATCTGCTCGACGCCGCCGGGCTTCGGTTCGAGCTCGGAGAGCGTGCCCTGCACATCCCCTGCGAGAACGCGCCGGTCGAGCTCCTGCTCGTGCGCCCACACGACATCCCGGAGTACGTGCAGGACGGTGTCGTCCACGTCGGGATCACCGGTGCGAACCTCGTCGCCGAGGCGCGTGCGGACGTCGTCCGGCTCGCCGACCTCGGCTTTGCGCGCTGCACACTGGAGGCGGCCGTCCCGACGGCCGCCCCGCAGCTGGAGCTCGCCGACCTGGCGGGGCTGCGCGTCGCGACCTCCTATCCCGTGTCGACGCGGGCGGCGCTCGCCGAGCACGGCGTCGAGGCCGAGCTGGTCACGGTCTCCGGCTCGGTCGAGGCGGCGCCGCGGCTCGGTCTTTCGGACGCCGTGGTCGACCTCGTCTCCACCGGGTCGACGGCCAGCGTGAACGGCCTCCGGCGCATCGGCCGGCTGCTCTCGTCCGAGGCCGTGTTGATCGCGAACCCGGACGCGCTCGCGGAGCGGCGCGAGCTCGTCGACCGGCTCGAGCTGATGCTGCGCGGCGTCGTCGCCGCGCGCAGCCGCCGCTACATCATGCTCAACGCCTCCGAGGAAGATCTCCCGGCGATCCGCGAGCTGCTTCCGGGGATGGGCGCGCCGTCGGTGCTGCCGCTGGCGGAGGCTGGCCAGATCGCCGTCCACGCCGCCGTCCCGGCAGACGACATCTGGGACCTGCTGCCACCTTTGAAGGCCGCGGGCGCCTCGTCGATCCTCGTCGTCCCCGTCGAGAGGCTGATTCCGTGAGAGACGAAGCCGTGCACAAGGGCGACCGCCAAGCTGTGGACCTTGGTGCGAGGCGATGTCGTGACGCTTCCGCCGTCACCGAGGTCGCGGAGATCGTCGCTGACGTGCGAGAGCGAGGCGACGTCGCCGTCCGTGAGTGGTCCGAGCGGTTCGGCGACGGGACGCCCGGGCGCGTGGAGTCTCGCGGTGAGCTCGACGCGGAGACGCTCGATGCGGTGCAGGCCTTGGTCGACGCGGTCGAGACCGTCCACGTGGCGCAGCGTCCTGCGGACACGACCGTCACGCCGATTCCGGGCATCGAGGTCACCCGCCGCTGGCTGCCGCTCGACTCCGTCGGGATCTACGTGCCCAGCGGGCTCGTCTCGTCGCTGGTGATGACGGCGGTGCCTGCGCGACTGGCCGGCGTGGAACGGATCGCGGTCGCGACTCCGCGGCCGTCGCAGGCGATGCTGGCGATCGCGCGCGAGCTCCAGATCGACGAGCTGTACTCCATGGGCGGCCCACAGGCGATCGCCGCGTTCGCCTACGGCACGGACGAGATCGATCCCGTCGCCAAGATCGTCGGCCCCGGCAATCGCTGGGTGACCGAGGCGAAGCTCCTCGTCTCGAGCCGCGTCGCGACCGATCTGCCGGCCGGGCCGAGCGAGGTGCTCGTGATCGCCGACGAGACGGCCGACCCGGAGGCGTGCATCGCCGACCTGCTGGCCCAGGGCGAGCACGGCCCCGACGGGGAGTCGATCCTGGTGACCACGAGCGCGAAGCTCGCCGACGCCGTCGCCGCCCGCGTGGGCGACCGTGCAGAGGTCGAGCTGGTGGAGTCGCTGGACGAGGCGCTCGCCCGCGCGAACGATCTGGCCCCGGAGCACCTCGAACTCCTGGTCGAGGACCCGGAGGCCCTCGCGGCAGGCGTGAGGAACGCCGGAGCGGTGTTCCTCGGCACGTCGGCGGTCGTGGGCGACTACGCGGCCGGCTCGAACCACGTCCTCCCCACCGGCGGCCTGGCTCGGGGCGTCGGCGGCCTGGGGCTGGAGGCCTTCCTCAAGCCCGTCCAGTTCGTCCGAGCCACTCCCGAGGCGCTCGCGTGCGTCCGCCCGACCATCGAGGCCTTCGCGGCCCTCGAAGGCCTGCCCCTTCATGCCGAGTCCGTGGCGGTCCGGGCGTGACACCGAGCGCGAGGCCGCTTCCGGACGGGTTCGAGCCGTACGTCTGGGCCTCGGCGTCCGAGGACGTCGCCGCCCGCAACGGGATTCCCGTCGCACGGGTGATCCGGTTCGACGCCAACGTTCCGCCGCTTCCCGGCGTGCCGCAGGTGCCCGTCGGCGAGAGCTTCGCCCGGCTCAACGAGTACCCGGAGGGCACGTACCGCGAGCTTCGCGAGTCGGCCGCCGCCTATGTCGGCGTGGACGCGGCACAGATCGTGCCCGGCGCCGGCGCCGACGGGCTGATCGCGCTCGCGGCTCGCACGTTCCTGGGGCCCGGCAGCCGCGCCTGCGTCTCGAGGCCGACCTACCCGCTATATGGGATCGCGTCCGCGATCGAGGGAGCCGAGGTGACCGCGGAGCCTGGCGGCGCCGACCTGATCTGGGTCTGCAACCCGAACAACCCGACCGGCGAGCTCGTCGAGCCGGAGCAGATCGCTGCTCTCGCCCGGTCTCACCCGGACGCAGCCGTCGTCGTCGACGAGGCGTACGTCGAGTACGGCGGCGGCGCCGGCGTCGTGCCGCTGATCGAGCGGGCGCCGAACCTGGTCGCGATCCGGACGCTCTCGAAGGCGTTCGGGCTGGCGGCGCTGCGGGTCGGGTACGCAGTCGCCTCGCCCGAGGTCGCCCGCGAGCTCGACCGACGCCGCGACCCCGCTCCCGTCTCCGCTCCGGCCGCCCGGATCGCCGCTGCCGCCCTGCGCGATCCCCGGCTCGACGTCGAGCAGACCGTCGCCGAGCGCGAACGGATGCGTCGCTCGCTCGCCGCCGCAGGCTTCGACGTCCCGGAGTCGAATGCAAACTTCGTCCTCGTCCGCACCGACCCGGCGGTCGCGGACCGGCTCGACGCCCAGGGCCTCGTTGTCCGCCGCTTCACGGACGCCGTGCGCATCTCGGTTCGCCTTCCGGCCGAGAACGACCTGATCCTGGCCGCGCTGGGCGCCGAGCCCGAGCCGGCGTCTGCCCGCTCCGCTCTCGTCCTCCGCACGACGGGCGAGACCGCTCTTCGGGTGTCGGTCGATCTCGACGGTCGCGGACGCGCTCGGGTCGCCACCGGGATCGGCTTCCTCGACCACCTGCTGACCCTGTTCACGTACCACAGCGGCCTGGACCTCGAAGTGCTCGCCGGCGGCGACCTCGAGGTCGACGAGCACCACACGGCCGAGGACGTGCTCGCCGCGCTCGGCGACGCCGTTGCCGGCGCGCTCGACGGCCGCGTCGGCGTTGCCAGGTACGGCTCGGCGACGGTGCCGATGGACGAGGCGCGGGCGACCGCGGCCGTCGACCTCGTCCGCCGGCCGCATGCGGAGATCGCGCTCGCCTTCCGCGGCGACCGCGTCGGCGGCCTGGCGATGACGCTTCTGCCGCACGCGCTCGAGCGGTTCGCGATCCAGGCGGGCCTGACCCTCCACGTGGACGCCACCGGCGAGGACGACCACCACGTCGCCGAGGCGGCGTTCAAGGCGCTCGGCCGTGCGCTGCGCGAGGCGTGCTCCGTCGACGGCGCCGCGACCGGCTCGACGAAGGGATCGCTGTGAGAGACGAAGCCGAGCACAGAGGCGACAGCAAGGCTGTCGGCCTCGCTGGGAGGCGACGTCGTGACGCCGCTGGCGTCAGGGTCGCGCTGGCCGACTACGGAGCAGGGAACCTCCGCAGCGTCTGCTCCGCGCTCCGGCGGGCGGGCGCCGAGCCGGTGATCACCGAGGATCCCGCCGAGGTCGAGCGGGCACCGCTCGCCGTGATCGCCGGCGTCGGCAACACCGCCGCAGCGGCAGCTGGGCTCGAGCGGCGGGGCTTGGCGGCCGCGCTCCTCGCCCGGGCCCGATCGGGCCGACCGCTGCTCGGCATCTGCGTCGGGATGCAGCTGCTCTTCGGCGAGTCCGAGGAGGGCGGCAGCGGGCTTGCCATCCTGCCGGGTCGCGTCGAGCGGCTGCGGGCCAGGCGCGTCCCGCACATGGGCTGGAACGAGCTCCGGGTGACCGCGCCGACCGAGTTGCTCGACGAGCTCGACGGCCGGGACGTCTACTTCGCGCACTCGTACGCCTGTGTGCCGGAGGCGGCGATCGCCGTGGCCGAGGTCGACCACGGCGCCGCGGTGGTCGCGGCGGTCGAGCACGGCCCGATCGCCGGTGTCCAGTTCCACCCCGAGCGCAGCGGCCCGGCCGGCGCGCAGGTGCTCCGCAACGCGCTCGCATGGTCAAGAAACGTGTGATCCCGTGCCTCGACGTCGCCGCGGGGCGCGTCGTCAAGGGCGTCCGGTTCCGGGCGCTGCGCGAGGTCGGCGATCCCGTCGAGCTGGCGACGCGCTACTCCGAGCTCGGCGCGGACGAGCTCGTCTTCCTCGACATCACGGCGACTCTCGAGGACCGCGGGCCGCTGCTGCGGCTGGTCGAGCGGGCGGCTGCCGACCTGGAGATCCCCTTCACCGTCGGCGGCGGAATCACCGGGCTCGAGGATGCGCGGTCGCTGCTCCGTGCGGGCGCGGACAAGGTCTCGCTGAACCGCGCCGCCGTCGACGAGCCCTCCTTGCTCACCGCGCTCGCCGCCGAGTTCGGCGCGCAGGCGGTCGTCTGCGCGATCGACGCCCGCGCAGGAGAGGTCGTCACCCACGCCGGCAACAACGCCCGTGGGCTCGACGCAATCGCCTGGGCGCAGGAGGCGGTCGACCGCGGCGCCGGCGAGATCCTGTTGACGTCGATCGACGCCGACGGGACGCGCAACGGTTACGACCTCGAGCTGACGCGACGCGTCGCGGCCGCGGTGTCCGTCCCGGTGATCGCGTCGGGCGGCGCCGGCGAGGCGACCCACCTTGCCGAGGCGTTCGAGGCAGGCGCCGAGGCAGCCCTGGTCGCGTCGATCGTCCACGAGCGGCCCGAGCGGCTGCCTGAGCTCAAGCGCGAGCTGAAGGAGGCAGGATGGCCCATCAGAGGATGACAGGGCCGGAGCTGACGCCGGCGATCGTCCAGGACGCCGACGACGGGCGCGTGCTGATGCTGGCCTGGATGGACGAGGAGGCGCTGCGCCGCACGCGCGAGAGCGGGGAGGCCTGGTTCTGGAGCCGATCGCGCCGGGAGCTCTGGCACAAGGGTGAGACGTCGGGCGCGACGCTCGCCGTGGTCGAGCTCCGGGACGACTGCGACGGCGACGCCATCCTGCTCCGCGTCCGGGCCGCCGGGCCGGTCTGTCACACCGGCTCGCTCTCCTGCTTCGCGCCGTGGCTGTGGCGCCGGGTCGCCGAGCGCGCGCGCAACAGGCCCGAAGGCTCCTACGTCGCCGGCCTGCTCGGGCAGGGCCTCGGGGCCGCTGCCCGGAAGGTCGGCGAGGAGGGCGTCGAGGCCGCGCTCGCCGGCGTATCCGAGAGCGACGAGCGCGTGATCGAGGAGCTCGCCGACCTCTGGTTCCACTCCTACGTCCTGCTCGCGGCCCGCGGTCTCGACCCGGCCGCGGTCGAGGACGAGCTCGCGCGCCGCGTCGAGTAGCCGGGGCGCGGACGGACGCCGCATGTTCCGCCTGCGCCCCGGCCGGGACCCTATACCTGCCCCTATCCCGACGTGCCCGGAAGCGACGAGGCCTGGTGGACGGTTGCGCCCGCCACTGCGGGCTGCGGCATGGCGTGCGCGTGCCCGAGGTGGCCGTGCGACTCCGTGCCGTATCCGCCGGGAACCGGGATGTAGAACTCGGGGTAGCCCCACATGCCGTGCTCGTGCACGTCGAGCCCGCCGGTCTCGACCTCCGGATCGACGCGGATGCCCCACGTCAGCTTGAGCGCGAGGAGGATCAGGAACGACGCGCCGAACGTGAACGCACCCACGGCGACGAGCCCGAGCGCCTGGACGCCGAGCTGGTGCAGGCCCCCACCGTAGAAGAGGCCCTTCGAGCCGGTCGCGAGGCTCTTCGCCTGCGAGGGGAGGGTCAGCAGGCCGAGGGAGAGCGTGCCCCAGACGCCTGCCATGCCGTGTGCCGCGACCGCGCCGATCGGGTCGTCGATGCCGATCCGCTCGACGAGGAGGACGCCGAGGACGACGATCACGCCTGCGACGAAGCCGATCAGGAGCGCACCCCACGGCGCGACGAACGCGCAGGCGGCGGTGATCGCGACGAGGGCAGCGATCGCGCCGTTGAGCATCATCGAGATGTCCGGCTTCTTGATCACCAGCCACGAGGTGATGAGCGCTCCGAACACGCCTGCCGCCGCGGCGATGTTGGTGTTCAGCGCGACGTAGGCGAAGAAGCCGAGCGCCGCCGAAGTCGACCGACAGGGTCGAGCCCGGGTTGAATCCGAACCAGCCGAACCAGAGGATGATGACGCCGAGCGTCGTGTAGGCCATGTTGTGACCGGGGATCGCGTTCGCCTTCCCGTCGGCGTCGAACTTGCCGATCCGTGGGCCGAGCAACAGCGCCCCGGCCAGCGCCGCGAGGGCGCCCTGGTAGTGGACGACGGTCGATCCGGCGAAGTCCTGCATGCCCCTTCGAGAACAGCCAGCCGTCGGGCGACCAGATCCAGTGCGAGACGACCGAGTAGACCAGGGTGAACGCCAGCGCCGAAGACGATGTAGACGTAGAGCTTCGTCCTCTCGGCCATCGCGCCCCAGACGATCGCCAGCGACACGCCGCAGAACACGACTTCGAACAGGTAGCCGGCCGCGCCCGGGATCTCGCTGAACCAGGAGAACGGCGCCTGGCCGATCGACATCAGGTCCGAGGTGCTGGGGAAGAAGCCCGAGCCGCCGACGAGGCCGTTGCCGCCGTCGCCGAACGCGATCCCGAAGCCGACGAGGTAGTAGACCACCGACGCCAGCGCGAAGATCAGGACGTTCTTGGCCGCGATGTGGCCGACGTTCTTCATCCGGGTCAGGCCCGCCTCGAGAAACGCGAAACCGGCCTGCATGAACATCACGAGCACGCCGGCGATGACGACCCAGATCGTGCTCGCGGCGTAGAGCAGTTCCTTGTTGGTCATGCGGCCACCTCCACTTCCTCCAGCGGGCTGCCGGTTCGGTTGTGCATCACGGACGCGATCGGGGTCGTCCACACGATCCCGTCGCCTGACTCGTTGCCGCTCCGCGCCGCGTCGACGATCGCCTCGACCACGGCCGGGGCCTTCGCATCCGACGTGACGAAGACCAGCAGCGCCTTCGGCAGGAAGCGCGACTCGAAGACGCGGCCGCGGTACTCGTGCGTGATCCCGCGCTGGCGGCCGTGGCCGACCGCCTCGATCACGGTGACGCCGACATGGCCTGTCTCGGCCTCGACCGCGTCGATCACGGTCTCGATCCGCTCCCGGATCACGATTGCCTCCACCTTGACCCAGCTCAAGGGCTCCTCCTTTCGAGTAGCACGGTGTCTCGCCAGACACCGTCGAGTTGTCCGATTCGCTCCCGCGTGCCGACGACCCGGAAGCCGCAGCGCTGGTGGAACTCGATGCTGGCGACGTTGTCGGCGAAGATCGACGCCTGCACCGTCCAGAAGCCGGCCCGGTCCGCGCTGTCGAGCAATTGCTCGAGCAACGCCCTGCCGATCCCCTGCCCGCGCGATCCCTCCGCGACGTAGACGCTGTTCTCGACAACGCCGGCGTAACAGGACCGGCGCGAGGTCGGGAGGAGCGCCGCCCAGCCGATCACCTCGCCGCCCTGCTCTGCCACCAGGCGGTGGTCGCCGAGGTAGGCGACGTCCCAGTCCGCCCACTCGGGCGCCGACGTCTCGAAGGTGGCCAGCTTCGTGGCGATCCCTTGCTCGTAGATCGCCTTGACGGCCGGCCAGTCGCTCGTTTTCATCGGTCTGATCTCCATGTCGAATCGCTTTTTGGACCAACAAAAAAAGCCCCAGGACTCGAAGTCCTGAGGCCTCTTTGCCTCTTTGCGCCCCCTCCGGCGGCGGCGCACTTCAACAATAGAAGTATTGGCGGACGAGGTCAAACGAGGTGCCGCGCCCGCTAGGATGGATGTCGATCGACCAGGGAGGCGCTGCTCGATGAAGCGAACAGATCCAGACCGGCACCTGTAGGTCCCCGGCCTCGCCGCGTTTGCGCGCTCGTCGAGACGTCTGGTAGCCTCGGCGGCTCGATGTTGCTCTTCGGCTGACACGTCACCTCGCGCGCCGCCGCTTCGGCCGGTGGTTGTCGCGTCCGTGTCCGTTTCGAAGCCTGGAGGAGCAACACATGAACGCCGTAGAAGTCCACAACCTGCGCAAGGAGTTCGTCCGGAAGGACGGTCGCAAGCGCACCCGTGTCGCCGCCTTACGAGGGATCACCTTCGAGATCGGCCGCGGTGAGTGCATCGCCATCCTCGGCCAGAACGGCTCGGGGAAGTCGACCCTGGTCCGGCTGCTCTCGACGCTGCTGCTGCCGGACGGCGGCACGGCGCGCATCTACGGACACGACATCGGCGAGACCCGGGCCGTCCGCACGATGGTCAACCGCGTCTCGGTCGAGGCCTCGTTCTTCAAGAAGATGTCGGCGACCGAGAACCTCGCCTACGCGGCGCGGTTCTACGGGTTGACCCCGAGGGAGACCCGCGAGCGGATCCCCGTGATCCTCGACCGGGTCGGCTTCCCCGTCTCGCGGCGCACGCACTCGATGGAGAACCTCTCGCGGGGGACGCAGCAGAAGGTCGCGCTCGCGCGGGCACTGCTCACCTCGCCGGTGCTGCTGCTGCTCGACGAGCCGACCACCGGCCTCGACCCTCGCTCCAAGCTGGAGGTGCAGGACTTCATCCGCGAGGTGCGGACGATCCACGACACCACGATCCTGCTCTGCACGCACGACCTGGCCGAGGCGGAGATCCTCGCCGAGCGGATCGGCATTCTCGACGACGGTCAGCTCCTCTGCCTGGAGCCCGCCGACGAGATCAAGGACCGCTACGGCGTCGAGACGCTCGAGGAGGCGTTCTTCGCCGCCACCGGCCGCACGTTCGAGGACGAGCGCGAGGAAGAGGAAGAGGAGGTGAACGCATGACCGCGATAGCCGCCCGCGCGCGCCACGAGCTGATCGGCCTGCTCGGCGTCGTCGAGCGGAACTGGTACCTCGTCAAGCGCTACGCGATGTGGGAGCTCGCGTTCTTCGTCTGGACGATCGCGAACACCCTCTCGATCGTCTTCATCTCGAAGGCCGCCGGCCTCCCGCCTGCGCAGGAGGAGCGCCTGACCACCGTGCTGCTGATCGGCGCCGTGATCTGGGCGTACCTCGGGATCATCTTCGAGATCCTCACCGAGACGGTCGCGTGGGAGCGCTGGGAGGGGACGATCGAGTACACGTTCATGGCGCCCCTCTCCCGGCCGGTGCACCTGATCGGCATGGGTCTGTTCGCGATTGCGTACGGGCTCGTCCGCGCGACGCTGATCTTCGCGGTGGTCGCGGCGATGTTCGGGCTGCACATGCCGGAAGCGAACTTCGCCACTGCGCTGATCCTGCTGGGAATCGCCTCGGTCTCGTTCATCGGGATCGGGATGATGACCGCCGTCCTGCCGCTGATCTCGCCGGAGAAGGGCACGCAGCTCGGCTTCATGGCGCAGGGGATCATGCTGGTCGTCTCCGGCGTCTACTACCCGGTCTCTGTGCTGCCGCAGTGGATGCAGGTGATCTCGACGATCTCGCCGGCGACCTACGCGCTGCGTGGGATCAGGGCGGCCATCCTCGAAGGGGCGACGCCGGCGGACGTCTGGGGCGACATCTGGCCGCTGCTCGTGATCGGCGTGGTTGCGATCCCGCTCGGCCTCTGGGTCTTCCGGCGCGGTGAGCAGTACGCCAAGCGCCACGGCAAGCTGAAGCGGTCGGGGTGATCACCCTGCGCACTCCTGCAGTGATCCGCCGGGCCGAGACCGACACCGACCTCGAGCGATGCGTGGAGATCTTCAACGCCGCCCATCCCGACGACAGAATCGCGCTCCGGGACATCCAGAGCAGCAAGGGCTCCTGTCTGCTCCACCCGGGCGGTGGCTACGCGTATCTGTCGAGCTCGAGCACTCCCGCCTGGCAGTACACGATGGTGCGCGTGCAGCCAGGCGCCCGGCGACAGGGGATCGGCAAGGCGCTCATCGCTGCGGCGACCGAGGTCGCCAGGGCCGAAGGGAGCGCCGGCCTCATGGGCCGCGTCGTCGATCCTGACGACGACGAGTCCCGGGCATGGGCGGCGGAGTGCGGATTCCGGGAGACGCGGCAGGACGTCGAACTCCTGCGTCGCCTGCTCCCGGGCGACGGCGAGGTCGCGCAGGACGTCGTGCCCATGCGCGCGGAGCATCTGCGCGACGCCTACGCAGTGGAGGTCGAATGCGTCCCGGACGTGCCGGCCACGACGCCCATGGCTGCCGATCCCTTCGAGCGCTGGCACGAGCTGATCTCGAGGCACGCGGCCACCTTCGTCGCGCTCGACGGCGGTCGAGTCGTCGGCTACGCGACGCTCGAGCACCTGTACGGCCAGCGGCACCGCCTCGAGCACGGGCTGACGGCCGTCCTGCGCAGCCACCGTGGCCGGGGCGTGGCGACGAGGCTGAAGAGCGCGCAGATCGCCTGGGCCGCCCACCACGGCTACACGGAGCTGATAACGGCTACCGACACGACGAATGGTCCGATGCGGCGGGTGAATGCCAAGCTCGGCTACGCGGAGCGTCTCGGCTCGATCATCGTCGAACGTGAGCTCTAGCGGAAGACCGGGCTGACCGTGGTGAAGGCGTTCGCCCTGTACGCGGTCGCGGTCACGCGGAGGACGATGCGGTACCGGCCGGACCTCGGCTTCGCGGTCGCGAGGCGCATGGGTATCGACGCGATGCCCTTCCCGCGCACGGTCGACACCGGCCGCGACGAGCCGACGCGACGGACGATCTCCGTGTAAGCGCAGTCGGCGTCGCAGGTGAGCACGCGGCGCTTCCAGTCGACGAGAGGCCTGGGCGCGAGGAGCGCGGCGCAGCCCGCGACCGTGCCGACCCGGTAGCGTCGGGCGGCGGCGGCGACCGCGGCGCGGCTCGACTTCGGCGTCGTGCGGTCGGCGTAGTAGACGCCGGACTGGAAGCTCGCGAGGAACGGGCTGTCCAACAACCGGAAGACCATCAGCGTTCGCACCGTCGGCTGGCACGCGGCGAGGTGGAAGCCGTCGGCGTAGTACCTGGCCTGCGTTGCCTCGCTGACGGGATGCGTGGTCGCCGGCTCCGTCCCGGTGTAGAGCGACGCGCGCGCCGGCGGGATCTTCGCCTCGACTCCGAACTCGTCGTAGACGAGCGGCAGGGTTTGCCCCTTCTGCTTCGTCCCGCCGAACGCACGCTGGAGCAGCGAGATCAGTTTCCCGTAGTCCGCGATCGTCACGGTGTTGGCGAGCGGATTGTGCCGGTAGGTCGGAGGCAGGTCGGAGCGCTCCATATACGGGTGGTAGGAGAAGGCGTCCATGATCGGCTTCGTCCGGTGCGAGGCGCGGTACGCCGTGCCCATGTCGAGGATGAACCGGCCGGGCGAGTGCGTATCGCGACCCGTGCCGCGCTTGTTCGTGCCCGAGTGGGCGAGTGTTCCGCCGACGACCTCGACCCGGGGCGCCACGCGCTTGACAGCGTCGTACGTGCTGGCGAGTAGGTGCTCGTAGCCGACCGCGGCTGCGTCCTGGCCCGCCGGACCGAACTGCGGCGACCAGAACAGGTTCAGGTTTGGCTCGTTGCCGACGATCACGTGCCTCAGACCCGGGAGCCCCTTGACGACGCCGGCGAGCCAGTTCGCGAATCGCGTCTGCTCGGCGGTCGTCCTCGGCGTCTGCGAGCTGTCGGTCGGATAGGCGTCGAGGTAGACGTCGCTCCCGGCGGCCCGCGCGGCGGCGATACCGTTCGCGAGGTCCGAGAGCAACCCCGGGTCGATCGTCGTCTGACTCCGCTCCCAGGTGACCGTCACCCTGGCGGTGTCCCCGAGGCCCGCGCTGTCCATCAGTGTCACCGTCGACTGCTGGAGAGCCGGGTCGAGGAGCTCGGGCACGACCGACCCGATCCGGAGCGGTGTTCGGGCCGCCGCCGTCTGCGCCGCCCAGGCAGCGACCACTGCGACGACGAGCAGCGCAAGCGAGACCCCCCTCACACGCATCGCGCCAGCGTAGCTGGGACGGCGGAGGGTCAGACCGAGGGGGCGCGGTAGTTCGGCCGGACACCGGTCTCGCGGAAGCCGGCCCGGACGATGTTCCGGTACGAGCTCGACGGGCGGTCGTCGGCGAGCTCGCCGGTTTCGGTGACCACCGTCCCACAGCCCTGCCGGCGCGCGTCCTCGATGCGGGCGGCGAGAATCGCGCTCTGGGCGCCGCGCCCCCGGTACGTCGGCAGCGTCGCGCCGAATCCGAGCCAACCGACGCCGCCGTTTGCGTGGAGCGCACCCGCCCCGGCCGGCTCGTCGCCGTCGTAGGCGACGTAGCACGACCACCCGGGGCGGCCGACGACGTTGGCTGCGACCGGCTCGGTCCACTCCGGCAGTTCGAAACCGCCGACCACGACGCGCGCGAAGTCGGCGGCTCGATCCTCGCCCACCTGGTCGACGCGGAGCTCGCTGCGCGCCTCACGAGGCCCGATGCCGCGGCTGAACTTCATGAAGCCGTAGTCGTCGGTGAACCCGCGCTCGGCGAGCGCGGGACCGAGGCCGTTCACGTCGTAGACCCACCAGGGCAGCTCCCCGTAGAACTCGGCGATCTCGTCGACCGGCTCGATCGAGTCGAGGCCGATGACTCGGTTGAAGAACCGGTGAGCCAGGCGCGGGATCGCGAAGCACGTGGCACCGCCGATCTCGGCAATCGTCACGACCTCCGGGCTCGCGCGAAACGCGTCCGACAGCGCGGCGTGCTCGGCCCGGTCGGCTTCGGGGACCACGCCGACAGCCTACTTCGCTATGCTCGCGGTGTCCGTAGGCGACGCCGCCTCGGGCGCGGTGTTCGTGTCCGCGCTCGGGGCTTTTCCATTGTTGGAGCAAACAGAGCGGGGAGGAGACGGATGGCGCAGCAGGTCGAATCGAAGAACCGGGCGACGTCGAGCGAGGAGGCCCGGCAGCAGGTCGTGGCGAAGTGCAAGACGGAGGGGATCGAGTCGATGCTCCTCTGGTTCACCGACCTCGAAGGGCACCTGAAGAGCTTCGCGATCACGCCCGACGAACTCGAAGGCGCACTCGACGACGGCATGGGTTTCGACGGTTCGTCGATCACGGGCTTCAACGCGATCGAGGAGTCGGACATGGTCGCGATCCCCGACCCCGACACGTTCGTCGTGATGCCGTGGCGCTCGGGCGAGTCGAAGGTCGGCCGGATGATCTGCGACGTGGTCACGCCCGACGGCAAGCCGTACGAGGGCGATCCCCGGTACGTGCTCCGGCGCGCGCTCGAGCGGATGAAGGGCCTCGGCTTCGACACGTTCAATGTCGGTCCCGAGCTCGAGTACTTCCTGTTCAAGGACAACAAGGGGACCGAGACGCTCGATGAGGGCGGCTACTTTGCGATGACGACGCAGGACGCCGCCACCGAGCTGCGCAACGAGACGATCCTGGCACTCGAGAAGGTCGGCATCCCGATCGAGTACCACCACCACGAGGTCGGCCCGTCCCAGCACGAGATCGACATGCGCTTCGCGAGCGCACTGGACATGGCCGACCACACCCTCACCTACCGGCTCGTGGTCAAGGAGATCGCCGCCAAGAACGGTGTCTACGCCACGTTCATGCCGAAGCCGATCTTCGGCGAGAACGGCTCGGGGATGCACACGCACCAGTCGCTCTTCACGGAAGGGCGGAACGCCTTCTTCGACGAGGAGGACAAGTGGCACCTGTCCGATGTCGGCAAGGCATTCATCGCCGGTCAGCTCCATCACGCCCGCGAGATCGCCGCGGTGTTCGCGCAGTGGGTGAACTCGTACAAGCGGCTCGTCCCGGGCTACGAGGCGCCGGTCTACGTCGCCTGGTCGCAGCGGAACCGCTCGGCCCTCATCCGCATCCCGCTCTACAAGCCGGGGTCTGAGCAGGCGACACGCGCGGAGATCCGGTGTCCCGATCCGGCGTGCAACCCGTACCTGACCTTCGCGGCGCTCCTGCACGCGGGGCTCGAGGGGATCGAGAAGGGCTACGAGCTGCCCGACCCGATGGAGACCAACCTCTACCACCTGACCGCCGAGCAGCGGCGCGAACGCGGCATCGTCGCGTTGCCCGAGACACTGGGCGAGGCGATCGACGAGCTGTCCCAGTCGGAGCTGGCGCGGACGGCGCTCGGCCCGCACATCTTCGACCGCTACGTCGAGATCAAGCGCAAGGAGTGGGACGAGTACCGCGTCCAGCTGACCGAATGGGAGCTGGACCGCTACCTCTCCGCTCTCTGATGTTCGCGCCCGTGGGGGGAACGGCCGGTTCCCCCCACCAGCCCCCTCCCTAGACGAGGCGAACGATCTACAATACGACTACGCCTCGCCACCCTGCGGCGGCGAGGCTGACTGACGGCCGACTGCGAGCTGCGCTCATCCGCAGCTCGTGGTCGTTTCAGGGACCAGTCAAAGGAGGGCGCGCCCCACCGCGCCTCTCCTGTGACGCTTCGCCGGCTCTAGCCGAAGCTCTGGATCGACTCGCGCACGAGGCGTAGGCCGATCACACCGCTGCGGCCGTCGATCGCGCTGATCGCGTCAGCGGGGACGAGCCTGCGGCGGCGGAGGAAGCCCGACCGAACGGCGAGCGCGTCCGGGACGTCCGGGGAAGTGCCGTACATCGGCGCCTCGACCCGGCCCACGACCCGACCGCGTGCGTCCGCGACCAAGTACCCGGTCGTGGAGGTGAGATCGATCGCGGCGGCGGCTGAGCTCATCGCAGGCAACGCTATTCCCCGCATGAGAAGGAAAGACACGCGATTCGTAAGGATTCCGTTAAGCGCCTGACCACGTCGGGGTCGGGTTCGACAGCGCCGGGGGGAGTCCTGTGCCACCGACCTACAATCGGGTGCGTGGACGTCCCTGCGCGCCATCTGCGCCTCCTGACGGACACGATCGCCGCGGTCAACTCCACCCTCGACCTCCAGGAGGTGCTCGAGCTGGTCGCGACCAACGTGGCCGAGGCGCTCGGCACCGACGCGTGCTTCGTCTACCTGTACGAGGAGCGCTCGGGCGAGCTCGTGTTGCGGGCGACGCGCGGGACGTCGGTCGAGGAGATGACGCGCCGCCCGCGGATGCGGCCGGGCGAGGGGATCACGGGCGTCGCGGCCCAGGAGCGCCGGCCGGTGATGATCGCCTCGCAGGCGCATCTCGACCCCCGGTTCAAGCGGTTCGTGAACCTGCCCGAGGAGGAGTACCAGTCGATCCTCGCGGTCCCGATCCTGGCGCGGGACAAGCTCGAGGGCGCGCTGAACGTGCGCACGCGCGAGCCCCGGGAGTTCTCGGCTGCGGAGGTCGATCTGCTCCTGGCGATCGCCGCTCAGGTGGCACAGTCGATCGAGCACGCCAAGCTCTATTCGCAGGCACAGCGGCGGGTCGAGGAGCTCGAGGCGCTGGCCCGAATCTCAGAGGCCGTGTCCGAGTCGCTGTACCTGGAGGAGTCGCTGGAGGCGATCGTCAACACGACCATGGACGCCGTCTCCGCGACGGGCGCGGCGCTCGTGCTCGAGGACGGGGAGATCGCCTGGCCGGAGGGTCGCCCCGGCGAGCACGCGGTGCGGACGCCGCTGCGCTGGAAGCGGCGCCAGATCGGCGAGCTCGTCGCCGACCGCGACACGCCGTTCACCGACGAGGAGCGGCAGCTGCTCGCGTCGATCGCCCATCACGCCGCCGTCGCCTTGGAGCACGGGCGCGCGGTGATGCGCGGGGTCCTCGCCCAGGAGATCCACCACCGGGTCAAGAACAACCTCCAGACCGTTGCGTCGCTGTTGCGGCTCCAGGCGCGTGGCGACGTCGTGGATGCCCGGCGGGCGCTCGACGACTCGGTCAACCGGATCCTCGCGATCGCCGCCGTCCACGAGGTGCTCACCGAGCGTCGCGACGAGAACGTCGACCTCGGCGAGCTCCTCGAGCGGCTGCGGGCGATGCTCGTGCAGGGACTCGCCGCGGACAAGCGGGTGGCGTCGTCGCTCGAGCCGGTGTCGCTGGCCGGGAACCGGGCGACCGCCCTCGCTCTCGTCTTCTCCGAGCTCTTCCAGAACGCGCTGGAGCACGGCGGCGGCTCGGTGCGGATCGAGCTCGAGCAGCGGAACGGCGACGTCGTCCTCGCGATCGCCGACGACGGCCGGGGAATCGACGGCGCGCCGCAGGGAACCGGGCTGTCGATCGTCGAGGCGCTCGTGCGGGACGAGCTCGGCGGCACGCTGTCGCTCGAGGACGAAGGCGGGCTCAGAGCGGAGGTCGTGTTCCCGGCGTGAGACGCCCGGAGGAGGTGTTCGTCTTCGTACGGCGCGGCGACCGGTACCTCGTCCTGCATCGCGCGCCGCGAGGCGGGTCGTACACACTGACCTTCACGGTCGAGGACATCGACGCCGCGCGCGCGTACCTCGAGGGCGAGGGCGTCCGCTTCGACGGGGACACGTCGCAGGTCGAGGACATGGTCCGGCTCGCGACGTTCTACGACCCCGACGGCAACGCGCTGATGCTCGCGGAGCAGCTGAGGTAGGCACTCGCTGCGCCGCCTAGACTCGCCTGGTGCGGATCTTGATTGCCGAGGACGAGACCATCATCCGCCTCGACCTGCGCGAGCTGCTGGAGCGCGCCGGGTTCGACGTCTGCGCCGAGGCAAAGGACGGGATCGAGGCGGTCGAGCTGGCATCGTCGGCGGCGCCGGAGCTGGCAATCCTCGACGTCAAGATGCCGCGGCTCGACGGAATCGAGGCGGCCAAGCGGATCCTCGAAGAGCGGCCGATCCCGATCGTGATGCTGACCGCCTACGGGCAGGACGAGCTGGTCTCCCGCGCGGTCGAGGCGGGCGTGTTCGGTTACCTCGTCAAGCCGTTTCGGGAGGCCGACCTGCTACCTGCGATCAAGGCCGCCCGGGCTCGTTTCGAGGAGCTGGCGGCGCTGCGGGAGGAAGCAGAGTCGCTGTCGGAGGCGCTCGCCGCACGGAAGTCGATCGAGCGGGCGAAGGGGCTGCTGATGGCGAAGGAGGGTTTGACCGAGCAGGAGGCGTTCGAGCGCCTCCGGCGTGCGTCGCAGCTGGCCGGCCGGCCGCTGAAGGTGGTCGCGGACGCCCTGATCGCGACCTTCGAGTCACCCTAGGCCTCGACATCCTCGACGTCGAACTGGTCGGGCAGTCACGGCACCGGAACGGCGAGGCCCTGCGCGCCGAGCTCTGAGGTCGCCGGCTCGTAGCCGGACCGTGCGAGCAGCTCCATTCCGAGCCGTGCGCGCCGGACCCGCTCGCGCAGAGGGCGATCGTCGTCGAGTCGAGGTGCGAGCCGGCGGGGTAGACGTCGGGCGCGTTCCGCAGGCCGAACTTGACGTAGACCGGGGCGGCGACACGGATCAGCTCCGGGATCTCGTGCAGGCGGACGAAGCCGCCGATCGAGTCCGGCGCCTCGACGTAGACGTCGAGCGGGACATCCACGGCCGCGCGGATCGCGGCGATCTGGGCGAGGCTGAGGTCGGTGGGGAGGTTGATCGTGTCTGCGCCGAGTTCCTCCAGAACGGCGGCGGCGGCAGGGTTCGCGGCCGGCAGCATCACCGAGATCTTCGCCTGCATGTCGCCCGGCAGCACGCCCGCGAGCCGTGCGTCCGAGAACGCGGAGAGGACGCCGATGTCGGCGATCAGGACGCTGCGGAAGCCATGGGCTGCCGCTCTGCGCGCGTCGTCGAGAGCGGCGACGACCTGCTCCTGGCCTCGCGCCGTGGGTGCGAAGACGCCTCCGGCGGGAGCACGTGCCGCCGCCGAGACGTCCCAGGCGGCATTTGGTCGTGCGAACAGAGAGACCTCGACCCGCGCGGCCACGGCCGTGGCGGCCATCGCGTCGAGCTCGGCATCGGTCTGGAGAAATACACCGCTCCCCTGCGACACGCGATGCACCCTGACTTCGAGCCGGTTCGCTTCCTCTAGGACCGCCTCGAGGCACCGCGGCCCCTCTGTACTCGGGATCTCGACCCGGTACTGCGCCCCGTCGGGAAAGCGCTTCTCCGAATCCGGCAGGTCGTTCAGGTCGCCCGGCGGCAGCCCGATCGAGCGCAGGAAGTCGCGGGTCTGGCTCACCCGACGAGCGTACTAGGGTCTGACAGGCTCCGACCCGACAGAAGGCCGAGCTCGCTCCGGCTTCTTCGGGACAGCCCCTAAGGCGTGGCTTGCGCCTGCTCGAACAGCGTCTCCCAACGGTCGAGGAGCGACTGGAGCTCGTCTCGCGCGGCCCGATGGGCCGTGAGGAGTTCGAGGTCGCCCCAGTCGTCGGCGAGCTTCCGCTCGAGATCGGCGACCGCCTCCTCCTGCGCGGCGATGCGCGCCTCGACCTCCTCGAGCTCGCTGGGCCTCCTCGGCCGTGCCCGCTCCGGCCGTGGCTTTCTTTGTGGCGTTTCCAACCCAGTCTCTGAGACTGGAACTGCGCCAACATTGGAACTCTTTGTCCACAGGGGACTCGTTCGGACGTAGTCGGCCCAGCCGCCGTCGTAGCTCCGGATCGTCCCGTTCTCGATTGCCAACGTCCGTTCGGCGACCGCGTCGAGCAGCGCGCGGTCGTGGGAGACGAGCAGCACCGTCGCCGGGAAGTTCTCCAGCGCTGCCTCCAGCGCTTCGCGGCTCTCGAGGTCGAGGTGGTTCGTCGGCTCGTCGAGGACGAGGAAGTTCGCGCCCGAGGCGACCACCACCGCGAGCGCCAGCCGGCGCCGTTCACCGCCGGAGAGCACCGCGACCGGCTTCTCGTGCGACTCCCAGCCGGAGAACAGGAACCGCCCGAGCAGGTTCTGGGCCTCCGGACGCCGGAGCCCCGTCATCGACTGGACGCAGTCGAGCACCGAGCCGCGCTCGTCCAGCTCGGTCTCGTGCTGCGAGAAGTAGGCGGGGACGACCCCGTGACCGAGCCGGGCGGCGCCCGCGTCCGGCTCCAGCCGGCCGAGCAGCGTCTCCAGCAGCGTGGTCTTGCCCGAGCCGTTGGGCCCGACCAGCGCAACGTGCTCGCCGCGCTCGATCGCGAGCGAGACACCGTCCAGCAGCTGCTTGTCTCCCGCCGAGAGCCACAGACCCTCGACCTCGGCAACCGTGCGTCCGCTGCGCGGCGGGTTCAGGAACTCGAACCCGAGCCTGCGCGAGCGCCGCGTGAGCAGGGCGAACTGGTCGGAGACGACCGTCTTCTCCTGCTTGAGCCGGCCGATATGGGTCAGCTTGGCCTGCGCCTGCTTTGCCTTCGACTTCTTGTATCGGAACCGGTCGACGAACCGCTGGAGCCTGGCGATGTCGGCGTTGTAGCGCTCGATCGACTTCGAGGCATCGAGCAG
Source organism: uncultured Actinomycetes bacterium (assembly GCA_963808815.1). Lineage (GTDB taxonomy): Bacteria > Actinomycetota > Thermoleophilia > Gaiellales > Gaiellaceae > DATBLE01. The sequence continues at coordinate 10,722 of CAWEGI010000006.1, read as the reverse complement.
GCGGGCGGCCTTCTCGCGCCGCCAGACGTGCCATTCGCCCGGGAAGTAGGTCGACCGGCCCGCCTCCAGCTCGAGCACAGCGGTCGCCACCGCCTCCAGGAACCAGCGGTCGTGCGCGACCAGCACAACGGCCGCGTCCATGCCCACGAGCGTCCGCTCCAGCCACTCGAGCCGCTCGACGTCGAGGTGGTTGGTCGGCTCGTCGAGCAGGAGCAAGTCAGGATCGCCCGCCAGCGAACGGGCCAGCGACGCCCGCGTCAGTTCGCCGCCGGAGAACGTCTCGAGTGGACGGTCGAGCTCGTCGTCGGCGAATCCCAGGCCGCGTAGCGTCGAGAGCGAGTTCTCGCGCCAGGCATAGCCGCCGGCATGCTCGAGCCGCGCCTGGGCCGACGAGTACCGAGCCAGCGTCTCCGGCCCATGGTCGCCGGCCGCCATCGCATCCTCCAGGCCGCGCAGCTCGTCCTCCAGCGCAACCAGGTCGCGCGCGCCCGACAACGCGTACTCGCGCAGCGACAGGCCGAGGTCGAGCGGCGGCCGCTGGTCGTGCAGCGCCACACGCGTGCCCTTGTCGAGCACGAGCTGGCCGCCGCCGATGCCGGTCTCGCCGGCCAACATCCGGAGCAGCGTCGTCTTCCCGGCGCCGTTCGGGCCGGAGAGGGCGAGCCGCTCGCGGCGCTCGACCTTGAACGAGACGCCGTCGAAGAGCAGCCCGCCGGCGAGCTCCTTGCGCAGGTTGGTTCCGATCACGACGGCCATGCCGCCGTACAGGCTAGATGCGGCTCAGTCGCGGACGAGCGCGCGGGCCGCGTTGGCGATCGCGACCGCATCGATCCCGAACGCGGCGAGCAGCTCGTCGGGCTTGCCCGAGCGCGGCATGTCCGTCACCGCCAGCCGCTTCACCCGGGCCTCGGCACCCCGCTCGGCGAGTGCCCCGAGCACCGCCTCGCCGAGCCCGCCCTCGGGCCAGTGGTCCTCGACGGTGACGATTCGCCCCGTTTCGGCGGCGGCTGCGGCCAGCGTCCCGCCGTCGATCGGCTTCAGCGAGTAACAGTCGATCACCCGCGCCGACACGCCCTCACCGGCCAGCGCTTCGGCCGCCTCGAGCGCCTCGTGCACCGTGATCCCGCACCCGACGAGTGTCACGTCGCCGCCGTCGCGCAGAACGCGGCTGCCTCCGATCGGGAACTCCTCGTCCGGCCCGTAGACGACAGGCGTGTTCGGGCGGAGCGTGCGGATGTACGAGATTCCGTCCAGGTCGGCCATTGCCGCGACCAGCTTCGCGGTCTGGTTGCCGTCGCACGGATGGAGCACGGTCGAGCCGTGCACCGCGCGCAGCGAGGCGATGTCCTCGAGCGCCATCTGCGACGGCCCGTCCTCGCCGATCGAGATCCCAGCGTGCGACCCCGAGAGGCAAAGGCTCGCCCGTGAGATCGCCGCCATCCGGATGAAGTCGTACGCGCGCGAGTGGAATGCGGCGAAGGACGACGCGAAGACCCGGTAGCCGCGGGCCTGCAGCCCGACCGCGGCTGCGGCCATCTGCTGCTCCGCGATGTACATCTCGAAGAACCGGTCCGGGTGGGCAGCCTTGAAGATCTCGGCGAAGGTCGAGTTCGAGACCTCACCGTCGACCGCGACGACGTCGCCGCGCGCCGAGCCGACCGCCGCGAGCGCCTCGCCGTACGCCTTGCGAGTCGCGACCTCCGATCCCGAGCTCGTAGCGCGGCAGCTCCAACGCCCCGGTTTCGAACCGGTGCGGCTCGCCGTCGGGCGGGTTTCGCGACCGAGACGGTGATGTTCCGCAGTCCGCCCAGCTCCTCGATCGCCGCGTCGGGGTCGTCGAGCGGCTTGCCGTGCCAGCCCTCCTGGTTCTCGACCGCCTTCACGCCCTTGCCCTTGATCGTGCGCGCGATCACGACGGTCGGCTGCCCCGGCGTCGCCGCCGCCTCGGTGTACGCGGCGTCCATCGGCCTCGACGTCGTGGCCGTCGATCTCGATCGCGTGCCAGCCGAACGCCTCGGCCCGCGCGCGGTAGTGGTCGAGCTGCCACTCGTCCATCGTCGGGCCGCGCTGCCCGAGCCGGTTGACGTCGAGGATCGCGGTCAGGTTGTCGAGCTCGTAGTGCCAGGCGTGCTCGAACGCCTCCCAGATCGAGCCCTCGGCGGTCTCGCTGTCGCCGCAGAGCACCCAGACCCGGTACGGGAGCCGGTCGAGGTACTTGCCGGCGATCGCCATCCCGACCCCGATCGGCAGTCCCTGGCCGAGCGAGCCGGTGGCGACGTCGACCCACGGGATCAGCGGCGTCGGATGCCCCTCGAGCATCGAGCCGAACTGCCGGTAGGTGAGCATCTCGCTCGTCCGAGATCGCGCCGGCGGCGCGGAACATCGCGTACAGGAGCGTCGACGCGTGGCCCTTGGAGAAGATCAGCCGGTCGTTCGTGGCAGCGTCCGGCGCGTCGAAGTCGTAGCGCAGATGCTTCGGCCAGCAGCACCGCCATCAGGTCGGCGGCGGACATCCCCGACGTCGGGTGTCCCGACTTGGCGGCCGCCGCGCAACGAACCGAGTCCACCCGGAACTGCTGTCCGAGCTCACGCCAGAGCTGAACGTCGCCCATCCGCATGTAACGTAGCTGGCATGAGGGTGGCGGTCGCGTTCGACCACCGCGGCGTCAAGCTCCGCGAGCGGGTGCTCGACGAGCTGACCGCCCTCGGCCACGAGGCGGTCGACCTGGGGACGGACGACCCGTCGGTCCGCATCGACTACCCCGACAAGGCGCGCGAGCTGGGCGAGGCGATTCGCGCGGGCGACGCGGAGCGGGGGGTGCTCGTCTGCGGCTCGGGCGTCGGTGCGTCGGTCGCCGCCAGCAAGCTCGACGGCATTCGGGCCGCCGTGTGCCACGACGCGTACTCCGCGCACCAGGGCGTCGAGCACGACGACATGAACGTGCTCTGCCTGGGCTCGGAGGTCGTCGGCGCCGAGCTCGCCGCCGACCTCGTCCGCATCTTTCTCGGCGCCACCTTCGGCGGCGGCGAACGCTACGTGCAACGACTCCGGAAGATCGAAGATCTGGAAAGGAAGACCTATGCCTGACTCGCCACTCGACCGGCTCTCGGCTCTCGGCCAGAGCGTCTGGATCGACTACCTCTCCCGCGACCTCCTGCACTCGGGTCGGCTCGCGCAGTTGATGGACGAGGACGCGGTGACGGGGGTGACCTCCAACCCGACGATCTTCCAGAAGGCGATCTCGCAGGGAACCGCCTACGACGACCAGATGCGCGACCTGCTCGAGCACGAGGAGGACCCGAAGGAGATCTTCGTCGCCCTCGCCGGGCGCGACATCGGCGAGGCGTGCGACCTGATGCGCAAGGTCTGGGACGAGGGCAGGGGCCTGCGCGGGTACGTCTCGATGGAGGTCGACCCGACGCTCGCCGGCGACACCGAGGGGACGATCGCCGAGGCGCGCCGCTTCCACGCGCTGATCGACAAGCCGAACCTGTACGTGAAGATCCCGGCGACGAAGGAGGGCCTGCCGGCGATCGAGGAGATGATCGCCGCGGGCAAGTCGATCAACGTCACGCTGATCTTCTCGCTGCGAGCGGCACCGCGAGGTGATGGAGGCGTACATCCGCGGGATCGAGCGGCTCGTCGGGGACGGCGGCGACCCGGCCGGGGTCGCGTCGGTGGCGAGCTTCTTCGTCTCCCGGGTCGACACCGAGGCCGACAAGCGCCTCGACGCGATCGGCGGCCACGACGACCTGAAGGGCAGGCTCGCCGTCGCGAACGCGAAGCTCGCGTACCAGAACTGGAAGGAGCTCTTCTCCGGCGAGCGCTGGGAGGCGCTCGAGACGAAGGGCGCGTCGAAGCAGTGGTGCCTCTGGGCGTCGACCTCGACGAAGAACCCGGCGTACCGGGACGTCCTCTACGTCGAGGAGCTGATCGGCCGCGACACCGTGAACACGATGCCCGAGGAGACGATCGAGGCGTTCCAGGACCACGGTGAGGTCGTGCTCACGCTCGAGCAGGGACTCGACGAGGCGAGGCGGCTCTTCGACGAGCTGGCCACGGCAGGGGTCGACGTCGACGACGTCACGCGGGTGCTCGAGGAGGAGGGCGTGCAGAAGTTCTCCGACTCGTTCACCGAGCTGCTCGACGGGATCCGCTCGAAGCGCGGCGAGCTGGTCAACGCTTGACCAACGCGTCTCCAAGAGACGCCGCCGTGGGGACGCCGTGATCGACCCCGGCGAGCTCGTCGAGCGGATCTGGGAGCGCGACCCGACCGTCTGGACCGGCAAGGACGAGGCCCAGTGGCTCGGGTGGCTCGACGAGCCGCTGCGGATGAGGCAGCGGCTCGGCGAGCTGGGTGAGCTGGCCGAAGCCGCCGACGGCGCCGACGACGTCGTCCTGCTCGGAATGGGCGGGTCGAGCCTCGCGCCCGAGGTGCTGCGCCGCGCGTTCGGTCGCGAGCGCTTCCACGTCCTCGACACCACGCATCCGAGAGCGATCCGCCGGCTGGCCGACTCGCTCGACCTCGGACGGACCCTCTTCGTCGTCTCGTCGAAATCGGGCGGGACGCTCGAGACGAGGTCGCACTTCGACTTCTTCTGGGAGCGCGGCGGCAGGCGCTGCGTCGCGATCACCGATCCAGGCTCACCGCTCGAACAGCTGGCGAAAACGCGCAATGTGCGTGTCTTCGCCGGTGAGCCGACGATCGGCGGCCGCTACTCGGCGTTGTCGCCGTTCGGGCTCGTGCCCGCCGCGTTGATGGGCGTCGAGCTGGGCCGGCTGCTCGACCGCGCCGAGGAGATGCTGAATGCCTGCCGCGTCGCGGACGGCAATCCCGGCCTCGCGCTCGGGCTCGCGCTCGGCGCTTCCTGGCAGGAGGGGCGCGACAAGGTGATCATCAGACCGAATCCTCGACGGATTCGGTCTGTGGGTAGAGCAGCTTCTTGCCGAATCCACCGGAAAAGACGGCCGTGGTCTCGTACCGGCACCGGATGAGTCGCCCGACGGCCCCGACCGTCAGGTCCGCGAGGTCGAGCTGGACGACCCCTATGACCTCGGCTCCGAGTTCTTCCGCTGGGAGTTCGCGACCGCGGTCGCGGGTGCGATCCTCGAGATAAACCCGTTCGACCAGCCCAACGTCCAGGAGGCGAAGGACCGAACCGGCGAGATTCTCTCCGGCCGGGGCCGGGGTCTGTCCCGGGACAGAGCCGGAAGGGTCGGTGGAGGAGTTGCTCGCGCAGGCGCGGCCGGGCGACTACGTGGCGATCCAGGCGTTCGTCGACCCGGCCGAGGAAGAGCGGCTCCGTCCGTTCGTCGAGCGTGTCCGAGCAGCGACCGACTGCGTGGTCACGTTCGGCCTGGGCCCGCGCTACCTGCACTCGACCGGCCAGCTGCACAAGGGCGGCGCGCCGATCGGTTGCTTCCTCCAGGTCGTCGACGACACGGGCGACGAGCTAGCCATCCCCGGGCAGAAGTTCGGCTTCGGCCGGCTCATCCGCGCGCAGGCTGCGGGAGACTATGCGGCGTTGAAGGAGCGCGGCCGTCCGGTCGCGCGCATGCGACTGGAGGAGATCACATGAATCTCGGAATGGTCGGCCTCGGCCGGATGGGCGCGAACATGGTCGAGCGGCTGCGCGAGCACGGCCACACGGTGGAGACCTACGCGCGGACGAACCCCGAGCGGACGGCCGAATCGCTGGTCGAGCTCGCCACGAAGCTCCCGCAGCCGCGCGTCGTGTGGCTGATGATCCCGTCGGGCGAACCGACGGAGATGGCGTTCCAGACGATGCTGGCCTGCTCGAGGACGGCGACGTCATCGTCGACGGCGGCAACTCGAACTTCCGCGACTCGCAGCGGCGCGCCGCCGAGGCGGCGAAGAAGCACGTCTTCTTCCTCGACGCCGGCGTCTCCGGCGGGATCTGGGGGCTGAAGGAGGGCTACTGCGTGATGGTCGGCGGCGACGAAGCCGCATTCGGGCAGATCGAGCCGTTCCTGAAGGACCTGACCGAGGAGGGCGGCTACGCGTACGTCGGGCCGTCCGGCGCCGGCCACTTCGTGAAGATGGTCCACAACGGGATCGAGTACGGGATGATGCAGTCGCTCGCGGAGGGCTTCGAGATCATGAAGGCCTCGGAGTTCCCGCTCGACCTCGACCGCGTCGCCGCGCTCTGGCAGCACGGCTCGGTCGTTCGCAGCTGGCTGCTGGACCTGCTCGTGCTCGCGCTGAAGGAGGACCCCGGCCTGGAGCAGATCCGCGGCTACGTCGACGATTCGGGCGAAGGCCGCTGGACGGTGTTCAACGCGATCGACGAGAGCGTCCCGGCGCCCGCGATCACGGCGGCGCTGTTTGCGCGGTTCGCCTCTCGCCAGGACGAGTCGTTCGCGGCGAAGGTCAACGCCGCCTTGCGCCAGCAGTTCGGCGGCCACGCCGTGAAGGCCGCCGACGCGAAGCAGGCGTGAGGAATCCGCTCGCCGAGGGCCTCAACCTGCCGCGCACGCCGGACCCATGCGCGATCGTGATCTTCGGCGCCTCGGGTGACCTGACCCGGCGGAAGCTCTTCCCGGCGATCTACTCCCTGGCCGTTCGCAATCTGCTGCCCGACGAGCTCTCGATCGTCGGCGTCTCCCGCACGGGGGAGACCGACGCGGAGTTCCGGGCGCGGATGAAGGAAGCCGTCCGCGAGTTCGGGCGGGACCCGATCGACGAGAAGGTCTGGAAGCGGCTCGCCTCGGGGATGCACTACATGTCGACCGACTTCGCGTCCGACGACGGCGAGGACGAGCTGGTCGCGCTGCTGACCAGGCTCGACGAGGAGCGCGGCACGCAGGGCAACCGCGTCTTCTACTTCGCGGTCCCGCCGGGGGCGATCTCGACGCTGGTCGAGGAGATCGGCAGCCGACGCGGCGAGCGGCAGGGCTGGACGCGAGTCATCGTCGAGAAGCCCTTCGGCACCGACCGCGCGAGCGCGCGAAGCCTGAACGACGAGATCCATCGCTACTTCGACGAGCGCGAGATCTTCCGGATCGACCACTACCTCGGCAAGGAGACGGTGCAGAACATGCTCGCCCTCCGCTTCGCGAACGGGATCTTCGAGCCGATCTGGAACCGCCAGTTCGTCGACCAGGTCGAGATCACGGTCGCCGAGTCGATCGGGATCGAGGGCAGGGCGGCGTTCTACGAGTCGGCCGGCGCGATCCGCGACGTGTTCCAGAACCACCTGCTCCAGCTCGTTGCCCTCACCGCCATGGAGCCGCCGATCGACTTCACTTCCGAGTCCGTGCGGAACGAGAAGGTGAAGGTGCTGCATGCGATCAGGCCGCCCGGAGCAAAACGGGTCGTGCGGGGGCAGTACGGCCGCGGGTACGTCGAGGGCAAGGAGGTCCCCGGGTACCGTGAGGAGCCCGGCGTCGCACGCGGATCGACCACCGAGACGTTCGTCGCCGCGAAGCTCTACGTTGACAACTGGCGCTGGGCCGGAACGCCGTTCTACGTGCGGGTCGGGAAGCGGCTGCCGAAGCGCGAGACGACGATCGCGATCCAGTTCAAGCGCGCGCCGCACCCACCCTTCGCCAAGGCCGCATCGGAGGGGGTGAGCCCCAACGTCCTGCTCGTCCACATTCAGCCGGACGAGGGCGTTTCGCTGGGAATCGGCGCGAAGGTGCCGGGCCAGGGACTGACCCTCCGGACGGTCCACATGGACTTCCTCTACGGCGGCGCGTTCCGCACCGAGCTTCCGGAGGCCTACGAGCGGCTGATCCTCGACTGCCTCCTGGGTGACGCCACGCTCTTCACGCGGGCGGACGAGGTGGACGAGCAGTGGGCGCTGGTCGACTCGATCGTCGCCACGTGGAAGCGGGACCGGACGTCGTTTCCCAACTACGACGCGGGAACCTGGGGGCCGCCCGAGGCCGACGAGCTCATTCGCCGGGACCGGCGCGAATGGCGAAGACGCTGAAGAACACGTCCGTCGCCGAGGTCGAGGCGTGGCTCGACCGGCAGCGCGACTCGTCGCAGAGGACGAGCGTCGCCACCCACATGGCGTGGATACCCGACGAGTGGTCGCTCGCGGCGGAGCACGTGATGCGCGCCCTGGGCGACCGCGTCCCTTCGCGGACGCTCCTCCTGCATCCCGAACCGGGCTCGGACGTCGACGGCTTCGACGCGTCGATCGTGGTCGAGCGCTTCTCCGGCGGCAGGACCGGCGTCTCCGCCGAGATCGTCCGGATCCGGCTGCATGGAAGCGCGGCCGAGGCGCCGGCGAGCGTCGTCGTCCCGCTGCAGCTCCCGGACCTGCCGGTCTTCCTTCGCTGGCGCGGCCGCCCGCTGTTCGGCCGCCCGCCGTTCGAGCAGCTGATCGGCGTCACCGACCGACTGATCGTCGACTCCCGCGAATGGGAACGGTTGCCGAGCGGGCTCGCGAAGCTGGCGGAGTGGTTCGAGCGCGTGGCCGTGTCCGACCTGGCATGGGCGCGGATGCTGCCCTGGCGGGCCTCCCTCGCCGACCGGTGGCCCGGGATCAAGCAGGCGAAGACTCTTCGTGTCGTCGGCCCGCGTGCCGACGCGGTGCTGCTGCGCGCCTGGTTGCAGGCGCGGCTCCGGAGACGCTTCCGGCTGAGCCATGTCGACGCCGACAAGGTGTCGCGCGTCGAGGTAGACGGCGAGGTGGTGCCGCCCGCGCGAGGGCTTCCGTGCTCACCCGGCGATCTGCTCTCTGCCGAGCTGGAGTCGTTCGCGCGCGACCCTGTGTACGAGGCCGCGGTCAGATCGGTGTGACGTGATCGGCCGCCGGCGGCGTACATCCGGCGTGCAGGTCGTTGCGGAGGTGCCGAGCTTCGAGTCCGTCGCCGAGCGCCATCTCGACGACGTCCACGCCTACCTCGTCTACCTGACCCGCAGCCGGGAGATGGCCGAGGAGCTGACCGCCGAGACGTTCGAGAGGGCGCTGCGCCAGTGGCGCCGCTTCGACCCCAGGCGAGGGAGCGCGAAGACGTGGCTCTGCCGGGTTGCACGCTCGACCGCGCTCGACCACTTCCGCGCCGAGGAGCGCCGCCGCCGGCGCGAGCGGGCGTACGCAGCAGACCTGCCGAACGAGGTCGAGGACGGCCTCCTCGGCGGGCTTTCGCCAGAGCTCGAGCGCGCGCTCGCGACGCTGTCGGCCGGCGAGCGCGAGGTGATCGCCCTGCGCATCCTGCTCGACCTCGAAATCGAGACCGCCGCGCGCGTCCTCGGCATTTCGCCCACGGCCTGCACGACCCGGCTCAGCCGGGCACTGAAGAAGCTCGAAGAGAGGATGAGCGCCGATGTCGCAGCCTGATCAAGAGTCGATCGTGAACGAGATCCGCTCGGCCCGGATCACCGCCTCGCCCGATCTGCGCGCCCGGGTGGCGGCGATCGCAGCGGGGGCGCCGGCCGCAGAGGGCGGCCGCCCTCGCCGTGAGCTTCCTTGGCGTCGGCTGGCGGTCGTGCTGGTGCCGGCGTGCGCCGCCGTGGCGGCGGCGGTCGCGCTCGCAGTCGGACTGTCGAGCTCCGGCAACGGCGGCTCCGAACGCGCGGCGCGTGGCGAGGCCGCGCCCCGGGCGACACTGCCGCCCGCTGCCACGGCCGACTCGAAGGCGGCCGGCTCCGGCTCGTTCGGCGGCGCGGCATTGCCCGCCACCTCCGGCCGGGCGCAGCTCTACGAGGCCGAGCTGACGCTGAAGATCGCGGATCTCTCGGCGGCGACGAAGCGCGCTCTCCGTCTGACGCGCGACTTCGACGGCTACGTACGTAGCGTCGAGTACGGCTCCGGCAGCGAGCGCGGCTCCGCCTATCTCGTGGTCCGCGTCCCCGTCGGCAGCGTCCAGGAGGCGCTGGTGCGCTACTCGGCGCTCGGGCAGATCCTCGACCAGCACGTCTCGATCCGCGACGCGCAGCCGCAGCTCGACCGGCGGTTCCGCGTGCTGCAGGCGCAGCGCGACCTGACTGCGAAGCTCCACGCGAAGCTCGAGAGCCCGTCGCTGACGGCGGCCGAGCGCGCCCGGCTCGAGAACCGGCTGGTGGCGGCGCGGCGGCAGCTAGTCGTGCTCCAGAAGCAGCAGGCCGCTCTCCGCCGGCAGACGTCGTACGCGACGGTTTCGCTCGACCTGCGGAGCAAGGAGAAGGCGGTCGTCCTGCCGCACGAGCCGGGCCGGATCGGCCTCGCGCTCCACCGCTCAGGCCAGATCGTCGCCGACGAGGCGAAGGTGCTCGTCTACGTGCTGGTCGTGGGCGCGCCGTTCTTCGTGCTCGGCGCGGTGGCGCTCGGCGGCCTGAGCGTCCGACGCCGCCGCCGTGAGGAGCGGTTGCTCGCTACTTCTTGACGCGACGGGTGGTGACGCTGCCGTCCTGGACGGAGAACCGCGGCTTGACGAGCATGATCCTGACCGGGCTCGACCAGGTCATCTGTTTCACCGGCCCGGGCACATACGGGTCGATCCCACGCACGCGGTAGTACCACGTTCCGGGCGCGAGGCCCTCGAGCAGGACCACGTCGCCGCCGTGTACAGCGGCGCGGCGGCCGCCTTCCACGGGTACCTGGTCTTCGACCACTGCACCTCATAGCCGGTCGCGCCCAGCGCAAGTGCCCAGGCGACGAGCGCCGCGCGGTAGAACGACGGCACGGCGGCCTGTGCGGCCACCAGCTCGCCGTTCGGCGAGAGCCCCGACGCGTAGGGGCGCGTCTGGAAGGTCGTCGCCGGCTGGC
>CAWEGI010000005.1:0-33164 GCA_963808815.1 uncultured Actinomycetes bacterium | reverse complement strand
GATAGAGCGTGTCGAGGTCGGCGGCGACGGCCGCGTAGCTCTGGCGCTCCGCCCCGGCTCGTGCCTGGGCGCCGAGCCGCTCGCGGAGCTCGGCATCCTCGGCCAGCCGGGCGACGACGGCTGCCGCGAGCTCCGGCTGCGTCTCGACGCCTGGCGGATCCGCCGACGGCGCGCCGGAGGCGTCGGCCTCCAGCCGAAGTCGTTGGCTGCCATCGATCGCCGGCACGTAGATCGCCGCCTCGCGGAGTATCGCCGCGCGCGTGTCCGCGTCGCGGCCGAGCCTCGAGTGGACGCGCGTGACCAGCCGACGGGGAACGTAGGGGCGGCCGGAAAGCGGCCGCGTGCGGAGCAACGTGAGCTCCCAGCCGGGCAGGTCGTCGAGCATCCGGATCACGCTCCGCGCCACGGGACGCTCGAGCCCACGCCACTCGAGCACCACCAGCTGCGACTTCCGACCGGGGTGGAAGAGCGAGGTGTCGACGCCCGGCGAGACGATCCGATAGTCGCCTGGGAACCGCTCGCCCGCGGCCGCGGCCACCTCGTCCGAGGAGGCGATGAGCGCGTCGATCCGCCCGAGCAGCTTCTCGCGCTGGGCCTTCCCGGGCGGGTAGCCGAGGCGCTCCGGCGAGAAGAAGCTCGCGACTGCGATCGTCTGCGTCGAGCGGAGCGCCAGGTAGGAGAGGCTCGGCAGCGCCGGCTCGAAGCCGTGGACGAGGTCGTAGCCGCCGCGCGAGAGCGCGACGGCGAGATTCGCGCGCCAGCCGACCGGAACGCCCATGCTGCTTCGCCGGGAGATCGGCACTGCCGGGCCGATCGCGATCACCTCGTCGTCGGCGTCGCCGAGCAGCGACCTGCGGCCGGCCCGTAGATCGGCTGCGCGACTGGACGGCGCGAGCACGGTGACCGAGTGCCCGAGCTTGCGCAGCTCGGCGGCGACGCCCGCGACGTGGTCGTTCACCTCGTGAGCCGTCGACCACGCGAACGGCGTGACCAGGCAGAGCCTCATGGCCCGAATCGTAGGGACTGACCCCGGCAGGGGTCTGGTCGTGCTGTTCGAGCTGCGCCGCGGTTGGCGTCAGGGACAGTCCCCGGAGGACTGTCCCCTGACAGTTCGAGCTAGCTGTGGCTACGCCTTCGCGGCAGCCTTGGCGGGCTTCCGCGCGTGCTGCTTGATGAAGCGCTCGGTGTTCTCGCGCGCTTCGTCGTCGCGGATCTGCTTCGGCGGCGACTTCATCAGGTACGAGCTCGGCGCCTCGAGCGCGCCGGCGACGCCGTTGTTCAGCGCCAGCTTCGCGAGGCGGACCGCATCGATCACGATCCCCGCAGAGTTGGGCGAGTCCCAGACCTCGAGCTTGAGCTCGATGTTCAGAGGCACGTCGCCGAACGACTTGCCCTCCATGCGGATGTACGCCCACTTGCGGTCGGTCAGCCAGGGCACGTAGTCGGAGGGGCCGACGTGCACGTTCTCGGCGCCGATGTCGTAGTCGAGCATCGACGTGACGGCGTTCGTCTTCGAGATCTTCTTCGACTCGAGCCGGTCGCGCTCGAGCATGTTCAGGAAGTCGGAGTTGCCGCCGACATTCAGCTGCATCGTCTTGTCCAGTCGCACGCCGCGGTCGCGGAACAGGGTCGTCAGGACGCGGTGCGAGATCGTCGCGCCGACCTGGGACTTGATGTCGTCGCCGATGATCGGCACCCCTGCCTCCTCGAAGCGGCGCTGCCAGTAGGGCTCGCGCGCGATGAACACGGGCATGCAGTTCACCATCGCGCAGCCGGCCGCGAGGATCTGCTCCGTGTACCACTTCGTCGCCTCCTCGGATCCGACGGGGAGGTAGTTGACGACCACGTCCGCACCGGTCTCCTTGAGGATCCCGACGACGTCGTCGGTCTCGCCGGGCGCCTTCTCGACGACCTCGGAAAGGAACTTGCCGATGCCGTCGTGCGTCATCCCACGCGAGACCTTCACGCCTGTCTTCGGCACGTCGGCGAACTTGATCGTGTCGTTCGGGTGCGCCCAGATCGCGTCGGCGAGATCGACGCCGACCTTGCCCTTGACGACGTCGAACGCGGCCACGAACTCGATGTCGCGGATGTGGTACCCGCCGAGGTCGACGTGCATCAGCCCGGGAACGAAGTCCTCCGGGCTCGCGTCCTTGTAGTACTGCACGCCCTGGAGCAGGGAGTTGGCGCAGTTGCCGGCACCGATGATCGCGACGCGGACCTTGCCGTTCGCGCGCTCGCGGCCGTTCTGCGAGCCGTTCGTGTTGGCCATTGCTTCCTTTCGTCGGTTGGACCTGAAGGGAATGCCGAGCCCGTCGGCGAGCGCCCGGAGCACGACGTCGTTGAAGGGGACGCCCGCCCGCTCCGCGTCGGCCCGGATCGCGTCGCGGAGCTCCTCGGGCATCCGCAGGAGGATCACGGGGCTCGAGCCGGGGAGAGCGCTCTTTCGTCCGGTCGGCCGGTAGTCGATACCGAACGAATCTGCTAGCAGTCCCACTGCGACGTCGTTCAGAGAAGCGCCTTTTCTGGCCGTTTCACGGACGAGCGCGCCTTTCAACGAGGAGGGCGCCCTGACCAGGACGCCCTTCCTCGGTGATCTGCTAGCACCCAAAGTGCTAGCACGCTACCACACAGCCCGCCCCCGCGGGCAAGGCCCGGACGAGGGGCTAGTCGCGTTCGCGCAACTGCTTGCGGACGAACCAGATCCGCTGGGCGACCGTGATCCAGGCGGTTGCCGCGAGCAGGTAGATCGCCCACTGGAGACCGCCCCACGGGGCGACGGCCAGGCCGAGGCAGATGACCACCACCCGCTCGGCCCTCGAGCCGATGCCGACGTCGCCTTTGAGGCCGAGCGTCTCCGCCTTCGACCTCGTGTACGAGACGAGAAACGAGCCTGCCATCGCCGCGAAGGTGAACATCAGAGCCGTCTCGTTCCCGTCCCGGGCGAGGGCGACCCCGATCGCCCCGAGCATGAAGGCCTCCCCGACGCGGTCGAGGGTCGAGTCGAGAAACGCGCCGAAGACCGTCGCCTTGCCGCCGGCGCGAGCGAGGGCACCGTCAAGGATGTCCATGATCGAGCCGATCGCGAACACGATCGAGCCTGCCCAGAAGAAGAGCCACTCGTTCCGGTACTCGAAGTAGACGAGCACGGAGGCGAGGACGCACGTCGACACGCCGGCCGCTGTCAGCATCGAAGGGGTCAGACGGGTGCGCGCGAGCCCGGTCATTGACCGGGACGCGATCTGCCGGGCGCCATCGGTGTAGGTGGACTTGACGTCCACGGATGGAGGCGTCAGCCCGCTGCCGGGCTCGGGCGCAGGCGCCGCAGGATCGGCCGGCGGTAGACGACGATCGCCGCGAGGAGCGCGACCACGATGCCCGCGAGGATGTCGAGCCAGAAGTGGTTGCCGGTCGCCATCACTGCGAACCAGACCCAGGCCGGCCACAGCAGCCACAACGCCTTCGCCCACCAGTGCCGGCAGACGAGCGCCATCGAGATGCCGACGATCAAAGCATCGGCGGCGTGGAGGCTCGGCATCGCCGCATACGGGTTCGCGGCGAGCTGGATCAGGCCGCTGCCGTGGTTCAGCGTGCCGATGTTCGACAGCGTGTCCGGGAAGCCGAAGGTCGGGAACATCCGCGGCGGTGCCGTCGGGACGACGACGTAGCCGACCAGCCCGACCACGTTTGCGAGCAGGATCCAGTTTCGGAACCGCAGGAAGGCACTGTTCCGCCGCAGGTACACCCACAGGAGCGCGAGCCCGACGACCGTGAACTCCGAGTTCCAGTACGTCCAGTTGACGAGCAGCAGCAGGAAGTGCGAGCCGGAGACGAAGTTGGCGGCTGTCAGCTCGAACAGGTCCCCGACGCGCTCCTCGATCCGGATGACGCCCAGGCCGTTCTCGAACGCCTGCGTCGGGTTGCGGTCGGCTACCCCGCGCGCGACCTGGTAGAGGGCCAGGAAGCCGAACCAGATCGCGACTTGCAGCCCGAGGTCGGCCCAGCCTCTGGGCAGGTGTCTACGGCCTGCTTGGACGAGTGCGGTCATCGAGCGTGCTCCCGGGCGGGCATGTGGATACTAACGTGACAGCTGGTCGGATTCATTCCTTCCCTACCCGCCGATATACGACATCTCCACCTTGGGCAGCTCGGCCGTGTTCGCCGACCGCATCTCCGAATACCGGTCTGTGCGCCGGGCCCAGATCCGCCCGATCTCCTCGCGCAGTTCGTGGTCCGACACGTCGGCGCGGACGAGTGCGCGCAGGTCGTGGCCGCGGACGCCGAAGAGGCAGGTGTACAGGCGACCCTCGGCGGACAGCCGCGCCCTCGTGCAGTCGCCGCAGAAGGGCTGCGTGACAGACGCGATCACGCCGATCTCGCCGCCGCCGTCGCGGTAGCGCCACCGCCTCGCCACCTCACCCGGATAGTTGGGCTCCGCCGGCTCGAGCGGTAGCTCGGCGTCGATCGCGGCGACGATCTCGGCGGCGGGGACGACGTCGTCGAGCCGCCAGCCGTTCGAGTGGCCGACGTCCATGTACTCGATGAAGCGGAGGATGTGACCGCGTTCGCGGAAGAGGTGGGCCATCGGCAGCACGCTGTCCTCGTTCGCTCCGCGCTTGACGACCATGTTCACCTTCACCGGGAGCCCGGCGTCCGCGGCGGCGTCGATCCCGGCGAGCACCCGTTCCACCGGGAAGTCGACGTCGTTCATCGCGGTGAAGACCTCGTCGTCGAGCGAGTCGAGGCTGACCGTCACCCGGCCGAGGCCGGCGTCGCGGAGCGCTTGCGCCTTCTGCGGAAGGAGCGAGCCGTTCGTCGTCAGCGTCAGGTCGAGGTCGCCGATCGCTGCCAGCTTGTCGATCAGCCGCTCGAGGTCGCGCCGGACGAGGGGCTCGCCGCCCGTGATCCGGATCTTCTCGACGCCGTGCGTGACGAACGCGCGCGCCAGCCGCTCGATCTCCTCGAAGCTGAGCAGCTCGCGCCGCTCCAGGAAACGGTATTCGCGCCCGAAGACCTCCTTCGGCATGCAGTAGACGCACCGGAAGTTGCAGCGGTCGGTGACCGAGACCCGCAGATCGCGGAGCGGACGCCCGAGGGTGTCGCGCACGCCGGCGTGTTCGGCGTCACGATGTCGCCTCGCACCAACGCCGACGGCTTCGTTGTCGCCTTTGCGCTCGGTTTCGTCCCTCATGTCCCCACTGTAACCGGCCCGGCCGGGGCGCCGCGGCCGCGCTCAGATGTGCCGCGAAATTGCTTTGGCGAAGCGGTTTGCGGCACCCTCGCCGAAGGCCAGATAGAGCGACGGTTCGGCGATCTCGAGCTCGAGCAGCGCGTTTCCCATCAGGTCGACGCGCCCGTAGAGAAGCGACGCGGGGGCGCAGGCGAGCGCCGCGCCGGCGATGTCCTTCTCCGCATCGGTCGCCTCCGCAGGGCCGAGGTCCTCGTCGAGGTAGAGGACGTCCCGTTCCCCCGCCGCGGGCAGCGGCACGCGGCGCCGGACTGCGTGCGAGTACTCGCCGTCCAGGTAGATGAGCGCCTTTTCGTCGCGGTCGCCGAGGTACGGCTGGACCATCGCCGTGCGGTTCTCGGCGTGGATGCGGGCGACGAGCGCCTCGGCGGCGTCGAGCTCGTGGCCGTCGAACCGCGCCGAGCTCCGCCCACCCGCCGATACCGCGGGCTTGACCACGAACGGACCATCCGGCGGACGAAGCTCATCGGCGGGCTCGACGAACGTCGTCGGCACGACCGGCAGGTCGGCGTCCGCGAGATCGGCGAGATATCTCTGCTTGTCCGTGTTCCACTCGAGGACCGGAAGCGGGTTTAGGACTCGCGGAAGCGACGCGGCCCAGGCGAGAAAGTCGTCGCGGCGTTCGGCGTAGTCCCAGGTCGAGCGCGGAAGCACGAGGTCGTAGGAGCTCCAGTCGACGACGGCGTCGGCCCAGACGGCGGCCTCCGAGTGGATCCCCTCGGCCGCGAGCGCGGCGATCAGCGGCGGAAAGTCCTCGTCGCCGTCGGGCAGCTCGCCGCACGTCGCCAGCGCGACGCGTCTCATCCGGACATGGCAGAGGCCTGACCCTTGACATGTCCCGAACGGCCTAGATCAGCCAGGTGCCGTTCTCCTGGACGACCTCGCCGTCCAGTTCGATGCGGCCGCCCTTCCGGAGGTCCTTGATCAGGTCCCAGTGAAGGGAGCTGACGTTCGTCCCACCGACCTTCGGGTAGCTCGCGCCCACGGCGAGGTGGATCGTCCCGGCCATCTTCTCGTCGTAGAGGATGTTTCGCATCGGCCGCGTGATGCCGGTGTTGCAGCCGATCCCGAGCTCGCCGACGAAGCGGGCGCCCTCGTCGATGTCGAGCGCGGCCTCGAGCTCGGCCTCGCCCTGCTCCGCGGAAGCCTCGTCGACCCGTCCCTTGCGGAAGGTCAGCCTGATTCCCGAGACGGGCGCCGAGTCCAGCATGGTGGCGACGTCGAAGTAGATCGTTCCCTCGGCGGAGTCCTCGCGCGGAGAGTAGAAGAACTCGCCGCCGGGCATGTTCACGCGGCCGTCGTCCACTTCGCCCTTGCGATCGCGAAGCGACAGGGTGAGGTCGGTCTCGTCGCCGACGATGTGCACCTGGTCGGCGTCGTCGAACCGGGCGAGCAGCCGGTGCATCGACTCCGATTCCGCGTCCCAGTCCCGCAGGCACGCGCCGTAGAAGTAGTCCTCGAACGCCGTCAGGGGAACGCCTGCCTCCTGGGCGTAGCGCGTTGGTCGGGAACTGGCAGCCCACCCAGGGAATCTCGTCCGCCATCGTCCGGCGGAAGAACGGCGCCGCCGCTTTCTTCATCAGCGCCCGGCGCTCGGAGCTCACCTCGGCGACGCCGCGGGTATTGTCGGGCGCCTCGACGGTGATCCGTGCGTCCATGTGGTCGGAGGCGTAGAGGTCGATCGGAGCGATCTCGCCGACCAGATCCAGGGGGGCCTCGGCCGCCCAGGGCTCGTCGTTCGGGAACAGGGTGAAGTTCATCCGCAGAAGCGGATAGGCGCCGCGCCCGGCGATCAGCCGGATCAGCTCCTCGACCAGCGGTCGCGCTTCCGGCTGCGTCCTGATCAGCACCTGCCAGCCGGGCTGAACGTCGAGTGACCGCTCGACCAGGAGGCGGGCGTACTGCTCGACACGCGGGTCTAGAGCGCCCACGCGCCGTTCTCCTGGACGACCTCGCCGTCGAGCTCGATCCGCCCCGCGGAGCGGAGGTCCTTGACCATGTCCCAGTGGACGGCGCTCTGGTTCACGCCCCCGACGACCGCGAGCCCGGCGCCGACCGCGAGGTGCACCGTCCCGTCGATCTTCTCGTCGAAGAGCGTGTTGCGCGTGTGCCGCTGGATGCCGGGGTTGCAGCCGATGCCGAGTTCGCCGACCCGGCGCGCGCCCTCGTCGGTGTCGAGCGCACCCAGCAGGAACTCCTCGTTCGCAGTCGCCGAGGCTTCGACGACTCTGCCGCCCTCGAAGCGCAGGCGGACGCCCTCGCAGATCGCGCCCTGGTAGACGGCGGGGAACTCGGAGAACTCGACCACGCCCTCCGCCGAGTCCTCGAGCGGCGAGTAGAAGAACTCGCCGCCCGGCATGTTGTAGTGGGCATCGTCGACGAGGCCGGAGCGCCCGGAGATCGACAGCGTGAGGTCGGTGCCGGGGCCGACGATGCGGACGGTCTCCGCAGCGTCGAACCGCTCGGTGTAGCGGTTCATGCGCTCGCGTTCGCGCTCCCAGTCGAGAAGGCAAGCGCCGAAGACGAACTCGGCGTAATCGGCGAGCGTCATCGCCGCCTCCTGGGCGAGTGCCTCGGTCGGGTAGAGGCAGCCGACCCAGGGCAAGGCGGTGGCGAGGCGTCGGCGCGTGAACTCCACGTACGCCTGGCGCAGCTTCTGGCGCCGGTCGGCCGGGAGGATCGTGCCGCCACGGGTGTTCTCCGACCCGAAGACCAGGAGCCAGGCGTCCAGCTCCTCGCGCGTGCGCGCCTCGCTCGGGGCCATCGTCCCGAGCTGCTCCTCCGGCGCCTCGGTCGCCCAGAGGCTGTCGAACGGCACCTGCTCATGGTCGACGTACGAAAGCCGGACGAGTGGCCAGGCGCCCTTCCGTCCGATCTGACGGACGAGCTCCTCGACCAGCGGCCGCGCAGACGGCGTGGCCACCACCATCACCTGCCAGCCCGCCTGAACCCCGAGCGAGCGATCGACGAGGAGCCGAGCGTACTGCTCGACGCGTGGGTCTACGAAAGCGCCCATATGCCGTTTTCCTGGACGACCTTGCTGTCGAGCTCGATCCGGCCGCCGTTCCGGAGCTCCTTGACCATGTCCCAGTGGATCCCGCTCGTGTTCACGCCGCCGATCTGCGGGAACCCGGTGCCGATCGCGAGATGGACCGTGCCCTCCATCTTCTCGTCGAACAGGGTGTTGCGCATGTGGCGCTGGATGCCCGGGTTGCAGCCGATCCCGAACTCGCCGAGCCGCCGTGCGCCCTCGTCGGTGTCGAGCGCGCCGAGCAGGAACTGCTCGTCGCTCGTGGCGGAGGCGTCGACGATCTTGCCGCCCTCGAAGTGGAGGCGCACGCCGGCGACCTCGTGGTCGAGGTAACAGGCCGGATACTCCGAATAGCTGATGACCCCTTCGGCCGTGTCCTCGAGAGGCGAGTAGAAGATCTCGCCGCCCGGCATGTTGGCGCCGAGCGCGTCGACCTTCCCCTCGCGTCCCGCCAGGCTGAATGTGAGGTCGGTCTCGGCTCCGACGATCCGCACCGACTCCGCCCGGTCGAAGTGCTCCGCGATGCGCTCCATCTTCTCGCGCAGCGCGTGCCAGTCGATCAACACCGCGCCGTAGAGGAAGTCCTCGAAGGCAGGGAGGGGGAGATCCGCGTCCTGGGCCGCCGCGGCAGTCGGGTAGTAGCAGCCGACCCACGGCTTGGCGTCCATCAGGAACGGCATGTGCGGCTCGCGCAGGGCTGCCTGCCGGGCGCTGACGCGCTCCGCGGGCACGTCCGCGCCGGCTCGGGTGTTTTCCGGAGCGACGATCGCCATGTACGAGTCCGCGTTGCGGATCTCGTGCAGCTCGATGGCCGACACGTTCGTGATCAGCTCCATCGGCGCGACGCGGGTGAACATGCCGCCGACCGCGTCGAAGCCGAGGCGGACGAGCGCCCGCGAGCCCCGGCGGGCGAGCTCGCGGGCCACCTCCTCGATCAGCGGCCGGGCGGGCGGCTGGGAGCGGACGAGCACTTGCCAGCCGGGCTGGGCGTCGATGCAGTCGACCAGTACGCGCGCGTACGCCTGGATCCGCGGGTCCACCCGCGGGATCCTAGTCGGGTGTGGCGAGTTCGAGCCGGACACTCACGACCGCGTCCGCGGCACTTGCGCTCGGCGGATGGCCGGTCACGGCATCGAGGAACGCGTCGCGCCCGAGCGCCTGCAGCTGGGCGTCGGTTTCGGCCTCGACCGTCGCCGTCCGCCGAACGTCCCGGAGCAGGGCGATCTCGCCGAACGAGTCGCCAGGCCCGAGCTCACCACTCGGCGAGCCGTCCACCGTTACCTTGAGGCGGCCGGATTCGACCACGTAGAACCGATCGCCGTGATCGCCCTGCTGGATGATTGTGGTGCCCGCCTTCGCCGTCAGGGCCTCGAGCTCCGCCGCCAAGCGCTCGAGGGTGAGCGCCGGTAACGGCGAGAAGATCGGTATCTGCCGCAGCAGCTCGAGGTGAACGGGCATCCGTGCCTCTGCGTCGATCCGGACCAGCTCCCTCCAAGTGAGCGCAGCCAGGATGGGAAGGATGGCTCCCGTGATGACCAACGCCCAGCGGCTTCCGACCAGGTCGATCAGCAGAGGGGTCAGCGCCGCGCCGATTCCGATCGTGCCGACGAGGATCATCTGCAGCACACCGAACACGCGGGCAAGCACGTCCGGAGGGGCGGTGCGCTGGAGCAGAGTCAGGCCGGCGACGTCGACGAGTGTGTTGCCGAGCCCGTGCACCGCGAGGGCGACGAGCGCCACCCAGCTGTAGGGCCAGATTCCGATCGCGGCGAGCGGCGCTCCCCAGAGCACGATCCCGAGCCCGAAATCGGAGGCGAGCCGCTTGCGCCCGAGGAGCGTGAAGGCGGCGAGGGCACCTATGAGGCCGCCGATGCCCATCGCTGCGTTGAGCAGACCGACCGTCGAATCCCCTCGGTTCAGGAGGTCGAGAGCCGTGACGACTATTAGCACGGTGAGTGCGCCCGCGAGGAGCGTCTGCGCCCCGTAGAGGCCGACCAGGACGCGAAGGCGGCGATCGTGGGCGATCGCCCGGAAACCACCTGCGGCCTCGCGCAGGAAACCGCCTTTCGCCTCATCCTGAAGCTCACGCTCGCCGCGGATCGCGGCGGGGCGGATCAACGAGACCAGCACCGCTCCCCAGATGAAGGCGGCCGCCGTGACGAGCATCACGGTTCCCGGACTCCAGAACGCGAGCAGTGCGCCGCCGATCGCCGGACCCGCGAAGGTTCCAACGCTTTCGATCGTGCTTCGGACGACATTCGCGGCGGTGAGCTCCTCTGGTGTCCGGGCGAGGTCGGGGAGGAGGGCGGCCTCGGCGGGCATGAATGCCGTTCCGAGGATCGAGGCCAGGCCTGCAAGCGTGTAGACGAGCCACTGGGATCCACCGGCGAGCGCGACTACCCCGGCGCATCCGATGGCGGACGCACGACCAAGGTTCGTGACGACCATGAAGGGCACGCGGGGAAGCCGGTCGGCCAGCGTCGAGGTGAACGGTGCCGAGATCGCAGCCGGGACGGCACGAACGAGCGTGACCAGGCCCACCGCCTTGGCGCCCCCGACGTCGTAGGCGTAGACGGCGAGCGCGATGCTGTACGCCCAGAGGCCCATCACTGAGCCCATGCCGGCGAGCTGCAGCCGACGGAGTTGCGGATTCGCGAAGTTGTCCCGAAAGGCGGCGAGCGACTCGCCCAGCTGCTCGCGCACGCGTTTCATGCAGCGGCGAGCATTACAGCGTCGGTTGGCAATTGGAAGGGATCGTGGGAAGATTTGCGCTAGGTGCGGCGTCTAGTAGGGCGAACCGCAATTCGCGGCAACACTTCGAAGGAGGCGTACAGTGGCGGACGAGAGAAATCTGGAGGCCCTCCCCGAGAACGACGAGGGCGGACAGGACGTCGAGGGTCACATGGAAGTGCTCCCCCAGGCCGACGAGGGCGACGACGTCGAGGGTCACATGGAGGCGCTCCCCCGTGCCGACGAGGACGACGACGTCGAGGGTCACATGGAGGCGCTCCCCTAAGCCGACGGCTGGACCATCACTGGCAGCTAGCTCGTCCGTTTTCGGACAAAATGAGCCCGGCGTCGCCGGGCTCATTTGCGTCTGAAGACCGTCTCCAGTGATTTCAGCAGCGCCTGCGCGTCTGGCCTTGCTTCTTCGTCCATGTCCGCGAGTGCACCAGCGAGCCGGGCGACCACCGCCAGGTTTCCGTCGCCGGCCAGGGCGGCCTCCGCGTCGCGCGCCCGGCGGAGGAGGTCGAGCGCGATCGCCGCCTGCGAGGCGAAGAGCCCGAGCAGCTCCATCTCCTGTAGCGTGAATCGGGACTGCCTGTCGAGCACCTCGAGCACGCCGAGCGCCCGCTCGTCGTGCAACAGCGGCACCGCCATCAGCCCCTGCGGCACGTAACCCGTTCCCTCGGCGACGTCTTTCGCGAAACGCGGGTCACGGGCGACGTCCTCGATCACGAGCGGCGTTCGCGTCGCCAGCACCCAGCCCGCCACACCGGTTCCGGCCGGGAAGCGCTGACCGAGCAGGCCGTCCTCTCCCTCGCCGACCACGGCTTCGAAGACGAGCTCGTTCGCCTCCTCGTCGAGCAAGAGGATCGAGGACGCCTTGGCCGCGAAGATCGAGCGGGCCACCTCGACAACGGAGCGGAGCAGCTCGCGGAAGCGATCCTCCGAGCCCAGGGCGGCAGCCGCGACCGCTGCATTCAGCTCGCTCATCTCGTTCCTCCTACATTCGACGAGGTCAGGTGCAGGACGCTCTTCAGCTGGAACGGCGTCAGCTCGGGGTGCTTGGAGCGGATCAGGGCGCAGATACCCGAGACGTGCGGTGTCGCGAAGCTGTTTCCGGAAGCGCTGAGAGTCTCGCCGCCGAGCCAGGCAACTTCCACGTCAACCCCTTTCGCGAAGAACTCGACCGGTGGGTTCGGGTTGTAGTAGAGCGACAGCGGATCGGCGTCCTCGTGGCTGCCGACGGAGATCACCGAGGAGAAACGCCACGGATAGCTCTCGACCGGCATGTTGTGCGCCGAGGCGACGAGCACCGTCCGCTGGAAGTAGGCCGAGTCGGCGAGCTCGTGCAGGACGGCGGCGTAGTCCTTCTTCGTCGTCGAGAGGCTCAGGTTGACGACGTCGAAGCCCTGCTCGACCGCGTACCGAAGGCCGAACAAGAGGACGTTGCCGCCCCCCTCAGGCCCGCGCCGAGGACGCGGACGCTGTGGATCTCGGCCTCCGGCGCGAGAGAGCGGACGATGCCGGCGCAGGCGGTGCCGTGGCCGCAGACGTCGCCTTCGAGGTCGTCTCCGACGATCGCCGCTCCGTCCTCGTCCTTCGACACGGCGACTGCGCTCTCCACATGGCCGACCAGTGGATGCGTCGGCTCGACACCGCTGTCGAGGATGCAGACGCGGACGCCCTTGCCGGTCGAGCCGCCCCAGGCCCACTCCCGTGTGACCTCGGCCGGCCACTCCACCTCCAGCGCGATCTCCTCGGCCGCGGCGGCTGGCAGGCTCCAGGCGGGGAGCTCGTTCACACGCCGATGCTAGTCGGTCAGGCGAACGCGAAGCTCGGCGAGGAGAGCGGAGCTGGGCTCGACTCCTTCGGCGGCCAGAGTGGCCTCGAGATCGTTGAGGATGCGTCGACGCAGCTCCGCGTCCGCCTCGGCGCGCGCAACGAGATCGTCCAGTGCGGCGCGGGCAGCGGGTAGCTCCTGCGCCGCCCGGACCCACCCCTCGGGTGCGGGCGGGAGAAAGCGCAGCAGCTTGCCCAGTTTCTCCTCGTCGTAGCTCATGCGTTACTTCGCTAGACGTCCGAGTGGGCCGGTTTCTTCCCGGTCATGCCTCGAGGCGCTGCCGGAGCCGGCCGAGGCAGCGCGAGATGCGGCTCGCGATCGTTCCCGCGGGGATGCCGAGCGCCTTGCCGATCGTTCGGTAGCTCTCGTCACGGCAGAAGAAGCGGTCGAGCACTTCCTGGCACTCCTCCGGCAGCTCCTCGAGCGCCTCGCGGACGGCGAACGCCTCGTCGAGCTCCTCGATGGCTCCCTCGATGCCGGCCGGGTCGAGCTCGGACGGTTCCTCACGCTTGCCTCTTGCGATCTGGTCGAGGCAGACCCGCCGGGTCAGCTGCGCGATCCAGGGACGAAGCGCCTCCGGGTTCCGGAGTGAGCCCAGCCGGCCGTAGACCCGGACGAAGACGTCCTGGAAGGCGTCCTCGGCGTCGGCGCCCTGTAGCCGGTAACCCTGCGAGCAGATCGCGAACACGTAGCGCGAGTAGTTCCGGACGAGGTCGTCCCAGGCCGCCTGATCGCCTGCCAGGCACCGTGCGATCAGCTCCTCGTCCGGGGACATCGCCCGGATCAAACACGAGTCAGGCGTCGGAGTCGAGCGCCCGGGAGGCGGAGTACCGCGCATCGTCCGCCGCTCGAAGCGCCTGCTTCAGTCGCGGGTCGTCGGGTGTCACCGTCAGGTTCGCGCCAACCAGGTGGGCCGCTGCTGCCGCCGCCCCGGCGGCGAGCGCGGCGGCGCCGGCAGCGTCGGCGCGGACCAGCCCGTCGCAGCGCTCCGCGACGACCGCGGCGACCGCGGCGACGTCCGACGCCGCCTCTGCGATCTCGAGCGGCAGCGCCGCCGCCCGCTGCATGTGCGGCTCGAGCTCCGCCGAAGGCGTCGCCAGGGCGACGAGCGCCGCGGCGAACACATCCGCGTCGGCCTCGGCGAGCACCTCGAGCCGGTCGGCGAGCGCGTTCGCCTGAGCCACGACACCGGGCGCGTCGGCCCATGAGTCGCGCGAGGCGCGGGCGACGTCCGCGGCCAGCCGTGCAGCGGCCGCCGCGGTGCGACCGGCGGCAAAACCGGCTCCGCGAGTGGGGTCGTGTGGCTGATTTGACATCGAGCGACTTAGATTTTATGCTGTTCAAAACTCATATCGGCGAAGGAGATGTACGCACTATGGCAAAGGTAATCGGAATCGACCTCGGCACGACCAACTCGTGCATGGCCGTGATCGAGGGCGGCGAGCCCACGGTGATCCCGAACGCGGAGGGCGGACGGACGACGCCGTCCGTGGTCGCGTTCACGAAGGACGGCCAGCGGCTCGTCGGCACGCCGGCGAAGCGCCAGCAGGTGACCAACCCGCAGAACACCGTCTTCTCGATCAAGCGGTTCATGGGCCGGAAGTTCGATGAGGTCTCCGAGGAGATGAAGATCGTCCCGTACGAGGTGGTCAAGGGGCCGAACGACGACGTGCGCGTGAGAGCGAGTGAGCAGGAGTATGCGCCGCCCGAGCTCTCGGCGATGATCCTGCAGAAGCTGAAGACGGACGCCGAGTCCTATCTCGGCGAGCAGGTCACCGACGCGGTGATCACCGTCCCGGCGTACTTCAACAACGCGCAGCGCGAGGCGACCAAGGACGCCGGCGCGATCGCCGGCCTCAACGTCCTGCGCATCGTCAACGAGCCGACCGCGGCTGCGCTCGCGTACGGGC
This sequence comes from uncultured Actinomycetes bacterium, assembly GCA_963808815.1. GTDB lineage: Bacteria > Actinomycetota > Thermoleophilia > Gaiellales > Gaiellaceae > DATBLE01. Next base: position 18,408 of record CAWEGI010000005.1, on the reverse strand, counting down.
TCGACAAGGAGGGCGCCGACCAGACGATCCTCGTGTTCGACCTCGGCGGCGGCACCTTCGACGTGTCGATCCTCGAGCTCGGCGAGGGCGTCTTCGAGGTCAAGGCCACCTCCGGCGACAACCACCTGGGCGGCGACAACTTCGACAAGGCGATCGTCGACTGGATGGTGGCCGAGTTCAAGAAGGACCAGGGCATCGACCTGTCCACCGACCGGATGGCTCTCCAGCGCCTGTACGAAGCGGCCGAGAAGGCCAAGATCGAGCTCTCCTCGACGATGACGACGCAGATCAACCTGCCGTTCGTCACCGCCACTCCGGAGGGGCCGAAGCACCTCGACCTCCAGCTCACGCGGGCGAAGCTGAACGAGCTCAGCCACGAGCTGCTGGAGCGGACGGTCGGCCCGACGAAGCGCGTGCTCGAAGACGCCGGGCTCGACTCCTCCAAGATCGACCACGTCGTCCTCGTCGGCGGCATGACTCGCATGCCCGCCGTGCAGGACAAGGTCAAGGAGATCGTCGGCAAGGAGCCGCACAAGGGCGTCAACCCCGACGAGGTGGTCGCTGTCGGCGCCGCCATCCAGGCCGGCGTTCTCAGGGGCGAGGTCAAGGATGTACTGCTCCTCGACGTCACCCCGCTTTCGCTGGGCATCGAGACGAAGGGCGGTGTGTTCACGAAGCTGATCGATCGGAACACGACGATCCCGACGAAGAAATCGGAGAACTTCTCGACGGCCGAGGACAACCAGCCCTCCGTCGAGGTGCACGTGCTCCAGGGCGAGTCGGAGATGGCCGCCTACAACAAGACGCTCGGCAAGTTCCAGCTCGTCGGCATCCCGCCGGCGCCGCGGGGCATGCCGCAGATCGAGGTCGCGTTCGACATCGACGCGAACGGGATCATCCACGTCACGGCCAAGGACCTCGGCACAGGCAACGAGCAGCAGATCAAGATCGAGGGCGGCTCGGGCCTGAAGCAGGAGGAGGTCGAGCAGATGATCAAGGACGCCGAGGCGCACGCCGGCGAGGCGCACAGGCTGCGCGAGGTCGCCGACGCGAAGAACAACGCCGAGGCACTCGCGTACGCGACCGAGAAGAGCCTCAAGGAGCACCGCGAGTCGCTTGACGAGGGCGAGGCCTCGACGATCGAGGGCCGGATCATGGAGCTGCGCACGGCGCTAGACGGCGACGACCTCGCCGAGATCCGGGCGAAGACCGACGCGCTGCAGGAGGCCTCGCACAAACTGGCCGAGGCCGTGTACGCGCAGGCGACCGCCGCGCAGTCGGCGGCGTCCGGCGGCGGCAACGGCGCCGAGCCCTCCGACGACGAGGTGATCGAGGACGCCGAGGTCGTCGACGAGGAGGCTCCGACTTCGTGACCGAGCATGAGCTCAAGCGGAACGTGGGGACAGACTCCGAGGCTGGAAGCGTCGCCGGCGAAGCCGGCGACGCCCTGCCGGAAGACCCGGGCGCCAGTGGCGCCCCTGGGTCGGGGTCTGTCCCCGCCGGAACGGTCGAGGAGCTGACCCGCGAGCGCGACGAGTATCTCGATTCGCTCCGGCGGCTGAAGGCCGAGTTCGACAACTTCCGCAAGCGGACGGAGAGCGAGCGCGCCGCCCAGGCAGCCCGCGCAGGCGAGTCTCTCGTAAAAGAGCTGTTGCCCGTTCTGGATGACCTCGAGCGGGCGCTCGTCGCCGCGGAGGAGCACGAGGAAGCGAAGCTCGAGGACGGGGTACGACTGGTCCACCGGGCCCTCGCCGACGTGCTCGCCCGCGCCGGCCTGGCCGAGATCGAGACCGACGGCTCCTTCGATCCCCACGTCCACGAGGCGCTGCTGGCGCAGCCCGTCGAGGGCGCGGAGCCGGGCTCGGTCGTCGAGGTCCTCCAGAAGGGCTACCGCCTCGGCGACCGCGTCCTGCGGCCCGCCAGGGTTGTGGTAGCTGAATGAGCGTGGTGGTCGTCGAGTGAGCACCTCGCTCTACGAAACGCTCGGCGTTGCCAAGAACGCTTCGGCCGACGAGATCAAGAAGGCGTATCGCAAGCTCGCGCGCCAGCACCACCCCGACGCGAATCCGGGCGACCAGGAGGCCGAGGAGCGGTTCAAGGAGGTCCAGAACGCGTACGACGTGCTTTCCGACTCCGAGAAGCGCAAGCAGTACGACGCCTACGGCTCGACGAACGGCCGGCCGGGGCCGGGAGGCGGGTTCAACTGGAACGCGTCCGAGGGCTTCGACTTCGGGAACCTCGGCGACCTCGGCGACATCCTCGGCGGGATGTTCGGCGGCGGCAGCGCGGTCGCGTCCCGAGCCACGAGGCCAGCGCGGCAACGACGTCGAGGTGCAGGTGAACCTGTCCTTCGAGGATGCCCTCAGGGGCGTTGAAACGAAGATCCCGGTCGCGCTCGAGGTCGCCTGCCACACGTGCCACGGCTCGGGGGCGAAGCCCGGCACGGCGCCGATCATCTGCCCGCAGTGCGGCGGCCGCGGCGTCGTGGCCGAGAGCCAGGGGTTCTTCTCGCTCTCCCAGCCGTGCCCGCGCTGCCGCGGCAACGGCACGGTGATCGAGGATCCGTGCCCGACGTGTCGCGGCACGGGCAGAGAGCGGCGGACCAAGCGCTACACGGTGAAGATCCCGGCCGGAGTCAAGGACGGCACGCGGATCCGTCTGAAGGGCAAGGGCGAGGCCGGCTGGGGCGGCGCGCCCGCAGGCGACCTGTACGTCGTCACGCGGGTGGAGCCGTCGAAGACGTTCACGCGCCGCGGCGACGACCTGGTCGTCGACGTTCCGGTCTCGTTCGCAGACGCAGCGCTGGGGACCAAGGCGTCGGTGCCGACCCCGGACGGGCCGGTCCAGGTCAAGGTGCCTGCCGGGTCGCAGGACGGGAAGCTGCTCCGCGTCAAGGGCAAGGGCGCGCCGAAGCTGAAGAGCTCGGGGCGCGGCGACGTGCTCGCGCGCCTGAAGATCGAGGTTCCGAAGAAGCTGTCGAAGCGCGAGCGCGAGCTGCTCGAGGAGCTGAAGAAGGCGTCCGCATGAGCACCCACGACTACGAGCGTCCGCGCTACATGATCTCGGTCGCGGCCGAGCTCGTCGGCATGCACCCGCAGACGCTCCGGATCTACGAGAACAAGGGGCTCGTGCGGCCGGGACGGACTCCGGGCGGCACCCGCCTCTACTCCGAGCACGACCTCGACCGGCTACGGCTGGTCCAGCGGCTGACCACCGAGCTCGGGCTCAACTTGGCCGGCGTCGCTCGCGTGATCGCTCTGGAGGACGAGCTCGCGCAGATGCGCGCGCGTTTCAATCGGCTCGAAGCAGAAATGCGTGACGCGATCGAGCAGGTGCACCGCCAGTACCGGCGCGACCTCGTGGTCTACCGCGAGGGGTCGCCCTTCCCGGTGAGGAGAGCAACCTGATGGACTTCAACAAGCTGACGATCAAGTCGCAGGAGGCGGTGGCCGCAGCGCAGGAGCGCGCGCGCCGCCTCGGCAACCCCGAGCTCTACCCCGAGCACCTGCTGCTCGCACTGCTCGACCAGGATCTGCCGCGCGCACTCGTGGAATCGGCCGAAGAGCTCCGCTCTTCGGCCGAGGAGAAGCTGGCCCGGAAGCCGCGGATCGAGGGCGGGCAGCAGCAGCCCACCATGTCGGCCGCGCTGTCGAAGATCCTCGATCGGGCGTTCGACGAGGCGAAGAAGCTGGAGGACGACTACGTGTCGACCGAGCACCTGCTGCTCGCGCTCGACGCGGTTCCCCGCGACCAGCTCCTTGCGAAGATCCAGGAGGTGCGCGGCGGCCAGCGGGTCAGCTCGCAGGATCCCGAGGGCACCTACCAGGCGCTGGAGAAGTTCGGCCGCGACCTGACCGCGCTGGCGGAGGGCGGCAAGCTCGATCCGGTGATCGGCCGCGACGAGGAGATCCGGCGCGTGATCCAGGTGCTCTCGCGGCGGACGAAGAACAACCCGGTGCTGATCGGCGACCCCGGCGTCGGCAAGACGGCGATCGTCGAAGGGCTCGCGCAGCGCATCGTCGCCGGCGACGTGCCCGAGGGACTGAAGGGCAAGCGCGTCTGGGCGCTCGACATCGGCTCGCTGCTCGCCGGGTCGAAGTACCGCGGTGAGTTCGAGGAACGGCTGAAGGCGGTTCTCACCGAGATCGAGTCCGCAGCGGGGGAAATCGTCCTCTTCATCGACGAGTTGCACACGATCGTCGGTGCCGGCGCGGCCGAGGGCGCCGTCGACGCCGCCAACATGCTCAAGCCGATGCTCGCCCGGGGCGAGCTGCGCTGCATCGGCGCGACCACTCTCGACGAGTACCGCAAGCACATCGAGAAGGACGCCGCGCTCGAGCGGCGCTTCCAGCCCGTGTTCGTCGGCGAGCCGTCGGTGTCGGACACGATCGCCATCCTGCGCGGCCTGAAGGAGCGCTACGAGGCGCACCACGGCGTCGCCATCCGCGACGCCGCGCTGGTCGCGGCCGCGGTGCTCTCAGACCGCTACATCTCCGACCGGCAGCTGCCCGACAAGGCGATCGACCTGATCGACGAGGCCGCTTCGCGGCTCCGGATGGAGATCGACTCCTCGCCGCTCGAGCTCGACGAGGCCGAGCGGCGTGTCCGCCAGCTCGAGATCGAACTCGCGGCGATGAAGAAGGAGAACAAGGAAGTACGCGAGCCGGTCGAGCGCGAGCTGGCCGAGGCGAAAGCCCGCCGCGACGAGCTGGCCGCGCGCTGGTCGAAGGAGAAGGAGGCGCTCGAGCGCGTCAGTCAGATCAAGCGACGCATCGACGAGCTGAAGATCGAGGCGGAGCGGTCCGAGCGCCAGGGCGAGCTCCAGCGGGTCGCCGAGATCCGCTATGGGGAGCTTCCCGCAGCTCGAGCAGGAGCTGGGGGAGCGTCAGGTGCCGGACGGCGAGCCGATGGTCAAGGAAGAGGTCGACGAGGACGACGTCGCCGCCGTCGTCGGCCGCTGGACCGGGGTGCCGGTCGAGCGGCTGCTCGAGGGCGAAACCGAGAAGCTGATCCACATGGAGGAGCGGCTGCACGAACGCGTCGTCGGCCAGGACGACGCGGTCGAGGCGGTCGCGAACGCGCTGCGTCGCGCCCGCACCGGCCTCCAGGACCCGAACCGTCCGATCGGCTCGTTCATCTTCCTCGGACCGACCGGCGTCGGGAAGACCGAGCTCGCCCGTGCGCTGGCCGAGTTCATGTTCGACGACGAGCGGGCGATGGTACGCCTGGACATGTCCGAGTACCAGGAGCGGCACACGGTCGCGCGGCTGGTCGGCGCGCCGCCGGGCTATGTCGGCTACGAGGAGGGCGGCCAGCTCACGGAGGCGGTCCGCCGCCGGCCGTACTCGGTCGTACTCCTCGACGAGATCGAGAAGGCGAGCGCCGAGGTCTTCGACGTCCTGCTGCAGATTCTCGACGACGGCCGGCTGACCGACGGCCAGGGCCGCACCGTGGACTTCCGCAACACGGTGATCGTGATGACGTCGAACGTCCGCTCGACCGAGGCGCTCCGCGAGTTCTTCCGGCCCGAGTTCCTCAACCGCGTCGACGAGGTGGTCGAGTTCCACCCGCTGAGTCGGGAGCAGATCGGTGAGATCGTCGAGCTCCAGCTCCGGCGCCTGCGTGACCGGCTCGCCGAACGCGGACTCTCGCTCGAGCTGACCGACGAGGCGAAGGAGGTCGTCGCCGAGGCGGGCTGGGACCCGACCTACGGCGCCCGGCCCGCTCAAGCGCGCCCTGCAGCGGCTGGTCGAGAACCCGCTGGCGATGCGCCTGCTCGAGGGCGACTTCGGGGAGGGCGACACGGTGCGGGTCGACGCCCGCGACGACGAGCTCGTGTTCGAGAAGGCCGCCGCGGTCGCTGCCGCCGCGTGATTCGGCGCAAGCTCGGCGCAATCGCGTCACTCCGCGATCGCCAGGTTCCGTGTGCCGACGTGCAGGGCCGAGACGGCCGCTACGGCTCGGCGTCGGCCAGGAAATCGGCGCCTGCCTGCTCGGGCGGGGCGCCGTAGATGAACACCACCACCTCCTCGTCGCCTTCGTTCCGCAGTTGCAACGGCGTGCCGGGTTCGACGGCGACGACGCTCTCAGGCGGCAGCTCGACCCGCTCGGCTGGCTCGCCGAGGTGCATGGTCAGGGTCCCCGCCAGCACGACGAAGACTTCCTCCTGGGCGTGGTCGGCGTGGCGCCGGCCGCGGCTTCCGGGCGGATAGCGCCAGAGCCGCGCACGCGACTGCTGCAATCCGGCCGCGGTGGTGATGTCGGCGGCGCGGCGAGCCGGGTCGCCCTCCCGTCCATCCGGCGGCGGCCGCTCTTCGTAGGCGTGGTCCTCACCAAGGACGACGTGGTAGCCCATCCCTGCGATCATCGCACGCTAGGCTCGCCCGGTGCCTCTCGCGGCGTTCGCGGACCTCAGCCCGGGCCAGTTCGTCCTGGTGGTGCTGCTCGCGGCCGCCCTCTCCATGTGGATCTACTGGCACGCCAGCAGGCACGGCAGCCGCCATGCAACCGCTTGGGGCGTACTGACCTTCCTGGCCGCGGGCATCACCGTCCCCGTGTATTTCATCCACTACTTCCTGACCAGGCGGCGCTTCTGACATGGCCCGGACCGCCAGCAAGCGACGCCGCGCGCCCCGCCAGCCGCAGCCGCTCCCGCCCCCGCTACCGCCCGAGGAGCGCTCGGTCGGACAGCTCGTCGCGGAGACGATCCGCTTCTACCAGCACCATTTCTTCCAGACGCTTCCGCTGGGCCTGTCGGTTGCGGCGCTGACGCAGCTGACGGTCGCCTTCGGCCACCGGCGGGTCGAGCCGCGTGGTCATCCACCGCCGCGCGACTTCGACACGCCGACCTCGCTGCTCGGAGGCGGGATCGAGGTGACCATCCTCCTCGGCGCGCTGCTGCTGACCGCGTCGTACATCGTCGCGATCGTCCTCGTGACCGGGAAACGGCCCGCCGGCCGTGCGCTGGCGATCGCCTACGGGCTGGGCGTCCTCGTCTTCCTGCCGGTGCCGCTGCTCGCACAGCTGCTCGTCCTGCCCGCCGTCGCGTACCTGGCGCTCGTCGGCTGGGTCGTTCCGGCCGCGCTGGTCGAGAGCAGGGGCGCTGCGGACAGCTTCCGCCGCTCGTACCGGCTGGCGCGGGTCGACTTCGTCCATGCGCTCGCCGGGCTGGCGACGCTCGTGATCGTCTTCTACGTCGTCCGGCTGATGCTCGCGCTGCTGCTGCGGACCGGAAGTGAGGTGACAGAGCGGTCGGCGGCCCTGCTCGCCGACCTGGTCCTGTCGCCGATGCTGTTCGTGGGGGCGGCGATCCTCTACCTGGATCAGGCTGCTCGCGTCCGGGTGAGGGCGAGTAAGCTCGAGGCCCCGACCCAGGAGGCGTGATGCCGAAGTACGTGATGCTGACGACGCTGACGGCAAAAGGGGTGCAGACCTTGCAGGCCAATCCCGAGCGCCTGAAGGAGGTCAACCGGGACGTCGAGGAGCTTGGCGCGAAGGTGTTGCACCAGTGGGGGATGATCGGCGCGTACGACTTCCTGAACATCGTCGAGGCGCCCGACGCGGAGACGGTCGCCAAGGTCTCGATCGCGCTCGGCGCGCGCGGGAGCGCGAAGCTCCAGACGTTCGAGCTGATCGAGATCGACAGCCTGCTCGATCAGCTGTCTTCTTGATCGTCTTCCTCGCCCGGCACGCCGAGTCCGTGCTGAACCTGGAGGGCCGCGTGAACGGCGATCCGTCCGTGCCCGTTACGCTCACCGAGCGCGGTCGCGACGAGGCGAGGCTGCTCGGTGCCCAGCTCGCGAACGCCGAGCTCGACCTCTGCGTCCATACCCGGTTCCCGCGCACACGTGAGACGGCCGAGCTGGCGCTCGGCGACCGGCAGGTCCCGGTCGAGGTCGAGCCCCGGCTCGACGACATCAAGATCGGCGAGCTCGACGGTGAGCCGCTCGCCCGCTACCGCGAGGTAAAGCGGGGGCTGGGCCGCAAGCAGCCTTTCCCCGGCGGCGAGAGCCTCGACACCGCTGCGCTCCGCTACGCCGAGGCCTTCGACGGGCTGGCAGGGTTGGAGGCGGAACGCGTCCTCGTCGTCTGCCACGAGATTCCCGTCCGGTACGCGCTGAACGCGGCCGCCGGCGCGGACAATCTCGACGGTCCGCCGTTCCACGAGATCGCAAACGCGACTCCGTTCGTGTTCGACGGGCGGTTGCTCACCCGTGCAGCCGTGCGGATCCGCGAGCTGGCAGCGTAGGAGTACGATCGCCCCGTGGACCAGAACCGGCGGAGCCGGATGCGCAGCTTCCTGATCGGCGGTCTCGTCGGCGCCTCTGCCGCGCTCGCTGCCGCGCGACGTCGGCGCGCCGCGCCCCGGCGCACCCCGGTCGGCCTCGCAGCCTTCGAAGAGGCGCCGTGCTACGAGGAGACTCTCGAAAGGGAGCGCACGATCACCCGCACCTGAGCGCGGTGGACGGTGTCGTAGTTGATGTCTGCGTCACCCATCCCGAGCGACTTCCCGATCAGTTCGGCCTTGCGGGCGTCCTCGAGGTAGTGGGCGACCGTGACCGTCGATTTGCGCGTGCGGATGATCAGGAACGGCCCGAAGGCGCGAGCTTCGAACTCGCTGCGCGGGAACGGCAGGCGCCGCTCGATCATCGTCCGCTTCACGGCGTTGTTGTTGTCGCCGGCGTCGAACGCCCAGACGCCGCGCCCGAGCGGCTTGCCGGTCTCGTCGAGTGTCTCGAGCGCCAGCTTGGGATCGGCACGGGGCACGACCGTCCGCGACACCGCGTCCCGATGCTTCTCCCAGGCCGCGAGGTAGACGGGCTCGTAGGCGAAAAGCACGTCGTCGGGCCGTGAGGTCGCCCCGAGCCACTCGGCGGCCGCGCGGCGGGCGTCGACGCGGACCGGATTCTCGCGGTCGAACAGAGCCGGAGTCTTGTGCCAGGCCCAGGCGATCTCCGCGGGGACGATCGCCAGCACGACCAACCCGGCGAGCAGAGGGCCGAAGCGGCCGGCCGAACGCGATGCCGCCACGATCCCGCTCGCGGCTGCCAGGGCGAAGAACGGCAGCACGAAGATCAGGTGGCGCGACTCGGGCGCCGAGTTCCCGCCGAACCGGCCGAGAAGGAAGAAGGCCGTCGGCGTGATCACGACGCAACCCGTCAGGAGCGCGCTGCGCGGCCGTCTCCGCGCCTGCCAGACCAGGCCGTACACCGCGAACACCAGCACGATCACGAGGACGCCGGCGTAGCCGGTCGAGGCGTCGCCGGCCACGTGCCAGAGGTACGCGAACACCTCCCGAGGCGTGCGCAGCTTGCCGCCGCCGCCGCCGCCCACACCGACCTCCAGACGATTGGCGAGCACGACACTGCTGCGCCAGAGCGGGACGGCGAGGAGGAGCACGACACCGAAGGCAACGACGGCCTGGCGGAGCCTGCTGCGGGTGACCAGAACGTAGAGCCCCTGGGAGCCGAGCACGAGCGCGCCGTACGGGTGCGACCCGATGGTGAGCAGCATGACGATGGCCCAGAGCGTCCAGGCCCGCTTCCCGCCTCGTTCGGTCGCGCGGAGCAGGGCGAGGTACGACAGCGTCGAGAGGAAGAGGAAGAGGCTGTACATGCGGGCGTAGATGCCGTGGAAGAGGAGGATCCAGCTCGCCGCCGCGAGCACGCACGCGGCAAGTGCAGGCCCGCGACCGGCCAGCCGGTTGCCGAGTACTGCGATCGCCGGGATGCTCGCCACCGCGAACAGCGCGGAGAAGAAGCGCATGGTCTCGAGGCCGCCTCCCGCGTGCGCCACGATCCAGGCGAGGAGGAAGTGCAACGGGGCCCCGCCGCGCTTGCCGAGGACGATGTCGAAGAGGCCGTCGATCGGTTGCCGGCCGACGAACAGCGGCAGTGTCTCGTCCTCGTGCGGCGGCCAGGCCGACAGCTGGACCAGGAGGAACACCGCGACGCCCGCCGTGCACGCCGCCACGCCCGCGACGAACAGCCTGCGGTCGAGCTCCGCCGCCACGTGGCGCAGGCGGGGAAGCGCCGGCGCTGCGGCGTCGATCGTGGTCGCGGTCTCGTTCATCGAATCCGGCCGAACCTTACGCGCGTAAAAAGGGCTGTGGATGACCCTGGTAGCCTTGTCCGGCCGTGCCGATCTACGAGTTTCGCTGTCCGAACGGGCATCTCTTCGAGGTATTCCACAGAATCAACGATCCCGATCCGGAGGTCTGCGAGGTGTGCGGCGCGGCACCCCTGACCAAGGTGTTCCACCCGGTTCCCATCCATTTCAAGGGGTCGGGCTTCTACTCGACCGACTACGGCCGCGGGTCGCGGAAGCGCGACGCCTCCGAGGGTGACGGCACGGCGAAGAAGGACGAGACGAAGACCGAAAAGGCCGACACCACCGCCAAACCGGAGAAGAAGGCCGCCGCCAGCGAGAGCTGACGGCGGGATCGCATGGGGGCAGGGATGGCGAAACGGTGCCGCGTTCGGGTCGGTGCCGTGCTCGTCGGTCTCCTGGTCGGGGGGGCCCTCGCGTCGGGAGCGACGGCCACGCCGGCGGCCGGGGGCGCCGCGCGTCTCGAGGGAGCCTGGGCGCCGCCCGTCTTCGCGCCGCGTGGCTTGCTCCGGGCGGACAAGGTCGGGATGCGGCCGAGCAGCCTCGATCGAGTCGTCCGCGGGTCGTGGTGGGGTGGGCCGTCGGTCGCCTCGACGGGCGAGGCGGTCACCGTCTACCTGTCCGACGCATTTCCGCAGGACGAATCGGCGCGGGCGACCTGGGTGAACTTCTTCGCCTGGCTGCACCACGGATCCGAGCTCCCGAGCCTCACCGTCTACGTCGCCCTGCTGTCCGAGGTGCAGTCGTTCTGCGGGCCGGAGGCAGGCGGCTGCTACAGCCCCGCCAGGAGGATCCTGGTCATCCCGGGCGACCTCGACCCGGGCGTCGACTTGGATATCGCCGCGCACGAGTACGGACACCACATCGCCGCGAACCGGCGGAACGACCCCTGGGATTCGAACGGCTATGGCCCGAAGCGGTGGGCGACCTACGCGAGCGTCTGCGCGCGCGCTGCGGCCGGGACGGCCTTCCCCGGCGACGAAGGCGCTCACTACCGGCTCAACACGGGCGAGGCGTTCGCCGAGGCGTACCGCGCGCTCGAGGAGTCTCGGGGCGTCTACCCTTGGGCGCACCTGCCGCTGGTCGTCGACGCGAGCTTCACTCCGGACGCCGGCGCCCAGGCGGCAGCGCTCGCCGACGTGCAGCAGCCCTGGACGGCTCCCTCGTCGACGACCCTGGACGGTCGCTTCACCGCCCCGGCAGTCGGCCTCAACGCGACCGTCGCCCGGACGCTGACGCTGAAGACGGCCGCGGCCTCGCCGGTCAAGATCCTCGCGCCGGGGCCGTACGCGCTGGTCGTCCGCGACCTCTCCAAGCAGGACAATTTCCATCTCAGCGGCCCGGGAGTCGACCGCAGGACGGGCGTGCTCGCGCGAGGCCGGGTCAGCTGGGCGCTTGCCCTCAGGCCCGGCGTTTACCGTTACCGCTCCGATGTTCACCCGGCGCTGCGGGGCTCGTTCAGGGTCTCGAGCGCGGGCGCGGCGCGGGCCTTCGCGCCCGTCGAGCACACGATCGCGACCGGGCTGGACGGCACGGTTCAGGCCACGGTCTCGGGCACCGCCAACGCCACGCTCGAGCTCCTGGACCCGTCGAGCGGCCGGGTCCTCGCCCCGGCGGCGCCCGCCACTGTCTCGGCGACAGCCTGCGGGCAGCGCTCGATGCTCCTGCGCATCGCGGCGAAGCAGGCGGGCACCTTCCGCGTGGTCGTCAGCACGCCCTGAGGGCCGTCAGCGTACGCCGAGCGTCTGGTTCCCGGTGACGCAGCCCGGGCCGAACGCTCCCGAGCCGGGAACCGGCGGCTGCGGCGCCGACGCGCCGGTGAACTCCTGGATCACGCTGAAGTTCTCCTCGACCGAGCGGATCTCGCCGCCGCTGGACTCGCCGCCGAGCCGGCAGTGCAGCGTCGATCCACTGCTCGAACGGAACTTCGACCAGCCGAGCGAGAGGAACGAGTGCGTCGACAGGTCGGTCGTGACCGGCGCGAGCAGGTCGTCGCCGATGAACGGGAGCTTCACGAGCGTCCCGAAGCTCGTCAGCTTCCCGGCCACCGCATTCAGCACCTGCTGGTTGCGCTCCGCACGCGAGAAATCCGTGTCCGAGGGATCGAGCGCGTTCTTGCGGACCCGGGAGTAGATCAGCGCCCGGTGGCCGTCCAAGTGCTGCTTCCCCTTTGCGAACCGCCAGCCGGGCCAGCGGGCGCACCGCTCCTCGGTCGAATAGGGGCAGTCGAACTTGGAGACGATCGGTTTGGCGACCGTGATGTCGATCCCGCCGAGCTTGTCGATCAGGTCCTCGAACTGGCTGAAGTCGACGACTGCGACGTGGTTCACCGGCAGGCCGGTCAACTTCTTGACGGTCAGCACCGCCAGCCGCGGGCCGCCGAGCTGCATCGCCGCGTTGATCTTGGAGTTTCCGTAGCCCGGAATCTCGACGACGAGATCGCGCGGGATCGACAGGTACGCGATGCGATGTTTGTCGGTGTCGACCCGGACGAGCGTGATCGAGTCGCTGCGGTTCGCCGACTCACGGCCGCTGACCTGAGCGTGGTCGGTCCCGAGCAGGAGGATGTTCGTGGCGTTGCCGCGCTGTGCGTCGAGCATCTGCTCGACGCGTGGGCTCAGCCGCTTGTTCGCGGCCGAGACCCCGTCCCGGAACTGGAAGTAGCTGACCGCGGCCCACACGACGACCAGCAGCAGGAAGGCGCCGATCAGCACCGGGATCCATCGCAGCCAGCGGCGGGTCGGCCGGAGGTTGACGCGCGGCCGGCGTAGGCCCGGGCGCTCGGGCCTGACCGCCGGGACCTTGCCCTTGACCCTTCCTCCTCGGTAGAGGCGGTAGGGCTTCTCCTCCGGCGGCATCCGGCGGCGAATGGTAGCCCCAGCGGCGGGGCGCAGAAGTGTCGGTCTGGGACGCCTCGGGACCGGACGCGGCGATAGGGTAGCCGCGCCCGTGGTGCCCAACGTGATCGGTGTCGACGTCGGCGGGACGAAGATTCTCGCCGGCGTTGTCGGCAGCGATGGGACGATCTCCGCGCACCGCGAGTACACGACTCCGCTCGAATCGGAGGACGAGCTCCTCGACGGGCTCGAGACCGCGGTCCGCGAGCTGCTCGACGAGAGCGTCGTCGCAGTCGGCTTCGGCATCCCGTCGCGGATCGACCAGCGAACCGGGACGGCGATAGGGTCGGTGAACATCCCGCTCGTCGACGTGCCGTTCCGAGAGGTGATGAGCGAACGGCTGGCGCTGCCCGTGGCGATCGACAATGACGGCCATGCGGCGGCGATCGCGGAGTGGCGCGCCGGAGCCGGCCGCGGCACGACCGACATGGTCATGCTCACGCTGGGCACGGGCGTCGGCGGCGGGTTGATCCTCGGAGGGCGCCCCTATCGAGGCTCGATCGGCGCCGGCGCGGAGCTCGGCCACGTGGTCATCGTCCACGACGGCGTCCTCTGCTCCTGCGGCGGCCATGGACATCTCGAGTCGTACGTGTCTGGGAAGGCGGCCGACGAACTTGCTGCCGAGGCCTTCGGCCCGGCGGCCGACGCGCACCGGCTCGTCCGGATCGCGAACGAGGGCGACGCTACCGCGCTCGAGCTCCTGACCGAGATCGGGCGCAAGCTCGGCTCGGGGCTGGGCAGCATCGTGAACGCCTACGACCCCGAGCTGATCGTCGTGGGTGGTGGCTTCGCCGCGGCCGGCGAGCTGCTACTGGCGCCCGCGCGCGAGGTCATGGAGCGCGAAGCCCTGAAGCCGATCCGCGAGGGGATGCGCGTCGTGCGGGCGAAACTGGGCACGTCGGCCGGGATGATCGGCGCCGCCCTGGTCGCGCTCGACGCCGCCGAGTCCGCCCAGGCCTGATGCCGCTCGCGGTCTGCGCGACTCCGATCGGCAACCTCCAGGACGTCACGCTCCGCGTTCTCGACGAGCTCGCAGAGGCCGATCTCGTCCTCTGCGAGGACACGCGACGGACGCGGATCCTCCTCGACCGCCACGGCCTCTCCACGCGCCTCCTCAGCTATCACGAGCACAACGAGGCCGCTCGCACGGCCGAGGTGCTCCCGCAAATCGAGGCGGGATCCAGGGTTGCGCTCGTCAGCGACGCCGGCCTTCCTGGGATCAGCGACCCAGGGGCGCGGTTGATCGCGGCCGCTCTCGAGCGGGGAGTGCCGGTCACGGTGCTGCCGGGAGCGTCGGCGGTCGAGACAGCGCTCGTCGTCAGCGGTTTCGCGTCCGAGCGCTACCAGTTCCTCGGCTACCTGCCGCGGGGCGAGTCGGCGCTCGGCGCGGTGTGGGACGAGCTTCGCCGCTGGCCCTGGCCGGCGGTTGCCTTCGAGTCCCCGCGGCGCCTGCCCCGGACGCTGGCGTCCCTCTCGCGCGCCTTGCCGGACCGCCCCGTCGCCGTCTGCCGCGAGCTGACCAAGCAGTTCGAGGAGGTCGTGCGCGGCTCGCCTTCCGCGGTCGCCGGACGCTTCTCAGAGCCGCCAAAAGGCGAGATCACCCTCGTTCTCGGCCCTGCCGATCGATTGTCGGACGCAGAAGGCGAGGAGCGCGCGCTCGCGGCGCTCGACGAACTCGTCTCGGCCGGCGTGGGGCGACGGCAGGCGGCCGACCTCGTCGCCCGGCTCGCCGGGATGAGCCGGAACGCGCTCTACCGGCGCTCACTGTGACGAAACTGTAACCAGGCTTGACAACGGAGGGGAAGCCTCCCTACCATCATTCGTATGTTGTCTCCATTGCGAACGACGTGTGCCGCCGCAGTCGCTTTCCTTGCTCTGGCTTCCCCGGCGAAGGCATGGACCTGGCCGGCGTCCGGCCCGGTCCTGCAGGCGTTTCGTTACGGAAGCGACCCGTACGCCCCGGGTCAGCACCGCGGCATCGACGTCGGCGGAGATACCGGCGCCCCCGTCGCCGCCCCGCGATCGGGGGTCGTCTCCTTCGCGGGATCGCTACCGACGAACGGGCTCAGCGTGACGATCGAGACCGCCGAGGGGTTCTCCGTCACCCTCGTGCACCTCGGCTCGATCGCCGTCACCCGCGGCGGCCACGTCGCGGAGGGGCAGGCGGTGGGCGCCATCGGCCCGTCGGGCACACCAGAGCAGGATGCCCCGTACGTCCACCTCGGCATCCGCACGACCAGCGACGCGAACGGCTACCTCGATCCGCTTGCATTTCTCCCGGCTCGCACGGCCAAGCCCGCCGGTGAGGCGCCTCTGCCCACTTCACCAACCCCCGTGACTGCTCCGAAGCCACACACGACCGCTGCACCGGCGGCTCCTGCGGCGTCGCAGGCTCCGGATGCCGCGAATGCACCGGACACGGCCGCACAGGCCGATCCGGTTCCCGTGGATTCGCCGCCGACGCCAGACACGCCACAGCCCCCGGAGCCGGCCAAGGCGATCGCGCCTGTGCAGGCGCGAGCCGATGTCGAGGGGCCCTCGGGTCTGACAATCGCGGGCCGCCCGCCGCGAGCCTCTGTTACCGGTCCGGTCACGCGCCTCCGGGCCGTGCCGATCCGCAGCGTCCCCGCACCCGCGCGCACCTCGAAAGTGGAAGCAGTCGGTTCACCACCGGTTCACGCGGCCGCTCGCACCCGGTCGGCGCATACGCGAGCGGCACGGCCCCTTGCCATGTGGGCCTCGGCTGCGCCGACGACGGTCCATGCGCATGTTGGGCCCCTGCCGGTGTCGGCGGCCGCGGTAGGTAGGGGAGCAAAGATCGTCGCCGGCGCCTGGCGCGCGTCCGGGGCGATGGCCGATGCTCGTCCCGCGGACCGTGCGCTCCAGCCGTTGTCGGGGCCGACGATCCGGGAACGCCACACGCCGGACTCCGGTACAGCATCGCTGCTCTGGCTGTCGGCGGCTGTTCTCTCCGCCCTCGGGGCGGCACTCGGGATCGTCGTCCTCCGACACCGGCGAGCGGGATTGGCCCGTCGGGTCATCCGCGAGGCGACACCTATCATTTCGGGAGATGCGCTTCTACCTGACCACACCGATCTACTACGTGAACTCGACCCCGCACATCGGGCACGCGTACACGACCATCGCCGCGGACATCGTCGTCCGGCATCACCGCCAGCGCGGCGACGAGACCTACTTCCTCACGGGCGTGGACGAGCATGCGGACAAGGTCGCGCGCGTCGCGGCGGAGCAGGGGCTGGAGCCACGCGCCTACACGGATCGGATCGTCGGCGCGTGGCAGGAAGTGCCCCGACGGGTGAACGCGACGAACGATTTCTTCATCCGAACCAGCGATGAGGGACACAAGGCGTTTGTCCAGGACTTCCTCCTGCGCATCCGCGACAACGGCCACGACGACATCTACCAGGACGTCTATGCCGGCCTGTACTGCTTCGGGTGCGAGGCTTTCAAGACCGAAGACGAGCTCGTCGACGGCAAGTGCCCGGACCACGGCACCGTGCCGGAGTGGATCGAGGAACGGAACTGGTTCTTTCGCCTGTCCGCCTACCAGGATCGGCTGCTCGCGATCTACGACGAGCAACCGGACTTCGTGCTGCCGCAATTCCGCTACAACGAGGCGCGCAGCTTCATCGCGGGCGGTCTCCGCGACTTCTCGATCAGCCGCGCGACCCAGACTTGGGGGGTGCCGATTCCGTGGGACCCCGAGCAGGTCGCCTACGTCTGGGCCGACGCTCTCGTCAACTACCTGAGCGCGCTCCACTACGCGCCGGGCGAGAACCTCGAGCGGTTCTGGCCCGCGGTGCATTTCCTCGGCAAGGACATCCTGCGTTTCCACTGTGTCTACTGGCCCGCGCTACTGCTCGCGGCCGGCTACGAGCGTCCCCGCCAGCTCTTCGTGCACGGCTACCTGAACATCGATCAGCAGAAGATCTCGAAGTCCCTGGGCAACGCGATCGACCCGCTCGATCTGATCGACATCTACGGCGCCGACGCGGTCCGCTTCTGGTGTGCGAGACAGGTGACGTTCGGTCAGGATGGCAACGTCTCGCTCGACAGCTTCGGTGAGCGGTACGAGACCGAGCTGGCGAACGACCTCGGCAACCTCGTCTCCCGGACGACGGCAATGATCGCTCGCTACCGCGAGGGGCGGTTGGCGCGATCGCCCGGCCCGGGCGCCTTCGACGCGGCCGCCCTGCGCGAGGCGGTCGTCGAGCACTTCGACCGCTACGACATCACGGGGGCGCTCGACTCGATCTGGCAAGCGGTTCGTGCTCTCAACCAGCACGTCGAGGCGACGGCGCCGTGGAACCTGGCCAAGGACGAAGCACGGTCGATCGAGTTGGACACCGTTCTCTACGACCTCGCCGACGGGATCGTGGCCGTCGCCGTCGCGCTCGCGCCGTATCTTCCCGAGACCGCTCCGCGGATCCTGGAGGCGCTTCGTCAGCCGGACGACCTGTCGCTCGACCGGGTCGCGCCCGGGGTGGCCGAGGCGGTCGAAGGGATCGAGCCCGCTGCGCCGCTCTTCCCGCGCGTCGACGCGCCGGCCCCGGCGGCGTGATCGACACCCACGCGCACCTCGACGCACTCGACGATCCTGATGCGGCGGTGTCCCGCGCACTCGAGGCGGGCGTCGGCCGCATCCTCACCGTCGGCACCACGGTCGCCGGCTGCCGGACGGCGCTCGACCTCGCCGATCGCCACGAGGGCGTCTACGCCGTGCTCGGGCTCCACCCGCACGAGGCAGGCGCCGTCGCCGTCGACGACGTCGACCGCTTGACGGAGCTTCTGGATCACCCACGCGCGGTGGCCGTCGGCGAGACCGGGCTCGACTACTTCCGCGACTACGCGCCGCGGGACGACCAGCGGAGGCTCTTTCGGCGCCTGCTCGCTGTCGCCGCCGACACGGGGAAGCCGGTCGTCGTCCACACTCGGGCGGCCGACGAGGACACGCTCGTCGAACTCGACGGCTTCGCAGGCACGGTCGTGCTCCACTGCTTCTCGTCCACCGATCTGCTCCCGGCGGCGCTCGACCGCGGGTACTACGTCTCGTTCGCGGGGAACACGACCTACCCGAAGGCGGCCGACCTGCGCACGGCGGCCGCACGGATCCCGGCCGACCGGATCCTGGCCGAGACAGACGCGCCGTACCTGGCGCCGCAGCCCGTCCGCGGCCGGCCGAATGAGCCCGCGAACGTTGTTCACACCCTTGCGGCGCTCGCCGAGGCGCGCGGGCAGGAGGCAGCCGCGCTCGAGAGGGCGATCGAAGAGAACGCCGCCGCCGCCTTCAGCCTGCCGTGAGAGACGAAGCCGAGTACAGAGGCGACAGCGAAGCTGACAGCCCTGGTGCGAGGCGAAGTCGTGACGCCGGAAGCGTCAGCAT
>CAWEGI010000004.1:0-173526 GCA_963808815.1 uncultured Actinomycetes bacterium | reverse complement strand
TCAGGGATGTCCACCCTGGACTTGACGATCGTCCCGACCGAGGTGATGTTCCCGCCGCCGATCGTGTTCACCGTGCCGTAGTCGCCCATCGTCAGCACGAAGATGAAGATCGAGCCGATGACGATGCCGGGCATCGTCTGCGGCAGGATCACCTCGCGGAACGTCCGCCACCAGTTGCCGCCGAGGTCGCGCGCCGCCTCGATCGCCGACCGGTCGACCTGGGCCAGCGAGAAGAAGAGCGGCGTGATCATGAACAGGATGTAGAGCTGGATCATCGCGAGCCGCACCGACAGGAGCGAGAACCCGAACTCCGACACCGGCGCCGAGATCAGGTGCAGCTTGAGTAACAGCTGGTTGAGTGCCCCCTCGCTGCCCATCAGCGGGAAGGTCCAGGCGATTGCGCGCGTGAGGAAGCTCGTCCAGAACGGCGCCAGCGCGACGATGAAGAGCACGATCTGCCAGCGCAGGCTCTCCACCTTGAGCGCCAGGAAGTACGCGACCGGGAAGCCGAGGACGAGACACGCCGCGACGGCGATCAACGACGTCTCGAACGTCGTCAGCATGTTCTTCCAGTAGGTCGAGTCGTTGAAGAGTTCCGAGTAGTTTGCGGTCGTCCAGATCCGGTCGAAGCCGCCGGCCGCATCGCTCCGCGTCCAGAAGCTGACCAGCACGATCACGACGAGCGGAGCCAGCAGGTAGAAGCCGATGTAGAGCAGCCCCGGTGCCGCCAGCCCGGTCGTGACCCAGTTGCTCACGCGTCCGCTGCCCCGGCCCTCGCCGAGCGCCCCCTCCACCTTCGGCGGCCGCTGGTCCAGGATCGCCTCGGCCTCCTCGACCTCCTCGATCGCGATCCGGGCGCCCTCCTCAGGCGTCGAGGAGCTGGACATCCTCCTCCTTCCAGGAGATCCGGATCTGGTCACCCTCGCGGCCGCGAAGTGCCGGGTAGTGCTCCGCCGTGACCTTGGCGAGCATCCGCTCGCCGCCGGCGAGCAGGTGCAGCTTGACCAGGTCACCGAGAAACTCGACGAAGACGATCTCGCACTCGATCGAGTTGGGGCCGGCCGGAGCAGTGCCGTTCGGGTCGATCGTGACGGCGGCGGCCCGGACGGCGACCATCGCGCTGTCCCCTACCTGCTTCGACGCGCCGGGGGCACGGACGCTCGCCTGGACCTGGTGCTCGTCCTCGACCACCAGGCGGTCGCCCTCCCGCTGGGTCACCTTGCCGCGGATGATGTTGTTGTCGCCCATGAAGCGGGCGACGAGCTCGGTGGCCGGTTTCGTGGCGATGGTCAGCGGGTCGGCCACCTGCTGGATGCGGGCGTCGTTCATGACCACGATCCGGTCGGCCATGGACAGCGCCTCTTCCTGGTTGTGCGTGACGTGGACGAACATCAGGCCGAGCTGGCGCTGGAGGTTGCGGAGCTCGACGCGCATACGCAGCTGGAGCAGCCGGTCGAGGTCGCCGAGCGGCTCGTCCAGGAGCAGCGCCTTCGGCTGGGTGACGAGGACGCGGGCGAGTGCGACCCGCTGCTGCTGGCCGCCCGACAGGGCCCTCGGCTTGCGGTCGGCGAGCGCAGTCAGACCGACCATGTCGAGCGCCTCCGTCGCCCGCCTCCGCCGCTCCTCCTTCCCGATACCGTGCATCTTCAGGCCGAACTCGACGTTCGAGAGCACCGAGCGGTGCGGGAAGAGAGCGAAGTGCTGGAAGACGGTCGTCGTCGCCCGCTTGTGAGGCGGCAGGTCGACCAGCGACTCGCCGTCGAGCACGATGTCGCCCTCGGTCGGCCACTCGTGACCGCCGATCATGCGCAGCGTGGTGGTCTTGCCGCAGCCCGACGGGCCGAGCAGGACGACGTACTCCCCGTGGTCGACGTGCAGGTTGACGTCGTCCACGGCGACCGTCCCGCCGGGGAAGACCTTGGTCAGGCCGACGAGGTCGAGCCCTGACCCCTCGGATGCGGAGGGGGCGGCGGTCGCCGCCCCCTCGTTGCTCGAAACCCCCTGATCCGACATGCGCTGCTAGGCGGACAGGAAGTCGTTCACCCTCTTGGTCAGGTACACGCTGTTCTTGCCGAAGGAGTTCCACGAGTAGTACTTGCAGATCCGCTGCGGGAACGAACCACCTTCGCGCCGACTGCCCTTCTTGATGTCGCCGACCTTGCCGGTGATCCCGGGCAGGTCACGCGGGGCCGCCTTGCCGCCCCACCAATAGTCGTATTCGGCAGGCGTGAAGCCGGCCTTCTTCCCCGCGGCCGAATTGATCCACGGCAGCAGCTTCTGCCCGTTGGCGATGTAGTAACCCTGGCGCATGATGACGGCACCGAGGTACCCGTTGTAGTTCCAATTGATGTAGTCGTAACAGGCCTGGAGCTTCGCCGGGTCCGTGACCTTCGAGGAGATGCCCTCGGCACTGCACCACCCGCGGAAGCCCTCGGGCGGGGCGGCGTAGAGGATGTTCACGCCGGCCGCCTTGACGAGCGCCACGGCGGGCGACCACATCGACTCGATCACGACCTCCTTCGAGACCATGAAGTTCACCGAGTCGGTGAAGGCCGACCAGAACGCGCGGAACTGGCCATTCTTCTTGTACGTGGTCAGGATCTTGAAGAGCCGGTCGATCTCGGCCTTCGTCGGGTTGCCGTAGTCCTTGATCTTGAGCAGGCCGAGCGCGCCGACAGCGGCGGCCGCGTCCTGGCTCATGATCCCCGGGTCGCGCAGCAGCGAGACTCGGCCCTTCCACTTCGTGTTCAGGAGCTCCGCCCAGGAGACCTGCTCCGGGCGCTTCTTGATCACGTCGGCGTTGTAGCCCATCGAGTCGGCGTTGAAGTGCGCCGCCGGGCCGACGATCCAGCGCGGCTGCGGCTTGCCGGCGATCGGCTTGCCGTTCTCGCCGATCCAGCGGACGATCTGCTTGTTGCTCGGCGGGCCGCTGGCATAGGCAGGGAGCCCGGTCGAGCCGTTCGGATCGACGAACGTCGTGCGGAACGGTGCGTTCCCCTGCCCGAAGGTGCACCGTGCCGAGGCCGGATTGAGCTTGCCGTGCGTGAACAGCTTGTACTGCGAATTCCACGAGGCGAGCCGGTGCGTGTCGACCGGCTGGAGGCCGCCGGAAGGCCACACCTGGAGCGACTGGTAGTTGTAGCCGCCGAAGACGTCGAAGGTGTCCGGCGACGTGATCGCGATCTGCGGCTGCTTCTCTGACGGCGCGAGGATCGGCTTGATGGTGAAGCCCAGGTCCTTGGAGGCCTGCTTCGCGATGTCCGGGATGGGGAATTCGACGCCCAACGTGAGGACGCGGAGCGTGCCGGTGAACTTGCCGCTCGCCGCCGGCTTGGCCGCCGCCGGCCCGGCGAGCGCGCCGAGGCCGCCGACCGCTGCAGCGCCGAGACCGCCCCTGACGAGGAGGTCGCGCCGGCTCAGGCCGCGACGGTCCTCGTCATCCGCCGACCGCCTTGCCTCGTCGAGGTCACTCCCGCCCAAGCCCTCCCCTTCGGCGAGTGCCTCTGCATACTCGAAGGGGTCGTACTCGAACTCACTCATCTACCGCTCTCCTTTCCGCAGGCCGTCTCTCGAGGAGACGGCCCCACAGGTTCCCGGCGTGAGCTCGATGCGGGCCGATCGCAAGCCGGGTGACGGTGCGCCTGACAGATCGCTCTTGTATACAACCGCCGGGGGCGAGAGTCAACTGCCTCCGGCAGCCGGCTCGCGGCCCTCGCAGGCGGCGTTCGAGTACCCCGACCGGAAGGGGCTCGCATGGCCCGTGTCGAGGTCGTAGGAGTGGCGCCAGGTGCAGCCCGTGTCGTTGGTGAGCAGGTGGATGGAGACCGACTGCTCCTCCGACGTCGTGCGGACACGATGGATGTCGTCGTGCGGGGGGAAGAGCTCGTACAGGTCGCCCCGCCGGAGCGCCCGGCGCTCCACGAGAGTGAGCGCGTCACCGTCGCGGGCGAAGATCTCCTCGTCCTGCTCGCCGCGGTAGAGGCCGACCAGGCCCCAGGCGAGGTGGTCGTGGATCGGCGTCTCCGAGCCCGAGGGGACGACGAGCGAGAAGAGCGAGAGCGACCCGTCGTCGGTCCGGTAGAGGAGCCACTGGCCGATGCCGCCGCCCATGCCGCTGCCCGGCACCGGCTCGGCAAGCTCGTCCGGAAGCCAGCCCTGATCGGCCAGGAGTGCTGCGAAGGCCGGTCTGATCGCGGCACACGCGGCCTCGGGCGAAGCCCCCCGTGCCAACTCCGTCCGCACTTCGCCGACGAAGTCGCGGACGACGGGCGAGTCGAGAACGAACTCGTCGGCGCTCATTCGGCGGCATAGTCTACGGCCCTAACCTCGCCGGCGAAGGAGGACGCATGAGCGCCTACCCGCATCTGTTCAGCCCGCTCGTGATCGGCAGCGTGACCGTCCGGAACCGGATCATGCAGACGGCGCACGTCAAGCTCTTCGCGCACGGCGCCGTGGACTCCCAGCGGAACGTCGACTACCAGGCCGCGCGCGCGAAGGGCGGCGCAGGTCTGTTGATCACCGGCAACCGCGTCGTCCACCCGACCTCGACGACGGGGTTTCCGCGCGTCGCCTGGGCGTATCTGCGGGAGGCGCTCGAGGCCGACCGGCGGCTGACCGATGCCGTCCACGAGCACGGCGCGCGTGATCTTCGCGCAGCTCAACCACTTCGGACTGAACGCGACGAGCGACTCCGCGGACGATCTGCGCGTCCTCTGGGGGCCGTCGGCAGTGAAGAGCCCGGCCTACGGCGAGACGCCGAAGGCCATGGAGCACGAGGACATCCGCGAGGTGGTCGAGTGGTGGGGACGCTCGGCGGAGCTCTCACGCGAGGGCGGCTTCGACGGCACCGAGGTGCACATCTCGCACAGCTACCTCCTCCACCAGTTCCTCTCACCGCTCTACAACAAGCGCACGGACGAGTACGGCGGCACGTTCGAGAACCGCCTGCGCTTTGCTCGGGAGGTGATCGACGAGGTGCGAGGCCGGGTCGGCTCCGACTGGGTCGTGGGCGTCCGGATCAGCCTCACCGATTTCGTCCCGGGCGGCCTCGACATCGAGGATGCCGTCCGCGTCGCCCAGGAGCTCGAGCGCGCGGGCGGAATCGACTACGTCAACGTCACCGCCGCCGGCTACCACAACATCTGGCGCGCGATCGAGCCCTCCGACGTGCCCGACGGCTACCTCGTCGATCTGACCGCGCAGGTGAAGGGGGCCGTGTCGCTGCCGGTGTTCACGGTCGGAGGGATCAAGGACGCGGCGCTCGCCGAGGAGATCCTCGCCGCCGGGAAGGCGGACATGGTGGCGATGACCCGCGCCCAGATCGCCGACCCGGAGTTCGCGAACAAGGCGCGCGAGGGCCGCGAGGACGAGATCGTCCACTGCATCCGCGGCAACCAGGGCTGCATCGGGCGCGTCTTCAAGGGCCTGCCGATCGCCTGCACGGTCAACCCGGCGGCCGGGCGCGAGGGTCGGTTCGGCGGGCCGCTCCCGCGGGCCGAACCCCCCGCGCGCTGGCTCGTCGCCGGCGGCGGCCCGGCAGGAATGAAAGCGGCCGCCACGCTCGCCGAGCGTGGCCACGAGGTCATCCTCGTCGAGCGGGCCGACCGACTCGGCGGCCAGGTGAACCTGATCCTGCGCACGCCGGCTCGGGAGGAGTTCGGCTGGCTCGTCACCGACCTCGAGCGGCGGCTGGAGCGCCTCGGAGTCGACGTCCGGCTCGGTACCGAGGCGACAGCGGCGTCGGTGCAGGGGCTCGACCCTGACGGCGTCTTGGTCGCGACCGGTGCCGTCGCCACCCGTACCGGCTTTTCGAGCGTCAACCCGCTCGTCGACAGCCTGCCCGGCGTCGAACAGGACAACGTCCTCACCGGGTGGGACGTGCTGCTGGGGGAGCGTCCCGTCGGCCGGAGAGTGGTCGTACTCGACGACGACGGCACCCGCGCGGCTGCAGGCGTCTGCGAAGTGCTCTTGGACGGGGGCAGCGAGGTCGAGCTCGTCAGCCGCTGGAACGCCCTGTTCCCCGTCACGCTGACGACCCTCGACATGGCGCACCTGTACACGCGGCTGCTCGGCAAGGGCCTCGCCTACCGACTGAATGCATGGGCGAGCGCGATCGAAGGCGACCTCGTGCGCTTGTTCAACATCTACACCGGAGCAGCCGAGACGATCGAGGGGGTCGACACGGTCGTGCTCGCAGCCGGGGCGAAGGCCGACGACGGGCTCTACTTCGACCTGAAGGGCGTCGTGGAGAATCTGCACCGGATCGGCGACTGCGTCGCACCGCGCAAGCTCGACCACGCGATCTACGAGGGCTACCTCGCCGGACGGGAGCTCTGGTCGCCCGAGGAGCGCTACATCTACGAGGGCGAGCTCGAGCGCTGGGAGGAAGTGCGAATCCCGGTCGGCGCGTAGGCCCCGAGCGCCGCTGCGGCACGGCGGAGCACGGCGTAGGCGGCGGCGCCCACCGCGATGCCCCAGACGACCTTCAGCCACGCCTGAGGAACCGCGTAGTAGGCGCCGGCGCCGACGGCGATCGCGGCGACCGCGGCGAGGTTGACACCGTTGAAGTACCGGTATTGCCCGTGAGGGTCGAACAGCGCCTTCGGTTCCAGGCGGGCGCGCTTGAGCACGACGTAGTCCGCGAGCACCACGCCGGCGAGCGGGGCGCCGAGGTTGCCGAGGTGGCCGATCCAGTTCTGCGCCTCCTCGATGAAGCTGGGGAACGCGCAGAGGCCGACGGCGGCCGCCGCGACGAGCAGGGTCGAGCGGAAGCGGCCGAGCGGCGGGACCGCGTTCACGAGCGACAGGCCGGCCGTGTAGACGTTGGTGATGTTCGCGGCGATGCCCTGGACGACGATCGCGCCGGCGAGCACGACGAGGACCGCGTTCACGCTCGTCAGGTCGGCGACGGCGACGAACGGGTTGAGCTCGCCGGTGGCTGCCCCCGCCCAGCCGCCGACGACGGTCGTGACCAGCACGGCCGTGGTCGCAGACGCGAACAGCCCGATCCGCATGTCGCTCCGCTTCGGCGTGTAGCGGCAGAAGTCGGCGACGCTCGGCACCAGCGTCAGCGAGGCGCCGGCCATCACCGTGACGTAGGTCGCGAACCCGGCCCACGTCGGGTGCTGGTCGGGCGAGCTGAAGACGCGGCCCGCCTCGAAGCGCGGATCGTCCGTGCTCAGGTACAGCGCGAGCAGCACGCCCGTGAAGGCGAGCGAGACGGGCAGGACGATTCGCAGCACGTAACGCATCACATCGAACCCGAGCACCGCCAACGCTGCGTGGAAGAGGCCGAGCCCCAGCGCGATCGGAACGAGCGACGGCTTGTCCCCTCCGAGCGCGACCACGATCGCCTGGATCCCGAGCGCGCCTGCCAGCGCCTGGGCGGCGAACCAGTAGGTGGCGGCGATCATCCGGTACGGGGAGGTGAGAGTGCGCGCGCCCCAGAAGCCGAATGTCCCCCGCATCGCAACCTGGCCCGGTAGCCCGTAGTCGACGCCCGGTTGTGCGAACAGGATCAGCAGGGCATAGGCGAGGGCCTGACCGAGGACGTTGGCCGCGATCGCCCAGCCGAGCGACAGCCCGCCGTCCACCACCGCGAGCGCGCCGAGCACGTACATGACCGGGTTGAGGAAGAACGTGAAGTTGATCGCGAACAGGTCGCGCCACCCGACCGTCCGCAACTCGGCCGGGATCGGCTCGACGCCGTAGACCTCGACCGCCGGCACGCCCCTACGCGGCGCTGTTTCGCCGGAGGAAGTCGATCACGACCCGGACGTGCTCGTCGGTGTTGTCGAAGATCGTCGAGTGGTTCGAGCCGTGGATGACGTGCTTCTCGGCGCCGGCGATCCCCTCGTAGATCGCCTGCTGGCCGGCTCCGTCCGGCCCCTGGTCCCACGGCGTCATCAGATCCTCGTCGCCGCCGAGAACGAGCGCCGGCGAGGTGATCTTCGGCAGCCAGTCGCGGATGTCCATCTCGCACATCGCCTCGCATGCGGCCGTGAACACCTCGATCCGGTTCGAGTCGCGCAGGATCTGCTGGATGTTGTCGATCGAGGCGACACCGTCCGGCGTCTCGAGGAACGCCTTCGAGAGCGCCTGCCACGCGATCAGCTCGGCGAGGATGCGGCTCCCCGGGCCGTCGGGATCCATCCGGGCGATGTCGATCCAGTTCTTGAAGACGAGGCGTCCGGCCGCGCCGAGCTTCGCGGCGGCGCAGTTGACCACGACGGAGGTCGTCCGCTCCGGGTACTTGCCGGCGAAGACGATTGCGATCATCCCGCCCATCGAGGTCCCGTGGACGTGCGCGGCGGGGAGCTCGAGCGCGTCGAGGAGGCCCGCGACGTCGTCCGCCCAGACCTCCATGTCGTAGTGCTGCACTGGGCGGTCCGACTGCCCGTAGCCGCGCAGGTCGTAGTCGATCACCCGGAAGTGCTCGGCGATCGCCGGGGTGGCCGGAGCGAAGTTGAAGTGCCCGAAGCCCGCTCCGTGGATCTGGACGACGGGCTCGCCCTCGCCGGAGACCTGGTACCAGAGCTCGACGCCGTTGACCTGCGCCCGACCTTCCATCCACGACCTCCCGGACTCGGTGACGGCCGAGTATTGCATGATGTCTGACATTCGGTGAAGATCGTTCCGTGGCCGAGCGGTTCATCGAGCGGATGACCTGGCCGGAGGTCGAGCAGGCGATCTCACGCGGCGTGGACGCGGTGCTGATCCCGATCGGGACGACCGAGCAGCACGGGCCGCACATGCCGCTCGACACCGACTGCTTCATCGCCAGGTCGCTGTGTGCGCGGGCGGCGGAGGCGGGCGAGGCCGAGGGCGTCGAGCTGCTGGTCGCGCCCACGCTGAACGTGACCCTGTCCTGGTACCACATGCAGTTCCCGGGCTCGCTGCGCCTGTCGACGCCGACGTTCTTCCAGGTCTTTCGCGAGATCTGCGACTCGCTCGCCCACCACGGATTCGAGCATCTCGTCGCGGTGAACGGGCACGGCGGCAACGCGGCCGCACTGACCGTCGCTGTCAACCACTACTTCGAGACCACCGGCCGCCGCGTCTTCCTCGTCCAGTGGTGGGACCTCGCCTCCGACGCGCTCGCGGAGATCGAGGGACCGATGATCCACGCCGAGGAGGCCGAGACCTCGCTCGCGATGGCGCTCGGCCAGCGGATCGAGGCCGACCGCGCGACCCGGGACGCCTGGGACCGCGGCGCCGCCGTCAAGGAGGCGGGCGGAACGTGGACGTCGTTCGGCCGGTACGGCATGCGCGCGAGCGGGCCGGGCGTGGTCGTGCCGATGGACATGCTTCGCGACATCACCGAGTCGGGCGTGGTCGGCGACGCCACGCGGGCCCGCGTAGAGACCGGGGAACGGATCGTCGCCGCCTTGATCCCGCGGATCGTCCAGGTGTGCAAGGAAATGGCCGGAAAGGAGTAGCCGCCGTGCGTGTGATCGACCTGTCGCAGCCGCTGTCCCGCGAGTCCCAGCTACACCCGTTCTTCCCCCCCACCCAGATCCTCCGCCACATCCAGCACTCGGACGCGGAGGAGGGCCGGCCGTCGTTCAACGCCGAGATCATCATCACTTCCAACCACGCTGCGACCCACGTCGACGCGTTCGGGCACTACGAGAAGGGCGGCGTCGCGATCGCCGAGATGCCGCTCGACACGTTCTGCGGCGAGGCGATCTGCGTGGACATCCGCGAGTACGAGCGCGGGCACGACGTGACCGCCGACGAGGTCGCCCAGGCCGTGGAGGCGAGTGGCCAGGAGCTTCGCGCCGGCGACATCCTCCTGTTCTGCTCCGACCACTACAACCGCACCGCGGGCACACCGGCGTTCCTGGACGGGTTCTGCGGGATCTCGGCCGAGGCAGTGAACTGGATGGCCGATCGCGGCGTGAAGATCTTCGGCGTCGAGACGATCAGCCCCGACCTCGTCTACCTGACCGACGAGTACCCGACGCACAAGGCGTGCGCCGAACGCGGCGTCACGCACTACGAGAACCTGAACAACCTGAAGGACGTGCTCGGGCAGCGTTTCCTGTTCGTCGGCCTGCCGCTGCGGCTGGAGGTCGCGTACGGCTCGCCGGTCCGGGCCGCGGCAATTCTGGAGGACTGAGGCGTCCCGGCGCCGCCGAGCCCGACATGTGCGGGCTCGGCCCGCAGACGCCCGACGATGCACGAGTTTCATCCGCGGGAAGTCGTCGGCCCGCGAAGCGGGCCGGACTTCACGCGGGTTACTCGATCGTGATCGCCGTCTCCTGGGGCGCCGCGGCGAGGACGTCGACGGAGCCATCCTTCGGCACGACCCGTCGGAGCAGCGAGAAATGGGCGGGGCTGCTCCCGAACGGGTACGGCGCCAGCTTGACCCGCCACGGACCCACCGGCTCGAGCCGGTAACCCTGCACCTCCGCCGCCTCGCCGCCGACCACGTCGCGCATGCAGAAGTAGAGCGAGAGCCGGTCGAAGAGCTGGAGGAGCGCGTAGTCCGCCTGCCGCTCGCCGGGGTCGCCGCCGAACTTCGCCTCCTGCTCCACGACGAATGCGTCCACGTCGCCCTGTACCTCCGCCGCGCGCGTCAGGCCGAGCGAGGTGTCGAGGCCGTAGCGCTGCCGGTAGATCCCGGCGCCGTGCATCGAGACGAGCAGTCCGGCGTACTCGTCCTCCTCGGTGATGGCGGCGATCCCGGCGCGGTAAAAGGCGAGGTGCGAGCGGACGTCGACGTCGAAGAAGTTGATCGGCGTGCCGTCCTCGTCGAACCGGGGTGATTGCTCCCAGACCGCCCACCCGTCGTCGTGGCGCTCGGTCGCGAGGACGAGCGACGGGGCGAGCGGCGTCGCCCACGCGCGTGCGAACGCCGCCGAGAGGTCGGCGTGGTCGGTCTGGAGGACGATCTGCCAGGCGTCGCCGAGGTCGCGAACGATCATCGTGCTCTCTCCTTCGTCCAGGGAACGAGCCCGCCGGCGGCCTGGAGCTCCGCGACCAGCTCGGCCACGGGCGGGGTAGTGAAGGTCCGGCCGTCGACGACGATCTCGCCGGCCTCGGTGTCGATCCGGATCCGTGAGCCGGGCTGCGCCGTTTCGGCGGCGTCGGGCGCCTCGAAGATCGCAAGCCCGAGGTTCACGCAGTTGCGGCGGAAGATGCGGGCGAAGCTCTTGCCGACCACCGCGGGCACGCCCCAGGCCTTGAGCGCCTGCACCACGTGCTCGCGCGACGAGCCCAGCCCGAAGTTCCGGCCGGTGACGACGATCGCCCCTGGCCCGAGCTGGTCGCGCAGGGAGGGGTCGTAGCCGTCGAACAGGTACTGCTTCATCTCCTCGGGATCTTCCACGTTCAGGTAGCTCCCCGGGTACATGACGTCGGTGTCGACGTCGTCGCCGGGGATGACGACGGCTACACCCTCGACGATCAGGACGTCACCTCGCGTGGATGCACCAGCTCGCCGGCGACGGCGGCCGCCGCGGCGACGTACGCGTTGGCCAGGCAGACCTCTGCGTCCGGCGAGCCCATGCGCCCCCGGAAGTTGCGGTTCGTGGTCGTCACCGCCCGCTCGCCGGCGGCGAGCACGCCCATGTGCCCGCCGAAGCAGGCGCCGCAGGTCGGGGTGGAGACACTCGCGCCGGCCTGTACGAACACATCCAGCAGGCCCTCGCGCATCGCCTCGCGGTAGATGCGCTGGGTGGCCGGAACGACGATCGCCCGGCAGTCGGGATGGATCGTGCGGCCGCGAAGGATCTCCGCCGTCTGGCGGAGGTCGGTCATCGTCCCGTTCGAGCAGTTGCCGATGTACACCTGGTCGATTTTCGTTCCGGTCGCTTCCGCGACCGGAACGACGTTGCCCGGGAGATGCGGCAGCGCTACGAGGGGCTCGAGCGCCGACGAGGTCGATCGCGAGCGTCTGTGCGAAGGCCGCGTCGGGGTCGGAGGCCAGGTCGCCGGGGACAGTCGCCTGGACACGGCTCTCACGGTCACCGAGATAGTCGGCGACTGTGTCGTCGGGCGGGAACAGGCCGGTCTCGGCGCCGGCCTCGACCGCCATGTTCGAGACGGCGAGGCGCTCGTCCACGGACAGCGCCCGCGCCCCCTCGCCGACGAACTCGAGCACCGCGTTCGTCGCGCCGCCGACGCCGATCTCGCCGATCACGGCGAGGATCAGGTCCTTCCCGGCCACGAACCGCTGCTTCTCGCCGGTGAACTCCACGCGGATTGTCGACGGCACCGCCTGCCAGAACTCCCCCAGCGCGAGGCAGGCGGCGATGTCGGTCGACCCCAGGCCGGTGCCGAAGGCCCCGAGCGCGCCGTACGTGCAGGTGTGCGAGTCGCCGCCGGCGATCACCGTCCCCGGCTGAATCCAGCCCTCCTCGCACAGCAGCGTGTGCTCGATGCCGCCTCTTCCCTGGTCGTAGAACGTCACCCCCTGCTCGTTCGACCACTCCTTCAGGCGCCGCTGGAGCTCCGCCGAGCGCGCGTCCTTCGCCGGGGCGAAGTGGTCCGCGACCATCACCACCCGCTCTCGGTCGAAGACCCGCTCCACGCCCATCCGCTCGAGCGCGCGGAACGCGATCGGGCCGGAGACATCGTTCGCCATGACCACGTCGCAGCGCACCATCACCACGTCCCCCGGCGCGACGTCGTCGGCGTCGGTGTGCGCGAGCAGGATCTTCTCAGCGAGCGTGTGCCCCAGCGATCTCCTCCAGGTGCGCGACGACCTCGTCGATCGAGACGACGTCGCCGTACTTGGCGTCGACGTCGTACAGGTTCGCCTCGTGCGCCGCCGGGTTGCGGTCGCCGACCGCCTCGCGCGGCACGACGGGGCGGTAGCCGTGCTGGAGCGCGTCGACTGCCGTTGCCCGGATGCAGCCCGACGTCGACGCGCCGGTGACGATCAGGCTGTCGCAGCCCTCGGCGGCCAGGAACGACGACAGCGCCGTCCCGTGGAAGGCCGACGCGAACAGCTTGGTCAGGACCGGCTCGTCCAGAAGCGGCGCGACCCGGGGGTCGATCTCCACCCAGCGGCTGCCGGCCTCCAGCGTGAGCAGCGCAGGGACCTTGTCGATGAACGCGGCCGCCGTGCGCCGGTCGGCTTCGGTGTAGGCGACGGTCGTGTAGACGACCGGGATGCCCGAGCGGCGCGCCTCGCCGAGCAGCCGCGCGATCGCTGCGACGACGTCCTCGAGGTCGCACGCGAGCGGCGACGCCGGGTCGGTGAAGCCGACGCTGACGTCGACCACGATCAGGGCCGGCCTCGCGCCAAGACCCGCCCGGCCGTGGAAGCCCGCGTGCCTCACGATGCCGCCGGCTCCGGCATGTCGTCGCCCGCACGCACGCGGGCAAGCGCCTCGTCGCCCGGCTCGAGCGGCGACCAGCGCAGCGGCGTGGCGGGAACCGGCGGCTCGAGGCCGGTCTCCTCCTTGCAGCGCGCCAGCACCTCGTCGAGCGGCGGGCCGAAGTCGAAGGACAGCGCCTCGCCGCGCTCCTCGCGCTGGCGTGCACGCTCCGCGTCGGTCGCGTCCAGGTCGGCGCCTCCGTCGTCGTTCAGGATCACGCCGTATCCCGTCTTCGCCTTCTCGCGCGAGACCAGCCCGAAGGAGACGTCGCGCACGACCGCCTCGACATGCCGGTCGAGCCGGTCCTTCCAGCCGCCCCCGCCGGCAGTGCGGTAGACGAGCATGTCGCCGGGCTCGACCGCGATGTTGTCGCACTTCGACGGCAGCCGCTCCTCGCTGCCGTCGGCGCGGCGCAGAATCTTCTCCGAGCGTCCGCCCGGCTCTCCGCCGAGCACGCCCCACGGCCGGGTCAGCCAGCGGTCGTCGTGGATCGAGACCTCGCCGGGCTCGAGGTAGACGTAGCGCTTCTCGACCGCGTTGCCGCCGCGGTGGAAGCCGGCGCCGCCCGAGTCGGTTACGGTCGTGTAGCCGTCGATCCGCAGCGGGTAGTAGGCCTCGAGGTACTCGGTCGGGATGTTCTCGAACAAG
Organism: uncultured Actinomycetes bacterium; assembly: GCA_963808815.1. GTDB lineage: Bacteria > Actinomycetota > Thermoleophilia > Gaiellales > Gaiellaceae > DATBLE01. Next base: position 159,550 of record CAWEGI010000004.1, on the reverse strand, counting down.
GGCCACCACGAGTGGCCGTCCATACCGTCCCCGATGGGCCGTCCCGGGATGCCACCGTAGAGGATCTCCATCGAGTAGTAGAACTCGCCCTTCGTGTCCCAGCCCGAGTAGAGCATGTACGGGCTGGTGCCGTACCCGGCCGCCGTGTTCAGCTCGGGCGCCTGCTTGACCAGCGCGCCGCCGAGCACGTCGAACTGCCGCGCCAGCGCGTGCGTGCGGCAACCCAGCGCGGCGGGGAAGCGCGGGCGGAGCAGCGAGCCCTCGGGCATGACGACGTGCAGCAGCGGATAGAAGCCGTCGTTGAAGAGGATCTGGGGATCGTTGACCATGATCAGGTAGATCCCGATGAACATCTTGAACATGCCCTCTGAGAGGTAGAAGTTGATCGGCCCGAGCGCCTGGGGGTCGGTGCCCGACCAGTCGAAGAAGGCGTGGTCGCCCTCGCGCCAGATCGTCAGCTTCATCTTGTAGGGACCGTTGCCGAGGCCGTCGTCGTCGATCCAGTCCTCGAACGACTGCGGCTCCTCGGGGATCGCGAGCTGGATCAGCGTGCGCATCGCCTCGTACGTCCGGTCGAGCAGCGCCTGCAGGCCGGCGAGGTAGGTCTCCTTCCCGAAGCGCTCGCAGAGCTCGATCACCCGCTTCTCGCCCGCGCGGCAGCCCGCGACGATCGCGAACAGATCGGCGCGGTTCATCTCCGGGAGGCGGACGTTGTTGAAGATCAGACGCAGCACGTCCTCCTGCGGCTCGCCCCGCTCGATGATCTTGATCGGCGGGATGATGATCCCCTCCTCGAAGATCGTCTTCGCCCCGGTCGGGAGCGAGCCCGGGAGCGGGCCGCCGGCATCCATCTGGTGGCCGAACTGGGACGACCAGCCGACCAGCTCGTCCTCGTAGAAGATCGGCACGAGCACGAGCCAGTCGTTCGTGTGCGAGATCGACGCGGAGCACTTGAACGGGTCGGAGGTGAGGATCACGTCGCCCGGGTACACGCCGCGGTCCCAGTCCTCCATCATCTCGTTGATGTAGGCGCCGAACTGCCCGACGACCATGCGCCCGCGCGGGTCGGTGATCATCGGGAACTCGTCGTGCTGCTCGCGGATGACGGGGCTCATCGCCGAGCGGAAGAGCACGGCGTCCATCTCGTAGCGGGCGCTCTTCAGCGCGCCCTCGATGATGTCGAGCGTGACCGGGTCGACCTCGAGGTCTGGGATCTCGGCGATGCGGAGCTCTTCGGTGACTGCCATCTCTCCCTCGCTCACTCGTTGGGGGTGATCAGGATGTTGAAGTTCACGTCGACTTCCGCCCGGTGGCCGGGTAGGACGACCGTCGTCGAGTCGAACTCGGTGACGATCGCCGGGCCCTCGAGCGAGGCCCCCGGCTCGAGCTTCGAGCGGTCGTAGACCTTCGTCGGCACGCGCTGCCCGCCGAAGACGACCTGGTGCTCGTCGACGACCGCCGCCGAGGCGTCGGCGCCGCCCGCCTCGCCCACCGGCAGCTCGGGCTTCGGCACGGACCCGTACCCGACCGCGCGCAGGTTGACGATCTCGCACGCGGTGCCGGGCATGCGGAACCCGTAGAGCTGTTCGTGCAGACCGTTGAACCGCTCCTCGAGATCGGCGAGCCCGTCAGAGCGCACCTCCTCCGGCTCGAGCGCCACCGGGATCTCGTAGCCCTGACGGTGGTAGCGCATGTCCGCGCTGTAGAGCACGCGCCGGGCGTCGGCGGGGATACCCTCGCCCTCGAGCCATTCCGTCGCACGCGTGCCGAGCCCGTCGAGGATCTCGGCGACGTCGACACCGCTGGCGTCGCCGAGCAGGCGGATGTACGTCTGGGCGAACTCGTCGCGGAAGTCGGCGACGAGGTCGCCGATCGCGCAGAGGAGCCCCGGCGCCGGCGGGACGATCACGGGGAATGAGCCCATCAGGCTCGCGAGCGCGTTGGCGTGGAGCGGGCCGGCCCCGCCGTAGGCGACCAGAGCGAAGTCGCGGGGATCGTGCCCGCGCTGCACCGATACCAGCCGCAGCGCGCCCGCCATGTTCTCGTTGACGATCGCCACGATCCCCTCGGCCGCCTGCTCGACCGAGTCCAGCCCCATCGCGTCGGCGACCGTCTGCACGGCCACACGCGCCGCGTCGATGTCGAGCTGCATCTCGCCGCCGAGCAGCGAGGGGGGCAGGTGGCCGAGGACGACGTTGGCATCGGTGACGGTCGGCTCGGTGCCGCCCTTCCCGTACGCGGCCGGACCCGGCTCGGCGCCGGCCGACTGCGGGCCGACGCGCAGCGCCTTGGTCAGCTCCGGAACGTGGGCGATCGAGCCGCCGCCGGCGCCGACCGTGTGCACGTTCACCGACGGCACCTTGATCCGGAAGTGGCCGATCGCGGTCTCGCGGCCGATCGTGGGCTGGCCGTTCTGGCAGAGGGCGACGTCTGTCGAGGTGCCGCCCATGTCGAACGCGAGGATGTCGTCGAAGCCGGCCTTGCGGGCGACGAACAGCGCGCCCGCGACACCTCCGGACGGACCGGAAAGAACACCGTAGATCGGGTTGCGCGCAGCCTCGCGCGTCGTCATCAGCCCGGCGTCGGAGCGCAGGATGTTCACGTCGGCCTTGGCGCCGATACCGCCCAGCTGCTCCTGCAGCCGGTTGACGTAGTCCGCCACCTTCGGGCGAACGTAGGAGTTCATGCAGGCGGTCAGCGCGCGCTCGTACTCCCGGAACTCCGGCAGCACCTCGGACGAGAGCGTGATCGGGAAGCCGGGGTACAGCCGCTCGACGATCTCCCCGATCTGGCGCTCGTGCGCGCCGTTCACGTACGAATTGATCAGGGCGACCGTCAGGGTCTCGACGCCCGACTCGACCAGGTCGCGGACGACACCCTCGACCTGCTCGACGTCGACCGGGACGATCGACTCGCCGCGGGCGTCCATCCGCTCGACCGCCTCCCGCGTGTCGGCCAGCGACGCGGGCGGATCGGGCTTGATCATGATGATCCACCCCGCCAGCGGCCCCGGCGTCTGCGAGCGCGCCAGGTGCAGGATCTGCTGGAAGCCGACGGTGGTGATCAGCCCCACGCGCGCGCCCTTCGACTCCAGCACCGCATTCGTGGCCACGGTCGTGCCGTGGAGGATGTTCCTGATGTCACCGACGTCGATCCCCGCCTCCTCGCAGATACGGCGGACTCCGGCCAGCACCCCCTCCGACGGGTCGGCGGGCGTCGACGGCGTCTTCACGCGGAAGCGGCCGCCGCCGTCGCCGTTCCCGTCGCCGACCAGGAAGAGGTCGGTGAAGGTGCCGCCGACGTCCACCCCCAATCTGTACGCCATCCGTTCCTCCCTCTCAGCCGGCGACCGGCGCGAAGGTGCCGGCGCGATAGACCTGTCCCGGTAGCTGCCGCCCGAGCTCGCTTTCGAGCCACTCGGCGACAGTGATCAGCGCGGCGAGGTCGATGCCCGTGTCGACACCCTCGCCGTGGAGCAGGTAGACCAGATCCTCCGTGCAGATGTTCCCGGTCGCGCGCGGCGCGAAGGGGCAGCCGCCCAGGCCGCCGACCGAGGCGTCGAGCACTGTCGCCCCCGCCTCCAGCGCCGCGTACGCGTTCGCGAATCCGGTGTTGCGCGTGTTGTGCAGGTGCACACCTACTGGCCGGCCGAGCGTCACGGCCTCGCCGACCAAGTGCTTCACCTGTCGCGGCACCGCAACCCCAACCGTGTCTGCGAGGACGACCTCGTCGACTCCGGCGTCAGCGAGCTGCTCTGCGAAGGTGAGGACACGGCCCGGGTCGACGGCGCCCTCGAAGGGGCAGCCGAACGCGACGCCGACGGTCACGGTCGCGCGGATGCCGTCCGCGTGCGCGCGGTCGACGATCGCGGTTGCGGCGGCGAGCGACTCCTCCGGCGAGGCGTTCTGGTTACGCCGGTTGAACGTCTCGGTTGCGGCGAAGGCGACGTGTACCTCGTCGAGCCCGGTGGCGGCGAGCCGGTCGTAGCCCTTCTCGTTCAGCACGAGGCCCGCGTAGACCACACCTTCCCGGCGGTCGATGCCGGCGACGACCTCCTCCGCTCCCGCCATCTGCGGGACGCGGGCGGGATTGACGAAGCTGACCGCCTCGATCCGGGGGAGGCCGGCGTCGGCGAGACGGTTGACGAGCTCGGCGCGCGTCTCCGGATCGAGGTGCTTCTCCTCGTTCTGGAGGCCGTCGCGGGGGCCGACGTCGCAGATCGTCACGACGGCGCTCACAGGACCCCGTCTTCCTTCAGCCCGGCCAGCTCGTCGTCTGAGAGCCCGAGCAGCCCGCCGTAGACGTCCTGGTTGTGGCTCCCCTCCTCCCAGGTCGCCGACCAGCGCACCTCGGCCGGCGTCTCCGAGAACTTCGGGACGATGCCGGGACCGATGAACGAGCCGAACTCCGGGTCGTGGTGCTCGACCAGCATCTCGCGGGCGCGGTACTGCTCGTCCTCGAAGATGTCGGCGATCGTGTAGATCGGCCCGCAGATCACGCCCGCCTCGTTGAGCACGGCGTCGATCTCGGCAGCGGTCTGGGCCGACGCCCACTCGGCGACGATGCCCTCGAGCTCCTCCTGGTGCTCTCCGCGGGCGGCGTGGGTGGCGAACTTCGAGTCCTGCGCGAGGTCCGCCTGTCCCATCGCCTCGCAGAGGCGGCCGAAGACCTTGTCGGCGTTCGCGGCGATCACCATCCACTTCCCGTCGCTCGACTTGAAGATGTTCGAGGGAGCGACGCCCTTCAGCCCCGTCCCGCCGGGGCCGCGGACGATGCCGAGCCGGTCGTACTCGGGGACCATGCTCTCGAGCAGCGCGAAGCAGGCCTCCATCAGCGAGACGTCCACCACCTGGCCGCGGCCGCCGCCGAGCGCGTCGCGCCGGTAGAGGGCGGCGAGGATGCCCTGCGCCGCGAACATCCCGGCGAGCGAGTCGCCGAGCGAGATGTGGATGCGGGGCGGCGGCTCGTCCGGGAAGCCGTTGATGTGTCGGATGCCGCCCATCGCCTCCGACACGGAGGCGAAGCCGGCGCGCGGCGCGTACGGCCCGGTCTGCCCGTAGCCGGAGACGCGCGCGATCACCAGGCCGGGGTTCGCCTCCCACAGACGCTCGGGCGCGAGATTCCAGCGCTCGAGCGTGCCCGGCCGGAAGTTCTCGACCAGGACGTCGCACTGCTCGACCAGCGACGAGCAGCAGCCCCTGGCCTCGCTCCTCGCGCAGGTTGAGCGTCACGCATTTCTTGTTCCGCGACTGCACCGGCCACCAGAGGGAGCGCCCCTCGTAGCGGGCGTGGCCCCAGTCGCGGAGCGGGTCGGGCTGGCCGGGCGGCTCGACCTTGATGATCTCGGCGCCCATGTCCCCGAGCAGCCGCCCGGTGAATGGTCCGGCGAGCAGCATCCCCAGCTCGACGACGCGGACGCCCGCGAGCGGGCCCGGGCCGTCGGTCGCGGGCCGCAGCGTGCGCTCGGTCGTGGCGGGCGCGTCGGTCACGCGCTGGCCTCCGACAGGCGAGCGGCTCTCCTCGGCTCTGAGCCGCCCGACGAGGAGGTCGCGCGCCTCGAAGACGTGCTCCTTCATGATCAGCTCGGCGCGCTCGCCGTCCCCGTTCGCGAGCGCATTCACGATCTGCCCGTGGTAGTGCGAGGAGATCCGCTTCTGGTCGGGCGAGTACCAGATGTACGACTTGTAGACGAGGGGCAGCTCGATCACGCGGCGCACCATGCTGGCCAGACGGGCGCTGCCGGCGATCTCGAGGATCGTGTTGTGGAAGAAGAGGTTCTCGCGGACGAGCTCGCGCAGCTCGTCCTCCGGCTCCAGGGCGTCGAACCGCCGGCAGCTGTCGCGTAGCTCGTCGACTTGCTCCTCGCTGACCCGCGTGGCGGCGCGGCGGACCGCATGGCCTTCGAGCAGCGCCCTCAGGACGTAGAGATCGTCGAGATCGTCGGGCGTGTGCACCCGCACCGTGGCGCCGCGGTTCGGCGTCGCCACGATCAGGCCCTCGACCTGGAGCATGAGCAGCGCCTCGCGAACCGGCGTCCGGCTGATGCCCAGCTGCCGGGCGAGATCCTCCTCCTTGAGGCGTTGCCCCGGCTGCAGCCGCCCGTCGAGGATCGCCTCCCTGATCAGCTCCGTGGCGGCCAGGCTCGCGTTGCGCACGAGCCCCTCGCCCTTGTCCAGCGTGCCGGCCACCGCGGCAAAAATACAGTATGCAATCCAAAGGGCCAACGCCTCTCGCCCGGATCGCCCGACTATGGTTGGAGCGTGGACCGGGCCCGGATCGCACGCGCCGAGCGCCGGCGGCAGGCGCTGGACGAGCTGGAGTTCGAGCGCGAGCGCGCAGCGCTCCTGCACGAGGAGATAGCGAGACTCGTACTGGAACTCGAGGGGCCGGGCCTCGACGAGCAGGTCTTCGCGCGGCTCTCGCCCGGGGACGTCGATCTCGTGCGCGGCTCGCTCCAGGGCCGACCGGCGGCCGAGGGCGACGAGGACGAGTGGTTCGAGCTCCACAACGAGGACCCGGAAACCGACCGTGAGGAGCTCGAGGCGGAGATCGTCCGCCTGCAGGCCGAGATCGCCGCCAGCACCCGGCGGCAAGAGGCGTTCCAGCGCTATCTGGACGCGCTCGACGAGTAGCCGGACGCGCTCGGCCCGTACGATGGTTGCATGCTGACCACGGAGGACTTCGAGACGCGGTGGGCCGCGGCCGAGCGGGCGCCCAGGGGCAGCGGCACCGTGCGGCTGATCTGCGTCCGCGTCGAGGAGGGCGTCCACGAGACGCCCGGGCGAGCGGAGGTGACGGTCGAGGACGGCCTCGTCGGCGACCGCTGGGCCCGGGGCAGGCGCGACCTCGACGCCCAGATCACGCTGATGAACGTCCGGGTGGCCGAGCTGATCGGCGGCCCGCTCGACCTGCCCGGCGACAACTTCCAGGTCGATCTCGACCTCTCCGAGGAAGCGCTGCCGGTTGGGACGAGGCTCCGGCTGGGCGAGGCGCTGCTCGAGGTCAGCCCGGCCCCGCACACCGGTTGCAAGAAGTTCCGCGAGCGCTTCGGCCTCGACGCGCTCACGTGGGTGAACGACCACCGCGACCGGCGGCTCCGAGGGATGAACTGCCGTGTCCTCGAAGCCGGCACGGTCGCGGTCGGCGATCCGGTCGCCGTCGTCTAGGCCGCCGTCTCCTGGTACATCAGCGAGCCGGGCGTGGTCAGGTTCTCGCCGGTCTCGAGCAGCGTCTTCAGGCCGGAGAGGATCATCGGCCAGCCGCCGTAGAGCTCGTCGTTGCGCGCCCTCGCGCAGCTGGTCGTGCGTGACCATCGAGCCGGCACGAGTCGCCGACCGGCTCGATCTCCCAGGTCACGCGTGAGGTCCCCTCGGCCTTCACGTCGTCGCTCCAGAGCGCGTCGAAGCTCTGCACGAGCCGGCGCGGCGGATCGACCTCGAGGTTCGCGCCCGCGGCGATCTCGATGCTCCCGTCGCCGGCAGTCGCCTTGTAGGTCGAGCCGGACGTCCAGTCGGACTCGGTGCGGACGCCGAACGAGTACCGACTGCGCAGCCCGGGGTCGGTGATCGCCTCCCACAGCTTCTCGGGCGTCGTCTTGATGTAGATCTCGAACACCTTCTCCATCTCTCGTCCCCCCTCCAGGGTTCGTCTTCAGGCCCGTGAGCGTCGCCGCCCAGGGCGCTGCGTACTTGCTCACCCACCGGTCGTGGACGAGCCGGATCGGGACGGGGTTCAGGAAGTGCAGCTTCTCGCGACCGCGCCGCTTCGTCGTGACCAGACGTGCCTCTTCCAGCACCTTCAGGTGCTTCATCACCCCGAAACGGGTCATCGTCGGCAGCCGCGCGCCGAGCTCGGTCAGCGACTGCCCGTCCTGCCGGTAGAGCTCGTCGAGCAGAGCCCGCCGCGTCGGGTCGGCGAGTGCCTTGAACACCGCGTCCATGCCCGGATAATATGTGACCTTTTGGTCACATGTCAAACTCAGGTCCGATCGCCTGTCATCGGCGGAAACGCGTCAGCGTCTGCGCGACGCTCAGCGCGTCTGCGGGAACCCGAGGTCGACCTTGCTCGTCGCCGGGTCGGGCCAGCGCGAGGTGACCACCTTGCCGCGCGTGTAGAAGTCGATCCCCTCCGGGCCGTAGATGTGCCGGTCGCCGAACAGGCTCGCCTTCCAGCCGCCGAACGAGTAGTACGCCACCGGCACCGGGATCGGCACGTTCACGCCGACCATGCCCGCCTGCGCGTCGAACTGGAACTGGCGGGCGACGCCGCCGTCGCGGGTGAAGATCGCCGTCCCGTTCCCGTACGGGTTCTCGTTGACGAGCGCGACCGCGTCGTCGTAGGTGCCCGCGCGGACGACCGACAGCACCGGGCCGAAGATCTCGTCGCGGTAGGCGTCCATCTCCGGCGTGACCTCGTCGATCAGCGACACGCCGAGGAAGAAACCGTCGCCGTCGACCTCGAGCTCGCGGCCGTCGGCGACCACGGTCGCGCCCTGCTCCGCGGCCGTGTCCAGGTAGCCGGCGACCTTGTCGCGATGCTCGCGGGTGATCAGCGGACCCATCTCGTTGCCGGCGTCGAGCCCCGGGCCGACCTTGACGTTCGGGAGGCGCTCCTTGATCGCGCCGATCAGCGGGTCGGCGACATCGCCGACAGCGACGACGACCGAGACGGCCATGCAGCGCTCGCCGGCCGAGCCGTAGGCGGCCGAGACGGCCGCGTCGGCGGCCATGTCGATGTCGGCGTCCGGCAGAACGATCATGTGGTTCTTCGCCCCGCCCAGCGCCTGCATCCGCTTGCCGTTCTTCGTCCCGGTCTCGTAGACGTAGCGCGCGATCGGAGTCGAGCCGACGAACGAGACCGCCGCGACGTCCGGGTGTCCGAGGATCGCGTCGACCGCGACCTTGTCGCCGTGGACGACGTTGAAGACGCCGTCCGGGAGACCCGCCTCCTTGAGCAGCTCCGCGGTGTAGACCGACGCGGAGGGATCCTTCTCGGAGGGCTTGAGCACGAACGTGTTCCCGCACGCGATTGCCGGCGCCCACATCCACATGGGCACCATGGCCGGGAAGTTGAACGGCGTGATCCCGGCGACGACGCCGAGCGGCTGGCGGATCGAGTAGACGTCGATCCCGGTCGAGGCCTGCTCCGAGTACTCCCCCTTGAGGAGAGTCGGGATCCCGCAGGCGTACTCGATCACCTCGAGGCCGCGGGCGACCTCACCGAGCGCGTCCGACGTGACCTTGCCGTGCTCGAGGGTGAGGAACCGGGCGATGTCGGCGCGATGCTCGTGGACGAGCTCGCGGATCGCGAAGAAGAGCTCGGCGCGCTTGGCCAGCGAGACCGCCCGCCAGGTCGTGAACGCCTCCTTCGCCGTCCGGACGGCGGCGTCGACCTCCTCGACCGTGGCGAAGTCGACCGCGCCGGTCTGCTCGCCGGTCGCCGGATTCCAGACCGGGCCGTTACGACCCGACGTCCCGGGCACGCTCGTGCCTCCGATCCAGTGGTGAATGGGCTTCGCCTGCGGCGGAGCGATCGTCTCCGTCATCGCGCTCTCCTCCTCGAATCGACAGCCGCAGCGTAGCGCGTAGGATTCGGCCGATGGCCGTCACGGAGTCGCGGCAGACCGACGGCGAGCAGGTCGTCGCCGAGGACCGGGAGTACCTGATCCACTCGTGGTCGGTGCAGTCGGCGCTCGCGCCGATCCCGGTCGCGGGAGGCGAGGGCCGGTACTTCTGGGACTACGCGGGCAAGCGCTACCTCGACTTCGCCGCGCAACTCGTCAACCTCGCGCTCGGCCACCAGCATCCCAGGCTGGTCGCGGCGATCAAGGAGCAGGCCGACCGGCTCTGCACGATCGCGCCGGGCGTCGCGAACGACAGGCGCTCCGAGCTCGCGCGCCTGGTCGCCGAGTGCATGCCCGGCGACCTGAACCGCACCTTCTTCACGAACGGCGGCGCCGAGGCGAACGAGAACGCGGTCAAGCTCGCCCGCTGGGTGACCGGACGCGACAAGATCGTCGTGCGCTACCGCTCCTACCACGGCGCGACCGCGGGCGCGATCACCCTCACCGGCGATCCGAGGCGCTGGTTCGCCGAGCCGGGCCTGCCGGGGATCGTGCGGATGTTCGACCCGTACACCTATCGCTGCCCCGCCGGGCACCCGGACCCCTGCCCCGTCTGCACGGGCGCCCCGCACCTCGAGGAGATCCTCATGTACGAGGGGCCGCACACGGTCGCGGCAGTCATGCTCGAGACCGTCACCGGGACGAACGGAATCATCGTCCCGCCGGACGGCTACCTGCAGTCGATCCGCGAGGTCTGCGACCGCCACGGGATCCTGCTGATCCTCGACGAGGTGATGGCGGGCTGGGGGCGGACGGGCCGCTGGTTCGGATGCGACAACTGGGACGTCGTCCCGGACATCATCACGACCGCGAAAGGGATCAACTCCGGCTACGTCCCGCTCGGGGCGATGACCGTGCGCGACCACGTCTACGACGCGATCAAGGATTCGTTCTTCGCCGGTGGGCTCACCTACTCGGGCCACCCGCTCGCCTGCGCCACGGGCGTCGCGTCGATCGAGGCGTTCCGGGAGGAGGGCGTGGTCGAGAACGCGGCGGCGATGGGCGAGTATCTGCGCGAGAAGCTGGCGCTCCTCGCGCAGGGACACCCGAGCATCGGTGAGGTCAGGGGCCTGGGGTTGTTCTGGGGCCTCGAACTGGTTCGAAACCGCAAGACCCGCGAGCCGCTCGTCCCCTTCAACGCGGGCGGCGAGGCAGCGGAGCCGATGACGCGGATGACGAAGGCGTGCCTGGAGCGCGGCCTCTACCCCTTCACGCACTGGAACGTCTTCGCGATCACGCCGCCGCTGAACATCACCCGCGACGAGCTCGACGAGGGCCTCGCGGTCATCGACGACGTTCTGGCGATCGCGGACGAATACTCGAACGAGTAGCGCCGCCGGACGCGTGCAGAGCCTTGCGCGTCCGTGGCTCGGGCTGACGGCGATCGTCGTCGGCGCGTCGGCGCTCCTCGCCGTCGGGACGCTCCAGGTACGCGAGTGGGTCGTGCAGACCGACGAGATGCTCTACGTGAAGCTCGCCCGGCACATGGGTACGACGGGCTCGCCGATCCCGACGCTGCACGGTGACCACGTCGGCTTCCTCGGCGTCGTCTACCCGATCGCGCTCGCGCCGTTCTACGGGGGGCTCGACAACGTCTCCGCATTCACGGCTGCCCACGCCGTCAACGCCGTGCTGTTCGCGAGCGCGGCGATCCCCGCCTACCTGCTCGCGCGGCGGCTGGTGTCGCCGGGCTGGGCGCTGGTCGTCGCGCTGCTCTGCGTCTCGGTGCCCTGGACCGTGAATGCCGCGTTCGTGATGTCGGAGGCGGCCGCCTACCCGGTCTTCCTCTGGGCGGTGCTCGCCTGCCACGTCTGCATCGCCGAGCCCTCGCGGCGCTCGGACGCGCTCGCCGTGGTCGCACTGGCGCTCGCGTTCTTCACCCGGCCCCAGTTCCTCTTCCTCGCCGCAGTGCTGCCGCTCGCGGCCCTGATCACGGTTGGCCCGCGGCCGGCGTTTCGGCAGCACCGCTTGCTGGCGACCGTCTACGCGGTCGGCGCCCTCCTGGTGGTCGTGCTGGCGGCCCTCGGCCAGGCGCACCGCCTGCTCGGGGATTACGGCGTGACCGCGACCCAGGGCTCGCTTCTGCCTGCGATCGCCTGGAAATCGGCGGCGATCCACGTCGACGTGCTGGCCGTCGGCCTCGGCGTCGTGCCCCTGCTGCTCGGCGGCGGCTGGGCCTACTCGGCGCTACGTGAGGGCTCCGACCGGCTGCGTGCATTCGCCGCGATCACGGCGCTCGCCGTCCCGCTGCTCGCGCTCGAGACCGGCTCGTACGACGTCCGCTTCGGCGGCCCGGACGTGATCCGCGACCGGTACCTCTTCTACCTCGCTCCCCTGCTGCTGCTGGCGACCGTCGTCTGCCTGCTCCAGGAGCGGCTGCCGCTCGTCGGAATCGCCGGGGTCACCGCCGTGTTCGCCGCGACCGCGGTGTTCGCCGACTTCGCCCCGGTCGCCGGCCTGTGGGTGGACTCGCCCGAGTCGGTCCTGAACGATTTGATCCACGACCAGTCCGGCGGCCTGCCCGCCGGCGTCTTCGTCGCGCTCTGCGGGGTGGTGCTCGGCGCTGATCTGCCTCGGCCTGGCACTGGTCCCCCGACGGCGCCGCCCTGCTCGGCGTCGTCGTCGCCGTCTTCTGCTTCGGCGGAGCGGTGGCCGGCTACGCCTTCGACCGGCTGCTGACGACCAACACGCCGTTGGGCGTGCCGACCACGGGCAAGAGCCGCGTGCGGGACTGGATCGACAGCGTCGTCCCGGCCGGCAATCCGGTCGGCCTGCTCGCATACCCGCTCTCGCGCGACTGGGGGCAGAGCGCGATCCAGTGGTGGGACGCCGAGTTCTGGAACAACCGCGCCCGCCGGGCCTTCGTCGTCCCCGACGGGACGTACACCTACACGCCGTTCCCGAGCACGGTCCTGCGTCTCGACTTCGCCACCGGACGGTTCGCCGGGACCGACGACGCGCCGCCGTTCGTCCTCGTCGGCTCCGAACGACTCGCGGTTCGGCCTCGCCGGGGCACAGACCGCGGCGAACGTCGGCTTCGTCCTGCGCGAGGTCGAGCGGCCGTATCGCGCCGAGTGGGCGACACGCGGCCTCGACAGCGACGGCTGGACACATCCCGGCCGCCCGGCGACGATCCGGGTCTACGCGGCACCGGGCGCGGCCGGCGACGCGCGCCACGGTCACGGCGCTGCTCGACGCGCCGCCCGAGGCCGGCGCGCCGGTCTCCCTACCGGCTCGGCGAGCAGAGCGGAACGGTCGCGCCCGGGCATGCGGGTCCAGCCGGCGCAGACGGTCTGCATCCCACGCGGCGGGCACGTCGATCTCGCGCTCGACGCCGACCGGTCGGCGGCGATCGACGGGCCCGCCGCTCGGCCCCGACGCCCGGCCCGGTGCGCGACGTCGGCGTCGCCGTCTCCGGCGTCGTGGTGACGGACGAGCGGCGACCGTGCTAGAGATTCGCCCGTGGGCCTCTACCACGAAGCGAGCCGGGCGTTGCAGGACCGCTTCGACACGCGCAGGCTCGCCGACCGGATCGACGAGCGCATCGTCCACGACACCATCGACGAGGACGACCGCGCCTTCATCGAGGGCGCCGACATGTTCTTCATCGCCACCGCGGACGCGGAGGGCCGCCCGCAGTGCTCGTACAAGGGCGGTGAGCCCGGGTTCGTCCGCGTCGCTCGACGAGCAGACGATCGCGTTCCCGAGCTACGACGGCAACGGCATGTACCTGACCGCCGGCAACGCGCTGGTCAACCCGAACGTCGGGCTCCTCTTCATCGACTTCGAGCGGCGCCGGCGGCTGCGGCTGAACGGCGTCGCCGCGGTCGCGGACGACGACCCGCTGCTCGCCGAGTACCCGGAGGCGCAGCTCGTGGTCCGGGTCGAGGCGACCGAGGTCTTCCCGAACTGTCCGCGCTACATCCACGAGTACCGGCTCGTCCGGCGGTCGCGCTTCGTCCCGCGCGAGGACTGCCGCACGCCGGTGCCCGCGTGGAAGACACGGGAGTGGGCAAGCGACGTCCTCCGCGAGCAGGATCCCGCCCGTGCTCCCGACGCCGAAGTGATCGAGCGATAGCGCCGCGCGTCTTCGCATCTCGACGCTTCCCCGACCGGGTGCGAGCCGAGCTCGAGCGGTCGTTCGAGCTCGAGGTGCACGATTCGGTCTGGCCGCCGTCGCGCGACGAGCTGCTCGCGAGGGTGGCCGGGCAAGGACGGGCTGATGCTGATGCTCACCGATCGGGTCGACGACGAGTTGCTCGACGCCGCCGGCCCGCAGCTACGGATCGTCGCCGACTACGCCGTCGGGATCGACAACGTGGACGTCGAGGCCTGCCGGCGGCGCGGTGTCGTCGTCTCGAACACGCCGGACGTCCTGACCGAGACGACCGCCGAGCTGACGATCGCGATCGTGCTGGCGCTGCTGCGTCGGGTGGCCGAGGGCGACCGCTTGATCCGCCGCGGCGAGCAGTGGATCTGGGCGCCGAACCTGATGCTGGGCCGAGGACTCGCTTCGCTCACGCTCGGCCTGGTCGGGTACGGCAGGATCGGTCGTGCCGTAGCCCGGTTGGCCGATGCTCACGGGATGGACGTGATCCACAGCACCCGCTCGAGCGGAATCCCGCTCGAGGAGCTGCTCGTCACCGCCGACGTCGTCGTCACTGCACCTGCCCCTCTCCGACGAGAGCCGCCACCTGATCGACGCGGCCGCGCTCGCGCAGATGAAGCCGTCGGCCGTGCTCGTCAACGTCAGCCGCGGGCCGATCGTCGACGAGGAGGCGCTCGTCACGGCGCTGCGGGAGGGGAGAATCGCCGGCGCCGCCCTGGACGTATTCGAGCGCGAGCCGGAGGTGCACCCGGGCCTGCTCGAGCTCGAGAACGTCGTCCTCGTCCCCCACCTCGGATCGGCGACACTGGAGACGCGGGAGGCGATGGGGATGCTCTGCGTGGAGGCGCTGCGGGCGGTGCTGCTCGACGGCACCGTGCCGCCGAACGCCGTGGCCTGAACGGCAGGCTGTACACGGATCGATGGGGTTTCGGCACACCCTCGGTGCCAGGCATTGGTTGTGAAAAACCCTGCGTCCCGGCGCGCGGCGGCTCAGCTGACGGGCGGGCGGCGGTCGCGCCAGGGGTGCGCTCTCTCGACCTGGGCGGAGACCCGGAACAGGGTCGCCTCGTCGGCCGGGCGGCCGACCAGCTGCACGCCGATCGGCAGGCCCTCGGCATTCCAGGAGAGAGGCAGCGAGACGGCCGGCAGGCCGGTGATGTTCGCCACCTGCGTGAAGGGTGTGAACTGCCCGGCATTCGCGAATTGCACCCACGGGTCATCGTCTTCGAGCGCTCCGATCGCAACGGGCGGTTGCGCGAGCGTCGGGGTGAGCAGCAGGTCGTAGTCGTCGAGGAAGGCGACGATCCGCCGGGACACCCCGCGCAGGCCGACGGTGGCCCGCACGTACTCCACCGCGTTCACCTGCGATGCCGCCTCGATCAGGGCGCGCGTCTCGGGCTCGAACAGCTCGACGGGCCGGTCGGTGAGCGCCGCCATCACCTGCCACACCCGCATGAAGCCGCCGAAGAGCTCGAAGTCGCGCCAGGGCGGGGTGGCCTCTTCGACCGAGTGGCCGAGCTGCTCGAGCAGGCCGGCCGCGTCGCGGGCCGCCTCGACGCATTCCGCGGCGACCGGCGCGTCGATCGGCGGCGTCGTGGTCATGGCGATCCGGAGCCCGCCCGGATCACGACCGACCTCCTCGGCGAACGGCCGCTCGGGCGGCGGTGCCCACCACGGGTCGCCGGTCTCGTACCCCGCCATCACGTCGAGGAGGGCGGCCGCGTCGGCGACCGTGCGCGTGAGCGGCCCGCTCGTGGAGAATCCCTCCAGTCCGCCGTACGGCGCCGGCGAGACCCGCCCGCGCGCGGGCTTGATCCCGAACAGGCCGCAGCAGGAGGCGGGAATGCGGATCGAGCCGCCGCCGTCGCTGCCATGGGCCGCAGGCGCGAGGCCCGCGGCCACCGCGGCCGCAGCGCCGCCGCTCGACCCGCCCGGCGTGCGAGCCGTGTCCCATGGGTTGCGGCAAGGGCCGTTCAGCTCCGACTCGGTCACGGCCGTCAGACCCAGCTCGGGCGTGTTCGTCTTCCCGATCACGACGAAGCCGGCGTCCTTCAGCCGACGGACGACAGCCGTGTCGAAGTCGGGGACGTAGTCGGCGAACGCCCGCGAGGAGAAGGTCGTCCGGATCCCGGCCGTCTCGTTCAGATCCTTGATCGGAAGCGGCACGCCGCGGAACGGCCCGTCGGGCAGCTCGGCAGCCGCCGCCGCCCGCGCCTCCTCGGCGCAGACGGTGACGAAGGCGTTCAGCTCGGGGTCGAGCCGCTCGATCCGGCCGAGGTACAGCTCGACCAGCTCCGCGGAGGTGACCTCGCCGCGCCGGACGAGATCGGCCTGCTCGATCGCCGTCAGGAAGGCGAGCTCGTCCACTCGGTCCGCTCCTCGATCGTGACCGCGATCACCGGGCCGGTGGGCGGCCGGCGCGCGTACTGCGGGTACTTGGCGGCGAGCAGCTCCACGGCGCGGCGATCGTCCACGATCCGGGCGGTCCCGCGCAAGCGCACCCACCAGAGGCGCGACCAGTCGTCCTCGTAGTGGTCGATCAGCACCTCGACTCGAGGGTTCGCCTCGATGTTCGCGAGCCGCTTCAGGCGGCGCGTCCGCTTCGGCTTCTCGTCCACCGCCGTGTAGAGCGTGTCGCCGTCGATCGCGAAGCAGATCGGGACGATGTGCGGGCGGCCGTCGGCGCCCACGGTCGCCAGCCGCGCGACGTTCGCCGTCCTCAGGCGACGGCAAGGCCGGGCCGGACGAGCGTCGCCGGGCGGCGCAGGCGCGCCGTGTCGACCGGCGGGTTGACCGGCTCGGCGAGCGGGGCGCGCCGAACGAAGCGGCGAGGCGCTCCGCCGCCGGGGCGCCGTACAGCGTCGTCCGCTGCCGCGGAATGCGGCCGGCGGCGCGGATCGCCTCCTCCATCCGCTCCGGCGGCATCTCCTGGCCGTGGCTCGCACCGGCGGCGCGCGAGATCGACTCGTTCATCAGCGTTCCGCCGAGGTCGTTGACTCCGGCGCGCAGGGCGGCCGCAGCACCGTCCGAGCCCGAGCTTCACCCAGGATGCCTGGACGTTCGTGATCCAGGGGTGCAGCGCGAGCCGCGCGACCGCGTGCACGAGCAGCGCCTCGCGGAACGTCGGGCCCGAGCGCGCCCGGCCCTTCAGGTAGATCGGCGCCTCCATGTGCACGAACGGGCAGCGGGCACCAGCTCGGTGAAGCCGCCGGTGCGCTGCTGAAGCTCGCGGACGCGCAGCAGGTGCCGCGCCCAGCTCCTCGGCGTGTCGACGTGCCCGAACATGATCGTCGCCGTCGAGCGCAGGCCGGCGCGGTGCGCGGTCTCGTGCACCTCGAGCCACTGCGCCGTATTCACCTTGTCGGGGCAGAGGACCGCGCGGACCTCGTCGTCGAGGATCTCGGCCGCCGTCCCGGGCAGCGACGCCAGGCCGGCGTCGCGCAGGCGGGCGAGGTAGGAGTCGAGCGGCTCGCCCAGCGTGGCGGCGCCCTGCCAGACCTCGAGCGCCGAGAACGCGTGCACGTGGATTCCGGGCACGGCCGCCTTGACCGCCTCGCACGACCTCGACGTAGTAGTCGCCGTCGAAGCCGGGGTGGATCCCGCCCTGGAGGCAGATCTCGACCGCGCCCCGCTCCCACGCCTCGTCGGCGCGGCGCACGATCTCCTCGGTCGGCACGACGTACGCAGGGCCGCGCAGGTTCTCGGCCAGCTTCCCCTTCGAGAACGCGCAGAAGCCGCACCGGAAGTAGCAGACGTTCGTGTAGTTGACGTTCCGCGTGACGACGTAGCTGACCTCGTCGCCGTTCACCTCGCGGCGCAGAGCGTCGGCGGCCGCGAGCACGCGGTGGAGCTCCTCGCCGCGGGCGGCGAAGAGGCGCGCGATCTCGTCCTCGCCGAGCTCGTCGGCGGTGTCGAGCGGCAGCGCGTCGCGCGGAACGAACGGCACCGGCGTCTCGGCGCCGGCGAACCACCCGTCCTCGCGCGCGAGGCCGTCGCGCGTCCGACGAGCGCAGCGCCTGCGTCAGCACCCGCGGAGCCAGCCAGCCGCCGCTCGAGGAACTCCGGGTAGACCGGCAGGCGCGGCGCGAGCGCCAGCCCGCGCCGCCTCGGTCGCGACCCGCAGCCGCTCGATCTCGGGCCACGGCGCCTCCGGGTTGACGTGGTCGATCGTCACCGGCGAGACGCCGCCCCAGTCGTCGATCCCGGCGTCGAGCAGGCGCGGGAAGTCGTCGTAGCTGAGGTTCGGCGGCACCTGGACGTGGACGTCGGGCGGCAGGACCAGGCGTGCGACCGCGGCCGTCCAGAGCAGGTCGTCGAGCGCACGGCTCGGGGTGGTCGGCCATCTTCGTGCCCGGCTTTGCGCGGAAGTTCTGGACGATCACCTCCTGGACGTGGCCGTGCTCACGGTGCAGCGCGGCGATCGCCTCCAGCGCCTCGATCCGCTCCGCCCGGGTCTCGCCGATCCCGATCAGGATCCCGGTCGTGAACGGGATGCGGAGCTCGCCGGCGAGGCGGATCGTCTCGAGCCGCGCGGCGGGGCGCTTGTCGGGGGAGCCGAAGTGCGGTCCGCCACGCTCCGACAGCCGGTCGGAGACGGTCTCGAGCATGATCCCCTGCGACGCCGTGACCTCGCGCAGCGCCGCCAGCTCGTCGCGCGTCATCACGCCGGGATTCGCGTGCGGGAGCAGGCCGGTCTCTTCGAGGACGAGCTCGCACATCCGCGCGAGGTACTCGATCGTCGTCTCGCAATCCAGGGCGGCGAGCTCCTCGCGCGCGACGCCGTAGCGGTGCTCGGGCTTGTCGCCGAGCGTGAACAGCGCCTCCCGGCAGCCGGCCGTCGCTCCGGCGCGGGCGATCTCCAGCACCTCGTCGGGCGTGAGGTACGCGCGCTCGCCCCGGCGGGGCGGACGGGCGAACGTGCAGTAGTGGCAGACGTCCCGGCAGAGCTTCGTCAGCGGGATGAAGACCTTCGGGCGAGTAGGTGACGACCGGACGGCGGCGCAGGCTCCGCGCCTCGGAGAGCAGCTCTTCGAGGGGCCGGTCGAGCACGCGATGAGCATACGTGCGGGCGGTAAGGTCACGGCGTGGACGCTCACGTGCTCATTCCGCTGAAGACGCGGGATCCGAAGAGCCGCCTGGCCGGCGCGCTCTCGGCCGACGAGCGCGCCGAGCTGATGCGGACGCTGCTCGAGCGGGTGGTCGGAGCCGTGCGGGAGGCAGGCGTCGAGCGGGTGACCGTTGTCAGCGCCGAGCCGATCGACGGCCACGAGGTATGGGCCGACGGAGGCCTCGCCTGGAACGACGCGCTCGCAGCGGCGACGGCCGACGTCGTCCACGCGCCGCTCGTCGCGGTCGTCTCCGCCGACCTGCCGCTTCCTGCGCGGCGAGGAGGTCGAAGAGCTGCTCGCCGCGACGCCGGAGCGCGGCATCGCGATCGCGCGGGCCCTGGACGGCGGAACGAACGCGGTCGCGATGCGGCCGCCGGGCCTCGTCCCGACGCGTTTCGGCGAGCCCGGAAGCGCCGCGATCCACGCCGCGCTCGGCGTGCCCGCTGTCGTGGTCGACCTCCCGGGCCTCGCGTTCGACGTCGACACGCCCGCCGACCTCGCGCAGGATGCAGGCCGCGTGGGTCTGAAGCTCGGCTACAAGGCATCGGCGGAGCAGTTCCCGCCGCGGCGGCTGCTCGACCTGTCCACGGAGGCGGAGCGGCTCGGGCTCGAGCTCGTCGGCGTCTCCGACCACTTCCAGCCGTTCCGCCACGACGGACGGTCACGCCCCGGCGTGCCTGCCCTGGCTCGGCGCGCTCGGCGAGCGCACCGAGCGGGCACTGCTCGGGACGAGCGTGCTCACCCCGACGATGCGCTACCACCCCTCGATCGATCGCCCAGGCGTTCGGGACGCTCGCCTGCCTCAACCCCGGGCGAATCTGGATGGGCGTCGGCACCGGCGAGTCCCTGAACGAGACGCCCGCCACCGGCCTCGAGTGGCCGGGCGCGAAGGAGCGGCGGCTGCGGCTCGCCGAGGCGATCGACCTGATGCGCCGGCTCTGGACCGACGAGCGCGTCACGTTCGAGGGCGAGTACTACCGCACCGAGAGAGCGACGATCTACGACCGCCCCGACGACCCCGTCCCGATCTACGTCGCCGCCTCGGGGCCGCTCGCCGCGAAGCTGGCCGGCCGCATCGGGGACGGGTTCATCGTCACGAGCGGCAAGGCACCCGAGCTCTACGAAGAGCTGAACGCGGCCATGGCGGAGGGCGCGCAGCGGCGGGTCGCGACCCCGCCGGGATCGTGAAGATGATCGAGATCAAGGTCTCGTACGACCACGACCTCGAGTACGCGCGCGAGGCCTGCGAGTACTGGGCGCCGCTCGCCCTCACGCCCGAGCAGAAGCGCGACGTCGAGGATCCGGTCGAGCTCGAGCGGCTCGCGTACGAGAACCCGGGGATCGCGCAGCGCCGCTTCATCGTCTCGAACGACGCCGACGAGGTGGTCGAGCGGATCGGCGACTACGTCGCGCTCGGCTTCGACCATCTGGTCTTCCACGCGCCCGGGGACGACCAGCTGCGGTTCCTCGACCAGTTCTGCCGGGACGTCGTCCCGAAGCTCAGAGAGCGTTTCTGAACGCGGCTTCGGCCTCGGGGCCGTAGACGGCGAAGATGACCCGGCGGAGCGTGCGGGGCTCGTGGGCGCGCACCGCGGCGACCATGAGCCGCGCGCACTCGGGCAGCGGGAACCCGCCGACACCGGTTCCGAATGCGGGCAGCGCCAGCGACTCGGCGCCGATCTCGTCCGCGACCTCGAGGGCTCGTTGGGTGGCGCTCTCGATCGCCTCCGCCGACGTCCGCAAGTCCTGGCCCATCACAGCTGCGTGGATCACCCAGCGGGCGGGCAGCCTCCCGGCGCCGGTCGCGACCGCGTCTCCGAGCGCGATCGGCCCCTTCGCCACCGCCTCGCGCTCGATCTCCTCGCCGCCGGCCCGCTTGAGCGCCCCCGCGACTCCGGCGCCCATCCAGAGCCGGTCATTGGCCGCGTTGGCGACCGCGTCCACGTCCAGCGCGGCGATGTCACCCTCCACGACCTCCAGCTCCAGCGGCATGTGGACGAAATGTTCCACTCTTGGCGCAGTTCCAGTCTCAGAGACTGGGTGCGAAACGCCACGAGCCCGGCCCCGGCCGGAACGGTCAGGTGGAGATGTGCAGGGCGAGGCTTGCCTGGTTGGCGATGCCGGCGAGCAGGCGGAGCTTCAGCTCCGGGAACGCCTCGGAGACGGTCGCGGCGATGCACCCGATCCGCCCGGACGGCAGGACGACCGGCGCCACCGCGAGTGGGTCGTCTCCTGCGGGGACCAGGTCGGAGGTGCCGGGCTCCAGGACGAACGGGATCCCGCGCTCGAGCGCCTGCCTTGTGCCGGCGAGCTCGACGACGCTCCCGACCGGGACCATCGGCCGGACTCCGGCCTCGCGCCAGGACGCCTCGATTGCGAACGTCCCCGGCCGGCCCTGCTCGAGCCACAGCCACGTCCGTGACGAGCCCAGCATCTCTCCGGCCAGCTCGACGATCCGCCCTCGCAGATCGCCGGCGGCCGTGCCGGCGAGTCGGCGCGAGAACTCGAGCAGCGCGCCGGTCACGTCGGCGCTCTCCTGCTCGGACTGGAGCAGCACGGTCTTCTGCAGCGCGACCGAGGCGCGGTAGGCGAGGCCTTCGAGCAGGCGCAGCCGTTGGTCGGTGAAGCGGGCCACGTCGTCGCCCGGCGCCCGCACGGTGATCCAGCCGCGGATGCCGAAGCCGGCGTCGAGTGGCGCAATCGCCGCCGAACTGATGACGGCGGTGCCTGCGTCCTCGCCGAGGATCTCGCGGAACTCGCCCGCGCCGATCGTGAACGGGGTCTTGTTGCCGCCGATCAGGCGCATGGCGTTCGCCCGGCTCGTCCGCAGCCCGGGCACAGCTGCTGCGCGCGGATCGTCGTCGTACCCGAGCGACGCGAGGCAGCGGAAGTTGCCCGCCTCGGCGTCCTCGATCCAGATCGACGCCTGCTCGACCTCCATCACGCTGCCGATCGTCGAAACGGTCTGCTCGCCGACAGCCTCGACCGAGCGCGCCTCGGAGAGAGCGTCGGAGAACTCGAGCCAGGCGGTGGCGTTCTCGGCCTCGCGGCGGGCCGACTCGTAGAGCCGCGCGTTCTCGAGCGCAACCGACGCATGCCCGGCGACGACCTCGAGCAGCCGCAGGTCGTCGTCGTCGAGCTGTCCGACGCCGAGCTTCGACATCGTGATCGCCCCGACAACGCGCTGCCCGTGCCGGAGGGGCACCGAGGCCAGCGACTCGTCGCCGGCTCCCTCCGTCAGCTGCATGCAGAGGTCGGACTCGAGGACGTTGGCAACGAGCATCGGCTTCCCCGCCTCGGCGACGTGGCCGGTGAGCCCCTCGCCGAGCTGGAACTCGAGGCGGTCGTACCCAACGGACTCGAGCTGCCCGCGGACCGCGACCGGCAGCAGGCGTCTCCCCTCGAGCAGGTAGACGATGCAGTTGTGGTAGTCGACGAGCATCCGCAGCTCGTCGACGATCGCCTCGCCGATCTGGGTGACGTCGTTCAGTCGGCCGAGTTTCTGCGTGAGGCTCTGGAGCAGCTTCAGGTACGCGATGGAGCGGAGATCGCGTGCGCCGTCACCGTCGAGCGGGCGCTCCGCGTGGAGGTCCTCGAAGACGACGACCCGGTCCTTCCCCTGCGCCTTCGCGGTCATCATCGCAGCCTCCGCGAAGGCGAACAGCTCACGCGTGTTCATCGCATGCTCGGGCCCGAGCGCGACTCCGACGGACAGGGTGACCTGGCCGCCCGCGTCGGCCGAGATTCCGCCGAGCCCGGCCGTCAGGCGCTCGGCGGTGGCGACGGCGGCCTCCGTCGAGCACCCGGGCAGGATCACGGCGAACTCCTCGCCGCCGACGCGGCAGACGACGTCGGAAGCACGAAAGGTCTTGCGGAGCAGGGACGCAATCGCCTGAAGTACCTCGTCACCCTGGGCGTGTCCGCACACGTCGTTCACGCGCTTGAAGTCGTCGATGTCGAGCATCATCAGCGCGACGGTGTCGTGCGCCCGGCCGGCCCGGCTCAGTTCCGAGCGGAGCCGTTCGTGGAAGTAGCGGTGGTTGTAGAGACCGGTCAGGGAGTCGGTGTGAGCGAGGTGCTCGAGCCGCGCACGGATCTGCGCGTTGTCGATCGCGAGGGCGGCGGCGTCGCCGAACCAGCGGGCGAGCTCGAACTCGTCGTGGTCGAAGAACGCGTCCTCGCCGATGCGGTAGATGTTCAGCGCACCCTTCAGCGAGCCGCGGGCGATCAGCGGCACGCTGATCAGCGCCTCCGGGTCGGGTGGCGTGCCGGGCACGAACTCGACACGAGGGTCGAGGTGCGCCTCATTGGCGAGCACGGGGCTGCGGTGGGCAACGGCCCAGCCGGTGATCCCCTGGCCGTACGGGATCGCACTCGCCATCACCTCCTCGGTCCACGGGCCGAGCGCGAACACGGGGACGAGTTCGCGCTGCTGCTCGTCGGCCTCGTAG
The DNA here is from genome assembly GCA_963808815.1 of uncultured Actinomycetes bacterium. Classification (GTDB taxonomy): domain Bacteria; phylum Actinomycetota; class Thermoleophilia; order Gaiellales; family Gaiellaceae; genus DATBLE01. Next base: position 136,261 of record CAWEGI010000004.1, on the reverse strand, counting down.
ATGTGCAGGTCCTGGTGCGGGACGAGATCGCCGAGCGCCTCGGCGATGCGATCGAGCAGCGCCTCCGGGCTCTGCTCGGAGAGGACCTCGTGGAAGACGGCTGCGAGGCGCCGGTAGGACTCGACGAGCGCCTCCGAGCGCCCATGGGCGCTCCTCCCGGGCTCGGGCTCGGGAACGAGCGCAGCGTTGAAAGCCACAGTGCTTTCGTTATCGGCAATCCGGCTTCGCCGGCGGCGCCCCGTTCGGGGGAATGGCGGCGACCGCGATCAGCGGAAGAGGTCGTGGGCGGCCGGCATCACCAGCTCGGAACCCGTCCCGGATCCTCGTGCGTCGACGCCACGGACGACCGCGGCCGGGATCCTGGCCGTCTTTCCCATCACCAGCTCGGCCGCTGCGGCGATCTCGTCGGCGATCGCGATCACGGTCGAGTGCAGCTCGAAGCCGGCCGGATCGTAGACGCCGCGGAGGTCGCGGAGAACCTCGACTCCGGCCGCGCCGATTGCCACGTTCGTGATCCCGAGACGCCACGAGCGCCCGAACGTATCGGTGACGAGCACCCCCAGCGAGCGCCCGGTCGCCTCCTCGAGGCCCGCTCTGAGCAGCGCCGCAGAGGCATCGGGATCCTCGGGGAGCAGGACGACCGTGTCCGGCGCGGGCGCATTCGAGGCGTCGACGCCGGCCGACGCGCAGACGAACCCGTGGATGGTCTCGGCGATCACGAGCGGCGGCCGGCTGCGGACGACGCGGGCGGACTCGCGGAGGACGACCTCGAGCCGCCGCGGGTCGCCGTCGGAGCCGGCGAGCCGCCGGGCCTCGTCCGACGGCTCGACCTCGTCCAGGCGGACGACGCGCCCCTCGGCCTTCGAGACCACCTTCTGGGCGACGCAGACGACGTCGCCGTCGCGCAGCTCCACCGCAGCCGCGATCAGCGACGCGAGATCGTCGCCCTCGGCGATCTCGGGGAGCCCCTCGACCGGCAGGACCTCGATCACGCGCGTGCCGCCTCGAGGACGGCCTCGGCCAGCCGCCGGGCTGCCCGGCGGTCGCGCATCAGCGTTGCCGTGACGTGCGGCCGGATGCCGAGCCGCTCGACCGCCGCGGCCCCGTCCGCGTCCGCCCGGTCGACGACCAGCGCGTCGATCAGTCCTGCGTAGCAGCCCGCGACGTCCGCGGGCGAGGTACCGCCCGCCAGCCGCCGCAGCATCCGGTCGGCCGGGCCCTTCACCGCCTTGCCGCCGACGATCGGGCTGACGGCCACCACCGGAGCGCGCGTCCGCTCGATGCCCGCGCGGATCGAGCGGACGGCGAGGATTGGCCAGATGCTGATGTAGGGATTGCTGGGCGCGATCACGACGTGCGCTGCCTCTTCGATTGCCTTCGCAACGCCGGGGGCCGGCTTGGCGAAGGCGGCGCCCTCGAAGCGGATGCCCTCGACCCGGTCCCTGGCCCGTCGCCTGACGAACCAGTCCTGAAGCGAACGTGCGCCGCCGGGCGTCTCGACGATCGTCCGCAGGCGATGGTCGGTGGCGGGCAGGATCCGCACGTCGACGCCGAGCGACGCCGCGATCCGCGCCGTCACCGCCGACAGCGGCTCGCCGGCGCGCAGCGCCTTCGTCCGGACGAGGTGGAGCCCGAGGTCGCGGTCGCCGAGCTGGAACCAGGTCTCGTCGTCGCCGAGCGCCTCGGCGGTCTCGCGCGCGCTCCAGGTCTCCCCGCGGCGGCCCCAGCCGCGCCGTTCGTCGTTGAGACCGGCGAGCGCGTACACCAGGCTGTCGAGATCGGGAGAGACGTGCAGGCCGTAGAACTCGTCGTCGTCGCCGACGTTGCCGATCACGGTCACCGAGCCGGGGCCGACCAGGTCGACGAGGCCGCGGACGAAACGGGCGCCGCCAACGCCACCTGAGAGAACGACCACGGGTTCCACTCCGGCTGACACTATCCTTCGCCGTCCGACCGGTTTACATTCTCCCCTGGATGCAGGAATTTCCGGGGTCTTCATGAGCGAGCTCGACCAGAGCGCCCTCGACGCGCTCCGCGAGATCGGAGGAGACGACTTCGTCGCCGACCTCGTCGACACGTTCCTGAACGAGACGCCCGCCCAGCTCCAGGCCCTCCACGGGACCGACGCCGACGAGGTGCGGCGCGCAGCTCACACGCTGAAGTCCAACGGCGCCACGTTCGGAGCGACGCGTTTTTCGGAACTCTGCCGAGAGCTCGAGCTGCAGGCGCAAACCGGCGACCTCACCGGCGCGTCCGAACTCGCCGGCCGGATCGAGAGCGAGTACGCGGCCGTCGCCGAGGAGCTGCGGCGATGAGCGCCGCCGCGGGTCGGATCCTCGTCGTCGACGACAACCGGGTGAACCAGCTGCTGCTCGGCCGGGGGCTGGAGGAGCAGGGCCACAGCATCGAGTTCGCGGAGCACGGCCGCGAGGCGCTCGACCTGCTCCGCGGGAGTCAGTTCGACCTGATGCTGCTCGACGTCCTGATGCCCGAGGTCGACGGCTACCAGGTGCTGGCCGAGATGAAGGACGATCCGCACCTTCGCGACCTCCCGGTGATCATCACCACGGCGCTCGACGAGCTCGACAGCGTCGTCAAGTGCATCGAGATGGGCGCCGAGGACTACCTGACCAAGCCGATCAACGCGGTGCTGCTCAGGGCCCGTGTCCAGTCGAGCCTCGAGAAGAAGCGCCTGCGCGACCAGCAGCGTGAGCTGATCAGCAAGTTCGCCACCCGCGAGGTCGCCGAGGACCTGCTGACGTCGGGATTTTCCCTCGGCGGCAAGTTCGTGGAAGCTGCCGCGCTGTTCTGCGACATCCGCTCGTTCACCGCGATCGCGGAGACCGAGGGCCCCGCGGCGACGATCGAGCTGCTGAACGACTACTACACGCTGATGATGGATGCGATCGGCGGTGAGGGCGGGGTGGTTAACCAGATGGTCGGCGACGGGCTGATGGCGATCTTCGGCGCGCCGAGCCCGACTCCGGACTTCCGCCTGCGCGCCGTGCGCGCCGCCCGCCAGATGGTCGAGCTCGTCGAGCTCTTCGACCAGGAGCAGGCGGCGCTCGGGAAGGTTCAGATCGAGATCGGGGTCGGGATCGCATCGGGCCAGGTGATCGCCGGCTACACCGGGACGCAGCAGCGCGCGACCTACACCTGCGTCGGAGACACGGTCAACCTTGCGGCGCGGCTCGAGGCGCACACGAAGGTGGTCGAGCGACCGATCCTGATCGACGAGAACACGCGCGACGGGCTGAACGGCGAGATCCAGCTCGAGCCGCAGGGCGAGCTGCTGCTCAAGGGGAAGACACAGCCGGTCAACGTCTACTCGGTGGCATGACCGAGACCCGGGACGCCGCGAAGGTTCAGGACGCGCTCTACCGAATCGCCGAGCTCGCGGGCGCGGCCCAGGACATGCAGGAGTTCTACGCGGCGGTGCACGCGATCGTCGGCGAGCTGATGTACGCGGAGAACTTCTTCATCGCGCTGTACGACGAGGAGCGGCAGCTGATCAACTGGCCCTACTACGTCGACGAGCTGGACCTGGACGTTCCCGACCCGAACAAGTGGGATGCGTTCGGGGAGGGCGATGCTCGGGGGACGACCGCATACGTGCTGCGGACCGGACAGCCACAGCTCATTCCCCGCGCTCGCGCGCTCGAACTCATCGAGCAGGGGGAGATCGAGATCGTCGGCTTCGCAAACGACGATTCCTCCTGGCTGGGCGTGCCCCTCCGGTCCGAGGACCGGACCGTCGGCGTCCTCGTCGTCCAGTCGTACACGGCGGAGCACCAGTACGACGAGCGCGACCGCGACCTGCTCGCGTTCGTCGGCCAGCACGTCGGCGCAGCGCTCTCCCGCGCCCGCGCGATCGAGGAGACCCGGCAGCGGAACGCCGAGCTCGCGCTGATCAACAGCGTCCAGGCGGCGCTCGCCGGCGAGCTCGAGCTCCAGGCCATCTACGACGTCGTCGGCGACAAGATCCAGGAGGTCTTCGACGCCCAGGTCGTCGACATCGGCATCTACGACGAGGCGGCGGGCCTGATCCACTTCCCGTACACGATCGAGCGCGGCGTTCGCTTCCCGGACGAGCCGATCGAGCTGATCGGCTTCCGCAAGCACGCGATGGAGACCCGCGAGCCGCTGATGATCGCCGAGAGCACGCCGGAGGTGGCCGAGCGCTACGGCAACCCGTTCATCCTCTCCGGCGAGCCGGTGAGGTCCGCGCTCTTCGTCCCACTGGTGGTCGGCCGCCGGGCCACCGGCGTCATCTCCCTCCAGAACCTCGACCGCGAGCACGCCTTCACAGACGCCGACCAGCGGCTGCTGACCACGCTCGCCGGCAGCCTCAGCGTCGCGCTCGAGAACGCGCGCCTCGTCCACGAGACCCGCCAGCGGAATGCCGAGCTCGCGCTGATCAACAGCGTCCAGGAGGCGCTCGCCGGAGAGCTCGAACTCCAGGCGATCTACGACGTCGTCGGCGACAAGATCCAGGAGATCTTCGACGCCCAGGTCGTCGACATCGGCATCTTCGACGAGGCCTCGGGACTCATCCACTTCCCGTACGCGATCGAGCGCGGAGTCAGGTACCCGGACGAGCCCTCCCCGATCAGCACCTCGTCGACGACGCAGCGGCTCCTGGAGACGAAGGCTCCGGTGCTGATCAACGATCTTCCGGCCTGGGATCGAGAACGCGGGGAAGTCTCGGGTGTGATTCAGGGCGAGCCTGCCCTGTCGGTGCTCGCCGCCCCTCTGTTCTCCGGCGAGGACGTCCGAGGGCGCATCTCGCTCCAGAACCTCGACAGGACGAACGCGTTCTCCGAGAGCGACGTCCGTCTGCTGACGACGCTCACCGGCAGCCTCAGCGTCGCGCTCGAGAACGCGCGCCTCGTCCACGAGACCCGGCAACGAAATGCCGAGCTTGCGCTGATCAACAGCGTCCAGCGGGCGATCGCCGGCGAGCTCGACCCCCAAGCGATCTACGACCTCGTCGGCGACAAGCTGCAGGAGGTCTTCGACGCCCAGGTGGTCAGCATCTCGGTCTACGACGACACGGCGGGCCTCCTCACCTTCCCGTACGTGATCGAGCGCGGCCGGCGGCTCGAGGAGGAGCCGATTCCGCTGATCGGCTTCCGCAAGCACGTGATCGAGACCCGCGAGCCACTGCTGATCGCCGTGAGCACGCCTGAAGTCGCCGAGCGCTACGGCAACCCTTACGTGCTGAGCGGCGAGCCGGTCAAGTCGGCGTTCTTCGTGCCCGCTGATCGCAGGCGGAAAGGCGACCGGCGTCGTCTCGCTGCAGAACCTCGACCGCGAAGCACGCCTTCACCGATCCCGACCAGCGCCTCCTCGTCACTCTCTGCCGGCAGTCTGAGCGTCGCTCTCGAGAACGCGCGCCTCGTCGAGGAGACGCGCCAGCGGAACGCCGAGCTCGCCCTGATCAACAGCGTCCAGGACGCGCTCGCGGGCGAGCTCGAGCTGCAGGCGATCTACGACGTCGTCGGGACAAGATCCGCGACGTCTTCGACGCACAGGTCGTCGCCATCGCCGTGCTGGACGAGACCGACGGCCTGATCCACTTCCCGTACACGATCGAGCGCGGCCAGCGGCTGAGTACCACTCCGGTTCCCGTGATCGGGTTCCGCCGGGAGCTGCTCGAGCGTCAAGAGCAGTTGCTCGTCAATGACTTGACGGACGATGAGCTGGCACGACTCGGTGGGCAGGTGGACGAGGGGGAGAAGCCTCGATCAGCCCTCTGGATGCCGCTTGTGGTCGCCGGCAAGGGCAAGGGCTGGATCTCGCTCCAGAACCTCGACCGGGAGCACGCGTTCAGCGAGTCCGACGTCCAGCTCCTCGGCACCATCGCCGGAAGCCTGAGCGTGGCGCTCGAGAACGCGCGCCTGGTGCACGAGACGAGGCAGCGGGTCGCCGAGCTCGCGGTGATCAACAGCGTCCAGGAGTCGATCGCGGGCGAGCTCGACCCCCAGGCGATCTACGACCTCGTCGGCGAGAAGCTGCGCGAAGTCTTCGACGCGCAGGTCGTCGACATCGCGATCCACGACGCGGACGCCGGACTCATGCGCTTCGTCTACCAGATCGAGCGCGGCGTCCACTTCCCGAACGTCACCTTCCCGGTGATGGGCTTCCGCAAGCACGTGATGGATACACGCGAGCCGCTCGCCGTCCACGAGAACATGGATGCGGCGCTGGTCGAGTACGGCAACCCGGCGGCCGTCGCGGGCGAGCCCTCGAACGGCTCGGCGATCTTCCAGCCGCTCGTGGTCGGAGGACGGGCGACGGGCGCGATCTCCGTCCAGAACCTCGACCGCGAGCACGCGTTCAGCCCGTCGGACCAGCAGCTGCTCGCGACGATCGCCGGCAGCCTGGGCGTCGCGCTCGAGAACGCTCAGCTGATCCACGAGACGCGGCAGCGCGTCGCCGAGCTCGGGACCGTGAACAGCGTCGGCCAGGCGCTCGCCAGCCAGCTCGACCTCGACGCGCTGATCGACCTCGTCGGCGAGCGTGTCCGCGAGACGTTCGATGCCGACATCGCCTACGTCGCCCTGCACGACGAGGCGGCCGGGGTGATCGAGTTCCCCTACAACTGGGAGCTCGGCGAGCACGTCGTCGAGCCGCCGATGCCGTTCGGCGAGGGCCTGACCTCGCAGATCATCGAATCGGGCGAGCCGCTCCTGCACAACACCGCCACTGCGGACGACCGGCCGGTCGTCGGGACTCCGTGCGAAGTCGTACCTCGGCGTGCCGATCTGGGCCGGCGACCGCGCAATCGGGGTGATCAGCGTCCAGAGCACCCGCGAGGAAGGGCGGTACGGCGAGGCGGACACGCGACTACTCGCGACGCTCGCGGCAAACGTCGGAGTCGCGATCGTGAACGCGCGGTTGTTCGCGGAGATCGCGCGCCAGAAGCAGTACTTCGAGTCGCTGGTCGGGATCAGCCCGGTGGCGGTGATCGAGATGGACGCGGAGGAGCGGGTCACCGGCTGGAACCCGGCCGCCGAAGAGCTGTTCGGCTACTCGCCGGAGGAGGCGATCGGTCGCCCGATCGACTACCTCGTGTTCGACGAGGCGCATCGCGAGGAGGGCCGCGAGACCACCGAGGAGGCGGTGGCCGTCGGACGGGCGCACCGCATCACCCGGCGCGCCCGCAAGGACGGCACGCTGGTCGACGTCGAGCTGATGCTCGTTCCCCTCACGGTCGACGGCGAGCGCGTGGGCTTCCTCGGGATCTACCACGACATCAGCGAGCTCCAGCAGGCCCGCGAGGAGGCGGAGGCGGCCACCCAGGCGAAGAGCGCGTTCCTGGCGACGATGAGCCACGAGATCCGGACGCCGATGAACGCGGTGATCGGGATGACCGGGCTGCTCCTCGGCACCGAGCTCACGCCGGAGCAGCGCGAGTTCGCCGAAGTCGTCGGCTCCAGCGGCGACGCGCTCCTGCACGTGATCGACGACATCCTCGACTACTCGAAGATCGAGGCCGGGCAAGCTCGAGCTCGAGCGCGAGCCGTTCGACCTCCGGGTGTGCGTCGAGGAGGCGCTCGACATCGTCGCGCCGCGCGCGGCCGAGAAGAGCCTGGAGATCGGCGCGCTGGTCGGCGAGGGCGTCCCGGCGGCGATCAGCGGCGACGCGGCGCGCCTGCGCCAGGTGCTGCTCAACCTGCTCTCGAACGCGGTCAAGTTCACGGACGCAGGGAGAGGTCGTCGTCGACCTCGACGCCGAACCGGCGAAACCGGGCTGGTTTCGCGTGCATCTGACGGTTCGGGACACTGGCATCGGGATCCCGCCGGATCGAATCGATCATCTGTTCGAGTCGTTCAGCCAGGGCGACGCCTCGACCACGCGCCGCTACGGAGGCACGGGCCTCGGCCTCGCGATCTCGAAGCGCCTGGTCGAGCTGATGGGCGGCAGGCTGTGGGTCGAGAGCGAGGAAGGCAACGGGTCGGTCTTCCACATCGAGTTCACCGCCGCCGAGGCCGAGGCGCCGACGCGAGCCCCGTTCGACGGCAGCCAGCCCCAGCTCGCCGGGAAGCGCCTGCTGATCGTCGACGACAACGCCACGAACCGGGAGATCATCAGCCGGCAGGCGCAGTCGTGGGGGATGGAGGCCGTGGCGTTCGAGAGCCCGTCCGAGGCGCTGGCGCTGATCGAGGCGGGCGAGCACTTCGACGTCGCGGTCCTGGACCTGGTCATGCCGGAGATGGACGGGCGCGAGCTGGCGCGCGAAATCCAGCGGCACCGCAGCGCCCAGGAGCTGCCGCTCCTGCTCGTCACCTCACTCGGGCGGCTGCCGCAGGCACGCGAGGCGGACGGCTTCGCCGCCCAGCTGGCGAAGCCGCTGAAGGCATCTCAGCTGTACGACGCGCTGATGCGAGTGTTCGCCGACCGGGACGACGGCCGGGAGACCCCGCCGGCCGAAGACGGGGCCAGGGAGGTGTCGCCCCTGCGGATCCTCCTCGCCGAGGACAGCGCTGTGAACCAGAAGGTCGCACTGGCGCTGCTTGGCGAAGCTCGGATACCGCGCCGACGTCGTCGGGAACGGGCGCGAGGCGTTGACCGCGCTCGAGCAGGAGCGTTACGACGTCGTGCTGATGGACGTCCAGATGCCCGAGCTCGACGGACTCGACACGACCCGCCGGATCCACGAGCGCTGGCCGGCCGGAGAGCGACCACGGGTCGTCGCGATGACCGCGAACGCGCATGCAGGAGGACCGGGAGGCCTGCTTCGCGGCCGGCATGGACGACTACGTCGCGAAGCCGATCCGCCCCGAGGCGCTGGCGGAGGCCCTGCGGCAAGTGCACCCGCTGACGTCCGCTTAGCACCGGTCGCGGCGGTGACACTACCGCCGTGGCCGAGCAGCAGCACCTGGAGAACCGGGCGATCGCCGAGCGGCTCGACTCGTTCGCCACGCTCCTGGAGCTGGCCGACGCGAACCCGTACTCGGCCCGCGCGTACCGCCGGGCCGCCGAGCTGATCCGCACGACCGAGGCGCCTGTCGCCGACCTCGTCCGGGCGGGCCGCGCGCGGGAGCTGCGCGGCATTGGGCGAGGCATCGAGGATCGGCTGAAGGAGCTCGTCGAGACCGGCGAGATCGCCGAGCTCCAGGAGCTCGAGCGGCAGGTCTCGCCCGACCTCGTCGGCCTCGGCCTCTACCTCGGCATCGGCGTGCGGCGGGCGGTACAGATCGCGCAGACGCTGGGGATCAGGACGGCGGCGGAACTACGAGAGGCGGCGGCCGCGGGCCGGCTTCGCGAGGTACCCGGAATCGGCCCGGCCAACGAGGCGAAGCTGCTCGCCGCTCTGGCGCGGGCCGACGATCCTCGCCCGCCGCGGGGGATGCTGATCCACCGCGCACGCCGGCTGCTGGCCGAGATCGCCGAGTCGCTCGGCGGCACCCCGGCCGGCGACCCGCGGCGCTACCGCGACTCCAGCGAGCGGTTCGCGGTCGTCGCCGCGGCGGACGACGCGGCGCCTGTGCTCGATGCGTTCGGATCGCTGCCGGCGATCGTTTCCGTGCTGGAGCGTTCCGAACGGCGTAGCTACGGGGTCACGGTCGAGGGCGTCCCGGTCGAGCTCGTGGTCGCCGAGCCGGCCCGGTTCGGCACCGAACTCGTCCGTGCGACCGGCTCGCCCGAGTACGTGGCAGCGCTCGAGCCGCTGCCGGACGCACGGGACGAGAAGAGCGTGTACCGCGCACTCGGGATTCCGTTCTGCCCGCCGGAGCTTCGCGAGCAGCCGTTTCGCGACGAGCCGCCGCCGCTGGTCGAGCTCGCGCAGATCCGCGGCGACCTGCACGCGCATACCACCTGGTCGGACGGGAGGGCGAGCGTCGAGGAGATGGCGCTTGCCGCGATCGAGCGCGGCTACGAGTACCTGGCGATCTGCGACCACACGCCTGCTGTCGGTGCCGTGCCGCGGCCTCACGGCGGACGACCTCCGCCGCCAGGCGCTCGAGATCGCCGCACGTCAACGATGCGCTCGCGCCCTTCCGCGTCCTCCGTGGCACCGAGTGCGACATCCTCCCGGACGGACGGCTCGACCTGCCCGATTCCATCCTCGCGGAGCTGGATTGGGTCCAGGCGAGCGTCCACGGCGGCCAGCGGCTGCCGAAGCGCGACCAGACGAAGCGGGTCGAGGAGGCGCTGCGCAACCCGAACGTCGCCTGTCTCTCGCACCCGAAGGGCCGCTACATCAACCGCCGGCCCGAGAACGAGCTCGACATCGATCGCCTGATCGAGGTCGCGCTCGAGGAGGGAGTGGCGCTGGAGGTGAACGGGCTGCCCGACCGGCTCGACCTGCGCGACGTCTACGTCAGACAGGCGGTCGATGCGGGTGTGGCGATCGTCTGCTCGACCGACGCGCACTCGATCCGCGGGCTCGGGAACATGGAGCTGTCTGTCGCGACCGCCCGCCGCGGGTGGGCGTCGGCGGCGGACGTCCTCAACACCCGGCCGCTAGATTCCGTGCTCGATGGACGTCGAGCGCTTCGCGGCTGAGCTCCCCGGCCTCTTCGAGGACTACCCGCGCTCGCACGTGCCGAAGGGTCGCCGCTTCGACGACGTCGTCGAGGGAATCCCGAACCTCGCCACCGAGAACGTCCTCGCCCTGCTCAACCTGGCCGCCTCGCTCCTCGGCACGGGCGAGAGCTACGTCGAGGTCGGCTCCTTCTACGGCGCGAGCCTGATCGGCGCGATGCGCGGCAACGAGGGCGACTACGTCGCGATCGACCGCTTTTCGTTCGACGTGCCCGAGGTGCGCGGCCGGCAGCTTCCCCACGCGAGCCGCGAGGGCCTCGAGGAGAGCCTGGCCCGCTTCGGCGCCGAGCACGCGACCATCCTCGAAGGGGACGCATTCGAGCTGATCGAGGGCGGCGCGCTCGGCGACCGACGCGTCGGCGTCTACTACTGGGACGGCCCGCACGACTACGACTCCCAGCTGCGCGGCATGCGCGCGGTCGAGCCGTGGCTCGCGCCGGAGGCGCTGATCCTCGTCGACGACTACGACTGGGAGGAGGTCGCCCAGGCGACGAGCGACTACGTCGCCGCCGAGCCGAAGGTGGAGCTCCTGGTCGAGATCGCCGGGGAGGCGGGCGGCCAGGTCTGGTGGTGGGACGGCGTCGCCGCGGTGGCCCGGCGGGCGCCCTCCTAGCCCACGCGCCCGGGGCCGGACATCGTCCACTCCGTGAGGTCGAACCAGTGCGAGCCCCGGAGCGCGTCGACGACGCGTGGGTCCGTGTGCCGCTTGAAGAAGACGTGCCGATCGACGTCGGCGCAGATCTCCACCTCGTCGAGGTTGATGTCGGGGATCTTCATCAGCGCCTCTGCCGGGAGCTGGGCATCCCGGACGGTCAGGTGCTTGAACTGGAGGTCGGGCGCGATCTCCATCAGCTCGGGCCAGTCGGGACACGTCTGGTAGCTCATCGTCCTGTTACTTCGGCAGCGGCGCCGATCTCCTGCAGCGACCAGGTGCCGTCGAGGAGCACCGGCCCGCGCGCGTCCTCGCCCGGATAGACCACGAACCGGACCGCGTCGTCGAGCCAGTGGTAGAGACGGCGGCCGCTCCGGTCGCCGAGCTCGAACCGCAGCCGGAACCGGCCGTCCGCCAGCGGCGGCCGCTCGACGTCGAACCGCAACAAGCGCTCGCCGGGGGCTGCTTCCCAGCCGAGCTCATCGGTGTCCTGCGCAGCCGCAGCGAGCAAGAGACCGGCCTCGTCCCTGAGCTCGAGCGAGATCCGCGGAGGCTCGATCGACTCGCGGACGACGATGCGCAGCTCGACGACGAGCGGCTCTCCGGCGGCGAGCTGCTGCCGCTCCTCGCCGTCAGGGCCGAGGAGGCGCGCCTCGGCGATGCGTGCCTCCCCGCTTCCGTACTCGCGCAGGCCCGCCGTGCCCTCGGCCGGGTCGCGCTCATCCGCGAGCAGCTTGTGGTAGCGGGCGATCGCCTCCTGAGCCGAGCCGTCGAGCTCGACCCGCCCATTCCGCAGCAACACCGCCCGCCTGCAGAGCCGCTCGACGGAGGCGGCGTCGTGGGAGACGAACACGATCGTCCCGCCCCGCTGCTTGTACTCGAAGATCTTTCCGAAGCACTTGCGCTGGAACTCCTCGTCTCCGACCGCGAACACCTCGTCCAGCAGGAGCACGTCGGCGTCGATGTGCGCGGCGACGGCGAAGCCGAGCCGCATGTACATCCCCGACGAATACGTGCGCACGGGGTTGTCGATGAACCGCTCGAGCTCGGCGAAGGCGACGATCTCTTCGAAGCGCTCGTCGATCGTCTTGCGCTTGAGGCCGTACAGCGACCCGTTGAGGTAGACGTTCTCGCGGCCCGAGAAGTCGGGGTGGAAGCCGGCGCCGAGCTCGAGCAGCGACGCGACCCGTCCGCCCGCATCGACCCGGCCGGAGGTCGGCGTGATGATCCCGGCGACCAGGCTGAGCAGCGTCGTCTTGCCGGAGCCGTTGCGGCCGATCAGGCCGACCGCGTCGCCGGGCTCGACCGCGAGCGAGACGTCGCGGAGGGCCCAGACCTCGGCCGGCTCGGCGCGACGGCGGCGGAGCACCAGCTCCTTGAGCGTGCGCACCGGCTCCGGGTCGACGCGGAAGCGGCGGCTCGCCCGGTCGACCCGGATCTCGCCTGGTTTCATTAGTTCGAGGGTACCGCGAGCACCCGCCGCACGATGGTCGCCAGCGTGGCGACGAACGCCGGGTCGTCGTTCGGCATCTCGATCCGGGCGAGGCGCATGCCCAGCTCGTCGGCCTTCTGCGTGCGCCTGCGGTGTCCAGGTCCCAGCGGATCTCGAGATGGTCGGCGACGAAGCCGATCGGACAGACCAGCACGTCGTCGACGCCCCGCGCATGGAGCGCCTCGAGGTGGTCGATGATGTCGGGCCCGAGCCACGGCTCGCCGGTCGGCGATGCGGACTGGAAGCTGAAAGACCAATCCCGCAGCGCCGCACGCTGCGCGATGGAACGGCTGGTCTCCACGAGCTGATCCTGGTACGGGTCTCCCTCTGCCAGGATGCGAGCCGGCAGGGAATGAGCCGTGAAGACCACGTGCGCCGACGTGCCCCGCACCCGGTCGGCGAGGAGCTCGACGAAGCCCGGCTCCAGGTGCCAGCTGTCGACGAACTCGAGCCCGGCGCGCCCGGCGAGAGCGTCCTCGAGCTGCTGCCGGTAGCCGCCGATCGACAGGCGCGAGTAGTGGGGCGCCAGGACGAGGCCGACGACGGTATCGGGGCCTGTGCCGAGCGCCGCTTCGGCCGCGTCTGCGATCCGAGGCCGCCAGTGCTTCATGCCGGTGAAGACCGGCAGGCCGAGCTCCGCCTCCAGTGCCGCGCGCGTCCGCTCGGTGATCTCGTTCAGCGGGTTGGACTCCTCGATCCCGAGCCGCCGGTAGCGCTCGGTCAGGTCGGCCAGCAGCTCCGGCCGCACCGGCCCGCCACCCCGGATGTCGGCGTAGTACGCCGGGACGTCCTCGATCCGATCGGGTGAGCCGTACGCCATCAAGACGACCGCCTGCTTCATCCGTGGACGAGCTCCACGAGACGGGTCAGGTCGTCCGGATCGGTCTCCGGAAGCACACCGTGGCCGAGGTTGAAGACGTGGCCGGCTCGGCCGCCCGGCGCGGGCGAGGACGTCCCGAGCGGCGGCTTCGATCCGCGGCCACGGGCCGAGCAGAACTGCAGGGTCGAGGTTCCCCTGCACCGCCCGCTCCGCGCCCACCGCGTCCCAGCCCTCGTCGAGCGGCAGGCGCCAGTCCAATCCGATGCAATCTCCTCCGGCCGCGGCCATCGCGCCGAGCAGGTGAGCCGTGCCGGTCCCGAAGTGGATGGTCGGGGCGCGCACGGACTCGAGCAAGCGCCTCGAGTACGGCGCCACGAACTCCTCGTAGTCGGTCACGGACAGCACGCCGACCCAGGAGTCGAAGAGCTGGATCGCGTCCGCTCCGGCGGAGATCTGTTCGAGCAGGTACCCGGCGAACGTGTCGGTCAGCTTGTCCATCAGTCTGTGCCAGACCGCCGGCTCGCGGTACATCAGCGCCTTCGCTCGTGCGAAGTCGCGGCTGGCCTTGCCCTCGACGAGGTAGCCCGCCACGGTGAACGGGCCTCCGCAGAACCCGACGAGCGCCCGCTCGGGCTCGAGCTCTTGCCGGACGATGGTGACGGCCTCGACCACATGCGAGAACGCGGCCCGCATGTCGGGCACCTGCATCCGATCGACGTCTGCCGCGGCCGCGATCGGCTCGGCGACCACCGGCCCGACCCCCTCGACCAGCTCGACGTCGATCCCCATGCCCAGCACCGGCGTGACGATGTCGGCGAAGAGCACGGCGGCGTCCACGCCGTACCGCCGCACCGGTTGGAGGGTCACCTCGGCGCAAAGCTCAGGCGTGTTCGCAACCTCGAAGAACGAGTGGCGTTCGCGCAGAGCGCGATACTCGGGGAGCGACCGGCCGGCCTGGCGCATGAACCACACAGGGGGCCGCTCGACCTGCTCGCGCCGCAGCGCGCGGACCAGGAGCGGGTCGGACACGGCCGTACACTAGCCCGCGTTGATCGCCGTCCCCCCGCACGACGTCCCTGCCGGCCCGCTTGGCGTCCGCTGGCTCGCCTACGAGCTCACGCCCCCGCAGGCCGGCGCGATCGGCACGGCGACGGTCGAGCTCGAGAACGCCGGCGCCGACGCGTGGCGCAATGTGCTGCTCGCCTACCATTGGCTCGACGAGCTCGACAACGCGATCGACTGGGACGGCCTCCGCACGCCGCTCGCGCGCCTCGAGCCGGGCGCGCGCGCCGAGGTCGAGGCCCTCGTCCGGGCGCCCATGCCTCCTGGCCCCTACCGGCTCGCATTCGACCTCGTGATCGAGGACCTCTGCTGGCTCTCGGAGATCGGCAACGAACTGCTCGCCGCCGACGTCGACGTCCGCCCGCGCGACGCAGGCGAAGCGGTCCCGCACCTCCCTCCGAACGTCGAGCCGGCTCCGGACTGGCACGAGCTCGTCCGGGCCGCGCACGAGGAGGGGTTCGCCGCGGTCGGCGGCGCGATCGAGAGCCGCGAGCGCGAGCTGCGCCCCTACCAGGCGAGCGGCGGCCGGAACCCGTCCTTCGGCGAGCCACTCGTCTGCCCGTCGCTGCTGCCGCCGCTCGAGCCCAACTGCGAGGTCGCGGGCCTGCCGGGCTGGCAGCCCGAGGGCGACGAGCCGTGGATCTACGACGGCCGGATCGTCGCGCGACTCTCACGCTGATCGCCAAACCGATCCACGTGGATCCGCGTATGACCCTGATCGATCCTCGGGAGGTGCCATGTCCGGCAAGATCCTTCTCGGGGCAGGCGCAGCGGCCGCGGCTGCACTTGCAGCGGCCGCGTACGCAGGCGGCGGAACGATGGCCATGGGCCCGGCGAGCAAGACGCTGCGTCCCACGTTCCACGGCTACTACGACGGCCACACGGTCACGTACCTGAACACCGATGTCTCGAGCAAGGCCGAGGCGAAGGCGATGCATGTCAACTACTCGGCCTCGATCGGAAAGGTGAAGGGACTGCCCGAGATCTACCTGGTGACAGGACGTGCGGCGCGGGGCCAGCTCGCAGTCTTCGGGTCCGAGCCCGGGGAGCCGAGCTACTCGCCGCTCTGGTCCGAAACGCTGCTGTCCTGGAAAGGGAGCGCGGCGCCGGTCGTGATCAAGAGCGACACGCAGGTCGACGCGCTCGAGAAGCAGGGCAAGCTGACGGAGCGCGACGCCCGCGTCGTGCTCAACTGCCCGATCGTCAAGGTCGGCTCCTAGTGGATGTGAGCGGGGCCACACGCCCCGCTCACCCTTGCTCGCGAGTCCGCCGTCTCTACAGCTCGACCGCGATCCGGTCGTCCACGCGCCTGAAGACCCAGGCGCCGACCGCGAGCGCGACCAGCGTCTCGACGACCAGGTAGACGACGTCCCATCCTCCGGGCACCTGGCCGTAGAACAGCGGGTCGCGGAGCGCGTACAGCGGCGGCGTCAGTGGATTGACCCAGCGCAGGATCGTCACCACCCAGTCGTAGTGCTGGACGCCTCCGGGGAGGTCCTCGAGCCGGTAGAGGATCGGCGTCAGGAAGAACCAGGGGAGCAACACCGCCTGGACGAGGTGCTCGACGTCCCGGTAGACGACGTTGGCGCAGGAGACGATCAGCGCGACCCCGGCGACGAAGGCGACGATGCCGGCGGCGATCGGGATCGCAAGCAGGAACGTGTCGCGGGTCTCGGGGATCACGATCACGTTCACGACCATCAGCACGACCAGCATGGCGACGAAGGTGACGAGCTGCGTCGCCACCACGGACAACGGAACCAGCTGGCGCGGAAAGCGCACCTTCTTCACGAGCGCCGCGCTGTCGACCATCGACCGCGCACCCGTCGTCAGCGAAGCGGAGAAGAAGAGCCAGAGCGCGAGGCCGACGAGCAGATAGAGCGGGTAGTGCTCGATGTCGGCGGCCTTCCACAGCACCGAGAAGACGAGCACGTAGATGCCCATCAGGATCAGCGGGTTGAGCAGCGACCAGACGACCCCGAGCGCCGATCCCTTGTACCGCGTCTGGAGATCCCGCCGGAAGAGATTGCCGAAGAGCTCCCGGTAGCGATAGAGGTCGGCGTAGACCGTCAAGGAAACACAGGCTAGCGGGCCACCTTGCGGGCAAAGAGCGAGACGCCCGAGTAGCCGTAACAGGTCTGGGCGAACAGGGTGGCCGCCGAGCGGCCGACCAGGGGCAACCGCCGCAGCTTGCCGCCGATCCGGCGGTCGCGCAGGTCGTCGTCGCCCTCGGCGTGCTCGACGCGGCGCACGACGACGCCGGCGCGTGCGAAGGCCCACAGATACGCATAGAGCGTGTGCACGTGCTCGTTGATCCCGAAGCTCTTCTCGTGCTCCTGGTCCTCGACCGAGCCGCTGGCCCGCACCGCCCGCGTGCCCTCGTTCAGCGCGGCGACGGTTCCGCCGCGGCGCGTGACGCGCGCCATCTCTCCGACCATCCGCCCGAGGTCGAGCGCGTGGTGCAAGGCCGCGACGCAGTAGACGAGGTCGAAGGAGCCGGTCGCGAACGGGAGATGCTCACCGTCCGCCTGGACACGCGCGAACGGCCCGACGCGGGCCTCGTAGAAGGCGCCGCGGCCGAGCCCGATGTTGGGGTCGGCGAGGATGTCGGTGGCGACGTACTCGACCCCGAGCGGCAAGAGGTGCTGGGCCGCCCACGCCTTTGCCGCGCCCACCTCGAGGACGCGCAGACCCGGCCGCACATACCGCTCGAGCAGCAGCGAGAACGAATGCTCGTTGGCCTTCCAGGTCGCGTCCTCCCAGTCGAGGTCGCGGGTCAGATACGGGAGGTGGGCGTCGACCTCGTCATCGGGCTCGTACCAGCCCTCCTCCCGCGCCATCGCGGGCCAGCCGGCGATCTCGCCGCGTTTCTCCGCGATGCCCGGCAGGCGGTCGTCGAGCATGCGCGGGATCCCGTCCTCGACCGGGAAGACCACCCCGCAGCCGGTACAGCGCAGCCCTTCGGCCGCTCCTTCGAGTGCGCTTCGGCAGACGGGGCAGCACATGACGTCGAGCGGGGGGATCACCCTGTGAGTATCTCCGTACAAAAGAACCGGGGACAGGCTGACGACCTGTCCCGCTCTGTGCTCATCAATGTCTAACACCGCTCGGTTACCGTGTCCGGCGTGAGTGCCGCTGCAGCAGCGGTCGCCCTGCCCGTGGCCGCGTTCGTGATCTGGTTGCTCCTCCACTCGCCGCTCGCGCGACGGCTCGTCGCCCACCCGACGGGCGAGCGGTGGAGCGAGCACGTCACCCCGACCTTCGGGGGTGTCGGCATCTTCCTGGGCCTCGCGGCCGGGATCGCCGCCGCGATCGCTGCCGGCGGCGTGCACGCCCATGGCGAGCTGCTCGGCGTCCTCGGCGGCGCCGCACTGCTCTTCGCGGTCGGGCTGGTCGACGACGTCTACACGCTGCCGGCACCGATGAAGCTCGCCGCCCAGTTCGGCGCGGCCGCGATCGCGCTTTCCTCCGGCCTCTCGGTCGAGATCGTCTCCAACGACGTCCTCGCCTGGATCATCGGCCTGCTCTGGCTCGTGGGGATGACCAACGCCTTCAACCTGCTCGACAACATGGACGGGCTGGCCGGGACGCTCGCGTTGATCGCCGCCGTCTTCTTCGCCATCGACGCCGTCACCGTCCACGAGGAGCGGCTGCTGCTCGTCCTCTCGCTCAGCCTCGGCCTGGCCAGCCTCGGCTTCCTGCTCTTCAACTTCCGCCCCGGTAAGCCCGCGCTCGTCTTCATGGGCGACTCGGGCAGCCAGGTGCTCGGCTTCACACTCGGCGCCCTCGGGCTCGCGACCAGCTGGAAGGTGGCCGAGACGACGGTCGCCACGCTGATGTTGCCGATCCTCGTCCTCGCCGTGCCGATCCTCGACACTGCGCTCGTGACGGCGGTGCGCATGCGCGAGCGCCGGCCGATCCACCAGGGTGGGAAGGACCACACCTCGCACCGGCTGGTCCGGGGCGGTCTGTCGGAGCAGAAGACCGTCGTTCTGCTGGCGGCGATCGCGGCCGGCCTCGGCGCGACCTCGCTCGCCTATTCCGTCCTCGGCGACTACAGGATCACGCTGGTCGGCGTCCTGGTCACGTTTGCGCTGCTCGTCCAGTTCGCCGGCTTCCTGGTCGACCTCGAGCGCGGCAGCACCTCCGAGACCGAGGCTGTCCCGGGTGGCTGGATGCTGCGAACGGTGGTGCTCCACCGGCGGCGGCTGCTCGAGGTACTGCTCGACTTCGTGCTGATCAGCGCCTGCTTCGCTTTCGCCTATCTCCTGATCGTGCAGGGCATGGGCACGCAGTACCAGCGGCACGTCTTCACGGTCGCCCTCCCCGCGGTGCTCATCACCCGCTACATCGCATTCATCCTCCTCGGCCTCTACCAGGGGATCTGGCGCTTCGCCGGCTCACGCGAGGCGGCCTCGATCGTGCTCGGCGTCCTCGTCTCCGAACTGGCAGCGGTGGGAATCGTGGTGGCGACGACGCCGCTCGGCGACTTCCCGTTCAGCGTGTTCGTGCTCGACGCGCTGCTCTGCATCCCTGTGGTCGGTGCGTCGAGGTTCGGCGAGCGCGCCCTCTTCCGGGCCCGCTCGACGCTGCGCGAGCGCGACGCCCGCCGGACGCTGATCGTCGGTGCCGGCCGCTCGGGGCGGAGCCTGCTTCGCGAGCTCCGCGAGACACCCGGCGAGCGCGTCGTCGGCTTCGTCGACGACGACCCGCGCCTGCATCGCCGGCGGCTGCTCGGCGTTCCCGTCCGCGGCGGGACGCTCGACATCGACCGGATCCTCGACGCCGCCCGGCCCGACACGGTGCTGGTCACCATCCCGCGGGCCCCCGCCGACCGTCTCGACGCTGTCGTGCGTGCCTGCGCCGCCGTCGATGTCCCCTGCCGGTTCGTCCGGCGCGAGACCGACCTCGACCCCGTCGCGGTGCTGGGCGCCGCGCAGGGTCACTCATGACTGCGGCCGCGCCTGCCGCCACGCAGCTCCCGGCCGCCGACGAGAGGACGTGGGCGGACCGGCTGACGAATGCGATCCCGGTCGTCGTCGCCTTCCTCTGGCTGAGCGTTCTCTACGGGTGGCAGACCCGCGGCCACGTGACTCCGTGGCTCTTCACCGACGAGCTCAAGTACACCCAGATCGCGCGCAGCATCGCCGAGACGGGACGGGCCTCGGAGCGGCACCACTCGGTCGCCTTCGACACGCTCTACACCTACGCGATCGCGCCGTTCTGGCGGATCCACGACGTCCACACTGCCTACTCGGCGATCAAGTACTTCGGCGTGATCGTGATGACCGCGGCGATCTTCCCGACCTACCTGCTCGCCCGCATGGTGGTCTCGCGGTTCTGGGCGCTCTTCGCCGCGATCGGGGCGGTCGCGGGGCCATCTCTCGCATATGGGTCGTTCGTGATCGAGGAGCCGCTCGCCTATCCCGCCGCCGCACTCTCGTTCCTGCTGATCGCCAAGGGTCTGGTCACGCGGTCCTGGCGCTGGAACATCGCAGCGTCGATCTCGGTGCTCCTCGCCACGCTGATCCGCGGCCAGCTGGCGGTCCTGATCGTCGCGTACGTGCTCGCGGCACTGTTCCTCGCCTGGACGAGCGATCCGATGACGCGCTGGCGCGCCGGCTGGAGCGCGTGGGACTGGGTCGGCTTCGTCGTCCTGACGATCGGCGGCATCATCGTCTTCAGCGCCAGCGTCGGCGCCTTCTCGCAGACCTGGCTGGTCGCGACCGGCTACTACCGGCACCGGATGATCGTGTACGGCCTCTGGGCCGGCGGCGCCTTCTCGATCGGAGTCGGGCTGCTGCCGGTGATCTCCCTCGCGGCGCTCGTGCGCCCGAAGGGGGTGCCGTGGACGCGCGAGCTGCGCGTGTTCGTCGCTCTCACCTCCGCCTCCGTCGTCGTCTTCGGCCTCTACACGGCGGTGAAGGCCGCCTACCTCTCCACGGTGTTCTCGACGGTGGTGGAGGAGCGCAACCTCATCTACCTCGCGCCGCTGCTGTTCGTCGCCACGGGGCTCGCGTTTCAGCGGCGGCGCCTGAACCTCGTCGCGCTGGCCGCCAGCGCCGGCTTCGTCCTCTACGTCATCCTGACCACCCCCTTCCAGCTCGACCTCTTCCCGTACGCCGACGCGCTCGGGCTCGCAATCGTCCAGATGGCGAACCGCGACCTCGCCTTCGACGACGGCGACGTGAAGGTCCTCCTCTCGGTCGTGCTCGTGGTCTCGATCGCGCTGCTGCTGCTGCCGGGGCTCCGCGCGGTGGCACGGCGACATTGGCTCGGGACCGGGATCACGGTCGTCGCCGCCGTGCTGGTGATCGCGTGGAACGTGGCCGGCGAGGTCTCGGCGTCGAACGGCACCAACAACTTCTCGAAGAACCTGCTTCGGAACTTCCCCACCCCGCCCACCTGGATCGACGACGCAACCGCCGGGAAGCCGACGATCTATCTCGGGCAGAAGATCACCGACCCGCAGGGAATCTGGCTGATGGAGTTCTGGAACCGGGGGCTGAGCTACGTCTGGAGCCTCGACGGCACGGCGCCGCCGCCGGGCCGGCAGGCACCCGGCTACGTCACGCCCGACGCCGGGCCGGACGGCCTACTCACCGGCAAGTCGATCCCCACCGGGGCGCCGCCGGGAGTCGACTACATGGTCGCGGACGCGGATATCGCGGTCCAGGGCAAGGACCTCGTTCGCCCGCAGGTGCAGTCCGTGATCAAGGAGGACGAGTTCGGCTTCCCGATCCACAAGGTGGTCGTGGCGCCGGCGCCGTGGCGGCTGCTGAGGATCGACCCGCCCCTCCGTCTGGCCAGCACGCCGACCGGAATCGAGCCGGACGGCTGGGTGACGCCCACGTTCGGCGCCCCGCAGGACGCCCCCGCGTTCAGCGCCTACAACCAGTTCTCCACCCCGGGCGGCAAGCGGGGCAGGATCAAGATCATCGTCTCGCGCGCAGGCTGGCAGGGAACGGACAAGCCGGGCAACGTGACGATCAAGGTCGGCCGCCTCATCCGCGGCCCGGACAAGCAGCCGGCGCTGGGGAAGGTCTCGCAGGTTCTGCGCTGGACCGTGCACAGCGGGAAGACGCGCGTGTTCAGAGTCGACGCTGGGCCGCGCACCCGCGTCGAGTTGACCATCGCGCCGACCTTCTCCCCGCACGACTTCGGCGGCGGCGACCGCCGGAGGCTCGGCGCCCAGGTCTCGTACGGGTTCGAGCAGCAGTGACGCTCGGCTGCCTTTACGGTCGCGTAACAGTCGCCCGGTAAGTTTCGAGTCGTGCCTGGACACCAGCTCGTTTCGTGCGCCTGCGATCGCCCTCGGGGCCGCCCTTCTGGCACTGGTCGTCGCCGCAGCCGTTGCCGCCGCCACCGGCCCGACGGTCTCCCTGACGCTCCCCGGAACGCACCCGAAGGCCTCGGGCAAGTGCGGCGACGCCCATCCCGACCCGTATTCGGCCGTCTCCCGCGGAGTCCGGCTGACCATGGTCGGCGCCGTCAAGCCCGTCCCGAAGCGGGCCGGCTGGCAGGTCGGATTCCGCGTCCAGCGCTGCGTGAACCGCACCTACCGGCAGGTGTGGACCGGGAAGGTCAGAGGCCGTGGCGCCGGCGTCTTCCGGATCCCGTACACGCCGCGGCTCGGCGGCCTCTACATCGTGATCGCGGACTACGGCAAGCACCCGAACGTCACGAGCCCGAAGCTCCGCCTCCGCGCACGCTGACTCAGCGCCAGGCCGCGACCAGGTACGTGAAGCGGTAGCGGAGGGCGAGCCTCGCCGCCGGCCCGCTTCTCTCCGCGAGGACCAGCGCGGCCCCGAGCGGGCCGGGCAGCGCGCGCGTCTGCGGCACCAAGAAGGGCCGCAGGGAGGCACTCGCCCAGCCGGCGCCGCGCAGCTCGTCGAGCACGTCGTCGACCCGGTACTGCCGCGGGTTGAGGTCGAAGACGACCTTCTTCGTCGTGTAGCCGGCCGCATGCCGGAAGAACGAGCGGCGGTCCCGCGCGTAGTACAGCGCGCGGAAGAGCGTGGTGGCAGCGACGGGGCGGTCGGGCGTGAAGTCGTTCAGGTCGGCGTGGGCGATCGTCCTGCCCTTCGACGCCGCCTCCTCCACCATCCGCGGATCGGCGTCGACGCCGACGTACTCGATCCCCGGCAGGAAGTCGGCCAGTCCCCCGTCTCCGCAGGCGAGGTCGACGAGCCGATCGCCGTCCTCGAGCGGCGGCCCGAGCGAGCGGATCAGCTCGGCGCGATGACGTAGGTACGGAACCGGGTCGGCGTACTCCCGTTCGGTCCAGGTGGCGACACCGTCGGCGTCACGACCTCGCCTCGCACCCATGCCGCCGGCTTCGCTGTCGCCCGTGCGTTCGGCTTCGTCCGTCACCGCGCGAACAGCCGCTCGGGATGCTTGCGCACGAAGCGCAGAATCGACCGCCAGTGCCACAGGGTTCGGCGCGTCCAGAAGGTCTGGTCCGTGAGCGCGTCCCAGCGGTGGCGGACGACCGCCTGGGGGACGTACCAGCGCTCCCAGCCCGCCTTCGCAGCGCGGTAGCAGAGGTCGATCTCCTCGCCGTACATCCGGAAACCGGCGTCGTAGCCGCCGAGCTCGTCGAGCATCGAGCGGCGAAGGAGGAGCGAGCCGCCGAGCATCCAGTCGGCCTCGACCGGCTCCGTCGGCCGCTCGTCGAGCTCGTAATGCGAGCGCTGGCGCTCGAGCGGCGGGAAGACTCGACGGAGCGGTGTCCGACGGACGAGCGTGCCGCCGAGCGTCGGAAAGCGCCGCCGGGACGCCTGCCACGAGCCGTCGGGGTTCACCAGACGCGGGCCGGCGATCCCACAACGGGCGTGCCCGTTCATGAACTCGGCGAGGACGACGACGGCGCCGGGCTCGGGGACGGCGTCCGGGTTGTTGACCAGGACGAGCTCACCGGTCGTCTCCGCGATGGCGCGGTTCAGGTTGGCGGCATAGCCGAGCGGCGTTGCGTTCTCGATCAGCCGCGCACCGTGGGTGTCGTCAGGGAGGCTGCCAGGCACGTTCGCGACCAGGACGATCCCGTCGACCTGAGGGGCGAGGGCCGGCAGAGACTCGGCCAGTTCCTCCCGGTGCCCGTGCGAGACGACGATTGCGGAGATCACGCCAGCGCCTCGCGGTAGAGGGCGAGCGTGCGGCGGGCAGTCTCATCCCAGCTGAACGCCTTCGCCCGCTCCAGCCCGGCGGCGACGAGGCGATCGCGATCGGCGAGCGCGATGCGGATCGCCGCGGCGAGGTCGCCGTCGGAGTAGACGGCGGCGTCACCCGCGACCTCGCGCAGGGCGGGCTCGTCCGCCGCGACCACCGGCAGGCCCGAGGCCATCGCCTCCAGCACCGGCAGCCCGAACCCCTCGTAGCGGGAGGGGAGTACGAGTGCGGCCGCCCCGCGGTAGAGGCCGGCGAGCTCGTCCTTGTCGACGTAGCCGCGAACGTCGGCGCCGAGTCCTGCCAGCTCGCGCGCCAGCTCCGGCTCCCGCTCCGGTCCTACCACCACGAGGGGGAGCCCGATGTCCCGCGCGGCGCGCGCGGCAGCGAGCGGATCCTTCCGCGCCTGCACCGCGCCGACGTACAGCAGGTAGCCGCGGCCGGCGACCTCGCCCAAGCCTTCCGTGCGCGTCGACGGGCTCTGCCCGGCGACGCTGCGAAAAGGCCCGAAGGCGGGATCGACACCGTGCGGCGTCACGGCGATCCGGTCGGGCGGGACGCCGTAGAGGTCGACCAGGTCGCGTTTCGTCCGCTCGCTCACGGCGATCACGCGCTTCGCCGCGCGGGCCGCGCGTGGGACCACGCGCTTGAAGACGAACCGGTCGCGCCGGCTCATCGCCCGCGGATCGCGCTCGAACGAGAGATCGTGGATCGTCACGACCGTCGGACACGGGCATCGGAACGGGAGAGCGTGCTGGAAGTGCGCGAGCGCCGGCCGCAGCCGGCGGAGCAGCCGCGGCACCGACCAGGCCATCCGCAGTTCCTGCGAGCCGGTGGCGACGCGGATCGGTTCCACACCGTCGGGTACGAGTTCCGGATGTCGCGTGATCGCTGCGAAGCGGAAGTCGTCGCCGCCCAGCTCGGGAAGCCGGCGCAGCAGGTTCTCGACGTAGGTCTCGTCCCCGGTGCGCTGCCGGCCGAGCACGTCCGCGTCGATCATGACGAGCGGCTTGGGCGTCATGCGGCTGCCCGCTCGTACACGGCCCGGGTCTCCGTCGCCATCCGCTTCCAGGTGAACTGCTCCGCCCGCTCCAGACCTCGGGCTCGCAGCTCGTCGCGCCGTGCCGCCGCCTCCTCGATACCCGCCGCGATCGACGCCGGGTCGCGTGGATCGACCAGCACCGCTGCTCCGCCCGCGACCTCCTCCGTGGCTCCGCCCGCGCTCGTGACGACCGGCGTGCCGCAGGCCATCGCCTCCAGCACCGGGATGCCGAAGCCCTCGTACAGCGACGGGTACACGAGGCAGCGCGCGCCCCGGTAGAGCGCGGCGAGCTCGTCGTCGGAGACCCGACCCAGCCACCCATCGACCTGAACACCGCCCCAGCCACGCGCCCCCACGACTCTGAGGGGAGCAGCCAGCCACCGGGCAGCCTGCTGGGCGGCGTACAGGTTCTTGCGCGGCTCGAGCGTCCCGACGGCGAGCACATAGTCGCCCTCCGCCGCGGGGCCGTCCGCGACGAACGGTGGGCCGACCGCGTTCGGGATCACGTCGATCCGTTCGGCGGGAACGCCGAGCAGCTCGACGATCTCGCCGCGGGTGAACTCGGAGACCGCGATCACGCGCCTCGCCGCCCGCGCCACCCTGGGGACGACAAAGCGGCTGTAGCGCCGCGTCCACTGGTTGAACGTCTCCGGGTGGCGCAGGACGGCGAGGTCGTGGACGGTTACTACCATCGGGACGCGGCTGCGTACAGGGCCGCGGAACGTCGGGCAGTGCAGGACGTCGAGACCGCGGGCCTCCCGCGGTAGACCGTGCGGGTACCACCAGGCATCGCGGACGATCGTCGCCGGTCGCGTGCGCCCGCCCCAGGAGAACCGCTCGTACTCGTTGTGGGCGAGCAGCGCTCGGATGTAGCGGGCCGTCCCGGCCTGCGTCTGGACGAGCGGCGAGGTGTCGAGGCCTACGCGCATGCGGAGAACGCCTGGAGCATGACGCGGCCGGTCTCGTCCCAGCGGAAGCGCTTCGCGTGCGCCAGCCCGCGCGGGACGAGCCCGTCACGGCCGCGCAGCGCCTCCTCGACGCGCGGCCCCGATCGCCTCCGGGTCGTTCGGGTCGGCACGCACGGCGGCGTCGCCGGCGGCCTCGTCCATCGACGGATGGGCGGAGGCGACGACCGGCACGCCGGCCGCCATCGCCTCGACGATCGGAATGCCGAACCCCTCGAAACGCGACGGGTAGACGAACGCGGCGGCGCCCCGGTAGAGGCGCCCGAGCTCGTCGTCGTCCACGTAGCCGAGCCGGATCACGTCGGGGCGGTCGAGCGACGGCTGCGGCCCCCAGCCTTCCGCGCCGACGACGGCGAGCGCGTGGCCGTCCGGTAGCGGCGCGGCGAGCAGCGTCTCGAGGTTCTTGCGCGGCTCGAGCGTCGCCACGGTGAGGAGGTAGGGGCGGCCGAGATCGGCGCGAGGCCCCTCGGCCGCGATCTCCACACCCGGGTAGGCGACCACCACCTTCTCCGGCGCGACGCCGAGCAGCTCGACCACCTCGCCCTTCGTGAACTACGGAGTTGACGAACAGGACATCGCAGGAGTGCGCAGCATTTCGGTACTTCGCTCCGTGCATCCGCTTCGTGCGGGCCTGGACCCACTCCGGGAACCGCAGCGGAACGAGGTCGTGGACCATCGTCGAGCGGATGCCGCCGCGCTGCGGCGGATACATCCAGTCCGAGAAGTGCAGCACGTCGATCGGTCCCGAGGAACCGCTCGACCGGCGGCCGGCCGACGCGGCTCCAGGCCTGGCGCCAGTGGTGCGCGAAGGGCAGAAACCGAAGGCGCGGCTCCACCGGGATGCCGGCGAGCGCCTCCGGGATCCGCCGCTTCCCCTGCGGACTGGTCGGCGCGAAGGGAACGACCTCGTGCTCGGGTCGCCCGCCGCCTCGACCAGCCCCGCCAGTGACCCGCGGATGTAGTTCCCCACGCCCGTCCGCGGGTGCGAGAGCGGCGAGACGTCGAAGGCGATCCGCACTAGGAGGGCTTGTACGTGAAGCGCGTGAAGTGGACTCCGAGCTCGCGCGGGTCGGGGTTCTGGCCGTTGGTGACGACCTTCGGGACGGCGGTCGGCGAAACCGTGAAGCGCACCACGCACGACTCGCCGTGCCGGACGAGCGGGACGGTCAGCAACTCGGTCGCCGTCGGCGCGACGCTCGCCCGCGCGACGCGGCGGCCGTCGACCGACGCGACCACCGTCGTCGGCTTCGTGAACAGCCCGGGGTCGCTCTGCAAGCGTGACCGCCACCGAGCCGCCGCGGCAGCCGAGCCGCGTGTACGTGACCGTCCCGTCCCGACCAGGTGTCCTGCGGATAGAGCCCGTCCACCCGCGAGACCTGGCGCAGCGGGCCGAAGATCCGCCGCAGGACGATTCCCTTGCGCGCGTCCTGGGCCACGACCTGGCCGCCGACGTCGACCGTGCCGTCGGTGAGGACGTAGTCGGCGTGGACGACCTTCCCGTCCGGGCCGCGCATCAACCCGGTCTCCCGGTCGGTCGTCAGCGGCTTCTCGGGCAGGTCGCCCTGGAGCGGCGAGCGCTGGTGTAGTAGAAGTGCCGCACGCTCCGGTTGAAGAACTCGTTCTCCCACACGGAGTACTTGTCCGTGTTGCCCGACCAGATCAGCGACACCTGCGCGTCGCGGCCGACGGCGCGGTCGACCCAGTCGGGGTGCGCGGCGGTGATCCCCTGGAACAGGTCGAGGATCGACGCCTGCCGGTACTTCCCCTCGATCGGCTTCTGCGAGATCCCGAAGTAGACGAAGACGAGCAGCGGCACGACCAGCGCGTAGCGCACCGGCACGAACAGGAAGAGCAGGCAGGCGCCGACCGAGGCGACGAGCACGACCCAGTGCAGGTTCCCGATTCCGCCGAACGACGGCGCGATCGACCAGAGCGGCAGCAGCGCCGTCGTGTCCGAGACCGCCGGCAGGCCGATCAGCTTCGTGTACGGCAGCGCGGTGACGAGCGCGACCGAGCCTGCCGCGACCGGCCACGGCGACGGCGCGCGGCCGCGGGCACAGCCGTTCGACCCAGAGCATCAGCGCGGTCAGGAACAGCGGGGCGACATAGAACATGTTCCGCTCCTCGACCCGCAGCGACTGCTCCGAGGCGAACGTCGCGACCTCGAGCACGAGCCAGAACGAGAGGGTGACGGCGGCTGCCAGGAACGCCCGCTCGGCGCGCGGGCCGGCCGCGCGGCGTCAGCGCGAGGACGACGAGCGCCACGAACGGCACGACCCCGAGCGACAGGATCAGCTCCTCCCAGTGGTACAGCCACCAGTGGAAGACGCCGCCGACGGTGTACGCCGGCGTGACCCGCGACCTCGTAGGCGCCGAACACGCCGAAGATCGAGGCGCCGCGCGCGACCTGGACGACCACGACGAGCAGCACGGCCGCGGCCCCGGCGGCGAAGAACCAGCGGAACTCCCGCAGCGCCCGCCGTCCGGAGACGAGGAACGGCGCGGTCGCCATCGCCGGCAGGATCGCCACCGCCTGCGCCCGGGTCAGGTACGCGAGCACGAACGCGCCGAACAGGAAGAGCGTTCGGCGCAGGTCGGGCCGCTCCAGCCAGAGGACCATCGCCAGCGCGGCGAGCAGGAACGCCGGGTAGAACGCGTTCTCGGTCATCAGCATCCCGGCGAAGAGCAGCGTCGGCACCGACATCGCCAGCACGGCCGCGGCGAACGCGAACGGGCGGGAGCACACGCGGCGCGCGAGCAGGTAGGCGGGGATCGCCGCCAGCGAGACGACCACGGCGTTGATCGCCTTCGCCGCCGCGTAGGCCTGCGGGAACGCGGTCGAACAGCGCCCACGCCGGGCTGAGGATCGCCGGGTAGACGAGCCCGTAGGCGGCGGTGTGCTCGCCGCGGAGCAGGAAGCGCCCGGCGTCGGCGAAGCTCTTGGCGAGCTCGGAGTAGACGAGCTCGTCGACCATGATCCAGGGCGCGACGATCCGCCGCGCGAGGGCGTAGCGGATACCGGCGGACACGATCACGAGGCCGCCGACCCAGGCCCACATCGGGATCGCGCGGACGAGCTCGACCGCGCGTGCCCGGGGCGACGCCGACGCCGCGCTAGTCGCCAAGTCCGACCTCGCGCAGCCTCGCCGCGAGGACGGCCGCGTCGTCGCCGTCCATGCCCGACCTCGGCTGGCGGCAGAGGCGACCTCGTGCAGGACGCGTTCCTCCACGACGGCGCCGCCGGCGATCGGTCTCCAGCGCGGCGGCGTAGGCCTCGGCGACGCGATCGACCCGGTGCTCGCGCTCGACCAGCTCTCGCGCGCGTTCGCCCATCGCCGCACGGACGGCCGGGTCGGCAAGCGCCTCGAGCGCGGCGAGCAGCGTGTCCTCCTCGTGCTCGTCCACCGGCACCTTGACCACCGCGTCGGCGGGGAGCTCCGCGAACCAGCCGACGTCGCTGACGACCAGCGGCTTTCCCAGCGAGAGGGCGCGGATCGCGCTCCCGGAGGTCTCGCCCATCGTCGGCGAGCGGAGCGAGACGATCGCGTCGCAGGCCGCCATCAGCGACCAGAGCTCGTCCTCGGGCACGTACTCGCGGTGCTCGACTCCCTCCGGGCAGCTCCAGGCGGCTGAGCCGCACCGCGAGCGAGCCGACGAGCAGGAGCCGCGCGCCGGGCCGGCGCTCGCGCACCCGTTCGAACGCCGACACGAGCTCTGCGATGCGCTTGGTCTCGTTCAGGTGGCCGAAGCAGCCGTACAGCGGCTCGCCTCCGACATCGGCCGGCTGGATCTCCGGCAGCGGCCAGGCCGGGATGCGGGATCCGGGCGATCGGCCCGCGGAAGCCCGATTCGCGCGCGCGCCGCTCGACGTAGCGCGAGTGGACGATCAGCCCGGTCGCGTGGTCGAGCACTTCGCCGGCGAGCGGGAAGTCCTCGGGCCGCGTCTCCCACAGCGGCGGCAGCTTGTTGTCGAGCACGGCGTAGGCGAGCAGCCGTCCGACCAGGCCGCCCTCGCGCTCCATCGCGGCCAGGTAGCCGGCGGAGTCGCCGCGGGCGAAGGTCAGACCGACGACGAGGTGATGGAGGACGAAGTCGTGCAGCACGACCACGCCGGGCCGCCGTCGGAGCGCCTCGACGATCCAGCCGTGCGCCTCGGCGTCGTTGCCGACGTGGTACAGCGCGATGTCGGCCTGCGGGTCGCGCCGGAACCGCCCTGGCCGCGCGAGGACGACGTCGATCCGCTTCTCCAGCTCCGGCAGCAGCAGCGCCGAGTAGTCGGCGATCCCGGAACGGGACGGCGGCAGGGGCGAGTAGTAGGCGACCTTCATGCCGCGACCGCCGGAATCATCGAGCGCGAGTGCCTCGGCGTAGAGATCGGCCGTCCGGTCGAGGCCGTGCTCCGTCGCGGCGACGCGCCTCGCCGCTTCGCTCATCTCCCGGTTGCCCGCGGCGCGGCGGATCGCCGCGACCAGCGCGTCGACCTCTCCTTCACCGACCGGCACCTTGATCGCGACCTCGTCCGGCAGCTCGCGGAAGGCGCCGACGTCGCTGACGATCAGCGGCTTGCCGAGGGAGAGCGCCCGAACCGCGGCCGCGGAGGTCTCGCCCATCGTCGGCCAGCGCAGCGAAACGACAGCGTCGCAGGCGGCCAGCAGGCGCCAGAGCTCGTCCTCTGCGACGTAGTCGCGACGGATCACGGTCGGGGGCAGCTCGATCCCGGGCAGCCGCGGCGACCAGGAGCCGACCAGCAGCAACCGCGCGTCCGGTCCAAGCCGCACGAACGCCTCGAGCAGCTGTGGGATGCGCTTGCTCTCGTTGACGTGCCCGAAGCAGCCGATTACCGGGCCACCGGCGATCGGCTCCGGGACGATCGGCGGCACCGGCCACGCAGGCATCGGCACTTGCCGGATCAGGCGCTCGTAGCCGGCGTCGCGGGCGAGGCCCTCGACGTACTGCGAGTGGACGATCAGGCCGGTGGCGGCGTCGAGCACTCCGTGCGCGAGCGGGAATTCCTGGGCGCGCGTCTCCCAGAGCGGCTCGATCCTGCCCTGCTGGACGGCGAGACCGAGGTCGCGACCCTCCGCTCCCGCCTCGCGCTCGAGCGCAGCGCAGTAGCCCTCGACGTCGCCGCGGGCGAGGGTAATCCCCGAGACGAGGTGGTGCAGGACGAACTCGTGCAGAACGACCACTCCGGGCCGCCGCTCGAGCGCCTCGACGATCCAGCCGTGCTCCACCGGGTCGTTGCCGACGTGGTACAGGTGCGACGTCCGCCTTCGGCGCCCGGCGGAACCGGCCGGGGCGTGCGACGACGACGTCCATCCGCTCTCTTAGCGCCGGCAGGAGCAGCGCCGAGTAGTCGGCGATCCCCGACCGCGACGGCGGCAGCGGCGAGTAGTAGGCGACCCTCATGCCGAGCAGTCTGTCGATCGTCGTGTCCCAGGTGACGCGGGCGGCGATCTCACGGCCTGCCCGCCCCCAGGATGCCGCGTCGCTCGGGGTTGAGCTTCGCGAAGGCGGCGGCCACCGACTCGGCGCGCGGCTCGGCGACGAGGCCGGTCGCACCGTCGGTGACGACCTCGAGCGGGCCGCCCGCGTCGGTCGTGGTGACGACCGGCTTCTCGGCCAGGAAGGCCTCGTACGGCACCATCCCGAAGTCCTCGTCGACGGGCGCGTAGAAGACGGCGAGGCAGCGGGCGTAGAGGTCGGTCAGCTCCTCGTCGGAAACGCGGCCTGTGAAGCGAACGGCGCCGTCGGCGAGCGACTCGAGCCGCTCGCGGTCGGGCCCGTCGCCAACGACCACCACCGGCGTGCCGGACCGCCTGGCCGCCTCGATCAGCAGGTCGATCCGCTTCGCGCGGTCGAGCCGGCCCACCGAGAGGACGAAGTCCCCGTACCCGTCGCAACGGAACGGCAGCTCCTGCGGCGGGTGCGGCATCACCTCGGCCTCGAGCCCGGTCGAGCGACGCAGTCGCTCGGCGACGTTGCGCGACGTCGCGAAGACCTTGCGCGCCTCGCCGAGCGCGACCCTGTCGAGCTCCTGGACCTTGCGCCGGATCGCCCGCTCCTCGGGCGACTCGCCGAACTGGCCGAGCGCGGTGCGGTCGAGCTCGTAGGCCTGACGGAACTGGTGGACGAGCCAGACCACCTTGTTCGAGTGGCGGACGACGTACGAGGGGAACTTCGTGGCGATCACCAGGTCGATGCGCCGACCATCTGCTTCCTCGAGGTCGAGCAGGCGCCAGAGGAACGTCTGGGTCAGGACGCGCTCGCCCGGATACCACTTGAACGGGACGCTGACGAGGTCGGCGTCGTGGCCGCGGCGTTGGAGCTCGGCGACCAGGTCGTCGGTGAAGATCTCGACTCCGCCCCGGGCGAAGGCGACCTGTGGACGGCAGACGGCGATTCTCAAGTTCTGGCGACGATCGCGTAGTCGAGCGGGGCGAAGAGGATCTCGCGGATGCGCTCGTCGACGTCGTCGGCGTGGCGTGGCGCGTTGAGGAAGCGGGTCTCGACCTCGCGGAAGCCGGCCTGCGCGGGCGAGCAAGGCGAGCGTCTCGGGGACGAGCGGCTGCGCGTGCGTCAGGTCGGCGAAGTAGGAGCGGAGCGCGAGCGGCGAGAGCGGGTTGATCGTCTCGGCAATCAGCGGGCCCCCCGGGCGGAGCTTCCGCGCTGCCAGCTCGAGGAAGCGGAAGAGCACGGCCGGGGGCAGATGCTCGACCACCTGGCCGGCGAAGATGCCTCCCAGGCTGGCGTCGGGAATCCGTTCCAGGTGGGCGAGCGCGTCGGCCTGCTCGACCTCGAGGCCCTCGCCGCGGGCGTAGGCGACCATGTCGGCGTCGGCGTCGATTCCGCGCGCCTCGATCCCGGCGTCGCGGAGGAGGCCGAGCAGCTCGCCACGACCGCAGCCGACGTCGAGAACCGGAGCGGCGTCGCGGAAGTCCTCGACGTAGGGCCGCTGGCGCTCGCGGACGTCCGCGGTCGAGCCGCGCATCTTCGCTTCGAAGGCGAAGTAGTCGGGGACGGCGGCCGCGGCCGGCTGGGCGGCGACCGTCGCAGGGCTCGCGCCGGCGCCGCGCCTCTCGACGCGCGTCAGCCGTTCCTCCAGCTCGCCGAGCGTCCGCACGGCTTCCTCCCGCGACCGCTCGCCGCGGTCGACCTCCTCGAGGATCCCGTCGACCAGCTTCAGCACGACGTCGTTGAACATGCGCTGCTCGGCCGCGAGTGGCTCGACGTACCAGCGGAGGAGCGGCCGAAGCAGCTTCTTGACCGGGTACGCGACCCAGCCCTTGAGCCCCGGCCGCCGTTCGAGCGGCCTGTCGGCCGAGACGGCCCAGAGCCGCTCGGCGCGGTGTCGCTCGGCCAGCAGCTGCCCCCTGCCCTCCCCGGCGCCGTTCGGCCCGCCCGCGAGCTCCTCGCGAAGACGTGCGACGAGCGCCTCCACATCGACCTCCGGGGCCGCCGAAACCCCTGCTGGAGCACGGTTCGTCGACTCGGTCCCGGGCATCGACGCATTGTAGAAGCGGGCGATTACGGCTCTGTTAGCTCGTTCCGGCCCTGGGAACGGAGCACCCCTGTGGACGAGTCGTTGCACAATCGTTTCAGTTCCGGTCTCAGAGACTGGGTGTGGAACGTCACGAGCCTAGGCACGGCCGTTGGAGGCATGGTCGATCTAGGACGCCTGCTTAACTCGACGCGTGGTCGGGATCTCGCTGCTGACGCTCGTGCCCGGAGTGGTCGGGGGGTCGGAGACGTACGCGCGCGAGCTCTGCAAGGCGCTCGGGCGCATCGGGCGGCTCGAGTACCGGGCGTTCGTCCCGGCGATCGCCGCCGACGCCGGCGACCGGCTCCCCGCGACCGTCGTCCGCGAGTACCGCGCCTCGCGCTCGATGCCCGGGCGGATGGCGGCCATGTCGCTCGCCGCGGTCGCGCCAGGACGGCTGCGCCGCGCCCTTCGCACGGACGAGCTGGACGCGATCCACTTTCCGCTCTCCGTCATGTTGCCTCCGCTGGATACGCCGCCGGCGGCCACGACCGTCCTCGACATCCAGCATGAGGTGTTCCCCGAGTTCTTCTCGCGCGCCGAGCTCGCCTACCGCCGGCGCGTCTACGGGTGGACCGTCCGCAAGAGCCGGATCGTGATCACGATCTCCGAACATGCGCGGCAGGGGCTGGTCGAGCGGCTTCATCTCGACCCCGAGCCGCGTCCGCGCCATCCACCTCGCCGTCGACCACGAACGCTTCACGCCGGGGGCTGGAAGCGTCGCCGGCGAAGCCGGCGACGCCCGGCCGCAAGACCGGGTCGCCTTCGGCGCCCCGGGCGGCCGCGCCCGCGACCCGTTCCTGCTCTACCCCGCGAACGCCTGGAAGCACAAGAACCACGAGCGGCTGTTCACCGCCTACGCCGAGGTGCGCCGCGAGCGGCCCGACCTCCGGCTCGTCCTCACCGGCGCCGGTCACGACCGGCTGACCCTGCCGGACGGAGCCGAGTCGCGCGGCCACGTGACCCTCGACGAGCTGGTCGACCTCTACCGCAGTGCCGCCGCGCTCGTCTACCCGAGCCTCTACGAGGGCTTCGGAATCCCCTGCGTCGAGGCGATGGCATGCGGCTGCCCGGTGGCGGCCTCCGACGTCGCCTCGATCCCCGAGGTCTGCGGCGACGCCGCCGTCTACTTCGACCCATTCGACCCGGAATCGATCGCCGAGGGGATCCGCGCCGTCCTTGACCGTCCGCCGTCAGGCGGAATCGAGCGGGCCGCCCGGTTCACCTGGGACGAGTGTGCCCGCCGCCACGACGAGGTCTACGAGGAGCTGGCGGCGACCGTCTGACCGCGAAGCCGCTCGAGGTCGGCATCGACGAGCAGCCGGACGAGCCCCTCGAAGGCCATCGTCGGCGTCCACCCCAGTCGCGCCTGCGCCTTCGAGGAGTCGCCGACGAGGTCGTGCAGCTCCGCAGCGCCTCGGCGCAGCGACTCGTCGATGTGGACGTACTCGCGCCAGTCGAGGCCGACGTGGCCGAACGCCAGCTCGACCAGCTCCTGCACGCTGTGAGTGACGCCGCTGGCGATCACGAAGTCGTCCGGCTCCTCCTGCCGGAGCATGAGCGCCATCGCGCGCACGTAGTCGCCGGCATACCCCCAGTCGCGACGCGCATCCAGATCGCCGAGCCAGAGCTCGCCCGCGAGGCCGAGCGAGATCGCCGCCGCCGCGTGCGCGATCTTCCGGGTGACGAAGTCGAGTGGCCTGCGCGGAGACTCGTGGTTGTAGAGGATCCCCGAGCCGACGTAGAGACCGTACCGCCGCCGGTACGAGCGCACGATCAGATGTCCGTAGGCCTTCGCCACGCCGTACGGCGTCACCGGCAGGAGCGGCGTCTCCTCCGTCTGCGGCACTTCGCGCGGCTCGCCGAAGATCTCGGACGAGGACGCCTGGTAGAAGCGGATCTCGGGGTCGACGAGCCGGATCGACTCGAGCAGGGCAGTCACGCCGACGGCGGCGAACTCCGCGGTCAGCACCGGCTGCTTCCACGACATCGGGACGAAGGACGGCGAGGCGAGGTTGAAGACCTCCTGCGGCCGACACTCGCGCAGCGCGTCGACGAGCGAGAGCTCGTCGAGCAGATCCGCCTGGACGAGCTCGATCCGGTCGCGGATTCCGGCCAGGTTTTCGAACTGCTCGGAGGTCGCCCGCCGGACGATCCCGAATACCTCGTATCCCTCTTCCAGCAGCAGCTCCGCGAGCAGCGAGCCGTCCTGGCCGGCGATCCCGGTGATCAGCGCGCGGCGCGCAGCCATCGGGCCTAGACGATAGCTTCCGCGCATGTCGCTGACCGACGAGCTGCGGTCGGCCCCGCCCGGGCTCCACGGCCAGTCGGAGTTCTGGGGGCTGGCGTGGGAGGCGCTCGCGTTCATCGAGCGGACCGTGCGCCCGGGGATGGCGACGCTGGAGACCGGCGCGGGCGCGAGCACGATCGTCTTCGCGGCCGGCGGCGCCGAGCACGAGGCGGTCACCCCGTCGCAGGATGAGGCCGACCGCATCCTGGCCGAGTGCGAGCGTCGCGGCGATCTCGACCGAGAACCTCGACTTTCCGGATCGGCTCCTCGGCCGACGTCCTCCGCGACTGGGAGCCGCGCGAGCTCGACCTCGTCCTGGTCGACGGCGCCCACGCCTTCCCCTACCCGACGCTCGACTGGTGGTACCTGGCGCCGCACCTGAAGAACGGCGGGCTGATGCTGCTCGACGACGCCTACATGCCGCCGGTGGCCGCGGTCGTCGACCATGTACGACACTCGGGCGCCTGGCGGCTCGAGCAGCCGGTCAGCTTCCGTACCGCGGTCGCCCGCAAGCTCGCCGACGAGACGATCGACGGCGAGTGGAAAGGGCATCGGATGAACTTCTCGTACCTGCCGCCGGGGCCGCGGGCCGTCGCCGCCGTTCGGCAGCGGGTCTTCTGCGACGCGCGCCGGTCTGCAGGCGCTCGACCTGGTGCGCTCGGTCGGCGGCCGATCCGGCGGCCACAGCGGGCTAACCTAGGCCCTCGATGGCCCCCGGTGCGCCCGATGCCGCCTGGACGGAGCAGGCGCTCGCAGACCTGACGAACGAGTTCGGAGAGACCTACTCCGGACGAACCGTGCTCGTCACCGGCGCGGACGGCTTCATGGGCTCGCACCTGACGGACGCGCTCTGCCACCTCGGCGCCGACGTCCACGCGTTCGTCCGGGCGACGTCGAGCGGCGCGCTGAACAACATCGGCCACCTGCGCCGGCAGCTGACCGTCCACTTCGCCGACCTGACCGACAAGACTTCGATCGACTACCTGATCCGCGCCCTCGACGGGACGAAGCCGTACGTCTTCCACCTCGGCGCGCAGGCCCATGTCGGCGAGTCGTGGCACCGCCCCTACGAGACCGTGATGGCGAACACGGTGGGGACACTGAACCTGCTCCAGTCGATCGTCGACCACGGGCCTCGAGATCGAGAAGTTCGACACCGCGGGCACCTCGGAGGAGTACGGGAACCCGCGCGAGTCGGTCGCCCACCACCACGACTACGACGAGCAGGGCAGCCTGATCCTCCACGAGCGCTCGCCGATCAACCCGAAGTCGGTGTACGCCACCGCGAAGGTGGCCGCCGACTTCCTGACGATGAACTACTACGACGCGTTCGGGCTGCCCGGCGTGGTCACCCGGATGTTCAACAACTACGGGCCCCGGCAGAACCCGCGCTACGTCACCGGGACGATCATCACCCAGGCGCTCGAGCGGCCGGAGATCGAGCTCGGGCAGCTCGATCCGCTCCGCGACTTCTGCTTCTGCACCGACGGCGTCCGCGGCCACCTGACCGTCGCCGCGCAGGGCATTCCCGGGCGACGTCTACGTGTACGGGCAGGGCGAGAACATCTCGATGGGCGACTGGAGCGACCTGATCATCCGCACGGGAGAGGAGAACGGCTTCTGGCCGGCCGGACGGCATGTGGTCACGACCGAAGCGCGCTACCGCCCGGGCGCAAGCGAGGTGATGGCCCTGCGGGTCGGCTACGAGAAGCTGAACCGCGAGACCGGCTGGGAGCCGAAGGTGAGCTGGGAGGAGGGCGTCCTGCGCACGATCCGCTGGTACGCGGAGAACCGCGACCGCTGGATCGGCCGCGTCGATTGGCTGAACCGCACGCCGGCGAAGACATGAGCCGGATCCTCGTCACCGGCGGCGGCGGCTTCCTCGGCTCGCACCTCGTCGACCGCCTCCGGGCGCAGGGCGAGGACCCGTTCGTGGCGCGCCGGGCCGACTACGACCTGACCCGCTGGGACGACGCCGCGCGCCTCTTGCCGACGTCCGCCCCGAGCTCGATCTTCCACCTCGCCGCCGAGGTCGGCGGCATCGGCGCGAACCGCGCGAACCCCGGGCGGTACTGGTACGCGAACCTGCAGATGGGCGTGAACATGCTCGAGCAGTCGCGCCTGCACCGCGTCGGGAAGCTCGTCATCGCCGGCACTGTCTGCGGCTATCCCAAGTTCGCACCGGTCCCGTTCCGCGAGGACGACTTCTGGAACGGCTTCCCCGAGGAGACGAACGCGCCGTACGGGATCGCGAAGAAAGTCCCTGCTGGTCGGGGCGCAGAGCTACCGCGAGCAGTACGGCCTGAACGCGATCTTCCTGCTGCCCACGAACCTGTACGGGCCACGCGACAACTTCGACCTGCAGACGTCGCACGTCATCCCGGCGCTGATCCGCAAGATGATCGAGTCGCCCGAGGAGATCGTCGCTCTGGGGCGATGGGTCGCCGAGCCGCGAGTACCTCTACGTCGAGGACTGCGCCGAGGGCTTCCTGCTGGCCGCCGAGCGCTACGACGGCGTCGAGCCGGTCAACCTTGGGACCGGCGTCGAGACGACGATCCGCGAGACGGCCGAGCTGGTCGCCGAGCTCACCGGCTTCGCGGGCGAGATCCGCTGGGACGAGTCCATGCCGAACGGACAGCCGCGCCGCAGCCTCGACGCCACCCGCGCGCGGGAGCTGTTCGGCTTCGAGGCGAGGACGCCGCTGCGCGAGGGCCTGGAGCGCACGATCGCGTGGTATCGGGCACAGGCGCCCGTGCATGCCGCTCGCTGAGCCGACGCGGCGGCTCTGGTCGCTGATCGCGCGGCACCAACCCTGGAGCATCCTCGGCCCGTTGCTCGTCGTCCAGTGGCTCGCCCTGGCCGTCTTCGCAGTCGTGGCCACGCACAACGGCTGGCTCTACTACCAGGGCGGCGACCAGTCCTACTACTGGACCGACGCGCACCTGCTGTCGCAGTGGACGCTGCCCGTCGCCCTGGTCGGCTACGCCTGGTCGTACCTGCTGATCCCGGTTGCGTTCTTCGCCGGCTCGAATGTCCTCTCGGGGCTGCCGGTGGTGATCGTGCTCAACGCGTTGTTCCTGCTCCCCGTCGCCCTGCTCTGCGTGTACGGGATCGCCACCCGGATCGCCGGCCGCGTCTTCGGCTACTGGGCGGCGGCGCTCTGGATCGTCATCCCCTACGCGACGATCCCCATGTTCGACCAGCGCTACCACGAGAAGTACGTCGACATCACGCTGCCGCAATCGCTCGGATTGACCGTCCTGGCGGACTTCCCCTCGACCGTCGTCCTGCTCGTCACCGCCTGGCTGCTCGTCCGCGCCCTCGACACACGCGACTGGACGGACGCCCTCCTCGCCGGGCTGGTCGGCGGCTTCGCGATCGGGCTCAAGCCGTCGAACGCGCTCTTCTTCGGCGCTGCGGTGCTCTGCCTGCTGGTCGCGACCCGGTGGGTACAGACGGCCGCGTTCCTGGCCGCGCTCGTGCCCGGCCTGTTCCTGCTCGCGCTCTGGAAGCAGCGCGGGCTGGGCGAGCTCCCGGCCTTCGCGTCGATGGGCGGCAGCGGTGGGAGCATGGCCGCGATCGGCGCCGACGCGCCGATCGGATCCCTGTTCTCGCCGGTGCACCGCTACGTGAGCCTGGACTGGCACCACCTGCACCAGAACATCGACGGGGTGCGCGAGTTCTTCTGGGCGGTGCGCCCGCTCGAGTTCGTGCCGCTCGCCGGCCTGCTCGCGATCGGCCGCCGGTCCTGGCCGAAGGCGGTCCTCGTCTTCGGCTGGTTCATCACCTTCCTCGTGATCAAGGGGACGGACGACAAGGCGAACATCGAGGACGCGAGCTTCTTTCGCCTGCTGATGCCGAGCTTCCCGGCGTTCCTGCTGCTGCTGGCGTCCATCCCGCTGCTGGTGCCGGCCTTCTCGTGGTCGCGGAGGGTATTGCCGAACCCGCTGCCCGCGCTGCCGACGCGCCGCGCCGGGCGCCGGGCCCTCGCCGTCGCCGCCGCCGTCCTGGTCGTGCTTCCCCTGTTGTTCGTGGCCGGCACGACCCCGCAGAGCACGGCGGAGGCGGTCTCGTACCCGTTCCAGGACGTCTACGTGCCCGTCCGCGACTTCGGGCTGAAGGCGGCGAACGTCGGTGGGCGGCAGGTGCTGACCTGGAACAGCCCCTACTCGGGGAAGACCGACGTCTTCTACACGATCCTCCGCTCCCGGCCGGTCGCGCCGGATCCCTCGTCGAACGGCGACCGCAAGGCAATCGACGGCGTCGCGTGCCGCGATCGCCGGAACGGCGCCCCGCTCAACTGCCTCCTGTACATGGACCACCTCTCGAGCGTCCCGCAGCAGCGGTACATCGACCGGGCGCCGCCGGGCCGCTGGACGTACCGCGTCGGAATGACCGCGAACTGGAAGAACGACCTCTCGCTGGGGGACATCATGGTCGTCAGCACGCCGGTCAGGGTGAACGTCGCCGGATGAGCGGCAGGGTCACGCTTGCCTACCGGTTGGCGGTCGCCGGAGGCTGGCTCGCGTTCGTCTGGGCGACGACGCACTGGTACTCGTGGCAGCAGACGATCGACCTGTTGTTCGGCTCCGACGCCCAGGAGTACGAGACGATCGCGAAGGCGGCGCCGGGCTTCCCGGACGAGGCGCTGCCGTCGCAGCACGCGAACCGCTTCGTGCCGCACTACCTGGTCGGGCTCGTCTCCGACGCCCTCCACGTCGGCGATCGCACTCTCTACTACATCTTCGCGTTCCTGCTCCTGCTGGCGATCCTGGTCGTGCTCGACCGCCTGCTCGGGCCGTTCCGGCTTGGCCGGATCGAGTGGGCGCTCTGTGTCGGAGCGCTGGTGACGAACCCCTATCTGTACCGCTTCCTCGCGCTGGCGCCGGGACGGCTGGCGGACTCGGTCTTCATCATCGGCGGCGCGCTCGCGCTGCTCGGGCTGCTGCGGGCGAACCCGTGGTTGCTCGTCGGCGGGTTGGTGGTGGCGACGCTCGGGCGCAGCGAGTCGGTGTTCTCGCTCGCGTTGCTGGCGCCGATCGGCGTGTTCGTCTCGCCGAACTGGAGGCCGCGCCCCCCACGGTTCCGCTGGGTGAGCGCGGCGGCCGCGCTGCTCGTCCCGCTCGGCGTCTACGGGTTGATCGTGATCGCGGACGACAGCTTCTCGCGACGCGATCATCCAGGCTTCTGGGGGCTGACCATCTTCGGGGACCTCCGCGACCTCCCGGGGAGCGCGGGCACGATCGGGCTCCACGGCTCGCGGGTCGTGATCGGGGTCGTGGGAGCAGCGGCGCTGATCGTCGGCGCGCTCGTCGCCCGGTGGCACGCGCGGGCGCCGGGGAAGCTGCCGTTCGCGTTCTGGGCCTCGCTCGTCGCCGGGATCGCCGTCTCCGGCGAGGCGCTGATCCTCAGTCCCGGGTTCATCCACGGGAACTCGCCGCTCCTCTCCGCCCTCGGCGCGGTCTTCTTCGTGGTCGCGGCCGGCGCCGCGCTGGACGGGTGGGCGCTCAGCGTCCGTGCCGGTGCGGTCGGCGTTGTCGGCCTCGCGGTCGTCTCGCTCCACCACCGCTTCAGCACGATCAGCCCGGTGTCGACGCCGGGGCGCTACGCGGGGCTCGCCGCGATCGCCGCGCTTGCGGTCGCCGTCGCGGTTGCGACCGGCGCGCGGCCGCGGCGCGCGGTCTAGGCGCGCTCGCGGAGCTCCTGCTCGAGCAGCGCGAGCCGCTGCGCGAGCACGGTGTTCTGGTCGTGCAGCTTCGAGATCACCGTCGAGTAGTGCAGCAGCACGAGCAGGACGAAGAGGGCGCCGACCGCGAACAGCACCGCGGGCGGGTACGTCTCGATCCCGACCCAGCCGGCGATCGTGTTCAGTCCCGAGCGCCACAGCGACAGGGCGAGCAGTACGACGCCGGTGAGCAGCCAGAGCAGCGCGTAACGCTCGCGTAACCGCCGGCTGCGGATCAGCTCCAGCACGACCAGGATCAGCACCACCGAGGCGATCGCGGCCACGATGGAGACGACGAGCGGGGTCATTTCACCTCCTCCAGGGGAGTGACGTTCTTGCGGAACAGCCCGACGAACAGAGCGAGCATCACCTTGACCATGTAGTAGACGGACGCGAGCGCGCCGATCGACGACTGGCCGGCGGCGCGCTCGCGCATCTCCACCGGCACCTCGGTCATGCGCAGCTCGTGCTTGTGCACCATCAGCGCAGCCTCGACCTCGGGGTAGTCGTGCGGATAGTCGGCGGCGAACAGCGCGATCGCCCTCCGGTTCATTGCCTGGAAGCCGGAGGTTGGATCCGTGATCCGTCGCCGAACGAGAAGCGACACCGTCCAGGCGAGGATCGAGATGCCAAACCGACGCGTCCGGGAAGATCGGAAGCTGTCGGAATCTCTCTCCAGGGTCTCGCGGAAGCGAGACCCTATTACGATGTCGGCCTCGTCGGCCAGGATCGGCCCGAGCAGCAGGCCCAGCTGGGCCGGGTCGTGCTGGCCGTCGCCGTCCACCCGGACCGCCAGCTGGAAGCCGTGCTCGAACGCGTACCGAAAGCCGGTCTGCACGGCGCCGCCGATCCCGAGGTTGAAGGGCAGCCGGACGACGTGGGCGCCGAGCCCGGCCGCGGCGGCGGCCGTCCCGTCGGTGGAGCCGTCGTCGACGACGACGACCTCGAAGTCACGGTCGAAGGCGCGGATCTCGTCGATCACCGTCGGGATGCTCTCCTCC
Source organism: uncultured Actinomycetes bacterium (assembly GCA_963808815.1). Lineage (GTDB taxonomy): Bacteria > Actinomycetota > Thermoleophilia > Gaiellales > Gaiellaceae > DATBLE01. The sequence goes on along the minus strand of CAWEGI010000004.1, from coordinate 93,951 downwards.
TCGTTGAAGGCGGGGACGATCGCGATCCGCTTGACTGCGAGCGGGGGCGCCGTGGGCAGCCGCGTCTCGGTCGCGACCTCAGCCACGGACCGCCTCCGGAACGCCGAGACCGAGCAGGTCGAGCAACCGCCGTGCCCGGTGGAGGAAGGTGTGCTCGTCGAGGGCGCGCTCGCGGGCGGCGCGGCCCATCTCCTCCGCCTGGGCAGGATCGTCGAGCAGCCGGGCGTAGGCGTCGGTCGCCTGGTCGGCGTTCTCGACGACGAGCAGCTCGGACCCGGGCTCGAACCAGCGCTCGATGCCGTCGTGGGGATTCGACACGATCGTCGCCCCGGACATCGCCAGCTCGAACGGCCGCGACGTGGACGAGGCGTGCACGGAGGCGTGAGCGCGACGCGTGACGTTCAGGTTGATCCGCGCCGCCGAGATCACGCGCGAGAAGACGTTGAACGGGACGTCGCCGGCGAGGCGCGCTCGGCCGATGTCGCCCCGGAAGTCGCGGCCCCCGAGCGAGAAGTCCGCGTCCAGCCGGCGGCTCGGCTCGCCGATCATCGCCTCCGTCCACTCCTGACGGAACTTGTCGCCGTAGCCGTAGAAGAACACGTCCGTCTCCTTTTCGACCGCGTACGGCTGGAAGAGCTCGGGGTCGGCCCCCCAGAACACCGCCTCGGCGCGCCGGGCCCCGAGCTCGAGCAGTCGGCCGAGGCCGCCCTCCGAGTTGGAGACGACCAGGTCGTACTCGGAGGGGTCGGCGCCGAAGTAGTAGTTGAAGCCGGTGTCGTGCCCGCCGAACTCGGGCAGGCTCATCGGGACGTCGCCGTCGTAGAAGACCACCGGCACGCCGAAGCGCTCCCGCAGCAGCGTCGGGATCCCGCGCAGGTGGCTCATCGGCACGGTGAAGACGACGACTGCGTCCACGTCGCGCTCGCGCTCCAGGAGCTCGACCAGGTGGTTGCGCCAGCGTGGGGTCACCCAGCGCCAGATCGCCTGGCGAACGAAGCGGTCGGTGTCGCCGGGATCGCTCTCGGCGCGCCGTATGTACCTATCTCCCTTCAGCCGCGCGACGAAGTCGCGCGCCCTCGAGAAGGCCTCGCCCTCGTGGTAGCAGGGATTCGCCGCCGTGCGCCACCACGGCGACTCGACCGGTCGGCCGCGATACGGGGTGACGATCAGGTCGCAGCCTGCCTGGTGCAGACCCTTCCAGAGCTGCCACCAAGCGGGCGTGCACCCGTAGCGGAAGTCGAGGTCGACCGCGGACGCGACCGCGAGGATCTTCGGCGCCTTCGCCACCGCGTTACAGGGTAGTGGCCGTCGCGGCCCGACAGATACGTGCTTCCGTCCGATATCGGAACGGGAACGGCGACTCGGGCTGCGCCTGACCGAGCGCCCGGATTCGCGCCAGCACCTCCGCCCGCTCGTCGTCGGGGAGCCGCGCGACGTACGAGACCGTGCCCATCCGCTCCGCGAGGCCGTCGGCGTCGAACCACTGCTCGTGCGTGGTCGAGAACTCCTCCGGCGGGCCGAAAAGCGGGCTCGCGTCCACCACTGCGATCCAGCGGAGCATCTCGCCGGCGGCCGGAAGGTAGGGGCCGACGACCGCCTGGATCTGCTGCTGGAACGGCTCGGAGAGGTCGCGCCCGTTCCCGAGGGTTGCGAGCGCGCCGCCCGGAGCGAGGACGCGGTGGATCTCCGGCAGCGCGCGGTCGGGGTCGAACCAGTGGAAGGCCGAGGCGGCGACCACGGCGTCCGTGGAGCCGTCGGCGAGCGGCAGTTCCTCCGCCGAGCCCGCCAGCACTTCGGCGTCCGGCACCGCCGCCTCCAGCTGCCCGCGCATCTCCGCGAGCGGCTCGACCGCGATCACGCGTGCACCGGTGGGAACGAGGTCGCGCGTCAGCTTGCCCGTGCCCGCGCCTACGTCGACGACCGTGGCTCCAGGCTGCAGGCGGAGGCGATCGGCCAGCCACGCGACCACGTCGGCCGGGTAGGTCGGTCGCCGCCGCTCGTACGCCTCGGCGACGGAGCCGAAGGCGCGCGAGGAGGAACGGTCGAAGATCAGTGCCCCGTCCGGTGATGGTCTCGCGTTTCTGGCGAGTGACCGGGGCCGCCAGGCAAGGACGCAGGGAGCGCCGATATCGAAACCAGATATTGGCGCGACCGAGGACGCCGCATGGCGGTTCCGGGCGCCGCCAGAAGCGCCCTGACTATCGCTGGACGGGGCACCTAATACGCGCCCCGGCTGCCGATCACGGCGGGGACGGTCTTCGCCAGGATCGAGATGTCGAGCCAGATCGACCAGTTCTCCAGGTAGAAGAAGTCGAGCCGGACGAGGTCGTCAAAGGACAGATCGGAGCGTCCGGAGATCTGCCACAGGCCGGTCATCCCGGGCAGCACGTTGGATCGCTTGCGGTGCCAGTCCTCGAGCAGGGCGTGGTCGCGCAGCGGGAGCGGTCGCGGGCCGACGAGACTCATCTGCCCGCGGACGACGTTGAGCATGTTGGGGAGCTCGTCGAGCGAGAACCGGCGGAGCAGCCTGCCCACCGGGGTGACCCGGGGGTCGTCACGGATCTTGAAGAGCGCGCCCTCGGCCTCGTTCTCCGGCTCGAGCTCGGCCTGCTGGTCGGCCGCGCCGGCGACCATCGTCCGGAACTTGATCATGCCGAAGGTCTCCTCACCGAGGCCGATGCGCGGGTCGCGGTAGAAGACGGGGCCTTGCGAGGTCAGCTTGATCGCCGCGGCGATGGCGAGCCAGAGCGGCAACCCGACCACGATCACAAGGGCGCTGACGATCAGGTCGAACGCGCGCTTGATCGCCCACTGGGCGCCGACGAACACGGGCGGGCGCAGCTCGAAGAGCGGCACGCCCTGGCCCGGCACGTACTCGGCGCGCTGCACGAGCAGCTCGGTGGTTTTCGGCGCGATCCGGACCTTCACGGCCGACCGGTGCGCGTCCTCGATGATCTGGAGCAGCTGCCGCTCGGAGTAGTCGGAGTCGGTGACGATCAGCTCGTCGGCCGGGTACTGCTCGAGCACCGCCCGCAAGTCGTCGAGCGCGCCCGAGCTGGGGCAGCGCCCGCGTGGCGTGAGCCGCCCCGCTCACGACGCCGACGAAGTCGTACTCGATGCCGCCGCGCACCGAGCCGAGCGTGCGCAGGAGGTGGTCGAGGTGCTCGCCCTCGCCGACGACGATCGCGCGGCGGCGCACGCCGAGCACGTGCAGCGCCTCGCGGCTGATCGCGTCGTAGCTCGCCCGCAGGAGCCCGTCGAGCACGATCGTGAGCACCAGCGAGGTCGGGATGATCCCGAAGGTGGTGAAGTCGTGGCCCGTGCCGAGCCCGAACGCCAGGACGAGCAGCGTCACGACGATCAGCGACGAGACGATGCGGCCGAAGCCCGCACGCCGCTCGCGCTCCGCATAGAGCCCCGCCTGCCAGAAGACGAGCACCGTGACGAGCGCGACGAAGGGCAGCCATTTCCCCTCGGCGGTCCACAGGACACCCCAGAGGATCGGCGAGTGCCCGTAGTACACCTCGCGGATCGCGAGCGCGGCGTAGAGAGCGAACCCGACGGCGACGAGGTCGATCGCGACCAGGGCGACCACGCTCGCACCCCGGAAGAGGAGGTTGCGGAGCGGAGTCGACGCGAGCAGATACGGGCGGCTGCGCCTGATGTCGCCGGTGATCGGCGCGCCGGTCGTCTCCCGGTCGCCGGGAGCGGCAACGTCGGCCGGCGGGGCTTCCTTTGTTGCCACGGAACGATCGAGTTTACCCGTGCGCCCTTCTGGCACTCTTCGCCGGTGAGCCGACTCGAGCAGATCGAGCAGGTCTACCGGGAGCACCACGAGGCGCGCCGCCCGAAGGACTTCGTCTTCTGCGGCCCGGAACGCCTGGCGTTCTTCCGCGAATGGGTCGGCACCGGCGGGCGGGTGCTCGACGTCGGCTGCCGCTTCGGGGCGCTTACGCGCGCCTACGTCGAGGGGAACCAGGTCGTCGGGATCGACGTCGACCGGGAGGCGCTCGCGGAGGCGGCCAAGCTCGGAATCGAGCCGATCTGGGCAGACGCGGCCGAGCCGTTCCCGCTCGACGACGAGAGCTTCGACGTCGTCGTCCTCGGCGAGCTGCTCGAGCACCTGCCGTTGCCGGAGCGAACCGTCGCCGAGGCGCGTCGCGTCCTGCGGCCCGGGGGCAGGCTGGTCGGCTCGGTGCCCAACGCCTTTCGGCTGAAGTCGCGGCTGGTCTTCCTCGCCGGCCGACCGCCCGAGTCCGACCCCACCCACCTCCACCTGTTCTCGCCGTCCGCGGTCCGGGAGCTGCTCGCCGACTTCGACCAGGTACAGCTGCGCTTCGTCGCCGGCCGCCTGACGCGGCTCCACCCGCGCCTCTTCGCCAACGACATCTGCTTCAGAGGCCGGAAGCCGCTGCGCTGAACTCGAGCTCCTGCTCGGCGTCCAGGCGGTCCAGGCGCTCCGGCCGACGGCGGCGCCCGATGATCCTCAGCGCCCACTCGAGCGCTCGCGCCCGCCGGCGATCCAGCAGGTCCGTGTCGTGGAAGTACACGTGCACGTAGTCAGGCAGGCGGCGGAGCGCCCCGCGCGCGGCCATGCCGAGCGAATGCGTGACCGGGAGCTCGATCAGGGCTGCCTCGCCGAGGCGAAGTCGAGCCGGCTCGACCAGTGCGAGCCGAGGCGCGCTCCGGCGGCCAGGTACGACGGGTCGGAAGGCGGTGGCAGTGCAGTCGGCGAGGCCGAGCTCGGCGAGCACGGCCGCCACACCCTCGTCCATGTACCAGCCTCCGCCGGCGAAGAGCCGCGGGCGCAGTCCGCGCTCGTGCAGCCAGGCGACCTGCTCCCGCACGAGCGCCGCCGGGTCGCCGTCCGGTCGGGCGCGCCTGCTCGCGGCCGCCCCAGTGCGTGTGCAGACCGAACGGGCCGTTCGCGGCCGCGATGCGCGCGCGGGCGAGCCAGAGCGACTCGCTCTCGCCCACGTGCGGGGTCGGGAGGGCGCACGAGCGCGGCGATCTCGAGCCCGGCGGGGCGTCGCGCCTGGAGGGCGGAGAAGGCCGTCCAGGCCGCGTCGTCGAGCGGCCGCTCGACGTGGCAGGAGACGACGGCACAGACGATCGGCACGACCGCATATTCCCCTAGGCTGGACGCGCCATGTGCGGGATCTGCGGACTGCTCGCTCCGTCGGGCGCCCCCGACCCGGCGCTCGTCGAGCGGATGAACGCCGCGCTCGTCCATCGCGGGCCTGACGAGGGTTCGGTCGACGCGTTCGGTCGTTGCGTGCTCGGACACCGCCGGCTCCAGGTGATCGACCTCGCCACCGGCAGCCAGCCGGTCGCGAACGAGTCCGGCGACGTGGTCGCCGTCTTCAACGGCGAGCTCTACAACTTCCGCGAGCTTCGGGCGGAGCTGGCCGGCCACGAGGTCCGCGGCTCCGGCGACACGCCGGTGATCCCGCACCTGTACGAGGAGTCCGGGCCGGCGTTCGTCTCGCGCGCTAGAGGGGATGTTCGCGATCGCGCTCTGGGACGCCGGGCCGGAGCGGCTGGTGCTCGCCCGCGACCGCGTCGGCAAGAAGCCGCTGCTCTGGACGCGGCTTCCGGACGGGACGCTCGCGTTCGCCTCCGAGCTGAAGGCGCTGCTCCGGCTGCCCGGCATTTCGCGCGAGCTCGACCCGGCCGCGCTCGATGCCTACCTGGCGCTCCAGTACGTGCCGACGGGCACTGCCCTGCGCGGGGTCGAGAAGCTGCCGCCCGGCCACCTGCTGGTCGCCGAAGGCGAGTCGGTGCGGGTGGAGCCGTACTGGTCGCTGGAGCCGCGGGCGGATGAGCTCCGCGACGAGGAGTGGCTGGAGCGCGTCCGGGAGACTGTCGGCGCGGCCGTCCGGCGGCGCCTCGTCGCCGACGTGCCGCTGGGCGCGCTGCTTTCCGGCGGCATCGACTCGAGCGTCGTCGTCGCCGAGATGGCCGCGGGCATCTCGGCAGGTGCGCACCTTCACCGTCGGGTTCGGCGACGACCGGTACGACGAGCGCGCCTACGCCCGGGCCGTCGCCGAGCGTTACGGCACGGAGCACGAGGAGATCGTGGTCGAGCCGGACGTGACCGAGCTCCTCCCGCGGCTCGCGCGCGCCTTCGACGAGCCGCTCGGAGACGAGGCGGCGCTGCCGCAGTTCGTGGTCAGCGAGCTGGCGCGGCAGCACGTGACCGTCGCGCTCACCGGCGACGGCGGCGACGAGGCGTTCGCCGGGTACGAGCGGTACGCGGCGGTCGGGCTGGCCGGCCGCGTGGCGCTGCCGGGTGCGCGGACTGCGGCCCGCGTCCTGCGCTGGGCAGGGCGGGGCGAGCCGCGCTCCCGCGCAAACCGTGCGGGCCGGCTGTTCGAGGTCGCGGCGCTGCCGAGGGAGACCCGCTACGGGCGGCTGATGGAGGTCTTCCCGGCCGACGCTGAGGGCGGAGCTGTGGGAGCCGGGGTTCGTGGTGAAGCCGAGCCTGCGTGGGAGCTCCTGGGCGAGCCGGACGGCGGCGTCTCGGGCCTCCAGCGCCTCGACGTGCGCACGTACCTCCCCGGCGACCTGCTCCTGAAGGCCGACCTGGCCTCGATGGCGCACTCGCTGGAGGTGCGTTCGCCGCTGCTCGACCACAGTGTCCTGGAGCTCGGCGTCTCTCTGCCCGACCAGCTGAAGGTCGACGGCCGCCGGGGCAAGGTCGCGCTCCGTCTGGCGTTCGCCGACGCTCTCCCGCCGCTCGTCGCGACCCGCGGCAAGACCGGGTTCGGGGTCCCGATCGCGCGCTGGTTCCGCGAGGACCTGCGGACGCTCGCGGGCGACGTCCTGCTCGACGAGACGGCCCGCGCACGAGGGCTGTTCAGGCCGGGCGCGGTCGCCCGGCTGTTGCACGAGCACGTCTCCGGCCGGGCAGACCACGCGCACCGGCTCTGGTGCCTGCTGATGCTCGAGCTCTGGCAGCGCGAACATCTGGACGCTGCCGGTTCCACCCCGGGCGGAAGGATGTTCGCCGCCGCGACCGGCATGACGGGCGCGGCACCTGGCGGCATGCCGTGAAGTCGACCGCGAGCGCCGGTGGCGAAGCCAGCGGCGGAGCTCGGAAGGGGGCTCACGGGGGAAACCGGCCGTTTCCCCCGTGGCTGATCGTCGCCGCCGTTGCGGCGGTACCGAGGCTGGCCGTGCTCCTGGTCGAGCGCCGCGACATCCTGACCGCGTTCACCGAGAAGAGCGACGACCTCGCGCAGGTCTTCGTCAAGACGGGCACCTTCGGGTTCATCCCGGGCCATCCGACCGCGTGGACGCAGCCGCTGTACGCGTGGTTCCTGATCCCGATCTACTGGATCTTCGGGCGGTCGTGGTGGGCGGTCGGCCTGATCCAGATCGCGGTCGCGGTCGGGACCGCGCTGCTCGTGTACGAGGTCGGGCGGCGGTTCGTCTCGAAGCGGGTCGGCCTGGTCGCGGCCTGCGTGGCGACCCTGAACCCGTACCTCGTCTGGCACGACGTGCACGAGAACCGCGAGATCCTCGACCAGTTCCTCGCGGTCGCGATCGTGCTGCTGACGATGATCCTGGCGGGCCGGCGGTCGCTGTGGCTCGGTGCCGTCCTGGGGATCACGCTCGCGCTGGCGATCCTCGGCAACACGCGGCTCCTGTTCCTGCCGCTGATCTGCTGCGCGTTCCTCGTCGGGCGCGAGCCGAGGACGTGGGCGGTGGTCGGCGTCGTGCTCGCGGGCTGCGCGCTCGGCCTGGTGCCCTGGGTGGTGCGGAACAAGGTGTCGGTCGGCTGCTTCACGCTGACCACCGACACGCGGGCGCTCTGGAAGGCGAACAACCTGAACACGTACGAGACCCTCGCTCAGGGGAAGTGGATCGACGACGTGCCGCCGTTGCCGAACGAGCCGCCCACACCCGAGTTCGCCGGCGCCTACTACAAGGTCTACGGCAAGGTCCTGCCCGTGGACGAGTGCGCGCGCATGCGCTTCTACCGCCATCTCGTGTTCCAGTTCTGGCGCGACCATCCGGGGGAGAAGGCGAAGCTGGCCGGGCAGGCGTCGTGGATGCTCTGGGATCCGCAGGCGATCAGGACCGAGGGGCGAGCCGAGTCGGGCGGCGCGGTCGACACGCTGCGCGAGTGGGTCGCAGCCGGCGTACTCGATCGCGATCTTCGTGCTGGGGATCCTCGGCGTCTGGCTGCTGCCGGGCCGGCTGGCGCTGCTCGGCGTCGTGCTGCTCGCGTATCAAACGCTGGTGGCGATGGGGTTCGCGGGCGCCACCCGTTACCGGGTGCCGTGGGACTTCCTGATCGCGCTGGCGGCGGCTGCGGCCGTGTGGTGGGCCGTCGACCGCCGGAGGCGGACGGCGGCGTGAGGTTCCTCACGTCACAGGGGCGGCGCTGGCAAAGGAGGCAAGCCGACGGCGCGCAGGACAGTACAGGTCAGTACGGACAAGCGCCGCCGGCGCAGCATCCTGCCGCCAGCGTCGTCAGCCTTCGGCGGAGCCCGGCTCCGCCGGGCGGGAGCCGAAGGCGGCCTGTGGCGTGAGGGTCGTCCACCTCCACCGGATCCGGGGAATCGGCGGGTCCGAACGGCATCTGCTCACGCTGCTGCCCGCGCTCTCGGAGCGCGGGATCGAGCCGGTCTTCCTCGGGCTCGACGACCCGGGCTGGGCGGTGGAGCCCTTCTACCGGGAGCTCGGGCTCGAATCCGTGCGGCTGCCGTGCCCGCGAGACATCGATCCCGTGCTGCTGCGGCGTGTCCGGCGGGAGCTCGCGCGACTGCGGCCGGACATCGTCCACACGCATCTCGTGCACGGAGACGTCTACGGCGGGCTCGGTGCCGGCGCCGTGCCGGTCGTGTCCACCAAGCACAACGACGACCCGTTCCGCCGCGGGCCGTTCCGCCACGTCGAGCGGCTGCTCACGCGGCGGGCGAGACGCGTGATCGCGATCTCGGAGGCGTTGCGGCGGTACTGCGTCCAGGCGGTCGGCCTGCCGGCGGAGAAGATCGAGGTCGTCCCCTACGGGCTCGACGACCTGCCGGCGCCCTGGGGGGAGGGCCCGGACGTGTCGCTGCCGGACGAGGCGCGGATCCTCCTGTGCGTCTCGCGGCTCGCAGAGCAGAAGGGCGTGGACGTGGCGGTCCGGGCGCTGGCACAGGTGCGCGAGATCGAGCCGCGGGCGGTCCTGGTCGTGCTCGGCGAGGGCCCGGAGCGCGCGCGGCTGGCCGCCGACGGCGTGTTCCTGCCGGGGCGCGTGGGCGACGTCGCGTCGTGGTACCGCCGCGCCGAGCTGCTTGTCCACCCGGCGCGCTGGGAGGGCTTCGGGCTTGCGCTCCTCGAGGCGATGCTGGCGGCGAAGCCGGTGGTGGCGACGCGCGTGAGCGCCGCGCCGGAGATCGTCGTCGACGGCGAGACGGGCGTGCTCGTGCCGCCGGACGACGCCGAAGCGCTGGCCGAGGCCGTGCTCGGACTGCTCGCCGACCCGACGCGAGCTGCTGCGATGGGCGAGGCCGGCCTGGCGAGAGCGCAGAGCGAGTTCTCGGTGGCGAGGATGGCGGAGCGGACTGCGGCCGTCTACGCCTCGGTCAGCGCCGAGCGGTAGAGGATCTCCGTCCGGTCGACGCAGCGCTCCTCGAGAAAGTCGCGAAGCGCGCGGTCCCGGCCGGCCCGGCCCATCTGCGCGGCCAGCTCCAGGTTCCCGGCCAGGCGGACGATCGCGCGGCGCAGCGGCTCGGCCTCGCCGGGGGCGACCAGGATGCCCGTCTCCCCGTCGCGGACGAGCTCGCCGAGGCCGCCGATCTCCGCGGCGATCACCGGGCGGGCGCGCTCCATCGCCTCCAGCGCGACCATCCCGAAGCCCTCGCCCATCGAGGGGACGACCACGACGGCGGCCCGCTCGATCGCGCTCTGGATCGGAGTGACATGGCCGAGGAAGCGGACGGCGTCGGCGACACCCAGCTCGCGGGCGAGCGCGCGGAGAGCCGGCTCGAGCGGGCCGCGGCCGGCGACGTCCAGCTCGAGACCCGGGACCTCCTGCCGCGCGGCCGCGAAGGCCCGCAGCAGCACGATGTGGCCCTTGATCGGAATCAACCGCCCGACGCACAGCAGGCGAGGCGCGTCGCCCGGGTACGGCGCCGGCTCGCCGTTCGGCGTGATCCCGTAGTGGACGATCTCGAAGCTGTCCTCCGCGAAGCCCTCCGTGTTCGCCAGATAGCGCGCCAGCCCGCGGGAGATGGCGATGTGCACATGCGCGAGGCTCGCGACCGTGCGGTCACCGAGCGCGAACGCCCTGCCCTCGCGGAACTCGTTGAAGCCGTGCTTCGTGGAGAACCGCACCGGGACGCGCGCCAGCAGCCCGGCCATCTGGCCGTAGGCGTCGGCGTGAACGAGATGCGTGTGCAAGATCTCGGGCCGGTGACGGGCCAGGTAGCCGCCGAGCTCGAAGAACGCGAGCGGGTCGACGTCGGCGCGCAGCCGCATCGTGTCGAGCGGCACGCCCCTCGCCTCGAGCGCCCTGGCGAAGTCCCATGCCCCGGGCTCGTCCTCGTGCAGCATCAGCATCCGGATGTCCCAGCCGCGTTCCCGCAGCCGAGGCAGCAGCGAGAGCAGGTGAGCCTCGGACCCGGAGATGCCGGCGACCTTCTGCAGGTGGAGGACACGGGTGCCGTCCATCGCCGTCATGTTGCCGCGTCGCGCAGCCTCCGGCGCGCTCCCGTGGGGGAAACCCTGTTTCCCCCACGTGCCCCCTTCTCGCTGTGCGGCTTCGCCGCCTTTTCTCTGGGGAACCTCCCGGTTCCCGAACCCTCCCCACGGCCGCGTTTCACGCGGCCGCCTCCACGACCGCTCTCGCCCACGACTCGACCGAGTGCTCGGCGGCGACCCGATCGCGGAGCGTGCGACCGAGGCCCTGCCGCTCCTCGGCCGGCCGGGCGCCGAACGCGAGCAGGCTGTCGGCGAGCGACCTCGGGTCCTCCCGCCCGAAGCGGAGCTCGTCCGGCAGGAGCGAGTCGAACGCCGGGTTCGACGCAATCGCCGGCGTGCAGCTCGCGCACGCCTCGTACACCACCTTGTCGGTCGCGCCCGCGCGCATGTTGTTGACCAGCACGTCCGCACGTGCGAGCAGCCCCGGCACCTCGCTGCGCAGCACCGCGTGGCCGAGCTTCACCCGGCGCGCGAGGTCGAGCTCCTCGACCAGCCGCTCGAGCTCGCCGCGATGCGCCCGTTCCTCCGGGTTCAGCGCCGGCCCGTAGGCCTCCAGCCGCAGATCCAGCCCGTCGTCGAGCGCGAGCCTGACGGCCTTCAGCACGACGTCGAGGCCCTTGGCCGGCGAGTAGCGCCCGAGGACGAGCACACGCAGATCGGTGCGCGCCGTCTCGCCGTCCCGGCAGGCGAACTCGGAGAGGTCGATCCCGTGCCCGATCCCGTGCACCTTCGGCGAGTCGATCGGGAACGTGCGGCGGTCGACGCTGAGGACGTCGTTCGAGACCCGCTCGGCCATCCGCAGGGTCCGCGAGACGCTCCAGTGCGTGTACCAGAGCAACACCTTCACCCCCAGCGGGCGGGCGAGCGGGGCCGCCAGCACCGCGTAGATCGGGCACATGTGCGCGACCACCGCCGTCGGTTTCGGCCGCCGCGCCAGCTCGGCGGCGAGCGCCGACTCGAACTTCGCCCCGCGCCCCAACCGCGTCCGCGACCCGAACGACCGGACGCGGCAGTTCTCGGGCAGAACCTCCGGGAGCGCCCGGTCGGCCAACACGACCACCTCGCTCGCCTTCCCGGCGAGCGCGCGCAGCATCGGCACCGTCGCCGCCAGAGCAGGATGGCCGGGATCGACCTGCTGGGTGACGAAGACGAGCCGCATCAGTAGTAGTCCGCGTCGCCGAGGGTGAAGCGCCAGGCAGCCGGGTCCAGGTCGAGCGGCCCGTTCAGGCCCCGGCCGATCAGGTGCATGGTCAGGTGCGTCGGCGCGAACCCGGCTCTGGCGAAGGCGCCGCGCTGGCCGGGTGCGGGCAGGCCGAACATCAGCCGGGACCGCGCCGCTCCAGCCGCCCGGCGCAGCAGGCCGGGCACCTCCTTCTGCGGCGCGACCAGGTCGGAGAGCACCGCGATCGTCCGCGAGCCGAACGGCTTCGACGGCCAGACGACCGCGTAGCCGTTGTCGGAGCGAACGGTCACGTACGGCCGCGGCGAGTCGCCGTAGCGCCAGCCGAGATACCGCCCGTCGCGGACGACGTGATTCCGCCAGCGCATCGCTGCGTCGCCCTCGGCGTCGAGCGCGCCCGCCACGTCGCGACCCTGCCGGACGACCGGCCGAGCCCAGATCCGATAGTGCGCCACGTCCGACCAGCGGAGCCGGTCGAAGAACACCGGGTTCGTCACCTCGTTGCCGAAGCCGAGCACGACCTCGAGGCCCTGCTCTTCGGCCGCCTGGTCGAGCGCACGCTGGAGCTCCGTGAAGATCCCGCGCCCGCTCGCGGCCGGTGACGTGACCGCGTGACAGGAAAACGAGACCCGCCGCTCCTCGCCGCCGATCACCATCCGCGCGAGCATGTGCGCGCCGACGCCGGCGACCTGCCCGTCGACCAGCGCCGTCCGCAGGATGCTCCCCTCGGGGTTGCGTCCGAACCACCACTCGAACTCCTCGGTGGTCAACCCGCGAGCGCCCCAGGCCTCTGCGAGCAGGCGGATGTAGTCGTCGCGGTGGGACGCGTCGAAGGGGACCAGCTCGTACGAGCTCACTTGCTGGAGGTGCCGAGCGCCGCGTTGAAGATGCGGCGCGCGTGCGTGCCGGCGACCGTGTCCTTCACCGCGATCAGGTCGCACGCCCCGGAGAGGACGAGCTCGAACGTCCGGGGCGGGTAGGGCTCGACGTTGTAGCGGTGCAACTGGAGCGGGTCGCTGGCGAGGCCGTTCGAGCCGGAGATCGACGTGAAGGCCACGTCGTAGCCGGCCTGCTTGAGCAGGCTGAGGTGGACGAGTCGGTAGTGGGCTTCCGACCCCTTGACGTAGGCGAACGCGCGCACCGGCCGTTGGAGGCGGTCCTCGAGCCGGAGCTTCGAGAGCGTGATCTCGCGCGCGGCCTCGTCCACCTCCAGGTCGGCGAGGGGGCGGTGGCCGATCCCGTGCGACTCGACCCTGATTCCCGCCGCCTCGAGCTCGGCCAGGTCGTCCCAGGAGAGCGGCGGGTTGACGATGCCGCGCGCCGCCAGGTGCTCGTCGTGCGGCAGGGGCCGCCTGCCCGCGAGGTAGCCGACGGGGACGAAGACGACGGCCGGATAGCCGTACTTCTGCAGCACCGGCGCCGCGTTCTCGAGGTTGTCGCGATAGCCGTCGTCGAAGGTGATCAGCACGGCGCCCGAGGGCAGCGGCGTCCCCTGCAGGTAGTGGTCGAGCACGGCGTCGAGGTCGACCGGGTGGTAGCCGAGCTCACCGAGCTGGGCCATCTGCTCGTCGAAGCGCCCGACCGGGACGGTGACCGAGTTCTCGGGGACGTCGTTCACCTTGTGGTACATGAGCACGCGGAGCGTCCGCTCCTGCTCGCCGTCGACCGCGCCCACGCCGGTCGCGGTCTCGCCGATCGTGCGGTAGACGCCGTTCTTCAGCGTCTGCTTGATGCGGTCGGCACGCACGCGCCTATCGTAGTCCCGCGACCAGCGCCTCCAGCCGCGCCGCGTACTCCTCCGGCGTGGCCACCCAGGTGTCCGCGCTGGCGGCGGCGCCGGCCGCCAGGCCGCTCGGCCACAGCCGCGTCCGAGAGGACACGGAGCAGCGCGTCGGCCAGGGCCTGCGGGTCCTGCGGCGGGACGAGCAGTCCGTTCTCGCCGTCGCGCACGAGGTCGACGATCCCCCCCACGCGTGAGGCGACAGCCGGCCGGCCGCGGCAGAACGCCTCGACGAGCACGCGCCCCATCCCCTCGCTCCGCGACGGCAGGACGAGCGTGGTGGCGTCGTCCAGAGCGCGCGCCACGCCCTCCGTGGGGAGCACCTCCGTCCACTCCGTGCGGTCGGGCAGGTCCGCGACCAGCCGCTCGACAACCTCCCGGCGCGTGCCGCGTCCGACGAGGTGGAGCGTCGCCCCGGCCGCCTGCGGAGCGACGATCCGCCAGGCCTCGGCCAGCTCGTCGATCCCCTTGTAGTGCTCGAGCACGCCGACGAACAGGGCGCGCGGTGCCGCGGGCAGGGGCGCGCGCGGCTCGAGGAACGGCTCGAGGTCCATGAACGCCGGGAAGACCGCTGCCGGCTCGACGCCGTGGGAGCGGACGAGCCGGGTCGTGTAGTCGGAGATCGTCCGCACCGCGTCGGCCCGGCGCAGCGCGGAGACGGCGACGCGGTCGGCGATCGGGTTGAGCAGCTTGCGGGCCGGCGAGCCGTACAGCCGTGTGGAGGAGTGCCAGTCGCCGTGGACGTCGAGGATCACCGGCGCGCGCACGCCCGACAGCAAGCGCCCGAGCAGGACGAACCAGGTCTCGTGCGCACCCTGGACGAGGACGGCGTCGGGGTGCGAACGGCGCAGCTCGCGGCGCATACGGAGCGGCAGCCCGAGGAAGTACAGCGCCCCGTCGAGCTTTCGCGGCCGGTACGGTCCCGCCAGCTCGAACATCGCGTCGCGTTTCGCCGCGCCGTCGACCCCGCTGGCCAGCACGCGAAGGTCGAGCCGCTCGCCGAGGACGTCGAACTTGGCGCGCAGGCTCTCGCTCAGCGGGAGGCGGTACCGGGTCCGCCCGACCAGCAGCAGCCGCGGCCGCCCGCTCACGCGGCCGCTTCCTGGAGGAGCGCCTCCAGCCGGGCGTACACGGGCTCCGGCGCGAAGCGGGCGACGGATCCAGGAGCGGCCGCCCGCAGCCGCTCCCGCAGCGCCCCGTCGGCGAAGAAGCGGCGGATCGCAGCCGCAAGCGCATCGGGGTCACCGGGCGGGACGAGCAGCCCGTTCTCGCCGTCGGTGACGATCTCGCGGACCCCGCCGACGCCGGTCGCGATCACCGGCGTCCCGACCGCGAGCCCCTCGATCAGCGAGTGCGGGAAGTTCTCCCAGCCGGACGACAGCACCTCTGCGTCGGCGGCGGCGAGCAGCTCGAGCACGGTCTTCCGCGGCTGCGCGCCCAGAAAGCGGACACGGTCGCCGAGCCCGAGCTCGCCGACGAGGGCGTCCAGTCGCGCACGCTCCGGCCCGTCGCCGGCGACCACGAGCGCGACGCCCTCGCAGGCGTCGAGCGCCCGTACCAGGACGTCGAGCTCCTTCTGGAGCGAGAGCCGGCCGGCGAACACCAGGGTCGGACCCTCGAAGCCGTGACGTCGACGCAGCTCGTCGCGATCGCCGACGGCCGGAACGGCGATCGGGTTCGGCAGCACGACGATCCGGTCGCCCCGGACGAGCTGCCATTCGCGGGCGAAGCGCCCGAGCGAGGCACTCGGGATCACGTAGCGGCGCGGGCCCCACAGGGTCAGGTCCCGCACCGCCTTCAACCAGGCGATGCGGGGGTCGCGGGCGCGCTGGAAGTCCTCGATCGGAAGGCGCGTCAGGCCGTAGCGGAACGCGCGCTCGTAGGCAGGGTCTCCGGTCAGCTTGACCACGCTCGGTGTCCCGGCGAGCAGCGAGCCGACGCGCGTGCGCCCGTACATGCCGGTCGAGTAGACGACGTCCTTGCCGCGGGCCGACCGGCGGACGAGCAGCGCGCCGCGCAGGTAGCGGAGCAGGACCGGTTGCGCCCGCGAGATCCAGCGCACGGGGTATGCCTGGGGGGCGGGCGCCGCCGCGGCGGTCGTCACCACCTCGACCTCGTGGCCGCGGCCGCGCAGATACTCCGCGACTTCCGGCGCGTGGCTGGCGGGGCCGCCGACGTCCGGCGGCCAGATCCCCGAGACGACCAGGACTTTCACGACGTCACCGCCTGTTGCGCGGCGTGCTCACGCTGGAGCCTGACGAGCGCGACGAGCCACGCGACCGCGAACACCGTCGTGGCGACGAGCACGGCGGCGGCGGCGCCCGTCGCATCCCAGATCGAGCCGAACACGAGCACGAGCGGGATCAGCACCAGCGTCTCGATCCCGTGGGTGACGATCCGCAGCTCGGGGCGGCCCATCGAGACGGGCAGCGACTTGGTCCAGGCGAACACGAGCCCGACCGCGCCGGCGAGCAGCATCAGGCGGGCGGCATCCGTGGCGGGCTCGTACTTGTCGGTGAAGACGATCCGCATCAGCGTCGGCATCCACCAGTACAGGAACGGGACGGACACGACCATCGCCACCAGCGCGACGAGGCTGTAGCGGCGGAGGCCGGCGAACACCCGCGCGCCCGCACCGGACTCCCAGTCCCGTGTCTGCTCGGTGATCAGGACGAGGCGGGCGGGCGCGGTGACCGCGGTCAGGCCGGTCAGCGGCGCCTGGCCGGCGCGGAAGTATCCGACCTGTGCCGGCACCGAGACGATCCCGAGCAGGAGCGGGCGTGACCGCCGTCCGCAGCGAGACGATCCCCGAGCCGACGCTGGAGCGGACCACGAACCGGATGATTTCGCTGCGGTCCTCGCCGAGGGATTCGGGCTCTGCCGCGGGGAAGCGGGAGAAGACGCCGACCGCCGCCCGGCCGACCGCGACCGAGCCGGCGACCTGGCCGATCACGAGGCCGATCACGGCGTCGGTGACGCCGTATCGCGACCCGACGACGAGACCGATCGCGCGCAGGAGCTGCGTCAGGAGCGTGTAGGCGGCCCGGACGTCGTACCGTCCGGTCAGGACGAGCGCGGCGCCGGCCGGCGCCTCGGGGATGTACGACAGCGGCAGCAGCGCGGCGAGCAGGAACGGCGTGCGCAACCCGCTCGCGTTGAACAGCGTGTCCGCGAACGGCGCGAGGATCGCCAGCCCGATCGCCGCGAGCAGGGCGCCGAGCGTCTTCAGGACCATCGCGCGGCGGTAGAGCCGCCGGAGCCGCCCCCAGCGGGCGGTGGTCGTGTAGCGGAAGCCGTACTTGATCATCGCCTCCTCCACGGTCAGGTCGAGCAGGACCTGGAGGAAGCCGGCGGCGAAGATCGCAAGCGTGAAGTGGCCGTACTCGACCGGGCCGAGCCGGCGCGCTGCCACGATGCTTGCCAGGAACCCGAGTGCAACGCTTCCGTAGAGGCCGAGCGCCGTAGCAGAGCGCCGCCACAGAAGGCGCGTTTGCATCCGGGCGTCCACTATAGTGGCCGCCGGTGGCGGCCCGGACGTCCTTGGGCGGTGAGCGGGGCGTCGCCTTCCCGCGCGCGTCGGCCGGCGCCTGGGTGCTCGCCCTGGCTTTCCCGATCGTGCTCGTCCACATCGACTTCCAGCCGGGCTGGGACACGACGATCGGCTCGAGCCATGCGCACATCGTCCTCTCCGACCTGGCTGTCCTCGCCTGCGTGGTCGCAGCGCTGGCGGCTGCGGCACGCGACGGGCTCGGCCGGCTGCGGGCCGGAGTACCCGCCTGGATCGCGATCGGCGTGTTCCTCGCCTGGGTCTGCGCGGCGACGATCTACCCGCTGCGCGGATCCGACCCTTACCCCTGGCACGAGCACGTGGTCACGACCGGCAAGTACGTCGAGTACGCGCTGCTCGCGCCGGCTGCGGTCCTGCTGGTGCGGAGGGTCGACGATCTGCTGCTCCTCCTGCTCGTCGTCGTCGCCTCGAGCGTGGTCGCGTCGACGCTCGCCGTCGTCCAGTTCTTCGGGTGGCGGATCGCGGGCGGCTGGCCCGCCGGCTACCGGCAGCCCTCGTTCCTCGGCCACCACGACTTCGCCTCGCTGTCCGGCTTGGCTCTCACGATCGCGCTGGCCGCGATCGCGCTCCCGGCGTGGCGGCTCGACCGGAGAATCGCGGTGGTGGCCGGCGCAAGCGGGGTCGTCGGTCTGCTCGTATCCGGCTCGCTCGCGGGTGCGATCGGGCTGCTCGCCGCGGGCATCGTCGCCGCCGCCGCCGCCCGCGCGTCGGCACGCCGGGCCGCGGCCATCCTCGTGATCTCGGTCGCTGTGCTCGGCGGAGTCGTCCTTTTCCGCGGCGGCGACGTCAAGTCGTTCCTCCACTTCGCCGGGATCGGCAAGCAGGAGGAGCAGCTCGGCGTCGAGAGCTACGTCCAGCGGACGATGCTCGTCTACTACGGCTGGCGGGTGTTCCTCGACCATCCGCTCGCCGGAGCGGGCTGGCAGGCGTCCAACGACGAGTACGTGTACGGGCCCCTGCTGCCGACGCTTCACCGAGAGTTCCCGAACACGCCGCCGCAGGCGTTCCCGTCGCCGCAGCACCCTTACGGCGTCCAGAACGCCTACGTCCAGGCGCTGTCCGACCTCGGCGTGGTCGGACTCGTTCTCTTCCTCGGCGCGCTGATCACGCCGCTCGTCCTCGGCGGGGCCCGGTTGCTGCGCGGCCCGCCCGACGTGTCGGCACTCGTTCCGGTCTCGTGGCTGCTCGTGACCATGGGCGTCCTGACCGCGATCGGCCTCGTCGCCGGCATCCCGCTCGACGCCATGCTCTGGATCGCCGCCGGCCTCTGCGCCGCCCCGCCGCTGCTCGCCGAGCCGGCGGCCGCCGGCGAGCGCGCCGCCCCAAGCACAGCCCCCGACCCAGGGTGGGGAGCCGTCCCGCCGCCCTCGACCGGCAACGGTACCGCCGATCTACGGGCGTAGGGCAAACGGCTTCGCGCCAATTTGGCGCCAACTCGCCCATGGACCGGACTGTTGTCCCAACCGTCTCGATTCGGTGGCGCCAGCGGCAGGTACCGAGACAGGCGGAAGCCTGTTCCTCCTCGAAGCGGAGAGCCGACGCCAGCCGACGCCGCCGCGGCCGACATGGCGGCCGCGGCCACAAGCGAGATGAGGTGCGAACGCACTGGAAGTGCGAAAACCTCCGCCGGCTCCGCGACCGGTCTCACGTCGATCCGCCCGCAAGGAGGGGGCTCGCGGGGGAACCAGGGGTTCCCCCGCGCAACATAGGATGGCTCCCCGATGGCGAAGGTGCTCGTCACGGGCGGCGCGGGCTTCATCGGCTCCAACCTGGTCCGCGGGCTGCTCGAGCGCGGCGACGACGTCCGCGTGCTCGACAACTTCTCGACCGGCAACCGTGCGAACCTGGCTGACCTCGAGGTCGAGGTGGTCGAGGGCGAGCTCCGCAGCTACGAGCGCGTCCACAACGCCGTCCGCGGCACCGAGGTCGTGTACCACCTCGGCGCGCTGGGCTCCGTGCCGCGCTCGGTGCAGGACCCGCTGACCTCGAGCGCGGTCAACGTCGAGGGCACCCTGAACGTCCTGCTCGCCGCGCGGGACGAGGGCGTTCGCCGGGTCGTGTACACGTCGAGTTCGTCTGTCTACGGCAGCAGCGCCGCCCTCCCCGCCCACGAGGACGCTGCGCCGGACCCCCTTTCGCCCTACGGGGTCGCCAAGCTCGCGGCCGAGCGCTACTGCATCTCGTTCTCGCGCGTGTACGAGAGGTTCGAGAGCGTCGTCGTGCGCTACTTCAACGTCTTCGGGCCTCGCCAGAGCCCCTTCTCGCAGTACGCGGCCGTGGTCCCGCTGTTCATCACGGCGATCGCGAACGACCGGCCCGTGACGGTCGAGGGCGACGGCGAGCAGCGCCGCGACTTCACCTATGTCGAGAATGTCGTCGCCGGGACGCTCAAGGCGGGCGACACCGCGGGCGTCAGCGGGCGGATCTTCAACCTCGCCGCGAGCGCGCCGGCCAGCGTGAACGAGTTGGCCGACCTGATCGGGACGATCGTCGGCAGGCCGGTCGAGCGGACGAGCGCACCGCCGCGGGCCGGTGACATCAGGAACTCCTGGGCGGACATCTCGGCCGCACGGGAAACCCTGGGCTACGAGCCGTCCGTCGGCCTCGAGGAGGGCCTCCGCCGCACGGTCGAGGCGATCGAACCGCGCCGACAGGACTAGTTCTGCCCCCGGCGCACGCCCCGATCAGGGTCCTCAGGGCGATCGCCCGCCTGAACATGGGCGGGCCGGCCCTTCACGTCTCGTACCTGTCTGCAGGCCTCCGCGAGCGCGGGTACGAGACGATCCTCGTCGCCGGCAGCGTCGGCCAGGGCGAGCAGTCGATGGCGTACGTCACCGAGGAGCTCGGGGTGCCGGTCGTCACGATCCCGCATCTGCACCGCGAGATCTCGCCGGTCCGCGACCTGCTCGCGACCGTGCGCCTCGCCCGGATCATGCGCGCCGAGCGCCCGGCGATCCTGCACACCCACACCGCGAAGGCGGGCGCGGTCGGGCGCCTGGCGGCGCTGCTCGCCGGCCGCCATCGGCCGCCGATCATCGTGCACACGTTCCACGGCCATGTCCTGCGTGGCTACTTCGGCCGGTTCTGGACGGGCGTCTTCCGTCTGCTCGAACGGCTGCTCGCCCGGATCACCGACGCGCTCGTGGCGGTGAGCCCTGAGGTGCGCGACGAGCTCGTCTCGTTCGGGGTGGCGCCGGCTTCGAAGTTCCGCGTCATCCGTCTGGGGATCGAGCTCGACGAGCGTCTTGCCCGCGACGGCGCGGCCCGCGCCGAGACCCGACGGGTGATGGGGATCCCGGACGAGCGATTCGTCGTCGGCTGGATCGGCCGGATGACCGCCGTGAAACGGACGGACGTGGTGCTCACGGCCTTCCGCCGGCTGAAGGACGACGGCATCGACGCGGTGCTCTGCATGGTCGGCGACGGCCCCGACCGGCGCTCGGTCGAGGACCTGGCGGGCGAACTCGGGATCATGCGCGACTCCCTCTTCCCCGGCTACCAGGAGGACGTCGGACCGTTCTTCGCAGCGTTCGACGTCTTCGTCCTTCCCTCCGGCAACGAGGGCACGCCGGTGACGGCGATCGAGGCGCTCGCGAGCGGCTGTCCCGTGGTCGCGACCCGGGTCGGCGGCGTGCCTGACGTGGTCACGGACGGCGAGGACGGCTTCCTCGTCGAGCCCGGTGACGTCGACGCGCTCGCGACGAGCATGGCCCGGCTTGCCAACGACGCCGGCCTGCGCGCGCGGATGGCCGCCGCAGGCCGCGAGCGCATGCGGACGCGCTATTCGGTCGACCGGCTGATCGACGACATCGACCGCCTGTACCGCGACCTGCTCGAGCGGAAGAGGATCGACCCTGCGTCGCTCGACTCGGCTAGTGCGGGAGGTGCTGGAAGGCGCTGAACGCCGGCTTGCGTGTGCCGCCGGTCGTGATCAGCCCCGACTGCCAGCCGGCGACATTTGGCTCGTCCCGGACGAGGAACCACAGCATCAGCTTGATCCGCGGGTTCTTCCGCGCGACCGCGAACGCCTGGGTCAGGTACCTCGCCTGTTTCGCCCAGGACACGCCGAAATGTGGATCGGGCGGGTTCGTCTGGTAGCCGTACTCCGTGATCCAGATCGGTCTCGGGCCGTACAGGTGGCCGACCGCGGCGATCAGGATGTCGATGTTCGCGAGGGTGATCGCGGTCGGCGCCTGGCCGGAACGCGTTCCCGGCGGACGCGTGGTCGGCGTCTCGGTGGGGACACCGTAGTACGGGTTGTGCGCATAGGCGTCGAACCGCTTCATTCCCGCCTTCTTGGCGGCGGTGAGGAACGCGACCGGCGAGACCGACGGCCGGGCGCTCGCAGGGTTGTTGTTTCCCCGCGGCGCCGTGACACCGCAGGCGACCTGCTCGCCCTTGTACAAGGTCGCGTGCACGCCCTCGTAGACGGCGTTGCAGATCTTGGCGTAGTCGCGGGCGCTCTGGATCACCCACTTGCCCTTCTCCTTCACGAACTGGGGCCGGAGGAAGTTCGGATTGTTCGGCTCGTTCCAGGCCGCCCATAGCCGGACGGCGGGCAGCACTCGGCCGTCGTTGCCGACGTACGTTCCGCTGTAGCGCGCTGCCGCGGCGTAGGCGAACCCACGTAGCAACGCGTAGTTCCGCGGCGGCCGGTTCGAACTCTGGTCGCCGTTCGCCCACCGCGGGGTGCCCGTGATCGAGAACAGCAGCTTGATTCCGGAGGCTGCCGCGTAGAAGACGGTCCGGTCGTAGACCGACCAGTCGTAGGCGGCATCGCGCGGGTCGCTCGACGAGAACGGACGGTGTTTCGCGACCCCGAGCGGGCCACCCCAGTAGAGGTTCACGCGCAGAACGCCGACGTGGAGGGCTTTGTACTGCGAGAAGACCTGGTCGAGGTTGCCGAAGAACGTCTGGCCCTCGTCGTAGACCCCGATGGACATGGTCGGCGCGGCGATCGCCCCGGGCGCGGTGGCCGCGGGCACGCAGAGGCCAGCGGCGGCCGCCAGGGTCGCCGCCAGGACCCGCCACGGACTAGACACCGACGGGCGCCCTTCCCAGCATGCGCCGGAGCCCGTCGTCGAGCTGGATCTCCGGCTCCCAGCCCAGCACCTGGCGTGCGCGGGTGATGTCCGGCTGGCGGATCTGCGGATCGTCCACCGGCAGCGCCTCGAACACGATCTCGCTGCTCGAGCCCGTCACCTTCAGGACGGCCTGGGCCAGCTCGAGGATCGTGAACTCACCCGGGTTGCCGAGGTTCACCGGGAAGTGCTCGCTGCTCTCGGCGAGCAGGGCGAGGCCGCGGACGAGGTCGTCGACGTAGCAGAAGCTCCGGGTCTGCGAGCCGTCGCCGAACACCGTCAGCGGCTCGTTCGCGAGGGCCTGGCGGACGAAGCTCGGGATCGCCCGGCCGTCGTGCGGGCGCATCCGGGGCCCGTAGGTGTTGAAGATCCGGACGATCCCCGTGTTCACGCCCTGCTGGCCGTGGTACGCCATCGTCAGCGCCTCGGCATAGCGCTTGGCCTCGTCGTACACGCCGCGTGGCCCGATCGGGTTGACGTGGCCCCAGTACGTCTCCGGCTGCGGATGCACCTGCGGGTCGCCGTACACCTCGCTCGTTGACGCGAGCAGGAAGCGGGCGCGCTTGAACTTCGCGAGCCCGAGCGCGTTGTGCGTCCCGTGCGAGCCCACCTTCAAGGAGTGCAGCGGCATCCGCAGGTAGTCGACGGGGCTGGCGAGCGCGGCGAAGTGGTAGACGAAGTCGACCGGCTCGTCGATCCCCAGGTGCTCGGTCAGGTCGTGGTCCAGAAAGACGAAGTCGTCATCGCGAATGTGGTCGATGTTCCCCAGCGAGCCGGTGACGAGGTTGTCGACACAGATAACGCGCAGGCCGCGCCCGAGCAGGTACTCGCAGAGATGGGAGCCGAGGAAGCCGGCGCCCCCCGTGACGACGGCAGTGGGCACGTCGGAATTGTAGAGGGAGGCCTTTCGGCGTTAACCGAAGGCTTACGTTCTCGCATTCGGCGAGTCTTCTTCGCCTCGGGCCAAGGCATTCAGCTTCGCTGACACCTTTGCTCTCGGCTTGCGAAGGTCGTTCCGCTGGCAAACCTGGACGTCGCAGGGGAGAATCCGCGCTCCATGCGATTCCCCCTGGCACTCGCAGTCCTCGCCGTGCTCGTCATTGCGGGCTCCGCGGCTCCGCCCTCGACCGCAAAGGGTCCGTCCTGCGCGCGTCAGCCCGTGAGCCCCGCGTACGCCGGCAGCGTCCGCCGCGCGCTCGGAGCGAAGCAGGACGTGTGGGGGAACGCGCTGATCGCCCGCCCGAACGGGCCGACCTACGGCTCGGTTCGGCGCCTGCTCAAGCCGCTGCTCTTCGCGCGCTCGAAGACCAAGTCCCTGACGACGTCCGGGGTCTACTACCTGCCGTTCGCCCAGCCGTTGGGCGTCCGCGGCGCGCACATGGTGGCGCTCCACGTCGCCGACGGCAGCGAGATCCTCTCGCAGACCGCCAAGGGGCCGAGGGTGAAGGTCTTCGTCGGCGCGAACGGCCGCGAGCGCTACGGCTCGTGCCTGTCCCGCCTGGCCGCTCCTCGACTCGCCGACGGGTTCCTGCCCATCCTCGAGACCCAGTACGTGGACGCGACCGGCAACCGGTACCGGCAGGAGTCGTTCGCCGTACGCGGCCTCGGCACCGGCGACCTGGTCAGTTTCGTCCGGCTCAGCGCCGATGCGCGGGCCGGGAAGGGCGCAGTGATCCAGCTCGTCCCGGAGGGCTCGCGGCGCGGCGCGCGCGTGGCGCAGGGCACCGTGCGGATGCGGGTCGAGCCCGGCGAGTCTGCGACCGTCTACGGCGGCTGGCTCGTTCCCTTCGGCGGCTCGCCCGTCCCGATCGACGAGGCGACCTACGACGCCGCCCGGCAGCGCCTGGTCGACTTCTGGCTCCAGCGGCTGGGTGAGCAGCCGACGTACGACGTCCCAGAGCCCCTGGTCATGGACGCGCAGCGGAGCCTGCTGATCCAGGACCTGGCGCTCACCTGGCGGTACAGCGTCGGCAACCAGTACGAAGAGTTCTCGTTTGCCGAAGCGCTCGACACCGCCGAGGTGATGGCGGAGTACGGGCTCCCCGGCGTCGCCGGGCACATCCTGACCAGCTCCCTCGCCCGCCTCGGCGGGGGAACCACGAACTGGCGGGCCGGCGAGAAACTGACCGCGGCTGCCCTCTACGTCCGCCTCTCCGGCGACCGCGAGTACCTCGACCAGGCGACGCCGATGCTGGATCGGATCGTCGAGGGGCTCGGGCGGCAGATCCGCAGCGGCCACGGCGGGCTGCTCAGGCGCGAGCGGTACTCGTCGGACGTGGCCGCACGCGTGTACGGGTTGCACGCCCAGGCGGCTGTCTGGCAGGGCCTGAACGCGATCGCCGACGTCTGGCGCTCGAGCGGGCGCACCGCGCACGCGCGCAAGGCTCACGCGCTCGCCGTCGCGCTGGGGCGCGGCTTGCACCGTGCGGTCGGCCGCTCAGCGCACCGCCTGAAGGACGGCTCGCTGTTCGTCCCCGCCGCGCTGCTCGCCCACCACAAGCCGTTCGACGCGGTCACGTCTTCGCGTCCCGGCAGCTACTGGAACCTGGTCGTCCCGTACGCGCTCTCCTCGGGATTCTTCACGCCCGGGAGCCGCCAGGCGAACGGGATGCTCGAGTACATGCTCCGGCACGGCTCGCGGCTGCTCGGGCTGGTGCGCGCCGGCGCGTACTCGCTGTACGGCAAGCCGAAGTACCCGGTGTCGGGCACCGACCAGGTCTACGGACTGAACGTCGCGCGGTTCCTGGCCGACAACGACCGCCCTGACCAGCTCGTGCTCAGCCTCTACGGGATGCTTGGCGCGTCGATGACCCCGAACACGTTCGTCTCGGGCGAGGCGGCGACGGTTTCGCCGCTGCGCGGAGCCTCGTACCGGTCGATGTACATGCCTCCGAACACGGCCAGCAACTCGGCCTTCCTCGAGACGTTGCGACTGATGCTCGTCCACGAGCGGCGCGACAAGGACGGATCCCCGGTCGGCCTCGACCTCGCCTTTGCGACGCCGCGGCCCTGGCTCGGGAACGGCAAGTCGATCTCCGTCAACGCGGCCCCGACCAGCTTCGGGGCGCTCACGTACGACCTCCACCGCGACGGCAACAGGCTCGTGGGCACCGTGATCGTCCCGTCGCGGCGCCCGCCGCCCACGCTCCGCCTGCGCCTGCGGCTTCCCGACGGCGTCGAGGTCCGGGCCATTCGCGTGAACGGCCGCCGCCGGCCCGTCGACCTGCGGACGGGCACGATCGACCTCTCGGGCATGCGCGGCTCGCTCGATGTCGTCGCAGCGCTCTCGCGCTGAGCGCCCCGGACCAAGCACACTGCAGCCGTGAGCGTCGTGTTCACCGCCCTCACGGCGATGTTGACCGGCTTCGTCATCGGCGGGGCCGCCCGCTTTGCCGTGCCTGGGCCCGATCCGATGCCCTTCTGGCTCACGGTGCTGATCGGACTGATCGGATCGGCGATCGGCACGGCGATCGGGGCGGCGCTGTTCGGCGCCAAGCACACGTTCGACAGCTCGGGCCATTCGTTCGCCACGCTCCTGCTGGCGATCGGTTTCGCCACGGGGCTCGTCGCCGCGTACCGGGTTCTCGTGCAGAAACGGCCGCTGACGGGCCCCGACGCCCGCCGGTTCCCGCGCAGCGGCATCGGCATCGCGAAGATCCGCGAGCGACTCCACCAGCTCGGGATCGACCCGGACCAGATTCACACCGTCGGCGCCAGGCGGGAGCAACCGGCCGAGTCGACGAACGACGACGTCCTCGACCAGCTCGAGAAGCTCCGTGACCTTCGCGACCACGGGACGATCACGGACGAGGAGTACGAGCGGGCCCGGGACCGGCTGCGCCGCTACTGAGCCCGCCCGGGCCGGTAGCCGGTTGACGCGCCTCCCCTCGCTTCGCACACTAGGGCTGTGGATCGGATCGGGGACCTCCTCGAGCGTCCTGAGGCGCTCGAGCCCCGGGCGGACGCCATCCGCGCGCCGGGCCGTCTGCCCCTGACGCACGGCGAGCTCGGAGACCTGGTCGGCGGAGTCGCCGGCGGATTGAGAGCGAGCGGGTTCGGAGGAGGGAGCCGGGTCGCCCTCCTGGTCGGGAACGGGCCGGAGGCCGCCTGCGCGTTCCTCGCGCTGACGCAGGCCGCGGCCGTGGCGCCGCTCAATCCCGCGTACCGCGCGCAGGAGCTCGCCTTCTACCTCGAGGACATCCGAGCGGACGCGGTCGTGGTCGACGCAAGACTCGACACGCCCGCCCGCGAAGTGGCCAGGGAGCTCGGCATCGGCGTTCTCGAGCTGACCGCCGACCCGTCCGCTCCGGCGGGCGTGTTCGGAATCGATGGAGTCTTCCCGAGTGTGCGGGTCGACGATCGACCCGATCCCGATGCCGTCGCGCTCCTGCTGCACACGTCGGGAACCACGGCGCGGCCGAAGCTCGTGCCGCTCACGCACCGGCAGCTGGCCGCGAGCGCGACGAACGTCGCGCTGACGCTCGGCCTGACGCCCTCGGACCGCTGCCTGAACGTGATGCCGCTGTTCCACATCCACGGCCTCGTCGCCGCGCTCCTCGCCTCGCTCCGGGCGGGCGCCTCCGTCGCCTGCGCCCCGGGCTTCCATCAGCTGCACTTCTTCGACTGGATCGACGAGCTCACGCCGACCTGGTACACGGCGGTCCCGACCATGCACGCCGCCGTCCTGGCCCGGGCACTCGACCATGCGGAAACCGTCGGGCGCCACCGGCTCCGTTTCATCCGCTCGTCCTCCGCGGCGCTCCCGGTACCCGTCCTGGACGGGCTCGAGGCGACGTTCGGGGTGCCGGTGGTCGAGGCCTACGGCATGACCGAGGCCGCGCACCAGATGGCGTCGAACCCGCTGCCCCCGGGCATCCGGAAGCCCAGCACGGTCGGACGTGCCTCAGGGCCGGAGATCGCCGTGCTCGACGCGGACGGCCGCGTTCTCGGCCAGGGCGAGATCGGCGAGGTCGCCGTCCGCGGGCCGAACGTCTTTGCGGGCTACGAGGCGAATCCGGAGGCGAACGACGCCGCCTTCTCGAACGGCTGGTTCCGCACCGGCGACGAGGGGTCACTGGACGACGAGGGCTATCTCACCCTGCGGGGCCGGCTCAAGGAGATCATCAACCGGGGCGGGGAGAAGATCTCGCCGCTCGAGATCGACGACGCGCTCCTGCGCCACCCGGCCGTCCGGCAGGCTGTGACGTTCTCGATGGACGATCCGCTGCTCGGCGAGGAGGTCGCCGCGGCGGTCGTCGTCGACCCGGGCCTGGCGGCCGGCGAGCGTGAGCTTCAGGACTTCGTCGCCCAGCAGCTCGCGCCGTTCAAGGTGCCGCGCCACATCGTTGTCGTCGACGAGATCCCGAAGGGGCCGACGGGGAAGGTGCAGCGCATCGGGCTCGCCGAGCGTCTCGGCGTGGCCGCCACCGGGACGACCGGCGAGCGCGACGACCGGCCTCCCTACGGCTTCCTCGAGCACGAGCTGGTCGCGATCTGGCAGTCCGTGCTCGGCATCCCGGGCCTCGGCGTCGCCGACGACTTCTTCGCGCTTGGAGGGGACTCGATCCTCGGGGCCGAGGCGGTCGCGCGCATCAGGGAGCTCGTCGGCGACCACGATCTCCCGCTCACGTCGATCGTCAGGGCGCCGACGCCGGCAGCGATGGCTCACGAGATCTTCGCCGGGATCGGCGTCGGCAGGTCGGGCATCGTCCCGTTGCAGGCCTCGGGGACGCGCACACCGCTCTTTCTCGTCCATCCCGGCGACGGCGACGTCCTGGCCTACCCGGTGCTCGCCCGCCTCCTGGGGCCGGACCAGCCGAGCTACGCCCTGCGCGCACACGGGATCGACGACGGCCGGGCCACGCCGTCGTCGATGCCCGAGCTCGCCGCCGAGTACGTGGAGGCCGTCCGTGAGGTGCAGCCGCACGGGCCGTACGCGCTCGGTGGCTTCTGCCTGGGCGGCCCGATCGCCGCGGAGATGGCCAACCAGCTCGCCGCGGCGGGTGAGGAGACCGCCGCCCTGATCCTGCTCGATCCCCGGTTCCCACGGCCGGGCGGTCTGCGGTACTCCGCCTGGCTCGCCGGCCGGCGCGCTCGACAGGGACACCTGACGGCCGCAATCGCCAAGAGGCTCGGCCGTCGAAGCACGGGGTCGCCGGCGCGCGATCCCGGCGAGAAAACTGCCTGCCACGTCGATCTGGCCCGGATCCGCGAGGGCTATCGACCCCGGCCGGCCGACGTCCCCGCCACCGTCGTCCTCTCGGACGGCTTCGAGGACTACGAGCTGCCCGACTGGTACCTGCGCACCGTCATCCCGCGGCCCCGGCGGTGGGAGCGCGTCGGGGGCGAGCACGGCCGGCTGCTGCTCCCGCCGCGAGTCCACGAAGTCGCCCGCGAGATCCGCTTCGCCCTCGCGGAGGCGCTGCCCCAGAGCCTGCCGGGCGGGACGGCACGCGGTGGTGCCGCCCCGTCGGCAACAGACCTCAGGGCAGGAAGTACATCGGGTTCGGGATCTTGAACGTCTTAGCGCTGCCCCCCGGGGGCGCCGAATCTCGAGGCCGACGACCGCGGTGGGCTCAGCTACGAAAACGAAGCACGGCGACCGCAGCCAGGTAGGCAAGGCCTCCAATCGCCCCGAGCCAGGCATAGGGCATGCCGCTGTGTCCGCGAGCGACCTCGACGACGAATGCGACGATGATCGCCGTGATCACCGCCATCCCGGCGAGAGCGGTCGCGTGGATGTCGATCTGCTTGAACCTCTCGTCGCGTCCGTCTCCGCGCAGGCCGCGGATCGTCTCGCTTCTTCCACCGAGGAGCACGAGCGCACCGAAGCCGGCCAGGACGGCGAGGGACTCCAGCCCGCTCCGTAGGTCGCCGCCGATCCACTGCGCCGCGAAGAAGACGAGCCCGAGGGCGACGGAGAACGACGGCAAGAACCATTTCGACCTAGCGATCCGCATGGAACATCTCCTCTACTGTCGTCTCGAAGAATCGCGCGAGGGCGATGGCAAGCGGCAGTGACGGCGTGTAGCGCTCCTGTTCGATCGAATTGATCGTCTGTCGAGAGACGTCCACGGCCGTCGCCAGCTGACCCTGCGACAGTCCCAGCTCCGTCCGTAGTTCCCGCACCCGATTCCTCATCGATCCCAGCGACGCACCTCGGCGCACGACCTTCGAGTGACAAGTTCGTTTGACAGACGGAGAGTAGTGCGCTCGAATTCTTATGTCAAGCTTGCTTTACAATAGGGAGGCAGCCGTTGCCCGCGCCCGTCTGGACCTCGGCCGGCCCGGGCATTGGGTCAAGCGCCCGCTCTTGGCTCCTCGATGTGTTGGGTTAAGGTGCGTCGATGAATCCTGGCGGCGTGTCGGTAGCGAGCGGCAAGCCGATCCCCGAAGACCGGCTGGTGGTCTTCTCGACTGCGGAGCGAACCGCGACGGGCCAGGAGCGGCTCGATCGCAGCGGGCGCCAGGTGCTGTGACCGAGCCCAGCGGGGACGCGAAGACGCCACCGGCCGCGCAGCCACCGCCTCCGCGCGAGCCTTCACCCCCGCAGGGGTCACGGCGCTTCCGCCCGCGCTCCTACTGGATCGTGCTCGCCTTCGGATTGCTGGCGATCAACATCGTCTTCGGCATGAGGGCGGGGCAGCCTCCGTCTCGCGTCCGCGTTCCGTACACGCCCTTCTTCCTGCAGCAGGTCCGCGCGGGTCATGTGAAGGACATCACCTCGAAGGGGACGGCGATCCAGGGAACGTTCACACAACCGGTGCAATTCGAGGACAGGAAGCCGACGACGCGGTTCAAGACCGAGATCCCCGCATTCGCGAACAACGACGAGCTCGCCGCGTTGCTCCAGCGAAAGGCCGTGGTGGTCAACGCACAGCCACTCGATAGTGGCCCCCCGTGGTGGCAGAGTCTGCTGCTCGGCTTCGGACCGACCATCCTGTTCGTGTTTCTGCTCGTCTGGCTGATGCGACGAGCGGGGAACGCACAGAACATCCTCGGACAGTTCGGCCGCTCGCGCGCGCGGCGCTATCAGCCCTCCGGCGACGCCGTCACCTTCGCCGACGTCGCGGGGATCGACGAGGCGAAGTCAGAGCTGTCGGAGGTCGTCGACTTCCTCAAGAACCCGGACAAGTACCGACGCCTCGGCGGTCGAATCCCGCGCGGCGTCCTGCTCTCCGGCCTGCCGGGAACGGGGAAGACGCTCCTCGCGCGGGCAGTTGCGGGTGAGGCCGACGTGCCGTTCTTCTCGATGGCGGCGTCGGAGTTCGTGGAAGCGATCGTCGGCGTCGGCGCCGCCCGTGTGCGCGACCTCTTCAAGGAGGCCAAGGCGGTTGGCCGCGCGATCGTCTTCATCGACGAGCTCGACGCGATCGGGCGGTCGCGCACGTCGGGGGTCGGCGGGTTCAGCGGTGGCAATGACGAGCGGGAGCAGACGCTGAACCAGATCCTGACGGAGATGGACGGTTTCGACTCGTCCACCAACGTGATCGTGCTCGGGGCGACGAACCGACCGGAGGTGCTCGACCCGGCGTTGCTGCGTCCGGGCCGGTTCGACCGGCGAGTGTCGGTGTCGCCGCCGGACCGCGCCGGCCGAGAAGCGATCCTGCAGGTGCACACGCGCGGGGTGCCGCTTGCGCCGGACGTCGATCTCGGTCGGATCGCTGCGACCACCCCGGGCATGGTCGGCGCCGACCTCGCGAACCTCGTCAACGAGGCCGCACTACTGGCGGCCCGGCGCGGTCACCGGACCGTCGAGGAGAGCGACTTCACCGACGCGCTCGAGCGCATCGTGCTCGGTGCCGAACGGCAGGTGCTGATGAGCCCGGAGGACAAGCGCCGGACGGCGTACCACGAGGGCGGGCACGCGATAGTCGGGATGCTCACCGAGGGCGCCGACCCGGTGCGAAAGGTGTCGATCATCCCGCGCGGGCTCGCGCTCGGCGTCACCTTCTCGGCGCCGGAGAGCGACCGGTACAACTACCGCGAGCCGGAGGTGTACGCCAAGATCAAGGTCGCGCTCGGCGGCCGGGCCGCGGAGGAAGTCGTCTACGGCGAGACGAGCACCGGGGCCGAATCCGACATCCAGCAGCTCACCGAGATCGCACGCCAGATGGTCGGCCGCTGGGGCATGAGCGACGCGATCGGGCCGGTGGCCGTGATTCCGCGGGACGGAGCGGGGCCTCTCCTTCCGGGCGTCAGTGAGGTCTCGCCCGATACGCAAAAACTCGTCGACGAAGAGGTGCGCCGCATCGTCGAGAGCTCCCATCGAGAGGTGGTCGAGCTCCTTCAGCAGAACCGGAGCAGGCTCGACTCACTGGTGCACGCCCTGCTCGAGCATGAAACGCTCGACGAGGACGACGCCTACGCCGCTGCCGGCGTCGAGCGGACGGCGACGCAAGCCGCCGACCCCTATGCCGCAGCGGCCCGATCACGGAACGGCGGCTAGCTCCGTCCCTTCACCGCTTCGAAAGCCGTTCGCGGCGACTTCCTACCCAGCCCTGTACCGACGCCGGGACGCCCGCCCGGCCAGGACTCAGACGGGTGCGTCGTCGTTGTGGACAACAGCTCGGCGCTCTTGCGCCGGCGCGTGGCCTAGTCGGCTTCCGAACGACCGACGTCGGTCCGGCTCTGGTCCAAATCTGAGCTCCTCGACTTCGACACCAGGCCGCGTGCCAGCGCCTCGCTGAGCAGTTCCTCGTACCGCTTGAACCGAAGGCGGCCAGGTGCGCTGGCGGCGATCGTCAGCTCACCATCGAGCTGAAGATCGGTGAGTTCGCCCGGAACAAGCGTCGACGAGATCACATTGCGACTTATACAAGAGTTCGAAGCCTCCGACATCGCAAAGCCCTTATTGAGCAGGGCATTTTCGAACCCCTTTTGCAATGTCCAGACGATCTGGATGGGGGGCGGCACCTGAATCCGCCGCCTCTCGGTATCTCGTCCTACGGCGTCGCCCTCGTGACATTCGGCACCGGCGCGACCGAACTCGTGCACATCGGGCAAACGGCAATGGGCCTGGGCGGAACCGTCGATTACCGTCTGACCGGCCATGGACTGGACGGTCGCATGGTGGCGCGACCTTTGCCGGACGAGCAATGCTCCTCGACGACAGCAACCGAAGGAGCCCGATCATGCGTACGGACATTGCACTCGAGGACGGGGTCGACCATGTCCGCGGCCCGGATTCCGCTCCCGTCGTCGTCGAGTACGGCGACTACGAGTGCCCGTACTCACGGCAGGCGTTTCGCGCGATCGAGCAGGTCGAGCGGCGGCACCCGGGCGGCATCCGGTTCGCGTTCCGGCATTTTCCGCTGACCGAGATCCACCCGCACGCGCTCGCGGCGGCCACGGCGGTCGAGGCCGCGGCGTTGCAGGGCCGCTTCTGGGAGATGCACGAACTCCTCTTCCACCGCCAGCACGCACTCGAGGACGACAACCTACGCGCCTACGCCGGCGAGCTCGGCCTCGGCGAGGCGCAGTTCGAGCGCGACCTCTCCGGCGACGTGACGCTCGCCCGTGTCCAGCGCGACGTCGAGAGCGGCGAGGCAACAGGCGAGATCGCCGGGACGCCGACGCTCTTCATCGACGGCGTCGTCCACCTCGGCGCCTACGACGCCTCGACGCTGCTGGAGGCACTGGCCTGATGACCGAGACAACCACTCAGGCCGAGTTCCCACTCGTCCTCGGCCTCGACACGTTCGGCGACCTGATCCACGACGACCGCGGCCGGCCGCTCTCCCACGCGGAGACGATCCGCAGCGTCGTCGAGCAGGGCGTGCTCGCCGACGAGGTCGGCGTCGACTTCTTCGGGATCGGCGAGCACCACACCGGCGACTTCCCGATGCCCGCCGCCGACGTCGTGCTGGGCGCCGTCGCGGCCCGGACCACCCGCATCCACCTCGGCTCTGCGGTCACCGTCCTCAGCTCGGACGACCCCGTGCGGGTCTTCCAGCGCTACTCGACCCTGAACGCCGTGTCCGGCGGGCGGGCGGAGGTCATCCTCGGCCGCGGCTCCAGTATCGAGTCGTTCCCGCTCTTCGGATACGACCTCGCCGACTACGAGCGGCTGTTCGAGGAGAAGACGGCCCTGTTCGCCGAGCTGGTTAAAGGCGGGCGTGTCACCTGGGAGGGGGCGACCCGCGCCGCGCTGCACGACCAGGACGTCGTTCCGTATCTCGAGTTACCCCTCCCGGTCTGGCTCGGCGTCGGCGGCAGCCCGGAGTCGGTCGTGCGCACCGCGCGCCACGGCTTCTCGCTGATGCTTGCGATCATCGGCGGCCCCACGGCCCGGTTCGCCCCCTTCTCCAGACTCTTCCGGGAAGCGCTGGCCGAGCTCGGTCAGCCTGCGCGGCCTGTCGGCATCCACGCGCCCGGCCACGTCGCCGAGACGGACGAGCACGCTCGAGCCGAGTTCTGGCCCCAGTGGCGGGATGCCGTGACCCGGATCGCCAGGGAACGCGGCTTCCGGCCGCCGACCGACGAGTCGTTCGCCGCCGACGTCGGGCCCCAGGGCGCCCTCCACGTCGGCGCGCCCGAAACGGTCGCACAGAAGATCGTCACGACCTTGCGCAACCTGGACGCCGCCCGCTTCGATCTCAAGTTCGGGATGCCCGGACTCACCCACGAGCAAGTCATGAAGACGATCGAGCTGTACGGCACGCAGGTGATCCCACGGGTGCGCGAGCTGCTCGACCTCGAGCCCGTGAGCTAGCGCGATCGGCCACTCGTGGCGCGGCTGCTCACCGGGTGGCGGGTGCGAATTCCGTTCACCCATTCGTAACAACAGTTGCGTTTAGAGTTCCGCCCGAGCACTGTCGGCCCGTCCAACGACCAAGGGAGGCGCTGATGGGAACCATCGAAGTGGGCACCGAGATCCGCCCGTTCGACGTCGAGGTTCCACAGGAGAAACTGGACGACCTTCGCCGGCGCCTGGCCGCGACGCGTTGGCCCAGCATGGAACTCGTCGACGACCGCTCGCAGGGCGTGCAGCTGGCGACGACCCAGGCGCTCGCCCGCTACTGGGCAACCGACTACGACTGGCGCAAGGCTGAGTCGAAGCTCAATGCGTTGCCCCAGTTCATGACCCAGATCGACGGAGTGGACATCCACTTCATCCACGTGCGCTCGTCGCACGAGGACGCGTTGCCGCTGATCATGACTCACGGCTGGCCCGGCTCGGTGATCGAGCTGCTCGAGACCGTCGGCCCCCTGACCGACCCGACCGCGCACGGCGGGCAAGCGGAGGACGCGTTCCACCTCGTACTGCCGTCCCTGCCCGGCTACGGCTTCTCCAGCCAGCCGGCCGAGCTCGGCTGGAACGTCGGCCGCGTCGCGCAGGCCTGGGCGGAGCTGATGCACCGCCTCGGCTACACCCGTTATGTCGCCCAGGGCGGCGACGTGGGCGCCGCCGTCACCGACGCGATGGGGCGGCAGGCACCCGAGGGGCTCCTCGGCATCCACATGAACTTGCTCGTGACCGTGCTGGCCGGCCCCCAGCCGGCGGAGTCCGAGCAGGAACGCGCGGCGGCCGACCAGCTCGCCACATTCAGGGAGAGCGGCTTCGGCTACTTCCTGGAGATGGCCACGCGAGCGCAGACGATCGGCTACGCCCTGCTGGATTCACCCGTCGCCCTGGCCGCCTGGCTGCTCGACCACGACACGGACAGCTACTACAAGATCTCCCGCGCCTTCGTCGACGGCGAGCCGGTGGGCAATCTCACCCGGGACCACATCGTCGACAACATCACGCTGTACTGGCTGACGGGCACCGGCGCCTCGGCAGCCCGATCTTACTGGGAGGACGGACAAGCCCTGGCTCAGGCACGCGCGTCCGGTCAGGCTCCTCCGAAAGTCTCGCTCCCGGTGGGCTTCACCACCTTCCCCGGCGAGATCTGGCGGACCCCGCGCAGCTGGGTCGAGAACTCCTACCCGAACGTCAGCTATTTCAACGAAGTCGACAAGGGCGGCCACTTCGCCGCCTGGGAAGAGCCGCAGTTGTTCTCGGAAGAGATGCGGGCTGCTTTCAGGTCAGTCCGCTGACCCAATGCCCAAAGGAGGAATATGACAACGCCGATCCCAGAAGGCCCCGGCTCCGTCTCCGGGGCGCCGAACCTCCCCGAGGGCTTCGCCGACACCTTCACGAGCCGCTACGTCGATGCAGGCGACGTCCGCCTCCATGCGGTCGTCGGCGGCGGCGGTCCGCCGCTCCTGCTCGTCCACGGCTGGCCCCAGACCTGGTACGCGTGGCGATTTGTGATGCCGGCGCTGGCGAAGGACTTCGAGGTGATCGCGGTCGACCAGCGCGGCATCGGACTGTCCGACAAGCCCGAGGACGGCTACGACGTCGGCACCCTCGCGGCCGACCTGGTCGCACTGATGGAGGCCCTGGGCCATCGGCGGTTCGCGTTGTACGGCACCGATACCGGCATGCCGATCGCCCACGCCCTGGCCACCGACCACCCCGACCGGGTAGAGCGCCTGATCGTCTCGGAGGCCCCGCTCCCGGGGGTCACACCCTCACCGCCGCTGTTCCTCCCACCCCAACTCAACGCACGTTTGTGGCACCTCGCGTTCAACCAGCTCCCCGCGGAGGTGAACGAGGCGCTCGTCCGGGAGCGGGAGGACATCTTCTTCGGCGCCGAGTTCGACGCCGCGGCCGGGACGAACAAGCTGCCCGGCGATGCCGTCAGGTACTACATCGACACGCTCGCCTCCGACCCCGACCATCTGCGCGGCAGCTTCGGGTTCTACCGGGCGATCCCCACGTCGGTCACCCAGAACGAGGAGCGCAAGACGCGGCGTCTGGCCATGCCCGTCCTCGCGATCGGCGGCGAGGAAAGCGCCGGTGAAGGTCCCGGGAACGCGATGAAGCTCGTCGCATACGACGTTGAGACCGTGGTCCTCGCCGGTTCTGGTCACTGGGTCGCCGAGCAAGCTCCAGAGGCGTTGCTCGAGGCGCTGACCGCTTTCCTCGCGCCGTACCGCGAGACCGCGCAGGTTCCCGCAGGGGTTCGGTAGATGTCCGTGTCCGAGCGTCTGCAGATGCCTCCGCTCGACGGGGCGGCCGAGTGGCTCAACTCCGAGCCACTCGGCCCCGCCGAGCTGCGGGGCCACGCCGTCCTGGTGAACTTCTGGACGCTGACCTGCATCAACTGGCTGCGCCAGGAGCCGTACGTCCGGGCGTGGTCGCAGTCCTACCGGGACGACGGGCTGATCGTCGTCGGCGTCCATACCCCCGAGTTCTCGTTCGAGCACGAGACCGACCACGTGCGGCAGGCGACGAAGGAGCGAGGGATCGACTACCCGGTCGCGGTCGACAACGACTACGCGATCTGGGGCGCCTTCGACAACCAGTACTGGCCCGCCCTCTACTTCGTCGACACGAAAGGCGTCATCCGCGACGAGCACTTCGGCGAGGGACGTTACGAGCAATCGGAGCGGATGATCCAGGAGCTACTAGGCGTCGAGCGCGAGCTCCTCTCCATCGAAGGGCTCGGCGTGGAGGCGGCTGCCGACTGGAACCATCTGCGCACACCCGAGACGTACCTCGGCTACGGGCGCGGCGAGCGCTTCGCGTCGGCGGACGACGCAGCCGTCGACGAACGCCACGTCTATGTGCTCCCCGACCGCCTGCCACTCAACGCCTGGTGTCTGGCCGGCGAGTGGACGATCGGCCGCGAGAGCGTCGCGCTCGGCCAGGCCGGCGGAAGCATCGACTTCCGCTTCCACGCGCGCGATGCGCATCTCGTCCTGTCTGCGCGAACACGAGAGCCGATCCCGTTCCGCGTCGTTCTCGACGGCGCGGTTCCGGGCGACTCGCACGGGGTCGACGTCGACGAGGACGGCAAAGGTGTGCTCCGCGAAGGCCGCCTGTACCAGCTCGTGCGTGAGCCAGGGAAAGTCCGTGAGCGAACGCTGGAGATCACGTTTCTCGAGCCCGGCGCCGAGGCGTACGCGTTCACGTTCGGCTAGATCTTCAGAGCCACGACGACTTCGTCGTTGAGGTGACGGAACGCTCCGAACTCAGGCGCCGTCAGCAAGTCGGGCGCTTCGTGGAAGAGACGTGCGAGTGCGGTCAACTCGTCCCGGTCGAGCGCGATCTCCTTGCCGCTCCGGTTGTGGTCGCGGATCTTGAAGGCAAGCGCGACCATCGGTGCGTCCCAGGCGAGCTCGAGGAACCGCGCGAGCATCCCAGCGTCGTAGGCAGACAGGGTCGGCCCGGTAGCCAACCGCGAAAACGAGATCCCCCACCAGCTATGTCGTCTTGAGTCCGAAGACGCGCTCGGCGCACTCGCGGCAGAAGAGGACGAGCTCATCCTCGATGTCGTAGTACCCACGCCACCCGGAGGCCGCGGGGTCGCTCGCGCAGCCACATTCGGCGCAAGTCAGCGGGTGGTTGTCCTCGACCACGGCGCGCCAGGGTAGCGATGTCGTCCGGCGATCGCGCAGGGAACGTGACGAAGCGGCCGAGAGGGCGGGGGGAGGAGGAGTGCGTCCAGTCGCCTTTTCCCGGGAGCGACGAGCGCAAGGAAACACACCCGCCCTCTCTCGGGCCAGTATGTCTCGGCCGCTGGTGTCGAAGCGGTTACGGATTCGCTTCCATTCGACCTCCGCCGCCCGGGCCGCGCTCGACGCAGACCGAGCGCGCGCGGCTACGCTCGCTCGATGGCAACTCCCCCCAGTCCGGCGCTGTCCACCTCGCAGCTGGCGACACTCGCCGCGGCGGGCGAGGAGCGGAGAGCAGGCGTCGGCGACGTGCTGTACCGGGTAGGCGACACCACCTATCCGTTCATCGCCATCCTCGAGGGCGAGGTGGCGATCCTCGATGGAGCGGGCAACGAGATCGTCCGCCACGGAGCCTCCAGCTTCCTCGGCGAGCTGAACCTGATCTCCGGGCAGACCGTCTTCCTGACCGCGGTCGTGACGGAGCCGCTGCGC
Organism: uncultured Actinomycetes bacterium; assembly: GCA_963808815.1. Lineage (GTDB taxonomy): Bacteria > Actinomycetota > Thermoleophilia > Gaiellales > Gaiellaceae > DATBLE01. Next base: position 55,705 of record CAWEGI010000004.1, on the reverse strand, counting down.
TACGTCGCAGTCGACCGCGACGCGCTCCGCGCGCTCCTGTTCGACGACGGACCGCTCAGCGACCTCGTCCTCTCGACCTTCATCGCCCGCCGAGAGGCGCTCCAGCGCGTCCAGGGGATCGGCCTCGAGATCGTCGGGCCTCGATCCTCCGAGGCGACGATGCAGATGCTCGACTTCGCCCGCGCCAACCACCTGCCCTTCACCTGGCACGAGGCCGCACCGCCGGACGGAACGAAGCCGCCGCTCGTGCGACTCCCGGGCGGCGCCGAGCTGCAACACGCATCGCGGGGCGAGGTCTTGCGCGCGCTCGGGGTCGGACGCGAGCTGGCGCCGCGCGAGGAAGTCGACCTGCTCGTCGTCGGCGCAGGCCCCGCCGGCCTCGCCGCCGCCGTCTACGGCGCCTCCGAGGGACTCGACACCCTGATCGTCGAGAGCACCGCGCTCGGCGGCCAGGCCGGATCGTCGCGCCGGATCGAGAACTACCTCGGCTTCCCAGCCGGGATCAGCGGCACCGAGCTCACCGGCCGCGCCGTCACCCAGGCACGCAAGTTCGGCGCACGACCCGCGACCCCCTATCGCGCGATCGCGCTCGAACCCGGCGACGGACGACACCTCGTGCGACTCGAAGAGGAGCACGAGATTGCAGCACGCGCCGTCGTGCTCGCCACCGGCGCCGACTACCGGCGGCTCCCCCTCGACGGCCTGAGCGAGTACGAGGGCCTGAGCGTGTTCTACGCGGCCGGCCCGCCCGAGGCGCAGCAGTGCGGCGCCGCCCGCGTCGCGGTCGTCGGCGGTGGCAACTCCGCCGGTCAGGCCGCCGTCTGGCTCGCCCGCGGCGGCGCGCTGGTGACGCTGCTCCACCGCCGCGCCGACCTCCACGAGACGATGTCCGACTATCTCGTCCGCGAACTCGAGCGCTACGGCGTCGCCGTCCGCGACCGCAGTGAGATCGGCGCCCTCCACGGAACGGAGGGCCGGCTCGAAGCGGTCACGCTCAAGAGCGGCGAGCGACTCCCGTTCGCCTTCCTCTTCTTCTTCCTCGGTGCGCAACCGTGCACGGAGTGGCTCGACGACGCCGTCGCACGCGCCGCCGACGGCTTCATCCTCACCGGCGACGCAGCGGGCGCCGACAACCTGCTCGAGACGAGCGTGCCCGGCATCTTCGCCGCCGGCGACGTCCGCTCCGGCTCGACCAAACGTTGCGCCGCGGCCGTCGGTGAAGGGTCGATGGCTGTGCAGTTCGTACACGCGCACCTCGCAGCTCCCAAGGCTCGAATCGGATGAGCGAGCTCTGTACTCACCTCGACCAGGTCGCACTGCGCGAGCTGCCCGCGTCCGTCGACGGCTGCGAGGAGTGCCTACGCGACGGCGGCAAGTGGCTGCACCTGCGGATCTGTCTCACCTGTGGTCACGTCGGCTGTTGCGACGACTCACCCAACCGTCACGCGACCGCTCACCACCACGCCACATCGCATCCGATCATCCGCTCGCTCGAGCCCGGGGAGGACTGGAGCTGGTGCTACCTCGACGAGGTCGCGTTCGTCCTCGACGGTCTTCGCGGCACCACGCGCATACCGCCCTCGCCGCTCTTGAACTGAGCGCTCGACCGGTGTCGCGCGCACACGCGGGCGCGTGATCCCACGCAGCGGCCCTCGCCGGCCGGGCGCGCCTGACCGAGTTCCCACAACGAACGGGCCCCACGCGGGGGCCCGTTCGACCGGCTCGGGCGAACACCGGTCTATCTACGAAGTCCCGAGCTTGCCTGCCCGATGTCGCATCGCGACTGTGCCGATGCCCAGGCCCGTCACGAGCAACGTGAAACCCAGCATCGCGCCGGCGCCGATACCGAAATCGCCCCAGTCGAGCCCGTCCTCGCTCCTGGGCGAGGCCACGACCGTCGGTGCATCGCGGAACGAGTCGTCCACGATCCGGTCGCCGACCGGACAGTCGCGACCGGCTTGGGATCGCGGTACCAATCGTCGACGAGCCGAGCCGTTCCGACCGCAGGAACGACGGTGGTCAGACCGAGGGAATGCGCGGTCACGTACCGCTCCAGCACGTCGGGGGCAGTGGCCGAGTTGGGGTCGTGAGTGGCTGCATAGCGCTCGACGACGTCCGGAGCCCCGACCGTGGGGCTCGCGGAGGCTCCGATAGCCGAGGCCGCCGCACACGCGACAACCGAGCCGACGACGACCAGTCGCCTGAGCCAGATGAGAGAGGACGCGAACTGCATGTTGATCTCCTTTGGTGCGGAGCCGCCCGATGCGGCCTTTCGCAGTACCACACTCCAAGCGCCCAAATGGCCGGTAAGAGCCGGGTAAAGCCCGGGCTATGCGCGGAGGCAGCAAGCCGTTAACGTCGCAATCGGTCACGCAGACACGGACCGGGAGGCGGCATTGGAGTTTCAAATCCTCGGCTCGCTGCAGGTTCACGACGAAGGGCAAGTCGTTGAGCTCGGCGGCGGCAAGCCACGCGCCCTTCTCGCAATTCTCCTGCTCAGCGCGAACCGCGTCGTGTCATCTGATGTCTTGATCGAGTCGCTCTGGGGGGAGCGTCCGCCGGGTACCGCGAACAAGGCGCTGCAGGTCTACGTTTCGCAACTGCGCAAGGCGCTGGGCCGCGAGAGAATCGTCACGTCGTCACCGGGTTACGCGCTGCGGGTCGAACCCGATGAGCTCGACCTCGACCGCTTCGAGCGCCTCGTTGCGGCCGCCGAGTACATCGAGGCGCTCGCGCTCTGGCGAGGTGCACCCCTCGCCGACTTTGCCTACGAGCCCTTCGCGCAGTCCGAGATCGCGCGTCTCGACGAGCTCTGGGCGGGGACCGTCGAGTCGCGCATCGAAGCGGATCTCGCCGGTGGTCGCCACGCGATGGTTGTCGCCGAGCTCGAGGCGCTGGTCGGGCAGTACCCGCTGCGCGAGCGCTTTCGCGCTCAGCTCATGCTCGCGCTCTATCGCACGGGACGGCAGGCGGAAGCGCTGGAGGCCTACCAGGAAGTTCGCGGCGCGCTCGTCGAAGAGCTCGGCATCGAGCCTTCCCATGAGTTGCGCGACCTTCACCGGAGGATCCTCGCGCAGGATCCCGTGCTCGACGTCGGGCGCGAGTACGGACCCGGGACAGAGATTTCCGCCGGTTCCTTCGTAGGGCGTAGAACCGAGCTCGACACGCTGCGGACTGCGCTTGACGACGCGATCCGGGGTCAGGGCCGTTTCTTCCTCATCGCCGGCGAGCCGGGGATCGGGAAGAGCCGACTCGCAGAGGAAGGGATGCGAATCGCCCGCCAGCGGGGACTGCGGGTCCTCGTAGGGCGTTGCTGGGAGGCAGGAGGAGCGCCCGCATACTGGCCGTGGGTGCAGGCGCTGCGTCCGTACCTCCGTGAGCTCGAACCGGACGTACTTCAGGCCCGGCTCGGTTCCGGGGCAGCCGACGTCGCTCAGCTCTTCCCGGAGCTGCGGGAGCTTCTCCCGGACTTACCCGAGCCCCCCGCGCCGGAGTCCGTAGGAGCGCGCATCCGGTTGTTCGATGCAACTGTTGCCTTCCTCGACTCCATCGCCCGAGAGCGCCCGCTCGTCGTGTTCTTCGACGACCTGCATGCCGCCGACGAGCCGTCTTTGCTCCTCCTCCGGTTCGTCGCGCGTGAAATCGTTGGGACGCGGCTGCTGCTCATTGCCGCGTACCGCGACGTCGACCCGACGCTGCGCGACCCGCTCCGCACCGCGCTCTCCGAGCTCGTACGAGAGCCGCTCGTCCGTCGCATCGCCCTCGGCGGTCTTCCATACGACGACGTTGCGGATTACATCGCCAACGTCGCGAGCGTCTCGCCCGAAGCCCGAGCCGTGGCGGCAATCCATTCCGAGACCGGCGGCAATCCGCTCTTCGTCGGGGAGATCGTACGCCTCCTCGACTCGCAGGGGCGTCTCAGCGCCCCGATCGACGCCCTGGAGATACCACCCGAGATTCGGGAGGTCATCGGGAGTCGCATCGCACGGCTTGCCGGGTCGTGCCAAGAGCTGCTCTCACTCGCCTCGGTGCTCGGGAGAGAGTTCGGCATCGATGTGCTTCAGCGCCTCAGCTCTTTTCCGCAGGAGAAGTTGTACGACGCCCTCGATGAAGCGATGACGGAGCGCATCATCGGAGAAGTCCCGGCGAACCCGAACCGTCTGCAGTTCACGCACGTCTTGATTCGCGACACCCTGCACGAGGGGCTCACGACGGCCCGACGGATGCAGCATCATCGCGAGGCGGCCGCGGCGCTCGAGCACGTGCATGCCTCCGAGCTCGAGACACATCTCGCGGAAATCGCGCTCCATCTCGTTGCCGCCGGGCCCCAGTCCGCCGGGCGCGCGCTCGAGTATGCGCGGCGGGCGGCGGATCTCGCCGCGTCATCTCTGGCGTTCGAGGAGGCGGCGCGTCTCTACGAGCTGGCGTTGACGCTGTCCATCGACGACGCGATGCGCTGCGATCTCCTCCTCGCAGTCGGTGACGTGTTGGCGAGAGCTGGTGACACCCCGGCATCCAAACGCCGCTTCGACGAGGCGGCCGAACTCGCCGAGAAACGGGGGCTGGCGGAGCAACTCGGGCACGCAGCCCTCGGATATGGAGGGCGGATCGTCTGGGAAGTGTCGCGAGACGACGATCATCTGATCCCGCTCCTCGAGCGCGCCCTTGACGAGCTATCCCCCGAGGACAGCCCACTCCGAGCGCGCCTGCTGGCGCGGCTGGCAGGCCCGTTCCGCGATGCTCGCTTTCCACCTGAACGCCGGCAAGGCGCCGCGGGCGAGGCGCTTTCGATGGCGCGTCGGTTGAACGACGCTCCAACCCTCGCGTACGCGCTTGCTGCGTACCTGCCCGCCTTCATGTCACCTGCCCGAACCGAGGGCATCATCGAGGTCGCGACCGAGCTCATCGAGGTCGCAACCGAGACGGGAGAGCTCGAACGCGCGGCCGAGGGCTACCTGTGCCGCGCCTGTCCGTTTCTGGAACTCGGCGACGTGGCGCGGGCGAAGGAGGACCTGGCGGAGATGGGCCGACTGGCGGACGAGCTCCGCCAGCCCTCACAGACGCTCTACGTCACGAATCTCCGTGCACACATCGCGCTGCTCGAGGGCGACTTCACCGCTGCCGAACGGCTCATCCACGAGGCTCTCGAGCTCGGAGAGCGTGCACAACGGTGGAACGCAAGTGTCACCTACCGGCTCCAGCTCTTCCTGCTCCGTCACGCGCAGGGGCGCCTTGCAGAGCTCACCGAGATGTACGACGCGAATCCGACCACGTTCGACTACCGGACGTACCCCATCTTCGACTGCATCGTCGCCAAGTTCTATGTCGAACTGGGTCGACCTGACGACGCCCGGGCGAAGTTCGAAGAGTTAGCAGTGGACGACTTCGCCGGTGTCCCCGTCGACGAAGAGTGGCTCGCCAGCATGTGCCTCCTCGCGGACCTGGCCGCGTCGCTCGGGGATACCCGGCGTGCCCGCGTCCTCTACGAGTTTCTTTCTCCGTATCGAGAGCGGGTCGGCACGTCATACCCCGAAATCAGCGTCGGGGCCGTCTCGCGCTACCTCGGACTTCTCGTGGCAGTCGAATCGCGGTGGGACGACGCGGAGCGTCACTTCGAGGACGCGATCGAGGTGAACCGTCGCATCGGCGCGCGTCCGTGGCTCGCGCACACCCAGGAGGACTACGCTCGCATGTTGCTCGCGCGCGGCGGCGCCAATGACGCAGAAAACGCCGAACGCCTTCTGGATGAAGTGGTGGCCACGTATCGCGAGCTGGGGATGGCCGGCCCGCTCGCGAAGCTCGGCTCAGCGGACATGTAGCGAACGAGCTCGGGCCGGCTCTAGCGGGACCGCGACACTCCCATACGGCCGATTCGGTGGACGTACCGGCTTGATTCCGTTGTACGGCGGTTGCGTTGGAGCCCGGGACCGCTCGCCTGTTCTAGGAGGGCAGCGCGTTCGTTTGCTCGAGGAGCGCTTCCGTCTCGGCGAGAGCGGGGCGGTAGCCCATCGAGCTGAACAGATCGGCCGCGTCCCGAAGTGGCTGCTCAGCCGCGGGGTCCTCGACGGGCGACCAGGCAGCGGCCCTGGCCGAGAAGCGCGTAGGCGTACTCGCGGACGTTTCCGAACTGTTGCCAGCGTGCGGCAGCTTCGGCGTAGAGCACTGCGGCGTCGGCGTGGTCGCCGGCGTGTTCGGCGAGCTGGGCGCGGGCGGCGCAGAGGGCGTGCTCGCGGAGCGGATAGCGTGGTTCGAGCCCGTCGGCGAGCCGCTCGGCGAGGTCGGGGTCGCCGGCGGCGAGCGCGGTCCGCAGCATCGCCCCGAGTTGTCTGGAGTAGTAGGGGACGTCACGTGCGCCGGGCGTCTGCTCGATCTCGGCGAGGAGCGCGCGCGCCTGGTCCGGGTGCGCCGGCGGCGAGCCGGGCGGCCGCGGCGGCCGCGAGCACCTCGACGGTTGCGTCTGACGTGGCCTGCGTGCGCGCAGCCTCGACGAGCCAGTCGGCGATGCCGGTCGCGCCCTCCGCCTCGCCGCGAGCGAGGTGGGTCGCCAGCTCGAGCGCGCGCACCCAAATAAGCATCCATGTTGCGCCGCTCGCCTCGGCGGCAGCAGCGAGCGCACCGGCTCGCTCGAGCGCCTCCTCCGGGCGGCCGAGCTCGACGAGCAGGCCCGGGCAGTCGGCCTCCATCGTCTCCGCCAGGTGGCGAGGCCGCGCTGCTCGCAGAAGGCGATCCCCTGCTCGAAGTCGGCGAGCGAGCGGGCGGGCCCCTGGAGCGGGTAGCGGGCGATGGCGAGGTTGTTCTGGAGAGTGGCGGCTTGGTTGCCCGCGCCCTGCTCGATGAGCATGGGGAGCGCCCGTTCCATCTCGGCGAGGCCGTCCGGATCGCCGAGGTAGGCACGGGCAGTTGCCGCGAGCGGCGATCGCGCGGGCCGGCTCGGGCAGGCCAAGGCGTCTCGGCGAGCGCGCAGGCACGGTCGGCGGCGGCGATCGCCTCGCTCGTAGTGAGCCCGTGAGGAAGTGCGCCGTGGCGAGCTGCGTGTAGGCAGCGACGAGCGTCGGGCCGGGCGGCTCCAGCTCGAGCAAGCGCCACTGCCTCTGCTGCGAGCGCGACCTGTCGGCCCTCGCCCAGTACGTGCGTGACGCGGGCGAGCAGGATCAGCGCCCGTGCTTCGGCCTCGTTCTCGCCGCGGGCGCGGAAGAGGTCGAGCGCCTCGTCGAGCGCGGCGGCGGCCTCGCGCGGGCGGCCGGCCTGGAAGGCGGCGTCCGCCCAGCGGAGAAGCAGCTCCGGCCGCTCCGGGATCGTCGGCCGGGCAGAGCTCGAGCGCGCGGGCGAGCCGCGACTCCGCCTGGGTGGTATCGAGGCCGAGCGCCCGCTCACCGGCGAGCGCGAGGAAGCGGCGAGCAGGCGCAGTGAGCTCGTCTGCTTGCTCGTGTCGCCGGCGGCCTCGGCGAGCTCGAGCGCCTGCAGGTAGTGGTAGGCGAGCAGCTCGGCCAGATCCTCGACCCGCTCGCCTGCCTTGCGCTCGATCCAGGCGGCCGCCGAGCGGTGACGGCGCGCCCGCTCCGCCCTGGGGATCTGGCCGTAGGCGACATCGCGGACGAGCAGATGCCAGAACGAGTACTCGCTCTCACCCTCCATCGAGCTCAACCGGGCCGGGCGGACGAGCTCCTTACGGGCGAGCTCGTGCAGAGCCAGCTCGAGCTCGTCCAGGTCGCGGCCGCCGATCTCGGCCAGCGCGCCCACCCAGAACACCTTCCCGAGCACAGCCGCGTCCTGAAGCAGGCCCTTCCGTTCCGGTGAGAGCGTGTCCAGGCGGGCGGCGATCAGCGCCTGCAGACTCTCCGGCAGCTCCATCTCGCCGGCACCCAGGCCGCGGTCGGCGAGCAGGCGCACGAACTCCTCCGCATACAAGCGGGTTGCCGCCCGCCCGCTCCAGCACGCGCTGCTCCAGCTCCGCGCTGAGAACGCTGGTGGTGATCAGATGGGAAACGAGCTCGGCCGTCTCCTGATCCGAGAGCGGCGGCAGGTTGATCGTCGTCGCGTTTCGGATCCCCCCCGCCCAACCCGGGTGCCGCTCGTACAGCTCCGGCCGCGCCGTGCAGAGGAGGAGCAGCGGCACCCCCTCCGACCACTCGGCCAGATGCTCCAGGAACGCGAGCAGCGCCTCGTCCGCCCAGTGCAGATCCTCGAACACGAGCACGCTCGGCCGGGCCGCGGCCAACCCCTCCAGGTAGCGCCGCCAGGCCGTGAACAGCTCCTGCCGCTCCGCCGGCGAGGCCGCCTCCACCCCGACCAGCGGGGAGAGCCGCTGCAACAACCACTGCCGCTCCGGCTCCTCCGGGGAGACCGCGGCGTCCAGCTTCCGCGCAGCCGCCTGCGCCGAGTCCGACTCGAGGATCCCCGCCTCCGCCTTGACGATCTCCCCCAACGCCCAGAACGTGATCCCCTCCCCATACGGAAGGCAACGCCCCTGCCGCCACCGGGTCAGCTCCGGCTTCGTCTCCAGGTAGGCGAACAGCTCGGCGACCAGCCTGCTCTTGCCCACCCCCGGCTCGCCAACCACGGTGACCAGCTGCACCGAACGCTGCTGCGCCGCCCGCTCGAACGTCCCGATCAAAAGCGGCTTCTCCAGCTCCCGGCCGACCAGCGGCGTCGTGTACCGACGGGTGATGTCGGTCCCGAAGCGGGAATGCGCCGCCCTCGCCTGCCAGAGCGAAAGCGGCTCCGACTTCCCCTTCACCGACACCGGCTCGAGCGGCTCGTACTCGAACACCCGGCTCGTCGCCCGATAAGTCTGCTCCCCGACCGCAACTCCACCTACCGGCGCAGCCGACTGGATACGCGCGGCGGTGTTCACGACATCCCCGGTGACGAACCCCTCGCCCTGCTCGGGGCGGGCGCCGAGCACCACCACCGCCTCACCCGTGTTGATCCCGACCCGCACCTGTAATTCGAGCTCGGGATCGTCCTCGTTCAGCTCCGCAATCGCCTCCAGAACCGCCAACCCGGCCCGCACCGCCCGCTCCGCATCGTCCTCATGCGCCGCCGGAGCACCGAACACGGCCATCACGGCGTCCCCGACGAACTTCTCCACCGTCCCTCCGTAGCCCTCGATCTCGGACCGAAGCCGCGCGTGATACGGCCGAATCCGAGCCCGCACGTCCTCCGGATCCTGCCGCTCCGAGGTGGCGGTGAAGCCGACCAGATCGCAGAACAACACCGACACGACCTTCCGCTCCTCGACGGTCGTAGCGATGGGTTGCTCGGCAATTGGAGCGGAGCAGAAGCCGCAGAAGGCGAACCCCTCTGGATTCTCCTTCCCGCAGTTCGAGCAGATCGCCATTAGCCGAGTCTAGGCCGACCGGGAAGAGCCGAACAAGGAGCGCGAAGCCGATTCGCAGGCGGTCCGTCCTCAGGTCCTTGTTCGACTCCTTGTCCGGTGTTCAGCCGCCGTTCAGGAGAAATGCGGCACGATCGGAGCTGAATGAGCGCTGTGTTTCTGTTCCTAGCCGCGTTTCTGGCGAGCGCAGTCGAGATGGTGGAGGCGCTGACGATCGTTCTCGCGGTCGGCGTCACTCGCGGCTGGCGCTCGGCGCTCGCCGGGGTGGGCGCGGCGACCGTGATGTTGGCCGTGATCATTGCCGGCCTCGGCCCGGCGCTGCATCAGGTGCCGATCGATGCGCTCCGTCTCGTGGTCGGCTTCCTGTTGCTCGCGTTCGGGCTGCAGTGGCTGCGCAAGGCGATTCTCCGAGCGAGTGGTTTCAAGGCGCTCCACGACGAGGACGAGATCTTCTTGCAGGAACGCGAGGAGGCCGGCCACGCGGCCCGCGACGTGCGCCTGGGCCTCGACTGGTACTCGTTCGTCCTCTGCTTCAAAGGAGTGCTCCTCGAGGGCCTGGAGGTCGCCTTCATCGTGATCACGTTCGGGAGCACCCAGGGCGATGTCCCCTTGGCCGCCGCAGCGGCCGGCGCCGCTCTCGTGCTCGTGGCTGCCGTCGGCGCCGTCGTCCGGGCGCCTCTCAGCCGGGTACCCGAGAACACGTTGAAGTTCGCGGTCGGGATCATGCTGACCACGTTCGGGATCTTCTGGGCCGCCGAGGGAACCGGGGTGTCGTGGCCCGGCGGAGAGCTTGCGCTCCTCGGGATCCTCGGCTTCGTCGCCCTCTCGTCGCTGGCGCTCGTGCGTCTGCTTCGGCGGCAGCACGCACGGTTGCTTCCACTTGGTGCGCACCGATGAGGCGGGTCAAGGTGTTCGCCCGTTTCTGGTGGGAGTTCGTCGTCGGCGACGACTGGCGGATCGCGGCCGGACTCGCCGTCGCACTGGGGCTGTGCGCGCTGCTCGTGCACGAAGGCCTCGCCGCCTGGTGGCTCCTCCCGCTCGCCGTGCTCGGACTCCTCGCCGAGTCGCTCCGCCGAGCCACGCGCAACTCCGGCTGACCCGGCACGGCGGCGGTCGCTCGCCGTTCTGTGTCGATGCGCACGCCCGAGACGGACGGCGACTCATCCGAAGCAGGCTCAGGAGCGGGCGTGATCCCGTCGTCGCGAGGCGGCTGGGTGTACTTCTAGGTGTCCCTGCGCACGAGCAGCACTGCGGCGATCGCCACCGCCAGCACCGTGTAGCCGAGGAAGAGCAGGAATCCGGGCCACGGGTGGAGATCGTGAGCCCCGGTCTGGAGAGAGAACATGCGGCGCCCAGCTGCGTCGGGCAGGTATGGAGATATTGCGTTGTTCCAGCTCGACGGGAGGATGTTCATCAGCGGCGGGATCACGAAGAAGAGCGCGGCGAAGGCGGCGATTCCCCCAGCGGTGTTGCGGACGATCGCGCCAACGGCGAGCGCGAAGATGCCGATCAGAACGAGGTAGCCGGCCCCGCCGAACACCGACCGGGCAACGCCCGGGTGCGAGAACGAGATCTGAAGGATGTTGTGCTTCGAGAGAATTGCCTGACTCGCGAAGAATGCGATCAGGACCGAGGGCAGCATCAGCGCGAAGGCAACCGCGCCGTAGACGGCGATCTTCGCCCAAAGGACGGGTAGCCGTTTTGGCACGGCGGTGAACGACGCACGGATCATCCCGGTCGAGTACTCGCCCGTGATCACGAGCACGCCGAGCACGGCGATCGCGAGCTGCGCCACGTTCACGCCGGCGAGCGCGATATCGAGCGGGTGACGGTCGGCGCGGTCGTGCAGACTCATTTGCCCCCAATGAGACGACGTGACCGCCGCGAAGAGGGCCGGCAGACCGATCGCCAGCACCACCGCGACGAGCAGCGACCATCGAGTCGACCGCAGCGAGTGCAGCTTCGTCCACTCGGACAGCGCGACCCGGGCCTGCGTCAAGCCGCCTGTCCGCTCCAGGCGCGGCACCTCGACCGCTGCGACTGCGCTCACGCTGCCACTCCTGCCGCGAGCTGCTCGGTCGTCTTGAACTCGACATCCTCGGCGGTGAGCGTCATGAACGCCTCCTCCAGCGACGCCTGCTGCGGGGTCAGCTCGTGCAACGTGATCCGGTTGGCTGCGGCCGTCTCGCCGATCTCCTCGGCGGACAGGCCGGCGATTTCCAGTAGCTCAGGCTCGATGCTCGTGACCGTGACGTCGTTCCCGTAGACGAGTTCCCGCAGCCGGACGGCCTGCGGCGAGCGGACGCGCACGAGCTTCTGCGAGGCACGGCGAACGAAGTCCTCCACGCTCTTGTCGGCAATCAACCGGCCGCGGCCGATCACGATCAGGTGATCAGCGGTCAGCGCCATCTCACTCATCAGATGCGAGGAGACGAACACAGTCCGGCCCTCCGCTGCGAGACCCCTGAGCAGGTTGCGCATCCAGTGAATCCCCTCCGGATCGAGCCCGTTCGCCGGCTCGTCGAGCAGCAGCGTCGACGGATCACCAAGCAACGCGCTGGCGATCCCCAGCCGCTGCCCCATACCCAGCGAGAAACTGCCTGCGCGCTTCCGCGCGACCTCATGTAGGCCGACGAGATCGATCAACTCCTCGACCCGCCGCTTCCCGATGCCATGCGTCTGCGCGAGCGCGAGCAAATGGTTGTACGCCGAACGGCCCGTGTGGACCGACCGCGCCTCCAGCAACGCGCCCACCTCGTGAAGAGGCGCACGATGATCACGGTAGTGCTTGCCGTTCACGGTCACGTCGCCGGCAGTCGGCGCGTCCAGGCCGAGAATCAGCCGCATCGTCGTCGACTTCCCCGACCCATTCGGGCCAAGGAAGCCGGTGACGATCCCCGGCCGAACCGCAAAAGTCAGAGCATCGACCGCACGCTTGTCGCCGTAGTCCTTCGTAAGGCCGCCAGCCTCGATCATCAGTTCAGCGTAGGAGAACCGAAAGCTGACCGGCCGCCTCCAACATCGTTCTTAACGCAAGAGCAACGCGCAAGAACCCCCGCCCGTCCCAGCTCTCGAGGAGACGATCGAACTCACGCGATCGCTCGCAGCGCTACTCGAGGTCCTTTGTTCGACTCCATTTACGGCGGGCTGGATCGCCTCCCTGAACCACAACGCCGGGTAGTCGGCCGCCCACGCAACTCGGCGGTCACACGCTCGGCGACCTTGGTTCCAAACAGCTCGATAGCCCGCATCACCTCGCGATGGGGGACAGCGCCGATGCTCATGTGGGCCAGGTATCGCTCCGGCTGGAAGAGGTCGTGGACAGAAACGATCTTCTCGACCACCTGCTCGGGCGAGCCGAGGGCGAGCGGACCGCGTGGCGACTTCAGCGCCTCGTATTCGGCTCTGCCCGACGGTGGCCAGCCTCGCTCGCGGCCGATCCGGTTCATCAGCTCCAGGTAGCTGCCGGCGAAGGCGGCGTCGGCGGCGTGCTCGCTGTCGGCGACGAAGGCGTGCGTGTTGATCGCGATGCGCGGCTCTCCCTCGTGACCGGCCTCGGTCCAGACGCGGCGGTAGAGGTCGACGAAGGCGCGGAACCGCTGCCGTCTCACCTCCGATGATCGCCAGCGTCAGGGGCAGCCCGAGTACGGCCGCGCGAACGACCGATTGCGGCGTCCCGCCGACCGCGATCCAGATCGGCAGCGGATTCTGGACCGGCCGCGGCCACACGGCTAGGTCCTCGAGCGGTGCGCGATGCTTGCCGTGCCAGGTGACGCGTTCCGAGTCTCGGATCGCCAACAGCAGCTCGAGCTTCTCGGCGAACAGCTCGTCGTAGTCGTCGAGGGCGTAGCCGAAGAGCGGGAACGACTCGGTGAACGAGCCGCGTCCGGCCATGATCTCCGCGCGGCCTGCCGGAGATGAGGTCGACGTGGGCGAACTGCTGGAACACGCGCACCGGATCGTCGGAGGAGAGAACGGTGACGGCGCTCGACAACCGGATCCGGTTCGTCTGAGCGGCGATTGCGGCCAGCGCCGTCGCCGGCGAGGAGACGAGGTAGTCGGGGCGGTGGTGCTCGCCGACTGCGAAGAGCTCGAGGCCGAGCTCGTCCGCGAGACGCGCCTCCTCGAGCAGGTCCCGCATCCGCTGCTCCGGGCTGACACCGCGCCGCTAAGTCGGCGAAGGTGACGAGGCCAAGATCCATACATCACCTAACGTTGTTGAGCCCGCAACTATTCTCGGCGAGAACACCTCAGCCCGGCGTTTGTCCCCCTAGGGGACGCGTCTCGCTCCAGTCGAGGATGAGATTCGCGTTCGGCGAAGTACCAGCTGCCGTCGATCTTGGCGAAGGTGTCGAGGTAGCGGAGCGAGGCGATCATGATCTTGCGGTTGCCGTCTTCGGTGAAGACGTGGTGGGCGATCGTGTAGCTCTCGCCGGTGGCGCGGTCGCCGTCGAGGGTGACCGTGCTCTGGCCGTTGAAGTGGGTCGTCGCCTCGTAGCGATTCAGATCGGCGAACACCGGCGTGAGTGCCTCTCGTCCTTCGAGCACGTATGTCGGCTCGCTGCCCTCGCCGTCCATGTAGACGGCGAAGCGGGTGTCGGCGGTGAAGAGCGCCTTCTGACCCTCGGCGTCGCGCCGGTCGGCGCAGTGGGCGTAGGCGTCGAACAGTTCGCGGAGGGCGAGGCGGTCGGCGGCCTCGGACGGCGTGAGTTCGGTGTGGACGGCCATCGCTAACGCTCCTCAGAGTCGGATCAGGTTGACGCCGGCGAGCGGGTGGTGGATCTGCTGCATCGCGCCGCCCGTGCCAGGTCGCCGAGGTCGATGGCGGCGAAGCCTGCATCCTCGAACAGCGCGATCACCTCCGCTTTCGCGTCGGCGTCGTCGCCGGAGAGGAAGATCACGCGCCGGCCGCCGGCCTCGTGCGGGTCCGAGCCGAGCACGTCGGCGCCGAGCGTGTTCGCGGCCTTCACGACGCGCGCGCCGGCGACGAGGTCGGCGACGATCTCGCTCGACGTCCTCCCGTTCGAGATCGTCGGCGGCCCAGTCGTTGGTCGCGTCGATGACGACCTGACCGTTCCAGTCGAGGCCCTGCACGGCCTCGGGCACGCGGTCCCAGGGCACGGCGATGACGACGATGCCGGCCGCTGCAGCCTCGTCCACCGTCCCTGCCGAGACGCCGTCGCCGAGCGCCGAGACCACCGACGTCAGCGATTCCGGGCCGCGGCTGTTGGCGATCACGACCGAGCGGCCGGCGCGCAGTGCGGTCCGCGCCATCGCCTGTCCGAGCCGGCCGGCGCCGATGATGCCGACGAGGTCCGGTCACTGGGTTCATCAGCTCCTCCGTCGTATTCGGATGCGAACAGGTAGCTCGACGGCAAGGCTCCGATACGGCCGCCAGCGATCCGACACCTCGAGCCACTTCGTCTTCGGTCGGAAGGTGGTCGAAGCCGTACGCTCGTTGGATCGCGCGCCGGAGCGCGAGGTCGCCCGAGAGGAAGACGTCGGGCCGGTCGAGCGCGACGAGCAGGAAGCCGCGCGCCGTCCACAGCCCGATTCCGGACACCTCGGTCAGGGTTGCCTCGACCTCGTCGTCGGTCATGCGCGAGAGCGCCTCGTCGCTCAGGCGTCCGTCGACGAACCTCTCCGCGAGCGCGCGCAACGTCTCGCCCTTTCGAGCCGAGAAGCCGCTGTCGCGCAGCACCTGCGGATCCGCCGCGAGCAGCTCGGCCGGCGACGGCATATGCCCGCCGAATCGCTCCTGCAGATGCGAGACGATCGCCCGCGTCGAGGCGACCGACAGCTGCTGGCCCGCGACCTGGAAGACGAGCGTCCCGAAGGCGTCGAGCGGAGGAAGCTCGTCCATCCAGGCGCGCGGCCGGAAGTCCGGGCCGCGCGTCGATCAGCGCGCGCGAGCACCGGGTCCGCCTTCCGGAGGAACTCGCGCGCCTTCGGATCGGCGAGCGCGGGCTCGCTTGCGGGGATCGGTGTGACGACGCTCGATTACCTCGGGATTCTCCCTCCCGTCGGCCCAGTCGCGCTGAGCTCAAGGCGAGTGCGACCACGACGGGCGATCCGGCCTGGTCGACGCACCGAGCCAGCCGATGCGTCGACGCCGGTGCCGCCGATCGCGTCGACGTCTGCTTCGTCGTAGCGCTCCCAGGTTGAACGCGAGGAAGGCCCAGATCGCGGTCTGACGTGCGACCGGTCGCACGCGGCGCTCGAAGCACAAAACCCGGCGATGCGGTCGGCGGCTTCTGCGCGTTGGCGTCGTCGGTCGATGGCTTCATGCCCTTGCGTAGTCGCCAGTCCGGGCACGGTCCAGGTCACGTCCCGTTCCGTGTAGTTGCGTGCGATCGTCCTCCGAAGCGACGCTCCGGATCGCGTTCGTGAAGATGCTCTCGAAGCACGGTCCATCGAGCGGAGCGAACTGCGACGGCTGGTAGTCGATCACGATGAGTGCGCGTCGTGCGGCGTAGCAGGTGGTCGCCGACCGGGTCGCGTACGGAGGCTGGCCATCAGGGGTGCACCTGCGAGCCGTAGCCGAGGTCGAGGCGGATCGACTGCATCACCTGGAACGTCGTGCTCTCGGTGAACACGTCGGCGGCCGCCAGCACGCCGGTGTACTTCTCGATCACGGGCGCGGCCGTCGGTGGCGGCGATCTCGTCGAGGTAGCCCTTGAGCGCCGCCCAGAAGTTCTCGCCGTACTTCACGAAGTAGGGCGTCGGGTCGACGGTGTCGATCGCCTTCCTGGAGCTCTCGGCGATGTCCGCCATGTACTGCTGGTGCAGCGTCGACGTCGTCCCGCGTGCCGAGCCGGCCGTTGTGGCCGCCGATGAAGTGCTTCCACGGGTAGGCGAGCGCGTTCGCCGGCGCCTCGATGTAGCCGGGGATGTCCTCGCTCAGGTTGGACTGGTAGATCGGCACCCAGCCCGGATTGACGATGTCGATGAGCATCAGCGTGTCGTGGTCGGGCAGGTGGATGAGGATGTTGTCGGGCGAGTGGTTGGCGCCGTGCCAGGCGAGGTCGATCCGCTCGCCGCCGATCTCGAGGGTGCGGTGGTCCTGGAACGTCTCCTCGTTCGGCGGCCTGCGCCGGGTCGTCGTCGCGGAGCAGGAGCCGCCGCGTCTCCTCGTGCCCGATGCGGGTGACGTTCTTGTCGAACAGCGAGGCCGCGCCGACGTGGTCGGCGTGGTGGTGCGAGTAGATGAGGTACGTCGACCTTGTTGCTGACGCCGTTGGCGGCGGCGATCTCGTCGATCGCGCGCTGGATGTTGTTGCCGATCGTCGGCGGCGCGTCGAGCAGGACGACGCCGTCCGAGGTCGTCAGGAACGCCGACTGGTAGGTGCCGTCGGTGACCCAGTAGAGGTTCCGCTCGACGCGGCCGACGTAGTAGCCCTGCTCGTTGAGGGCCGGGCCGAGAGCCGAGCGCGGGACCGGCGCGTAGTCCGGCAGGGTGGGCGTCTCGGTTGTGCTCATGCCGTTCACTCCTTCCGTTGCGATGGTTGCCCGCGCCTCGTCGAGATCGAGGATCCGTCCCTGGAGCTCGCCGTCTGGGCCCTCGATTCGACCCGCGTCGGAGACGCCTCCCACCTTCAGCGGCTCGAAGCCGGCTGCCCTGATGAGGCGTTGGGCGGTCGCCTCCGCAGCATCGTCGTCGGTGGCGTAGAAGAGAACGACTCGCGGCTCGTGGTTCGCACCGGTCGCGAGCTGGTCGGCGCCGAGGCTCCCGAACGCCTTGACGTAGTGCGCGCCGGCGGGGAGAAGGCCGGATCCGATTCGACCCGCCGCGCCACGAACCCGAGCACCTCGGAGGAAGGCCGGTCCAGCCAGTGTGCGTCATCGACCACGAAGAGAAGCGGTGTCTCCGCCGACCGTTCTGCGACGAGCCCGAGCGTCGCGAGGCCGATCAGGAACAGGTCAGGCGCGTCGCCCTCGGCAATGCCGAACGCCGTTTCGAGGGGAGCTGGTGAAGGCCCGCAAAGGCAAGCTGGGCCTCCGAAAGCGCACTCGCTGTGGACACGACCGTAACTCCTCGGTCCAACGCCCGTTCCCTTGCAGCCGCCAGCAAGGCGGACTTGCCGATTCCAGCCTCACCGCGAACGACGAGGGCACCGCCGCGGTCCTCGATTCCGTCGACCAGCGCGTAGAGCTCGGCCAGGTCTCGATCGCGTCCAAGGAGCACCCGCGGCGCGTTGGCCACCCTTTCGGTATCTGGTCCCGCAGCGCGCACGCTCATCCGTCTCGGTCCCACCCCCTCGACGGCGACTCCAACCTGCAATGACTTGCGAGAGTTTGCCTGTGAGGAGTCGGCTCGCAGCGGCGTATGCGTGTCACACGACCCGAGAGATAGCGTTTCAGCTCGTCATCAGCCCTGCCAGGTGGCAGTGGGGATCGACATCGCTTGCTCCGGAACGCTCATTGTCTCCTCCAACACACGTCGACGGGACGAGTGTGCTGCGAGGCGGCGGCGGTTCGCAATCCGCCAGTGGACAGTTGGTGTGGCCAGGCCGCTAAAGCGAGGGGCGCGGCGGGGTCGCCGGGAAGGCGCGAACACGATCGAGATCCCGTCGAGCCACGTCGCGATGGTCACCCACCCCGCCGAGGTCGCCGAGCTGATCGAGAAGGCAGGACCGTGAAGCCGACGCTGAATGGCGCGGCCTGGAGCGCCGCCAAACCAACACAACCGAAGGGAGATCCTCCGTGAGCACCGAGCAGCGAGAGACCCTCGACGCAATCTTGCGACAGTCGGCCTTCCCCGTCGGCAGCGATGTCAACGAGCAACGGCGACTGCTCCGGGAGTTGCTGTCGGCGCAGCCGCTGCCCGCCGACGTCACCGTGACCGCGGCCGCACTTGGCAGCGTCCCAACCGCCGAGATCACCGTCGACGGAATCGAACCTCGCCACGTTGTTCTCTACTTCCACGGCGGCGTGTACGTGATGGGGGACGCCTTCCTCGCCGCTGACCTGGCCTCGCAGGTCGGCCGGCGGACGCAGGCCAAGGTCATCTCCGTCGACTACCGGCTCGCCCCCGAGCACCCGTATCCGGCAGCGGTCGACGACGCTCTTGCGGCCTATGAAGCCCTCCTGCACGACGGCATCGCCCCTTCGGACATCGTCTTCGCGGGCGAGTCCGCCGGCGGCGGACTCGCCATCGCCACCCTGGTCAACGCCCGCGATCACGGGCTGCCTCTGCCGGCCGCGGCCTTCGTCATGTCACCGTATGCCGATCTCACCCTGGCCGGGACGACCATGGAAACCAGGCGCGAGGTCGACCCGCTGCTCAGCCCGGAAGCCCTCCAATCCAGGGTCACCGACTATACGGCGGGACAGGACGCCGCTCTTGGCCTCATCAGCCCGATATTCGCCGACCTGTCCGGCCTGCCGCCCCTGATCATCCAGGCCGGAACTCACGAGGTTCTGCTCGACGACGCCGTCCGCCTCGCGCAACAAGCCGCCGCCGCCGACGTCGAGGTCATCCTCGACATCACCCCTCAGGTGCCCCACGTCTTCCAGGCCTATTACCCGATCCTCGACGAAGCGGCCGCGGCACTGGACAGAGCCGGGCAGTTCCTGTCAGCGCACCTTGCCTCGGCGCGATGGTGTATTGAGTAGTCCATGACCGATACGACTGTCGGCGGCGCGGGCCGCAGCGCGCTGATCTTCGGGGCCCGCAACCTGGGCCGGGCCATCATCGAGACGCTCGTCGCGCAGGGCTGGGAGGTGGCGGGCGCGGCGCGATCGGACGAGACGCTCGCTGCCGTCACGGCAGCCGGCGCGCTCGCGCTGCGCAGCGACATCACCGACCAGGCCGCCGTGCGCGCGACCGTCGAGGAGGCCGCGCGGGCCCACGGCGGCGTGGACCTCGTCGTCAACGCCGCCGCGGCGTACGGCGGGACGCGGACGGGCCCGTTCGGCGGCGGCCCGATCGCCGATGCCGCTGCCGACGCGTTCGACAGCTGGTCGGTCGCGCCGGCGCGCTCGGCGTTCGCGTTCCTCTCGGGCGCGGGCGGCGCGGTCGCGGCGCTGGACCGGCCGGTGACGTTGATCCAGGTGACGGGCGGGTCGTCGCGGCGCGCCATGCCCGGCCGCGGGCTGTGGGCGGCGGGCGCGTTCGGGGTGCGTGCGATCACTCAGGCGGCGGCGCTCGAGCTCCGCGAGCGCGGGATCCACGTCGCGCTGCTGATCGTCGACGCCGGGATCGAGCCCTACGCCGGCGGTGGCCGTCCGGGCGTCGACCCCGCCGCGCTGGCGGACCCGCGCCAGGTCGCCGACGCTGTCGTGTTCCTGGCAGACCAGGGACCGCGCGCTGCGACGCACGAGCTGCAGGTCACGCCGCTGGCGGAGACCTGGGTGCCGTGAACTGCTGGGCGATTTGTGCGCGCAAGACGCCGACGGGCATTTTCGAGGAGCGGGTCACCCCGCTTCGGGCATGATCGCCCCGATGAGGCAGAAGACCGGGATGAAGATGCCGCTGAACATCACCTAGTGGCCCCTGCGGATCGGCATCAGCCCGGAGCGTGACCAGCATCGCGAGGTAGAGCACTCCGAGGAGCACGGTTCATCGTCGTCGATGCGGCGATGGGGAGGCCGCCCGGTTGCCGGCGCCGCTGCATCCGTCGGTGGCGGCAGCAGCAGGCCCCCTGCGGGAGTCTCGCCTCCCCTCGAAAAGGAGGTGAGCGAGCCGCCGTAACTACAAAGGTTGTAGCTACTATGAAAACATCATCGACCCAGGAGCGTGAACTACCCGGTGGAGAAATATCTGCTGATTCCGTTGGACGAAACCGTTGTCTTTCCAGGCATGACGGTGACGATGCCGCTCGATACGGCAAGCGAGGCGCGCGTTCTGCTCGTCCCCAGGCATGAGGGGACGTATGCGAAGGTCGGGACGGTGGCCGAGGTTGTCGAGACCGGCCGTCTCCCCGGTGGCGAGCAGGTCGCCACGCTGAGCGGGAAAACGCGTGCACAGCTCCGCGCTGCGGAGACGAGCACCGGCGGCCGCCTCTATGTCGAGGTCGAGGAGCAGCCCGACGAGACGCCTCCCCCGATCAAGACGCGCGAGCTCGAGACCGAATATCGCGCCGTCGTCGAGGAGATCCTGGAGCTCCGCGAGGCGGACGCCCGCATCGGCGAGTTCCTGCGCTCGATCACCGAGGCCGGTGCGCTCGCGGACACCTGCGCCTATTCGCCCGACCTCACGTTCGCGCAGCGCGTCGAGCTGCTCGAGACGCTCGACGTGATCGAGCGGCTGCGGCTCGCCGTGACGCTGCAGCGCGAGCGGCTGGCCGAGCTGCAGGTCCGCCGGCGCATCCGCGAGGACGTCGAGACCGGCGCGCAGGCCCAGCAGCGGGAGTACTTCCTGCGCAAGCAGCTCGAGTCGATCCGCAAGGAGCTCGGCGACGACGAGGGCTCGGTGGTCGACGAATACCGGACGAAGATCGGGGAATCGGGCATGCCCGACGAGGTGCGCGAGCAGGCGGAGCGCGAGCTCGACCGGCTCGAGCGCATGGGCGATTCCTCGGGCGAGGCGTCGATGATCCGCACCTACCTCGACTGGCTCCTGGCTGTGCCCTGGAGTAAGACGTCGGACGAGCGGCTCGACCCGAAGGTCGCCCGCGAGGTCCTCGACGCCGACCACGCCGGCCTGCAGGACGTGAAGGAGCGGATCGTCGAGTACCTGGCCGTGCGCAAGCTGCGCCAGGAGCGGGGAATCGAGGAGGACAAGCGCTCCGGCGCGATCCTCACCCTGATCGGCCCTCCCGGGACGGGCAAGACCTCGATCGGCGAGTCGATCGCCCGTGCGCTCAACCGAGAGTTCGTGCGGATGTCGCTCGGCGGCGTCCGCGACGAGGCCGAGATCCGCGGCCACCGGCGCACCTACATCGGCGCCCTGCCCGGCCGGCTCGTCCGCGCCCTGCGCGACGCCGGGACGATGAACCCGGTGATCATGCTCGACGAGGTCGACAAGGTCGGCGCCGACTGGCGCGGCGACCCGTCCGCGGCACTGCTCGAGGTGCTCGACCCGGCACAGAACCACTCGTTCCGCGACCACTACCTCGACGTCGAGCTCGATCTGTCGCAGGTCGTCTTCATCGCGACCGCAAACGTTGCCGAGACGATCCCCGGGCCGCTCCTCGACCGCATGGAGGTGATCCGCTTCGACGGCTACACGGTCGACGAGAAGGTCGCGATCGCCAAGGGCTACCTCTGGCCGCGGCAGCGCGAGCGCAACGGCCTCCGCGAGGACGAGGTCGAGATCGACGACGAGGTCATCGCAGACGATCGTCGCCGAGTACACCCGCGAAGCCGGAGTCCGCCAGCTCGAGCGCGAACTCGGCAAGCTGCTCCGCAAGACCGCCACCCGGATCGCCGCCGGCGACGCGGAGCCGCCGATTACGATCGACCTCGCGCAGCTGCGCAACGCCCTCGGCCGGCAGCGCTTCTGGCAGGAGTCGGCCGAACGTACGGCCGTGCCCGGCGTCGCGACCGGTCTGGCCGTGACCGGCACCGGCGGCGACGTACTCTTCGTCGAGGCGACGCGGATGGAGAGCGAAGGCGACGCACTCGTCCTCACCGGCCAGCTCGGCGACGTGATGAAGGAGTCGGCCCAGATCGCCCTCTCCTGGGTCCGCGCTCACGCCGACACGCTGGACATCTCGACCGACGACCTGAAGGGCCAGACCGTCCACGTCCACGTCCCGGCGGGCGCGATCCCGAAGGACGGTCCGAGCGCGGGCGTGACGATGACGACGGCGCTCGCGTCGCTCCTGACGAAGCGTCCGGTGAAGCACACGGTCGGAATGACCGGCGAGGTCACGCTCCAGGGCCGCGTCCTCCCCATCGGCGGGCTGAAGCAGAAGGTACTCGCCGCGCACGCCGCCGGCTTGACCGAGGTGATCCTGCCGGAGCGCAACCGGGCCGACCTCGAGGACATTCCCGAGGACGTCCGCGAATCGATGACCTTCCACCCCGTGCTCAGCGTCGACGAGGTGCTCGAGCTCGCCCTCGAGCCGACGCCGGACCGTGCGTTGCAGGCGGCTTAAACCGATCCCCGAGGAGGTCCGCCGCACCGCGGACCTCCTCGAGCGACGCTGGACGCTGTCGATCCTCTACGCCTCGGTCGAAGGGGCCGAGCGGTTCAACGAGTTCCGCGACGCCGTCGGTCGCGTCCCGCCCGCAACCCTCACCGTGCGCCTCACAGAACTCGTCAACGCAGGCCTGCTCGAGCGGCGAGTGCTCGACACCAGGCCGCCCGCAGTCGAGTACCGTCTCACCCCCCTCGGTCGGCGGTTCGAGCCACTGCTCCGCGCACTCGGACGCTGCGCCCGCGCCGGGGGGGTAAACCCCGCCCGCGGCGGAACCTCAGCCGCTCGCCTCAGCGAGCGCGAGCACAGTGCCGATTCGGTCCCCTCGCAGCCTGCACCGAGTCCAGGTATCGCCGCGGTCACGGCTCTCCCAGAGCTGGCCGTCGGCAAGACCGGCAAACAAGCGGTCTTCGGCGGCAAGGAGCGCGTAGGGCATCGCCCGCAGCGGCTCCGGCAGCCCACCGCTCAGCTGCCGCCAGTCCCCGCCGTTCTGCCGTCGGTAGAGGCGCAGCGCGCCTGCGGATCGCCCCCGCCATCGCGCGTCAAGCGCGCGTCAAGCAGGACGGCCTGATCTTCCCCGCCCGTGGGTTAGACCGGCAAGTCGCCTTCGCTTACTGGACGCAACCAGACAGCAGGGGGATCGGCCTCTTCGTCCACGTGATCCACGATCCACACGGCATCCTCGTACGCGACCTTCTGTTCCGATTCGACTGGACTGTCGAACTCATGAGCCGCGCCACCCGGCGTGATCTCGTCACCCGAGTACGTGAAGACCGTGTACTTGATGTGCAACACCGTACCGTCTCGACGCTCCCACCCCCTGAACGCATCGGAGTCCCGCGCGGAGAAGGGTCGGGAAAGGCCCCGCCGGGCGCACTCTGCTCAGGCGGTCAGCTTCGCCGCTTGTCGTTGTGGTGGGATCCTGACGACCCTCCAGGCGAGGCCGCATTTTTCGAGCGTCCAGATCAGCCACCCGCCCGGATCGATCTCGAAGCGTCGCAGTCCGTGGAACGCCGAGGTCGGGAACGCGTGGTGGTTGTTGTGCCAGGACTCGCCGAAGGAGAGCCAGGAGAGCCACCAGACGTTCCTCGACTCATCACGCGAGTCGTAGCGGCGACGGCCCCAGAAGTGGCAGATCGAGTTGATCGACCAGGTCACGTGGTGGAGGAGGAAGATGCGGACCGCGCCACCCCAGACGAGGCCGCTCACGAATCCGTACCAGCCGCCGATCAGCGCCCAGCCGACGAAGGCGGGGAGGGCGAGCGAGACCACTACGGTGGGGAGGAAGAGTCGTGCGATCACCCGGAGGCCGCGGTCACCGACGAGATCCTTTGCGTAACGGGTTCGGTCGGCGCGGCCGGCGCCCGAAAAGATCCAGCCGGTGTGTGCGTGCCACAGCCCCCTCATGGCTTCGAGTGCGCCGTCGCCGAAGTCGGCGTGCGGGCTGTGCGGATCGCCGCTGCGGTCAGAGAACTGGTGGTGCTTGCGATGGTCGGCCACCCAGGTCACGACGTCGCCCTCGACGCCCATCTGCCCGAGCACAGCGAGCAGGTAGCGGACGGCCGGAAAGGTCTCGAACGCGCGGTGGGTGAAGAGCCTGTGGTAGCCGACGGTGACCCCCAGCCCCGTGAGGACGTACCCCGTGGCGAGGATCGCGAGCGCCGTCAACCCGACACCGTGATTCCAGAGCAGGGCGACAGCGGCCGCGAGACCAGCGACGGGCAACGCGATACCGACCAGGTTGATCACCTTATGCGTGCGATTCATCAGCGCTCCGATCTCGGATTCCGGCGGCGGCAGACACCGCCGACTATTTCGCGGTCGCCGACTGCTTGTGGGGCGGATCACACCGGAGACGGAATTTGTGTCCCCGGGATCCACGATGCCATTGGCTAAGGCACCGTAGAGGCACAGTGTACCCCGACTGGACACACTGACCCAGCCGGGCGAGGCCGCGCTGGAGTGGACCATCGGGGAGTCCCGTCGGGAACTTCTCGCTCTTTGCGGACTTCCCGCTGTCCAACCCTCTTGTCAGACCGCCGCCTATCTCTTACGTTGGCACTGCACCGAGCACGGAGCGCGATTAGGTCGAAGTCGTCTCTGCGGGTCGTACGCGGAAGCCGCAAGGCCAGGCGGAAAGCTTGTGGAGACGGTGGACGAAAGCGCCACCGGCTCGGTGTACTCCATTCTGGGTCGACGAACATCGATCTCGTCGTGTCCCACTTCTCGCTACCTGGACACGGGCGGGGCAGTGCAACAGTTTCGCGGGCCGCTCGCCGGCCTGACCCTGATCCGCGCCGTCGTCGCCTCTTACCGACCGGCGCCGCGACGCACTCCATGCGGACCAGGACACCCAGACACCCCACTGAGACCCGGCCCGTCGTGCCCATGCCCGTGCGTGGGCGCAGCTCGTCCACCGGTGGCACGGTCAAGTTGCGGTGGCTACCCTGGCTTGCTGTGAGCGCGAGTCCGCCGGTCGAGACCAGCGATGGTGCTCAGGTCCCTGACCTGAGCGTCGACGAGTTGACGCGGCATGCGTGGCTCGATCGCGATCTGAGCTGGCTCGAGTTCAACCGTCGGGTCTTGAACGAGGCTCTCGACGGGAGGAATCGACTGCTCGAACGGGTCAAGTTCCTGGCCATCTTCTCTTCGAACCTGGACGAGTTCTTCATGAAGCGGATAGCACTGATCCGACCCCAATCAGGCGATTCAAGCCTTGCCGCACAGGACCGTCGGGACTCGCTCACGCGCAACCGAGAGGTAATCGCCTCGATGCTGGCGGAGCAGGCTGCCTGCTACAGCGACGTGATCAAGCCGCAGCTGGCAGAACACGGCATCCAACTCGTCGATTGGGGCGAACTCAGCGAAGCCCAGTGCGAGGAAGTATCGATGCTGTTCGACCGTGAGATCTCGCCCGTCTTGACGCCGCTCAGTCTCGATGCGGCGCATCCTTTCCCGTTCGTCTCGAACCTGTCGACGTCGTGGGCCTTTCGTCTCGAGGATCCAGTGAGCGGGGAGTCGGTTCTCGTTCGCGTGAAGGTGCCGCGAGAGCTACCGCAGTGGCTGCGGGTGCGAGCGGGAGTCGAGCCCCCCTCCCGCGTCTTCGTCGGGCTCGACCAAGCCATTGCCGCCAACGCCGACCGTCTCTTCCCCGGGATGGTAACCACCAGTGCCAGCCTCTTCAGAGTCAGCCGAGACGCTGAAGTCGAAGTCGAAGAAGACGCCGGGGAAAGCAAGCGAGCCCTCGTCGAGGAGGAACTCCGCCAACGCCGCTTCGAACCGGTCGTGCGCCTCGAGATACAGCCGAACGCCGAACCGGCAATGGTCTCGGAGCTCATGCAGCGCTTCGCGCTCACAGACGACGACGTCTACGAGATGCCCGCGCTGCTCGACTACACGACACTTTTCGAAATCGCAGGGCTACAAGTCGAGCCCTTACGGGATCCGCCCTGGACACCACTCCCCCCGACGGGACTCGAGGCCGCAGACGGCGACATCTTCTCGGCGATCCGCGCCGGCGACATCCTCCTCCACCAGCCCTACGACAGCTTCTACGCCGGAGTGGAACGGTTCATCCGCGAGGCAGCCGACGACCCGCAGACGGTCTCGATCAAGATGACCGTCTACCGGGTCGGCGACGACACGCCGTTCGTACAGTCCCTGATCAGAGCTGCAGAAGGCGGCAAGCAGGTGGCGTGCGTGATCGAGCTCAACGCTCGCTTCGACGAGGAAAGGAACCTGCACTGGTCACGCGAGCTCGAGAAAGTCGGCACCCATGTCGTGTTCGGCGTCACGGGCCTGAAGACTCATAGCAAGATCGCCCTTGTCGTACGCAAGGAAGACAACGGCGTGCGCAGCTACGCGCACATCGCGACCGGCAACTACCACACGCGAACCGCGAGGCTTTACGAGGACGTCGGACTGCTGACGGCCGATCCGGTGATCACGAGCGATGTCGTCACCTTGTTCCACTTCTTGACCGGTCGTTCGCGCACTCCGGGCTTCGAGAGCCTGCTGGTGGCGCCGATGTACATGCGTACCGCCTTCGCTGATCTGATCGAAGGGGAAATCGACAACCACCTCGACGGCCGTCCCGCGTCGATCACCTGCAAGATGAACCAGCTCGAAGACCCCGAGATCTGTTTGCTCCTGGCGAAAGCGTCACGCGCAGGCGTGCCGGTGGAACTGATCGTTCGCGGACTCTGCTGCCTCGCTCCAGGCGTGCACGATTGGACAGAGAACATTCGGGTTCGATCGATTGTCGGACGCTTTCTGGAGCACTCCCGCATCTTCCACTTCAGAGCCGGATCCGAAGACCCGTTGGACGGTGAGTTCCTGATCGGCTCAGGCGACTGGATGCACCGCAACCTTTCAGAGCGGGTCGAAGCTGCTGTGCCCATCTACGACCGCAAGCTTCGTGCTCGCCTCTGGGAAGCCCTCCAGGTCTCCCTTGCAGACCAAAGGAACGCCTGGGAACTCCAGGCGGACGGCAGTTACCGTCAGCTCATGCCCGAAAGCGACACGAGCCCCGGCGCGGCCGGAACGCACGCCACGATGATGCAACTCGCCCTCGCCCGGCACAGTCTCTGATTCGGCAGTCGGCTTCGTATCGTCGTCAGGGCGAACCGAGTGATACCTAGTTGATGGCGCTGACCGTGATCAACGCTCGGGTTCGAACCGAGACTAGAACCAACCGCGCCTCTTGAACAACGTGAAGAGCGCCGCGACGGTGACGATCTCGAGTCCGATTCCCAGGGCCAAGAAGGTCGGCCCGCTCCTGATGTGGCCAACCATCCAGCCGAAGTTCTGGCCAAAGAAGCCGGTGATGAAGGTGAGCGGCAGGAACACGGTCGCCATGATCGTGAGCTGCTTCATCACCGTGTTGAGCCGGTTGGAGACGGTCGACAGGTAGACATCCATCGAGCTGGTGAGCAGGTCGCGGTAGGTGTCGATCAGGTCGCTGATCCGGATCAGGTGGTCGTAGATGTCGCGGAAGTAGCGCTCGTCCTCGTCGCTCATTCCCGGCAGGTCGGCAACGCCGCCCATCAAGCCCGCGAACATGTCCCGCTCTGGCGTGATCGCCTTGCGCATGCCGACCAGAAGCCGCTTCATCCTGAAGATCTCCTGGAGCTGTTCGTCGCCGGCGTGAAGAAAAGTCTGGTTTTCGAGCTCGTCGATTCGATCGTCGAAGTCGGCGAGGATGGGGAAGAAGCTGTCGACGAGTCCGTCGATGATCCGATAGAGGAGCTTGCCCGGGTCCTCGATCGGCCCCTCGCGCTTCACGTAACGCTGCCGTACCTCGGTGAAGGCGGGCGCCTCGTCGCGGTGGACGGTGACCAGGAACTTCTCGGAGTAGAAGCAGTGCACTTCGACGAGCCTGTCGTCGTCGGGGACTGCGCCGTAGACGACGAGGAAGACGTAATCGTCGTAGTCGTCGATCTTGGCGCGTTGCCCGAACTTCTCGGAGTCCTCGACGGCGAGCGGGTGGAACTTGAAGACGTCGCTGAGGATCTTGTAGTCGTCCGCGTCGGGCTGGTCGATATCGAGCCAGAAGAAGGAGTCGCTGGCAAGGAGCCTTTCGACGTTCTCGCGGTCGAGGTGCAGCTCCTCGCTGCCGCGGTCGTGGATGACGATGCACGTGTTCGGCGGAGTGCGCTTTTCGTTTGGGGCCGGCTCGTCCGATAGCTCCGTCGGGGTGGTTCCTGCACCACCGGCAGATCGCTGAGGGTCGGTCATCGTGTTCTCCTCGATCGCCGGCGGGTGCGCGTTTGGAGCCGGTGCCGTGTCCGTGCGAGCTGGAACTTTCCCCAGGCGCCGATCGCCAACACGCAGAGCACAAACACGAGCCAGCCGACGCCGAGAGCGGGGAGCGTGCTCACACGTTGGAGCCCGAGCGCGGCAAAGGCCGCCACGGACGCCGGAGCGACGATCAGCCGCAGCGCTGGGCTACCGACGGGGCGCAGCATCCTGTTTGAGGCTATCCCCGGAGCAAGACGCCGCGGGGAGAGTGGCCGTCCGCTCGGGGCCGCCCAGCGCTGCTCCAGCTCAGCGTGAGGGCTAGTCGGCGGCAGCCGGTGGACAGCCCAAGGCGATGGTCGAGCTCTCCGACAAGATCCTCAAGAGTGCCCGACTGGGTGCATCCAGTCGACCTCCTGCCCCGCTACACCCACCTGCTGGCGGGGCTACTCCGGAACGCACGAATCACGATCTACCCTGACTCGGCCCACGGCTTCCTCTTCCAACACCACAGCCAGTTCACCGCCGACGTGAACGCGTCCCTAATGGGAAACGACAGCTAGCTGCACTGACGCTGATACCCGTGATTTGCCATTGTGCAGCCGACAGATTGCGTCGGATGTTGCCATTGGAGCGGTGGTGTCGTCACCGCCGGGAAGGCAACATCCCGCCACCTTCGTGTGGAGGTTCGCGACGAAGGGCGTGGTGGCGCGGATCCGTACGAGGGCTCGGGACTACTCGGCCTGAGGGACCGCGTCGAGGCGATCGGAGGGACGATGCGCCTGAGCAGCCCGCCGGGTGCGGGCACGTCGTTGCGCGTGGAGCTGCCGCTGGTCGACCAGGCCGCCCGGCGCTAACGCAAAGCGTTACGCCGCCGCGCGAGTGTCGTCGGCGGACACTCCGCCGACGGTGAGCGTGACCTCGATGTTGCCGCGTGTCGCCCTCGAGTATGGGCAATCCTGGTGTGCGCGACTCATCAGATCGAGGCCCTGCTCGGGAGTGAGCTGCGCTGCGTCGAGGTCGAGAGCAGCTGCAAGACCAAAGCCGCCACTCTTCAAGACCCCGATCCCTACGCGTGCCGTGATCCGCGAGTCGCTCAGGTCGAGCTTGCGCCCCGCCGCGATCCGAAGCAGGGCGCTCTGGAAACAGGCCGCGTAGCCGGTGGCGAACAGCTGCTCGGGATTCGTCCCCGGCCCGCCCGAGCCGCCCATCTCACGGGGAACATCGAGCGCGACATCCACACGGCCGTCGCTCGTCCGCGCACGCCCCTCACGGCCACCGAGAGCGGTCGCCTCGGCGGTGTAGAGGATCTGGAGCCCGTCGTTCATATCCGTCCTTTCGTCAGGCCGCGCGACCGCGGCGCGGAGTTCTTTTCGAGCGGGGGCCCTTCCAGCGCATAGCTCGCGAGCAGGTACCGCTCGACGTTCTCCGGCCGAGGGTCGTCCGACAGCGCCCGCACCGCCTCGACAAACCGCCGGACCGCGGAGGGCTCGGGAGGCGGGAACCCTTCGGCGATGCGTCGCAACCCATCGAGGTGCTCGAGCGGCATCTGCGCACCTTCGCCCGCACTGAGCCGCAAGTCTTGGCGGGCACCGCCCAACCGCTCTAGCGGAAATCCACAATTCGACGACTGCGGGGAACAGCAGCGGCCGGAGGGCGCTGGCCGCGATGCCTGCGCCCGGTCAGCACGGCGAGAGTGTCGGCTCTCGCCTGCCCGGCCACGAGCGGCCGGCATGAAAGGAGTGCCGACGATCAGATGATCGACCTCATCGCCTGTTCCATTTGCCTGCGTGTGCGGCGCGGCTCGGAGTGGCTCGACGCCGAGCACGTGGTCAGAGACATCAAGTCGTACGACTCCGAGCTACCACGGCTCCACGGCAGCGTCTGCAACGACTGCGCCGAGGCGATCTCTCGCCGCCGCGCTGACAGGGAGGACGCAGTGGCGGCATAGCGGCTAGACGACACTGCGGACAGCGAGGGGTGCGAATTGGGCGCTGCCGAGGACGCGGTGCGCACCACGACACCGCAATCGTTGAACGCCTTCAGAGCCGTCTGGAATGCGGTGTCGCTGGCCGGATCAAAGATCGAGTCGCAGTGGCGAGCGCGGCGGCGCTCGCGTTGACCGTGGTTTCGCGCCCCTCAGCGCAGAAGCCCGTCGCCTTCACGCCGCCGGTCGTCGGCGCACCGCCGCCTCACTCGCTCGTGCTTGCCCGCTCGGCGCCTTCCGTCCCACTCTCTCCCGAAAGGAGTAGGTGATGACAACCCTGCTCGCTTACAACGGCTGCCGGTTCCAGCTCCAGAAAGATCGTCACGGCAGACATAGCTGGTACGTCTACAACGCGTCCGGGACGATGGTCGGCAGGCATTCGGAGGGATTTTCGACCGAGCTCGAGGCACGACGCGATGCGGAGCAATTCCGTGAACAGATCGCAAGGGCGCCGATCGTCGGGGAGGGTTAGCAGCGGAAGCGCCGGAGAGGGAGTTGCAGACGAGCGGAACGTGACATGGGCGCCATACCGGCCCTGAGAAGAGGACAGTGTCAGTTCGAGGTCGCGGTCCCGAGCGCCGCCCGCGCGCCGGCTGCGCGCACGGCCGCCGAAAGGGTCGTGATGTCGTAGGCGCCGTAGTGTCGCCGGCCGTTGACGAAGAACGTCGGCGTGCCGGAGACGCCGCTCAGGTCGGCGCTGTCGACATCCTCGGCTACACGCGCGGCGCCGGTGTGCTCGCGCAGGTCGTTGGTGAAGCGTTCGAGGTCGAGGCCCGAGCTGCTCGGCGTAGCCGAGCAGGTCGTTCGGGCGGAGCGCGTCCTGGTGGGCGAGCAGGAGGTCGTGCATCTCCCAGAAGGCGCCCTGGTCGGCGGCGGCCTCGGCCGCCTCCGCTGCGAGTTGGGTATTGGGGTGGACGTCGTTGAGCGGCAGGTGCCGCCAGACGTAGCGGACATCGCCGAAGTCATGCAGGAGCTCCCGCACGATCGGTTCAGCCTGCCCGCAGTACGGGCACTCGAAGTCGCCGTACTCGACAACTGTGACCGGGGCGTCGAGCGGCCCGCGGATGTGGTCGCGCTCGGAGTCGACGTCGATGTAGAGGTCGACGAGCGGCTCGGCAGCGCCCGAGCAGGGCGCGGATGCGGAGGCGACGCGGAAGGAGCGCAGTGGCGCGGAACAGCAGCCAGGTGATGAGCGCTGCTGCCAGAGCGGCGCTGAGGATACCGAGCTTCGCCTCCTCGAGTTGCGCCCCCTCGAAGGCGAGGCTCGCGACGAGCAGCGCGACGGTGAAGCCGATCCCGGCGATCGTGCCGGCGCCGGCGACGGCCGCCCAGCCCACCGGCGGCCGCAACCGGCCGCGGCTCAGGTGCGTAAGAAGCCACGCGCTCCCGACAATGCCCACAGGCTTGCCTGCGACGTAGCCAAGGAAGATCCCGAGTGTGATCGGCGAGGTGAAAGCTCGCTCGAGGAAGCCGCCGTCGATCGCGATGCCCGCGTTCGCGAGCGCGAACACCGGCACGATCAGGTAGCTCGTCCACGGGTGAAAAAGCAACTGCAGCCGCTCGTTCGGCGAGACTGCGGCCCTGAGCCCAACACCGACCGAACGGGCGAGCTCCGGCGTCGGCTGCTCGCGGAACTCCCGGAAGCGCTCGGTGGCGCGCTCGAGGTCGGACCGCGCCACGGGATAGGCGTACGCCAAGAGACCCATAGCGAGCCCAACCACGACCGGCTCCACGCCCGACTCGAGCAACGCGACCCACATCGCCGACCCGAGCGCGAGGTAGACGAACCCACGGCGCACACCGATCGCCCTGGCCAGAAGAACCGCCCCGAAAAGCCCGACGGCGATGAGTAGCGCCGAGATCGTGACGTCGTCGGTGTAAACGGTCGCGATCACGCCGAGCGCGAGGATGTCGTCGACGACGACGACCGTGAGCATGAATGCGCGCAACCGGTCGGGGAAACGCGGCCCGACCAGCGCGAGCAGACCGAGCGCAAACGCCGTGTCCGTCGACATCGCGATCC
Organism: uncultured Actinomycetes bacterium; assembly: GCA_963808815.1. Classification (GTDB taxonomy): domain Bacteria; phylum Actinomycetota; class Thermoleophilia; order Gaiellales; family Gaiellaceae; genus DATBLE01. The sequence continues at coordinate 23,537 of CAWEGI010000004.1, read as the reverse complement.
CCCAGCCATGCGCGGAGGGCCGACCGGCATTGACGATGAGATAGATCGCAACTGCAACCGCCATCCCGCCGATCCCCGCCAGCAAAGGCAGCGCGAAGCGTCGCCTCTCCCGCAGCTCGCCCAGGTCGAACTCCCGCCGGGCCTCGAGCCCAACGACGAAGAAGAAGAACGTCATCAGCCCGCTGTTCACCCACTCGCGAAGCTCCAGCGACACCCCCGTTCCGCCGACCTCGATCGAGAGCGTCGTCGCCCACAGTGAGTCATAGGACGACACGTCGACATTCACCCAGACGAGCGCGGCGACCGCCGCCGCGAGCAGGACAGCCGCGCCGCCCGTCTCCGTTCGCAGAAACTCGCGCAGGGGCGTTTGCACGCTTCGCGCCCACGCCGTCCGTCCGGAAAATGGCGCTGATGCCTGAGCCTCGGTAGCCACGACCTGGTCGAGCGGCGCTACTGCTTCTAGCCCTCGACGACCGTGTGCGGATCGTCCATCTCACCCTCCTGACGTCTTGCCGTAGCCGCATCGGCGGACCGTTGGGCCCGAGGACCGTCAGGGCTCAACTCGTCTCCAGTGGCTCAGGCTACTGCGCTGGCACTCGACGACTTCTCCGGTTCCAGAATCACATCGTCTTCACGAGTCCGCCGTCGATCACGTAGTTCGCGCCCGTGACGTTTGCGGTGAGAGGCGAGGCGAGCAGCGCCACGAGCGTCGCCACCTCCTCGGCGGTTGTGAACCGGCCGGTTGGAATCCCCTCGACTGCCTGCTGGCGGACCGCTTCCGGGTCGACGCCGGAGGCGCGGCCGATGGTCGCCGCGACGCCCTCATCGCCGAGCCAGAGATCGGTCGCGACCTGGCCGGGGGAGACGCTGTTGATGCGGATGCCCTGCGGGCCGAGTTCCTGCGACAGAGCCTTCGACACGTTCAGGAGCGCTGCCTTGGCGGCGCCGTAGTCGATCACGAGGCTGTCCGGCTGGAAGAAGGCGTTGACCGAGACCACGTTCACGATCGCACCCGCACGACGCGGGAGCATTACCGCGAGAGCGGCGCGTGTCGCCCGCAGTGCGGCGAAGAAGTTGAGTTGCATCGATGCCTCGAACTCCTCGTCGGAGGTGCTCAGGAACCCGTTGACTCGCAGCTTGACACCGCCAATGTTGTTGACGAGTACATCGAGGTGACCGTGGCGCTGGACGGCCTCGCCGACGAGCCGTTCTGGTCCGCTTGGCTCGATGAGGTCGACCGCGACGGCGGTCACCCGCTCGATCCCGGCCAGGGCGTCGACCGTGCGCGCGCCCGCGAAAACTTCCGCTCCTTCGGCGGCCAGCGTTCGGGTCACTGCGAGGCCGATGCCCTTGCTGGCACCGGTCACCACTGCCACCTTGCCGCTCAGCCCGAGATCCATCGTCGCTCCTCCCCTAGACAGGTCGATTTCTGCGAGGCGCATGAGATCGACGCAGGTGGTTCATGGAGTGGGACGAACGCCATCAGCAGCGACGAGTGACGTTGTCATGCCGACCTCCTATCCGATTGCGAGTCCGTGCTTGTCACCCTGCGGCCGTCAGGTCGTCTTAGCCGGCTAGCACCTCCTGCGCGAAGCGGACAACGAGGGCGCCGTCGCCGACGGCGGCAGCCACGCGGTTGGGTGCGCCCGCCCGGACATCACCGGCCGCGAACACGCCGGGGCGGGTCGTCTCGAGGAGATGCGGTTCGCGGTCTGTGAGAGGCCAGCTGAGGTGCGTGTCGCAGTTGGCCGCGCCGGCTCCGCAGAGGAGGTATCCGGCCGTGTCTACGGCGAGCATTCCCGTTGCTGCTTCGGTGCACGGGTCCGCGCCGATCATCACGAAGACGGCAGTGCAGCCGACCTGTTCGACCCTACCGTCGCGTCGGTGAAGAAGGCTGACGGATTCCACTGTCGCCGATCCGTGTACCGCGGCGACTTCCGTCTCGGTGATGACCTCGATTCGCGACGAGCGCTCGATGCGCTCGACGAGGTACTGCGACATCGTCGACTTCAGCGCCTTGCCGCGAACCACGACGCGGACGCTGCGGGCGCGCGAGGCGAGCTGGGTAGCCGCCTGGCCGGCCGAGTTGCCTCCGCCGACAACGATCACGTCCTCGTCACGGCAACGCTCGACGTCGGTGGCCATCGCAGCGTGATACACGCCCGCGCCGCGGAAGCGGTCGATGCCCTCGGCCTCCAGTTCTCGCCAGCGAGCACCTGTCGCCATGACCAGGCTGCGGGCGAGGACGTGCTGGCCGTCGTCGAGGTCGACTCGCACGAGCCCCTCGGACCCGTCGGCGATCTCGACTGCGCGATGGAAGCTCGACAGCACAGCGTCGAAGCGGCGCGCCTGGAGTGTCGCCTTTCGCGTGAGCTCCGTGCCGGAGATTCCGGTCGGAAAGCCGAGGTAGTTCTCGATTCGTGTGCTCGTGCCGGCCTGGCCGCCGGGCGCCCACGCCTCGGCCACGAACGTTCGCAGTCCTTCGGAGCCGGCGTAGACGGCGGTCGCCAGCCCCGCCGGCCCGGCGCCGAGCACGACGACGTCGAAACGCTCGCCGTCCACGTCGGCGCGCAGCCCGAGCGACCGCGCGACCTGAGCGGCCGACGGATTACGCATCACCTCAGTGGCATGCACCAACACGGGCGTCTCCGAGCGCGGAATGTCAAGCCAGTCGAGCATGGCGGCGCTCTCGGCGTCAGTGTCAACGTCGTACCAGCGCACCGGCAACAGGTTTCGCTCGAGCAGGTCGCGCACCTCGAATGCGCGTCGGGAGCCGCGCGGGGCGATGAGACGCATGACGCCGTGTCCCTCGGCCTCGTGCCATTCCCGCCGAGCCAGCAGGGTGCGGAAGACGTGCTCCCCGAACTCCGGCCAGTGAGCGACCATGCCGCGCAACCCCGGCCCGGTCGAAGACGATCACGTCGGTCGGCTCGACAGCCACGCAAGCGCTGATCGTCGGCTCGCCGGTGAACGCAGCGATATCGCCGATGAACGTCCGACTGTCGGCCTGCGCGATGTAGACGTCCTTGCCAGGCTTGCGGTCGACGAACTCGACCAGGCCGCTCTCGATCACATAGAACGGCGCATCACGAACGCCGTGCTCGTAGAGCACCTCACCCGGCTGGAAGGTGCGCCGCTCGCCGCGCTTGGCCAGCCACTCCAGCTTCGAGTCCGAGAGCCGCGGAAAAAGGACCTCGTCGCCAAGGTCGGGAAACCGTTCGCTCCGAACCACCTGGGTGGTTGCCACGCACAGAGGCTAGCGTTGCAGGCACAGACCGCGGCCACGGCCTATGGGCGCGACGAGCCTTTCAGCCAGCGATTGGGCGTTGGGTTGCACCCGCTTGAGCTGGGAACCGCTCGGAACCGCTCGAAACCGCTGCGGCCGGGTGGTCACCGGCGCACAACTGGCGCCCACTCAGGCAGTCAGGAGGCACGATGCGTCAAGAGCAGAGGGCTTGGCGCCACGCCATTGCCGAGGTGTCAAGGGAGAGCACGCTCGCGCAAGTGAGGGCGGTTGGGGTCATGCATCGAGGCGGAGCACGACCTCGTCCGTCTCCTCGTTGCGCCCATGGGCGAACCCGCGCCCTTCGCCCACGATGAGAAAACCGCACTTCGTCAACACACGGATCGACGCGGCGTTGTCGCTGGCAGCGCCAGCGTAAAGAGGACGGGTTGTCTCCAGCTGCAAGAACTCTTGTAGAGCACGCGTGGCAATGCCGCGGCCCCAATCTTCCCGGCCTATCCAATAGGTGACCTCGCGGCGACCCTCCAAGTCGAAGCTCGCAATGTGACCCACGACTCGACCGTCGATCTCGACGACCCTGTTCGTCGTAGAGGCGTCGCTCCTCAGCCGCGCCCACCGTTGCTCGAAGGCGGTTCGATCATCGGGATCCGGCGAAGTGAACGCGGCCATCCGTATCGCCTCGCGATCCGTCCAGTGCTCGAACAGCACGCCGAGATCACGATCTTCGACTTCGCGAAGGACAAGCTGTCCCGAGCCCTCCCACACGGCGTTAACGCTAACGGCATCTCAGATGCCGCCCCCCGTCTGCGGTAAACTGGCCGTTGAACGCCCCATCGCGACCGACCAACTCGTTGAGGAGCTCCGCGAACCTGACTCCTGAGCTCGTCAGATATGCAGTCCGCTACGTCCCGTGCATCGCCGCGATTTTCCAGAACACTCGCCCAGGCGACTCTGGCTGCGCCGGAGTTGCGGGAAGGTGCGGACGCCGGCGACGCGCCCCGAGCGGGCGGTCCCGCGCCGCTCGGCTTATGTCGAGATTCAGTTTCCGGGGAAACTGGTCGCGCTCAGGGCCGTGACCAGCTGAGCGTGCTGCCGACGGGCCGATAGCCGAGCTTCTCGTTGACCCGGAGCATCGGCGCGTTTTTCTCGTCGTTCTCGGTGGAGACGAGTTCGACTCCACGTCCGGCAGCGTTCACCAGGGTCGCGCGCTTGGCCAGCAGGGCGAGGCCGCGACCGCGATAGTCACGCAGCGTCCCGGTCATGTCGGTGACTGCCCGGCCGCCCGGGGCGATGCGGAGGTGCGAGAAGGCGACCGGTCTGTCCTCGATGACGGCCGCCACGCTCGCGTCGAGGTCCGTGTCCGGGTGACGCCAGTAGTCCTCGAGCCATTGCTCAAACGAGACGTCGTCCATCGCGACCTCACCAGGGACGTCCAGCATCGCCTCCGCGTCGAGCTCGTACACCTTTCGTGGGTCGAGCTCAGCGAGCGGGCGCAGATCGACGCCGGGCGGGACGGTCGGGGGCTCGATCGTGCGCGGGTCGACGCCGGAGATCCGATTCGTGTTGGTGTGCCGAAAACCATGTGCGACGGCGAAGCTCCGCGACGCCTCCTCGGGAGTGGTGAACGACAGCACCGTCGCGACGCGGAGGCCGGCCAGGTGGGCTTCGCAGCGCTCGAGGAGGGCAGTGCCAAGGCCGGCTCTGCGGGACTCCGGCGCGACACTGGCCTGCAGGAATCCGGGGCGCTCGGAGCTCTGGTACTCGATTACCGCCGTCGCCCAGCCGACCAGCTCGCCGGCGTCTTCGGCGGCCCAATAGATGCGGTGCGCGTTCGGCGGCTCCGCAGCGGCCGCGTGTCGGAGTCCCCGCTCAGATCCGACGCGGTGCGGCCAGACGCGGTTCAGCAGTTCGGTCGCCGACCCGAAGTCCTCGCTCCCGCCCTCCCGAACCATGACTCGGAGCATAGGCGGCCCTCGAAGCCCAGGCTCACTACGAGGCAGCGGGGGACGAACGGAGACGGCAATCCGGCGCTACGAAAGACCCGCACATCGTCGGTCAGGCGGAGGACGAGTCCGGCGATCGTGTGCCACTCGGCACGGGCTTGAAGGCGCGTTCGGCTTCCGGCAGCCAATGTTGGACGCGCTCGACGCGATGTGCGTCGCTCGGGTGGTCGCTGAGGAACTCCGGCGGCTCGCGTCCGTTCGATGCTCGTCGCATGCGCTTCCAGAACGAGACCGCCTGGCGGGGATCGTAACCTGCCCTCGCCATATAGATCAGTCCGATGTGATCTGCCTCGGACTCCTGTGAGCGACTGAACGGGAGCGCCGATCCGGCTCCGAGCAGCGCGATCACACGCACGTACTGGGCTGGCGTAAAACGCAACGCCACCCGCGACGATCGCTGCGGCCACTTCGGTCAGGTGTTGCCGTTCGATCCATTCGGCGACATGCTCGGCCGTCGCGTGGGCAACCTCATGCCCGAGCACGGTCGCCAGTCCCGCGTCGTTCTTGGTCAGCGGCAAGATGCCCGAGTAGACGACGATCTTCCCGCCGGGCAGGCAGTAGGCATTGGCGACGTTCTTGCGAAGCAGCGTCACCTTCCAGCATCGACGGACCGCTCGAGCCCGGTGCCTCGTTCGACTGGACGAGCTACGGCTTCAGTGTGACGTCGACTGTCTACGACCTGGTTGAGAGAACGCGCGTGCTTTGGGGCGGAACGTCCGGCGGAATCACCGGCATTCACGAGTGGTTGTTCGCCGAGACACCTAACGGCGTACGGGTGACGACGAGCGAGTCTTTCGCCGGCGAGCCTGTCGCGGCCGACGCAGCCGGGATGAAGGGCCTCCTCGATGCATCGCTCGTCGCGTGGCTCGACCACCTGAAGACGGCTGCTGAGTCGTCGGCCTGAGCCCCATCGACGCACAGCTCCGGGGGACATTCCCGAACACTCGGGCAGCCTGGCGGTCTCTCGCCACAGGTTGATGAGTCGCGATCTATTTCTGCACGGGCGACCAGGCTAGCGAGTCGTCGACCCTCGCCGGGTTCCGTGTCAGGTTCCGCTGGCCGCTGCCGTCGGGGTTCATGACGTAGATGTCGTCGTTGCCGTTGCGCTTGCTCGTGAAGGCGATCTTCTGCCCGTCTGGCGACCAGAGAGGTTGCCGCCCGCTTTGGGTCAGCCTCCGTAGCCCGCTGCCGTCGGCGTTGATGGCGTAGATCTCGTCATTGCTGCCGGGGCGGTCGCGGCCGAAGGCGATCTTCCGCCCGTCGGGCGACCAGGCAGGAGCCCATTCGAGGGCGCCGTTGCGCGTCAGCCTCTGCTGCCCGCTCCCGTCGGCGTTCAGGACGTAGAGCCCCCAGTCGCCGTCGCGCTTGCTCGTGAAGGCGATCTTCTGCCCGTCGGGCGACCAGACCGGAAAGCCGTCGAGCCCCCACTCGCGGGTCAGGTTCCGCAGTCCGCTGCCGTCAGCGTTCATGACGTAGATATCGAAGTCGTTGGGTCCGTGGGAGCTCACGAAGGCGATCGTCCCGTCGGGCAACCAGGCAAGAACCGAGTTGTACGCCGCGAGGCGCGTCAGCCTCCGCTGCCCGCTCCCGTCCGCGTTCATGACATAGATCTGCTCGCTGTGCCCCCCGACGCCGCGGCCGAAGGCGATCCTGCGCCCGTCGGGCGACCAGGCAGAACCGAAGTCGTTTCCCGGGTTGCGCGTCAGCCTCCGTTCGCCCGCTGCCGTCGGCGTTGATGACGTAGATCTCGATGTTGCTATCGGCGGGTGTATAGGCCCCGGGAACGAACTTGCGGTGGTGGTCACGTTGGAAGGCGATCTTCTGCCCGTCGGGCGACCAGGCAGACCCCCCGAACACGTCGCTCGTCAGCCTCCGCTGGCCGCTTCCGTCGGCGTTCATCACGTAGAGCGCGATGGGGCCACGGCCACAGCACGCGGAGTGCATGGTCCTGACGAAAGCGAGCTTCGAGCTTGTCGTTCCGGCGGGAAGGCCGAGCCGTGCGGAGAGCGCAGGGGAAGCACTCTGCGACTGTGCGCTGCGCTCGAAGACCGCGAACACCATGACCCCGACGAGCGCCACCAGCGCCACGGCGGCTCCGTAGATGCGCCGCCGACGCCGGGCGCGTTGCCTCGCCTCCTCGATCAGCGCCTCGACCAGGGCCTCGAGCTCCTCGCGGTCGACGGGATCGCCTGGGCGGGGCGGGCGAGGCGGGGCGGTGACGGTCACAGCTGCACGTCCGACACGATTGCGATAGTGTTACTAGCACCATGCTGAATGTCAAGGTCGACAAGGGCGATCCCACCGATCTGTACGAACAGGTCGCCGGCGAGATCCGACGGGCGATCGCCGACGGCGAAGCGAAGCCCGGCGAGCGCCTCCCCCCGGCCAAGGATCTCGCCGCCGTCCTCGGCGTGAACACGAACACCGTGCTGCGTTCGCTGCGGCTGCTCCGCGACGAGGGCCTGCTCGAGTTCCGACGCGGCCGTGGCATCTCCGTCGCCGGGACGCCCGAGCGCGGCGCAGTCGTCCAGCGAGCACAGAGAACTCGTCGAGTACGCCCGCAGTCAGGGTTATCGCATCGACGAGCTGGTCGAGATCATCGAAGACGTCGGCTGACGAAGTCTCCCGGCGCTCGCCAGGTGCTGCTGGTCTCGATAGCAACGCTCGATGCTCTTCGGGAACAATCGGCCCGTGGAGATCCTCCGGTTCAGCGCAAGCGCTGCCGAACGTATCGGCCGGCGGCCGTACGCCGTAAACCTCGCCTCCTCGATCGAGGTCGCGGAGGGCGAAGGCGAAGCGCACGCGTACGTCATCTACTTCGAGCCTGGTGGTGTCATCGGCCCACACGAAGCGGGCTTCGGCCAGATCCTCCTCGCCCTCACCGGCAGCGGTTGGGTTGCAGGCGGTGACGACCGGCGCATCGCGCTAGCCGAGGGCGAAGCGGCCTTCATCAGTCGAGGCGAAGTGCACTCGAAGGGCAGCGAGAACGGGATGACAGCATTCATGCTTCAGGTGCGCGACCTAACGCTGCCCGGCAAGCAGCAATAAGACGACGCGCCAGGTATCAGGAAACATTCCTGAACACTCGCGGGGCAGGTTGCGGTCCTAGGTCGCTTCGTATTCCAGATCCTCAGGCTCGATTCGGCCGGACGGCCTCTGCTGCGCCCGATGAGCTCCGCGCCTCGGTGCGGTCATAACGAGGAAGACCACCACGAGAGAAGGGACGAACCCGTGAAACTGACCACCATGACGCAAGTCACCGTCGATGGAGTGATGCAGGGAAACGGCGGCGCGTCGGATGAGGACCGCAGGAACGGATTCGAGCGCGGCGGATGGGCCATGGGGGTGGCGCTGCACGGTTGGGCGAGGCAACCCAATCCGTCTCGCTCAGACCAGTTCGATACGGAAGATCGGATGGTCGGGGGCGATCCGGCGAAGCTCTTCGCTGGAGGAGCTTGCATCGACTCCGCCGAAGAAGATGCCGACCTCCCATGTCCATCGACGGAGGTAGGAGCGCAGAATCGGTTCCTTGTCGGCGTCGGCGATCTCCGAGGCGACGAAGCGCTCGCGCCGACGGCCGAGCAGGAGCTGTCCATCACCCGCAACGCGCAGATTGCGCACCCACTGCGTTTGACCGCGCGGCGCGACCAGGTAGCTGCCTCCTTCGAGAGTCAGCAAGTTGACCGGCGTCCGGCGTGGTTCTCCGGTCTTGCGCCCACGCACCTCCAGGACGCGAGAGCCGGCCACGCTAATCCCTACACGCGTCAGTCCGACGATCAGCCGATTGACCACGTTGCGCGTGAACCAGTTAGGTACTACGTACCGCTGTGCCACCAAGTCCTTTCCTTCTAACAGCCGCCCATGATCCTGGCATTCCATGGGCCTCGAGCGATGCGCGACACGTGGGCCGCCTCTCGCTGGCGAAGAGCGATTGTATGGTGGGGGTGTTCGTTAGTGGCTACGGCGGCTCCTGATCAGCGTCGACGACATCACCGAAGTCGACCCAGAGCGAGGCGTCCTCACCCTCGCCGACCCACCCCGCCCGATCTGAGTAGGCGCGCGAGATCGACGGGGCGCCATCAGCACCGTCACCGCCGTCATTCCTGCCGCGATCATGGCGCGCGGCCGTCTCGCTAGGTCGCATGGCCGCTGTCTGAGCGCCGGGCAGTTGCCAACCACTGCACGCCGGCAAACACCGTGAGAGAGATACCGATGCCGAGGAGTGAGCCGCCGACGACGTCGGAGAGCCAGTGGACTTGGAGGTAGGTACGGCTCCAAGCCATCCCGACTACTCCGAGCGCGGCGACCGTCCACCACGATTGGCGCCGGCCGGGAAGCGTGAAGAGCACGACGAGTGCCACGCAGGTCGCGCCGGCGTAGGCGGCGTGACCGGAGGGGAATGACGAGCCGAGAGGCTGGACGAGGCCGTCAGGGGGCCGTGGCCGGCCGACCAGTACCTTGAGCACGGTTGAACTGACCGAGGTCAGTGCCTCGGCGACGCTGAAGGCGGTGAGGGCGAGCCACCGTCGGCGGGCGGCGAGGGCGATCGCGACGGCAGCGAGTGACAGCGCCCAGCCGAGACCCCTGCCGAGCGCGTTGAAGACGAGCGCGAGATGTGTCAAGAGCGGTGTCTGAATGTCCTCCATCGTCCTCGACCAGTGCTGGTCGATCGCGAGCGGCTCAGTCGGAACAACGACCGCCATCAGCCCTACGAGGCCGAGCAAGGCGACCCCAGTCCATAGCGCACAGCCCTGTCGAGCAAAGAAACGCTCCGGGGTACTCCTGAGCCAGCTCATGGGGCGCCAACGAGTCTGGCGACTCCTTTCGGCGGTCGCTCGCCTGGGCGCCGTCCTACGTGATGGTGCTGGGAGACGTTGTTCGAGATCGAGGCTGACTCCGAATCTACTCACCAGAACGATCCCTGATGGCCGATTATCCTGCTCGATCTCTATCGAACAAGCCGCAGAAACATCCTGCATTTATCGCCTTTTAGCGCAGGTCTTTGTTCTACTCCATGTCGGCGGCTGTCCGTGCCGATTCGTGTCGTTCTGCGTCGATGCGTTTTCATCTGGTGCGCCGGAGCTCGTGCTGACTCAGTTCTCGTGACGTCCTGTGCTGGTTCGTGACGATGCGTTCGGTGCACCGTCTCCCGGCGCCGGTAACCGCGGCGCCGGGAGCGGGCGGAGGAGGAGGCTGCCCGTCCGGGTGACTGGACTCTGGGTCCGGTCACGCAGGCAATCCGGGAGATCGACAACGGCATTTTTTCAGAGACAGCAACGGCGACGGCATGGCACGCCACAAGGTCAAACAAGGGCAGAGCGGCAAGCACGGCACAGAGCCATGGACGTGGAAGGACAACACGAACAGGCGACCCCGATCTAGGTCGGCGACTCGCCTCGTTGCCGAGTGTCGTGGGCCTGCTCGTCAGGCCCCACGATTCTGGCGTGGATCATCAAGACGACAGCGCCGCATAAGAAGGTCGCTCTGTCATGGTCGGTCCCGCGGCCGAAAGCGTGGCGATCCTGCTTCAGCGCTGTGCGGCCGGTCGCGACCGCGTTCCATTCGCGGCTTCCGACCTGGCGACCTTCGCCGCGGCGGTCGGGATGAGCAGCCGGCCGCCGAAGACGACTGCGGAGAGTGCGAACCACGCCCAGCCGATCGCGAGGCCGCCGATGACATCGGAGAACCAGTGGAGATCGAGCAGTACGCGGCTCGCCGCGACGGCCACGGTGATCGCGACCGCGATCGCGACGGTCAGGTGTTGTTGTGCGCGGCCGCGTAGCTGACGCGCGATCACCAGCGCCGCCGCGGCGTAGAAGGCGGCTGCGGTCGCGGAGTGCCCGCTCGGGAACGACGGGCCGAGCGACACGGCAGCCGGGTTGAGCGTGGGCCGAAGCCGTCCCACCAGATCCTTCACGACGAGCATCGACACTTCCGTCCCAGCGAGCACGGTGAGCAGGAAGAGGAACGGCCAGCGGCTCCGGCAGCGGTAGAAGTCGACGACCACGAGCAGCAGGGCCAGCCCGACAACGATGCGGATGTTGCCCAGATTGGTCAGTGCCTGGAGGGCGCTCGTCGAGTCGGAGCTTCGGTGGTCGTAGCCCCACGCGGCGACGGAGTTGTCGAGGTGCTGGATCGCCGCCACCCGCCGCACGAGCACCGCGAGGACGCCGAGCAGGAAGGCACCGACCACTGTGATCGCAAGCGCCAGCGTCAGAAGCAGCCCCGTCGTCGCCGAGCGGTCGAGCCGGCGGACGAAGAAGGCGCGCAGGCCGGGGTGCGGACGCACCGCCTCGCCCACGGCGCGCGCGACTTCCTCGGCCGGGTGCGCGGGCGTGGACGGGGAGTGGGCGTACCACCAGGCCGCAACGAACGTCGCGAGACCGGCCGCGAGCGCTGCGAGAAGGTCGGCGAGGAAAGGCATCGTGGAGGCTCCCGGGACGCCAGAGTGTCGTACCGAGGTCCGCCGGTGTTTCCTGTTCGGGCAAACGGGAAACACTGTGTCCTCAGGTTCGCCGCGATCGTCGCTGCCGAATCGAACCTCCCAATGACCTCTGAAAGTCTCACCATCCCCGATCGTGCCCACGCGCGCTCGACGCGGCGTGCGGCGCTCGCCTTCCCGGTCCTCGACCGTGAGCCCGGTGCGCTCGGCCGTAGGTTGGCCGCTCTGCCCGGCGAGGGGCACCCTGTCTGGACGTACCTGTGCGGGATCGTCCTCTCGTTCGCAGCGATTGCGGGCCTCTCGATCATCGCCGGACTGCTCGTGACCCGCGTCCTGTTGCACGCCCACGGCGTTGCATACGACGACCAGGCGTTCGAGGGCTTCCTGGCGCGCCACCGCTCGACCGGCCTCACCGACGCTTCGCTTGTCGGTTCGATCATGGCCGGGGGAGTCGTCCTTCCGATCGTCGCAGGCGTCTCTGCCCTGGTCGCGGCAGCGCTCAGGCACTGGCGGCTCGCGTGCTTCCTGCTGCTCGCCCTGGCCGTCGAGTCGGCCTCGTACCGCGCGACGACGCTCGTGATCCACCGGCACCGGCCGACCGTGCATCGGCTCGAGCACCTGCCCGTGAATGCCAGCTATCCGTCGGGCCACACGGCCGCGGCGATCGCGATCTACTGCGGACTCGCGCTGCTCCTGACCTCACGCCTCTCCAACCGGTCGGCCCAGGTCGCGGTCTGGGCGATCGCGCTGCTCGTCCCGGTGTTCGTCGCCTTCTCACGGATGTACCGCGGCATGCACCACCCGCTGGACGTCGCAGGCGGCGCCCTCGTCGGCATCGCCGCTCTGAGCGCGCTCGTCCTCGTCAGCCGAGCCGCGAATCTCGCCGCGACACAGGCCACGCGATGACGAGGATCGCCGTCATCGCCCATGCCGGCAAGACCTTCGGCGGCGGCTTGCCCGAACTCCGGCGGGAGCTCGAGCGCCAGGGAGTCGTCGATCCGCTCTGGATCGAGGTACCGAAGAGCCGCTACGTCCCGAAGCAGGTAACCCGTGCACTCGCCGACGGGAGCCGAGCTTCTCTTCGCCTGGGGCGGAGACGGGACCGTGCAGCGGTGCATCGACGCGCTCGCCGGCTCCGACACGGCGCTCGCGATCCTGCCGGCCGGGACCGCGAACCTGCTCGCCACGAATCTCGACATCCCGCAGGACATCGAGCAGGCGGTCGCGATCGGGTTGCGTGGCGAGCGCCACCAGATCGACGTCGGCTGCTTCGAACGGCGAGCGCTTCGCCGTGATGGCCGGGGTGGGATTCGACGCATCGATGATTCAGCAGGCGGACGGGACGCTCAAGGACCGGCTGGGCCGCGTCGCCTACATCTGGACCGGCTCGCAGAACCTGCGCGCCAAGCCGTTCAAGGCGAAGATCAAGGTCGACGGCGCCCCCTGGTACGCGGGCGACGCGAGCTGCATCCTCGTCGGCAACGTCGGCCGGCTCTTCGGCGGCATCGAGGTCTTCGAGGACGCACGTCCCGACGACGGCCGCTTCGAGATCGGCATCGTCAACGCTGAAGGGGTCGCCGACTGGGTACGCACCCTCGCTCGCACGGCGGTGGGGCAGGCCGAGCGTTCGCCGCTCGTCCAGGCGACCACTGCGACGAAGATCAAGGTCAAGCTCAGCCGCAAGGTGCTCTACGAGCTCGACGGCGGCGACCGGAGCAAGGTCAAGTCGTTCAAGGTCAGCGTGCAACCCGGCGCGGTCACCCTCTGCCTACCCGAGAAGGAGCCGAGCAACAATGGCAAGCACGCGGAATGATCCAGGCGTCTCGCTGCCGCAGCGCTCACGCAGCAGGCGAGGGGTTCGTCAGCTCGCCCATCTACCCGATCCTTTCTCGCGCCGGCTTCGTCGCCCGCGCGGTGATCTACGGGATCATCGGGCTGCTCGCATTCGACCTCGTCATCGGGCACGGCGGCAAGATCACGAACCAGCAAGGCGCGCTGCGCACGGTCGAGCAGCACCCGTTCGGGAACGTCCTCCTTGCGGCCCTCGCGGTCGGGCTCGGCGGCTATGCCCTCTGGCGGCTCTTCCGCGCGGCGCTCGGCCACGGGCGCGAAGGGGCAGACCGCGGCATCGAGCGGATCGGCGCGCTCGGGAGCGGCATCGTCTACGCGCTGATCTGCGCCGTCGCCGTCCAGATCCTCGTCGGCAGCGGCGGCTCGTCCAGCAAGAGCACCAAGCAGACCGCGAGCGACGTCTTCGGCTGGCCGGGCGGCCGCTGGCTCATCGGCATCGCCGGGCTCGTGATGCTCGGGGTCGCGGTCTACCAGTTCATCCGCGGCTGCGAAGAAGAAGTTCCTGGACGACGCGAAGACCGAGGAGATCCCGAACGCGATCGAGCCGACCTACTCGCTGCTCGGCACGGTCGGCCACGTCGCACGCGCGGTCGTCTTCTGCCTCGTCGGGATCTTCCTGGTCAAGGCAGCCTACGACTACAAGGCGAACGAGGCGATCGGCCTGGACGGGGCTCTCGCAAAGCTCTACAACGGTGCGTACGGGTCGTTGCTCCTCGGCGCGGTCGCCGTCGGGCTGATCGCGTTCGCGTGCTTCTCGCTGGTCGAAGCGCGCTTCCGGCGGATCTAGGATCGCCCTGGCCACGCAGGAGCGCACACCCGGGCTCGTCCTCGGACCGCTCCTGCGCTACGCCGGATCCGAAAGTGCCACGTTCTGGGTGGAGACCGACGCAGCCTGCGAGGTCGAGATCCTCGGCCACCGAACGACGACCTTCGCGGTTGAAGGCCACCACTACGCCCTCCTGCTCGTCGACGACCTCGTCCCCGACTCCGTCGTTCCGTACGACGTGCGCCTCGACGGCAAGCCCGTCTGGCCGCCCGACGACGGCCGCCCCGAGCCGGTCGTCCACACGCGCAACCATGAGCCGCGCGTCCGCCTCGTCTTCGGCTCATGCCGCGTCGGCGACCCCCAGCCCACCCACCTCGGAGACCCGTGGCCCGACGACGTGAAGGCGCTCGGGATCGACGCGCTCTGGACGTACTCCAAGCAATTGCAGCGCGGCGAGCTCGAGTGGCCCGACGCGGTGCTACTGCTCGGCGACCAGGTCTACGCAGACGAGGTCTCGCCCGGAACGATCGAGTTCATAGAGCGCAGACGCGGGACGGCCGACGAGCCGGGCGAGCAGATCGCCGATTTCGAGGAGTACACCCAGCTCTACCGCGAGTCTTGGTCGGAACCAGACATCCGCTGGCTGCTCTCGACGGTTCCCACCACGATGATCTTCGACGACCACGACGTCCACGACGACTGGAACATCTCGTGGCGCTGGATCGAAGAGATGCGCGCCAAGCCGTGGTGGGAGGCGCGCATCACCGGTGCCTTCATGGCCTACTGGGTCTACCAACATCTCGGCAACCTCTCGCCGCCCGAGCTCGACGCAGAGACGACCCTGCCGCGCGTGAAGGCGGAGGCCGACGCCGGCCCTTTGCTCCGCCAGCTGGCACACGAATGGGACCGGGAGTCGGCGGCAAGCCGCTGGGCCTTCTACCGCGACTTCGGCGACACGCGCCTGCTCGTCCTCGACTCGCGCGCGGCGCGCGTCCTCTCGGACAACCGAAGACAGATGATCGACGACGAAGAGTGGGACTGGATCGTCGAGCACTCGACCGGCGCGTTCGACCACCTCGTGATCGCGAGCACGCTGCCCGTCTTCCTCCCGACCGGCATCCACCACCTCCAGGCATGGAACGAGGCGCTCTGTGCGCTCCGCTGGGGCCGCCTCGCGGCGAATCTGAGCGAGCGGCTCAGGCGCGCAGTCGACCTCGAGCACTGGGCGGCGTTCAACCGCTCGTTCGAGCAGCTGTGCGACTGGCTGCGCACACTCACGCAGGGCACCGACGGTGCCCGGCCGCCGGCCTCGATCCTGCTCCTCGGCGGCGACGTCCACAGGAGCTCAGTCAGTGAGGTCGACCTTGGCATCGACGGCTCCTGCCGCGTGCACCAGCTCGTCTGCTCGCCGTTCCGCAACCCGCTTTCGGCCAAGGAACGGCGAATCGTGCAGGCGACGGGTTCTCGGGTCGCCAGCCGGATCTTCCGCGTGCTCGGCCGCCTCGCCGGCGTCAAGCCGCCGTCGGCGAACTGGCGACCGCTCCGCGCCGGCACGTTCGACAACTCGCTGGGCGAGCTGTTCCTCGACGCCCGGAGCGCGAGCGCGACCTACCGGCGCAGCCCCAAGGAGGGCGAGGATCCGGAGCGGCTCGTCGCCGACCGGCCCCTCGCGCTCGCCGCCGAGCACGACGCGAACGAAACGCCGCGCTGAGACCGGGCGGGTCCGGCTCGACCGGGGCCGCGTGCAAAACGCCCGTTCACGTGGAACCGGCGCGAACGAACGCCGCGGAGACGCCTGCGCCGATGCCGCGGTGGAGCATTGGCATGCGTCCGAATCCATTCAGACCTCCGTTGGTGCAGCGCCGGCGAGCTGCCTGTCGGCGGTCTTCTTGGTGGTAGCCACCAGCCGTGCATTCCGGAGATCGCTTCCGTCGACGTGAGCCGTCGCTTCCGCCTCGCTTAGCCCACCCGCCCTTGCCCGCTCGAGCAGCCGTGTCCGCAGGACGGGCAGTGGCGCGTCGACGTACCAGATCTCGTCGAAGAACCTGCGCAGGTCGCGCCAGCCGGGTCGTTCGAGGAGGAGGTAGTTGCCTTCGACGACGACCAGCTTCGCCGACGGGCGGATCGCGATCGCGCCGGGCACCGTTTGCTCGATCGAGCGGTCGAATCCCGGCCAGGGAATCGTCGGAGCGGGATCGGCTCGCATCCGCTCGACGGCCCGGACGAAGCCGTTCACGTCGAAGGTCTCGGGAGCGCCTTTCACGCCGAGCAGCCCACACTCGGCCAGCTTGTTGTTGGAGAGATGGAAACCGTCCATCGGGGCGACCACGGCGAAGTCGCCTCGACGCTGCTCGTTCGCTGCGGCCTCGATCAGCGCGGCGGTGGTGGACTTGCCGGCACCGGGTGGCCCGGTGATGCCGAGCAGGAACCGACCGGAAGAGCGGTCGACGGCTTCGAGCAGCGTCGCGACCTGGCCTTCGTCCATTGCTACCCCGGCGCTCGACATCGCGGTGTAGCGATCGGGGGCAGGCACGTGAGTCACGCATCCTCCTTGGTCAGCACGCGCTCGAGCTCGACGCGGGTCGCGCCGGTCATGATCGCCACCGCCTCGGGCATCGAGTGGGTCTGCGGCGTGACGACGGCGACGCGCCGCCCCAGACGCATGATCTGGATTCGGTCCGCGAGCTCGAAGACGTGCGGCATGTCGTGGGAGATCAGGATCACGGGCAGGCCCCGCTCGCGGACCCGCAGGATCAGGTCGAGAACCTGCCGAGTCTCCTTCACGCCCAGCGCCGCCGTCGGTTCGTCCATGATCACGAGCCGCTTGCCCCAGGCCGCAGCCCGGGCGACCGCGACGCCCTGCCGCTGCCCGCCGGAGAGGTTCTCGACCGCCTGGCCGATCGAAGGGATGTGGATCTGGAGCTCCGAGAGGTGGCGCGTGGCCTCCCGGCGCATCGTTCGCTTGTCGAGCGCGCGCAGCAGCCGGCCGACTGGACCTCTTCGCCGCAGCTCGCGCCCCAGGAAGATGTTCGCCGCGATGTCCAGGGCGGGCGCCACTGCGAGCTCCTGGTACACGGTCTCGATCCCGACTCGTCGGGCGTCGAGCGGCGAGCGGAAGCGCACGCGCTCACCGTCCAGGAGCAACTCGCCCTCGTCGGGCTGGAAGGCCCCGGAGAGCACCTTGATCAGGGTCGACTTCCCTGCGCCGTTGTCGCCGATGACGGCGGTGATCTCGTCGGGGAACAGGTCGAAGTCGGTCTCGTTCAGGGCGACCACTTGACCGAAGCGCTTGACCAGGCCGCGAGCCTCCAGCACCGGGGTCGGCGCGTTCATCGCTCCCTCCGGTGCGTCAGCTGGTCGACCGAGACTGCGAGGATGACGAGGATGCCCGTGACCAGGTACTGGTAGATGACCTGCACTCCGATCAGTGTGAGGCCGTTCCGGAACACGCCGACGATCATCGCGCCGATCAGCGTTCCGATCACGGTTCCCCTGCCTCCGAACAGGCTCGTGCCCCCGAGCACCACCGCGGTGATGCTGTCCAGGTTCTCGGTGGTCTGGCCGGCGTTCGGGTCGCCCAGCTCGGTGCGCGCCGCCAGCAGCATCGCCGCGATCCCGGAGGTGAGGCCTGCGAGGGTGTAGACACCGAAGAGAACACGGTCCGTCTTGATCCCGGTCAGCCGGGCGGCCGCTCGGTTGTCGCCGACGGCGTAGACGTGGCGACCCCACGCGGTCTGGCTGAGCGCAAACCATGCAAGCGCGTACAGCAGAAGCATCAGGACGACCCCGTACGTGAAGTCGGCGCCGGCGATCGAGAACGTGCGGCCGAAGAAGAGCATCGCGCTCGGCAGCGGCGAGAAGGTCATGTCGTTCGAGACGATGTGCGTTAGGGCGAACGCGATGTTCAGCGTTCCCAGCGTGACGATGAACGCGGGGAGACGTACGACCGTCACCAGAGCGCCGTTCAGCATGCCGAAGCCCACACAGGTGGCGATACCGATCAGCATCGCGGGGACGGCGGGGACGCCGCTGACCACCGCGAGCTTGGTCATCACGATCTGGCCGAACGCCATCACCGTTCCGACGGACAGGTCGATGCCCGCGGTCAGGATCACGAGCGTCTGCCCGATCGCCAGCACGCCGACGACCATCACCTGCTGAAGGACGAGCGACAGGTTCTGCGCCTGCAGGAACCGATCGGTCTTCAACGAGAAGAAGACCATCGTCGCGATCAGCGCTAGCAGCGGCCCCACTGCCGGCGCCGTCAGGATCCGGCGCAAGACCTGCGCCACGGATGTCCACGTGCGCTTCTCCGCTGGCAAGGTGTCTGTCGTCACCGTCGACCGCTCACGGCAAGCCTAGGGATCATGCGTGCTGGCCGCGACCGGGGCGCAGAGGGAGATGCGCCCCGGTCGCGGCTCGTCGCTTCCGGGTTAGCCCCAGCAGTTGGCGAGGCCGTAGGCCACGCTCTTCGAGGGGACGCCCGCCACGGGCTTCTTCGCAATCAGGTTCACGCCCGTGTCCGTGTAGCCGGACGCCTTCTTCCCTGTCTTGGCGTAGGCGACGACCGCTGCGACGCCCCTGGAGGCCATCAGCAGGGGGTACTGCTGCGACGTCGCATCGATGACGCCCGCCCTGACGTTGCGCACGCCGGCGCAGCCGCCGTCGACGGAGACGATCGTGACGTCGCTCTGCTTCTTGCCGGCGTTCTTCAGCGCCGTCCAGGCGCCTGCGGCGCTCGGCTCGTTGATCGTGTAGACGACGTCGATGTCGGGGTTCTTCTGAAGGCAGTTCTCCATCGCGGTCTGCGAATCGGGCGTGTCCCCACCGCCGTTGGCGACACACACGATCTGCTTATCGCTGTTCTTGATCCCGAATCCTTTTGTGAAGCCGTTGTGACGGAGCGCCCCCACCGACGAACCCGCATGCTCGTCGAGCATTGCGATCGTCACCTTCTTGCCCTTGGTCGCGGCGCGCGCGTATCTGCCGATCAGGATCCCGGCGTTGAGGTTGTTGGTCGCGAACAGTGCGTTCACCGCGGTAGTCGGAGCGGTCGGCGAGTCGAGTGCGATCACGATCACGCCCGCCTTCCTTGCCTTCGCGATCGCCGCGTTCTCCGCCTTCGCGTCGGCGACGGTGATCAAGATTCCCTTGACTCCTGCGGTCACCATGTTCTCGATCGCGGCGATTTGGCTGGCGTTGTCGGAGCTGTTCTTGCCGGCGGCGTAGACCAGCTGGGCCCCGAGCTTCTTCGCCTGTGCCGTCGCTCCGGCCTTCATCTTCACGAAGAACGGATTCGTGACGTCCTTCGTGATCAGTCCGACCTTGATCGTCGCGGCCCGGTTGGATGGCTTCGCGGACGCAACCGTTGCGGCCGTCGCGGTCGCTCCGACGACGAGCAGAGCGACGGCGGCGAGCCCGATTCGGCTCCTCGCACTCCTGGCAATCGGCATCTCCACTTCCTCCTGATCCGGATTGCGGATCGGAGCGGCGCTTGCTCGCGATCCTGTGGGTGGGCAGATGATACGACCTCGCAAGCGCTTGCGCAACCGCTTGCGGAAAATTGGCCCCTCTACCACCATCGCGATCACGAGACTCCCTTGCCTATTGGGTTTGAGGTGGGCAAGCGCTTGACGCAACCGCTTGCGCCGATAACATGCGCCTATGCCAGCACGCCCCCGCTCGACGACCATGGCGGACGTCGCGCAGGCGGCCGGCGTCTCGACATCGACCGTCTCACACGTGCTGAACAGCACGCGGAAGGTGAGCGAGCCCACCGAGCGGGCAGTTCGCGAGGCGATCAAGGTGACCGGCTACACGCACGATCGCATCGCGCGCTCGCTCGCGACCGGCCGGACGCGGACGATCGGGCTTGCGATGTCCGCCATCTCCAACCCCTACTTCGCGGAGCTCGCGCATGCAATCGAGCAGGAGGCCGCCGACGCCGGCTATTCCCTCCTGCTCGCCGACACGCACGACGACCCAGAACGTGAGCTCCGCGCGACCAGGGATCTGCTGAGCCGCCGGGTGGACGGCGTCATCCTGGCGCCGTCGGCTGAGCCGGCGGCCGCACTCGACCTGCTCCGCAAGCGGGGTATTCCGGTCGTGCTGATCGACAGGTTCGCCCCTGTCGAGCTCGACCAGATCGCGACCGAGAACGTCGCTTCGACCGCACGCCTGGTCGAGCACCTGACGGCGCTGGGCCACGTGCGCATCGGGATGATTGCCGGGTTGCGAGGGCTCGCAACGAGCGAAGAGCGGATCGACGGGTACCGCCGCGGCCTGGAGTCGGCGTCGCTGCCGTTCGAATCCGAGCTCATCGGCGCCGGCGAGTCGGACGCCGAACACGCGTGCGCTGCCGTTCATCGGCTGCTCGAGCTCGACCGGCCCCCTACCGCGCTGGTGGTTACGAACAATCGGATGACGATCGGCGCGATGCGGGCTCTGCGGGAGGCGTCGCTCTCTGTCCCAGGCGACATGGCGCTAGTCGCGTTCGACGACTTCGAGTGGGCCGACCTGTTCCACCCGCGACTGACGACGATCGCTCAAGCGAATACGCAGATCGGCGAGCAGTCGGTCACGATGCTGGTCTCGCGTCTCGCGAATCCCGAGCTCGCTGCGCGACGGGTTCAGCTCGAACCGAGGTTCGTCCACCGCGAGTCGTGCGGCTGCCGCGGCGAGCTTTCCCTGGTCGCGCCGGAAGACGAGCCGGCGGCAACACCAGCGTGACGGTCTACGGCGGAATCGAGACGGGCGGGTCGAAGTGGGAATGCGCGGTCGGAACGGGCCCCGACGACCTCACGGCGACCGAGACGATTCCGACGACGTCCCCTGACGAGACGATCGGTCGGGCAGTCGACTTTTTCGAACGGAAGGGGCCAGTGGACGCGATCGGGGTCGGCTCCTTCGGACCGATCGACCAAAACCCGTCGTCACCCACGTGGGGGTACATCACCACCACGCCCAAGCGTGGATGGGCGCACACCGATGTTGGCCAGGAGGTGGGCCGCAGGTTAGCCGTTCCCGTCGCCTTCGACACCGACGTGAACGCAGCGGCGGTCGGTGAGTCCCGCTGGGGTGCCGCGCAAGGCCTGGAAGTCGTCTGCTATGTCACGGTCGGAACCGGGATCGGCGGAGGCGTCGTGGTCGCGGGTCAGCCCTTGCACGGGCTCCTTCACCCCGAGTTCGGCCATCTGCGTGTTCCCCACGATCGTGGTGCGGATCCGTTCGACGGCGTCTGCCCGTTTCACGGTGACTGCTGGGAAGGGCTGGCCGCCGGCCCTGCAATCGCCGACCGATGGGGGAAGCCCGCCGAAGAGCTCGCTGACGTCGACGCGGTTTGGCGGCTCGAGGCGCGCTACCTCGCGCTGGGGCTCGTCTCGGTCATCTCGATCCTCTCCCCGGAGCGAATCGTGATCGGGGGTGGCGTGATGGACGCCCCGAAGCTGCTCGCGCTCGTCCGCGACGAGGTGGCCGAACTCGTCAACGGATACCCGCCGGTGCCTGCGCTCGGCCGCGAAATCGCCGAGTACATCGTTCCGCCTGCGCTCGGGCGCCACGCCGGCGTCCTTGGTGCAATCGCTCTCGCGTCAGAAGTGTGAGCCCGGCTCCCACCACGAGCCGCTGCGGGCTGAATCAGGTGAGCGGGCCCGACGCTTTCGACGCGTACTGGCGTCCGGACGCGGAAGTCGGCGGGCAGCGCAGTTTACGATCCGCCGAGCACCCACGAGCGCAGGTCCTCGCGGGTGCGCGCGGCGCCTTCCACCCTTGCCCGCTCGAGCGTGGAGGCATCGATGGACCGGAGCCGTTCGACAACGAGGCTCAGGCGCTCCCGGATCTCGCGGCTCGCGGGAGACGGTTCAGCATCCCCGAGCAGCCGCTCGGTTGCGGCGACCATGCGCGCTGCCTCTTCGGGTCGGCCCCGACCTGTGGCCACATCTGCCAGAAGGCAGATCGTCTCCGGCAGCAGGAGATCGGCCGGCGAGACGGCGAGCTCGAGACTTGCCCGCGCATGTCGCTCCGCCAGCTCCAGATCACCCGCTGCGAGCGCGAGCTCGCTGAGCGAGGTGAGTGCCTGCGCCTGCCCGCTGACGTCTCCTTCCGCCTCTCCCGCCGCGACCGCTTGCTCGTACGAGCTACGTGCGTGGGCGACGTCGCCCTCCGCGAGGGCGACGTCGCCGAGGTCGCAGAGCCTCGTTGCGATCGGGTGGCCGAGTTCGGAGAAGAGCGCAATCGCCTCCTCGAGCGGGGCGAGCGCCTGGGCGGTCTCTCCCCGGGACTCGTACAGCCACGCGAGCCCCCGGAGGGCGAAGGCGAGGCCGTCGTCGTCCTCGACGGCTCGCAGGGTGGGAATGCTCTCGCCGAAACGCTGAGCAGCGAGCTCGAGATCTCCCGTCCTGGTAGCGATGACCGCGCCGGTCGCGAGCGCACGGGCTCGGAGCATCTGCTGTGCCGGGCAGTCGATGGCGAGCGCGCGATCGACCCACTGCGCCGCTTCGTCGTCACGTGCGGCGCGAATCCAGAAGACCTCGAGCGCCCAGATCAGCCGGAGGGCGGTCTCTGCAGCGGGTCGATCGACCACCCAGGACAGCGCCGCTCGAAGGTTCTGTTCCTCGACGATCATGCGAGCAAGCCACACGGCCTGTTCCGGCCCGCGGAGTCGGCGCCGCGACTCCTCGGCCAGAGCGAGGTAGCAGGCGGCGTGCGCTTGGCGCCTTCCTTGTTCCTCTCCCGACTCGGCCAGCCGTTCGGAGCTGTGCTCGCGGATCGTCTCCAGCATCCAGAAGCGATCGCCTGTACGGCGGACAAGGCTCTTCTCCACCAGCGACTGGAGCGTGTCGAGGTCGGCCTCGCACACCTCTTCCACCGCCTCGAGCGTGCACCCGCCGTGAACACGGCCAGGCGGGCGAACAACCGCTGCTCCTCCGGGGAGAGCAGATCGTACGACCATCGATCGTCGCCCGCAGGGTCGCCTGGCGAGGCTCCGCGTCACGGCCCCCCTCGAACAGATCGAGCCCGTTGCCGAGCCGGTCGAGGATCTGCTCCGGCGTGAGCACCTTTGTACGCGCCGCCGCCAGCTCGAGCGCAAGCGGCATGTCGTCCAGACGGCGGCAGAGCTCCTGGACGACAGGGCTCGACGGCAGGCGCGACCGCTCCGAGAAGAGCGAGACCGCGTCCCGCTCGGCCAGCGGCAGCACCTCGTACTCGACTTCACCGCGTACCCGGAGCACC
>CAWEGI010000003.1:0-210303 GCA_963808815.1 uncultured Actinomycetes bacterium | reverse complement strand
TCGTCGTAGCGGGTCACGCCGGAAGCCTGGCCCGCTGCCCGTCCACGACGACCAGACCATCGGCCACGAGGGACGCGAGCGCCTCCGGATCCTGCTCGAGCGGCTGCGGCTCGGCAGCGACCTGGCGGAGCAGACGCGCGCGCCGCTGGCGGAACGAGCCTTCGAACCGGCTCTGCTTCCGTTCGGGCTCGTAGCGGCGACCGGCCGAGGGACAGTCGCCGGACAGCGGGCAGTCGCCGCAGCGCGGCACGCGCGCGAGACAGATCGCTGCGCCGAGGTCGAACAGTGCCTGGGCCGCTCGGGCCCGAACGCGCGGCCGCTCCGCGAGAGCACGCGGCCGACGTTGACGTCCACCGGTAGGACGGGTCGGCCGAATGCGAAGTTCCCGACCGCCGCTGCCGTGTACTGGCCGACGCCCGGTAGCTCGGTCAGGTCATCGGGCCAGCCGCGCTCGACGATCACGGCGGCCGCTCGGTGCAGGGCCAGGCCGCGCCGGTTGTAGCCAAGCCCCTGCCAGGCCCGGATCGCGTCCGCGGGTGACGCCGTGGCCAGCGATTCGACCGTCGGCCAGCGGTCGAGCCACTCGAGATAGCGGGGCACGACCCGCGAGACCTGCGTCTGCTGGAGCATCACCTCGGAGACCAGGATCGCGTACGGATCGCGGGTTCCGCGCCACGGCAGCTCGCGCCCGTGCTCGGCGAACCAGCCCAGCAGAAGCTCCTCCATGTGGCGAAGCTACGAGTGGCGCTCGATGAACGCGAGCACGCGCGCCCAGGCGTCGTCGGAGGCCGCCGCGAACTCCTCCTGCTTGCGGTCGAAGAAGGAGTGCGGCGCGCCCTCGTAGGTGACGACCTCGTGCTCGACGCCGGCGGCGGTCAGCGCCTCGTCGAACGCGGCGTTCTGCTCGGCGGTGATGTTCTGGTCGTCGCCGGCCTGGAGGGCGAGGATCGGCGCCTTCATCTCGGCCGCGCGGTTGATCGGGCCCAGCCAGTCGCCGCGGTCAGCAGGCTGCCGTAGAAGCCGACCGCGCCGGCGAGGCCGTGGCCGCCGGCGGCCGAGAGCCACGAGTTGCGGCCGCCGAAGCAGAAGCCCGACGGTGAAGACCGAGGTGGCGCCGCTGCTCGCGCAGCCAGGCGGCCGCGGCGGCGACGTCGAGCTGGATCGTCTCCGGCGTCGTCTGCGCGACCTCGCCATGTAGTCCCAGTCGTTGTCGCGCTTGGCGATCCCGGCCGTGCGGCCGAAGTAGTCGAACGCGATCGCGCGCGATCCCGCGCTCGGCGAACCGGAGCGCGAGCTCCTCGTAGAAGCGGTAGAGGCCGCGGACGTCGGGGAGGATGACGACGCCGGCCGCGCGCGGCTCGTCCGGCATCGCGGCGAAGGCGGCGAAGCGGTTCCCGTCGGCAGCCTCGAGGACGAGATCCTCGTGCGAGACCGCGGCGCCGGAGATCGGCGGGATCGGCGGCGAGGAGTCGAGCTCGAAGCACATGCTGCGGCAGCCTACCCGTTGTCCACCTGGTTACCGGAACGGTGCCCGGCGACACGGGCGTGCCGCTACCTTTTTTGAAGTGAACGAATATCTGACACTGATCGAACAGCTCGTCCGCGAGGGCAAGTCCGAGCGGGAGATCGAGCGCATCGTCAAGCAGGTCGTCCGCGAGGACGTCGAGGCACTCGAAGACGACGTCGACGAGCTGCCGGACGCGGCCTAAGGCCGCGCGCTCGAGTGCGTCCCGATCCGCTCGAGCTCGGCTTCGAGCGCGGCTGACCCGCGCTCGAGGCGGCGCTCGATTCGAGGCGGCTCCGGCGCGCTCGGGCTCTCGCCGCTCCGCGCCGAGCAGCTGGACGTAGCGCTCGCCGCGCTGACCGGGCCGGGAGGCCGCCGCGCGACAAGCTCGCGGCCGGCGAGCCGCTCGAGCGTCTCGTCCACCTCGCCCGGGCCGAACGAGTGCAGCCGCTCCGTGCGCTGCGAGATCTCCGCGGCCGTCTGCGGCCCGCGCAGCATCAGCACCGCGAGCACCGCGAGCTCGGCGTCGTCGAGCGACAGCGCGGAGTCGAGCAGGTGCCGGTACTTCGCCGGCGCGGCTCCCCGCCCGCTCGCGAGCCGGATCCACCCGCGGTGCGAAGCCGCTGGATCCCCTCGCGCACCGTCGCTCGTCCCAGTCGACGACCGGGTCGCGGCTCGTCGACTGGTTGCACGCGAGCCGCAGGGAGTTGACCGACAGCGGGTACTGGTCGGGCGTCGTCCGCTGCTTCTCGATCAGGCAGCCGAGGACGCGCAGCTCGGCTGGGTCGGTCCACGCCGAGAGCCTAAAGACATTCCCCCACCGAGGTGTACGACGGTGTCGGCGCGACGACTTCGACCGCTCGGTCGCCGCGTTCGGCCGCGCGGGATGCTCGTCCTCTGCGACGCCGCCGGCGGGCCGGTGCCGCCGGTCGAGATCGCCCTGCTGAACGCGGGCTCGACGTTCCTGACGTGCCCGACGCTCGTCCACTACGTCGCAACCCGCGAGGATCTGCTCTGCGCTCGGGCGACGTGTACGGCTGGATCGCCGACGGGTCGCTCGATGTCCGCATCGGCGCCACCCATTCGCTCGAGGACGCGGCCGCGCAGGAGGATCTCGAGTCGCGCCGTACGACCGGGAAGCTCCTGCTCGCCGTCGACCGCGGCTGATCCCGTACGGCGGCAAGCGCGGCGCCCTCCAATTGGGCAACGCGTAAGCTTCGCTTCGGGCCGCGAACGGAAGTTGGTGTCTTCGTCGCTCTCGCCTGGAGAAGTGGGCGTCCCGGGATCGCGGCCCGCGGCCGGCCATCGTCCTGGGGCAGTCGACGACCGGGCTCAGCTACGTCCGTAGCCTCCAGCGACGCGGTGTCGCCACGCTGCTGCTCACCGATCGGCAAGGCCTGGCCCGGGCTGCACAGCCGCTACGGGCTCACCGTGGAGCTGCCCGGGATCGTGGAGGAACCCGACGTGTGGCTGGAGACTCTGGTCTCCGTAGCGGAACGATTGAACCGGCGCCCGGTCTTGCTCGTTGCCTTCGACCACGCCGTGCTGTTCGTGGGCGAGCACGCCGAAGAGCTGGAGCGCCGCTACACTCGTTTCCGATCCCTCAGCTCGAGACGTCCGCGGCCATCGTCGACAAGCACCGGCAGTACGAGCTTGCCGCAGCGGCGGGGATTCCCATTCCGCGGACGTTCGTTCCCGGGAGCGGTGAGGAGGCGGTCAGGCTCGCGAACGACATCTCGTACCCCTGCCTCCTGAGCCAGTTCGTCGGCTACGGCGTCGCCGACCATTTCGATGGGAGGAAGAACGCGGTCGTAAGGGACGCGGCGAGGCTACGCTCGGAATTCGACCGGCTGGCGGCCGCTGCTGTTCCGTGCCTGGTCCAGGAGATCATCCCGGGAGGCGACGATGCGTTCTACGGCTATCTCAGCTTCTGGGGTCGGGACGGCGAGGAGCTGGCCTGGATCACGAAGCAGAAGCTCCGCCAAGAGCCGGCGCTGTTCGGCGACGGCACCTATCAGCGGACCGTCGACGTCCCGCGCGTAGCCGAGCTCTCGCGGAGGTTCCTGCAGACGCTGGGCTACGTCGGCGTCGAAGCGCGGAGTTCAAGTACGACGGGCGCGACGACACCTATCGCCTGATCGAGGTCAATCCGAGAGCCGTCTCGGGCAACGAGCTCGCCGTCGCCGCGGGGATCGATCTGCCGTACCTCAGTTACGTCTACCTCGTCCAGGGGCGGTGCCGGCCTGGGAGCAGCGCTGGGACGTCCACTGGATCAACGAGCTGCGCGATCTCGAGACGCTGCTCCGTGAGACCCCGACTCGACGCGCCGCAGCGCGCGAGTGGGTTCGCTCGCTGCGACACGCAGAAGCGTTCGCACTTGGCGCCTGGGACGATCCTGCCCCGCTGTTGGGGGCCTTCGGGGGTGCCGCTTACCGGAAAGTCGCGGGCCGATTTGGGCTCGGATCGACCCCGCGTGCGTTCTGGCCGGCGCATTCATGAGAGCCTGGAGCCCGCCCGAAGCCCCGGCACCGCGAGTTGCCGACTGACCGAACCGGTCGACGGACCGCCGGGCGATACCGACACCTATTCCAATGCCGTCGACGGAGATCCAGGCGGGCCTGTCTGACAGCACCCAGGCGGGCAGCGCCGCCATCCATGGCGGCCCGTAGGTGGCCGTGTTGAGCAGCACCGCAGCCACGAGTGCGGCGATCCACTCCCAGGAGAGGCTCTTGACGACGTCCCAGACGTCTCCATAGTTCGCGATCTTCGGCAGCGCGAACGCGAACACGCCCGCGATGACCGCGACGGAGACGACGATCGCGATGATCCGCCCCTTGCCGCTCTTCTTCTTGCGTCTGGCCCCTTCGATCTCCGACTGGACGATCTCGTCCTCGGGGTGCTCTGACAGGCCCGCCTGGATCTCCGTCGACGGCATTGGAATGAGTATCGGTGCTCGCCCGGCGGTCCGTCGACCGGTTCGGTCAGTCGGCAACTCGCGGTGCCGGGGCTTCGGCGGGCTCCAGGCTCTCATGAATGCGCCGGCCAGAACGCACGCGGGGTCGTTCGAGCCCAAGTCGGCCCGCGACTTTCCGGTAAGCGGCACCCCCGAAGGCCCCCAACAGCGGGGCAGGATCGTCCCAGGCGCCAAGTGCGAACGCTTCTGCGTGTCGCAGCGAGCGAACCCACTCGCGCGCTGCGGCGCGTCGAGTCGGGGTCTCACGGAGCAGCGTCTCGAGATCGCGCAGCTCGTTGATCCAGTGGACGTCCCAGCGCTGCTCCCAGGCCGGCACCGCCCCTTGGACGAGGTAGACGTAACTGAGGTACGGCAGATCGATCCCCGCGGCGACGGCGAGCTCGTTGCCCGAGACGGCTCTCGGATTGACCTCGATCAGGCGATAGGTGTCGTCGCGCCCGTCGTACTTGAACTCCGCGCTTGCGACGCCGACGTAGCCCAGCGTCTGCAGGAACCTCCGCGAGAGCTCGGCTACGCGCGGGACGTCGACGGTCCGCTGATAGGTGCCGTCGCCGAACAGCGCCGGCTCTTGGCGGAGCTTCTGCTTCGTGATCCAGGCCAGCTCCTCGCCGTCCCGACCCCAGAAGCTGAGATAGCCGTAGAACGCATCGTCGCCTCCCGGGATGATCTCCTGGACCAGGCACGGAACAGCAGCGGCCGCCAGCCGGTCGAATTCCGAGCGTAGCCTCGCCGCGTCCCTTACGACCGCGTTCTTCCTCCCATCGAAATGGTCGGCGACGCCGTAGCCGACGAACGGCTTGAGGAGGCAGGGGTACGAGATGTCGTTCGCGAGCCCGACCGCCTCCTCACCGCTCCCGGGAACGAACGTCCGCGGAATGGGAATCCCCGCCGCTGCGGCAAGCTCGTACTGCCGGTGCTTGTCGACGATGGCCGCGGACGTCTCGAGCTGAGGGATCAGAAAGTCGTAGCGGCGCTCCAGCTCTTCGGCGTGCTCGCCCACGAACAGCACGGCGTGGTCGAAGGCAACGAGCAAGACCGGGCGCCGGTTCAATCGTTCCGCCACGGAGACCAGAGTCTCCAGCCACACGTCGGGTTCCTCCACGATCCCGGGCAGCTCCACGGTGAGCCCGTAGCGGCTGTGCAGCCCGGGCCAGCCTCGATCGGTGAGCAGCAGCGTGGCGACACCGCGTCGCTGGAGGCTACGGACGTAGCTGAGCCCGGTCGTCGACTGCCCCAGGACGATGGCCGGCCGCGGGCCGCGATCCCGGGACGCCCACTTCTCCAGGCGAGAGCTGACGATGAGCACCAACTTCCGTTCGCGGCCCGAAGCGAAGCTTACGCGTTGCCCAATTGGAGGGCGCCGCGCTTGCCGCCGTACGGGATCAGCCGCGGTCGACGGCGAGCAGGAGCTTCCCGGTCGTACGGCGCGACTCGAGATCCTCCTGCGCGGCGCGCGTCCTCGAGCGAATGGGTGGCGCCGATGCGGACATCGAGCGACCCGTCGGCGATCCAGCCGTACACGTCGCCCGAGCGCAGGAGCAGATCCTCGCGGGTTGCGACGTAGTGGACGAGCGTCGGGCACGTCAGGAACGTCGAGCCCGCGTTCAGCAGGGCGATCTCGACCGGCGGCACCGGCCCGCCGGCGGCGTCGCAGAGGACGAGCATCCCGCGCGGCCGAAGCGCGGCGACCGAGCGGTCGAAGTTGACCGAGCCGACACCGTCGTACACCTGGGTGGGGGTGTGGCTTTAGGCTCTCGGCGTGGACGCGACCGCAGCCGAGATCCGCGTGCTCGGATGCCTGCTCGAGAAGCAGCGGACGACCCCCGACCAGTACCCGCTGTCGCTGAACGCGCTGCGGCTGGCATGCAACCAGTCGACGAGCCGCGACCCGGTCGTCGATTACGACGAGCCGACGATCCGCATCGCGCTCGAGGCACTTTCCCGGCGCGGCTGGGTGCGGCTGGCGAGCGGTGCCGGCAGCCGGGCAGTCAAGTACCGACATCTGCTCGACGAGGCGCTGACACTGGACGACGCGGAGCTCTCACTCCTCGCCCTACTGATGCTGCGCGGGCCACAGACCGTAGCCGAGCTCCGGCAGCGAACCGAACGGCTGCACCACTTCGACCAGGACGAAGTCGAGGAGGCGCTCTCACGCTTGACCGAACGCGAGTATGCCGAGCGGCATACCAACCGGCCCGGTGAGCGGGGGGAACGGTACGTGCAGCTGCTCGGCTCGGAGCGGCCGGAGCCCGAGCTCTTGGAGCCGCCTCGAACCGAGGACGCCGACCTCGCCCGCCGGGTCAGCCGGCTCGAAGACGACGTCGCGCGCCTCTGGGACGCACTCGAGCGTCGCGAGCCTTAGGCCGCGGCGGGCAACTCGTCGACGTCGTCCTCGAGAACGTCGACGTCCTCGTCGACCGTCCTGGCGACGATCGCGTCGATCTCGCCCTCGGGGCGGCCCTCGCGGACGAGCTGCTCGATCAACATCAGGTATTGCGCATTCATGCTTCAAAAAAGGTAGCTACAGAGCTCGAGTCGAATGGGAACCGTTCCGGTAACCAGGTGGACAACGGTTAGGCTGCAGAAGCCGTGTGCTTCGACCTCGATTCCTCGCCGCCGGTCCCGCCCATCTCCGGCGCAGCCGTCTCGCACGAGGATCTCGTCCTGGAAGCGGCCGACGGGAACCGCTTCGCCGCGTTCGCCGCAACACCCGATGCGCCCTCGAACGAAGGCGTCGTCATCCTGCCCGACGTTCGCGGTCTGTACCGCTTCTACGAGGAGCTCGCACTCCGCTTCGCCGAACGCGGCATCGCCGCGATCGCGTTCGACTACTTCGGTCGCACCGCCGGCATCGCCAAGCGCGACGACGACTTCGCGTACATGGATCACGTCAGCCGCACCGACCCGGCGACGATCCAGCTCGACGTCGCCGCCGCCGCCGCCTGGCTCCGGGACCACGGCGCCGGCTCGATCTTCACGGTCGGGTTCTGCTTCGGCGGCCGCAACTCGTGGCTTTCCACCGCCGACGGCCACGATCTCGCCGGGGCCGTCGGCTTCTACGGCAGCCTGACTGCCCGCGGCGACTGGCCGGGCCCGCTCGACCGAGCGGCGGAGCTGAAGGGGCCGATTCTCGCGCTGCAGGCCGGTGCGGACGAGAACATCACCAGCGAGCAGAACGCCGCCTTCGACGAGGCCCTGTCCGCGGCCGGCGTCGAGCACGAGATCGTCACGTACGAAGGCGCGCCGCACTCGTTCTTCGACCGCAAGCAGGAGCAGTATCAGGCAGCCTCGGACGACGCCTGGAAGCGGACGCTCGCTTTCATCGAGCGCCACGCGTAGCTTCAGCCACATGGAGGAGCTTCTGCTGGGCTGGTTCGCCGAGCACGGGCGCGAGCTGCCGTGGCGCGGAACCCGCGATCCGTACGCGATCCTGGTCTCCGAGGTGATGCTCCAGCAGACGCAGGTCTCGCGGGTCGTGCCCCGCTATCTCGAGTGGCTCGACCGCTGGCCGACGGTCGAATCGCTGGCCGCGGCGTCACCCGCGGACGCGATCCGCGCCTGGCAGGGGCTCGGCTACAACCGGCGCGGCCTGGCCCTGCACCGAGCGGCCGGCGTGATCGTCGAGCGCGGCTGGCCCGATGACCTGACCGAGCTACCGGGCGTCGGCCCGTACACGGCAGCGGCGATCGGGAACTTCGCATTCGGCCGACCCGTCCTACCGGTGGACGTCAACGTCGGCCGCGTGCTCTCGCGGAGCGGCCGCGCGTTCGGCCCCGAGGCGGCCCAGGCACTGTTCGACCTCGGCGCAACGATCTGTCTCGCGCGCGTGCCGCGCTGCGGCGACTGCCCGCTGGCCGGCGACTGTCCCTCGGCCGGTCGCCGCTACGAGCCCGAACGGAAGCAGAGCCGGTTCGAAGGGCTCGTTCCGCCAGCGGCGCGCGCGTCTGCTCCGCCTGGTCGCTGCCGAGCCGCAGCCGCTCGAGCAGGATCCGGAGGCGCTCGCGTCCCTCGTGGCCGATGGTCTGGTCGTCGTGGACGGGCAGCGGGCTAGGCTTCCGGCATGACCCGCTACGACGACCTGATCGCGGCGCTGCGCGATGCCGCCCATCCCGACCGGCCGGTGCCGCCCGACTTCGAGGCGTATCTCGACAAGGTGCGCACGCGCGCCTACGCGGTCACCGACGGCGACGTCGAAGCGCTGAAGACGGCCGGGCACTCGGAGGACGAGATCTTCGAGCAGACCGTGTCGGCTGCGGTCGCGGCGGGTCTTCTCCGGAGGGAGGCCGGACTGAAGGTATTGGGGCTGGAGACGCGGCGATGAGGCTCGATGTCGTCGATTACGGGCCACGGCCCGGCCGAGGCGGCGATCCTGGCCAGATCGCACAGGCGCGCGGCCTGCCGACCGCCTCCGGCGTCCTGAAGACGCTCTACTACCGGCCCGAGCTGTTCGGCCGACCTTTTTCTGCCGCGCTGGACGCGGCGATGCGCGGCCCGTCCGACTGGTCGCCGGGCGAGCGCGAGCTGTTTGCAGGTTTCGTCTCGTCGCTCAACCAGTGCCCGTTCTGAACGCGCTCCCATGGCGCGGTCGCGTCGTACGCGCTGGGTGACGAGGTCTGGCAGGCGGTCGAGGCGGACTGGCGCACCGCGCCGGTCGACGAGCGCCTGCGCGCGATGCTCGGCTTCCTCGAGAAGCTGACGCTCCGCCCGGAGGAGCTCACGCCCGCATGACGCGGACGCGTGTGCGGACGGCGGGCGTGTCCAGTGAGGCGATGGTCGATGCGATCCATGTCGCCGCGCTCTTCAACATGATCGTCCGCCTGGCCGACTCGCTCGGCTGGGACGTGCCGACCTGGGAATCCTGCCTCGATCGCGGCGAGGCGATGCTCTCCCGCGGGTACGCGCTCGATCCGACCTAGTCGAGGCGCTTGACCATCTCGTACTGGCGCAGCGAGACGTCCGCGCCGAGGTCGCGGAACGCCTCGGCGACCTGGCCCCCGGCCGGATAGTTCACCGCTGTCACCTTTCCCCTGGCGCGTAACGACCGCGAGGATCGCGGCGAGCCCGAGCCCGTCGCCCGCAGCCTGGACGAGGCCGACGTTGTCGCCGGTGACGCGATAGACGGCCGCAGCGTCGCCGGCGACCATCGCCTCCGGCGCGGAGTCGCGCTGGACGAGCCTGTCGACCGTGACGTCGGCGCGTTGCCACGGCTCCTCCCCCTCGCGTCGTTCGCGGACGAGGCTCCTGGCGTCGTCCAGGGACGCCGGCTCGGCGTCGGCCCCGTCCGGCGTCCTCGGCGGCGAGGGACAGCACTTCGAGCTCGCGCGTCCGGACGAAGCCGAGCTTGTCGTAGAGCGAGATCGCCGGGTGGTTGTCGACGATCACCTCGAGCACCATCTCGGTCGCCCCCGCCGCGCCGGCCTGCTCGAGCAGACGGCTGCGTGAGCAGCTCGCCGATTCCCTCGCCCCGACGGCTCGCGACGACGCCGACCCCGCCGAGCCAGGTGCAGGCGCCGCGCCGGCCGAGGTTGGCAAGGCCCACGGGTGCTCCGTCGTCGACGGCGACCAGCGATCGTCCCAGGTCGAGGTCGAAGACGTCGACCATGTACCGGAGGGTCGCCTCGTCGACGGCGAAGGGGACGAAGTATCCCTCGTAGGCCGCAGTGAACAGCGCCGCCAGCTCGCCGTGGGTGAACTCGGTCGAAGGCCGGAGCTGCACGGACACTCGTCGATGATGCCGGATCAGCCGACGTGGAAGCGCACCACCTGCCTCCCGCCCGCGAACGGCACCCAGACGTCGCCGAAAGCGGTCGCGGCCGGGAACGGCTTCGGCCCGACCTTGTAGGTCGCGACCACCTTGTTACGAGCCGCGGTCGATCCGACTGACCGTGCCGTCGGCGTTGTTCGGAACGAACACGCTGCCGTCGCCGGCGATGGCCGCGTTGCTCGGGCCGAGCCCGACCTTCACCCGAGCGACCACGCGCATCGTCCTCGGGTCGAGACGGACCGCGAACCGGTCGGCGCTCGAAGTCACCCAGATCGCGGTGTCGCTGACGGCGACGGAGTCGGGGGAGAGCAGCCCGACCGGCACGGCCTTCGCGCGGTTCGTCGCCGGGTCGACCCGATAGATGCTCTTGCCGGCGTGGTTACCGACCCAGATCGCGCCCGCGCCGTAGCGAACCTGACGCGGCGCCTTGCCGACCTTGACGGTCGCGACGATCGCGTTCGTCGCAGGGTCGATGCGGCTGACGGTGCCGTTGAACTCGCTCGTCGCCCACACCGCGCCGGCCCCGAACTCGACGTCCCAGAGGCTCGGGCCGATCGGGATCCGGGCCACGACCTGCTTCGACTGCGGATCCACGCGCTCGACGTTGCCGGTCCCGTACCCGTCGATCCAGAGCGCGTCGGCGCCGATCGCGACACCGCACGGCTGTGCGCCGACCTTGATCCGAGCGGTGACGCGGTTCGTCGCCGGATCGACGCGAGCGACAGTCGCGTCGCCGAAGTTGCTGACCCAGAGGTAGCCCAGGCCGCCGTTTTCGGAGCACGGCGCCCTGCCGGTCGCCACCCGCGCGGCGACCCGCGCCGGCTTGACTGCGGCGGCGGCCGTCGCCACACCGGCCACCGCGACGATCAGAATGGTCGACCAACCGACGTGCTTGAGCATACGCACCTCCAACTAGTACGACATCGCAGCACTATACTGCGACTTCGCACTTTATGAGCGCAGCTCCATCTCGCGGTCGCAACGTCCTCTTCCGCCTCTTCATCCTCGGCCAGCTGGCCGACGACCTGCTCGGGCGCGCGATGACCGGGCTTGAAGGTGCAGCCCGAACGACTTCGCCGTGCTCAGCGCGATCAGG
Source organism: uncultured Actinomycetes bacterium (assembly GCA_963808815.1). Lineage (GTDB taxonomy): Bacteria > Actinomycetota > Thermoleophilia > Gaiellales > Gaiellaceae > DATBLE01. The sequence goes on along the minus strand of CAWEGI010000003.1, from coordinate 198,965 downwards.
GCGTTCCAGCCGATCACACCGTCACGGCTGGCCGCCCTGCTCGGCATGCCGCCGACGACCCTGTCGTCGTACCTGCGCCGGCTGGAGGCGCGCCGCCTGGTCCGGCGCCGGCCGAACCCGGACGACGGTCGCTCGGCGCTGCTGGAGGTGACGAAGACCGGCGACCGGCACACGGTCGAGCGCGTTCCCCGCCCTGCAGGGATCGGTCGCGCGCGTGCACGAGCGGCTCGACTACTCGCCGCGGGAGCTCGACCTGGCTCTCGACCGGCTCGAGGATGCGATGCGGCGCTGTGCTCTCTAGGCCCGACGAATCAACGCGACGGCCTGGGCCGCGAGCCCGTCGCCGCGGCCGGTGAATCCGAGCCCGTCCGTCGTCGTCGCTCGAACGGAGATCTGGTCGTCGCGGACGCCGAGCGCCGCCGCGAGCGCCGCGCGCATCCGGTCGCGAATCGGCGCCAGCCGAGGCTCCTCGCCGATGAAGACGCAGTCGGCGTTGACCAGCTGCCAGCCGGCGGCGCGGAGACGTCCACCCACGTCCTCCAGCAGGACGAGCGAGGACACGCCGGGCGGCGTGCTCCCGTCCGAGGGGAACAAGGAGCCGATGTCGCCCATGTTGGCCGCGCCGAGGAGCGCGTCGATCAGCGCGTGGGTGATCACGTCGCCGTCCGAGTGGCCCGCGAGCCCGCGCGCGCTCTCCACCCGCACCCCACCGAGGACGAGCGGAACGCCCTCCTCGAGCGCATGCGCATCGACGCCGAGCCCGATCCGGATCGCCCCTTCGCCCGTCACGGGCCCCCTCTTTCCATAGCCCCACCCGGGGAGGGGTCATGGGATGTCCACCCGCCTCCCGCGGCCGATCGTACCCGCGGAGTTCGTACACGTCTGCGCCGAAACAGCGTCGATTCGGCGCCGACCTTTCCGCGGCCGGGCCCGGTCACCCGAGCGGCTCCTGGCGTGCCTTGCGGCCCTCGAACACGGTCACGGTCTCGTAGCCTGCCGCACGCGCGTGCGCGACCGCGCGGTCGAGGTCACGGCCGACGTCGGCCGGCACGTGCGCGTCCGAGGCAAGAGTGATCGCAGGTCTCGATGCGAGCATCGCCGCCGCCGGGTACAGCTCCCCGACCGGCTTGCGCAGCCCGGCGGTCGAGATCTCGAGGGCGACGCCGTCGAGGGGCGGATACTCGATCCGATCCGGCCGGTCGCCGAAGATCTTGGCGAGATCGGGGTGCGCGAGCACGTCGACGTGGCCGGAGGAGGCGAGCTCGACCAGGGCGGCGAAGTAGCGGCGCCAGACCTCGTCGACCGCTGCGTGAGCCCAGATCCCCGGATGCTGGTCGACTCCCTGACCATCGATCCAGTGCACGGAGCCGAGCAGGTAGTCCCACGGGTAGGCCTCGAGGAGCGGCTGCGAGCTCGTCCTGCCGATCGCCGACGTAGTCGACCTCGAGCCCGAGCTTGACGGGCAGGCCGCGGCGCTTCGCCTCCAGCACCACGTCGACGTACGCGTCCAGGTCGTAGACGCACCGCTCGGTCTGGTACTGGAGCGTCCACACCGGACGGGTCTGACGGAAGTAGTAGACGTGCTCGGTGAAGCCGATCTCGTCGACACCGCGCGCCGACGCGGTCTCGACGAAGCGCTCCACGGCTTCGAGCGTGTGCACGATCCGCTCGTCCGGGTCGCGCAGGTGCATGTGGTAGTCGAGGATCACAGCGGTTCGGAGCGGTCGAGCCAGGACTCGACCAGGGCGAGGTCGTCCGCGGTCGTCACCTTCAGCAGCCGCGGGTCACCCTCGACCACGGTCACGCGGCCACCCTGCGCCTCGACGAGCGACGAGCAGTCCGTCGCATCGCCCCCACCCGCGACTGCGTCACGGAGGACCGCTGCGACGAATGCCTGGGGCGTCTGAACCGCGCGGAGCTCGTCCCGAGGGAGCGTCTCGACGACGGCTTCCTCGCGCACCCGTTTGACCGTGTCAGAAGGGGCCAGCCCCGGGACGGCTCCGTCCCAACCCTCGTTCAGCGCTGCAATCAGGCGCTCGACCACCGGGTCGGAGACCAGCGGCCGGGCGGCGTCGTGGACGAGGATCACGGCTGCGTCGTCGGTCACCTCCGCCACGCCGATGCGAACGGAAGCCGCCCTCGACTCGCCGCCGGCGACCGAGGCGACCACCTTCCCGCACCCCAGCTCCTCGGCGAGCAGGATCACCGGCTCTTCCCACCCGGGGGGAGCGACGACCACGATCGAGTCGATCCACGCGGATGCTTCCAACCGCTCGAGACTCTCCGCGAGGAGCGGCCGACCGCCAAGTTGCGCGAACGCCTTGGGTTGGTCCGCCTCGAGCCGCTCGCCGCGGCCGGCGGCGGCGAGCACGGCCCAGACGGACAACGGCCTCCCGCGCCGCGCGCTAGGCGCTCGCTGCCGCGGTCGCCTTGGCGGTCTTCTTCTTGCCGTTCGAGACGGTGGAGAGCACGTCGTCCAGCCAGACTCCGGCCTCGTCCTCGTCCATCGCCTTGGCGTACATGAGTTCGCTCGCGAGGATCTTCTTCGCCTTCACGAACATCTGCTTCTCGCCGGTCGACAGGCCCTTCTCGTGGTCGCGGAGCGATAGGTTCCGCACGACCTCGGCCAACTCGAAGATGTCGCCTGTCTTCATCTTGTCGCGGTTGTGCTTGAAGCGGCGGTTCCAGTTCTTCGGCATGGTCGTGCCGGAGCCCTGGAGCGCCTTGAGGACCTTCTCGACCATCGGCTCGTCGATCACGCGTCGCAGCCCGACCTTCTCCGCGTTCTCGCACGGCACGTTCACGGTCATGTCGTTGTGGAGGATCTTGATCGTGAGGTAATCGCGTTTCTCGCCGAGCACCTCGCGCTGTTCCTTCTTCACGACAGTGCCTGCTCCGTGGTGCGGATACACCACCTTGTCGCCGACCTTGAACAAGCTGACTCCCCTTTCGAAGCTCCGTAGTCGCCAAGACGCCGGCGGGTCTGACATCCGCCGGCGAACTGAAACCAGTGTAGCTCAAACGGCTTGAAAACGCCAAGTTTCCAGGGCTTTTAACGCCCTCTTCACAAAAAATCCCTGCTCAGAGGCGCCTAGTCGCGCTCGGCCGCAGGCTCCCCCAGGCCGAGGGCGAGCGCCTGGGCGGCGGTACCGGCCTCGACGAGTGCGACTCCGCCGTGGCTGGAGGTGCCGCGAGGCGCCAGCACCGTCGAGAGGCCCAGCTTTGCGCACTCCTCGAGCCGTCGCTCGGCCTGAGTCGCGGGGCGGAGACGGCCCGTGAGACCCACCTCCCCGAAAGCCGCTACGCCTTCCTTCACCGGCACGCCTCTCGCCGCCGACGCGATCGCGAGCGAGATCGCCAGGTCGGCACCCGGCTCGTCGATGCGGACGCCGCCGGCCACGTTGACGAAGACGTCGGCGCCGCCCAGCGCGACCCGGGCATGCCTGCCGAGCACGGCGACGATCATCGCGAGGCGCTTCGGGTCGACGCCGGTCGCCACCCTGCGAGGCATCGCCAGGTCTGTCGGTGACACGAGCGCCTGGATCTCGAGCAGGATCGGCCGCGTTCCCTCCAGGGCGCAGGCGACCGCGGCGCCCACCTCGCCCGCCTCGGTGCGCCCGAAGAGCTCGGACGGATCGGGGACGCCCACGAGCCCGGTTCCGGTCATCTCGAAGACTCCGATCTCGTTCGTCGAGCCGAAGCGGTTCTTCGCCGCGCGCAGCACCCGGTGCGCGCGGTAGCGATCGCCCTCGAACTGGAGCACGCAGTCGACGAGATGCTCGAGCACCCGGGGGCCGGCCACGGCCCCGTCCTTGGTCACATGGCCGACGAGGAAGACGGCGACGCCGCTCTCCTTCGCCACCCGCAACAGGCGCCCGGCGGCCTCCCGGACCTGCGCGACCGAGCCCGGCGCGGAGGCGAGCTCGCCCGCGTAGAGCGTCTGCACCGAGTCGATCACGCAGACATCCGGACGCTCGCGCTCGAGCGTGGCGCAGACGGTCTCGAGCTCGGTCTCGGCGAGGATCTCGATCGCCCCCGGCCCGCCGATCCGGTCGGCCCTGAGCTTCACCTGAGCCTTGGACTCCTCCCCCGTGACGAGGAGCGCCCGCCGCCCGCAATCGGTGATCGCACGCAGCGCCATCAGGAGCAGCGTCGACTTGCCGACGCCGGGCTCGCCCCCGACGAGGACGAGCGACGCCGGCACGAGCCCGCCGCCGAGGACGCGGTCGAGCTCGGGCACCCCGGTGGGAATGCGGTCCGCCTCCTCGGCTTCGACCTCGACCAGCCGCAGGAGCGGCTTGGCGGCCGAGACGGGAGCCCCGCCCGCCGTGAACTTCGACTCCTCGACGAGCGTCCCGAACTCCCCGCATCCGGGGCAGCGTCCGAGCCAGCGACCCGACGAGTAGCCGCACTCAGGGCAGGAGAAGACGGACGCCGCAGCCTTGGCCATGGGGCCAGTCTACGGAGCGGTCCCGACGCTCTACGTGGCGATTCTGTAACGCCTACCCCGTCGGCGAGGAGGGGGGCAAGCGCGGGGGACCAGGGCTCCCGTCTTCACTCGGGCGCGTTACGGCGTAAGTCGCGTCAGCGGAAGAAGCTAGTCGTCCGAGTGCTCGGCCGGGTCGTCCGTCGGGCCTTCGGGCTCCGATGCGTCGCCGGCCGGAACCGCAACCGGCTCGCGCTCCTCGCCCGGGATGATCGTGATGTCGACCTCTTCTTCACCCTTGCGGTCGACCATGATGGTCGAGCCCGGCGTGAGCTCCGCGCCGAGGACGAAGTCGGCCAAGGGGTCCTCGATGTGGCGCTGGATCGCGCGGCGCAGCGGCCGGGCGCCCATCGCCGGGTCGTAGCCCTTCTCGACGAGCATCTCCTTGGCGTCTTCGGTGAGTTCGATCGACGCCTCGTGGAGCGCCATCTGCTCGCGCAGCCGCTTGAGCAGCAGGTCGACGATCGTCTTGATCTCGTCCTTCGACAACTTGTGGAAGACGATCACCTCGTCGATCCGGTTCAGGAGTTCGGGGCGGAAGACCTTCTTCAGCTCGCCCATCACGCGGTCCTTCATGTCGTCGTACGAGAGTCCGCTCTCGTCGCCGACCGAGAAGCCGAGCGACTGGTTCTTCGAGATCGAGGCGGCGCCGATGTTCGAGGTCATGATCACGATCGTGTTGCGGAAGTCGACCTTCCGCCCCTGGGCGTCGGTCAGCTTCCCGTCCTCGAGGATCTGCAGCAGGATGTTGAAGACATCGGGGTGCGCCTTCTCGATCTCGTCGAGGAGCACGACGGAGTACGGCTTACGACGCACGGCCTCCGTCAGCTGGCCGCCCTCGTCGTACCCGATGTAGCCGGGCGGCGAGCCGACGAGCCGCGAGACGGAGTGCTTCTCCATGTACTCGGACATGTCGACCTGGATCAGCGCGTCCTCGTCGCCGAACAGGAACTCGGCGAGCGTGCGGGCGAGCTCGGTCTTCCCCACGCCGGACGGGCCGAGGAAGATGAACGAGCCGGTCGGGCGCTTCGGGTCCTTGATCCCGGCACGGGCGCGACGGATCGACTTCGACACCGCGACGATCGCCTCGTGCTGCCCGATGACGCGCTTGTGCAGCTCGTCCTCCATCCGGATCAGCTTCTGCGTCTCCGCCTCGGTCAGCTTGAAGACCGGGATGCCCGTCCACATCGAGACGATGTCGGCGATCTCCTCCTCGCCGATCTCCGGCTGCTGCTCGTTCTCCTCGTCGCGCCAGGACTCCTCGAGCTCGCGCTTCTTCTGCGAGAGCTTGCGCTCCTTGTCCCGAAGAGACGCTGCCTTCTCGAACTCCTGGTTCTCGATCGCGTCTTCCTTGTCCTTGCGGACCTTCTCGATCTCCTCCTCGAGCTCGCGGTAGCGCGGGGGCGCAGTCATCGTCTTGATCCGCATGCGCGACGCGGCCTCGTCGACCAGGTCGATCGCCTTGTCCGGCAGGTGCCGGTCCTGGATGTAGCGGTCAGCGAGTGCGGCGGCAGCGTGCAGCGCCTCGTCGGTGATCTTGCAGCGGTGGTGCGCCTCGTAGCGGTCGCGGAGCCCGCGCAGGATCTGGACGGTGTCGTCGACGGACGGCTCCTCGACGCGTACCTGCTGGAAGCGCCGCTCCAGCGCGGCGTCGCGCTCGAGGTACTTGCGGTACTCGTCCAGTGTGGTCGCGCCGATCGTCTGCAGCTCGCCGCGGGCGAGCGCCGGCTTCAGGATCGAGGCCGCGTCGATCGCGCCCTCGGCCGCGCCCGCGCCGACGAGGTTGTGGAGCTCGTCGATGAACAGGATGATGTCGCCCCGCTGCTGGATCTCCTTCATCACCTTCTTCAGGCGCTCCTCGAACTCGCCGCGGTACTTGGAGCCGGCGACGAGCGCGGCCAGGTCGAGGCTGTAGATCTGCTTGCCCTTCAGGAGCTCGGGCACCTGGTTCGCGCCGATGCGCTGGGCGAGGCCCTCGACGATCGCCGTCTTGCCGACACCCGGCTCGCCGATCAGCACGGGGTTGTTCTTCTGGCGGCGTGAGAGGATCTGCATGATCCGCTCGATCTCGATCTGCCGGCCGACGACCGGGTCGAGCTTGCCCTCCGCGGCCTGCTTGGTGAAGTTGCGGCCGAACTGGTCGAGCAGCTTCGAGCTCTTCGACTTCTCGGCGGCGCCGCCGGGAGAGCCGCCCTGGCGGCGGCCCGGGCCGGAGAGCATGCGGATGATCTCGTTCCGGATCTTCTCCGCGTCGGCGTCGAAGTCGAGCAGGATGCGCGCGGCGACGCCCTCGTTCTCGCGGACGAGGCCGAGCAGGATGTGCTCCGTCCCGATGTAGTTGTGGCCGAGGCTGAGCGCCTCGCGCAGCGCCAGCTCCAGCACCTTCTTCGCGCGCGGCGTGAACGGGATCTGGCCGGTGGTGACCTCGTCGCCCTGGCCGACGATCCGGGCCACCTGCGCTCGCACCTCCTCGACCGTGATGTCCAGCGACTCGAGAACGCGTGCGGCGAGCCCCTCCTCCTCGCGCAGTAGCCCCAGCAGGATGTGCTCCGTGCCGATGTAGTTGTGCTTCAGCGCACGGGCTTCGTCCTGGGCGAGGACGACGACCTGGCGAGCTCTCTCTGTGAACCGTTCGAACACTGGTGGAACGGCATTGTACCCAAGGGGTGCGACCAGCCCGGGCGCCCCGCCCAGGTCCGGGGAAAGGCGTTCGGTCAGAATTGCATTGTGCGCGTCTCAGCCAAGGCCGACTACGCGCTGCGGGCTTGCATCCAGCTCGCGGCCGCCGAGGGCGAAGGCCACGTCAAAGGCGAGCGGATCGCCCAGGCCCAGGAGGTGCCGCTCAAGTTCCTCGAGAACATCCTCGGCGACCTTCGGCACGCGGGGCTCGTCCGCAGCCAGCGCGGCGCGGAGGGCGGCTACTGGCTCGCCCGGCCCGCAGCGGAGATCACGCTCGCCGAGGTCATCCGCGCAGTCGAGGGGCCGCTCGCGAACGTCCGCGGTGTGCGTCCGGACTCGATCTCCTACCAGGGGACGGCCGAGCCGCTCAAGGACGTCTGGATCGCCGTGCGCGCGAGCCTGCGCTCGGTGCTAGAGGCGGTGACGCTGGCCGACGTCGCCTCCGGAGAGCTGCCGGCGGTCGTCCGCGATCTCGTCTCCGACCCGGAAGCCTGGGCGCCGCACCCATAGGAGCCGGAGACCGCTTCGTCAGGACGCGAACGTCGTCTGCCGCGTCGGCCTGACGTAGACGATCTGCCCGGGCGCCAGCTCCATCGCCTCCGCCTGGTCGCGGGTGAGCTGTGCGGCGAGATGCTCGCCGTCGTCCCGGACGAGCTCGAGGCGAACGTCGAAGCCGAGGTGGACGAGGCGGACGATCATCGCCTCCTTCGTCGACCCGTTCGGCTCGAGGCTCACCTCGAGGTCGTGCGGGCGCACGAAGGCGTCGCCGAGCCGGTTGACGGCGCCGACGAACTCCATCACGAACTCGTTCGCCGGCCGCTCGTACAGCTCGATGGGGCCGGCGACCTGCTCGATCCGTCCGTGGTTCATCACCGCGACCGTCTCGGCCACCTCCATCGCCTCCTCCTGGTCGTGAGTGACGATGACGGTGGTCGTGTGCGTCTCGTCGTGGAGCCGCCGGAGCCAGACGCGCAGCTCTTTGCGGACGCGTGCATCGAGCGCCCCGAAGGGCTCGTCGAGCAGCAGCACCTTCGGCTCGACCGCGAGCGCACGGGCCAGGCCCATGCGCTGGCGCTGACCGCCGGAGAGCTGCGACGGATAGCGCTTCGCCATCCCCTCCAGCTGGACGAGGTCGAGCAACTCGTGGACCCGGGCGCGGATCTCGGCCTTCGACCGGTGCCGCACCTTCAGGCCGAACGCGACGTTCTCGAAGACCGTCATGTGCTTGAACGCCGCGTAGTGCTGGAACACGAAGCCGATCCCGCGCTCCTGCGGCGTGGTGCCCGTGACGTCCTCGTCGGCGATGTGGACCGCCCCGCCGTCGGGGCGCTCGAGGCCCGCGACGATCCGCAGCAGCGTCGACTTGCCGCTGCCGCTCGGCCCCAGCAGCGCGACCAGCGAGCCCGTCGGCACCTCGAGCGACACATCGTCGAGCGCGACGAAGTCGCCGAAGCGCTTGGAGACGTTCTGGATCGAGATCGACATCGGAACTAGTCGTGCGCCTCTCTCGGCCTGATCAGGATCATGCTGACCAGGACGATGACGGCCATGACGGCGAGCATCAGCGACACACCATACGCGCCGGACTGGTTGAAGTTCTCGTAGTAGTCCTGCACCTGCAGCGTGGCCGTCATCTTGTAGCCGTGGACGACGGCGACCGCGCCGTACTCGCCCAGGCAGCGCGCGGTGGTGAGCACGACGCCGTAGATCACGGCCCAGCGGATCGAGGGGAGCGTGATCCGCCAGAAGGTCTGCCAGCCCGACGCGCCGAGCGTGTGGGCGGCCTGCTCCTGCTCCTCGCCGATCTCCCGCAGCGTCGGCACCACCTCGCGCGCGACGAACGGCAGTGAGACGAACATCGTCGCGATCACCATTGCCGGCAGCGCGAACAGGATCTCGATCCCGTGATCGTTGAACGGGCCGTAGAACCAGCCGCCGCGTCCGTAGAGCAGGAAGAGCGACACACCGACCACCACCGGCGACACCGCCAGCGGCAGGTCGATGAACGCGTTGACGATCCCCTTGCCCGGAAAGCGCCGGCGGACGATCGCCAGGGCGCACACGATCCCGAACACGGTGTTGAGCGGGACCGCGATGGCCGTGATCAGGAGCGTGTTCTTGAACGCGGTCAGGGTCTCCGGAGTCGTGACGGAGTCCCAGAAGGGTTCGAAACCGTGCTCGAACGTCTTCCAGAAGATCATCGCGAGCGGGCCGAGCAGCACGATCGCCAGGTAGCCGAGCGCGACGCCGCGGAGCCCGAGCCTACGCATACTCGTGCCTCGTGGCGAGCCGGCGGATCCCGCCGACGAGCAGCAGGATCGCGAAGGAGATCACGAGCAGAACGACCGCGACCGACGCGGCGGCCGCCCGTTGGCCCGAGTGCACCTGGTTGAGGACGTAGACGGAGGCGACCTCGGTGTGGAACGGGTTGTTCCCCGAGATCAGGACGACCGAGCCGATCTCCCCGACAGCCCTGGCGAATGCGAGCGCAATCCCCGACAGGATCCCGGGCATGATGTTCGGCAGGACGATCCGCCGGAAGACGGTGAGCTCCGAGGCGCCGAGCGAGCGCGCCGCCTCCTCCATGTCGGTGTCGAGCTCGAGCAGCACCGGCTGCACCGTCCGGACGACGAACGGCAGGGTGACGAACAGCAGCGCCATGAAGATCGCCCACCTCGTGAACGCGAGGTGGACGCCGATCGGCGAGTTGGGGCTGTACAGCGCGAGCAGGACGAGGCCGGCGACGATCGTCGGCAGCGCGAACGGCAGGTCGATGACGCTGTTCACGATCGACCGCCCGGGGAAGCGGTCGCGGACGAGCACCCAGGCGGTGATCGTCCCGAAGACGGCGTTGACCAGCGCCGCGAGAACGGCCACGATCACGCTCAGCTTCAGCGCGGCCACCGCCTCCGGGTTCGACACGGCCGACCAGAAGCCCGACCAGCCGTCCTCCCCGGAGGCCGCGACCACGCGCGGCGAGCGGGAGCACGACGATCAGCGTGAGGTAGCCCGTGACAAAGCCGAGGGAGAGGGCGGTCTCCGCCCTCTCCCTCGCCCAGCTCGAACCGCGCGGCGCGGCCGCTGCTGTCGGTGCGGCGCTAGCCAGAGGTTGGCCCCCCGACACTGCGCTCGATCCCGGTCATGATCCCGCTCTGGCTGAACCACTTCTTGTCGACCGTCCGCCAGCCGCCGAAGATCTTGTCGTCGATCCTGAAGATGCCGGGCCTCGACGGGTACTTCGACGCGTACTTCTTCGCGACCGTCGGGTTGACCGGACGCCAGCCGTACTGGCCGAACAGATCCTGGGCGACCGAGCTCTTGGTGAAGCGGATGAACCTGTTCGCGAGTTCCTTGTTCGAGCTCGACTTCAAGACCGCGATCGGCAACTCGATCAGCATCGTCTGGCGGGGGATCACGTACTGGATGTCCGTCCCGGCCGCCCGCGAGGTCAGCGCCTCGCTCTCGTAGGTGAGCAGGACGTCGCCCTTGCCGGACAGGAACGTGTTGGTCGCGTTCCGGCCGGAGGTGTCCTGCGAGACGACATGCTGGAAGAGCTTCTTGACGAACGCCTGAGCCTGAGCGTCACTCTTGCCGAGGCGCCGCTGCGCGCCGTAGGCAGCGAGGATGTTCCACTTGGCCGATCCGGAGCTGAACGGGTTCGGCGTCACCACCTGGACGCCCGGCTTGACCAGGTCAGACCAGTTCTTGATGTGCTTGGGGTTGCCGTTGCGGACGGCGAATACGACCACCGTGTCGGCCTCGATCCCCTTGTAGGCCTGCTTGTCCCAGTTCTTGTCGATCAGGCCGGCGTCGACGAGGATGTTCACGTCGTCGCCGGTCGAGAGGAAGACCAGGTCGGCCTTCAGGCCGGCCGCGACCGCCCGCGCCTGGTCGGTGGAGGCCGCGTAGGACTGGGTGAACGAGACGCCCTTGCCGTCGGCGGTCTGCTGCCACGCCTGGATGATCTTCCCGTACACCGTCTTCGGCGTCGAATAGGCGACGACCGACAGGCTGCCGTCCTTGCTCGAGGCGCCGGCGATCGCGGTCACCGTCAGCGCAGCGAGCACTACACAAGAAGCAAGGACAATCCGTCTCATTGACACCCCTTATCTATCGACTTTCTCTACGGACTTGATGGAAATTACTCACACCCCAGGCCGGCGTCAAGTACGAACCGCTCCGGTAGCCGGGAAGGCGACCTGGTCGCCGGCGGGTGTGTAAGTCCGGCCGGAAGGGGAAAGGACGTTCGGCGCGGCGGGGGCCTCCGAGGAGCCCCCGCCGTATACGCGTGGGGGCCGTGCGGAGCCTCCGCTAGGCTTGCTTCCCGTGAAGGGTCGGGCACTCGTCACGGGCGGCGCCGGCTTCATCGGGTCGCATCTCTGCGAGCGGCTCCTGGAGGACGGCTGGGACGTCTACGCGCTCGACGACCTCTCCACCGGCTCGATGCGCAACGTCGAGCACCTGATGCCGCGCGGCGAGTTCCACCTCGTCGTCGACTCGGTGCTGAAGCCGGCGGTCGTGAACGAACTCGTGAACAAGTGCGACGTCGTGTACCACCTCGCCGCGGCCGTCGGCCCGCGCCTGATCGTCGAGCGTCCGGTGCATACGATCGTGACCAACCTCGAAGGGTCGGAGATCGTGCTCGACCACTGCACCCGGTTCGGCAAGCGGGTACTCGTCGCGTCGACCTCGGAGGTGTACGGCGACCATCGCACCGAAGAGCCGCTTCGTGAGGACGCACGCCGGGTCTACGGGCCGACCACGCAGAAGCGCTGGCTGTACGCCGACTCGAAGGCGATGGACGAGTACCTCGCACTGGCCTATCGTCAGGAGCGCGGCCTGGACTTCGTGATCGCACGCCTCTTCAACACCGTCGGGCCCCGCCAGAGCGGGCAGTACGGGATGGTCGTCGCCCGCTTCGCGCAAGCGGCGGTGGCCGGGACGGCGTTGGAGGTGCACGGGGACGGAAGCCAGACGCGGACCTTCTCCCACGTCCAGGACACGATCAGAGCGCTCCAGGGCCTGATGGACACGCCCTCGACGTCGGGGGAGATCTTCAACGTCGGCTCGCGCAACTGGATCTCGATCCTCGAGCTCGCGCAACGCGTGCTCGAGCTCACCGGGTCGAAGTCGGAACTCGTCTACGTCCCGTACGACCAGGTATACGGGCTCGGGATCGACGACATGCTCCACCGCGTCCCGGCGATCGAGAAGATCCAGGCAGCGATCGGCTGGGCGCCGGAGCGCACGCTCGACGAGATCCTTGCCGACGTGATCGCGTTCGAGCGGGCAGAGCTCGCCGCCGCCGTCTAGCGGGGCTCCGCTACCGGTCGACCTTGGAGTGACGCGGTAGCGTCAGGATCGTCCGGCCGACGATCTTCAGGTCGAGCCACAGCGAGAAGTTCTCGATGTAGTAGTTGTCCCACTCGACCCGGTCCGACAGCGAGGTCTGGCCGCGGAGCCCGTTGATCTGCGCCCAGCCGGTGATGCCGGCCCTGACGCGGTGACGGTCGTCGTACCGATGGATGCGTGGCTCGAAGAGCTCGACGAACTCGGGGCGCTCCGGGCGAGGGCCGACGAGCGACATCTCGCCCTTGAGGACGTTGATCAGCTGAGGCAGCTCGTCGAGCGAGCTCCTGCGCAGGAACGATCCAACCCGGGTCACGCGATCCTCGTTGCCGAAGCCTCCGGGAGCCGTGTCGTCCGGCAGGTCGTCGGGTCTGTCCGGGTAGAGCCCACCGGGTCGCAGGGAGCGGAACTTGAGCATCTCGAACTCGCGACCGTCGTAGCCGACGCGACGCTGGCGGAAGAAGACCGGCCGACCCAGCGAGATCGCGACCGCGATCGCGCAGCCGATCATCACCGGAGACAGCAGGAAGAGCATGAACAGCGCAAAGAGCTTGTCCAGCGCGTACTTGACCGCGAACTGCCATCCGCGGGGGTTGCTCGGATACGACGTGATCAGCGGCAGGCCGCCGAGGTGCTCGATCGTCAGGCGCTCGGTCACCTTCTCGAACAGGCGCGGGACGAGCGAGACGTCGATGCCACGCTCCTCGCAGCGGTTCACGATCCGCAGGAGCACCTCACTCGGGGCGGTCGAGAAGGTCACGATCACCTGCCCGACCTCGTGCTCCGCGACGATCCTGTCGAAGTCCCAACTGGCGCCCAGCACCGGCACGCGCAGCGGGCTGTCCTCCAGGACGAGCGGCTCCTTGTCGAGGAAGCCGATCGGCCGGAGCCCCAAGTCGGGGTGCTCGAGCAGCCGCTTGGCAGTCATCCGGCCGATGTGCCCAGCGCCGACGATCAGGGTCGGCACGAGGGCCTGGCCCTGCCGTCTCGTCCGGACCTGCCAGAAGTCGACGGCGATTCGACCCCCTGCGATGAGCAGCGCCGCGCACAGGCCCAGCCGCACCGTTTCGCGTGCAGCGACATCCGGCGCATCGCCGATGAACACGCTCAGGGTGACGACGACGCTCGTCGCCACTGCCAGCACCCAGCCCGTCGAGCGGAGCCCGTCGAGGGTCTCGATCTTCACGCGCCGTCGATACGCCCCGCGGACGTAGGACATGACGACGACGATCAGGGCGAAGACGGCCGGCCAGAGCACGCCGGTCTCGAGGGTCACCGTGCCGCGCGACCAGAGGGCGGCGATCGCCGCGGCGATGACCAGCAGCGCCAGATCGACTCCGAAACGGACGCTCGCCCAGAATCGATCGCCTCGGAGCGCAGCGTCGTACGTTCCGGTAACGGGTGCGTGGACGTGGGTCCCCGCGAGGTCCAGCGTCACCAGATCGCCCTCCGACTTCACGGATATGGACTCACGGTCGAGCATTCGAAAACGACGTCCTCCGCGCCGACGGCAAGGACACACAGACTGATGTCGCCTCTCACTTCGCCTCTCTCCCCATACCTGGTATAGCGCGAGCCAGATCGCCTTTCAAGACCTGGCGACCCCCGCCATGCCCATTGCATTAAACCTGCGTTCGCTTCGTACCGCCAGACCGATTCGGACGGACACAGCGAAACGTGGTCGCGGTACACTTTGTCGGCCGTGGGTCGCCCCTGGCCCACACTGACGGCGATCGTAGCCGCCCTGATTCTGGTCGTAAGCGCCGGTGCGGCCGATCTTGGTTTGCCCGTGCCCGAGGGCTCCGCCAACGACCGGGTCGGACTTTCGACGAGCACGGTGTGGCTTCCCGCGGCCGAGGGCTACCGCTACCTGCGCGCAGCGCGCGACGGCGGGATCACTTGGGTCCGCGAAGACTTCACGTGGAGCACGATCGAGCCGAGCCAGGGACAGTTCCGCTGGCTCCGCACCGATGCCCTCATGCGCAACGCTGCGCAGCTCGGTATCAAGGTTCTCGCGATCGCCACCTACGCACCCGGTTGGGCAACCGGTCACCCTGAGAGTGACAAGTACCCTCCGACCGACCCGGCGGACTTCGCCCGCTTCGTCTCGGCCGTGACAGGCCGATACGGTGTCAGGGGCACGTTCTGGAGGGCGAATCCCCGGCTGGCTCCGTCTCCGCTGACCGCGATCGAGATCTGGAACGAACCGTGGCTGGGCGCGTTCTGGCAGGGAGGACCCGACCCTGCCGGCTACGCCAGGCTCGTCCGGGTCGCCGCGACAGCGATCAAGGCACGCGACCGGTCGATGCAGGTTCTCGCCTCGGGCGACGCCTACGCTCTCGGGGGCCCGTCGATCAGCGACTGGCTCGATCCGCTCCTCAGGGCCGATCCGGACCTCTGGCGGTCTCGGCTCGTCGACGCCTGGAGTGTGCACCTCTACTGCGGCGCGCAGAGTCCCGGTGACACCGTCGCTCCTCCGACGGGACGCTTCGACCGCCTGCTGATTACCCGGAGCATGGCCCAGCAGGCCGGAGCGGACAAGCCGATCTGGATCACTGAGCTCGGCTGGAGCACGGATCCTGCTCGGCGCGACTCGGTCGACGAGCAGACGCAGGCCGAATACGAGCGGGAGGCTCTCGTCCTCGTCGACGACCAGTGGCGCTCGTTCGTGCCTCGCAGCTTCGTCTACACCTTCGGGAAACCCTCTCCCGAAGACCACTACAACCTGATCCGTCCGAACGGCTCGACACGCCCGGCCTGGCCGGCGATCCAGGCAGCGATCGCCTCCGGCAGCTAAACCGACCGGGGCCGCACGACCTCGATCCCGGGGTCGCCGCTCCGATCCTCCGGTGGCTCCTCGGTTCCCCGGCGTCCGAGGCCCTCGAGCGAGCCACGGCAGCTGTCCGCGGCCGAGGTCGTTCCGCACCAGCCCGAAGTACGCCACTCGAGCAGCCAGGCCCGTACGCATCAGGCCGATCGTCACCGCCGCCCGCACCGGCGAGAGGTGGTCGCGGATCATCTCCGCCTCCGCCTGCCCGATCCGCGCTGACCGCTCGCGGCTCGCCCAGCGTCGATCCGACGACGCACCGCCGAGATGGACGAACTCCGCGGCGTCCGCGAACCACGTCTTCCAGCCCCCGTTGTGCGCACGCCAGCAGAGATCGAGGTCTTCCGCATACATGAAGCTCGCCTCCGAAAGTCCGCCGAGGGCGTCCCACACCGCGCCGTCGACGAGCATCACCGCGCCGATCGCCGCCTCCACCTCGCGGGAGGACGAATGGCTCCAGTGGGTGCTGAGACGCGGCTGCCAGCCGTCCGGGACGAACCGGCTGAGACCGCTCGCCCGGACGAACGCCGGCAGTTCCGTCGTGAGCGGAGCGACGCTCGGCTGCAGCGAGAGGTCCTCGTTCAGGAGCCTCGGCACCGCTATCGCCGACCGCCGGCCGGCGAATTGCCTCGACCAGTGAGGCCGACGCTCCCCGGGCGATGGACGAAGGCGTCATTGTTCACGAGCAGATACGCATTTCCGAGCAAGGCACGAGCACCGATGTTGTTCGCGCGCGCAAAGCCGACGTTGCGATCGACGCGGACCAGGACGCATTCGTCCAATGCCGCCGACACCTTCGACCAGTTCTCGGACGTCGGGTCGTTCTCGACGACGACCACTCGCTGCGCCGGAACCCCGTCTGCGATGAGCGCCTGCACCGATCGGATGGTGTGACCCGGCAGGTTCCAGTCGACGACGACCACAGTCAGCTCATCGATCGTTTGGGCGGCGAGGCCGGAGACGGCCGGCTCGACTCTCGGGCGCGAAGGCCGCACGCGGCCAAGGCTACTAGGCTGCCTCGATGCACCTCGCCGTCGCTCAGGACTGGATGGTCAGCTACGCGGGATCGGAACGGGTCGTCGAGCAGATCGTGAAGGTGTATCCCGGGTCGCGGCTCCTGACGACGTTCGTCGAGCGCGATCGGCTGCCGACAACGCTCCGCCACGCGGAACCGTCGTTCCTCCAGCATGTGCCTGGCGCCGCCGGCCACCACGAGTGGTTTCTGCCCGCGATGCCGATCGCCTGGGCCGTGCGGCGTCCGGTCGACGGTGTCGAGGCCGTGGTCTCGAGCAGCCATGCCTGCGCCAAGGCCGTTCGGGTCGCGGAGGGTATCCCGCACCTGTGTTACTGCCACACACCGATGCGCTACGCCTGGGATTTCGAGTCGGAACGGCAGCGCTTCCCGGCTGCCGTCCGGCCGGCCGCACGCGTGTTGATGAGCTGGTTCCGGCGCTGGGACCGGGGGACTGCTGATCGGGTGGACGCGTTCGTTGCGAACTCCACGGCTGTCGCCGAGCGGATCGCAGCCTCCTACGGACGTCGCTCGCAGGTGATCTTCCCGCCCGTCGACACCGACCGGTTCACGCCCGGCGGGGAGCGCGGCGACGCATTTCTCTACGTGGGCCGGCTGGTCGGCTACAAACGCGCCGATCTCGTGGTCGAGGCCTTCACCGGACTGGCAGAGCGTCTCGTCGTCGTCGGCGATGGGCACCTCCTCCCCGTCCTGCGCGCCCGCGCGACTCCGAACATCACGTTCCTCGGCCACGTCGACGAGGAGAACCTGCTGCGGTTGTACCGCGAGTCGCGGGCGCTCGTCTTCCCGGCCGAGGAAGACTTCGGTATCGCAATGGCCGAGGCTCAGGCCTGCGGCACGCCGGTGATCGCCCTCGACCGGGGGGGCGCCACCGACATCGTCCGCGACGGAGAGACTGGCTGGCTGCTGGCGGAACCGACGGTCGAGGAGGTGCGGTCGGCCGTTGAGCGCGCGAAGCGGCACGAGCTCGACGCCGCCGAGATCCGGGGACAGGCCGAGCGGTTCGCTATCCCTCGGTTTCGAAGCGAGATTCGAGCGGCGATCGAGACGATGGTGGAGGCGTCTCGGCGGCCGGGAGGGCTTGAACAGCTGCGATACGGAACGGGCTGACGAACCGTGAGTGGGTCGCGGCGCGGCGACGTTTCCGGTACAAGGAGAGAGGATGAGCAAGCTCGAATCGAAGATCGGGAGGCGTTCGGATGCTGCTCCGGTAGAGGAGGGTGCGCGTGCTGGTCGGCCCCCTTGTCGCTTCTGCGGAGCCCTCCTGGAACGGACCGTCGTCGACCTGGGGATGTCACCCCTATGCGAGAGCTTCCTGGCAGCGGATGAGCTCGATCAGATGGAGCCGTTCTACCCGCTCAACGTCCGGGTCTGCGAGTCGTGCCTCCTCGTCCAGCTGCCCGAGTACGTCGCCCCGGAGGAGATCTTCAGCGAGTACGCGTACTTCTCGTCGTTCTCGGACTGTTGGTCCAGCACGCGCGCGGACTACGTCGAGGGGGTCGTCGAGCGCCTCGGGCTCGGCGGCGAGAGCTTCGTCGTCGAGGTCGCGAGCAACGACGGGTACCTGCTGCAGCACTTCGTCGCGCACGGCATCCCTGTGCTCGGCGTCGAGCCGGCTCGGAACGTGGCCGCGGTCGCGGTCGAACGCGGCGTGGCCACGCGTGTCGCGCTTCTTCGGCGAGGAAACCGCGCAGGACGCTGTTGCGCGAAGGGCCGAGCGCCGACCTGATCATCGGCAACAACGTCCTCGCCCAGGCTCCGCACCTGAACGACTTCGTGGCCGGATTGAAGACGCTGCTCGCGCCGAGCGGCACGATCACGCGTCGAGTTTCCCCACCTGATGCGGCTGCTCGAGGCGAACCAGTTCGACACGATCTACCACGAGCACTTCTGCTACTTCTCGCTGCTCACCGCCGAGCGTGTCTTCGCGGCCCACGGCCTGGCGCTGGTCGACGTCGACGAGATCGCCACCCACGGCGGGTCGCTGCGGCTCTACGCTCGAGCACGACGAGCGCGACGACAAGCCCTCGGCGGCGGTCGGAAGCGTTCCGTCGGCGCGAAGAGGAGGCCGGACTGCGCTCGCTGCGTCCGTACGCCGCGTTCGCGCGAGCGGGTCGAGGAGATCGAAGCGCGCGGCTGCTCGACTTCCTCGATCGCGGCAAAGCGCGAGGGGAAGTCGATCGCCGGCTACGGCGCGCCGGGCAAGGCGAACACGCTGCTGAACTACTGCGGCATCCGCACCGACTTCGTTGACTACACCGTCGACCGGAACCCGTACAAGCACGGACGGTTCACTGCCCGGCACGCACATCCCGATCTTTCCCGCCGGACCGGTTCGCGGAGACCAAGCCCGACTACATCTGGATTCTCCCGTGGAACCTCAAGGACGAGATCGTCGAGCAGCTCGCGTACACGCGCGAGTGGGGCGCGCGTTCGTCGTCGCCGTGCCCGGAGCTGACGGTCGTACCGTGATCGGAACTGCGCCGTGAAGGTCGTCCTGTTCTGCGGCGGGCTCGGCCTGCGCATGCGGGAGGCGTCGGAGCGAGTCCCGAAGCCGATGGTCCCGATCGGCGGCCGGCCGATCCTCTGGCACGTGATGAAGTACTTCGCGCACTTCGGGCACAAGCGACTTCGTGCTCTGCCTCGGCTACAAGGGCGAGGTGATCAAGGAGTACTTCCTGACCTACAACGAGGCGCTGTCAAACGACTTCGTGCTGACGGAGGGCGGCCGCACGCGTCGAGCTCCTTCGGCACGACATCCAGGACTGGGAGATCACCTTCGTCGACACCGGCCTGCACACGTCGATCGGTGAGCGGCTGCGGGCGGTCCGACCGCACCTGGAGGGCGAGGACGTGTTCCTCGCCAACTACGGCGACGTGCTCACCGACGCGCCGATCTCCCGACGCTGGTCGAGAACCATCGCTCCAGCGGAGCGGTGGCGAGCTTCCTGTGCGTCAAGCCGGGCTACACCTTCCATCTCGTGCAGACCGACGACGACGACTACGTTCAAAGCGTGGTCGACACCACCCACTCCGACCTCCGCATCAACGGCGGCTACTTCGTCTTCAAGCACGAGATCTTCGACTACATCCAACCGGGCGAGGATCTCGTCGAGGAACCCTTCGCGCGGCTCAGCAAGGCCAGGCTGCTGTTTGCCAACACCGTACGATGGCTTCTGGGCTCCGATGGACACGCTGAAAGACCAGCAGCGACTCGAGCAGATGGTCGAGTCCGGGAACGGGCCGTGGAAGGTCTGGGAGCTGGAGGCCGCGGACGAGACACAGGCGTCGCTCGAGCAGACCGAGCCCGCCTGAGGATCAGCACGGCGCACGCGATGCTCGAGCTGCTCTCGGAGACCAACGCGCCCATCGGCCGCATCCTCTGCCTGGGCGCCCACTGCGACGACGTCGAGATCGGCTGCGGCGGGACCGTGCTCAAGCTCCTGGAGGCGCGGCCGGACGTCCACGTCGACTGGATCGTCTTCACCTCGGACGAGAAGCGGGCGGCCGAGGCGTACGCGGGGGCGGCCGCGCTACTTGGCGCCGCGGCCGAATCGAACGTCGTCCTCCGCGACTTCCGGCAACGCTACTTTCCCGTCGTCGGTGCCGAGATCAAGGAGTACTTCGACGAGCTCGGAGCCTCGATCGAGCCGGACGTGATCTTCACCCACTACGGCCGAGACCTCCACCAGGACCACCGCGTGCTCTCCGAGTTGACCTACAACACCTGGCGCGACCGTCTAGTCCTCGAGTACGAGATCCCGAAGTGGGACGGGGACCTCGGCCGCCCCAACGTCTACGTCCGTCTCGAGCAGGCGCACGTCGACCGAAAAATCCAGACGATTTGGGACGCGTTCGCGAGCCAACGTGACAAGCACTGGTTCACGAAGGAGACGTTCCTGGCCCTGATGCGCCTGCGAGGCGTCGAATGCAAATCCCCGAGCGGGTACGCGGAGGCATTCCACTGCCGGAAGCTCGTGCTCGCATGACGGCCGTGTCCGCCGCCGAGGTGGTCAGCGAGGACCTGGACACGATCGTCGAGGATCTCGCCGACGAGTTCGCGCTGCTCGCCGGCAAGCGCCTGCTCGTCACCGGCGGAGCCGGCTTCTTGGGCTACTACCTGGTCCAGGCCGCCTTGCGGTCGAACGAAGATCCCTCGCGCGAGCCGATCCGCGTCACGGTCTACGACAACTACGTCCGCGGTCTTCCCGCGTGGCTCGAGCAGCTCGCCGGGAACGAGCACCTGGCGCTCGTCAGGCACGACATCCGCATGCCCCTCCCGTACGACATCGACGACTTCGAGTACGTCATCCACGCCGCCGGAATCGCGTCGCCGACGTACTACCGCATGCATCCAATCGAGACGATGGACGCCAATATCAACGGCCTGCGCTCCTTGCTCGACTGGTCGCTCGGGCAGCGCGAGCGCGGACGACCGATCGAGGGGTTCCTCTTCTTCTCGAGTAGCGAGATCTACGGCGACCCGACCCCCGAGAACATCCCGACACCGGAGACCTACCGGGGCAACGTTTCCTGCACAGGGCCGCGCGCGTGCTACGACGAGTCGAAGCGCTACGGCGAAACCCTGTGCGTGAACTTCGCTCGCGAGCACGGGCTGCCCGTCCGGGTCGCCCGCCCATTCAACAACTACGGCCCCGGCCTGAGGATCAACGACCGTCGCGTGATTCCCGACTTCGCGCGGGACATCCTCGACGGCCGGGACATCGTCATGCTCTCCGACGGATCCGCGACACGCACCTTCTGCTACGTCTCGGACGCAGTGACGGGCTATTACAAGGTCCTGGCGCGCGGCCACGATGGCGAGGCGTACAACGTCGGGGTCGAGGAACCGGAGGTCTCGATGGCGGACTTGGCCGACCGGCTCGTCGACCTCGGCCGGACGCATCTCGGGTATCGGGGCGCCGTCGTCCGGCGTGCGAGCGAGGAACGCGAGTACCTCGTCGACAACCCGGCGCGCAGATGTCCCGTGATCTCGAAGGCTCGAGAGCACCTCGGCTACGGGCCGAAGGTGGGGCTCGACGAAGGGCTACGGCGCTCGTTGCAGTGGTACGCCGAGAACCGCGAGTCGGCAGAGGCCTGATGCGGGTCGCGATCGTCGGTCTCGGCTACGTCGGGCTCGTTACCGGCGTCTGCCTGGCTGACAAGGGTCACGACGTCACAGGCATCGACCTGGACGAGGAACGGGTGAGCACGGTCGCCGCCCGGCGCGCGCCGATCTTCGAGGAGGGGCTCGACGAGCTGCTCGAGCGCAACGTCGGCAAGCACTTCCACGCGACGACAAACCTCGCAGAGGCCGTCGGGCGCGCCGACGTGACGATGATTGCCGTCGGCACACCGTTCGACGGGACGCACATCGACCTCGGCGCCGTGCGGGCGGCAGCCCGCTCCGTGGGCGAGGCGATCCGTGAGCGTGACGACTACCCCGTCGTCGTCGTGAAGAGCACGGTCGTCCCCGGAACGACGCGCGACGTGGTGACGCCGGTCCTCGAGGAGGCGGCGCACGGGAGGGCAGGTGTCGGCTTCGGCGTGGCGACCAACCCGGAGTTCCTCACCGAGGGGCAGGCAGTCCAGGACTTCATGAAACCCGACCGCCTGGTCCTCGGCGCCGACGACGAGCGCACCGCCGAGGTCCTCGAGCACCTCTACGAAGGGTTTCCGGACGTGCCGCGGGTCCGGACGTCGGTGACGGCGGCGGAGACGATCAAGTACGCCTCGAACGCGCTCCTGGCGACGATGATCTCGTTCTCGAACGAGTTCGCCGACCTGTGTACCGCCGTCGGGGACGTCGACGTCGTCGACGTGATGCGCGGCCTTCATGCCTCGGCGTACCTGACCGTAGCCGGGAGGAAGGCGCCGATCACCTCGTTCCTCGAGGCCGGCTGCGGCTTCGGCGGGAGCTGTCTCCCGAAGGACGTCCGCGCCCTGGCCGCCCACGGAGTCGAGCGGGGAGTGTCGATGCCGGTCCTGGAGGCAGTGCTGGACGTCAATGCCCGTCGGCCGGACGAGGTGCTCGCCATTCTCGGGCGCCACCTCCGGTCACTCGAGGGAGTACGGATCACGATTCTCGGGCTCGCGTTCAAGCCGGACACGGACGACGTCCGCGAGTCACCGGCGGTGCCGATCGTCGAGCGGCTGCTCGCGGCCGGTTCCGTGGTCCGCATCCACGATCCGGTGGTGAACATGCTCCCGGAGCAGTTGGCCGAAACGGGTGTCGAGCTCACGTCGGACCTGGAGGACGCGGTGGCCGGGGCGGACGCGGCAGTCCTCGTCACCCGCTGGCGTCAGTACGAGGCGCTGCCCGAGCTCCTCGCACGTCTCGACCCGCAGCCGCTGCTCGTGGACGGACGGCGGATCGTCGACCCGGACAGCGTCGCCAGATACGAGGGGATCGGCCGTCCGGCGACGACCGCCACCGAGCCGCGCGGGCCGAGCCGGGTCCCGTGATCCTCGTCGATACAGCGCTCGAGCGCCGGGCCCGCGAGGGAAACCCGATCAAGGTGGCCCTGTCGGGCGCCGGCTACATGGGCCGCGGTATTGCGCTTCAGATCGTCCACGCCGTCCCGGGCATCGAGCTGGTCGCGATCGCCGCACGAGACGCCGGGCAGGCGGCGGAGGCGTTCGGCGAAGCGGGAGTCGATGCCCAGTCCGTCTCTAGCGACGCGGAGCTTGCGCGCGCGCTGGCAGGCGACCGGCCGGCCGTCACGTCGGACGCCGGCCTCCTCGCCGCCGCCGAAGGCATCGAGGCTGTGATCGAGGCGACGGGCGACGTCGAGGCGGGCGCCCGGTTCGCGCTCGCCGCGATCGACTCCGGCAAGCACGTCGTCCTGGTCAACGCCGAGCTCGACGGCACGCTTGGGCCCCTGCTCAAGGCACGGGCAGACGCCGCCGGCGTCGTCGTCTCCTACACCGACGGCGACGAGCCAGGGCTGATCGTGAATCTGAGCAGATACGTGCGCGCGATCGGGCTCGAGCCGGTGCTCGCAGGAAACCTCAAGGGACTGCTTGACCCGTACCGGACGCCCGAGACGCAGCGCGAGTTCGCGGCCGCCGTCGGTCAGAAGGAACGGATGGTTACTTCCTTCGCCGACGGAACGAAGCTGTCGCTGGAAGCGACGATCACCGCCAACGCGCTCGGCTTCGGGGTGGCCCGCCGCGGCATGACGGGGCATCGTTGCGAACACGTCAACGACGCAGCCGGCTTCTTCGATCCGCAAGAGCTGCTCCGCGGAGGGATCGTCGACTTCGTCCTGGGAGCGCAGCCCGGCTCGGGCGCGTTCGTCGTCGGCTACGGGGACGACCCGGGCCGCCAGCGCTATCTGAGCTACTTCAAGCTCGGCGACGGACCGCTGTACACCTTCTATCAACCCTGGCATCTGCCGAACTTCGACGTGCCGCTGACGGTCGCGCGGGCGGTGCTGTTCCACGACGCTGCGGTCGCGCCGGTCGGGGCTCCCCGGTGTGAGGTGGTGACGATTGCGAAGCGCGACCTCCCCGAGGGGGCGGCGCTCGACGGGATGGGCGGCTTCGACTGCTACGGGACGATCGAGAATGCCGACGTGGCGCGCAGCGAGGACCTGCTCCCGATCGGTCTCTCCGCAGACTGCCGCCTCGCCCGCCCGGTGCTGCGGGACGAGGCCCTTTCGTTCGCCGACGTCGAGCGTCCTCACGACCGCCTCGTCGATTTGCTCTGGAACGAGCAGCTGGAGCTCTTCGCCGACTCCACCACGCATCGATGAGCGACGCCGCCATGCGTGGCAGCCGAGCGCTCGTGACCGGGGCGAGTGGATTCATCGGCTTGCACCTCCTCGAGCGGCTTCGCGCCGACAACGTCGAGATCCACGCCGCATCGCGACTCCCTCAGCCCCCCTCCGAGTTGCTCACGTGGCACGAAACTGACCTCGCCGACGGCGACGCTGTGCGGCGACTGGTGGCCGACGTGAGCCCGAACGTCGTCTTCCATCTGGCGGGCGACTCGCGGGCGGCTCGTGACCTCGACCTGGTCACCGAGATGTTCCAGGCGAACGTGACAACCACGGTGAACCTGCTCACCGCCGTCGCGGAGCAAGGCAGGACCCGAGTCGTCCTCGCGGGGTCGCTCGAGGAGCCCGAAGCCGGCGAGCCGCCCTCGTCGCCGTACTCCGCTTCGAAGTCGGCCGCGCGGTCGTACGGCGAGTTGTTCGCGACGGTCTGGAATCTGCCGGTCGTGACGCTGCGGGTCTTCATGACGTACGGCCCCGGACAGCAGGACACGCGGAAGCTGGTTCCATACGTGATTCGCTCGCTGCTTCGCGGCGAGGCGCCGCAGCTGACGAGCGGGAAGCGTGAGATCGACTGGGTCTATGTCGAGGACACCGCCGCGGCATTTGTCGCCGCCGCGGCCGACTCCGATCCGACTGCCGCTTCCATCGACGTGGGGTCGGGAAAAACGTGCTCGATCCGCTCGCTCGTCGAGCGCCTGGTCGAGCTGGTCGACCCGACGATCGTCCCCATCTTCGGAGCCATCGAGGACCGGCCGCTGGAGCAGGTACGGACGGCGGACGTCGAGGCAACAGCCGCGGCCATCGGCTGGCGGCCACAGGTCGGTCTGGACGAGGGGCTCGAGCGCACGGTCCAGTGGTACCGAGCCCGGCTCGAGCAGGGCGCGCTCGGGTCGTAGCAGCGGCGATATCGTCCTTGCCGATGAGCCCGCCCACGGTGACCGTGCCTGTCGTCGCCGTCAACGGTCGGTTCCTGACGATGAGCGCCACGGGCGTGCAGCGCTACGCACGAGAGATCCTGCGACGGCTTGGGGAGCACATCGACTGCCGGGTATGCGTGTTGGTCCCTCCTGACCGGCGGCTGCAGCTCGATGCGCCCCAGATCGCCGAGCTCGAGCCGACCGAGCACTGGCACGGCGCACGTGGCCACCTCTGGGAGCAGGTCACGCTGCCGCGCCTCGTCCGCCGTGTCCAGGCGGACGTCCTCTGGAGCCCGTCCAGCTGGGGCCCTCTTGCCACTCGTCGTCACGTCCCAGTGATCCACGACCTCGGCCCGCTGCTCGAGCCGCGCTACTTCACGCCTGCGTACCGCGGAATCGCACGGCTCCTCACGGGGCCACTCGTCCGCCGCGCGGCCCTCGTCGTGACTCCGTCCACTCGTGTGCGAGGCGAGTTGCTCGAACGATTCCCGCTCGAACCTGGACGGGTCCTGGTCGTCCCTCCGGGCGTCGGTCCGCCGTTTGTCACGATTCCTCTGGACGACGTCGACCGCAGGAGCGGTGCATATTGCCTGCTCGTCGGCGCTCACGACACCCGGAAGAACGCGGAGTTCCTGCTCGAGCTGTGGCCCGAGGTGCATGCGCGAACCGGACTGGAGCTCCATCTGACCTCCCGGCGGTTCGTCACCGCCCGCAGGCTGCCGACCCTCGAGGAGGCGGGCCCGACCGGCATCGTCATGCATTTCGATCCGACCGACGACGAGCTGGCGCGTCTCTACGCGCAGGCGCTGTGCCTGCTGTGGCCCAGCCACTACGAGGGCTACGGGTTCCCCTTGCTGGAGGCGATGGCGACCGGCACGCCCTTCCTGGCCACCGATGTCGGCGCGGCCAGGGAGCTCGCAGTGGCGGCGGAGAAGCAGATCCTGCCGCTCGATCCGCAGCGCTGGCAGGAGCAGATCATCGCCTGGCATGCGGCAGGCGTGGGTGAGCTTCGACTGGCATCGGCGGCGAAGGCGCGCAGCCGCACCTGGGACGCGGCGGCCCGCCAAACCGCCGAGTTGCTCGGCCGAATCACCCGACCGGCGTAGGGTTGCCCTTGCCGGCGGGCCGCGCTAGCGTGAGAGGGTGCCGAGTCGCTTGGCTCTCGCCGGCAGTTTCATCGCGCTGGTGCTCGCGGTGGCGATACCGACCGGTTCGGCGGGGCGGGCGATCGCAACGCCGCTGACCGTGCCGCTGCCCTCGGCGGGAAACGTCACCGTCGCCCGTCTTGCCCTTACCTCGAATACGACTACCGGCGTCACTCCACGTCTCGTCCTGACCACCAGGAGTGGTCTGGGCGGCGATGTGGTAGTCGCCTCGAGCGTTATCCGGAAGCCGGGTTCGAGGCTCGCCGTGGCGACGGTGGCGATCGTCGACTCCACCCCTACCGGCAGCCGGCCCTCCGCCCGAGCGCGGTCGATCACGCTCCGGCTCCCGTCGGGCTTCAAGCTCATGCGTCCCGTCCAGATCGCCAAGGACGTCCTCTACCAGAATGCGAGTCCCGGGTTCGCACTGGTAACCGGGGGCAGCGCGACGATTCTCACCGCGGCCCATCCTCCTAAGCTGGCACCTCCGCTGATCGTCAGGGACGCACAGCTCCTGGCGCTGGAGCGGAGTGTGCCGCTGGTCGACGTCGGGCTGCTCGGGCTCAAGTTCGTCGCCGTCCAGATGGGTCAGCCGGGCAGTACGCTGAGCGTCACCTTCGGCCTCAACGATCTGCCCCAGGTCAACGCAGTCGAGCTGCGCTTTCCGCCCGGCGTCCGCGTCACCAAGGTTTCCGGGCCGCCGGACACTGACGGGTTGCCGATCGCGAACGGCGTGCAGCTGATCGCCTCTCGGGGCTACTTCCAGGAAGGCATGCCATATGCCTTCACGCTCGAGCTGGCCTCACCGCCGAAGCGCGGCGACTTCGTCAACGTGCGCGCCAGCGTCCACTACTTCGAGAGCAGCATGCCGTTCGTCGAACGGTTCATCCTCGGCTAGGGTCGGAAGTGTTGACCCGTATCGGCAATGGTCATCGGTAAGTCATTCGCGTGGGGTCATCTTGGTAAGACCGGAGGCCACACGACGTGGGAGCTCTTCCAACTCTTTCCGGATGAGATCGACTACGCCGACTCGCTCGGCGACGAACAACAGCACACGCCCTTCCCGGATCGTCTTGCTCGGATCGAGGGCAAGGAGCTAGCCCTCAACATCCGGCGCCTGCCCGCCTGGACACTCAGCTATCACATGCACCGCTCGCGCTTTGGCGACTACCCAGACTACGAGCCTATCGCGATGGTTTCGCCATACGAGATGGCCCTCAGCGACGCGGCCGATCAGCACATCGCGTCGTTCACCGGCGGCGGGAAAATCGCGATCGACCACTGGCTCAGGACTGAGCACCTGAGCGAGGACTTCCTCGTGTTCGTCTCGCGTTTCGTCGAGGTCTCCTCCGAGAAGCAGACGGAGATTCTCGGTTTCGGGCAGAAGAACACCGGAGCGTACAACCGTGAAGTCGACCACTGGTTCAGCGCTGCACACATCGCGCTGATGTACCGGAGCAACCCGGAATGGGCTGCCGTCGAGGAACGCGTCTACGGGCAGACGCTTGCCGACGATGCGAAGCCGGCGCGTATACCGAGCCCGGTAGCGCCGGCCGCCAAGACCGAAAGTTCGATCCAGAGACTGCTCGCGCGAGTGCCGTCGAGGAGAAGCCGCAGTCGATAGGGCGCCCCCGGGGGCGCTCGGGACTACCCGTACGTTCCGTACATGGAGTAGTGGAACCCGACGGTGAACGGCGAGCCGAACGGGTTCGTCGGGCCGGCCGCATACCCACCGGTATTCGTGTTGTAGCGAAGGTCGTTCGCGACCGAGTCGTACCGCAACTGGGTCAGATCAGAGGTCGTGCCGGCGATGTACCCCATCCACACCGTGCCCGCCGAAACCGGCACCGCCGTCGGGAACGTGAAGTCCACCCACCCCCACGCCTGACCCGCAGTGACCGTCACCGCATTCGACACCCCCAGCAGCGCCCCTGGATTCCCACCCGAGTTCGCATACATCACCGCCCGCACCGGCTGCGACCCCGACCCCGCCCCCAACCCCGACACATAGCCGGTCACCTTCACCACATTGCCCGCCTGCGGAGCAGTGAACTTCGAAACCTCCTTGAAGTTCGCCGTCGCCGTATCCACCAACGCCCCCGGCGTCGTCGTCCCGAACGTCCCACCACCACCACCACCGGACGCCGTGTACGTGGCGGTATACGAAGCATCGGTGGTGGGAGAGGTGATGTTGTGCGTCGCCGCGAGGCCGTCTGACCAGGACGAGAAGTTGTAGGTCGTCGCGCCGAGCGTCTGACGTCGCAGGCGCACTGATCGAATGGGTCGAGCCTTTGATCACGGTGACCGTGTACGGCGTCGCCTGTGAACGTCGAGTCGAACACCAGCTGCAGGCCCGTGCGGATTCGAGCCGAAGGTCAGGTTGACCGTCTGGGGCTGCAGCGAAACGCTCGTCGTCGCCGAGAGCCCGGCGGAGTCCGTCGCGGTGAGCTGCAGCTCGAGGTACGACGGGTAGCCGTGGTCAGGCGCATTGAAGCTGCCGCTGGCGACGCCGCTGAACGTCTGGAGCTGGTGAATGTGGCAGTCGGTGGGCGAGAAGCAGTGGTGCAGGATGAGCAGCCAGCTCAGGGCCGAGGCAGGCAAGTTGCCGTCCTGGGGGTCGGTCGCGCTCCCGGAGAAGCTGATCGGATCGCCGACCTTCCAGGTCAGGGTCGATGCCGGCGCAGTGATGGTCGGCACGGGCGGGCCGTTCGAAGAGCCGGAATACGTTCCGTACATGGAGTAGTGGAACCCGACGGTGAACGGCGAGCCGAACGGGTTCGTCGGGCCGGCCGCATACCCACCGGTATTCGTGTTGTAGCGAAGGTCGTTCGCGACCGAGTCGTACCGCAACTGGGTCAGATCAGAGGTCGTGCCGGCGATGTACCCCATCCACACCGTGCCCGCCGAAACCGGCACCGCCGTCGGGAACGTGAAGTCCACCCACCCCCACGCCTGACCCGCAGTGACCGTCACCGCATTCGACACCCCCAGCAGCGCCCCTGGATTCCCACCCGAGTTCGCATACATCACCGCCCGCACCGGCTGCGACCCCGACCCCGCCCCCAACCCCGACACATAGCCGGTCACCTTCACCACATTGCCCGCCTGCGGAGCAGTGAACTTCGAAACCTCCTTGAAGTTCGCCGTCGCCGTATCCACCAACGCCCCCGGCGTCGTCGTCCCGAACGTCCCACCACCACCACCCGAAGACACCGTGATCGTCACCGGCGCACTCGTCGACGACGCAGCATGATTGTCCGTCACCTTCAACACCGCGTTGTACGTCCCCGCCGACGTATACGTGAACGACGGCTTCGCCACCGTCGAATCGCCGAACGTCCCATCCCCGTTCAAATCCCACGAATACGAGATCGTGTCCCCCGCATCCGGATCCGACGACCCCGAACCATCAAAACTCACCGCCAACGGCGCATTCCCACTCGTCGGCGCACCCGACGCCACCGCCGTCGGCGGATTGTTCCCACCACCGGACGCCGGCGTGTAACTCGCGTAGATGGAGTAGTGGAGGCCGAGTGTGGTCGAAGCGCCGAACGGATTCGACGGACCGGCCACATAGCCCCCGCCGTTGCTGTTGTAGCGAAGGTCGTTGGCCAGCGAGTCGTATCGCAGCTGGGTCAGGTCCGACGTCGAGCCCGCGATGTAACCCAGCCAGACGGTTCCGGCCGGGACCGAGACGGCCGACGGGAACGTGAAGTCGACCCACCCCCAAGCTTTTCCGGCAGTGATCGTCACCGCATTCGACACACCGAACAGCGCCCCCGGATTCCCACCCGAATTCGCATAGATCACCGCCCGCACCGGCTGCGACCCCGACCCCGCCCCCAACCCCGACACGTAGCCCGTCAGCTTGAAGACGTTCGCGGCCTGCGGCGCGGTGAACTTCGACACCTCCTTGAGGTCACTCGAGGCCGTATCCATCAACGCGCCCGGCGTCGTCGTCCCGAAGGTGGAGCTCCCGCCCGACAGGACGGTGATCGTGATCGGCGAGCTGGTCGTCGACGCGCCGTGGTTGTCGGTGACCTTGAGCACCGCGTTGTAGGTGCCGGCGGTCGAGTAGGTGAACGACGGTTTCGCCACCGTCGAGTCGCCGAACGTCCCGTCCCCGTTCAGATCCCACGAATACGAGATCGTGTCCCCCGCGTCGGGATCGGACGACGCCGACCCGTCGAAGTTGACCACCAGCGGCGCATTCCCGCTCGTCGGCGTCGCAGTCGCTGCCGCGACCGGCGGTTGGTTGCCGCCGCCGGCGAACTTGATCTCGTGGATCAAGCCGTTGTTCAGATCGGCGTAGAAGAGGTCGCCGTTCGGCCCGATCTCGAGATCGACCGGCCCCAGCGCGCCGGTCTCGAAGGGCTGCACGAGCGCCGGGTTCGGAATCCCGTTCGAGCCGACCGGCATGAACCAGATGCATCCTCGCGCGTAGTCGCCGAAGAAGAGACCGCCGTTGTACGAAGCCGGGTAGTTGCTGGCACCGGAGTAGAAGGCGAGGCCCGTGACCGACGAACTGCCTGTGGGGCAGTTGTCGTTGGCGACGACGTGGGCGCTGTGGTTGTACGTCAGGACCGGAGGCGTCGCGGTTCCGGCGCTGTACAGGGACGAGCACAGATTGAGCCCGGCGCTCTGGTATCCAGGCTGTGGCGAGTTGCCTTCGTAGCAGGGCCACCCGAAGTTGACCACCGACGTGGTCGGAGAGGGCTGCCGGTTGATCTCCTCCCACGTGTCCCAGCCGACGTCGCCGATCCACAGGTCGTTCGACATTGGTCTGATCGTGAAGCGGAAAGGGTTGCGAAGCCCGTAGGCGACGATCCGCCGCGCGTTGGCGTCGCTGCTGCCCGCAGCCGGGTTGTCGGGCATCGCGTCACCCGTTGCCGGATCGACACGCAGCACCGCCCCGTTCAGCAGCACTGGCTGGCCGCTCGGCCTCCGGAAACTCTGACTGCGCAGCGCTCCTCCCTCCGCCGTGGGCGGCGTCATCGTCCCGCCGACGCCGGCCGGCGGATCGCCGCATGGATTCTTCGGCGTCGGGCTGCCGGCCCCGCCGCCGCCCTGGCCGTAGTCCGCGAAGGTGAAGCTAGCGCCGTCGCCGCCGCTGACGTACAGGGCCCCGTCGGTGCCGAAGTAGAGGTCTCCGATCGAATGGCTCGGGTACTGCTGGCACCACTGGTCCTTGATCAACACCTTCGTTGCCGTAACCGCGTTTCCGGACAAGGTCAGCCTGAGCAGGCGACCGCTGATCGGGCAGCCGTCGGTATTCGGGCCAGGCGGCGTGGGACAATTGTCGTTCCACTGCGGCGCCGTGCCGCCGATCGCCGCATCGTAGGCCTCCAGCACGTAGATGTATGGAGTTGCCGGAAAATTCGGGTCGAGGGCCAACCCGAGAAGGCCGCGATCCCAGTAGTTGTGGACTTCGGACCGGAGGTCGAGCACGGTGGCGGGTGTGGTGTCGGTCAGACTGTCGAACACCCTGAGGAGGCCGTCCTTCTGGGTGACGAAGACCCGACCGTCGGACGAGAAACGGACTCCAGTCGCGCCGGTGACGCCGCTGAAGGCAACGACGTCCTGGAAGCCTGCGGGCAGGGTCGCAGCCGAGACCGGACTGGCCCCGATTGCCATGAACGCCGCAGCCACCAGGGCGCACAGGACAACAAGACGTCCTAGCCCGCCGCTGGACCTTGCCCCCTCCAACAGTGATCTACTCCTCTCTCTTCTGTTCTATTTACTTGCTCATGACCGAACATGCAACTCTGGACCGACCAACGGTGACGTTATCCAACCGAAGAGGGCGTGACGAGCTTGCCGGTTAGCCAGCCTCCCCTGGTGTCCATCTGCGTTCCGACATACAACTCGTCGGCCTGGCTCCGCGAGACGATCGAGTCTGCTCTCGGGCAGTCCTTCACCGATTTCGAGCTCGTGATCTCCGACAACGCGTCGGCCGACTCGACGCTCGAGATCCTGCACTCGTACCGAGATTCCAGGATCCGCCTTGAGCCGTCGGAGCGAAACATCGGCCTGACGCTCAACCACAACCGCCTGATCCGACTGTCCAAGGGCCGATACGTGAAGTTCCTCCACGCGGACGACGCGCTCGCTCCGACCTGCCTCGAGGAGATGGTCGCGCTGGCGCTCGAGGACGACCGCATCGGCCTCGTGTTCGCTCCGCGCGAGAACGTCATCTACGACGAGAACGGAAACGAGTGGCTGCGGACGATCACCCGCGACCACGAGCACCTCGGACCACCCGAGAGGATCAACGAGGGAAGGGCTCTCTTCCTCCTCATGCTCCTGGCAGGGATGGAGCACAACTGGATCGGCGAGCCTTCTGCCGTCCTCGTGAGCCGCGCGGCATTCGAGCAATGCGGTCTGTTCAACCGATACATCCGTCAGACGATCGATCTGGAGCTCTGGCTCCGCGTGATGCTGCGCTGTCGAATCGGCTTTCTCGACAAGCCGGTGTGTCTCTACCGCATGCATCAGGCCTCGATCTCCGCAGCGAATCAGGGGCAGAATCGTGACTGGCTCGACCGCGTCTGGCTGTTCGAGAGCCTGCTCTACGAGAACGACCTCGGGCCCTTCCGGACCTTCGTGTTCCACCTGCGCAGGAAGGCGATTCGACAGGCCGTCCGCATGCAGGCACGGCGGCTAGCAAAGGGCCAGCTCACGACGGAGCTGGCCGACTACTTCAGGTTCAGAACGCTTCCCGCGCCGACGCGTCGAG
Source organism: uncultured Actinomycetes bacterium (assembly GCA_963808815.1). Lineage (GTDB taxonomy): Bacteria > Actinomycetota > Thermoleophilia > Gaiellales > Gaiellaceae > DATBLE01. Next base: position 166,015 of record CAWEGI010000003.1, on the reverse strand, counting down.
CGCTCCTACGCGACCGGCTCGGCGGCGAGCCCGTCGCGCCGGCCCGTTAGCGGATCCGGGAGTCGCGGGTAGAGCGGAGGCGCCGCGTCGACTGCGGCTCGCGCTCGATAGAGGATGTAGTCGACGAGCTCGCCGGAGAAGCGGCGACGGGCAAGTCGCCCGGCCTGGGCCCGAACCGCCGTGCGGAGCGCGCTCCTGCGGAGCTGCTCGACCTTCTGCCGCTCGGGCTCGGCCAGCTCTTCTGCCAGCAGACCCTCGAACAACCAGACCCGATCGAGCCAGTCGAGCCCGAGGAGCGCGTTCCGGCTGGTCATCGATTCATGGTGGTGGAGATACGCCGACAGCACGCGGTCGACGAATCCGACCCGCGAAACGAGGATAACGCGGCACCAGAGGTCGAGATCCATCACCTGCCGCATCCGGGGGTTGAAGAGGCCCGCTCTTGCAAGCGCGCTGCGGGTGACCAGAACGGAGGAAGGCTCGCCGATCCAGTTTTCCTCGAGGTCGGCAGCAATCATCTGGCGGAACAGTGAGTACCCGTCGTTGATGCGTCCGAGCTCGGTAAACCGTGAGTAGAGCCTGCCGTATCTCTCGACCCAGGCCAGATCCTCTGCATCCGCGGCGTCGTCGAGCAAGATCTCTCTCCCCCCGAAGACGAGTCCCACCCGGGGATCCTCCAGCGCGACCGCGAGCATCTCCTCGATGCAGGTGGGTACCAGGGTGTCGTCCTGATGCAGAAACTTGAGGAACTCCCCGGTCGCGAGGACGACCGACTGGTTCCAGTTGTCGATCACCGGAAGTCGTCGCGACGACAACTCCACTCGGATCCGTGGATCCTTGATCTCGCCAAGGATCGCGTGCGTCGCGTCGGTCGAACCACCGTCCGAGATCACGAGCTCCAGGGATTCGTGGGTCTGGTCGAGCACCGACTGGACCGTCGTCCGAATCCACGGCTCCGCGTTGAAGGTCGGCACGCAAACCGAAACTAGCGGCCGGTCACCCATCCCATCTCGCGTTCGTCGTCTCGCGACAAGCGCCTCTGGCGGCTTGGTTCACTACCAAGACAGTAATTGCCGATTAGGCGACCGTAAACTCCTGTCCGATCAGTCGCGAACGAAACGGGCGGCTGCGACGCCGGCGGTGTCCTAGTCAGTCACCGCGAAGCACCACCGCCGTGCGAGCCGCGATCTCGGACGGGCGCAGACAAGCGGCGCGCTGAAGCGCGCGCCGAGCCTTGGCCTCACGTCCGACGGAATCGGTTGCCGCCGACCGCAGCGCCGAGGCCAGGGAATCCTTGGTTCCAGGCGCGAAGAGCCAACCGGCCTCGCCGTGGTCGGTGAGATCGTCGTAGGCGGGACACTTCGCCGCGACCACGGGTAGCCCGAGCGACAAGGCGAGGACGAGCGCTCCCGACGTGCCGCCGTCCAGACGCGCGGAGCCGAACACGTCACTCGCAGCGAAGAGCTCCGCGACGCAATTGTCGGGGACGAACTCGAGAATGGTCACGACGTTCGTGGCGTTGCGGGAGATCGCCTCCAGCCTTTGCGTCTCGTCCTCATCCAGAGGCAGCCCCACGATCAGGAGCACACCACCCTCGATGTGGGCCTGCTCGAAGGCATCGAGCAGGAGGGTCAACTCCTTGTACCTCCTGATCTGACCGAAGCTCAGCACGACGAATGCGTCGGCGGAAATCCCCAAGCCAGAACGCACAGCCTCGCGAGAGCGGCCGGCGGGATAGACACCCTCGTACGAGCCGTGCGGAATGACGCGGATCTTCTCGCGTGCGACCAACAGCTGGTCAGTGACCGCCTGCGCAGTTCGGAAGTCATGGGCAATCAGCGCATGAGCCGATCGAGCGAGGATCATCCCCGCCAGGCGATCTTGCGACCTGCTCTCCGTTTCGTGCGGGTAGACCTGGTGCACCGTCCAGACGATGCGATAGCCGAGCGCGCGCGCCGCGGCGAGGCGGAGGCCGAACATCGCCGTCCGGGCCCAGGACAGGACCATCCGCGCGCCGGCGCCTCCGCGGTCGTACCGGTAGTACTCCTGCGGCCAGTGAAAATGGAGCACCGAAACACGCTCGGCGTTGCGTCGTAGCCAGCCGATCGACAGCCTAGGTGCAGCGTGGACCTCGATCCCGGCGTCCCTCAACGCCCGATAGAGAATGGCCTGGTACGGGTTCCGTGCGATCGGCGCCGGAAACGACGCCACGACGATCCCGCCGGATTTTCGACGCCTGCTCAAACCGGGCGATGATACCGTCGGACTCGATTCCCTCCGCCATGACCATCCCCCAGCACCCGCAAGTTCCTGGTTCGCTCATGAGCGACAGCGAAGGCGATCCGCGCCTGCCTAGGCGCGACCCCCTGATCAGCGTCTGCATCACCAACCGCAACTACGGACGCTTCCTGCCTTTCGCGATCGACAGCGCTCTCGCCCAGACCTACCCGCACGTCGAGACCGTGGTCGTCGACGACGGATCGACAGACAACTCGCGCAGCGTGATCGACGGCTACGAAGGTCGGGTCCGTGCCGTGCTCCAGGAGAACGCGGGTCAGGCGACCGCCGGCTGGGCAGCTCTGCAGGCGAGCCGCGGCGATGTCGTGGTCTTCCTGGATGCGGACGACGTTCTCGACCCGGACATCTGCGGACACGTTGCCCGAGCGTTCGAACGAAATCCCACCCTCGCTATGGTGCAGTGGCGGTTGCGCACGATCGACGAGACGGGCAGGCCGTCCGGGCGGATCCTGCCGCCGCGCGCCGGCGTTCTCCCGAGTGGCGACCTCAGCGAACACGTCCTTCGGGTGCGCAACTGGCACTACCAGCTGACGAGCGGCGTGGCGTATGCGGCGTGGGCGGCGCGGCGGGTACTGCCGGCGGACCTCCCCGAGGGCGAGACGCACGCTCTCGACCAGTGGCTGAACGAGCTCATCCCCGTCCTAGGCCCAGTGCGATCACTCGACGAGATCGGCGGTTCGCATCGCATCCACCGTAGGAACTTCAGCGCGTCCGTCGGGACGTCGGCGGATTGGCCGAGGCGGATGATCATCTTGACCCTCAATACTCATCACCGGCTACGGCAGCTCGCCGCCGAGCTGGGGCGCTCGTGCCCCCAGGATGCCCGCACGCTTCCCGATCCGGCGCTGCTCGGGTGGCGCCTCTGGTCGTTGACCGCCGATCCGAAGCATCACCTCTTCCCCGACGATCGGCGCATGTCACTCGCGTTACGGGGAATCGCTGCGTCGGTCCGGCCGTACTTTTCAGCCCGTTCGCGTGTGAAGCGAAGCGTGTGGTTCCTTGCGGTCGGCTTCCTCCCGCGTCCGGCAGCGCGGCGAGTGATCGGGTGGTCGGCACCGGACGCTCCGGTATCGCTCGTCCGTACGACGTTCAGGGCTCGTCTCGGGCAGCGCTCGAAGGCCCGTGGGACGGCGGAACCCGCTTACGAAGCTCCGGCTCCGCATCAGACCTCGCCGGACTAGCGTCCAGCACCGACCGGTAAATCGCGACGTGCCGGTCAACCCAATGGTCCGCCTCGGCCGCTGAGTCCACCGGTTTGAGGCTTGCGACGAGGTCGCTCCAGCGGCGGTGCTCGCAGAGGGCACCGAGCGCGCGGACGATCGCGCCGGAGGTCGGCTCGACCGGCGTAGCGCCGGCGTACGCGGCCACTTCTCCGAGACCACCCCGGGTGGAGACAAGGACCGGCCGCCGGGCGGCGAGCCATTCGACCACCGTGTAGGTCGGGCCGCCGGGCTCCGCCCATACCGACGGGACGACACCCAGGTCGCATTCGGCAAGGAATCGTTGCTTGTCGTCCCCCAGCACGGCGCCGACCCAGTCGACGTTCGTCTGCTCGGCAGCGACGCGCGCGACCTCGGTCTCGAGCCGCCCTCTGCCCGCAAGCCGCAGACGAATACCGACCTCAGCGAGTTGCGGGGCCGCCTCAAGGAGCAGATGGACGCCTTTGATGCGCTCGAGGGAACCGATGTAGCCGAGCGTGCGCGGCCGGTCCGCCGCTGGCAACTTCGCCACCGGGTCGGTCGCCAGAGGATGCCGGATCAGGTGCTTCTGGGCGGTGGGGAAGAGCCCGGCATGGAGATCGATCGCGTACTGCGACACGCCGACGACGTGCGAGACTGCAGCCGACCAGCGGGCGAGACGACGAGTGCGGTAGCCGCAGAGGAGCGGGCTGGGCCTGCACGGGGTGGCGTCGCGGCGAGTGAGTGTCGTGCGCGGACAGAACAGGTAGTAGTCGTGGAGGCTGTGGACGACAGGGACGCCGAGCCGTCTGGCCACCTCCCAAACGGCGGTGCTGAGACCGGGCAGGTTATGCGTGTGGACGAGGTTCGGCGCGGCCTCGGTGACCGCCTTCTGCAGCGCCTCGTCAGGCCGTGAGATGACGTCCCCAAAGTGATTCCTCACGCGCCGGATGCGGTTGTCACGCCAGTCGCCCCGGTGCAATACCGTGCGATCGAGGTCACCGACGGGTTCGCGTGCCGGGAACGCCTGGAGCAGGGCGACCTCGTTCCCTCTCGCCTTGAGCCGTTCCGAGAGCTCGAGGACGAGTTTCTCGGCTCCTCCTGACGACGCATCGTCGCCGTGGGCGTTCACCATCAGGACGCGCACGAGCTCTCGACATCCGTCGGAGGCACGCTCAACCCGGGCGGAGGTCCGGACGCGGCTGCGAGGAGGCCGCGATGCCGAGCCCGACGAACAACATCCCAAGGAATGCCGTCGGAAAGCCGGTGAACGACGCGCGGGTGATGGCGTCGATGAGCATGACCGCGAGCCAACCGAGGACCAGCCAGCCGGTCAGCTCGAATCGACGGATCGCGGCGAGCCCCAACACCACGAGCCTGGTCAGTAGGGCGAGCAGCACGACGAACCCGACGAGGCCCACGTCGGCCACGGTCGCGAAGTATCCGGAGTCGACAGCTTTGGCTCCCTCTGTCGCCTTCGTCGGGTTCTTCACGACGCCGAACTGCGCACGCTGCGCAGCGGTGCCGACCTTCCCGACCCCGAGCCCGAACGGAACCTCGGCGGGGTTCGAGAAGACCGTCGCCCAGACGGAGGTCCGACCGTTCAGCGTGACGTAGGTATTCGGTCCAGCGCGGACCGAGTGGGTCTCGTTGGCACCGGAGACCGCAACGAGGAACGCGAACGCCGCAGCCACGCTCGCGACCAGCACGACGACGCCGACGACCGCACGGCCGGACTTGATCAGCCCGATCGCCGCCAGGGCGACGGCGATGAGGATCGCGCTGCGAACGTAGGAGAGCAGGAGACCCATCGCCATGAACGAGACGCACACGGTCTTCAGCGGCCCGCGCTGCATCCACCAGAGCGCAGCCGAGATCGCCAGCAGCAGGAACGCGGCGTACGCGAACGGGTCGTCGAGCGTGCCAAAGCTCCTCAGGTGGCCGCCGATCTTCCGCACCTGGTCCTGATACGAGTAGCCGAACGCCACGAGCCGCGCGCTCCCGAGGTATTGCTGGTAGATGCCGTACAGGGCGACAGCCACGCCGGTGGCGATCAGCGAGACGAGGGCGACATGGAGCGATCTCCGCGGATTCGGCAGCATGAGGCCGGCCAGGAGCAGGATCAGCGGTTCGCCGACGAGCCGAAAGCCCTGCGCCCAGGCGATTCCATGCCCTCCGCCGGCGATCGTTCCGCCGAGGTTGACCAGATAGAGCCCGCCGAAGGCGAGCACCAACCAGCAGAGTAGGGCGTCGACGTGCGTACCGTCAGGGCGCCGGTGGCGCCGGACGACCATGATCAGAACGGCGACTCCCGCCGCCAGGGTGACGACGTCCTTGATGGGGCCGAGCCAGCCGGAGACGAACAGCTTCGCGGTCGGGATGACCGCGAAGAGCGGAATCAAGCACCCGATCACGAGGTGCGGGGCGAGCAGCCAGGCGGCGACGAGAGCCGCGAAGGCGATCAGACCGAGCGAGAGGCCGGCCCCGACCTTCGCACCGGAGTGCTGGGTCGCCACGAGCACCAGGACGGTCGCGCCACCGCCGGCGACGAGGGCGGGCAGATCTCCGCGCCAGAGTCCGAGCCGCGCGGCACGCACCGGGTTACGACTGCCCGTAGTAGTAGAGCCGCCCCTCTTTGCTTGGGCTGTCGTTGAGTACCGCGCCGATGATGCGCGCCCGCCAGGAACTCGCCTGACGCCCCAACGCCCGCAGCCGCCGGCGGTGGACATACCCGTGCCGGACGACGACGATCACGCCGTCGACGCTCTGAGCCAGCTCCGCCATCCCGGCTACGAGCAGCGCCGGCGGGGTGTCGACGATGACGAACTCGATCTCGGCGGGCAACTCGTCGAGCAGGGCCGGCAGGCGCACGAACCGGCTCGACGGGTCGCTGCGGGCGGACCCTCCGGGCATGACCGTGAGGGAACCCTCGCCGCCGGAACCACCCGGTCGCGCCCCAGCCAGCGCGTGACTCTGCCGCTCGTGGGCATGCGAGCCGTTCCCTCCGTTCGGCTCGACGCGCCACAGCACGGAGCGGAGGTCGGCGGAGCCGGACAGGAGGTCGTTGACCCCGGCCGCGGTACGGGGAATGCCCATGAACTCCGACACCGCCGGCTTGCGCAGGTCGAAGTCGGCGAGTACGACGCGGGATCCACGCCGGGCCAACGCCGCCGCTAGGTTCGCAGCGGTGGTCGTCTTCCCCTCCCCGCTCAGGGCACTGGTCACGGCCAGTTGGACGGCGCCCTCGTGGCCGTCGAAGATCTGCGCGACGTTCGCCGCGAGGAGTTCGTACTCGTCGTTGAAGCGGCCTCCGTCCCCGCCGAGCACCGAAACCCTGAGCTGACGGGGCATCGACTCGATCGTCGCCAGAACGGGTGCCTCCAGGACGTCCTCGACGTCGCTCTCGCTGCGGACGCTGGTGTCGAACAGCTCCCGCGCGCCGACGACGAGGAGCGCGATGACCAGCCCGATCACCCCGCCGAGGATCGAGTCCTTCACCGGTCGCGGCGTCGTCTTGGTCGCCCCGTCGGCCTGGTCGACGAACAGGGTCTCGCCTGCGTTCAGGGTCTTCAGCACCTGGAGCTGCTGAAGTTGCCGGTCGAGCTCGTCGGTCTTGCCGAAGCTCGCTTCACGGCTGCGGATCTGGTCGATCGCCGAGTCGATCGCACGTCCCTTCACCTGAGCTCGCCACGGCGGGTAGGCGGTGGCGACTACGTTTACGGCGCGGACGGCGGTTGGGGCGCGCCCGGCCGTGCCCTGGAAGTTGACGACGTTGTTCGAGACGGTGCCGGAGACGCTGTTCATCAGCTCGCTCGCCACAATGGGACCGCCGCCCGCACGCCGGGCCGCGTACGTGTAGAGGTCGGGTGAGTCGACGAGGTTCTGCTCCGCCTGGTCGACGCGGGCCGGATCCTGGTACGGCTGGCTGATGCCCAGCGCCGCCGAGGACAGGTCGGAGGTGTTGAGCAGGACTCTGGCCGAGGCGTCGTAGCTCGGTCCTCCGACCTGGCGGATGACGTTCATCACCACGACGCCGATCAGGACGATCGCCACGATCAACAGCGCCGACCGGCGGAGGACCGCCTTGAGATCTTCGATTCCGCTGCTTCTCATCGAGTCCTTGCTCCGACCGGCCACCGAACGAGCGGTAGGGCGGATTCTCCCAATTCTAGCGGCGGTCGCCACGAACGGACTCCCTCGGTAGCGATGAACTCAGCGATCGTTGGCTCGCTGCGGGCCGGCGCGCGACGTGGGTCAACCCCCTGATCATCCTCGCGCGCCCCGGCCGGCGCCCTCCCCCGATTGAGGGATCGATGTTTCAAAAGTGGGGAGACGCTCCGATAACAGGTGCGCCCAGGTAAACGGACTGAACACGAGGGGGTTACCCGAGTGAAGCCGCACTCTCTCTTTGCGCTGCTGTTGATCGCCGTCTCGGTGCTGGCCGTCTCGCTCACAGGAGCGAGTTCGGCCTCGAGGACAGAGTCGGGACTCACGGTTTCGTCCTCGATCAACGGCTCGAAGCTGGATGACAACATGACCCTGTCGGGCCAGGTGACGTGGACGGCGTCGTCCGGCGGGACACCGAACAGGATCGAATTCCTGATCGACGGGTCGTCCAAGTGGACGGATCCAACAGCCCCGTACCAGTTCGGAGGCGATCCGGCAGGCCGCTTCGACACGACGTCGCTTCCGGACGGGCAGCACAAGCTGACCGTGAAAGCCCACCGTGACGCAGGAAACAACCACGCGACCAGCCAGTCGGTGACGGTGACGATCGCCAACGGCAAGAACCCATCGCCACCGCCGCCACCTCCGCCGCCGCCACCTCCGTCCTCTTTCGTCGTCACCTCCAGCATCGCCAACGGCGCCACGCTCACCGGCCCGGTGAAGTGGACCGCCACCCCGAGCGGAACGACTGTCAGCTCGGTCGACTTCCTGATCGACGGCACCGTGAAGTGGACCGAGAACATCACCCCTTACCTGTTCAATGGAGACGCCAGCGGCACGCTCGACACGACGACGCTGAGCAACGGCGCGCACACGCTCGCTCTCAAGGCCCATGCCGCCGATGGTCGGACGGCCACCACGAGCAGCGCGGTCACCGTCGCCAACGGCGCGACACCACCGCCACCGCCACCTCCGTCCTCTTTCGTCGTCACGTCGAGCATCGCCAACGGCGCCACGCTCACCGGCCCGGCGAAGTGGACCGCCACGCCGAGCGGGACGACTGTCAGCTCGGTCGACTTCCTGATCGACGGCACCGTGAAGTGGACCGAGAACATCAGCCCTTACCAGTTCAATGGAGACCCCAGCGGCACGCTCGACACGACGACGCTGAGCGACGGCGCGCACACCCTGAGCGTCAAGGCGCACGCCACGGATGGGCGTACGGCGACCGCGACCAGCTCCGTGACTGTCACGAACGGTCCGGCGACGGCGCCGCCGACGTTCGGCGTCACCTCGAGCATCGCCGACGGCGCCACGCTGACCGGCACCCTGACGTGGACGGCCAATCCGACCGGAGACACGCCGGTCACCAGGGTCGATTTCATGATCGACGGGACGTCCAAGTCGACGGATCAAGTCGCCCCGTACCAGTACGGAGGCGATCCTGCCGGCCGCCTCGACACGACGTTGCTCAAGAACGGGCAGCACACGCTCGCGGTGACGGCGTACGGAACGGGCGGCCTGACCGCCACCGCATCGTCGTCGGTCACGGTCTCGAACGCGGCAAGCCCGCCGCCGGCGCCGTCGTACGGAAGCATCCCGCGGTTCGGCATCGCCACCGGCTACAAGATCCTGGACCGGAGCGCAGCCGACCAGAACTTCGAGCTCAACCAGATCCAGGCGGTCGGAGCGAAGCTCGTCCGCTTCGACTCGCTGCCGGGTAACCAGTCGAAGGTCGACGCGGTCGTCAACGGCGTCCTCTCCCGCGGCATGGAGCCCATCCTCGTCCTGTTCGGAACCACAGGGCCGGTCAGCCCGAGCACGGCTGCGGCTTTCGCCTCGAGTCAGGCGACGAAGTGGAAAGGGCGGGTCAGGCTCTACGAGTTCACCAACGAGCCCGACCTGCACGGCTGGAACGGAACGAGTTACGCGAAGTCGTTGATTCCAGTCTACGACGCGATCAAGGCGGCCGACCCGAAGGCGATCGTCATCGCCGGAGCTCTCTGGAAGGGCGGAGACGGGCCGGTCAAGTTCGTCACGGATATGTACAACGCCGGCGCCAAAGGACATTTCGACCTGCTGTCGCTGCACCTCTACGACGATCCGTTCGCGGCCGGCACCTGGAACATCTGGAACATGGCGTTCCGCATGACGCCGTCCGTTCGGTCGGTGATGGATGCGCACGGCGATCAGTCCATCCCGATCGGAGCCACCGAGGCGGGTGGACCGGCGAGCAAGTACGGCGAGAGTGGGCAGGCGTCGATCGTCGGCCACGACTTCGACGCGCTCGCCAACGATCCGAGGCTCGCCTTCGTCTGCGTCTACTCGATGATGGACGACGATGTTCCCGGCTTCGGACTGCTCAACCCGGACCGGTCGAAGCGCCAGGCATGGAACGTCTACGCGAGCCGCTCCGGGTCGTGAGCACTTCGCGGGCACGCTCCTAGGTCGACCCGGCTGCCAGGCCCCGCTCGACCGGGCCTGGCAGCCACGTTCGCCGCCATACTCGGTGCGTCCTTCCGACCGGAAGAGGTCGCGTCTTGCGGTGCTCACCACTCGAATTGCTCCTGCCGAACGGAGCTGCCGACGGGACGCTCGTCCTGGGAGACGGCTGTCCGCAGGCGCTCGCGCCGCGATGCTCCGACCGGAGAGCCTCGGGCAAGATCGTCGACCTCGTCATCGTCGCGCCGAGCCGGTCGCAACGGCGCGACGCGCGGTGGGCGGAGCAGGCGGCCTCGACGGCGGCCGGGCGCCTGTCGGGGGTCGGAATCGCCTATGTCGTACCCGGCGGCGCCACACGTCTCCGCCGGGCGCTGGTCAGCGCCGGGCTGCAGCATGCGGCGACGCTTCTCAACGTGCCCGACGCGGTTCACCCTCGCTACCTCGTCCCGGTCGGGACGGTCGCGGAGCGCTACGCACTGACCGGCGGCATCCCGATCAACCGGAGAAAGCGGCTGATCGCACTCGGGCTCGGGACACGCGGTCGCGCCGTCTTCGGTCCGACGGGGACGGTCCACCGGCGCGACCTGACGGTCCCGCTCGCCGCGTGGCTCTTCGACCCCGAACAGTGGAATCGCCGCCAGGGCAGCGTGCTGATCGCGGCACAGGAGGAAGCACAGGGGGCGATCCTCTACCGCTTCGGTGGTCAGCCCGACCCAGAGGTGGTCGGCAAGGTGTCGCCCGGCGCCGCCGCCGAACTGGACGCACTGCGCAGCGTCGCGCCCGGCGCAGGCGCGGCAGGCGTGCACACTCCTGCCACGATCGGGTCCGGTCGCCTCGGCACCCTGCCCTACGTGGTTCTGTCCTTTCTCGGCGGACGCCGTGCGGCAGAACTCGTGGGTCGCGGCGAGATCGAGGCCCGCCAACTCCAGACATGGATCGCAGATTGGCTGGAACGGTGGAATCAAGCCTGCTCGCGCATTCGTCCCATCAACGCCGGCGACCTCGAGCGGTTCCTCTTCGGCCCGGCGTCGCGGGCGGCCGTTGACGATGCGTACCTCGCCTTCCTGAAGTCACTCGGCGAGCGGGCAGAGAGCCGGCGCTGTGCGTTCGTCCCCGGCCACGGGGACCTCACACTCGCCAACGTGCTCGTCGACGACCAGAACCGCCTGGGTGTGATCGACTGGGAGCATGCGACCGAGGAAGGTCTGCCCCTCACCGACTTCCTCTACGCAGGCGTCGACGCCATCGCCGCCCGCAGCCGCTACGCCGACCGGCCCGCCGCGTTCGCGACGTGCTTCGGGATCGACGGTCGCGAGTCGTTGCTGGAGCAGCTGCGCAGACGAATGGCAACGGCGCTCGCACTCGACGAGGTGGTTCAGACGGTCTGCTTCCACGCCTGCTGGCTCCATCATGCGGCCAACGAGGCGGACCGCTCGACGGACTCACGGCGAGGCCCGTTCATGACGATCCTGCAATCGATCGCGAGCACGCCCGGGCTGTTCGGAGTGCCGCGCCGCGCCCGATGAACGAGAGCCGTCCGTTTCGCCAGCCGAACAACTGCGCCGCCTACAAGCGAGTGTCGCTCCACTCGGTGCTCGCACCAGCCCGCCCACAGGTCCGGGAGGCGTTGCCGACCTGGCGCTCTTCGGCCGTGTTCGAGCGCCTCGCGCTGTTCAGTGTGATCTGGGAAGGCCAGCGCTCCGGGCAGGGGAAGTCGCGCTCGTGAGGGCGGGGTTGCGTGAAGCAGCGAGGCGAGGCGCAGCCGACGCGCGGGCATTGCTCGAGACCTCGGCGCCGCCGCCAGGATCTCCGCTTGCCGACTTCGGCGCCGGCGGAGCGACCGAAGCAGCGGCCCGGCGTGTCCTGCATGGGCTCCACGTACCTCCCTCCGTGGTGGCGGCGGCGTCACGTCTCTTCGGCGAACCGCGCGCCCGCCGGTTCCGGGCTCCGATCGAGCGCTACGCGTACTGGCACGGTGCCCGAGCCGGACTCGACCGCGAGACCTGGCGGCGGCTGAGCCAGGGCACCGCGATCCTCACGTACCACGCGATTGGAGCCCCCGGCGAGGCAGGTTCCCGTTTTGTTGTTCCCGCTCGACGACTGCGCCGGCAGCTTCTCCTGCTCCGATGGAGCCGCCGGCCGGTGATCGACCTCGCCAACCTCGTTCGCTCGAGGCAGGCCGGCAAGCTCCCTCCGGCCGGCGCCGTCGTGATCACCTTCGACGACGGCTTCGCGGACAACGGCGAGCTCGCGGCGCCGCTGCTGCGCCGCTTCGGCACTCCCGCGGCCCTCTTCGTGGTTTCTGACTGCGTGGGAGGAGCCGCGGACTGGGACGGCGCCGGAGAGCTCGCGTCGAGGCCGCTCGCCGACTGGTCGACCCTGGCGGAGATGGCCCGGGACGGGATCGAGATCGGGGCGCACACGAGAACGCATCCGCGACTGCCCGAGCTGGAGCTCGGCCAGGCGGCGGACGAGATCGGGGGTGCCCGTGAGGTGCTGTCGAGCCGGCTCCGCACCGAGGTGCGCGCCTTCTGCTACCCGTACGGCCGCAAGACCGAGGACGTCGTCCGCATCGTCAAGAGCTCCGGCTTCGCGTGCGCGTGCGGGATCGAGCGCGGCCTGAACTACCCGGCGACGCCGCTCCATGAGCTTCGGCGGGTACCAGTGGACGGCGACGCGTCGACGTTGCGGTTCCTGCTCGGCGTCCGCTTCGGAGATCCCGACCTGCTCCTCCGCTCGTTCGAGCGCCTGCGCGGGAGGCCAGCGCGCACCCGACCCAAAGACGTCCGACCCGAGATGGAGAGCCTGTGACCGGGGTCTCATCGGCCGTCGCAGTCGTCATCTCCACCCGCGACCGGACTGCCGAGCTGCGTCGATGCCTTCGCTCGCTGCTCGACGGCACCTCGATGCCGGCCGAGGTCGTGGTGGCGGACCAGAGCCGCGGGCCGGACGCGCAAAAGGTCGTCGCGGAGTCGGCCGGCGACGGCCTGCCGGTGCGCTATCTGCGCGCAAGGCCGGGGGGGCTCGGCGCCTCGCAGAACGATGGGATCGCGGCCACGACCGCACCGGTCGTCGCCGTGATAGACGACGACTGCGTCGCGGCCGAGGACTGGCTCGGGCAGGTCGCCGCCGCGTTCGAGGACGACGCCGAGCTCGCGCTGCTCGGAGGGCGGGTGCTGCCGCTCGGCCCTGCGGCGGCCGGCCTGTACGCGGTCTCGTCCAGGGTGAGCGCCGAACCGCGCATCTTCGGGCAGAACGGGATGCCGTGGGACGTAGGCAGCGGCAACAATTTCGTCGTCCGGCGCACGTGGTTCGAGAGGATCGGCGGCTGCGACGAGCGGCTCGGGCCCGGAGCGCCTCTCCGAGGCGGGCTCGACATGGACCTCTTCCGTCGTCTGCTCCGAGCCGGGGGGCGGGCGCGCTACGAGCCCGCGGTGATCGTGCTGCACGAGCGCGCAACCCGGGCGGGGCGACGGTCACGCCGGCGGGACTACGGGTACGGAACCGGGGCGGCGGTCGCGATCTGGCTGCGAAGCGGCGACCATCTAGCCTGGAAGGTGCTTGCCTGCTGGCTCAGCATGCGGACAGAGCTTCTGGCCCGTGCGCTGGCCAAGAGGCGGTGGGAGTCCGCCGGTGAGGAGACAGTCGTGCTCCGAGCCACGTTGGAGGGTCTGGCCGCCGGGTTGCGAATGACCCGGCGGGGCGAGGATCGACGAAGGCGAGTGCAATGAGCATGAACCCTCCTTTCCGTCCCCGATTCGATCCAGTCCCGCCGGACGTCAGGCGCCCGCTCTGGTCGGTGATGATTCCGACCTACAACTGCGCCGGCTACCTTCGCGAGACGCTCGCCTCCGTGCTCGCGCAGGACCCCGGCCCCGACCAGATGCAGATCGAAGTCGTCGACGACTGCTCCACCGACGACCCACAAGCAATCGTCGACGAGCTCGCCCCCACCCGCGTCAGCTTCCACCAACAACCCGAAAACCGTGGCCACACCCACAACTTCAACACCTGCATCGAACGCTCACGCGGCCAGCTCGTCCACCTCCTCCACGGCGACGACACCGTCCGCGACGGCTTCTACCAAACCCTCGCCCCACCCTTCCACGACCACCCCGACCTCGGCGCCGCCTTCTGCCGGCACGTGTACGTGGACGAAGCGGGGTGCGAGACCTCTGTCGCGCGGCTCCACGAGCCCACCTCGGGCATCTTCCCAGACGCCGCGTACAGGCTCGCGGCCGGCGTCGGGATCCAGCCGCCCACAGTTGTCGTCCCGAGGTCGACGTACGAACGTCTCGGCGGCTTCGACCGCAGGCTCCGCGTCGCAGGCGAGGATCTCGAAATGTGGGTGCGGATCGCCGCCCACTACCCGGTCTGGTACGAGATCGAACCGCTGGCCCGCTACCACCGCCGGCCGCGGTCGCTCATTTCGGGCTCGGCCAGATCAGGCGCCGCGATTCGCGACTACCGGCTGACGATCGATCTCGTCACCGAGTACATCGAGCCGGGCAGGCGCGCGAGCGCCCACCGCGCAGCGAGAAGGCGCTGCGCCGAATGGGCGCTCGTGCAGGCGCGCGCGCTCGCAGCCGCCGGTGACCGGTCGGCGGCGCTCGTCCAGCTCCGAGAGGCCCTGCTCTCCGACCACTCTCCACGCGTCGCCTTGCGGGCGGCGAAGACCGCCGGGCGGATGGTCGTCGCCGGGGGAGAACGGGACAGACTGTGAGCGACCGCCGGCCCGAGCTCCCGCGCCGGTTCGCACCACCGGCCGAGGCGAAAGATCGCCCATTGTGGTCGGTGATGATTCCGACCTACAACTGCGCCGGCTACCTTCGCGAGACGCTCGCCTCCGTGCTCGCGCAGGACCCCGGCCCCGACCAGATGCAGATCGAAGTCGTCGACGACTGCTCCACCGACGACCCACAAGCAATCGTCGACGAGCTCGCCCCCACCCGCGTCAGCTTCCACCAACAACCCGAAAACCGTGGCCACACCCACAACTTCAACACCTGCATCGAACGCTCACGCGGCCAGCTCGTCCACCTCCTCCACGGCGACGACACCGTCCGCGACGGCTTCTACCAAACCCTCGCCCCACCCTTCCACGACCACCCCGACCTCGGCGCCGCCTTCTGCCGCTACATCTCGATGAACGACGAAGGAGACTGGGAGACGATCGCCGCTCTCGAGCCGGATGGCCGCGGGATCCTGAATGGGTGGCTCGAGCGGATCGCACTCGGCCAGCGACTGCAGCCGCCAACGATCGTCGTGCGCCGCTCGGTGTACGAGGCGATCGGCGGCTTCGATCCTCGAGCGGGCCTCATGGGAGAAGACTGGGAAATGTGGGTGCGGATCGCCGCCCACTACCCAGTCTGGTACGAGCCCGAGCCGCTCGCGCTCTACCGAGTGCACGATTCGTCGATCACCAGCGCCCTCTCGGCCGAGCGGTACGTCCGCGAGCTCCGTATGGTGATCGACCTCAACCGACGTCTCCTGCCGCCGGAACGGGCCGATCAGATCAGCGAGGAAGCTCTGGAGATCGCCGCGACGACGGCAATCCGCCGGGCCGGTCGCCTGCTGAACGCAGGCCGTGAAGCGGTCGCCTGGGGCCAGGTGCGAGCGGCTCTGCGAACGAGCCGGTCGACGACCGTCTTCGAGCGGCTGGGGCTCTTCGTCCTGCTTTGGATGCGAGTTCGAATCAGGCGGATCCTGGACCGAGTGCCATGACCGGCACGACCGTCCGCTTCAGCGAAAGACGCAGGTGCCCGGCCTTCGCGGAGACGCTCGTCCGCCGAGTTTCAATGGGACTCGTGCAAGGCTGCTGGATTACCGACAACCACAGGAGATGAGCCCCGCCCCGACCGTCAGCGTCTGCCTCGTCTGCCGAAACGAGGCCGACAAGCTGCCCGCATGCCTCGAGTCCATACGCTGGGCAGACGAGATCATCGTCTTGGATCTCCAGAGCAGCGACGATTCGGCGGGCGTCGCTCGCCGTCATGGCGCGCGAGTGATCAGCCACGAGCGAGTACCGGTCGTGGAGGCGGTCAGAAACGTAGTCGCCGACGCCGCCACCGGCGATTGGGTCCTCGCGATGGATCCCGACGAGCGGGTGACGCCCGGTCTACGTGAGGAGCTCCTGCGCCTGCGCCACAGAAACGACATCGACGTCGTCGCCATCCCGTTCATGAACTACGACCTGGGCTATCCCGCCGCTCATCCGATGCACCGCTACGACCCCAAGCCCCGCTTCTATCGGCGAACGAGTGTGCGGTGGCCCGAAGTGCCGAACGCACTGCCGAGCGTCACGCCCGACCGCAGGCTGGACCTGCCCGCGCGGGACGACCTCGTCATGATCCACGACCGCAACCGAACCGTCGCCGAGGCGATCGAGCGAGCGCTTCGCTACGCGCCCGCCGAAGCGCAGTCGATGGTCGATCGGGGAGAGGTGTTCACGGCACGCGCCATGCTGCGGACACTCGGCGGGAAGGCGTACAGGCAGTTCGTCGTCGCCGAGCCCTGGCGGGAGGGAGTACCGGGCTTCCTGCGCGCGGGCGTGCTCGTTGCTTTTCATTTCTACGTTTGGGCCGCGTTCTGGCAGCTCTCGGGAGCGAAACGAACCGCGGCCGACGATCAGGTGATGCGCCGAGTCGGCATCGCCGTAGAGGCCGCGAGGCTGCCCGGCCGCATCGCGAAGAGAACCGTCCGGATGCTGCATCGTGGCCCCGACGGGGGAAGCGCTTCGTGAGAGCTCGATTGAGGAGCCCGGCCGCCGCGTCCGACGCCGCCGGTTCCTCGCCCTTCGAGGACAGTGTCGAGCATGCCGGAGCGCGCATGGTTCGCGGCGGAGTGTGGCAGACGGCCTCGCACCTCTCTCCGTTCGTGATGACAGCGCTGATCTCGATCGTGGCCGCACGAGCACTTGGTCCAGACGGCATGGGGCGGCAGAGCTACATCTCCTTCATCGTCATCTCGACGATCATCATCTGCTCAGGGGGCTTCTCCGCGGCAATGCCGAGATACGTCGCCGAGCTCATCGGCAAGGGTGAGGACGGAATGATTCTTTCGCTCTACGCCTGGGCGTGGCGCTTGGGACTGCTGGCAGCCGGGATCGCAACAGCCGTGCTGCTGATAATCGCAGTGTTCGGAGGCGCTCCTCGTCTCGCGTGGGTCTTCGGCGCAATCGGCGCCTTCGCCGGAATCCTGCACAGGGTTCCCGCTTCGGTCCTCGTCGGAGCCCAGCGGTGGAGACAAAACTCGTTCGTCATCCTCTCCTGCGGAGTTGGAACGACGGTCGCGACGATGGTCGCACTGGAGCTGGGAGGCGGCATCACGAGCATCTTCGTCGCAATGGCCGCCGGAAACGTCGTGATGGCAGTCTGGGCGTGGGCGATCTCGCACCGTCTGCTCGGACGGATCAAGACGCCACGTGCCGCCCTTGGGAGGATCCGCAGGGAGGTCCTCCATTTCATAGCAGTCGCCTCGGTGCCGATGATCTTGAGCTTCGTCGTCTTCCAGCGGTCGGAGTTCTTCTTCCTCGAGCACTACTCGACCGACCGGCAGATCGCCCTCTACTCGATCGCCTTCGGGTTGTATGCGGCCCTCCTCGCCCTACCTTCGGCTCTCAGCAACATGTTCGCCCCCGCCGTAGCGACGCTCCACGGAGCAGGAGCGCACGAGCGGATCCAGAGCGGCTACGGCCGTGGCCTTCGGCTCCTGTTCATCATCTCGATTCCGCTCACAGCCGGCGGAATCGTGTTTGGCCCGCCGCTGATCGGTCTCGTCTACGGCACCGAGTACAAGGGGGCCGGACTGCTCTTCCTGGTCCTCATCACGCCGCTGCTGGTGGTGCCCGCGGGCGGGCTCAGCGGAGGGCTGCTCTTCGGATACGGCCGTATCCGCGCACCGGTAGTCATCGGCGTGATCGCCGGAGTCGTCGACCTCGGACTAGCAGCCGCTCTGGTACCCCCGCTCGACGCGCTCGGAGCCGCCCTGGCCAACATCTCGGCGCAGATCGGGGCGGCGCTGCTCGGGATCGTCTACTGCGTCCGCCTCGTCGGGGGCGTCCAGCTCGCTCCGCGTCACCTGGCGCGGGCGGTTCTCGCCGCCACGGTCGCGGGAGGCTGTGGCGAGCTCATCCTGCGCTTCGTCGACGGGGCCGGCGGCCTGGTCCTCGCGATGGTCGTGTCGTTGGTGGTGTACGCGGGCCTCGCGGCGTCGCTGCGCGTGCTACCCCGCGAGGATGCGGACTGGCTGGTCTCCTCGGTCGGCGGCCGGATGAGCGGGCGGATCACGTGGATCTGCCGACGGCTGTCGGGCGCGCCGCTCGGCGCAGCGCGGTGACGAGCCAGCGCGGCCCCTAGGATGGCGCGAATGCCCGACGAGACCCGGCCAAGCGAATGGGGCGGCGCCACGATGCCGTCGGCGGCCGCGATTCGGGAGCTGATGGGTACCGGCCCCTTCGGGGTGCCTGGTCGGTTAAAGCTGGCGACCCTCTCCGCGACGCGTTGGAATCGTCACGGTCGTACCGGCGTCCCGTTGAGGGGTGGCGGGAGGGTGTTTCTGAACCGGAGCACGCTCGCCAGCGACCTCGAGACGCTGCGGGAGATCTTCGTGCCTCGGAAGAACCCGTACCGAGCCGACTATGAAGGGGCGGTGGTCGTCGACGTAGGGGCACACAAGGGTTATTTCGGGGCCTTCGCCCTGCTCGGCGGCGCAAGCTGCGTCCTCTCGTACGAACCGGCTTCCGAGAATTTCACACTGCTCGAACGAGCGGCCGCCTCGTTCCGCCGACGGGGCCTGCAATGGGAGACGAGGCGGGCAGCGGTGGGCGAGGAGGCGGGATCGGGCGTGCTCTCCCTGAGCGCAGAGTCATGGACACACTCGCTGCACGCCCGCCTGCCCCCGTCGGGGCCAGCGCACCGAGTCTCCTCGGAGGTCGTGTCGATCGTGGCAGGACGCGATGTTCTGGAAGACGCTCGCCGCAAGGCCTCCGGAGAAAGGCTGATCGTCAAGATCGACGCCGAGGGCGCGGAGTGCGAGATCTGCCGTGCCGCCGCATCGGTCTGGGATCCCGTCGACGAACTCTTCGTCGAGACGCATGAATCCGCGCCCTGTGCGGTCGACGACCTGCTCGCGGAACCGAGGCGATCCGGACTCGCTCCGGTGGAGAACCAGGATCTCGTTCTCCGACTCACACGCGCCGGCACCGGAGTCGGATGAGCGGTCGCGAAAACTACCTCGTCTTCGGAAGCCCCGATATCCAGGAATCCGAGATCGACGAGGTCCTGCTCACCCTACGGTCCGCGTGGATCGGCACCGGGCCGCGCGTGGGGCGGTTCGAGGAGGCGTTTCGGGAGTACGTGGGCGCGCCGCACGCGATCGCGGTGCACTCGTGCACGGCCGCGCTCCATCTCGCAATGGTGGCACTCGACCTGGCGGCGGGCGACGAGGTGATTGTCCCCGCGATGACGTTCGCCTCGACGGCGAACGCCGTGATCCATGCCGGTGGACGCCCGGTGCTGGCCGATGTCGACCGGGAGACGATGTGCCTGACACCTGACGAGATCGCCCGGCGGCGTGGCGGGCGAACACGCGCCGTGATCCCCGTGCACTTCGCGGGCCGTCCGTGCGCGATCGAAGAGATCGTCGAGCTCGCGGGCAGTTTCGACCTCGCCGTGATCGAGGATTGTGCCCACGCGATCGAGACGCTGGTCGGGGCACGTCACGCCGGGACGTTCGGCGACTTCGGTGCCTTCAGCTTCTACGTCACGAAGAATGTCGTGACCGGCGAGGGCGGCATGGTTACTACCGCGTCGGAGGAGCACGCAGCACGGATCAAGCGGTTGGCCCTGCACGGCCTTTCCGCGGATGCCTGGAAACGATTCTCCGACGAGGGCTTCAAGCACTACGAGGTCGTCGAGCCCGGGTTCAAGTACAACATGATCGACCTCCAGGCCGCACTCGGCCTCCACCAGCTCGCCAGGGTCGAGGACAATCTCCGCCGGCGGCAGGCGATCTGGGCCCGCTACGACGAGGCATTCGCGGATCTCCCCATCTTCGGGCCCCAGCCCGAGGCGCCGGGCACTCGGCATGCCAGGCATCTGTACACCCTCCTGCTCGACCTCGATCGACTCTCGGCCACACGTGACGAGGTCCTGCTCGCGCTTCACGCGGAGAGGATTGGTACCGGCGTGCACTATCGGGCCCTCCATCTTCATCCCTACTTCCAGAACACATTCGGACACGTGCGCGGCGACTTTCCCAACTCCGAGTGGATCTCGGATCGCACGTTGTCCCTGCCCCTCTCGCCCAAGCTGACCAACGAGGACGTGGAGAGCGTCGTCGATGCCGTCGTTCGCACCCTCGACCGCTTCACCTCATGAGAGGTGCAATTGTGCGCCGGCCGAAGCAGCTTGTACGCGGAATGGTCGAGCGAGTGCTCGAGCTGTCGGACGAGCGTCGGCGGATCGACGAGAAGACCTCGCCGGCGACGAAGGTCGCGTTGCGCTCGCTGCTGCACTCGTACCAGCGGCAGGTCGCTGCGGGCGAGCCGCTCCCGACGATCCACGACTCCGGCTTCCGCGTGTTTTCGCAGTTCGACGAGGACGGTGTCGTCCTCTACCTGCTCGGCGCCGGCGGCATGGAGACGAGACGGTTCGTCGACCTGGGGGCCGGCGACGGCGTCTACGCCAGCAACTGCGCGAATCTGGCCCTGAACCTCGGCTTCGACGGCCTGTTCGTGGAGGGGGACGCGACGAAGGCGGCCCGGGCGCGCCGCTTCTACGAACGGCATCCGGACACGCGCGAACGCCCGCCCGCCGTCGTTCAGGCCTTCCTCACCCGGGAGAACATCGACGACCTCGTCCGGAATGTGGGCTTCGAGGGCGAAATCGACCTGCTCTCGATCGACGTTGACGGCAACGACTACTGGCTATGGCAGGCACTGGAGTGCGTGAGCGCCCGCTTCGTCGTCGTCGAGGCACACACAGAGCTGGGTCTCGAGGACTACGTGATGCCGTACGACGCGGGCTTCGACTGGCGCCTCGCCCCTTCGGGCACGAAGCTCGGCGCTTCGCCGGCGGCGTTCGAGCGCCTCGCCGGCGAGCTCGGGTACCGGCTGGTCGGCTCGAACGTCTACGGATTCAACCTCTTCTTCGCGCGGAACGACGTCGGCACGGAGACCTTGCCGACCATCGGACTCGACTGGCTCTTCCGGCACGGCTCCTATACCCGCGCGGGAAGACTCACCGATCCGGCGGCCGGCTGAGATGTCGAGAGTTGATCGTCGGCCGGCTGGGGCTCAGAACGACGAGCAGGTGCTCGAACAGACGGTCGCGACCCGCGCGTTCCGCGGAGGCCTCTGGCAAGGAGCGACGCAGATCGCCCCCTTCGGGTTCACGCTCGTCATCTCCATCATCGCCGCCCGGATCCTCGGCCCGGATCAAATGGGGCGCCAGAGCTACATCGCGTTCATCGTGGTCGTCGGCCAAGCGTTCCTCGGCGGAGGGCTCGCGAATGCCCTGCTTCGCTTCACCGGAGACCTGGTAGGGCGCGGGCGCGAAGCGGCAGTGAGGTCGCTCGTCCGTTGCACGATGCCGATCGCCGTGGCCTTGGGCGTCGCCGGCGGCATCGCCGTGGCGGCCGCCGCCCTTTTCGGCGCGACCCCGGCGTGGGCGTGGATCTGGGCGGCGATCGCGACGCTCGCAGGCGTGCTCAGTGTCGTACCCGGAAGCATTCTGCTCGGAACGCAGCAGTGGCGTCCGTTCGCGTACTCGGTGCTCGTCACGGGCGCCGTGTCCGTCGTCGCGACGCTCGTCGTGCTCGAGGTTGGCGGCGGCATCAGCGGCATGCTCGCCGTCATCGCCGCCACCGCCCTTGCCCGCTACGTGTGGACCGAGATCCTCGCAAGACGCCTGCTCGCGACATACGGCGCTACCCCGGAGCCGCTCGTCGAGCCGCGATCGGCGGTGCTGTGGTTCTCGCTGGCGATGTCGGTGCCCGTGATCCTCAACCTCGTTGTGAACCAGCGCTCCGAGTTCTTCATCCTGGAGCACTATTCGACCGACACACAGATCGCGCTCTACTCGATCGCGTTCTCCGCGACCGCCGCGCTGATCGCGGTCCCGAGAGCCTTCGGCGCTGTCCTGATCCCCTCGGTGGCGGCGCTGATCGGCAGCGGCGAAACCGACCGGATCCAGAGCGGATTCTCACGCGTCTTGCGGCTCAGTCTCCTGTTCGGCATCCCGATCGCGTGCGCAGGCCTCGCCCTCGGCCCGGATCTGCTCCGCCTCCTCTACGGCCACAGATACGCCGGCGCCGGGGACGCCCTGCTGATCATCACTCTGACCGTGCCGCTGACGCCTCTCGCCGCAGCGGCAGGTGCAGTGCTGATCGGGTATGGCCGGCTGAGGGCGCCGCTGGTCGTGAGCGCGATCGCGGCCGCCGTCGACATCGGCCTGGCGATCGCGCTCGTCCAGCGCCTCGACGCCGTCGGCGCCGCCATCGCGAACACCTGCGCTTCCGTGGTCTCGACGGCGCTCCTGCTCGGCGCCGCGGTCCGCCTGGTCGGCGGGATCCATCTCGGTTGGAGCTCTGTCATCCGCATCACGGCAATCTCTGCCGTTGCAGCGTCGGCCGCCCGGCTCGTCCTGGTCGTGGACGAAGGACTGGGCATGTTCGTCGCCGCGACCGTCGTGCTGATCACGACCCTCGCGCTCGGAGCACTGGCCGTGCCCGCCGTTTCGGAGGACGATGCGTCCTTCCTCATCCGCGTCGTCGGACGTCGCGGCCGATTTGCGCGCGTGCTCGAACGGCTGTCGGACCGATCCGCCCGGGCGCCCGCCTGAGCCGACTCAGCCCTGCGGGCCGATGGTGACATCGCGTAAGGACGGGACCGGGCCGGCACCGTCGAGCAGGGACGTGTACAGGTCCTCGTAGGCCCGCACCTGCGCGTCCATACCCAGGTACTGCTCCGCCCACTGCCGTGCGGCCTTCGCGATCGTGACCCTGCGCTCGACGTTCGTGAGCAGGTCGACCACGGCGTCGACGAACTCGGAGTCGTCCTCCGCGACGCGAACCTGCACTCCGTCCTGTAGCGCGAGACCCTCCAGGGCGAGCGGCGTCGCGACGATCGCCTTTCCGGCGGCGAGACCCTCGAGGATCTTGACCCGCATTCCCCCTCCGGTCTGGATCGAGGCGGCGAGCACCGCCGCTGCGTCGAGGTGAGGGCGAACGTCGGGAACGTCGCCGTGGACGGTGATCCCGTCGCCGCCGAGCGCGCGCACCTCCGGCGTCACATAGGAGCCGATGAGTTCGAGTGAGACATCGGGGACGCGAGCTTTCACGGCCGGGAAGATGTCCGTCGCGAGGCGGAAGGCTGCTTCCACGTTCGGCGGGTGGATGAAGCTCCCGACCCAGAGGATGCGATTGCCGTCGGTTCCGGCCGGGTCCAAGGGGCGGTCCGGGACGTCGTAGGCGAGGTGGATGCACACGACGGGCGTCCGCGACCCCAGCTTCGCGACCTCACGACGGTCGCGTTCGGTGAAGACCACCAATGAGTCCACCCGGTCTGCGACGGTCCGGCCGAGCGCATTCCAGGCGCGCCGCTCCGCACGCGTCAGGAAGGCCGAGGGCATCGATTCGGGCCCGTCCGGATCGGGGTCGACGAGCACGCACGGCACGGAATGTGCCCGGGGCGCCCGGAGGAACTGGCCCATGATCCGGTACTCGAGCTGAACGATATCCGGTCGCCATTCCTCCACCACCTGGGTGAGGCGATCCTCGAAGTCCGGCGCGCTCCGCTGAACCGCCCAGCTGGGCACGCCGTGCGCGAGGGCGGCGAGCATCCGCAGCTTGTTGGCTGCGCGCGCGCCCAGCGATGCTCCCACCGACGGGATCTCGACCTCGACGACGAGGTCGCACAGGTTCCGCAGCGGCTCGTCGACACCCGGCTCGTCGTGGTCGCGCAAGACGAGCAGGCCGATCACGTGACCGGCGGCGAGCCCGGAGATCAGCTGAGCAACAGCCCGGCTTCCGCCGTGTCGCCCGTCGAGTCGGGGCGGGAACGGCGACACGACGAGGATCCGCCGGCGCGCACTCGCCATCACGGCATCTGCGTTCCAGGCAAGAGAAACGGCCACATCTCAGTATCGGATCGTCCGCGCGACAGCTTGAGATCGACCGCCCGCACGAGGTGGATGGCGCCGCATGGCGACCATCTACGGGCCGCGCTCCCGAAGGGCCGGGAAGAGGATGACGTCGCGGATCGTGTCGCGGCCGGTGAGCAGCATCGCCAGCCGGTCGATGCCGACCCCGCAGCCCCCGGTGGGCGGCATGCCGTAGGACAGCGCCTCGACGAAGTCGGGGTCGCCCGGCTCGGACTCCTCCGCCCCGGCCTCGCGCTCGACCTCCTGCAACGCGAAGCGCTCCGCCTGCTCGCCGGCATCGTTCAGCTCGCTGAAGGCATTCGCGAACTCCATCCCGGCGACGACCGCCTCGAATCTCTCCACGAGCGTCTCGTCGTCGTCGGTCGTTCGTGCGAACGGCGAGAGCTCGAGCGGCCAGTCGTAGACGAACGTCGGCTGGACGAGCTCCGGCTCGACGAAGTGTGAGTACGCGTGGTCGACGAGCTGCGACCACGAGCGGTCACGGCCGGTGTCGACGCCGGCCTCCTCCAGCTTCGCGCGCAGCTCGACCTCGTCTCGCGACCAGACGCCCTTGGCCTCGAGGGCGTCGACGAAGCGGACGCGCTGCCACGGCGGGGAAAGGTCGAGGTCGTGACCGCGGAAGGTGACGCTCGGGTCGAGCCCACGGCCTTCGCCGCCGCCAGGACGAGCGCCTCGGTGCGCTCCATCGTGTCGCGGTAGTCCGCGTATGCCTCGTACCACTCGACCTGCGTGAACTCCGGCGAGTGCTTGTACGAGATGCTCTCGTTGCGGAAGTCCTTCGAAAGCTCGTACACCTTCTCGAGCCCGCCGACGATCAGCCGCTTGAGGTAGAGCTCGTCCGCGATCCGAAGGTAGAGATCGGCGTCGAGCTCGTTCGAGTGCGTGACGAACGGCTCGGCGAAGCCGCCGCCGTAGCGCGGCTGGAGGATCGGCGTCTCCACCTCGAGGAAGCCCTCCTCGTCGAGGTAGCCGCGGACGGCGGCGACGATCCTGGTGCGCGCGATCGCGAGCCCGCGCGACTCGTCGCTCATCAGCAGGTCGAGGTAGCGCTGCCGGTACCGGGTCTCGACGTCGGTGACGCCGTGGAAGGTGTCCGGCAGCGGCCGCCTCGTCTTGGCCAGCAGCTCCAGCCGGTCGACGGCGAGGCTCGGCTCGCCACGGCGGCTCTTGGCCGGCTTCCCGGTGACGCCGATCACGTCGCCGAGGTCGACGTCGACGTCGTCCCCGATCCGGTCCGGCTGCACGAGCAGCTGGATGCGCCCGGAGCGGTCGACGAGATCGAGGAAGACGAGCTTCCCCAGATCCCGCCGCGCCATCACCCGGCCGGCCAGCCGACGGGTCTCCTCGGCCTCCCCGTCCGGCTCGACCGCCTCCGCCTCGGCACGGACGGCGTCGATCTCGTCCCGGTCGGGAAACCGCTTGGGCAGTCCGCTCATGATGCCGAGTCTAAGCCGTGTCGGCGGAGGCGGGCTTCGCCCGCCGGAACTCGCAAGCGCCGGAGGGCTCGTCTGAATCCGAAAGAAGTCATGGCGCGAAGCGCCGACTTCTTTCGGTGATTATGCCGCTTTGATCTCGAGGATCTTGAACTTGAGCGAGCCGCGCGGGGCCGCCACCTCGACGACCTCGCCCTTCTTCTTGCCCATGATCGCCTTGCCGACCGGCGACTCGTTCGAGAGCTTCTGCTCGGCCGGGTTCGCCTCGGCGGAGCCGACGATCCGGTACTCGAAGGTCTTGTTCGCCCCCATGTCGCGCAGCTTCACGTGGGAGCCGACCGAGACGACGTCCTTCGCGATGTCCTTCTTCTCGATCACGCGGGCGGACAGCAGCCGCTCCTCGAGCGTCGCGATCCGATGCTCGACCAGAGCCTGCTCGTTCTTTGCGTCGTCGTACTCCGAGTTCTCGGCGATGTCGCCGAACTCGCGCGCGACGCGGATCCGCTCGGCCACCTCCCGACGCTTCTCGGTCGAGAGGTACTCGATCTCCTGCTTCAGATTCTCGTAGCCCTCTTTGGTGAGGATGACTTCCTTGGCCAACGTCACGCGCCTCCTCGAAAAGAAACCGGCGGCGCCTTGGCGCCGTCGCGGGCCGGAATGGTACCGGTAGGACGCGTTTCTGCGCAAGGGTGCTGCGCGGCTACGCTTTCCGCGCATTTTGGGCGTCGATCTGCGATCTTCATGGTGGATCGGGCCGGTCGAGGTGACGTCGCGCGTAGTGCTCGCCCCGATGGCCGGCGTCAGCGTGCAGGCGTTCCGCCGGCAGGGCCGCCGGTTCGGCGCGGGGCTCGTCTGTTCGGAGATGGTCAGCTGCGCCGGCCTTCACCACGGCAACGACCGGACGCTCGGCTACCTGCGGATCGCGGCTGACGAGCATCCGCTCGCCGTTCAGATCTTCGGCTCCGAACCGCCGCTGATGGCCGAGGCCGCGCAGATGGTCGTCGAGGCCGGCGCGGACATCGTCGACATCAACTTCGGGTGCCCCGTGCGCAAGGTGACGAAGACGGGCGCCGGCGCGACGCTGCTCGATGACCCGGGCCGGGCGGAGCAGATCGTCGCCGCGGTCGCGGATGCCGTGGACGTGCCCGTCTCCGTGAAGATGCGCCGCGGTCTCGAGGACGGCTCGCGTGCCTGCCTCGCCGTCGGTCCCCGGCTGGTGGAGGCCGGGGCGGGGACACTCACCTTGCACCCGCGTTCGGCCAAGCAGATGTACACGGGGACCGCCGACCACTCGCTGACCGCCGAGCTCGTCGACCTGGTCGACGTCCCGGTGATCGCCTGTGGGGACGTCACCTCGCGCGCGAGGGCACAGGCGGTGCTCGCCACGACCGGCGCGGCCGCTGTGATGGTCGGCCGAGGCGCCCAGGGCAACCCCTGGGTGCTCCGCGAGATCGTCGACGGCGACGAGCCGGAGCCGACGCGCGAGGAGGTCGCAGCCGAGCTCATCCTGTTCATCCGCGAAACCGTTCGCGAGATGGGTGAGCGCCGCGCGTCGGGCTTCCTGAAGAAGTTCTACGGCTGGTACCTCGGCCGCGGCCGCTTCCCGCGCCCGTTCAAACAGGAGCTGGTCCTGCTCGACTCGACCGAGGCGGTGGTGGAGCGGCTGTTCGCCGCCGCGCCGGGCGCCGTCGACGTACTCGAGCGCCTCGAGGCGGAGCAGCCGCCGGTCGAGGACCGGCTGCTCGAGCTGCCCGTTTCCGTCTACGGCGGCGGATGACCCTCGCGTTCGTCGGCCTGGGCGCGAACCTGGGCGACCGGGAGACGACGTTGCGCTCGGCGCTGGAACGGCTCTCGGCCGAGCCAGGGGTCGAGCTGGTCGCCGTTTCGTCTTTCCGGGACACGGCCCCGATCGGGATCGCCGACCAGCCTCGCTTCCTGAACGCGGCCGCGGCGGTGGAGACGACGCTGTCCGCCCACGACCTCCTCGACCGGCTCCTCGCGATCGAGCGCCGGCTCGGCCGGACCCGGGAAGGCCCGCGCTTCGGCCCGAGGACGATCGACCTCGACCTGCTCCTCTACGGCGACGAGCGGATCCAGGAGGAGGGGTTGGAGGTCCCCCACCCGCGCCTGCACGAGCGTCTGTTCGCGCTCGAGCCGCTGGCAGACCTCGAGCCCGACCTGGTCGTCCCCGGCCGCGGCCCGCTGGCAGACCTCCTCGCCGGGCTACAATCCGCCCCATGTCGCACCTCGACGAGCTCGACGAGTTCGAGGCCGATCTCGAGCTCCAGCTGAAGAAGGAGTACGCGGCGGTGTTCCCGCTCTTCCGCTACTGCGTGCTCACGCCGGACACGACCTACCTGTGCAACAAGGTCGAGCTGCAGCCGCGGATCCAGCCCGCCTACCCCCTGTTCGAGGTCGAGATGGAGGACGTGTGGGTCTGGGAC
The DNA here is from genome assembly GCA_963808815.1 of uncultured Actinomycetes bacterium. Lineage (GTDB taxonomy): Bacteria > Actinomycetota > Thermoleophilia > Gaiellales > Gaiellaceae > DATBLE01. The sequence continues at coordinate 137,891 of CAWEGI010000003.1, read as the reverse complement.
AAGAACCGGCCCAGCCGGATCATCCCGCGGACGCGAATCTTCACCTCGGGCGATGTCACCGTCGAGGAACTGCGCAGCGAGGGCGAAGGCCCGCCGCTGACCGCCGAGGCGCTCGCCGAGCGGATCGGCGAGACCCTCGGCGCCGACGACGACAGCTGATCCGTCTCCGGCAGGCTAGGCTCGCGGCGTGCTGCTCGCGGTCGACGTCGGAAACACCCAGACCGTCTTCGGCCTCTTCGACGGCGACAACCTCTCGGAGCAGTTCCGGGTCGGGACCGACCGTACGCACACGAGCGACGAGCTGGCGGTCATGCTCCGCTCCTTCGTCGATCTCGCCTCGCTGGACGGCATCGTCCTCTCCTCGTCGGTCCCGCAGCTGGTGCACGAGTACGAGACGTTCGCCGAGCGCTGGGCCGCCGTCCCGCTGCTCGCGTTGGGCCCGGGGGTGCCGACCGGGCTGGCGATCCGGTACGACGACCCGCGCGAGGTCGGCCCCGACCGGATCGCGAACGCGGTGGCGGTCCGCGAGCGCCACGGCGCGCCGGCGGTCGTAGTCGACTTCGGCACCTCGACGAATTTCGACGTCGTCTCGGCGGCGGGGGAGTTCGCGGGCGGAGTGCTCGCGCCCGGGATCGAGGTCTCGATGGATGCACTGTTCGCACGCGCGGCCCGGCTGCCGAAGGTCCCGTTCGAGGCACCGGAGCGGGTGATCAGCCAGACGACGACGGCGGCACTCCAGTCTGGCCTCGTCTACGGATTCGCCGGGCAGGTGGACGCGATCGTCGAGCGCATCAGAGACGAGCTGGACGCTCCGGACGCCCCGGTGGTCGCGACCGGCGGTCTCGCCGAGCTGATCGCGCCCCACTCGACGACGATCACCGCTGTCGATCCCGAGCTGACACTCCAGGGGCTCCGGCTGGTCTGGGAGCGGAACAGCCGGGACTAGCGCCGGCGTTCGGCCGTCGCGGCCGACCACTCGGCCGGGACGCCCGCAGGACGGGGCTTCCGGACGCGCACGCGAACCCGGGAGACGGCCAGGCGCCCTACCAGCTCGTCGGCAACGGCCCCGGCGAGCGACTCGATCAGGTCGAACGAGCGCGAATCGGACACCTCCTGCACGCAGTCCGCCACGAGTCGATAGTCGACCGCATCGTCGATCCGGTCGGACGCGGGCTCGTCGACCTCGAGTTCGACGTCGTAGACGAAGGTCTGGCCGTCGAGCTTCTCCTCCTCGAGCACGCCGTGGCGGCCGAAGATCTCCAGCCCGTGCAGCTCGACGATCACAGCAGCGCCTCCGCGACCGTGAGCGCCTCGACGGTCTCGCGGACGTCGTGCACCCGCAGGATCGTCGCGCCGCGCTCGTAGGCCGCGACGGCCGCGCCGAGGCTCGCGGAGACCGTTCCCGTCGTCGCGTCCGGGTCGCCGAGCATCCGTCCCAGCGAGCGCTTGTGCGAGAAGCCGATCGCCACCGGCCGGCCGAGCGCGAGCAGCACGTCGAGCCTGCGGACGAGCTCGACGTTGTGCTCGACGGTCTTGCCGAACCCGATCCCGGGGTCGAGGCAGATTCGCTCCTCCGAAATGCCCTGCTCGACTGCGAAGGCGAGCCGCTCCTCGAGGAACGCCGCCACCTCAGCTGCGACGTCGTCGTAGCGCGGATTCTCCTGCATCGTGCGCGGTTCGCCCCGCATGTGCATCAGGCAAAGGTAGGCGCCCGCGTCGGCGACGACGCCGACCAGGTCGGGGTCGTCACGCAGAGCGGTCACGTCGTTGACCAGCTCGGCGCCGAGCTCGATCGCCCGCCGCGCGACCTCGGCCTTGGCTGTGTCGATCGAGACGGGCACGCCGGCGACCGCTTCGAGCACCGGGATGACCCGGCGGAGTTCCTCGTCGAGCGACACGCCGTCCGAGCCGGGCCGCGTCGACTCGCCGCCGACATCGACGATCGCCGCGCCCTCGTCGACCATTCGCCGGGCCGAGGCGATCGCGTCCTCGGCACGGAAATTGATGCCGCCGTCGGAGAAGGAGTCGGGCGTGACGTTGACGACGCCCATCACGGACGGTCGGCGGAAGCGATCCTCGATTCGCATCTCAGAGATCGTAGGGCCAGTCTCCAAAAGACACCGCTGTGAGCTCAGCCGCAGGGTCAGACCCGTTCGGAGTCAGACCCTAAGATGCGCCCATGCGCATCGCAGTGCTCGGCACCGGGATCATGGGCGGGCCGATGGCGCGGAACCTGGCCGCGGCCGGTCACGACGTCAGCGCCTGGAACCGCACACCGGAGAAGGCCGGTGGACTCGGCTGCACGGTCGCGGACACGCCCGCGGAGGCGGTCGAGGGCGCCGAGATCGTCCTGACGATGCTCGCCGACGGGCCGACGGTCGACGCTGTGGTGCCGGAGCTCGATCCGGGCGTCCTCTGGATCCAGTCGTCCACCGTCGGCGTGGCCGACACCGAGCGCTTTGCCGCACGGCACGCGCGCTTCCTCGATGCGCCCGTGCTCGGCTCCCGTCCGGCAGCGGAGGCCGGCGAGCTTCTCGTCCTCGCGGCCGGAGCCGACCGCCCGGAAGAGATTCTCGCCGCCATCTCCAACCGGGTGATGTGGCTCGCCGACGAGCCGGGCGCAGGGACGAAGCTCAAGCTGACGATCAACCTCTGGATCCTCAACCTGGTCGAGAACCTCGGCGAGACCATGGCGCTGGCGGAGGCGCTCGGGCTCGACCAGCGCTCGTTCCTGGACGCGATCAAGGGCCGGCCGATGGACTCGCCCTACGCGCAGATCAAGGGCGAGAAGATCGTCACCGGCGACCTCTCGCCGGCGTTCGCCCTGAAACTGGCGGCGAAGGACGTGGCGCTCGCAGTCGAGATGGCCGAGTCTGCCGGCGTCGACCTGGGCCTGGGACCGCAGACCCTGGAGCGGATGACGCGCGCGATCGAACTCGGTCACGGTGACGACGACATGGCCGCTACCTGGTTCGCCACGCGCGTGCAACCCGACGCCTAGCCCCCGGAGGCGACATTGACCGGCCGCCGGAAAGGTGGTCAGATGCCGTATCCAGCCGGATTCGGAAGGAGTCTGAATGAGTGAGGCAGCAGCAACACCTGCGCCGCCCGCAGCCGCGGCCGCCCCCCTGGGCCAGCCACGTGGCGTCGCGTTCGTGATCATCATCAGCATCATCACGCTCGGGATCTACTTCCTCTACTGGCACTACAAGACCGGAGAGGAGCTCAAGCGGTACTCGGGCGAGGGTCTCGGCGGCGTGCTGTGGCTCGTGATCGGGATCGTCCTCGGCATCGTGATGTGGTTCGTCGCTCCGTCCGAGGTCGGCAAGCTCTACTCCCGCGAGGGGCAGCATCAGCCCGTCAGCGGCGTGACCGGGTTCTGGATGTTCCTGCCCCTGATCGGCTTCATCATCTGGGTCGTGAAGGTCCAGGGCGCGCTCAACCGCTTCTGGACGAGCAAAGGCGCGACGGCCTAGACAGCGAGTCTGGTGTGGGCGGCCGGAGAGCCGCCCACATGCTCACCGCTCAGACGTGCGCCGCCTCGGCCCGAGGAGCCTCGACCCCACGCGCCGACCACGTTCCGCCGGCGGCCAGGATGCCGCCCGCCAGCGCGAGCCATGCGCCCGCCTGAATGTCGCCGAGGTTGTTGAACGCCGAGCCGATCGGGTCGAAGGCGACGAGCCCGAGGAGGACGAGCGTCAGCCCGGAGTCGAGGCCCCGCGTCCGAGCTCCGGCGACCGTTGCCGCCCACACGAGCGCGCAGAGGACGGCGAGGGCCAGCATCAGGATGCCGAGCGTGTGCCCGAGCGGGCCGTTCCAGTAGCTGACGTCCTGCTCCGCGTCGAGGAAGATGCCGGGGAACACGAGCGCGATCCCGAGCCCCGAGACGAGCGTCGGCAGCGAGACGCCCGAAGGCGTCGTCTCGGCGGCTCCGGCCAAGAACAGCGAGGCGGCGGCGCCGACGGCGATCAGCACCCCGCCGGCAAGGCACAGCCACATGCCGACCCGGGTCTGATCCCAGTCGTCGAAGGCGGTCACGGCGGGGAACCAGGCCCAGTAACCGATCAGGACGGCCCCGATCGCAAACAGCCACCCGTCCAGCCCGGCTCCTGCGTAGCCGACGACGACGAGCAGCAGGGCCAGCCCGGCGAGCACGAGTCCGGTCCAGGCGACCGTCCCGTCGAAGTCCCAGTAGCTGCTCGACTGGATCGCGTCGAGGAAGACGCCGACGATCGCCAGCACCGCGCCCGCACCCGCAACCTCCCTTGCTCCGAATCTGCTCACGCCTGCCTCCCTCTCGTCGTGCCGGAGAGGGGAGCGTCTCAGACTCCGGGGGGACGCGCTAGGGCTTCGCGCCTTCGGGCGGCGGCGGCTGGGAGAGCGCGCCCGGGAGCGGGAACGGCTTGGGCTGCGGCTTCGGGCGCTTCTCGCGCTCCGGGGTCGGCTCGGGCTCGACCGCGGGCGGCTCCTCGGGGAACACAACCGCCTCGTCCTCGCCTGCAAGCAGCCGCTCGAACTGATCCTTGTCGATCGTCTCGCGCTCGATCAGGATCGCCGACAGCTTGTGGAGTTCCGCCATGTGCTCCTGGAGCACCTTGTGCGCGGTCGTGTGCGCCTCCTCGATCACGCGGCGGATCTCGTCGTCGATCTCGCGCGCGATCTCCTCGGAGTAGTCCGGCTCGGCGCCCATCTCGCGGCCGAGGAACGGCATGTCGTGGTTCCGGCCGAGGACACGCGGACCGAGCTTCTCGCTCATCCCGAAGCGCATGATCATCTGCTTCGCAGTCGACGTCACCTGCTCGAGGTCGTTGGCGGCGCCGGTGGTGACCTCGTGGAAGACGAGCTCTTCCGCCGCGCGGCCGCCGAGCGTCATCGCCAGCCGGTCCATCAGGGCAGACTTCGTCGTCAGGTACCGGTCCTCGCGAGGCAGCGAGATCGTGTAACCGAGCGCCTGACCCCGGCTGATGATCGAGATCTTGTGCACCTCGTCGGTGTGCTCGAGGTAGTGGCCGACGAGGGCATGGCCCATCTCGTGGTAGGCGGTGATCTTCCGCTCCTCCTCCGAGAACAGCCGCGTGCGCTTCTCGGGGCCTGCGATCACCCGCATGATCCCCTCCTCGAGCTCCTCCTGCTGCACGACCTTCTTGCCGCGGCGGGCCGCGAGCAGCGCAGCCTCGTTGACGAGGTTCGCGAGGTCCGCGCCCGTGAAGCCGGGCGTGCCGGCGGCGAGGGTGTCGAGGTCGACCTCGGAGGCGAGCGGCTTGCCCTTCGCATGCACCTCGAGGATCTTGCGGCGGCCGTTGCGGTCGGGCCGGTCGACGACGATCTGGCGGTCGAAGCGGCCGGGGCGCAGGAGCGCCGGGTCGAGGATGTCGGGCCGGTTCGTCGCGGCGATCAGGATGATGTTGTCCTTCAGCTCGAACCCGTCCATCTCGACGAGGAGCTGGTTCAACGTCTGCTCGCGCTCGTCGTGGCCGCCGCCGAGACCCGCGCCACGGTGGCGGCCGACGGCGTCGATCTCGTCCATGAAGACGATGCACGGCGCCGCCTGCTTGGCCTGCTCGAACAGGTCGCGGACACGCGAGGCGCCGACGCCGACGAACATCTCGACGAAGTCGGAGCCCGAGATCGAGAAGAACGGCACACCCGCTTCGCCGGCGACCGCGCGCGCGAGCAGCGTCTTGCCGGTACCGGGCGGCCCGTACAGCAGCACGCCCTTGGGGATACGCGCGCCGAGCGCCTGGAACTTCTTGGGGTTCTCCAGGAACTCCTTGATCTCCTGAAGCTCCTCCACCGCCTCGTCCACGCCGGCGACGTCCTTGAACCCGATCTTCGGCGAGTCGGGCGCCATCCGTTTTGCGCGGCTCTTCCCGAAGGACATCACCTTCGAGCCGCCGCCCTGCATCGAGTTCATGATGAACAGCCAGAAGCCGAGCAGGATCACGAAGGGCAGCAGCGAGGTGAGGATCGACCACCACGGCGACGAGCCGGTCCCCTTCGAGTCGAAGGTGACCTTCTTCGTCTGGAGGAGCCGCTGGAACTGGATCTGCGACTGGTCGCTCGGGTAGTTGACCTTGATCTTCTTGGCGTCCTGATCGTTCAGCGTGGCGACGATCTGGAGCTTGCTCGGGTTGAAGACGACCTCTTTGATCGAGCCCGGGTCGTTCTGGACGAGCTGGATCAGCTGCGAGTAGGTCTGCTTCTCCGCCGACTTCGACGGACGGATGAGCGTCTGGCTCGCCAGGTAGACGAGCAGGACGATGACGATCAGAGGGAAGAGCGCGCTGCGAAAGAAGCGATTCACTGTCGTTTCCTACGCCCAGGGTAGCAGGGAGGATTCTTCGTTCCGCCCGGCCCTGATCCTCTCTTCAGGCCCCTTCCGGCATCAGGTCGTCGCTGAGCACCCCGACGTAGGGGAGGTTCCGGTAACGCTCCGCGAAGTCCAGCCCGTAGCCGATCACGAACCGGTTCGGGATCTCGAAGCCGATCCAGCGCACGGGCACGTCGATCTCGCGACGGGCCGGCTTGGTCAGGAGCGCACAGACCTCGAGCGAGGCGGGCTCGCGCGACTCCAGGTTCCGCATCAGGTACGAGAGCGTGAGCCCCGAGTCGATGATGTCCTCGACCACGAGGACGTTGCGGCCCTCGATGTTGATGTCGAGGTCCTTGAGGATCCGCACGACCCCCGAGGAATCGGTCTGGGCGCCGTAGCTGGAGATCGCCATGAAGTCGACCTCGCACGGAACCGTCAGGTGACGCATCAGGTCGGCCATGAAGAAGACGGCGCCCTTGAGGACGCCGATCAGCAGCAGGTCCTGGCCCGCGTAGTGCGCCGAGACCTCCTCGCCGAGCTCGGCGATGCGCGACCGCAGGCCATCGGCGTCGATCAGGACTTCCCCGACCGCCCGGTCCAGCTCCGTCTTCATCACGTGCGCGCCACCCGCACCTGTGCATCCTCCACGATCCCGGGCACGGCGACAACCTCTTCGTCGATCGCGATCACCGGCCAGTCGTCCCGCTCGGCCCGGGGAACCTTGGCGTCGACGAAGACGTCCTGGAGCTTCTTGCTCCGGCCTGCGAGTCGGTCGCCGGGCCGCCGGGCCCGAACCACGAGACCGGGTTCGTCGCTCTCGATCACCCAGGGGCCCCAGCGGACGGGCCCGTGCTCCAGCGAGACGCAGTCGTACTCGCGGACAGCCTTGATGCCCTTGCCCAGATCACGCGACCTGGAGCCCGCGCGGTCCGCGAGCAGCTCGAGCAGGGTCTCCTCCATCCCGCGGGGGAGCCGCGGCCGCTCGTCGGCGAGCCGCCGGATGTTCTCCTCGGCCGCCGGGTGCAGGCGGCGGAGCAGCGGCACGATCTCCGTGCGGATCAGGCCGCGCAGTGTGTCGAGGTTGGAGGAGTCCGTCCGGGTCGCGAGCCCGTTGGCCGCGCAGTACGCCTCGGTCTCCTCGCGCCAAACGGCGAGCAGCGGGCGGACGACACCGTCCTCGCGCCGGGCCTTGATCCCGCGGGTCGAGCCGCTGGCCGCGAGCCGGTAGACGACGGTCTCGACCTGGTCGGATGCCGTATGCCCGGTAGCGCGAAGCCCTCGGCCGGCTGTCAGCTCGTAGCGCAGGTCGCGGAGCTCGGCCTCGGTGCGCGCCGGCCGGCGCGTCGATCACCTCGGCGCCGAACCTCTCGCGGCAGAATGCGGCGTCGGCGTCGGACTCGACTCCGCGGAGGCCGTGGTTCACGTGCACCGCCGAGACGCGGTAACCGAGCGCGACGAGCGCGTGCCAGAGGCAGGTCGAATCGGGCCCGCCGGAGACGAGGCAGGCGACCTCGCCGCCAGGCTCGATCAGCTCGAGGCGGCGGACGTGCTCCTCGATGCGCTCGAGCAGTTCCACACCGCCATTGTGCCGCCGGTAGGCTCGCGACGTGCTCGACGAGGCCACCGACTTCGGGCAGCGGGCGACCAGGCGGCTGCACGAGGCGATCATCGGATGGCTGACGACGGTCACGCCGGACGGCGGGCCGCGCCCGATTCCGGTCTGGTTCCTCTGGGACGGGGAGCGGTCGATCCTCCTCTATAGCCGACCGGAGAAGCGGAAGCTCGCGAACGTCGCCGCGAACCCGAAGGTCAGTCTCAACCTGGACAGCGACGGGATCGACGCCGACATCGTCATCTGCTGGGGTGAGATGCGCGTCTCGGACGACCCGCCGGCGAACGAGGTGCCGGAGTACATCCGCAAGTACGCAGGCCCGATCGAGGCGCTCGGCTGGACGCCGGACAGCTTCGCCGCGGACTTCTCCGTGCCGCTGCGCATCGAGCTCTCCCGTATCCACGGCTGGTAGACGCTGCCTTTGCTCGCTTCATGGGGGAAACGGCCGGTTTCAACGCGTGTGCCCCCTTCCCTGAGCGTCTCGCACCCCAGCGGCGGCAGGGAACCGCGGCCGCCATGTCGGCCGCGGCGCCGTGACTATCGAGGCGGGAAGCGGAGGGTCCCCACCTGGTTGGCGACGAACTCCGTGAACGCGAAGGAGCCGAGGCCGAGCGCGACGATCGCCGTCGGCTGGGCATTAGGCGTCGCGATCGGATAATCGAAGACGCGCCCGGCCGGCGTCACCAGACCGATCCGGTTGCGGCCGCGGTCGGCGAACCAGACGTTGCCGTCGGGAGCAGAGACCAAACCGTAGGGGCGTGCCCCCCTGGGCAGCGGGAACTCCTTCATGCGTCCCAGTCGCGAGACCCGGAGGAGCTTCCCGCCGGAGAGCTCGGACACCCAGAGGTATCCGAAACGGCCGGGCGAGATGGCCACCGGGACGCTGTTCGATGTCGGAATCCGGTATTCGGTCGCCCGACCGTCCGCCGTCATCCGAAAGACGCGGTTACCCCCGGCCTCGGTTCCCCAGAGGGCGCCGTCGGCGCCGAGGACGATGCCCTGCGGCTGGCTGTTCGGCGTCGGCAAGGGGAATTCACGGAAGGTGCCCGTGGCCGGGTCGAGTCGGCCGACCTTTCCAGCGGAGACCTCCGTGAACCAGATCTTGTCGTCCGGGCCTACCGTGATCCCCCACGGAGCTCCCGCACCGGCCGGCAGGAAGAACTGCTTCAGCTCACCAGTAGTGGTCAGGAGCCTCCCGATCGCGTTGCCGCCGATGTTGGTGCCCGACTCGGCGATGTAGAGAGCCTTGTCGGGCCCGAACACGATCCCGCGCGGAGCGCTCCCCGGCGGCAGGCGGAACACGGTCGGCGTCGATCCAGGCTCGAGCGATCGGTAGAGGACGATTCGGCTGCCGTCGGGCCCGCTAACCCACACCGATCGGCCGTCCGGGTCGAGGGTCATGTCGAACGCGCCGAAGACCGCGGCCGGGATCGGCAGCTCCGCGATCGAGGGTTGCCCCGGCGCGTCGCCGAGCAGGGCTGCTGCCTCGGCTTCGGCGGCAAGCGCGGCCCGCACAGCGACGGCGGCCGTCCTCGTGTTCGGAGGCCTCGCGGTCAGCGCTGCGATCGCGCGACTCTTCGCGCGCACTGCCGCGAGCAGCTGTCCGCGGATGGTCGTGGTCGTCGAGGTCGGAAGCTCGGCCGCACCGAGCGTGTCCAGCGCGGCGGCGAGCGCCCGGTGGGAGGCGCGCAGCCGGGCAAGTGCCGCCGGCAACCGCCGGTGGAGCACGTCGTCGACCGCCTTCGCCTCCTGCTGCCGTGCGGAAGCGAGTGAGTCCTTGGCGTCGCGGGCCGGTGCCGGCGCTCCAGCCGCCCCGCCCGCGAGCGCGGCGAGGAGTACCGCGACGAGTGCCGCGCCCTTGCGCACGGGGCGACTCTAGCGGCGGCTCGCGCGGATTCGCGCCCAGTGCGACGCCGCCTCGACCACGGCCCAGCGCAGCGAGCCACACCAGCGCGAGGAGCGTGAGGAGCCGCTTCAAAAGATCAGCGACCGATAGGAGATCGTCCGTCGCATCCCGATCGCCTCGTACACGTGGATCGCCGGGGCATTCTCGGGCCGGACGAAAAGGCAGACCCGCGGAACGTGCTCGAGCAGCCGACGGCAGAGGTCGCGCATGCCGCGTTGTGCGTAGCCGCGGCTGCGCGCAGCGGGGTCGACCCAGACCTGCTGCAGCTGGACCGCCTCCGGTGTCCACGCCGACGCCTCCGCCTTGAAGAGGATCGTGCCCTGCTCCAGCCAGATCCACGACCGCCCCTCACCGATCTGGGCCTGTGTCCGCCAGCGGAAGCCGTCCGGGTCACGGTCGAGGGGGTCGATCCCGATCTCCTCCTCGTGCGCGGCGGCGCACGCGGGCACGAGCACGTCGAGGTCGGCGAGTGTCGCTTCGCGGAGCCCGGTCTCGCCCGGCGCCGGCGGCCGGTCGATCAGGTAGACGGGCTGGCCCGGCCGATCCTCGCGCGGCGCGGGCATGAACCTGCGCGCCGCCGCCCAGAGCTCGTCGACCGCCTGCTCCTCGCCGATCACCATGCGCGCCCGCCCCGACGCGGCCACGCGCCCGAAGGCCGCGCAGCCGATCCCGGACGGGACGACGTTCACCCCGACGTGGCAGAGCGCGGTCAGCGACCCGTTCCCGCCGAGCGCGACGAAGCGACCGAGCCCCCGGCGGGCGACGTCCTCGAGGAAGACGCGCTCGACCGGGTCCTCGGCGCAGAAGGCGAGGGTCTGGCGCAACGAAGGCTCGAACGTGCGGCTCACGTCTCTCTGCTTATACCTACTGGGTCTGGATAGGCTTGCGCCGCGATGCCGATCCACCTGCGAGGGAACTCCGGGGGACTACGCCGAGGGCTGCCTGCTCCCGGGTGACCCGCTGCGGGCGAAGTACATTGCGGAGACGTTCTTCGAGGACGCGGTCGAGGTGAACCACGAGCGCGGGATGCTCGGCTACACAGGAACGTTCCGCGGCAAGCGCGTATCGGTGCAGTCGAGCGGTATGGGGTGCCCGTCCGCCGGGATCGTGATCGAGGAGCTCGTCCAGCTGGGCGTGAAGAAGATTCTCCGGGTCGGCACCTGCGGCGGGCTCCAGCCCGACCTGTCCATGGGCGACCTGATCGTCGCCGTCTCGGCGACGCCCGCCGACCGGACCCCGACGAACTTGATCGGGGGCGAGCCGCATGCGCCGACCGCCGACTGGGAGCTCGTCCACGGCGCCGTGCACCACGCGAAGGAGCTCGGCAAGCAGGTCCGGGTCGGAGGTGTGGTCTCGAGCGACGTCTTCTACAACCCGGACGGCGGGCAGTACCAGCGCTGGTCGGATCGCGGCATCCTCGCGGTCGAGATGGAGGCGGCGATGCTGTTCACGCTCGGCGCCCTGAAGAAGATCCAGGCGGGCTGCCTCCTCACGGTCAGCGACGTCGTCGTCGAGGGCGAGTTCAAGCGCATCACCGACGAGGACCTGCGCGCGGCCGTCGACCAGATGACCGAGCTCGCCCTCGTCACGGTCACCGACGAGAAGCACTGAGCGGCGAACGCACCGTCTTCCTCGTCAACCCCGCTTCGGCGAACGGGGCGACCGGCCGCCGCTGGCCGGAGCTCGCCCACCGCTCGGAGACGCTGGGCCTCGCCGGGGACGTCCTCTTCTCGGAACGCCCGGGGCATCTGCGGGAGCTCGCCCGGCAGGCGGCCGACGCCGGCGCGGGCCTCGTCGTCGCCGTGGGCGGGGACGGCACCGTCAACGAGGTCGCCTCGGGCCTCGTCGGAACGGGCTGCGCGCTGGCCGTCGTACCCCGCGGCACCGGGGTCGACTTCGTGCGCACGTACGGCATCCCGACCGGGCTCGACGAGGCCGTCCGGGTGGCCCTGGCGGGAGCCACGCGGGAGATCGACGCGGGACGCGTCGCGTTCCGGGCCTGGTCGGGTGAGCCCGGCGAAGCCTGGTTCGTGAACGTCGCCGGCGTCGGGATGAGCGGCGCGGTCGCGAAGAGAACGAACGAGTCGTCGAAGGCACTCGGCGGGAAGGCGTCGTACCTCTGGTCGACGCTCGCGGTGTTCGCGCGGTGGCAGAACACGGAGGTGCGCGTGCAGGTCGACGGCGAGCAGCGCTCCGGACGGATGCACGAGGTGGTCGTCGCCAACGGCCGCTACCTCGGGGGCGGAATGAAGATGTGCCCCGAGGCGAGCCCCGACGACGGCCTCTTCGACGTCCTGGTGATCGGCGACGTGACGAAGGCCGACCTCGTCAGGACGCTGCCGAAGATCTATCGGGGCACCCATCTCCCCCACCCGAAGGCCGAGCTCCTGCGCGGCGCAACGGTGTCGGTCGAAGCGGAAGAGGCGCTCCCGATCCAGCTCGACGGTGAGCAGCCGGGAACGACCCCGGTCCGCTTCGAGGTCGTGCCGCGGGCGCTGCGCCTGCGCGTGCCGGGCTAGCTAGGAAGCGGTCTTGCGGGCGTCGGATGCCGGGGGCTTGGGCTTCCGCTTGGCCGCCGTCGTCGTCCGCTTCGTCGCCGGCTTGGTCTTGTCGAGCGCGTCCAGGCGCCGCTCGAGCTCGGACACTCGGCGCTCGAGCGGGTCGAGGCTGCGCATGCGCTTGGTCAGCTCGTCCACCCGGGCGAAGAGCGAGTTCGCCGCACCGACCACCTTGTTCCCGCCGGGAAGCTCGCCGATGAACTTCTGGAGCGCTTCCTCGCCGCTGTCCGCCAGTCGCTGGAGGACGTCCTTCTGCTGTTGTTTCTTCGGCTGGGCCATCGTCGGAGGATAGCGTCAGGGATGGATGACCACCGGCGTCCCCGCCGGGGTGAGTGCGAACAGCCGCTCGAGCGTGGCGTTCGGGACGCGGACGCAGCCGTGGGAGGCGGCGCGTCCGATCGACCAGGGCTCGTTCGTCCCGTGGATGGCAATCGGGCCTCCCTCCGCCCAGTCGGTGAGAACGTCCGAGAAGGCCGAGACGCCGAGGACGGCCGGTCCGAACGGTCCGTTCACGTCGCCGACCGTGATCCGCTGGTTCACGTAGTAGCGTCCGATCGGCGTCGGCGTCGCCCGGGAGCCGACCCCGACCGGGGTCTTCAGGACGAGCCTGCCGCCTCGGTACAGGGCGAGCTCGCGCCGCGACAGGTCGACCGAAATGTGCGTGGTCACCTTCTCGACGGCCACGTTCGCGGGACGGACATAGCCGACCACGCCGTTGGGGCGAATCGGCAGCTTCACCCGGTACCAGGACGCCTTGCAGTGCGCGTTGACGATCGCGCCGACGATCGAGAACGTGGTCGGGTAGCCGAGCCCGTTGAGCCTGGGGAACGTCGTGAGCAGCGCAGCCCCCGGCCGCCGGTAGGCCACGGTCGTCCCTCTCGCGACGGCGGCGAACGCAGTGGTCGACGTTCCGACCGCCCGAAGCTGGCCCGCGCGGCACTGTCCGGCGGCGAGGGCGGCCGGCGCGGCGGTCGTGGCGATCGCCGCGAGGACCGACCCGCAGAGCACAACGGCGGACGCGCGCCTCATGGGTGTGCATTGTCTCAAAGCTCGGCGGGCGGCGAGGCGTCGAGCGCCGCGACCGCCGCGGCGAGCGTCTCGCCGGCTGAGGCGTCGATCTTCAGGTCGGCACGCCTGTCGTAGGGCGTCGGCCCGCGGTTGACGATTGCGAGTCGTGCCCCGGCCCGCAAGGCGTCCTCCGGGAGGTCGGCGACGGGATACACCTCGAGCGACGAGCCGACCACGAGCAGCAGGCGCGCGGCGAATACCAGCTCGGATGCCTCCTCCATCGCCCCGGCCGGCAACAGCTCTCCGAACATGACGACGTCGGGCTTCAGAACTGCGCCGCAGCCCTCACACTTCGGCACCGGCAGCAGCTCGACGACGCGGTCGAAGGGCTCTTCGCGACCGCAGCGGACGCAGCTCGCGGAGCGAATCGAGCCGTGCACCTCGATCACCCGCCGCGACCCGGCAGCCTGGTGGAGCCGGTCCACGTTCTGAGTGATCACGGCCTCCACGAGCGCTGCGGCGCTCGAGCTCGGCGAGGGCGGCATGGGCAGCGTTCGGCTTCGCGTCCGCGAGCACGCCCAGCCGTTTCGAGTAGAAGTCCCAGACCTTCGCCGGGTCACGCCGGAACGCGTCGATGGTCGCGTACTCCATCGGGTCGTACTTCGTCCAGATGCCGGTGCTCGACCGGAAGTCGGGGATGCCACTCTCGGTGGAGACGCCCGCGCCGGTCAGGACGACGCACGGCTGCGCCCCTACGATCAGCCTGGCGAGATGCTCGACGGAGATGCCTGAGTTGTACGCGAGGCTCGCAGTCGGCCTCGCGGCGCTCTCTGTCGCCGCGTCCCCTCGCTCCGGTCGCCGCGGCCGACATCCCTCCGCCCTGGCAGCTCGAGCACGCGTCGTCCTCGACACGCTCCGCGTCGCGCGGCGATAGTAGGCCGCGCATGGACGGCTACCGCTTCTCCACGGAGATCACGGTGCGCTTCGCCGAGACCGATGCGCAGGGGATCGCCCACAACGCCTCCTACCTCGTCTGGTACGAGGTCGCCCGTATCGCCTATCTGGCGCGGTTCCGGGACGGCTACCGCACGCTCCAGGAGGACGGCTACGAGGCCCTGACGATCGAGTCGCACGTCCGCTACCTGAAGCCGGTGTTCTTCGACGACCGGATCACAGTCAACGCCCGCTGCGTGGACCTGCGCGGAGCGCGCTTCCGGTACGAGTACGTGCTGACCCGCGGCGACGAGGTGGTCGCGGACGGTTGGACGCAGCACGCCGTCGTCGACCGCGAGACGCTGCGCCCCACGCGCTTTCCCGCCTGGCTGGCCGAGGCGGTCGCCGCCGCCGAAGGCTAGGGCGTGGTGGTCGCGGCGGGGGTGGTGGTGCTGCCCGTCGTGTCGGCCGGCGCCGTCGAGCTCGGGAGCGAGGTCGGTCGGCAGGTAGTCGCTCGGCACGATCGGCGTCGTCGTCGCATCCACCTTCGGCTTGGGCTTCGGCTTGGGCTTCGGCTTCGGCTTCGTCCCGACGCGGATCTCGGTCTTCTCGCCGACGTAACTCGAGTACCAGGTGTTGTCGTAGAGCAGCTTGCCGTCTTCGCCGTAGACCTTGCGGTTCACGCTGGTCGAGAGCGGCGACGATCCCTGCTGGTCGACCACCTTCTCGCCGACGAGCAGGCTCGGGTCCTTCGTGATCACCTGCGGCACAGGCCCGGTGGTCACGCAGCGGCGACGTCTCGCTGACGACCTTGCGGTGCTGCGGCGTCCCGTACAGGTTCACCGTCAGCGAGCTCGAGCTGACGAACGTGCGCAGCAGCAGCCAGTGGCCCGTGTCGTTCACGAACTTGAGATCTGTGTCGGGGTAGTTGACGGTGGCGTCGCGGCCCTGGGGGTAGTGGCTGATGTAGAGGGCGTGGTTCGTCCGAGCCGTGATCGGCAGGCCGCCCTCGTACGCCGCGTTGAACACCGTGGTCGAGACCTGGCAGGTGCCGCCGCCGAGCCCGTTCTGCAGCTCCCCGTTGATGATCACCGGCGCCTCGAGCAGGCCCTTCGCCGCGTTGCGCTCGCCCGTGGTGCCGTTGAACGAGAACTCCTTTCCGGGCGGAATCAGCGTGTTGTCGACGAGATGCGAGACCACCTGGACGTTGTGGACACGGTTCGGCACGCCGCCGTAGTAGGTCGTGTAGCTCGAGTAGAGCCCGGTGATGCCCATCGCCAGGGCGTCCTGGGTGGTGCGCTCGGGCGCCTGCGTGGCGACCGCGATCGGTGCGGTGCGGTTTGCGGGTCGGATCGCCGCCGCCAGCAGCGCGTCCACGGTCTTCGGCACGTCGAGCACCTGCGCGTTCTTCGAGGGCTGCACGCGGATGCCGTTCGTGGTGACGACGAACTGCGCGTCGTGGGCGGGCGTGTCGACCACCTTCTGCTTCGCCTTGAAGAAGGCGTCCGCGTCCGGACCGCCGATCCGCAGCCTCGTCGCGCCGTTCTTCGGCAGCTTGAGCAGCGTCGCGATCCGCCACCGCGGGATCCGGTACCGGGTCTCCCCGAGGGTCAGCACCACCGGCGCCGAGACGGCCGTCCGCGCCTCGGTGAGCGCGGCGGCGAGCTTCGTTGTCGTCACCCGCGGCTGGTCGGCCCGCATCGGAAGCGTCACCGGAACGCCCCGGGAGAGCGACGCGAGCGCGGCGACGAGCACGGCGCCGGCCTGCTTGCGGTCGAGCACGCGGCCGGTGGTGGCCGGGACAACCGCCAGCTTCAGCCCGTGCCGCGCGATCGCGGCTTCGCGGTGTGGCCGGTCGACGGCCTTCGCGATCCGGGCGAGTTCGGCATTCAGCGCGGCCGGCCGGTACGACGCGGTCGCAGCGACGTCGCTGCCGAAGAGGCGGAGCTTCATCCGCTTGAAGCCGCGCAGCGGGCCGAAGCCGTCGCCTTTCTGGCGCGCGGCGGCGACCGCGGCGGCCCAGTCGGGGCTCAGACCGAGGTTCGAGGCCGAGATCGAGAAGGTGCGACCGGCGGCAACGAACGCCACCGGCTTCGCGAGCGTGACCCGCGCACGCTGCTGGAGCGTCTTCGTCGCCTGGGCGGAGGACATGCCGCCGACGTCGACGCCGTCGATGCGGACGCCGTGGGCGAGCGTCGACGAAGAGCCCGCGTACACGACCGCGACCACGACCACCGCGACCACGAGCGCCACCACGGCAGCGAGCGACAGCCGCTTGATGCGGCGAACGCGTGCCTGACGCCGGCGCCGCACGTAGTACGGCGAATGGGTGACTCCCGCCTCGAGACGCAAGGCGCAAAGTGTACCCACGAGGGAGGCCGTACTACTCGCCCGAAAAGGTGGGCCGTTCGCCCTCCAGGAACGCACGGACGCCCGTCTGCGCGTCGACCGAGACCAGCACCTCGCGGAACGCCTCGCCCTCGACAGCCAGTCCGTCGGGCGACTGCGCCGCCCTGATCGCGCGCTTGATCCCACGCAGGGCGATCGGCGCCTGGCGGGCCAGCCGCACCGCGTAGTCGCGCGCCTTCGGCTCCAGCTCCTCCGGCTCGACCAGGAAGTGCACGATCCCGTCCGCCGCCGCCTGCTCGGGCGAGAGCTGGATCCCCTTCATGATCAGCTCCGTCGCGCGGGCCGGGCCGACGAGCCAGGTCAGCCGCTGTGTCCCCCCGGCGCCGGGCAACAGTCCGAGCCGCACCTCCGGCAGGCCGATCAGCGCGCCCTCGGTCCGCGCGGCGAAGCGGAAGTCACACGCGAGCGCGAGCTCGAGCCCGCCGCCGAGCGCATGCCCGTTGATCGCGGCGACCGTCGGCTGCGGAACCTCGGCGAAGCGGCTGAAGACCTCCTGCGCCAGCAGCGCGCGGTCGATCCCCTCCTCGGCGATCCGCTCGAACTCGTGGATGTCGGCGCCGGCCATGAACACGCCCTCGAGCGCGCTCCGCACGAGCACCGCGCGGGTCTCGCCGTCGGCGGTCAGCTCCGCAGTCGCCTCGGCGAGCTCGGCGACCATCTGTCCGTCGATCGCGTTCAACGGCGGCCGGTCGAGCGTGAGGACGGCGATCTGCGCGTCGGGGAACCGCTCCAGCGAGATCACGGGGTCAGACATCGCCGCGCCGCAGGTAGCCGGCGATCACGTGCCGCTGGATCTCGGACGTGCCCTCGACGATCTGGAAGACCTTCGCGTCGCGGAGCCACTTCTCCACGGGGTGGTCGAGCATGACCCCCGCACCGCCGAGGACCTGGACGGCGTCGGTCGCGACTCGCATCGCCGCGTCGGCGGCGAACGCCTTGGCGTAGGAGCCGAGCAGCCCTGCGTCCTCGCCGGCGTCGAGCGCCGCGCACGCTCGCCAGACGAGCAGTCGCGCGGCCTCGATCTCCATCGCCATGTCGGCGAGCTTGAACGAGACGCCCTGCCTGCTGAGGATCGGCTTGCCGAACGCCTCCCGCTCGCGGGCGTAGTCGGTTGCGTACTCGAACGCGGCGCGGGCGACGCCGACCGCGCCGGCGGCCACCTGCGGACGCGAGTGCTGGAAGAAGTCCATCGCTACCGCGAACCCCGCGCCCTCGTCGCCCAGCAGGCGCTCGGCCGGGATCCGAGCGTCCTCGAGGACGATCGAGCCGGTGTACGAGGCGCGCAGGCCGAGCTTCCGCTCCTTGCGGCCGGGACTCACGCCCGGGTCGCCCGCCTCCAGCAGGAAGGCGGAGATCCCGGCCTCGGAGCGCGCGAAGACGATCGTCAGCTCGGCGATCCCGCCGTTCGTGACGTAGCACTTCTCGCCGTTCAGCACCCACGAGTCCCCGTCGCGGCGGGCGGCGGCGCGCATCGCGTTGACGTCAGAGCCCGCCTGCGGCTCCGTGAACGCGATCGCAGCGAGGCAGCCGTCCTCCGAGGCCAGCCACGGCAGGTACCGCGCCTGCTGCTCCTCCGTCCCGAACCGGACCAGCGGCCGGACCGGGAACAGCGTGGCGTTGATCGTCGCGGCCAGCCCGGCGCAGCCCCACGAGAGCTCCTCGGCGACGAGCGCTGCCGTGACCGCGTCGACGCCGGCGCCACCGTGCTCGCGTGGGGTCGAGTACGTGGTCAGGCCGAGCCGCGCCGCCCTGGCGAGCAGGTCGGGCGGGAAGTCGTCGCGCTGGTCCCACTCGGGCGCGACCGGCCGCAGCTCGTTGGCGGCGAACTCGTGAGCCAGCTCCCGGAGCTCCCGCTGTTCCGCGGTCAGGGTGAACGAGATCCCGCTGCCCGTGGCCACGGTCAAAACGTGAACAGCTCTATGCCGCCGGAGACGTTCAGGCCGACACCGGTGATGTAGGCGGCGAGGTCTGAGCAGAGGAACGCGATCGCGTTCGCGATGTCCTGCGGCTCTCCCACCCGGCGGAGCGCTGTGCGCTTGATCATCCGCTCGTTCATCTCGGGGTTCCCGAACGAGAAGACCTCGGTGCCGATGATCCCCGGGACGATCGCGTTCACGTTGATCCCGTGTCGGGCGCCTTCCAGCGCCATCGACTTGGTCAGGCCCAGCAGCCCCGCCTTCGTCGTCGCGTAGCTGGCCTGGCCGAAGCCGCCCAGCGTGCCCGCGACCGAGGCCATGTTCACGATCCGGCCCCAGCCGCGCTCCTTCATGTGCGGCCACACCGCCTGGGAACAGTTGAACGCTCCGGTGAGGTTGACGCGCAGGTCGCGCTCCCAGAGCTCGGGGCTCTGGTCGGCCAGCTGGGCGACATGGTCGAGCGTGCCCGCGTTGTTGATCAGGATGTCGACCGAGCCGAACTCGTCGACCGTCCGCGCGACCGTCGCGGCCACCTGCTCCCGGTCGGTGACGTCGCACTTGACCGCCCCCGCCCGCCGGCCCATCCCCTGGATCTCCTCGGCCGTCGCCTCCGTGTAGACGAGCCCCTGCGCCCTGGCGACCTGGGCGAGCGGCCCGTACCGCTCGGCCTCCTGGTCGGTGGTCTGCGACTCGACCTGGATGTCGACGATGACCACGTCGGCGCCGGCGCGCGCGAGCGTCAGCGCGTCGGCGCGGCCGAGACCGCGGGAGCCGCCAGTCACCAGGGCCACGCGTCCCGAAAGGTCGATCTCGAGCGGCATCGCCCGGAGACCCTATCCCCGAGGCGACGTCAGTCGCCTCGGGGCATGAGGACGTCCCTGGCGATCACGAGCCGCTGGATCTGCGAGGTCCCCTCGTAGATCTGGTACAGCTTCGCGTCCCGCATCAGCTTCTCGACCGGATATTCCTTCATGTAGCCGTAGCCGCCGAAGATCTGGACGGCGTCGGTCGTCACCTCCATCGCCGTGTCGGCCGCGAACCGCTTCGCCATCGACGAGTAGAGGGTCGCCTTCCGCCCCCACCCGTTGTCGAGCATCCAGGCAGCCTGCCAGGTCAGAAGGCGGGCGGCTTCGATCTTCGTCGCCATGTCGGCGATCAGGAAGTTGACGCCCTGGTGCATGGCGATCGGCTGGTCGAACGTGACGCGCTCCTTCGAGTAGTCGCAGGCGTGCTCGAATGCGGCGCGGGCCACGCCGACGGCGCCGATCGCCGTGCCGGGCCGCGTCCCGTCGAGCGTCTGCATCGCGATCTTGAAGCCGTCTCCCTCCTCACCCAACCGGTTGGCCGCCGGGACGACCGCGTCGGCCATCGCGAAGGCGGACGTGTCGGTCGAGCGCTGGCCCATCTTGTCGAGGTGCTGCTCGACCGTCACCCCCGGCGTGTCCATCGGGACGATGAATGCCGACATCCCCCGATGGCCGGCACCCGGGTCGGTCTTGGCGAAGACCACCGTCCAGTCCGCGTAGCCGGCGTTGGTGATGAACGTCTTCGAGCCGTTGAGGACGTACTCGTCGCCGCGGCGGGTCGCGGTCGTCTTGATCCGCGCCACGTCGGAGCCGGCGTCGGGCTCGCTGAGCCCGAAGGAGCAGAGGATCGGCTGCTCGAGCAGCGGCGCGAGCCAGGTCCGCTTCTGCTCGTCGGTGCCGGCGGTGATCACCGGACCGGCGCCGAGCCCGTTGCAGCCAAGGGACGTTCCGATCCCCGAGCAGCCCCAGTTCAACTCCTCGGCGACGAGGACGCCGTCGAGAAGGCTCAGCTCGGGCCCGCCGTACTCGGCCGGGACGTGCAGGTTCATCAAGCCCACCGCGTGCGCCTGCGCGACCACGTCGGCGGGGTGGGTCATGTTGACGTCGTACTCGGCCGCCTTCGGGCGGATCTCCTTCTCGGCGAAGTCGTGCGCCAGCTCGCGCAGCGCCCGCTGCTCGTCGGTCAGGGAGAAGGCCGGGCCACCGGCCACGGCGCGCTCTGCGATCGACATCTGGGTCTCGCTTCCTGGCCTCGATTGACTAGTCAGTCAATGATAGGAGCGCCCACGCCGGGTGGCAAGGCGATCGCCCGCTCTGCTCCCTCCGCTTCCTGCGGGCGCTCGCCGGGGGAGCTCAGCAACGCAGCCCCTCCGGCGACGGCGACGAACGCGACCACCCGCACCGCCCCGAGGACGCCGCCGGGGAGCCCCTCGTGGAAGAGCACCGTCCCGGCGAGGATCGGCAGCGCGTTGGTGAAGAGCGTCGACACGCCCGCCGTAGCGAGCGCGCCGCCGCGCTGGAAGCCGAGCTGGAGGGCGACGAACGCGAGGCCGTGACAGGCGAGCACGGCGACCACGAACGCGACGGCCGCTCCACCGCCGACGGCCGCCTTGGTCGCCACATCACCGGACGCGTAGAGGACGCCCGCTGCGATGCCGAAACCCACTCCGCCGGGCACGCGGGCCGCGGCGAGCGCCGCGCCGACGAGCGAGGCGGCGATCCAGAGGCCGACCGCGGAGGCGGAGCCGTGCCGACCGGTCGCGGTGTGTCCGGCGAGCGAGATGCCAAGGAGCAGGAGGCCGAGGAGCGAGACACCGACGCCGGTCCACTCGCGGCGCGAGAGTGTCACCCCGGTCGTCCGTTCCACGAGCAGAGCGAGCAGACCGATTCCCCCGGCGGAAACGGCCTGAACGAGCGAGAGCGGGGCGAGCGTCAACGCCACGACGTAGAGCCCCCAACCGCCGAGCCCGGCGACGAAACCGGCGAGCCAGCGGGGGTTCGAGAAGAGCAGCCGGAGCGAGCGCAGCGGCCTCCGGACGGTCAGCGGCGGCAGCGACGACGCCGCTCCATGCTGGGTGAAGAACCCCCAGTTCAGCGCAGCGGCGGAGCCGAGGGCGAGGACGAGCCCCACGGCGACGGAGACGCTCATCGCCCCGCTCCAGTGCCGGCACCTGTGCTCAATGTGAGCCTTCGTCGGGCCTACGGCTCATGCCGGTGGCGACCGCTGAACGGGAGGTACGCCTCGGCGGCCAGAGCGGCGATTCCGACCCGTGGCAGGTCACGCCGGCGCTCGTAGACGACGAACCGCCGCTCCCAGCTCGGAAAGAACTTGCGGTTGAAGAGCAGGAGGTTGTCGAGCTGGAAATGGCCCTTGAGCGTCAGCAGCGCCCTCCGCTCGACGCGCTGAACCGCCGAGAGCTCGGCCTGCGGTGCGAGCAGCGCGGCAAACGGCGCGAAGTTCAGCGAGATTCGTTCGATGCGATGGGCGCGGGCCCACTCCACGGTCTCGCAGACGAGCCACTCGTTGAACCCGTTCGGCGTCGTCCGAAGGCGAGGCATGGACGAGAGCGAGAGCGCGGAACCCGGCTGCGAGACGGCGAAGTGGAGGAAGCCTTCCGGCTCGCCGTCAGCGTTGCGACCGATCACGAACAGCGCGTCCTCGCCCTCGAGCCGGAACAACGCGTCCAGCGCCATCACGAACCCGCGGGACGGAGCCGCGCCTCGCCAGGCCCGCGCGATCGCCTCGATCCGCCCACGCAGCTCCGGCCCGATCTCGCGTGGGTACAGCGCGGTGGACGTGTAGCCGGAGGCGTGCAGCCGGTGGACGGACTGGCGCACCTTGCGAATGGGTCGCCCGTCGAGCGAGAACGCAGCCGTCTCGATCACCGCCTCGTCCCCGTGGTAGAGCGCGTGGAGCCCGTGCAGCCGGTAGAGGTCGAGGCAGCGCTCACAGGCGCCGAGGATCGCGATCCGCCAGTCGCGCGAACGGGCGAAGGCGATGAAGCGCTCGACGAGCAGGTCGAACTCGGAGGGCGGGCCGATGGGGTCTCCCGAGACCACCGCGACCCCACCGACCACGCGGTACGCGAGGAACGCGCGCTCGTCCTCGCTGAAGAAGTACGACTTGTCGGCACGGAGCACGAACGGCGCGAGCGTGTCAGCGCCCCAGGCGAGGACGAGGGAGCGGGCCGTCTCCCGCTCGCGCGCCTCCTGCCCGAGGCGGTAGCGCCACGGCGCGAGCCACGCGGTGAGCAGCCACGCGGCCGCGGCCAGGCCGAGGATGAAGACCGAGAGCGGGAACCACTCGCCGAACGAGTCGCCGACGTGCGCCGAGCCACCGAGCGACAGGCCGGCGAGCGAGCGGCCGGTCTCGCGGGCGACGAAGCCGAGGGTGTACGGCTGGTCGGCCGAGATCCGGTTGATCCAGAGTGCGGCCGCGGCGTAGGTGGCGATCGCCGCCACCGCGAGGGCCGCGCGGCCGACCAGGCGCGGGTTCGAGGGCGAATCGCCGGGGGCGGTGAAGTCCTGCCGGCGGGCGACGAGCGCGACGGCGACGATCGCCGCGAACGCAGCCCCGCCGTCGAACCCGTGCAGGACGTGGAGGGACGCGAGCCCGAGCAGCAGCCCGACCGCGAGCCGGTGCGCGCGGCGCTTTCTCCGCGACAGGCCGCGGGCGACCAGGACGAGTGCGAGACCGAGCGGGACGACGAGCGCGCTCGCCAGTGGGTGCACCCGCTCGGGTGCAAGCGTCTGCAGCAGCGTGTCGGGCCGTTCCGGCAGCACGGCATCGAGCACGCCGACCAGGCCGGTGACGGCCACTGCGACGGCGAGCAAGAGCGGACCGCGCGGGCTCTCCGTTCGCCGCGGACGGCCGAGCAGCGCGCCTCCGAGGCCCGCCAGCACTGCCGGCAGGTAGACGGCGCGCAGCGACGCCGCGGCGGCGAACGCGTCGTGGGCCGCAATCTGACGGACAGTGAGCAGCGCGACGCCAACCGCCAGGTAGCCCCAGAGCCCGACGCCGAGCGCGAGGAGCGCCGCCGCCGTGAGGCGCTCGGTGCCGAGCGCTCGCGTGACCAGGCCGAGGAGGAGACCCGCCGCCAGCCAGACCGAGACGAACAGGACGAGTGAGGTCGAGTCGTGGCGGGCGAGCTCGTCGAACGGCAGCGCGTCGCCGATCCGTGGTCGAAACGGTCCCGTCGACCGCAGCAGGTAGAGCCAGCCGGTGGAGGCGACCGTCACGGCCAGGCACGCGAGCAGCGCTGCACCGAGGCTCGCCGCTCGGAGGACGGCTCTCATGCCAGGTGCCTCGCAGCCGCGAGCAGCGCGACGGCGGCGTTGCCACGCCACAGCGCCCAGTTGTGCCCGCCGCGGCGAATGAGGAAGCGATGCGGGATGCCGAGCCGCCCCAGGTCGGCGGCGAACTGCTGGTTCTGCCCGAGCAGGCGGTCGTCGGAGCCCGAGTAGAACCAGAAGCGCGTGCCGGCGGCACGGAGCGCCCCTGCCACGTGACCGATCTGGAGCAGCGGGCTGTTCGCGTCGAGACGCGCGCGGTCCTGCGCGAAGATCGAGCGGATCGGATCAGCCTGCTCGTAGCCGGACCAGCTCTCCACCAGCCGGAACTCGCGCGGGTGGTGAAGGGCGATGTCGATCGCTCCGTAGCCGCCCTCGGAAAGACCACCGATCGCCCGGGCCGTGCCGGTCGGGATCGTCCGGTAGCGGGCGTCGACGGCGCGGACGAGGTCGCGCGAGACGAACGTCGACCAGCCCTCGTCCGGCCGCACGCCGTCGACCCATTCCTTGTCGGTGAACGTCCCGGTCGATCCGAAGGGCATCACGAGGATCACGGGCCGGATCCGCCGGCGCGCGACGAGGATGTCCTCGACCACGCCCATGCGCACGGTCTGCAGAAATGCCCCGGGCCGGCCGGGAAAGCCGTGTAGGAGGTAGAAGACGGGGTAGCGCCGGCGCGGGGAGCGGCTGTATCCCGGCGGCAGGTAGACGTCGACGGGCTGGCGGCGGCCCCCGAGCGCCGCGCTGGAGACGTAGATCCGCTCGACCATGCCTTTCGACGAGACGAATGCCGGATCGGTCGGGGCGGGGAAGCCGCGGTAGAGCCAGTAGCCGCGTGCGTACCGGTAGACGCCCAGACCGCCGACCAGGACGAACAGCGCGACGAGGCCGACGGCAACGACCGTTCGGCCGGGCAGTCCGCCGCTGGCGACGATCTCTTGGCTCGGGCCCGCCATCGCTTCCTCGAGACCGGTTATAGGCCGGGCCCGTTAACCCGGGGTTGCGCCGCGTTAAGCCTCGGAGAAGATCCGGTTACGACGCACCGCTCGCCTGCGCCCGCCCGCTATCAAGTCAGGGTGTTCGCAGCCGCGCTCGCCGCGCTCGCCCTCGCCGCCGGCGTGCACGGCCGGACGAGCGAGGACTCGCTCCGGTCACCCGCCCTGGACGGCACCCTTCCGTTCACGGTCTACCTGCCCGCCGGCTACTCGAGCTCCCGGCGCCGGTACCCGGTGATCTACTTCCTCCACGGCCTGCCCGCCTCGCCGTACGCCTACCGCGGGATCGGGTTCATCACTTCCGCCCTCGACGCCCTCGGGCGGCCCGCGATCGTGATCGCGCCACGCGGGGCACGTGACGGCGACAGCGATCCGGAGTACCTCGACTGGGGCACGGGCCGGAACTGGGAGACGGCGATCGCGACGGAGCTGCCGCGGTACGTCGACGCTCACTACCGCACGATCCGCGACCGCCGCGGCCGCGCGCTGGTCGGGCTGTCCGCGGGCGGATACGGCGCCGTGCTGCTCGCGGTCCACCACCTCGACGACTTCTCGGTGATCGAGTCCTGGAGCGGGTATTTCCGGCCGACCAACCCGGCGGGCACCGCCGTGATCCCGCATACGCCGGCCCAGAGCGCCCACACGCTCGTCCCGCAGCTTCGCGCCGACGAGCGAAAGCGGCCGACGTTTTTCGCCTTCTACGTCGGCTCCGCCGACAAGCGCTTCCGCGCCGAGAACGAGCAGCTCGACCGGGAGCTGCGGGCCGCACGCGTACGACACGTGTTCCGGGTCTACCCCGGCGCACACGACCAGTCGGTGTGGAGTGCCCACGCACGCGCGTGGCTCTCGCTCGCGCTGGACCACCTCCGGCCCGCGGCCGCCCCATGACCGGTCGGCTCGGCGCAGCCCTCGCCGGTCTGACGCTCGCCGCCGGAGTCCACGGCTCGACTCCCACCTCGGCTCCGCGCGGTTTCGTCCGGATCGCCGACGGCCCGAACGGCGGCACCGTCGTCCAGGGGTGGATCCCGAACCCGATCCTGCCGCGCTTCTTCCGCCCGACCGTCGTTTACTTGCCGCCCGGCTACGACCCCACCCGTCGGTACCCGGTGCTGTACCTGCTCCAGGGCTTCCCGGGCTCGCCCTACCAGTACGTCGACGGCATCGACCTGCCCAGCGCCGCGGACACTCGCATCACGGCCGGAACGCTGCCGCCGTTCATCGCCGTGATCCCCCCGGCGGGGATCGACGCCTACCACGGTGACTGGACCGGCGTCTGGGAGCGATACCTGATCCGGAACGTGATCCCGTGGGCCGACGCAAACCTGCCGACGATCGCATCGCGCCGCGGACGCGTGCTCGCCGGCCTCTCGGCCGGAGGCTACGGAGCCGTCGACATCGGCCTCCGCCACCCCGGCCTCTTCTCCACGCTCGAGTCCTGGAGCGGCTACTTCCGCCCGCTGCGAGCCGGTGCGCTCGTGCACGCGAACGCTGCGGGCCTCCGGGCGCACGACCCGAGCCTGCTGGTCCGCCGCGAGGCGCCCCTCCTCCGCCGGCTGCGGACACGCTTCTTCCTCTCCTCCGGCACGACACACGACCGGCTGACCGCTGCCGGGACGAGGGCGTTCGCCGCCGAGCTGCGAACGCTCCGTCTCCCGCACCGGCTGGCGCTCCACCCGGGCGGCCACGACGGGCGTCTCTGGCGGGCCCAGCTGCCCGCGGCACTCGCGTACGCGTTCCGGAGCGAGAACCTAGACTCCTCGGCGTGGACTTCGAGCTCACCGACGAGCAGCGGCTGATCCAGGACACCGTCCGCGCCTTCGTGGACGAGCGCGTCCTTCCCGTCGCGGTACAGAACGACATCGACCACAAGCTCGACCTCGAGCTGATCGAGGGGATGGCCGAGCTCGGCATCCTCGGGATCGTCGTCCCGGAGGAATACGGCGGCTCCGGACTCGACTACGTCGCCGAGGCGCTGGCCTGCGAGGAGATCGAGCGCGGCGAGGCTGCGTTCCGGACGCTGATCTCGGTCCACGTCGGCCTCAACTCGCTGTCGCTGCTGAAGTACGGCACGGAGGAGCAGAAGCAGCGCTACCTCGTCCCCCAGGCCAAGGGGGAGAAGCTCGGCTGCTTCGGGCTGACCGAGCCCGGCGCCGGCTCGGACGTCGCGGCGATGCGAACGACGGCACGCCGCGAGGGCGACGCGTGGGTCCTGAACGGACAGAAGAACTGGATCTCCTACGCCACCGTCGCAGACCACCAGCTCGTGGTCGCGAAGACCGACCCCGAAGCAGGGCACAAGGGGATGACCGCGTTCGTCGTGGAGCGCGAGTGGCCCGGCGTGACCACACGCGAGACCGAGAACAAGCTCGGCATCTGGGCCGGTTCCACCGGAGAGCTCTTCTTCGAGAACGTCGAGGTGCCCGACGAGAACCGGCTCGGCGACGAGGGTCAGGGCTTCGAGATCGCCATGCACTCGCTCGACCAGGGTCGGTTCACGGTCGCCGCCGGCGCCTGCGGCGTCATTCGCGCCTGCCTCGAGCGCTCGGTCGAGTATGCGCGTGAGCGCGAGACCTTCGGCCAGCAGATCGGCCGCTACCAGTTCGTCCAGGACATGATCGCGAAGATGGTGCTCGGCTACGAGACTTCGAAGCTGCTCGTCATGCAGGCGGCCTGGATGAAGAACGAGGGCAGGCGGAACACGCGCGAGACGTCACTGGCCAAGTGGCACGCGACCGAGTCGGCCCTCGAGGCGGCGAACCTGGCGATCCAGGTGCACGGCTCGTACGGCTACTCGGCCGAGTACGGGATCGAGCGCTACTTCCGGAACGCGCGCGCGCCGATCATCTACGAGGGCACCACGCAGATCCACAAGATGATGCAGGCCGAGCACGCCCTCGGCTACCGCCGCCTGAACGGCCACACCGGCGAGATGTCCCCGCTCGTCTCGTGGGGACCGGCGCTGTCCAGGGTCTGACCCTGGGCTGAGCTCACGTCGCCTCATCGGGGGACGGACAACTGCTGGGCGGCCCCTCAGTCTTCGCCCGCGAAGTAGTCGAGCTCCGCATTCGCGTCCAGGAACTTGCGGACGCCATGGCCGAAGAGGCCGACCTTGCCGCTGTCGGGATAGAAGCAGAACTCCGCCTCGGCGTCGCAGGAGAGCATCAGGAGCCGTACCGCCCCGTCCGTGTCGTTCCGGATGCTGTGTGCTCCGTCGGGACCGGCCTTGAAGACCACACAGTCGCCCTCCGCCAGCGTCCGCTCACCGGACGGGTCGCGCAGCGTCGGCTGCCCGCGGAGAACGATCAGCCACTCCTCCTCGAGCTGGTGCCAGTGGTAGGGGAAGGTCGTCTGCCCGGGCGCGAGCTCGTAGACGCTCCCGCCGATCTTCCGGGCGCCCAGCCGCTCGGCAACCGCGATCCTCTTCCATTGCCAGCCGGGGCGGTCGCGGCCGCCGTCCCAGTCGTCGCCGAACAGGTTCACGCTGACGCCATCGGCGTCACGACTGTCGCCTCTGTGCTCGGCTTCGTCTCTCACAGCTCGCCCTCCCAGTAGTCGACAGCGTCGCCCAGCCGGAAGAGCTTGCCCGGCGGCCAGACGCCGACCTTGTCCGAATCCGGATACACGGCGTAGGCCGGGCTCGTCTTGGTCGAGAGGATCACGATGCGCGCGGGCTCCGCCCGGCGGTTGGTCGCCTTGTGCGCACCGTCCGGCCCCGCCGGGAAGCACACGGTGTCGCCCGCCTCCAGCTCCTCTTCGCCCTCCGGTGTGCGCACGACGACACGGCCCTCGAGCACGATCAGCCACTCCTCGTCGGACTCGTAGTGGTACGGGCAGACCGACTGCCCCTCGTCGAGCACATAGACGCTCGCGCCGAGAGCCGAGCCGCCCACGAGCGGCCCGATCCGCGCGTACGGCGTCTCGTAACCGGCGGGATCGTCGGCGTCCCGTGTCGTCTCGACGTCGAAGAGGTTCGCCACCGGCCTGACCGGCTTCGTCTCTCACTGCTCGCCGTCCCAGTAGTCGACCGCGTCGGAGCGCCGGAAGTTCCCGCGGTCTTCCGGGTGGGTGCCCCACGGGCCGGGCCGTGCGCCGATCTTGTCGCTGTCGGGGTAGACGACCACCGCGGGCCAGACCTCGTCGGAGAGCATGAGCACGCGCCCGGGCCCGTGCACCGTGTGCGCTCCCTCGGGCGACCCCGGGAAGCAGACGACGTCGCCGGCACGAAGCTGCTGCTCGCCGTCGGGTGTCCGCAGGCTCGGCGTCCCGGCGACGACGACCAGCCACTCCTCGACGCCGTGGTGGTAGTGGTAGGGACAGACCCGCTCGCCGTCCTCGAGCTCGTACACGGCGCCGCCGATCTTCTCGGCGCCGATCGCCTCGTCGACCGCCGCGGCGCGTTTCGGGTAGCCCGGCCGGTACCACTCGTCCTCGGCTTCCAGCTCGTCCCTGAAGAGGTTGAACCGCCGCACCCGGTCATTCTTCCCGAAGCGGCCAGGCTCGGGATCAGCTCGGTTGGGGCTCCGCGTTGCCGCTGGCCCGCTCGTGCGGGATCAGCGACGCGACGAGCGGGATCGCCGCCAGCACCGGCACAGCGCACACCGGCCACAGCATCCGCGTAGCCGTCCGTCGTCGACAGGTAGGGCTTCATCACGTCGATCAACACCCCGGCGACGAGAGGGCCGACGAGCAGGCCCATACCCTTGGTGGTCGTCGCGAGGCCCGAGATGGCGCCGCGGTGCTGCGCGGGCATCAGCTTGAAGAGCAGAGCCCACGAGAGCGTCATCACCGTGCCGCCCGCGACCGCGACCGGGAGGATGAATCCGAAGTACCAGCTGTGCCACTCGGTCGCGAGGCCCGCTGCGAGCAGCCCGCCGCCGTAGACGAACGACGCCACCAGGATCACCCGCGCCAGGCCGAAGCGGTTGCCGAGATGCCAGGAGCCAAGAGCAGCGATCACGTAGCCGACCGCGACGGTGGCGAGCACCGCCGAAGACGTCGAGAGCGGCTCGCCGAGCCCAATTGTGATGTAGAGGACGACGAACGTCCGCATCGCCGCGAACGTCCCCTCCCACGCCGCGTTGGCGAACAGGAACCGCCGCACCTCGGGCACCTCGTGGAAGACGGCCCAGCTCGTCCGCACGTAGCTGCGGACGCCGCGGAACACACGCGAGCCTTCGCCCTCGGGCTCCTGCACGAGCACCACCACGGCGCCGCAGGCGGCGGTGGTCGCGAGCGCCGCGAGCGAGGAAGGGCGCGGGGTGCCAGACCTTGAACAGGAATCCGCCGGCGACCAGCGCGATCCCGAGCGCCGTCCCGCGCAGCACGTGCTGCACGCCCTGCGAGCGGCCGTACAAGCTCTCGTGCAGGACGTCCGGGTACAGCCCGCGGTAGGGCGGCTCGTACACGTAGTAGGCGAAGAAGAAGGCCAGGACGATCAGCGTCATCGTCCAGATGTTCGGCATGAAGGCGACGATCGCCAGGCAGAAGCCCATCGGCCACAACGCGGCGAACATGAACGGACGCCGGCGGCCCATCGGAGTCTTGAACGTGTCGCTCCACGGCCCGATCACGAGCGGCAACGTCAGCGCGAACACCCCCTCGGCCGCGAGCACCGCCGCGATCATGGTGTTCGAGTCGGTGAACTTCTCCAGCAGCGGCGGCAGGTACGCAGCGGTCGTCGTGATCGAGAAGGCGAGGCCGAACGCGCCGAGGCCCAGGATCCACACGAGTCCTCGCCGCGTGCTCAGCGGACCGCCATCCCGTCGCAGACGACGTCGACCACCGTCCGCTCCGCGCGCTCGACGTCGTCGTCGCCGTCCGGGAGCTGTCCGAGCACCCAGCCGGTGAGGATCTCCTCGATCGCGCCGTAGAAGATCCAGGCGAGGAGGCGAGCGTCGAGGTCGGAGCGGAAGACACCCTGCTCCTGGCCCGCGCGCGACGATCCGCTCGATCGAAGTGAATGCCTGGCCGAACTGGTCGACCTTCGTCTGCACCTGGGGCGTGCGGCCGATCTCGCGGACGAGCACGCGGACGAGGTCGGGGTCGCGCCGCCACGACCGCAGGAGGATGGCGGCGACGTGGCTCGAGCTGCTCCCGCGGCGCCTCGTCGGACTCCTCGATTCCGCGGAAGGCCTCGAGCACGTCGCCCCAGGCGTCGCGGAACACCGCCTCGAGCACCTCGTCCTTCGACTTGAAGTAGTGGTAGAGGAGCCCGTGCGCGACGCCGGCCTCCTCGGTGATGTCGCCGACGCGGCAGTCGTGGTAGCCGCTGCGCGCGAACACGCGGACGGCGGCGTCGAGGAGCAGCCGCCGTTTCTCCTCCTGCGCGATTGACCGGTCAGTCAAGGCTCGCCCATAGTAAAGAGCGTGCAACCGCTCACCGGCACGCTCGTCGTCGACTTCACCTGGTACCTGCCGGGGCCGTTCGCCAGCCGCGAGCTCGCGCGGCTCGGTGCGCGGGTCGTCCGCGATCGAGCCGCCCGAGGGCGACCCGATGCGGCCGACCGCGCCCGCCTGGCACGACGCCGTCAACGCCGGCAAGGAGTCCGTCGTCTGCGACCTGAAGACCGAGGCCGGGCTGGCGCTGGCCAACGCGCTCTGCGCCCGCGCCGACGTGGTGCTGGAGGGCTTCCGGCCCGGCGTCCTCGACCGGCTCGGCGTGCGTCGTGCCGGACACGGCGGTGCTCTGCTCGATCACCGGCTTCGGCGTCGGGAACCGTCACGAGCAACGAGCCGGGCACGACGTCAACTACCTCGGTTGGGCAGGCGTGCTCGCCGACACCGCCCCGGCCATGCCGCCCACGCAGGTGGCCGATCTCGCCGCCGGCAGCCTCTCGCGCCGCGCTGGAGGTGGTCGCGGCGCTGCTGGAGCGGGAGCGCACCGGCCGCGGCGGCCGCGTCGTCGTCTCGATGACGCACGGCTCGCACCGCTTCGTCGCCCACCGGCTCCACGGCCTGCCCGAGCGCCTGCTGACCGGCGGGGCAGCCTGCTACCGGATCTACGCGACGGCGGACCGCCGCTGGCTGACCGTCGGCGCGCTCGAGCCGAAGTTCTGGCAGCGGCTCTGCGAGGTCGTCGGCCGGCCGGAGCTCGCCGAGCGCCAGTTCGATCCCGACCAGGAAGCGGTCGCGGCCGCGCTCGCCGAGGCGATCGCCGCGCGACCGCTGGCCGAGTGGCTCGAGCTGATGGACGGCGAGGACGTGTCGGCCGGCCCGGTCTGGACGATCGAGGAGGCGGCCGCCGAGTTCGGCGGTGAGCCCGCCGCTGCGCCTGCCCCCGCGCTCGGCGAGCACACGGACGCCTGGCGCGCCGAGCTCGGGCTGTAGACGCCTTCGGACACGGCGGCGCGGACGCGGAACGAAAGCGTGCCGTGCAGATTCCGCCTACAGGCCGAGCGCCGCGGGGAGCCCCCACAGGTCGGGCAGCCCTTCGGCGTCCGCCTGCCGGCCTTCCCGGTCGACCAGGATCGCCCGCATCCCGAGCGCGACCGCGCCCTCGATGTCGTCCTCGACGGAGTCGCCGACCATCGCCGCATCGGCCGGAGCGACCTCGATCAGGTCCAGCGCGGCGAGGAAGATCGACTGGTGCGGCTTGGTCCACCCGTGGGCTCGTGACGCGATCGCGCAGTCGACCTCCAGCCGGTGATGGGCGACGAAGTCCGAGATCTCGCGGCCTCCGTTCGAGACGAGGCCGAGCTTCAGGCCGTGCGCGCGCAGCCGTCCGAGCACGGGCAGGACGTCGTCGTAGAGGTCGAAGTTCTCCGAGCGCTCCCAGGCCCGGGTCATCTCGACCGCGAGGTCGCGGGCTGCGGCGGCGTCGCCGCCCATGCCGCGGACGATGCGCTCGGTGAAGGCGAACCAGAGCTCCTCGTCGTGGCGGAGCTCCGGGTGACGCTCGAGGGTGGCGACTGCGGCGGCGCGGGCCTCCTCGTACCGCGCCGGGTCGAGGTCGAGCCCGTAGCGCTCGCCCAGCTGCCGGTATCCCTCGGGCCCGAGATCGGGTCCAGGCCTCGCGAGCGTGAAGTCGACGTCGAAGAGGACCGCGCGCAGGGTCACCACCCAGGTTTACCTGGTGCAGGTGACGCCTGCGCGGTGGGTGCTACGCGGCCTCGGGCTCCGGGTTCGGAGGAATCACCTGCGTCGGCGCCTCCGGGGTTCCGCGGAGGTCGTCCCTCGCCTGGAGGTACTCGTCGCGTGGGATCTCGCCGCGCGCATGCGACCGAAGCTAGGCCCATCGCCTGAGAAAGACGCTGAAAGCAAGCTAAGAATGAAGCCCCACTCGCCGCCGCTGCCGACATGGCGGCAGCGGCAGTCAGGATCAAGGGTGCGAGCACACAGAAGTCACCGGCCCAGTCGCCGGCTCCGGGAGCAACTGACTCAGATGCCCACGCGCGAGGAGGGGGCCCGCGGGGGAACCAGGGGTTCTGCCCACGCGCTTCGCGCGTGAGGCAGGGCGCCGGTCGCGAGAAAACAGATTCGTCGCGACCGGCTTTCCCCCGCGCCGTAATCGGGGTGCCCAGATTTGAACTGGGGACCTCTCCGACCCGAACGGAGCGCGCTACCAGGCTGCGCCACACCCCGAGGCCGAACAGGGTACCCGAGCGGCTGACACAATCGCTCTCGATGGCGCGGCGCGACGAGATCCTGGACTTCGCGGCGGAGCTGCTCGATCTCGACACGTTCCGCGACTACGGGCCGCAGGGCATGCAGGTGGCCGGGGCGGAGGAGGTGTCGAAGATCGTCTGCGCCGTCTCCTCGTCGCTCGAGCTGTTCGAGCGCGCGGCCGAGGCGAGCGCGCAGCTCGTGATCGTGCACCACGGGCTGCTCTGGGACAACGAACCGCGTGTGATCGACGCGCGGGTCCGCGGCCGCCTGGAGGCGCTGTTCGGCGGCGATCTGACCCTCGCCGGCTACCACCTCGCGCTCGACGCCCATCCGGAGGTCGGCAACAACGCGCTGCTCGCGCACGAGCTCGGGGTGGAGGTCGACGGGCCGTTCGCCGGGATCGGAGTCGGCGGCCGGCTGCCTGCACCTGAGACCGGCGAATCGTTCCTCGCACGCGTCCGGGAACGGATCACGCCCGAGCCGCTGGTCTTCCAGGAAGGCCCGGACGAGGTCGAGCGCGTTGCGATCGTCTCGGGCGGCGGCGGCCGCCACCTCGCGGAGGCGGCCGCGGCCGGCTTCGACCTGTTCCTGACCGGCGAGCCAGAGGAGCCGAGCCTCCACCTCGCCCGCGAGCTCGGGATCACGTTCGTCGCCGCCGGCCACTACGCGACCGAGCGCTTGGGCGTGCAGGCGCTGGCCGCGCGACTCGCGGATCGCTTCGGCCTGGAGTGGGAGTTCATCGAGCTCCCGAATCCCGTTTGAGCACGTCGCCCCGGAGGAGTATTCTCTGAAGTGATCATGATTCGTCCGGAGGAGCGGGACCTCTGATCTCCCGCACCGAGAACCGGAAGGCTTTCACCGAGCCCATCGGCCCAGCGTCAATCGACAGCTGTGCGCCGGTGGGTTTTTCGTCTCTCTGGAGGAAGGAGCGTCATGCCGAACCACCTAACGCCTGAGGAGCTGTCGAAGGAGCTCGGGATCGACCGCACGGAGGTCATCCGTGTCTGCGTGCAAGAGGGCGTCCCGATCTACCAGGGCAAGATCGACAAGAGCCTGTTCGCGGCGCAGCTCCAGGCGATCGGCGCGACGCCCGCCAAGCATTAGCAGGGGGACCCCATGGTTCCCCCCGGACCCCCTCATTCTTCGTCTCGAGTCCCGGGCCGTAGCTGCTTCCGCCGGGCGAAGCCCGGCTGCGGCGGAGTTGCCTAGCTCTTGGCCGCTGTACGACGCGAGCGTGGCTTCGCGGCCGGCTTGCCGTCCTCCGCGGCCGGCTTGCGCTGCTTGGCCTCGGCGACGCTCTGCTTGAGCGCGGCCATCAGGTCGATCACCGGCGCCTCCGTAACCTCTTCCGGCTCCTCGATCGGCTGGCCGGCGAGCTTCGCCTCCAGCATCTTGCGGAGGTCCTGGCGGTACTCGCTGGTCAACTGCTCGCCCGGGTCGAACTCGCCGACGAGGCTGTCGACGAGCTGGCGGGCGAGATCGAGCTCGGCCTTCTTCGGCGCCTGGGCATCCGCCGCCGACTCGTCGATCTCGGCCTGCGAATAGACGTCCTCTGCGACGAACAGCGTCTCGAGAACGAGCGCGTCGCCCTTGGGCCGGATCAGGCAGAGCTTCTCCTTGCCGGAGAGGACGAAGCGGCCGATCGCGCCGACGCCCTCGTCCGAGAGCACGGTTCGCAGCAACACGTATGGACGGAGTGCGGCCGCCGCCGCCGCCGGCACGAGGAAGTACGTGCGGTCGAAATAGACGGGGTCGACCTCGTCGAGCGGCACGAAGCGCTCGATGTCGATCGACCGGGACGTGTTCTGGCGCTCGATCGCTTCGAGATCAGCGTCGTCGACGATCACGAACTGCCCCTTGGCCACCTCCCACCCACGTACGATTTCGTCACTCTCCACCTCGCGCTCGTGCACCGGGCACCAGCGGCGGTTCTTGATCGGCGTCTTGCACTCGGCGTGGAGCTGGCGGAAGGACACGTCGGAGGCACGCGCCGACGGCTTCGTCGCCGGCGCCAGTCCGACGGGGATCGTGACCAGGCTGAAGCTGATCGAGCCGTTCCAGGTCGTCCGCATGGGTAGTTCGAATTCTAGGTGCGGACCGGGTTCCCTTCCGCTCAGTACCCTTCGCGCCGTGGCCGGTAAGAGGACGATCGGCGCCCTCTGGCGGAACGCCGCGGCCGGCGGAACGTCTCGCGCTCCGTACCTCGCCGAGCGCGACGGCGCCTGGGTGGAGGTGTCGTGGGTCGAGGCCGCCCGACGCGTCGACGCCCTCGCGAACGGCCTCCTCGACCTCGGGGTGAAGAAGGGAGACGCGTTCTCGATCCTCGCCTCGACCACGCTCGAGTGGTGCCTGTTCGACTTCGCGCTCGGCCTGATCGGGGCGATCGGCGCCCCCGTCTACGCGAACAGCTCGGCCCCCGACGCCGCCTACGTGATCGGTCACTCGGAGGCGGTCGGCGTTCTGGTCGAGGACGAGGAGCAGCTGGCGAAGATCGAGTCGGTGCGGGACGACCTCGGCGGTCTCCGCCACGTTCTCACCTTTGCGGGCTTGCCCGAGCTGGAGGAGCGCGGCCGCGAGCACGCCGGCGCCCATCCGGAGGCCCTCGCCGAGGCCGAGGCGGCAGTCGACGAGGACGACCTGTTCACCTACATCTACACGTCGGGGACGACCGGCCCGCCCAAGGGCTGCATGATCCGCCACCGCAACTACTACGAGATGGCGGCCGTGGTCGACAAGATGCCGAACAGCTTCGTCTGCCCCGACGACACACTGCTCCTCTACCTTCCGCTCGCCCACAACTACGGCCGCCTGATCCACCTCCAGGCGCGATATGTCGGGTACACGCTCGCCCTGTGCCGCGACCCGCTCCGTGTGGGCGAGGCACTTGCCGCAGTGCGCCCGACCACCTTCCCGAGTGTGCCGCGCGTCTACGAGAAGATCCACACCGCGGTCGTCTCCGGGCTGGACGACGCCGCCGGCCCGAAGCGCGCGATCGGACAATGGGCGCTCCGCGTCGGCAGGGACGTCAGCCGCCGCCGCCAGGCAGGCGAGCCGATTCCGCGCGGCCTCGCGCTCCGGCACCGGCTCGCAGACCGCCTCGTCTACTCGAAGGTGAAGGCGCGGCTCGGCGGGCGGCTGCGCCTCGCGAACTCGGGCGGCGCGCCGCTGTCACGCGAGGTGATGGAGCTCTTCGCCGCCTTCGACCTGCCGATCTACGAGGGCTACGGCCTGACCGAGTGCACGACCGCCGCCTCGGTCAACAGGCCCGACGCCTTCAAGTTCGGCACTGTCGGCAAGCCGCTTCCGGGCGTGGAGGTGCGCCTCGCCGAGGACGGCGAGCTCGAGCTGCGGAGCGAGACCGTCTTCGCGGGCTACCTCAAGGACACAGAGGCGACCCGCGAGGTGCTCCGCGAGGACGGCTGGCTTCGCACAGGCGACATCGCCGAGATCGACGACGACGGGTTCATCACCATCACCGACCGCAAGAAGGACATCCTCGTCACTGCCGGCGGCAAGAACGTCGCGCCCCAGAACCTCGAGAACGACCTGAAGGCGTCCCGCTACGTCTCGCAGGCGATCGTCATCGGCGACCGCCGCCCGTACATCGCCGCGCTGGTCACGCTCGACCAGGACGAGATCGCGAAGTGGCGGGCCGACGGGGGCGAAGACGAGACCGCGCTCGTGCAAGGGATCGTCGACGAGGTCAACGAGCAGCGATCACGGTACGAGCAGATCAAGCGCTTCGAGGTGCTCACGCGCGACTTCTCTGCAGAGGAGGGCGAGATCACGCCGACGCTGAAGTTGAGGCGCGGCGTCGTGCAGGAGCATTTCGCCGACGCGATCGAAAGGCTCTATGCGCCCTGATGGCTAGCCGATTCGCCGCCGGAGCCGGGCTCTGCCCGGCGGGAGGCTCGCATACGGCAAGGCAACGTTGACAGCAGGCTCACCGTCGCCGGCCCAGTTGCGAAGGGGAGCACGAGCCCGCACGCAAGGAGGGGGCTCACGGGGGAACCAGGGGTTCACCCGTGAAGCGAGCGGAGCGAGCGTCCTAGGTGATGCGGCGCGCGCCGACGTACGTGGCCGCGTACCACGAGTCGTTGAGGCTGGAGATCTTGACCACGTCGCCCGTGTGCGGGGCATGGATGAACTGGCCGTTGCCGATGTAGATCCCGACGTGGCCGAGCCCGTCGAAGAAGACGAGGTCTCCTGGCTCGAGCTGGTCGCGCGAGACCGGGACGCCGTAGTTGAACTGGTCGGCCGCGTGGTGCGGGAGCGAGACGCCCACCTGCGAGTAGACGAAGCTCACGAGGCCGGAGCAGTCGAAGCCGCCCGGTGAGGAGCCACCCCAGACGTAGGGCGTGCCCAGGTACTGCATGGCGATCCCGACGACCCCGCCGTACTGGGAGGGCGGCGCGACCGTGACGACCCCGTCCGGTGACACGGCGGAGGCACCGACCACGTCCTGCTCCTGCGCCTGCTGCACGGCCGCGTGCTGGGCGGCGAGCTGGGCATCCAGCCGCGCTCTGGCCTCGGCCGCGAGCCGCGCCTGACGGGCTTCCTCCTCGCGCTGGAGCCGCGCGATCTCGCCGTGGATCGAGCCGAGCAGCTGCTGGCGCTCCGCCAGGCCGGACTCGATCTGCTGCTTGGCGGCCGCACGCTCGGCCACGACCTGCTCCTGCCGCGCGTGGGCGGTCTTCAGCTGCGCGGCGCGCACCGTGACGTCGTGTTTGAACTTCTTGACCTCGCCGACCACCTGCGAGTCCTGGGACGCGACGCTGTTCACGGTGTCGACGCGGTCGACGAGCTCGCCGATCGAGTTCGAGCCGAGCAGGATCGCCAGCATCGAGTCCTCTTCGCCGTCCGTGTACATCGACCGCAGGCGGGCGCCCAGGCGCCGCTGCGACACGTACAGATTGTGCTTGGCGATCGAGAGCTCGCGGCCGTTCAGCGCACGCTCGCGCTCGATCGCGGCCAGCTGGTCGCGTCGCGCCGTTGTAGGCCTCGATCGCCTTCTCCATCTGGACGTCGAGGGAGTGGATCTCGCCCAGCACGCGCTGCGCCTCGGCCCGCTTGGCCGTGATCTGCGGTGGCTCCGCGGTCGCCGCCTGGGCAGCGAGCAGCGCCGCCAGAAGCGCGATGACTACGAAGGTTGCCTGCCGTATGTGGGCGCGCGATGCGATACCCCACACCACTCTCGACAGGCGCACCGGGAGGGGCCGGTACGTCACGAAGTCAGCACCCTAGCAGGGGGTACGGACGCGGGCAACCAGGAAGAGGCAGCAAAATGCGCCAAAAGTCGCGCAAAATAAGCCGACTGGCCCACCCGCTCGGACGGCGAGGGTGTGGTACGGTCGGACGGCACGTGCGGGCGAGATGTCACAAGCTCTCTCGTTTTCTCGCGGTGCTCGTCGGTTTCCTGCTGATCCTCGGCGCGCCCGCGACACTCCCGGCCCAGAACCCGGGAGTCGAGGGGCTCCAACAGAAACAGGCGGCGCTGGCAGCCGAGTCGCGTGCCGCCGTCGTGCAGCTCTACGGGCTCGAGAGCCGGCTGGCACAGGCACGTTCAGACCTGGCCCGCGTCCAGGCCCGTGCCGACGCGCTGGGGCGCGAGCAGGTGAGCGTCCGCCGGCGCGTCCACGCGGCGAAACGGACGACCATGGCCGCGGAGCGGCGTCTCGGCACCCAGCTTCGCTACCTCTACGAGCAGGGCGAGCCCGACCCGATCGCCGTCGTGCTGGGAGCGACATCGCTCGAGGAGGCGATCGACGGGCTCGACGCCGTGCACCGGGCTGCCCGCACGACGCAATCGGTGCTCGAGCAGGCCCGTTCCGCCCGGAGCCGCCTGGCCACCGTCCAGCGTGAGCTGACCCGGCAGGTGGCGCGGACGAACCAGGCGCGGTCGAGTCTCGCCGAGACGGCGGCCGGGCTCGAGCAGGCCCGCTCCGAGCGCAGTGCCTACCTCGCGGGCCTGCAACGCGAGCAGCAGCTGACTGCGGCCCAGATCTCGAGCCTGGAGGCCCGGGCCAAGGAGGCGCGGCAGCGAGCCCAGGTGGTGACCCGCACGACATCGACGGAGCCGACGACCGACCGGTCGGGATCTGCCGCGACGTCGGACCAGCCGGCGGCTAGGGCCGCCTACGCACCGGCCGAGCCACCGCCCGCCCCCGTCGACTCCGTCACCGCAGCTCCGACGGCCCCGCCCACCGCAGCCCCGCCGCCGCCGAAGCCCGGCGGAACGATGAGCGTGTACGCGACCGGCTACTGCCTGAAAGGCTCGACCGCCACCGGCCTGCCGACAGGCCCCGGCATTGTCGCCACCGATCCATCGGTGATCCCGCTCGGAACGCGCATGACGATCCCGGGCTACGGTGAAGGGGTCGCCGCGGATACGGGGGGAGCCGTCCATGGGGCCCGGATCGACGTCTGGTTCAAGTCGTGCTCCGATGCGGCGGCATTCGGCCGCACGGTCACGATCACATTCCACTGACGCAGCACGCGCGTCTGCTCGACTTCGATCTGAGAAGCACTAAGATGCCATCCCATGCGGCGCCGGGGGGCATATGGCCGACGTTGTGAACGGTACGCCCGAAGCGGTGCGGGTCGTTCTGGTCGACGACCACGACCTCTTCCGGACCGGACTGCGCAACCTGCTGGAGGAACAGCAGGGCGTGCAGGTGCTCGGCGAGGCGGCTGACGGCGTCGAGGCGGTCCGGCTCGTTCGCGACGCCGCACCGGACGTGGTCGTCATGGACCTGAACATGCCGAAGATGAGCGGCGTGGAGGCGACGAAGCACATCACCGCCCAGTCACCGCTGACCAAGGTGATCGTCCTGACGATCTCGGATCAGGACACCGACGTCATGGACGCCATCGTCGCCGGCGCGTGCGGCTACCTGCTCAAGGATGCGTCCATCGAGAGCGTCGTCGCCGGAATCCGCTCCGCCGCCGTCGGTGCTTCGTTGATCTCGCCGTCGATCGCGTCGAAGGTGCTTCAGCGCGTCCGGTCGACGACGGCCGACACGGAAATGGCCAGCGCGATCCGCGCGGAGCTCTCCGACCGGGAGCTCGAGGTGCTGAAGCTGATCGCCAACGGAAAGGACAACGCCCAGATCGCCGCGGATCTGGTGATCAGCCCCAAGACGGTCAAGAACCACATCTCGAACATCCTGATGAAGCTCCAGATCCAGAACCGGATCCAGGCCGCCGTCTACGCGGTGCGCAGCGGCCTCGCGTAACCGAGGCTGTCTCCTAGGCGATCCGCAGGCGGCGCACGCGGGCGGCGAGCTCGCCGAGTGCGGCACGGAGCTGCTCGATCTCACCGTCCGCGCGGGCGATCCCCTGCGCGAGCGAGGCGATCTCGACGATCTCGTCGGCGCCGGCCCGGCCGAGGCTCCTCGCGCGCTGCTCGAGTCTGCTCCGCAGGCGGAGCCGCTCGCCTTCGGCGCGGAGGACGCACGCGTAGCCGTCCGTGAGCACGCGCTCGGCGTCCTCGATCGGCGGCGCCGGCGCGTCTTGCAACCGCCGGACGTCGTCCAGCACAGCAGCGGAATCGGAACCCGGCCCCACCATCCCTTCCGATTATCCGGCCGGTCTCGTGCGCCCTCCATGGGCCGTGCGTCCTATCTTTCTCGCCGATGAGTCCCACGGTCGTGATCCGAGCCTCCCTCGCCGCAGCTCTCGCGGCGGCGGTCCTGGCCCAGCCGGCCGGCGCCGCCACGCTTCGCGCGCGCCTGCACGCCGCCCTCGCCGGGTTCACGGGCCCGGGGACGGCCGCGCTCGCCGTCGATCTCGCCACCGGCAGAGTCGTGTATGCACACCGAGCGGAGAACGCCCTCCTCCCCGCGTCGAACGAGAAGCTCGTGGTCACGTACGCGGCGCTCGAGGCGCTCGGCCCCGCGTTCCGGATGCAGACCTCCGTGCTGGGCGAGGGCCTGCTCGGCCCGGCCGGCGTCTGGTCCGGCAACCTGGTGCTGAAGGGCGGCGGCGATCCGACCCTCGACCGTGCCGGTCTCGCCAGGCTCGCCGAGAACGTTCGGGCAGCCGGTGTGCGCCGCGTGACCGGCAGCCTCGTCGCCGACGAGTCGTGGTTCGATTCGAGGCGGTCCGGGCCCGGTTGGAGGCCCGGGTTCGTCCCGTTCGAGTCGCAGGCCCTCTCGGCACTCGCGATCGCGGGAGTGGACGATTCCCTGGGGACGGCGGCCCTCTTCCGAGTGGCGCTCTCTCGTGCCGGTGTTCGGGTCGACGGGCCGACGAAGCGCGCTCACGGCGGCGGGTGGCCCCTCGCCGTGCGCTGGTCGCCGCCGCTCGCCGAGATTCTCCGCCACATGGACGTGGTCAGCGACAACTTCACCGCCGAGCTCGTGCTCAAGCAGCTCGGGGCGGTGGTCGCCCGGCAGGGAACGACCGCTGCGGGCGCCCAGGTCGTCCGGACTGTGCTGGCCGCCCACGCAGTCCCGCTGGCCGGCGTGCGCATCGCCGACGGATCCGGCCTGTCCGGCCTCGACCGGATGACACCGAAGGCGC
Source organism: uncultured Actinomycetes bacterium (assembly GCA_963808815.1). GTDB lineage: Bacteria > Actinomycetota > Thermoleophilia > Gaiellales > Gaiellaceae > DATBLE01. The sequence goes on along the minus strand of CAWEGI010000003.1, from coordinate 96,018 downwards.
TGGTGACTGTCCTCCAGCGGGGATGGGCTGACCGGGAGATCCGCTCGGTGCTCTTCGGCGTCCTCCCGGTCTCGGGCCGCGACGGCACGCTCGAGGATCGGATGGACCGTCCGCCTGCGCGGGGGAACGTGCGCGCGAAGACCGGCACCCTGAACGGCGTCTCGGCGCTCTCCGGCTACGTCCGCGAGCGCTACGCCTTCGCCATCCTCGTCAACGCGCCGGGCCTCTCCCCCTCCACCGCCCATGCCGCGCAGGACCGCTTCGCCACGGTGCTAGCGGATCAGCGCTAGGAAGTCGGCCTCGGTCAGGAGGGGCACGCCTTCCCGCTGCGCCTTCGTCAGCTTCGAGGCACCGGGCTCCTCGCCGACGACCAGACCCGTGGTCTTCTTCGAGACCGAGCCCGTCACCTTCGCGCCCCTGGCCTCCAGCGCGGCAGTCGCCTCCTCTCGGCTCATCGCCTCGAGCGTGCCGGTGACCACGTAGGTCGAGCCGGTCAGCGGACCCTCGGGCGGCCGGTCCTCCTCGCCGAGCTCGAAACGCAGGCCCAGCTCCCGAAGCTCCTCGACGAGTGCGCGGTTCTGCTCGTCGGCGAACCACTCGACGACGATCTCGGCGCGGTCGGGGCCGTATCCCTCGACCTCGGCGACCTCCTCCTGCCCCGTCGCGATCAGGCGGTCGACGTCGCCGAAGTGGCGGGCGAGATTCTGGGCGAGCACCCAGCCCACACCCGGGATGTTCAGACCGAGGAGGACACGCGAGAACGGCACCTGCTTCGAGCGCTGGATCGCCTCGATCGCGGCGGTCGCCGAGGTCTCGGCGAATCCGTCGAGCTCGAGCAGCTGCTCCTTCGTCAGGCGGTAGAGGTCGGGCAGCGAGCGGACGAGGCCCTTCTCCCAGAGGATGCGGATCGTCTGTTCGCCGACGCCGTCGATGTCGGCGATCCCGGTCCAGTTGATCAGCGTCTCCAGGCCGCGCGAGGGGCAGGCGCGGTTCGGGCAGCGGTGCATCACCTCGCCCTCGGGCTTGATCACGTCCGTACCGCACAGCGGGCACTGCTCCGGCATCCGGAACTCCCTGGTCCCGCGGCGGTGCGGCCCTGCGGGCCCGACTATCTGCGGAATCACGTCTCCGGCACGCTGGACGATCACGTCGTCGCCCTCGCGGATCTGCTTGCGGTTGATGTCCTCCTCGTTGTGGAGGGTCGCGCGCGTCACCGTGACGCCGCCGACCTCGACCGGCTCCATCACCGCCCACGGGTTGAGCGCGCCCGTCCGGCCGACCCGGATGTGGATCTTCAGCAGCCGCGTGGTCGCAGTCATGGGCGCCCACTTGTAGGCACGCGCCCATCTGGGGCGGGAGTGGAGCGCGCCGAGACGCCGCTGCTGATCGAGCGAGTCGACCTTGATGACGATCCCGTCGATCTCGTAGTCGAGCTCTAGGCGGCGCGTCTCCCACTCGCGGCAGGCGACCGCCACCTGCTCGATCGACCCCAGTCGCTCGGCGTAGGGGTTGGTGCGGAAGCCGCGCTCCCGCAGCCACTCGAGCATGCCGAGCTGGGTCTCGAAATCGACGCCCTCGCGGTGGCCGGTTCCGTAGATCCAGGTCGAGAGCGGGCGATCGGCGGTGATCGCCGAGTTCTTCTGGCGGAGCGAGCCGGCCGCGGCGTTGCGCGGATTGGGAGCCAGCTTCTGGTTCGTCCCGGCCAGGCGCTCGTTCAGCTCGCGGAACCCCGAGAGCGGGAGGTAGACCTCGCCCCGCACCTCGACGACGGCGGGAGGGGCGTCGCCGAGCATCCGCAGAGGGATCGCCTTGATCGTTCGCAGGTTCGGCGTCACGTCCTCGCCCTGGACGCCGTCGCCGCGGGTCGCACCGCGGACGAAGACGCCGTACTCGTACGTCAGGTTGACGGCGAGGCCGTCGATCTTCGGCTCGATCACGTAGGCGACGTCCTCGTCGCTGCCCAGCCGCTTGCGGATGTCGTCTGCCCACTTGGCCAGCGCTTCGTCGGTGGTCACCTTCTCCAGCGACCCCATCGCCTCGAGGTGCCGCACCTTCTGGAACTTGTCCGACATCGGAGCGCCGACGCGGTGGGTCGGCGAGTCGGGCGTGATCAGCTTCGGATTCGCCTCCTCGAGCGCGACCAGCTCGTCGTACAGGCGGTCGTACTCGGCGTCCGACACCGACGGGTCGTCGAGTACGTGGTACTCGTAGAGGTAGCGGTTGAGGAGCTCGCGCAGCTCGGCGGCGCGCTTCTCGACCGTCGCGCTAGAGGACGGCATAGAGCTCGTCGGCCGTGTCGACGACTGCGTCCGGGCCCGCAGCCGCCATCCGTTCCCTCGTGTGGATGCCGCCCCAGGTCACCCCGATCGCGTGCACGCCGGCTGCCTTCGCCGCCGCAATGTCGAAGGGTGCATCGCCGACGTACGCCGTCTCGTCGGCGTCGACGTCGAGCCGGTCGAGCGCGACCAGGATCTGGTCCGGGTGTGGCTTGCCGCGCGGCGCCTCGTCCGAGCCGACGACCACGTCCATCAACTCGCCGAAGCCGAGCGCCTCGAACGCGAGCTGGACGACGTCGTGGCGTTTGGCGCTGACGATCCCGAGCCGCCGGCCTTCGCCGTCGAGCGTCTCCAGCAGGTCGAGCATCCCCGGAAACGCCTCCAGCTCGGAGTGGAGGGGTTTGTAGAACTCGCGATAGGCGAGCGCGAGCTCGTCGGCTTTCGCCTCGTCGAATTCCCGCATCTGCTCTTCGAGGTGGCCGCTGCCGACCTTCGCCATCAGGACGTCGTCCGGGAAGCTCCGGCCGAGCACGGTCTCGGTGGCGTGCCGGTAGGAGGCCAGGATCATCCAGCCGGAGTCGACGATCGTGCCGTCGAGATCGAACAGGACCACCGGGAACCGCACGTCCCTGATGCTAACGACGTGCTTCGGTCTCGTACTCCACCGCGACCAGGTACAGACCCCACGGCGGCGCAGTCGACCCGCCCTCGGCGCGCGGACGGCCCTCGAGCAACCGCGCCACGTGCTCCGGTTCATGCTCGATCATCGTCCCGACGAGGGTCCGCACCATGTGCCGGAGGAAGCTCTCGGCGGTGATCTCGAGCTCGAGCGCGTCGCCGCGTAGATGCCAGGCGGAGTTCCGCACGACCCGCGTGAACACCGAGTGCTGCGTCTCCGTGGGCGTGAATGCCCTGAAATCGTGCTCGCCGACGACCAGGTCGGCCGACTCGGCGAGCTTGGCCTCATCGATCGGCCGCGGCATCCACCAGCTGCGCCGCAGCTCGAACGGCGAGGGCGTCCGCCGCCGCCAGATGCGGTAGCGGTACGTGCGCGCGCGGGCGGAGTGGCGGGCGTGGAAATCGGCTGCGACCTCCACGGCTGCGGCCAAGGCGAGGTCGTCGGGGAGTATCGTGTTCATCGCCTCTGCCGCGCTCGCAGGGGGCGGCCCGCCGTCGACATCGACCGTCGCGACCTGCCCGAGCGCATGGACGCCCGCGTCGGTGCGGCCGGCGACTGCGAGGTTGTCGAAGCCGGCGTACAGCGTCGAGAGCGCCTCCCGCAGGGTGCCCTCCACCGTGCGCATCCCAGGTTGCACCGCCCAGCCGGAGAAGTCGGTACCGTCGTACTCGATGTCGAGTCGGAGACGCATCGGTCCGATCCTCGCACTCGCGGCGGCGGTGCTGCTCGCCGCCGGCTGCGGAGGCGGCGGCGACAAGGAGAGCGCGACGACCGCGTCGAGCCCGACGACCACGTCCGGCTCCGGCCGTCCGGCGCTCGATCCCGCGAAGACCTACACCGTCACACTGAAGACGAACCAGGGCACGTTCGCCTTCGACCTGAACGTCAAGGATTCGCCCAATACGACCGCGTCCTTTGCCTCCCTCGTCGAGAAGGGCTTCTTCGACGGCCTGACCTTCCACCGGATCGTCCCCGGCTTCGTCATCCAGGGCGGCGACCCGAAGGGGGACGGCACGGGCGGGCCCGGCTACACGACGGTCGACCCCCCGCCATCCGATGCGAAGTACACGAAGGGGGTGGTCGCTATGGCGAAGACGCAGAACGAGCCTCCCGGCACCGCAGGCAGCCAGTTCTTCGTCGTCACGGGCGCCGACATCGGCTTGCCGCCCGACTATGCGCTGCTCGGCGAGGTGTCGAGCGGGATGGACGTGGTCGACAAGATCGGCAACCTCGGCGACCCGGCGACCGAGCAGCCGACGAAGCGCGTCGTCATCGAGAAGGCGACGATCTCGGAAAGCTAGGCGGGATCAGGCTAGAGCCTGTCCCTCCCCAGATGCTCGCGCAGCCGCGCGAGCCGCTCGTCCCACCGGTCGCCGATCCGCTCCATCCAGGCAAGCGCTTCTCCGAGCGGGTCCGGCGTCAGGCGGTACCGGGTCTCCCGACCGGCGCGACGGCCCTCGACGAGGCCGGCATCCCCCAGCGCGGCGAGATGCTTCGACACCGCCTGCCTCGTCACCGGCAGCTCCGAGGCCAGCTCGGTCAGCGAGGCCGACTCGCGGCTTGCGAGCGTCTCGAGCAGGCGCCGACGGCTCGCGTCAGACAGCGCAGAGAAGACGCCGTCTTCCGGCATACGCCTCCAGCGCCCAGGCCCAGTCGCAGGACGCCGTCTCGGTGACCACGAGCCGCGTGCCGGCCGGGATCTCCTCGAGCGTGAACGTGACCTCGCTCTCCTCCGCCCCGCCCGGATCCCACCAGCGGATGGCGAGCCGCCGCTCGGCGTCGACCTCCTCGACCACTGCGTGGCGGACCTCCCCGTCGTCCCACCGGAAGACGCCGCCCCGGTCGAGATCGAACTCGACGTCGTTTGCGAACCACTCCTCCAGCTGTTGCTCGTCGGTCAGCGCCTCCCAGACCTCCGCCGGCGGCGCGTCCAGCACGACCTCGCGTTCGACCTCCATCTGGCAACCTCCTGGTTGCATGTATGATCGGCAACTCCGTGGTTGCATAACCCTATCAGGAGGCACAGATGAGCACCCTGGTCCCGATGGTCGTCGAGTCGGACGGCCGCTTCGAGCGCTCGTTCGACATCTACTCCCGGCTGCTGCGCGAGCGGATCGTCTTCCTCGGCACCGAGGTGGACGACCAGGTCGCCAACCTGATCACCGCCCAGCTCCTCTTCCTCGAGGCGGAGGATCCGGACAAGGACGTCTCGCTGTACGTGAACTCGCCCGGCGGCTCCGCCTATGCGGGCATGGCCATCTACGACACGATCCAGTTCGTCAAGCCGGACGTACGGACGATCTGCGTCGGCATGGCGATGTCGGCCGCCGCGATGATCCTCTGCGGCGGGGCACGCGGGGAAGCGTTCGGCGCTGCCGAACGCGAAGATGATGATCCACCAAGGGTCCGCCGGCTTCCGCGGCGCCCCCTCGGACATCGACATCCACGCCCGGGAGGTGCTCTCCGTCACGCGCCGAATGGCGGAGATCATCGCGCAGCACTCGAGCCGCGGGGCCGAGCAGGTGATGCAGGACATCGACCGAGACAACTTCATGTCGCCCGACGAGGCCGTGGCCTACGGGCTCATCGACGACGTGATCGTGCCGCGCTCGTATTCTGCAGGGTCGGCCCCGCAGGCGACTGATCCCTAGGAAGCGGCCGGAGCCTCGGCCGGGGCCGCCTCGGCCTCGGCGCGCTCCTCGGCCTCCTGGCGGCGGCGCAGCCTCAGCCGGCGCCGCTCCGCCTTCTCCTCGGCCTGCTCCTCCGCCGAGAAGTCGACCAGTTCCAGGTACGCCATCTCGGCTGCATCGCCGGGACGGGGACCGAGGCGGACGATCCGCGAGTAGCCGCCGGGACGATCCTTGAACCGCGGCGCGACCTCGGCGAACAGTGTGTGCACGACCTGCTGCGAGCGGAGGTACGCCATCGCCTGTCGGCGTGCATGGAGGTCGCCGCGCCGGCCGAGCGTGATCATCCGCTCGGCGATCGGCCGCACCGCCTTCGCCTTCGTCACGGTCGTCTTGATGCGGCCGTGCTCGATCAGCGCTCCAGCGAGGTTCGCGTAGAGCGCCTTGCGGTGCGAAGCGTCGCGGCCGAGCTTCCTCCCTGAGCGATGGTGCCTCATGCCTCTGAGCCGTTGCTCCCGTCGTCGCCGCGGAGGCGCAGGCCGTGGGTGGCGAGCGTCTCCTTGACCTCCTCGATCGACTTCTTGCCGAAGTTCGGGATCGCGGCCAGCTCGTTCTCGGACTTCATCACCAGGTCGCCGATCGTCTCGATGCCGACCCGCTTGAGGCAGTTGTACGAGCGGACGCCCAGCTCGAGCTCCTCGATCGGGAAGTTCTCCATCCCGTGCGCGAGCGACGGCTCGACAGACACGCCGCCGTCCGCGACCGCTTCTCCGTCGCGCACGAGCCCTCGATCTTCGTCGATGTCGGTGAAGATCGCGAGCTGGCGGATCAGGATCTCGGCCGCCTGGCCGATCGCCTCTCGCGGGTCCATCGACCCGTCGGTGGTGATGTCGAGCCGCAGCTTGTCGTAGTCGGTGCGCTGCCCGACGCGGGCGGCCTCGACGTCGTACGAGACGCGGCGAACCGGCGAGAACATCGAGTCGATCGGGATCACGCCGATCGTGTGCTCGGGCCCGCGGTTCAGCTCGCCCGGGACGTAGCCGCGGCCGCGGCCGATGGTCAGCGTCACCTCGAGCTTGCCCTTCTCGGCCAGGTTGGCGATCTCGAGGTCCGGGTTGAGGATCTCGAGCTCGGCCGGCGCCTGGATGTCCGAAGCCTTCACCGGGCCCGGGCCCTTCGTCTGGAGCCGGACCTCGACCTCGGGCGACTCGCCGTGGAGGCGACAGATCAGATTCTTGAGGTTGAGGATGATGTCGGTGACGTCCTCGCGGACGCCCGGCAGGGTGGTGAACTCGTGCGCGACGCCCTCGATCTTCACCGAGGTCACGGCGGCGCCCTCCAGCGAGGAGAGCAGCACGCGGCGCAACGAGTTTCCGAACGTGTAGCCGAAGCCGCGGTCCAGCGGCTCGATCACGAAAACGCCGCGGTCCTCGTCGACCTCCTCGTGGACGATCTTCGGGACCTGGAATTCGATCATGCGAGTTGCCAATGCAGTCCTTTCCTAAGCCGGCCACGCGGCCGGCGACCTCCTACTTCGAATAGAGCTCCACGATCAGCGACTCCTGCACCGGGGTGTCGATCTCTGCCCGGTCGGGCCACTTGAGGATCTTCCCGGTCAGGCCGTCGTGGTCGGCCTGGAGCCACGGCGCGACCGACGCGGTCAGGTCGGTGGCGTCACGGACGGCCTGCTCGGCCGCCGAGCCGGTGCGGATCGTGATCACGTCGTTCGGCTTGACCTGGTAGCTGGGGATGTTCACGCGCCTGCCGTTGACCTGGAAGTGGCCGTGGCGGACGAGCTGGCGGGCCTGCGCGCGCGAGGCGGCGAAGCCGAGCCGGTAGACGACGTTGTCGAGCCGCGTCTCCAGCATGCGGAGCAGGTTCTCACCGGTGATGCCACCCAGACGGTTCGCCTTCTCGTAGTACGTTCGGAACTGCTTCTCGAGCAGGCCGTAGTACCGGCGCGCCTTCTGCTTCTCGCGCAGCTGGAGCAGGTACTCGGACTGCTTGATCCGGCCGCGGCCGTGCTCGCCCGGCGGGTAGCTGCGGCGCTCGATGGCGCACTTCTCGGTGAGGCAGCGCTCGCCCTTGAGGAAGAGCTTCATGCCCTCACGGCGGCACTGCTTGCACTTCGGAGAACGGTCGCGGGCCACTAGACGCGCCTCCGCTTCTTCTGCCGGACGCCGTTGTGCGCCTGCGGGGTGACGTCGCGGACGCCGAGGATCTCCAGACCGGCCGCCTGGAGCGACCGGATCGCCGTCTCGCGGCCCGAGCCCGGGCCCTTGACGAACACCTCGACCTTCTGGAGGCCGTGCTCCATGCCCTTGCGGGCGGCGGCGTCGGCCGTCACCTGTGCGGCGAACGGGGTCGACTTGCGTGAGCCCTTGAAGCCGGCAGAGCCCGCCGACTCCCAGACGATCACAGCGCCGTCCTTGTCGGTCAGCGAGACGATCGTGTTGTTGAACGACGTCTTGATGTGCGCCTGGCCGATGGCGATGTTCTTCTTGACGCGGCGGCGCGTGCGGCCACGGCCCGCGGCTTTCCTCGGGGGTGCCATTACTTCGCCGCCTTCTTGCCGCGTCCGACCGTCTTCTTCGGGCCCTTGCGCGTGCGCGCGTTCGTCTTGGTGCGCTGACCGTTGACTGGCAGGCCCCGGCGATGGCGGATGCCGCGGTAGGCGCCGATCTCGGTCAGGCGCTTGATCGCCTGCTGCCGCTCGCGGCGCAGGTCGCCCTCGACCTGGTACTGCTCGTCGATGTGGCGCTGAAGCTTCGTGACCTCTTCGTCGGTGAGGTCCTTGATCTTCTCGTCGGGGGACAGCCCGAGGGCGACGCAGATGTTCCGCGCGCTCGTGGGGCCGATTCCGTAGATGTAGGTCAGCCCGATCTCGAGCCGCTTCTGGTTCGGCAGATTTACTCCGGCGATGCGTGCCACTGGGTCTCCTCTAGCACAGTTCCTCGAACTAGCCTTGTCGCTGCTTGTGTCGCGGGTTGGAACAGATGACCATGGTCGTACCGTGCCGCTTGATCACCCGGCAGCGCTCACACATCGGTTTGACGGACGCTCTGACCTTCATCGGTTCCTCGTCTCGGTTCGACCGGCCGGCGCTCGCGGCCAGTCAAGGGTGAGAGATATAGGCCACGGCACAGCGGCGGCTGCGCCGTGAGGCCTCATCTTAGCAAAACGGGTGCCGCCGTCAGGATGCGTGGACCGGCCGCCGTCACGGCCACGGTGTGCTCGAAATGGGCCGAAAGCGAGCCGTCGGCGCTCGAGATCGACCACTCGTCGTCATGCACGACGATGTCGGGATCGCCCATGTTGATCATCGGCTCGATCGCGAACGTCATCCCTTCGGCAAGCAGGGGTCCACGCCCCGGCTGGCCGTAGTTCGGGATCTGCGGGTCCTCGTGCATCGACCGTCCGACTCCGTGCCCGACGAGGGTGCGGACGACGGAGAAGCCGGAGGCCTCGGTCACCTGCTGCACCGCGTGGGAGATGTCCGAAAGCCGATTGCCGACCGCACACTGCTCGATCCCGGCGTTCAACGCGGCCTGTCCCACGTCGAGGAGCCGCTCTGCGTCGGCAGAGACCTCGCCGATCGCGAAGGTGTAGGCGGAATCGGCGACGAAGCCGTCGAGGGTGACGCCCACGTCGACCGAGAGGATGTCGCCGTCCGCGAGCTCGTACGGGCCGGGGATCCCGTGGACGATCATCGCGTTCGGCGAGATGCAGGTCGCCGCCGGGTAGCCGCGGTAACCCTTGAAAGTCGGGTAGCCACCGTGCCCGGAGATGAACTCCTCGGCGAGCCCGTCGAGCTCGGCGGTGGTGACGCCCGGCCGAGCGTGCTCGCCGATCAGCGCGAGCGTGTCGGCGACGATCCGGCCGGCGCGGGCCATCCGCTCCAGCTCCTCGGGTGACTTGCGGATGATCACGCGGCCACCTGGTCGAGCGCGGCCCGGATCTCCGCGAAGATCTCGTCGATCGCTCGATCGCCGCGGATGCCGACCACGTTCCCGCGGGTCGTCCGGTAGTACTCGACGAGCGGGGCGGTCTCGCGCTGGTAGATCTCCAGCCGTTGGCGGATCGCATCGGGGGTGTCGTCGGAGCGGTTCTCCTCGGCCGCGCGCTTCTGCATCCGCTCGAGCAGCACGTCGCGCGGCACCTGGAGCTCGAACACGACGTCGATGTCGCGGCCGAGCTCCTGCAGCAGCTCGTCGAGCGCCTCCGCCTGTGCCATGTTGCGCGGGAAGCCGTCGAGGACGAACCCGGGAATGGTGTCGCCGCGGTCGAGCCGGTCGCGGATCATCCTGACGATCAGGTCGTCCTCGACGAGCCGGCCTGCGTCGTACACCGCCTTCACTTCCCTGCCGACGGGCGTGTCGAGCTCCTTCATCTCCCGGATCATGTCCCCCGTCGCGATGTGCGGGATGCCGTAGGTCTTCGCGATCAGCTTCGCCTGGGTCCCCTTGCCCGACCCCTGTGGCCCCAGGATGAGGACGTTCATGCGGTTCTTCCGTCCTCGGATCGAAACGAGTCGCCGCCGGATTCGGGCTCTCCCCGGAGGGAGGCACCGTGCGTCTCTGGCGACAGGTGAAGGACTACGACCTTCCCCACTACTTGAGGAAGCCTTCGTACGAGCGCATCATCATCTGCGACTCCATCTGGCGCATGGTGTCGAGCGCGACACCGACGATGATCAGCAGCGACGTGCCCCCGAGGAAGGTGCTGGTCGACTGCGAGAAGTGGAAGAACTGGATGAGGAACGTCGGCAGGACGGCGACCACCGCCAGGTAGAGCGACCCCGGCAGCGTCAGCCGCGAGAGCACACGGTCGAGGTACTGGGCCGTCGGCGGGCCGGGCCTGATGCCCGGGATGTAGCCGCCGTACTTCCGGAGGTTCTCGGCCTGGTCGACCGGATTGAACTGGACTGCCGTGTAGAAGTACGTGAAGACGATGATCAGGATCGCCTCGATCATCAGGTAGGGCCAGTCGGTCTGCGTGAAGTTGCGGTTGATCCAGGGCTGGGTCTGCGGGAAGAACTGCCCGATCGTCGGCGGGAAGGCCATGACCGCAGCGGCGAAGATGATCGGGATGACGCCGGCCATGTTCACGCGCAGTGGTAAGTAGGTCGACCCGCCCGCGGTCATTCGTCGCCCGACCTGGCGCTTGGCGTACTGGATCGGGATGCGCCGCTGGCCCTCCTGCATGAAGACGACGGCGACGATCACCCCGAGCGCCAGCAGCGGGAAGAACAGCTTGGTGGTCGGCCCGCCGTCGATCCAGGCGCGGACGGCGAGCGGGGCGCGATCGATGATCGAGGCGAAGATCAGCAGCGAGATGCCGTTGCCGACGCCCCGCTTCGTGATCTGCTCGCCGAACCACATCAGCAGCGTCGTCCCGGCGGTGAGGGTGACGATGATCAGGACGAGGCGGCCGGTGTTCGCCGTCAGGATGTGCTGCCGACGGAAGAGGTACGAGTAGCCGACCGCCTGCGCGGCGGCCAGACATACCGTCAGGTAACGCGTGTACTGGTTGATCTTGGCGTAGCCGGCCTCGCCTTCCTTCTGGAGCTGCGCGAGTGTGGGGACGACCACCGCACCGAGCTGGAGGATGATCGACGCCGTGATGTACGGCATGATCCCGAGCGCGAAGATCGAGAAGCGCGAGAGCGCGTTCCCCGAGAACAGGTTGAGCAGGCCGAGCACCGTGCCGCCCTGGTTGCCGAAGTAGGTCTTGATCGCGGTCCGAGTCGACCCCTGGCGCGGGGATGAAGCTCCCGAGGCGGTACAGGGCGAGGACGAAGGCGGTGAAGAGGAGCCGGCGGCGGAGCTCGGGCACCCGCCAGGCGTTGGCGATCCACGAGAGCATCTACGAGCTCTCTTCGGTCTCCCCGGTGGATTCCTCCGCGACAGGCTCGGCCTCGACGGCTGCCTCCTCGCTCGTCGGCCGGCTCGGCGGCGGCCGCGGGCCCTGCGCCGGGCGTGGCCTTCTTGTGACGGCGCTTCTTCGGCTCGTGCGGGGGCTTGAGCCAGGTGACGCTTCCGCCGGCCGCTTCGATCTTCTCGACCGCGCCCTTCGAGAAGGCGTGTGCCGAGACCGACAGCTTCACGTCGAGGTCGCCGTGGCCGAGGACTTTCACGTCGCGGTTGAGGTTGCGGACGAGGCCGGCCTCCTTCAGCAGCTCGGGCGTGACGTCGGTGCCCGCGTCGAACCGAGCGAGGTCGCGGACGTTCAGCGACCAGACGCTCGTCCGGAACGGGCCGATCGGCATCGCGTCCTTCGAGGTCGAGCCGCGCTGCTTGCCCATGCGCATGTAGGCCGGCATCTGGCCGCCCTCGAAGCCGGCGCGCATGGCGTGCGAGCCCGACCGCGACTTCTGGCCCTTGATCCCGCGGCCGGAGTAGCGGCCCTTGCCCGAGCCCATGCCGCGGCCGACGCGCTTGCGCGCCTTGCGCGCCTGCGCGGGCTTGAGATTGGAGAGATTCAGGTCGCCGGCCATCGTTACCGCTCCACCTTCACGAGGTGACTGACCTTCCTGAGCATACCGGCGAGCACCGGGCCTTCCTCGTGCTCGGCGCTACGGCCGATCTTGCCGAGGCCGAGGGCGCGCAGGGTGCCGCGGTGGCGTTGGGTCTGGCCGATCTGGCTGCGGACCTGGATGACCTTGACCTTGGCCACTTATTTCTCCTCACTCGGCTGCTCGGTCGCATCCTCGTGGGTCGCCGGTTCCGCGGAGACCGAGGCCTCCGCCACAGGCTCTTCGGCCCGCGAGCCGGCGGCGACGGGCAGGACCTGGCTGATCGTCAGGCCGCGAATCCGCGCCACGTCCTCCGGGCGGCGCAGGCTCTTCAGCCCGTTGACGGTCGCCTTCAGCATGTTGATCGGGTTCGTCGTTCCCAGGCTCTTCGCGAGGATGTCGCGGATGCCGGCGAGCTCGAGGACGGCGCGGACGCCGCCGCCGGCGATCACGCCGGTGCCCTCGCTGGCGGGGCGGAGCAGCACGCGGGCGGCGTCCGAGCGCCCGAGGATCTCGTGCGTGATCGTCGTGCCGTGCTTCGGCACGGTGAAGAGGTTCTTCTTCGCGTCGTCGACCGCCTTCGAGATCGCCAGCGGCACCTCGCGCGCCTTTCCGTAGCCGACGCCGACGCGGTCGACCTCGTCGCCGATCACTACAAGCGCCGTGAACGAGAACCGCCGCCCGCCCTTGACCACCTTGGCGACGCGGTTGATCTCGACCACGCGCTCCTTCAGCTCGCGCGTCTCCTCGCGCGCGAACACCTCACGCTCGACACTCGTCAAAACGTCAATCCTCCCTCGCGGGCGCCCTCGGCGAGCGCCTTCACGCGTCCGTGGTAGAGGTACCCGCCGCGGTCGAAGACGCATGACTCGATGCCGGCGCTCTTCGCGTTGGCGGCGAGGAGCTTGCCGACCTCCTTGGCCTGCTCGGTCTTCGACCCCTTGAATCTTGGTCAGCCCCTGCCAGCCCGCTGCGGCGAGCGTCTTGCCGGCCTGGTCGTCGATCAGCTGGGCGGAGATGCCGTGGTTCGACCGGAACACGGCCAGGCGCGGCCGCTCGGCGGTGCCGGCGATCTTGCCGCGTATCGCGGCGATGGCGGCGCTCGCGGAGCTGGCGTGACGTGGCGACGCTCATGCCCTCTTCCCGACCTTCCGGCGCACGTACTCGCCCTGGTAGCGGATGCCCTTGCCCTTGTACGGCTCGGGCGGGCGCACCTTGCGGATCTCGGCGGCGATCTGGCCGACCTGTTGCTTGTCGATGCCCTTGACCACGATCTCGGTCTGGGACGGCACCTCGTAGGTGATCCCCGCCGGCGCGTCCTTCACCACCGAGTGCGAGAAGCCGACGTTCAGCTCGAGCGCCGTGCCGCGCATCGAGGCGCGGTAGCCGACGCCCTGGATCTCGAGCCGCTTCTCGAAGCCCTTGGTCACGCCCTCGACCATGTTCGCGACGAGCGTGCGCGTCAGCCCGTGCAGCGCACGGTCCTCGCCGCGGTCGGTCGGCCGCGTGACGGTGATCGTGCCGTCGCTCTGCTCGATCGCCATCCGCTGCGGGACCTCCTGCGCGAGCTCGCCGAGCGGGCCGTTGACCATCACGCGCCCAGGGGAGATCGACACGGAGACGCCCGCGGGCAATTCGATTGGTGATCTTCCGATTCGGCTCATGCTGACGCTCACCAGACGAAACAGATGACCTCGCCGCCGATGCCGCGCTCTTGCGCGGTGCGGCTGGTCATCACGCCACTCGAGGTGGACAGGATAGCCGTGCCCATGCCGCCGAGGACGCGCGGCATGCGGTCCTTGCGCGCGTAGATGCGCCGGCCCGGCTTGGAGATCCGCTTCAGGTTCGTGATCACGCGCTCGCGGCTGCGGCCGTACTTCAGCTCGACGACGAGCGTGTCGAACGCCTCGCCCTTCTCGACGCGGAAGCCGCGGATGTAGCCCTCCTCCTTGAGCAGGCGGGCGATGTCCACCTTCATCCGCGAGGTGGGCATCGTGGCGGTCTCCTGCAGCGCCTTGTTGGCGTTGCGGATGCGGGTGAGCATGTCTGCGATCGGATCGGTCAGCATCTTCTAGTCCTCCACCCGTGGAAATGCGCAGCATTTTTCACGGCTTTACCAGGAGCTCTTCGTCATGCCGGGGATCACGCCCGCGTGGGCGAGCTCCCGCAGGCAGATGCGGCAGAGCCCGAACTTCTTGAAGACCGCGCGCGGCCGGCCGCAACGGTTGCAGCGCGTGTACGCGCGCACCTTGTAGCGCTGTGGGCGGGCGGCCTTGGCGATCATCGACTTCTTGGCCATTACTCCTGTTCCCTCCTGTCGTCGGCGAACGGCAGGCCGAGGCCGCGGAGCAGTGCCCGCGCGCCCTCGTCGTCTGCCGCCGACGTCGTGATGGCGATGTCCAGGCCACGCACTGCGGCGACGTCGTCGTAGTTGATCTCCGGGAAGATGATCTGCTCGCGAATGCCGAGCGAGTAGTTGCCGCGCCCGTCGAACGAGCCCGGGTCGAGCCCGCGGAAGTCGCGGATGCGGGGCAGCGCGATCGAGACGAGCCGGTCGAGGAACTCGTACATCCGGGCGCCGCGCAGCGTGATCCGGGCGCCGATCGGCATCCCCTCGCGGAGCTTGAACGCGGCGATCGACTTCCGGGCGCGGCGCATCTGGGCGCGCTGGCCGGCGATCGTCGAGAGCTCGTCCATGGCGGAGTCGAGCGCCTTCGCCTCGGTCTTGGCCTCGCCGACGCCCATGTTCAGGGTGATCTTGGTCACCCGCGGCACCTGCATCACCGAGGAGAGCCCGAGCTCGTCCTTCAGGCGCGCACGCAGCTCCTTCTCGTAGAGCTCCTTCAGCCGCGGCGTGTACGTCTCGGTCGCGGTCGCGCTCACTTGTCCAGCTCCCCTCCGCAGCCGTCGCCGGCGGCAGACGCGGATCTTCACCTTCTTGCCCTTGACCTCGCGGAACGCGTGGCCGACGCGCGTCGGCAGGTTGCACGACGGGACAGACGACCATCACCTTCGAGACCGCGAGCGGCGCGGGCTTGTCGATCACGCCGCCGGGCATCATCGTCGTCCCGCCCATGCGGTTGGCGTCGCGCATCGGGCGCGGCTTCGTGTGCCGCTTGACGACGTTCAGGTTCTCGACGATCACGCGCCGCTCGGCGGGGCGCGCGTCGATGACGCGGCCCTGCTTGCCGCGGTCCTTGCCGGACAGGATCTGCACGAGGTCGCCCTTCTGGACCTTCATCGTGGCCGCCATGGCTAGAGCACCTCCGGAGCGAGGCTGACGATCTTCATGAAGTTCTTCTCGCGCAGCTCGCGGGCGACCGGCCCGAAGATGCGGGTGCCGCGCGGGTTCCGCTGCGCGTCGATGATCACGGCGGCGTTCTCGTCGAAGGCGATCTGGGTGCCGTCGTCGCGGCCGAACGGCTTCTTCGTGCGGACGACCACCGCCTGCACGACCTCGCCCTTCTTGATCGCGCCCTGCGGGGTCGCGGTCTTGACCGTGCCGACGATGATGTCGCCGACCCGCGCGTAGCGGCGGTGCGACCCGCCCTTCACGCGGATGCAGAGCAGCTCGCGGGCGCCGGTGTTGTCGGCCACGCGGACTCGTGTCTCCTGCTGGATCACGCTACTTCGCCACCTCGAGGATCTCGGCGAGCCGCCAGCGCTTCGTCTTCGACAGCGGGCGCGTCTCGACGATGCGGACGACGTCGCCGGCCTTCGCCTGGTTCTGCTCGTCGTGCGCGTGGAACTTCTTCGAGCGGCGGATCACCTTCTTGTACTTCGGGTGCGCCTTGATCGAGTCGACGCGGACGACGATCGTCTTGTCCATCGCCGCCGAGACGACGACGCCGCGGCGCTGCTGGTCGCGGCCGCGCTCGGCCTCCGGCTTGGGCAGCCGCGTGATCGGCTTGCGCTCGCCCGTCGACTCCCGCTTGGGCCTGGGGTGCTTGTGGCGCTGACTGCGCGGGAGCCGCTTCTTCTTCGGCTTCGGCCGCGGTCCTGGCGGGGCCCTCGGCATTCTCTCTGGACTCGGCTGCTCAGTCGCAGCCTCGTCGGTCGCCGGTTCCGCGGCGTCCGCTTCCTCGGCGACTGGCTCTTCGACACGGGCTCGGCGGCGACGGGCTCTTCCGCTGCGGCGGCCTCCGCCTCGACGTCGCGGCTCAGGCTCGGCTTCGGCGACTGTCTCCGCGGCGCGGAGCTCCTCGGCGACGGGCTCGTCGGCGGGCTCCTCCGGCGACGGGCTCCTCGCGGGTCGGCTCCTCGGCGGGCGCCTCCTCGGCGACGGGCTCCGGGGTCGGCTCGGGCTCCGCCTCGACCTGCTCGGCCTCCGCCTCGACCTCTTCCGCGACGGCCGGCGCCTCGGCCGGCTCGGCGCGCAGTCTCCTCGGCCTTCTTGCGCGTGCGCTTCGGCTTCTCGGCGGCCTCGCGGCGCAGCCGCCTCCGGCTCCGCCTTCTTGGCGCGCGTGCGCTTCGGCTTCTCCTCGGCCGCCGGCGTCTCTTCCGCCGTCTCGTCCGTCTTCGTCGTCTTCTTCTCGTCAGCCATGCCTACGTGGTCCTCTCAAGTTCTGCCTCGCGCTCGTAGCGGATGGTCAGGATGCGCGCGATCTCGCGCTTCGCCAGCCGGAGGCGCGCGGAGTTCTCGAGCGCGCCGGTCGCCGACTGGAAGCGCAGGTTGAACAGCTCCTGGCGTGTCTCCTCCAGGTGCCGCGTCAGCTCGGCGTCGGTCAGGTCGCGCAGCTGCCGGGCCCTCATGATCCGCCCCTGCAGTCAAAGAGACTCCCCTCCCGCTTGACCACCTTCGTCCGCACGGAGAGCTTCGTGCCGGCGAGCCGCAGCGCCTCCCGGGCGAGCGGCTCGGGGACGCCGGCCAGCTCGAACATCACGCGGCCCGGCTTGACGACCGCCACCCAGTGCTCGGGCGAGCCCTTGCCGGAGCCCATGCGCGTCTCGGCCGGCTTCTGCGTCACCGGCTTGTCCGGGAAGATGTTGATCCAGACCTTGCCGCCGCGCTTGATCTTGCGCGTCATCGCGATTCGGGCCGCCTCGATCTGGCGGTTGGTCAGCCAGCCGGCGTCGAGGGACTTGAGCCCGTAGTCGCCGAAGGCGACGGCGGTCTGCCCCTTCGAGGTGCCCGGCCCGGCGGCCGCGCTGCTGCTTGCGGTACTTGGTCTTCTTGGGGAGCAGCATCAGTCGGTCGTCTCCTCCGGCGGCGCGCTCGGCGTCTCGGGCGCCTCGGCCGACGGCGTCTCGGGCGTCTCGGCCGACGCGTCCGGCGTCTCAGGCGTCTCAGGCGTCTCGACCTGCGGCTCGGTCACCTGAGGCTCCGCCGGGGTCTCGTCGGTGCGCGGAGGCGCAGCCTCGCGCGGCGCCCCGCCGCCTCCACCGCGCCGCCCCCGGCCGCCGCCGCGGGCCACCCGGCCCCCGCCGCCGGGGCCGCGACGCCGGCGAACCGGGCCGAGGCCCTCGCGGTCGGCCTGGCGGCCGCGGCCGCTCTCGCGGGAGGCGGAGAGCCCCTCCGAGGCGCCGCCTCGCCGCCGGGCCTGGTCCTGGTCGCCGAGGCGCGAGTCGCGCTGCGTGAAGCCCTCGTAGCCCTCCGGCATGATCTCGCCCTTGTTGATCCAGACCTTCACGCCGATCCGGCCGAAGGTCGTCTTCGCCTCGCAGGCGCCGTAGTCGATGTCGGCGCGGATCGTGTGCAGCGGGACGCGGCCCTCCGAATAGCTCTCGACGCGGCTCATCTCGCCGCCGCCGAGACGGCCGGCGCACTTGATCTTCACGCCGTGGGCGCCGGAGCGCATCGCAGAGGCGAGCGAGCGCTTCATCGCGCGCCGGAAGCTGACGCGGTTCTGGAGCTGCTCGGCGATCGACTGGGCGACGAGCTTCGCGTCCAGCTCGGGGCGCTTGATCTCGTTGATGTTGATGTGCACGTTCTTGTGCGTCATCGCGTGCACGTCGCGGCGCAGCGCGTCGACCTCGACGCCCGACTTGCCGATCACGATCCCGGGGCGGGCCGTGTAGATGTCGATCGTGATCCGCTGCTTGTCCTTGCGGATCAGGATGTCGGACAGCCCGGCATGCCCGAGCTTGCGGTTGATGTGCTCGCGGATCTTGATGTCCTCGAGCAGGGCGCCCTTGAACTCCTTGGCCGACGTGTACCAGTTCGACTTCCAGTCGTGGATGACGCCGACGCGGAGGCCGCCGGGATGGATCTTCTGGCCCATTAGTTCTCGGCCTCCTTGCGCGCGCGCCTCGGGCGCCCGCTAGCTGGCTTGGCTGGCTTCTTCGTCGCTTGTTCCTTCGGCTTCTCCGCCGGCTCCTCCACCGCAGCCTTGCTCTCGGGCTTCTCCTGCGTTTCCACCGCGGCGGCTTCGGCCGGGGCCGGCTCGGAGGTCGCGCTCCTGCTTCGGAGCGGGCGGCGCGACTGCCGGTCCTTCCGGCGCCATCGGCGCAAGAAGGACAGTGATGTGGCACGTGCGCTTCTTGATCCGGGCGACGCGGCCGCGGGCGCGGGCGCGCCAGCGCTTCAGCGTCGGCCCCTCGTCGACGACCGCGGCGTGGACGACGAGCTCGTCGCCGACGAGTCCGTGGTTCGCCTCGGCGTTCGCGACCGCGGAGGCGAGCACCTTCTCGATCTCGCGCGCGGCTGCGCGCTGCGTGAACGCGAGCACGGCCCGGGCCTCGGGCACGCTGCGGCCGCGGATGTGCTCCGCGACGATGCGCCCCTTGCGCGCGGACATCCGCACCCACTTCGCCTGGGCGCGCACGGTCTGCGTCTCGGTCGGGTGGCCACTAGCCCCTCCTCACCTGCGTCTGACGGTCGCCCGCGTGGCCGCGGAACATCCGCGTCGGGGCGAACTCGCCGAGCTTGTGCCCGACCATCTGCTCGGAGACGAACACGGGCACGTGCTTGCGGCCGTCGTGGACGGCGATCGTGTGGCCGACCATCTCCGGGAAGATCGTCGAGGTGCGCGACCAGGTGCGGATCATCCGCTTGCTGCCGGAGGTGTTCATCTCCTCGATTCGCTTCATCAGCCGCTCTTCGACGAACGGCCCCTTCTTCGAGCTGCGGCTCACTAGCGCTTCTCCTTCCCGCGACGGCGCGGCCGGACGATCAACTTGTCGGATTCCTTGTGCTTGCGGCGCGTGCGCTTGCCGAGCGTCGGCACGCCCCACGGGGTGACCGGATGGCGGCCGCCCTTCGACTTGCCCTCGCCGCCGCCGTGCGGGTGGTCGACGGGGTTCATCGCCGAGCCGCGCACCGTCGGGCGCTTCCCGCGCCAGCGGCTCCGGCCCGCCTTGCCGCCGGACTGGTTCTCGTGGTCGACGTTCCCGACCTGGCCGACGGTGGCCCGGCAGGATAGCGGCACGCGGCGCATCTCGCCCGACGGGAGCCGCAGGACGCCGTAGCCGTCGTCCTTCGCGACCAGCTGGATGCCGGAGCCGGCGCTGCGGGCCAGCTGGCCGCCGCGGCCGGGCTTCAGCTCGACGTTGTGCACCATCGTGCCGGTCGGGATGTTCTCGAGCGGCAGCGCGTTGCCGGGCCGGATGTCCGCGCCGGGCCCGGACTCGACCGTCGCCCCGACCTCGAGCCGCGCCGGCGCCAGGATGTAGGCCTTCTCGCCGTCGGCGTAGTGGAGCAGCGCGATCCGGGCCGACCGGTTCGGGTCGTACTCGATCGCGGCCACCTTGGCCGGCACGCCGTCCTTGCGGCGCTTGAAGTCGATGATCCGGTAGCGGCGCTTGTGCCCACCGCCCTGGTGGCGGGTCGTGATGCGCCCGTTCACGTTCCGGCCGCCGGTCTTCTTGATCGGCGCGGTCAGCGAGCGCTCCGGCTCGGTCTTCGTGATCTCCTCGAACGAGGAGACGGACATGAAGCGGCGTCCGGGACTCGTCGGCTTGTATTTCTTCAGTGCCACTAGACGACCACCCCTCGGAGGTCTCCGATGCCGGAAATGCGCAGCATTTTCGTCATTTTCATACCTGGGCTCCGGCGAAGATCTGGATCTCGTCGTCCGCGTGCACCTGGACGATCGCCTTCTTCCAGCCCTGCCTCGTCCCCTTGTGCAGGCCGCGGCGCTTCGGCTTCGGCTGCACCTTCGAGACGTTGACCCCGATCACCCGCACGTCGAAGAGCTCCTCGACGGCCTGGCGGATCTGGGTCTTGTGCGCATCGGGGTGGACGCGGAACGCGTACTTCTTGGCCTCGATCAGGCTGTAGCTCTTCTCGGAGACGACCGGGGCGATCAGGACCTGGCGGGCGGTGAGGCTCACTCTGACCCCTCCTCAGCGGGCGCGGCAGCCGAACCGGCGCCCGCGCGGGCCAGAACCCCCGCCAGCGCCGCCTCCGAGACGAGCAGCGAGCGGGCCCAGACCACGGCGGCGACGTCGAGCTCCGACGGCGCGACGATCGCGACCTTCTCGAGGTTCCTGAACGACAGCCCGAGGTTGACGTCGTCGTCGGAGACGACGACCACCAGCGGGCGCTCCTTGGCCCACGTCTCGACCAGCGCAACTGCGGTCTTCGTGCTCGGCTCCTCGAAGGCCGTGCCGTCGACCAGGCCGAGCGTGCCGGCCTGAGCATGCGCGGACAGGGCCCCGCGCAGAGCAGCCCGGCGCGCCTTGCGATTGACCTTCACCTCGAACGATCGCATCGTGGGCGGGAACGCGACGCCGCCGCCGGTCCAGTGCGGCGCGCGGGTCGTGCCCGCGCGAGCACGGCCGGTGCCCTTCTGGCGCCACGGCTTGCTGCGGCCCCCGGCGACGAGGCCACGGCTCTTGGCACCTCGGGTGCCTGCGCGAAGGGCGTTCAGCTCGGCGCGCACGGTCTCGTGGACCAGATGCGGCTTCACCTCCGCACCGAAGACGTCGCCGTCGAGCGTGACCTGCTTCGTCGACTTGCCGGCTGCGTCGAGCAGTGGTGCCTTAGTGGTGGATGCGGCCGGCATGCGCCTTCTCCTCCCTGATCTCGACGATGCCGTTCTTCGGCCCCGGGACGGCCCCCTTGACGAGCAGCAGGTTGTTCTCGGGGTCGACCTCGTGCACCTTCAGCCCGACCTGGGTGACACGCTTTCCGCCCAGGCGTCCGGCCATCTTGATCCCCTTGAAAACGCGCGAGGGCGTCGCAGAGGCGCCGATCGAGCCGGGCTTGCGGACGTTGTGCGAGCCGTGGGACTTCGGCCCGCGGTGGAAGCGGTGCCGCTTGATCGTGCCGGCAAAGCCCTTGCCGATTCCGATCCCGGAGACCTTGACCGGGTCGCCCGGCTGGAACACCTCGACCGTGACCGGCTCGCCGACGACCGCCTCGCTGGCGCCGCGAAACTCGACCAGGTGTCGGTGCCCTTCGAACCCGGCCTTCTTCAGGTGTCCGAGCTCTGCCTTCGACAGCTTTCGCTCGGCGACCGGCTCGAAGGCGAGCTGTACCGCCTCGTAGCCGTCGATCTCCATGGTCTTGACCTGGACCACCGGGCAGGGGCCGGCCTCGATCACGGTGACAGGCGTGACCACCCCTGACTCCGGGTCGAAGATCTGGGTCATGCCCAGCTTTCTGCCGACGATGCCTTTCACAGCTTGATTTCGATGTCGACGCCGGCTGGAAGATCGAGCCGCATCAGCGAGTCGACCGTCTTCGGCGTCGGCGAGTGGATGTCGATCAGGCGCTTGTGCGTGCGCACCTCGAAGTGCTCGCGCGAGTCCTTGTCCTTGAACGGACTGCGGATCACGCAGTACACGTTCTTCTCGGTGGGCAGGGGCACGGGCCCGGTGATCGTCGCCCCGGAGCGCTCCGCCGTCTCGACGATGTCGCGCGCGGACCTGTCGACCTGCTTGTGGTCGTAGCCCTTCAGCCGGATGCGGATCTTGTGTTGAGCCACGTGCCCCTTCCCTCCTCTCGATGCCTCGTTACTTGATGACCTCGGTCACGACGCCGGCGCCGACTGTGCGGCCGCCCTCGCGGATCGCGAACCGAAGTCCCTGATCCATGGCGATCGGCTGGATCAGCTCGATCTCCATGTTCGTGTTGTCGCCCGGCATGACCATCTCCTGGCCCTCCGGGAGCTTGATCGAGCCGGTCACGTCCGTCGTGCGGAAGTAGAACTGCGGCCGGTAGCCGTTGAAGAACGGCGTGTGCCGCCCGCCCTCGTCCTTCGACAGGACGTACACCTCGGCCTTGAAGTGCGTGTGCGGGGTGATCGAGCCGGGCTTCGCGAGCACCTGGCCGCGCTCGACCTCCTCGCGCTTGACGCCGCGGAGCAGCGCGCCCGCGTTGTCGCCTGCCTGGGCGAAGTCGAGGAGCTTGTTGAACATCTCGAGGCCGGTGACGACCGTCTTCTCGGTCTTCTCGTGGATGCCGACGATCTCGACCTCGTCGCCCGACTTGATCTGGCCCTGCTCGATGCGGCCGGTGACGACGGTGCCGCGGCCGGTGATCGTGAAGACGTCCTCGATCGGCATCAGGAACGGCTTGTCGACGTCGCGCTGCGGCTCCGGGATGTAGCTGTCCACGGCCTCCATCAGCTCGAGGATCTTCGGTGTCCACTCGGCGTCGCCCTCGAGCGCCTTCAGCGCGGAGACCTGGACGATCGGGATGTCGTCCCCGGGGAACTCGTACTTCGAGAGCAGCTCGCGGACCTCCATCTCGACGAGCTCGATCAGCTCGGGGTCGTCGACCATGTCGGCCTTGTTCAGCGCGACGACGATGTACGGCACCTCGACCTGGCGGGCGAGCAGGATGTGCTCGCGCGTCTGGGGCATCGGGCCGTCGGCCGCGGAGACGACGAGGATCGCGCCGTCCATCTGGGCGGCGCCCGTGATCATGTTCTTGATGTAGTCGGCGTGGCCCGGGCAGTCGACGTGGGCGTAGTGCCGGTTCGCGGTCTCGTACTCGACGTGCGCGGTGTTGATCGTGATGCCGCGCTGGCGCTCCTCGGGAGCGTTGTCGATCGAGTCGAAGTCGCGGGCGGCGGTGCCCGTGCCCTGCTCCGACAGCACCTTCGTGATCGCTGCGGTGAGGGTCGTCTTCCCGTGGTCGATGTGACCGATCGTGCCGACGTTGAGGTGCGGCTTGGTGCGCTCGAACTTCTGCTTGGACATTCCTTCCTCCGGTCTCCTTTAGGTCTGGGCGGCGACGATCTCGCCCGCGATCGACTGAGGCACTTCCTCGTACCGATCGAACTGCATGGTGAACGTGGCCCGCCCCTGCGTCGTCGAGCGCAGGTCGGTGGCGTAGCCGAACATCGTGGCGAGCGGGACCTTGGCCCTGATCGCCTGGGCATTGCCCCGCGGCTCGAGGCCCTCGACCCGGCCCCGGCGGGAGTTCAGATCCCCCATCACGTCGCCGAGGTAGTCCTCCGGCGTCACGACCTCGACCGCCATGACCGGCTCGAGCAGTTTGGGCTTCGCCCGCTGCATCGCGTTCTTGAAGGCCATCGAGCCGGCGATCTTGAACGCCATCTCGCTGGAGTCGACGTCGTGGAACGAGCCGTCGACGAGCGTGATGCGGATGTCGACGACCGGGTAGCCGGCGAGAATACCCGACTCCATCGCCTCCTGGATGCCGAGGTCGACGGAAGAGATGTATTCGCGCGGGATCTTGCCGCCGACGATCTTGTCGATGAACTCGTAGCCCTCGCCCGGCCCGGCCGGCTCGAGGTCGATGACCGCATGGCCGTACTGGCCGCGGCCGCCGGTCTGGCGGACGAACTTGCCCTCGATCTTCTGGACAGCCTGCCCGACCGTCTCCCGGTAGGCGACCTGAGGGCGGCCGACGTTGGCGTCGACGTTGAACTCGCGCATCAGGCGGTCGACGATGATCTCGAGGTGGAGCTCGCCCATACCGGAGATCAGCGTCTGCCCGGTCTCCTCGTCGGTGCGCACCTGGAAGGTCGGGTCCTCCTCCGACAGGCGCTGCAGGCCCGAGCCCAGCTTGTCCTGGTCGCCCTTCGTCTTCGGCTCGATCGCGACCGAGATCACCGGGTCGGGGAACGTCATCGACTCGAGCCGGATCGGCGCGGTGTCGACGGCGAGCGTGTCGCCGGTGGTCGTCGCCTTCAGACCGACGACGGCGGCGATCTCGCCGGCGCCGATCTCGTCGCGCTCCTCGCGGTGGTTCGCATGCATCTGGAGGATGCGGCCGACGCGCTCGGTCTTTCCGGTGGTCGTGTTCAGTAGCCGGTCGCCCTGCTTCATCTGGCCGGAGTAGACGCGGATGTACGTCAGCTTCCCGACGTACGGGTCGGACATGACCTTGAAGGCGAGTGCCGCGAACGGCTCGTCGAGCTCGGCGCGGCGGGAGAGCTCGTTCTCGGTGCGCGGGTCGATCCCGTGGATCGGCGGCACGTCGAGCGGGCTCGGCAGGAAGTCGATCACCGCGTCGAGGAGCGGCTGGATGCCCTTGTTCTTGAAGGCCGTGCCGCAGAGGACCGGCGTGACCGTGATTGTCGAGCGTCGCCTTGCGGAGAGCGCGCGTGAGCATCTCCGGCGTGACCTTCTCCTCGTCCTCGAGGTAGGTCTCCATCAGCTCGTCGTCGTGGTCGGCGACCGCGTCGATCAGCTGGTGGTGGTACTCGTGCGCCTGCTCGACGAGCTCGGCGGGGATCTCCTCGACCTCCATGCTCGTGCCGAGGTCGTCCGTCCACACGACCGCCTTCATCTCGACGAGGTCGACGACGCCGCGGAAGTGCTCCTCCTGTCCGACCGGCAGCTGCACCGGGACCGGGTGCGCGCCGAGCCGGTCGACCATCGACTGCACCGAGGCGAAGAAGTCGGCCCCGGTGCGGTCCATCTTGTTGATGAACGCGATCCGCGGCACCTTGTACTTGTCCGCCTGCCGCCAGA
The DNA here is from genome assembly GCA_963808815.1 of uncultured Actinomycetes bacterium. Lineage (GTDB taxonomy): Bacteria > Actinomycetota > Thermoleophilia > Gaiellales > Gaiellaceae > DATBLE01. Next base: position 71,091 of record CAWEGI010000003.1, on the reverse strand, counting down.
CCGTCTCGGACTGGGGCTCGACGCCCGCGACCGAGTCGAAGACCGCGATCGCGCCGTCGAGGACGCGCAGGCTGCGCTCGACTTCGACAGTAAAGTCCACGTGCCCGGGCGTATCGATGATGTTGATGCGGAACTCGCGCCAGAACGCCGTCGTCGCGGCCGACGTGATCGTGATGCCGCGCTCCTGCTCCTGCGCCATCCAGTCCATCGTCGCGGCGCCCTCGTGCACCTCCCCCATCTTGTGGGTTCGGCCGGTGTAGTAGAGGATCCGCTCGGTCGTGGTCGTCTTGCCCGCGTCGATGTGGGCCATGATCCCGATGTTGCGGACGCGCTCGAGGCCGGCCCGCGTGTTCTTCTCGACCGTCGCCATCGCTACCACCGGTAGTGCGCGAACGCCTTGTTTGCCTGGGCCATCCGGTACATGTCGTCCTTGCGCTTCCACGCACCGCCCTGGTTCTGGAGCGCGTCGAGGATCTCGCCGGCGAGCTTCTCGTCCATGCTCTTCTCGCGCCGCTCGCGCGAGAACGTGACGATGTAACGGATCGCGAGCGTGCGCGCGCGCCGCTGCGGCACCTCGACGGGAACCTGGTAGTTCGCGCCGCCGACTCGGCGGCTGCGGGTCTCGAGTACGGGCGTTACCGTCTTCACGGCCTGCTCGAGCACCTCCAGCGGCGGCTTGCCGGTGCGGTCGCCGATCTTGTCGAGGGCGCCGTAGACGATGCGCTCGGCAGTCGAGCGCTTCCCGGCCGTCATCACGCGGTTGATCAGCTGGGTGACCAGGCGCGAGCTGTACACGGGGTCGGGGTCCAGCGGACGGACCTGGATCTCGGCGCGGCGAGGCACTACGAGCCCCGCTTGGCGCCGTACTTCGAGCGCCCCTGCTTGCGGTCGGCGACGCCCGACGAGTCGAGCGCGGCCCGGATCACCTTGTAGCGGAAGCCCGGGAGATCCTTGACGCGGCCGCCGCGGATCAGCACGACCGAATGCTCCTGGAGATTGTGGCCCTCACCGGGAATGTACGCGCCGACCTCCATCGAGTTGGTCAGCCGGACACGCGCAACCTTCCGCAGCGCCGAGTTCGGCTTCTTCGGCGTGGTCGTGTACACGCGCGTGCAGACGCCCCGCTTCTGCGGCGCGCCGCGCAGCGCAGGCGTCTTCACCTTCGCCTTCGGCGCAGTACGACCTTTCCGCACGAGTTGGTTGACAGTCGGTATGAGAACTCCTCCAGAGGGCTTTCAGGGCGTGCACACAACAAAGGCCGGCGGGGCAACGCCACCGCCAACCCGAGGCGGAATGGTAGCGAAGTTCGCCGCGGCGCGTCAAACGCCGGTCCTGGCCGTCCGACCGCCCGGTTATACCTGGGCCGCGATGCTCGAGTGCTCCATTTGCCGACGGTCGTTCGACGGCCGCTTCAAGGTCATGGTCCCGCCGTCGAACGAGGCGTTCGACTCGATCGAATGCGCCCGACAGGCGGCGATGCTCCGCGGCCTTGACGCCGCGGCGCTGACACCGGTCATCCTGCCGACGCTGGCCGTCGAGCCGTGGGAGAGCCCGGTAGGGCCGATCCCGGCGACTCCGCGAAAAGGCCTGGCGGCGCTCGCAGCGATGTTGCTGGTGCCGAGCCAGGCGGCGCTCGCAGGCGGTGTCGGCCTGGCCACAGCCGGATCCGCGGCAGCGATCTACCTCGCTGCCCGACCGGCGATTCAGCCCTCGCACTCGGACTCCGTCGTCACCGCCATGCCGGCTCCGAAGGCGCCGTCCTCGAGGCCTTCCACGCCGGCTACGCGGCCGGCTGCCCGCGCCCCGCTCCCGCTCGCGGCCAAGCGTCCGCCCGACGTCCGGGCCCGGAAGCTGGTCGTGGGGCGCCGCTCGCGTCCGCCAGCGGGCTATGCGGTGGTCCGGAACGTCGTCCCCACGGGTCGCTCGACGCCCGGGTCCTCCTACTCGACCTCCACCAACACGCAGCTCGTCTCGCGGACGATTCCGGCCCGCGGGACCGCCCCGGTCTCGAAGCCCACGCCGGTGGCAAAGGTCGTGCCCAACTCGGGGCTTGCGCAGCCGCCCACGCAGCGCTCGACGCCGACGTCGGTCCCGAAGCCGAGCCCCAAGCCGAAGCCCAGGCCGCACGTGACCCTGCCCGCTCCGGGTCCTTCGTCCTCGGGCGCCACGTCCAAGCCTTCCAACCCCGCGGCCAACTCTGCGACTCGGCAGCTGGCCTCGACCGATGCCACCCCCCCGAAGGGCAAGAAGCCCGAACCGCCGGTCGTGCAGGCGGCGGCGGCCGCGAATCCCCTCCAGCAGCTGATCGGCGACGACGGTCAGCTGAACGGGGACCACGGCGACGGAGACCAGCCGGCCGACGACCAGGGCGACAGCACCGATTCCGTGCCCGACACGGGCGGCCACACCGTCCCGACGGCGCCCTGACCGTGATCTAGACCGTTCCGCTCGACTCTTCCGGTTCGTCCGCAGCGGTCATCACACGGCCCTTGCCGGCACGCTTCGCCCGGTAGAGCGCCTGGTCGACCCGCCGGAAGAGCGAGGTCGCGTCGTCGTCACGTTGGAGCTCCGCCATTCCGGCCGAGATTTGCAGGCTGGAGATCCGGCCGATCGGCTGCCCCTGAATCGCGAGCTGGAGTCGCCGGAAGAAGAGGTCGGTGTCCTCGAGCGACGACTCCGGCAGGATCACGGCGAATTCGTCGCCGCCGACGCGGCAGGGGATGTCCGCCCCGCGCACCACGAGGCGCAGCCGTTGCGCGACCTCGGCGAGGACCGAGTCCCCTCCGAGATGGCCGATCTCCTCGTTGATCGCCTTGAAATCGTCCAGGTCGAAGAAGAGCATCGCGAGGCGGCGGTCGTAGCGATGCGCCCGCTTCACCTCGTGCGCGAGGGTCTCGTGGAAATAGCGGCGGTTGTGCAGCCCGGTCAACGGGTCGCGAACCGCCAGCTCGTGGAGCTCGCGGAACTGGCGCGCGTTATCGATCGCCCTGCCCGCGGCGAGGGCGAGTTCCTCGAGCGTCGCGAGGGTCTCGTCGCCGGGCTCTTCCGCCGCCCGCCGCCAGAAGATCCCCAGGGTCCCGGTCGGGGAGCCCGGTTCCGCCGAGAGCGGGAGGAGGACGCCGAACTGGACCGCGTTGGCGGCGACAGTCTCGCCCGGGAACCGGTATCGAACGGTGAGCGCTCGCGAGCGGCTCTCCGCCGGCCAGCTCCCGAGCAGCGGCAGCGCCTCGTCGGAGGTCAGGTTCATCGCCTTCACGATCGGGGGCTCGCCCTTCCCCCAGAGCGCGACGGCGGAGGCATCGCCGTTGGCGAGCTGCGCGGCGCCCTGGAGCACGCGGGAAAGCAGCTCGTCCAGGTCGAGCGTTTCCGAGAGCGCGGAGAGCTGCCGCGCCCAGCGAAGCTCGAGCTGCGTCCGTCTGAGCTCGTCGGCGCCGTCCGTTCGCCGCGGGCTGCTGAGCACGCGGCGTCGCTGGCCGACCGCGACGACGACGAGCACGCCCACCACTGCGGCGGCCAGAGCGATGATCAGTGCCGTCATACCGGTTCTGGCCCTGCCGGTTCCGTTTCGCGCAAGACCGGGGCGCGCGTCAGCGCGCCGATCTCCTCAGGCCATGGTTGGACGTATTCGCGAAACGCGCGGGCCGCATGCTGTCCTCTCTCTCCCTAACAGGCCGAAACTGCGCCTGCATGACAAACCGTACCCAGGACACAGCGCCGGTCAAGGGGAACCGGCGGCCCACCTCCCGCCGCCGCGGCCGACCTGTGCGGCCGCGGCCGCTGCGGTCACTGGGGTGCAGGTGGTTAGGGAGGGGGGCTCACGGGGGGAACCGGCCGTTCCCCCCGTGCTAGCGAGTCCGCGGCCGGAGGCCGCGGCGAGCGTCAGTCGTCGAGCGGCGAATCGACTTCGGGCACCTCTTCGGCCTCGCCGGCCTCGTGCGGCTTCGCCTCGTCGTTGAGGTCGGGCTGGCCGCCGAAGTCGAGTCCGAGCGAGGTGAAGTCGATGCCGCCGCCGTCGGAACCGATCTCCTGGAGCGCGGCGAGCATCGTCTCGCGCTCGTACGCCTCCTTCGGCACCTTCTCGGACGGGCCGATCTCGATCGTGCGATAGCGCTTCAGGCCGGTCGCCGCCGGGATCAGCTTGCCGATGATCACGTTCTCCTTCAGGCCGAGCAGGCGGTCGACCTTCCCCTCGATCGAGGCGTCGGTGAGCACCTTGGTCGTCTCCTGGAAGGAGGCCGCGGAAAGGAAGGACTCGGTCGCCAGCGACGCCTTCGTGATCCCCAGGATCAGCGGCTCGAACGTCGCCTGATCCCCCTTCTCCTTCTTCACCCGCTTGTTCTCGCGCTCGAGCACGACCTTGTCGACCATCTGGCCGGGCAGGAAGTCGGTCGTACCGGAGTTCTCGATCCGGACCTTCTTCAGCATCTGCCGCACGATCAGCTCGATGTGCTTGTCGTGGATGTCGACGCCCTGCGACTTGTAGACCTTCTGCACCTCGCGGACGAGGTACAGCTCGGTCAGGCTCGAACCGCGGCTGCCCCTGAAGTGGAGCTCCAGCAGCTCGGTCGGATTCAGCGAGCCCTCGTGCAGCGGATCGCCGGGCAGGATGTCGTCGCCCGTCCTGACGAGCAGGCGAGTCCGCCGGGGGAGCTGGTACTCCTTGGGCTCGTCGTCCTCCTTCGTGGACATCGGGTCGATGATCACCTTCGGCCCGCGCTCGGTCTCCTCGACGGTGACCTTGCCCCCGATCTCGGCGAGACGCGCGGCACCCTTCGGGTTGCGGGCCTCGAAGATCTCGACGACCCGCGGGAGGCCGTGCGTGATGTCCGCGCCGGCGACGCCGCCGGTGTGGAACGTGCGCATGGTCAGCTGCGTGCCGGGCTCGCCGATCGACTGCGCAGCGATGATCCCGACCGCGTCGCCGACCTCGCACATCCCGCCGGTGGCGAGGAAGATCCCGTAGCAGGCCTGGCACACGCCGTACTCGCTCTTGCACTTGAGCACCGAGCGGACGGGCACCGTCTCGATCTCACCGTCCTCGAGCTCGGCGACGAAGGCCTGGAGCATCGGATTGTCGAGCACCTTTCCCTTCTCGAGCAGCTTCGTCTTGCCCGGCTTCCCGGACGCAAGCGGCTTGTAGACGTCCTCGGCGATCACCCGGCCGAGCAGGCTGCGGTTCAGCCCCTCCGGCAGGTGGATCGGCAGGTCGACGTGCTCGTTCGACTTGCAGTCGTGGTCGCGGATGATCACGTCCTGCGACACGTCGACCAGGCGCCGCGTGAGGTAGCCCGAGTCGGCCGTGCGCAGCGCCGTGTCGGCGAGACCCTTGCGGGCACCATGGGTCGAGATGAAGTACTCGAGCACCGACAGGCCCTCCATGAAGTTCGCCTTGATCGGCCTCTCGATGATCTCGCCCTTCGGGTTCGCCATCAGGCCGCGCATGCCGGCGAGCTGGCGGATCTGCTTGAACGAGCCGCGCGCTCCCGAGTTGGCCATCATGAAGATCGGGTTCAGCTCGTAGAGCGTCTTCTCCATCGCGTCGGCGACCGTGTCCGTCCCCTCCGTCCAGATGTTGACGATGCTCTCGTGCCGCTCTTCCTCCGTGATCAGGCCGCGCTCGTACTGGGCCTCGACCTCCGCGACTCGCTTCTCGTAGTCGGCGAGGATCTGCTCCTTCTCACGGGGGATGACGATGTCGTTCTTCGAGATCGTCACGCCCGCCTCGGTGGCGAAGCGGAACCCGAGCGTCTTGATCGCGTCCAGCACCGCGGCGAGCGTGTGCGCGCCGTGACGGTCGGACAAGTCTGAGATCAGCTGGTCCATCTCCTTCTTCGGGAGCGCCCGGTTGACGAACTGGTGCTCGACTCTCTTGCCGCCGCCATTCGCGCCGGTACCGCGGAAGGCGTCGACGAGCGCCCGCTCGACGGCCTCGTTGAACACGACTCGGCCGGGCGTGGTCACCATCAGCTCGCCGTTGTGGCGGTACTCGATCGGCTGCTGGAGCCCGACCTGCTTCGACTCGATCGCCATCACGACCTCGTTCTCGCTGCCGAACCGCTTCGGGTGGTCGGCAGGCTTCAGCTTCGAAACGTCGAGCTGCGAGATGTCCTTGCCGTCGACCTGCTCGGCGTACGTGAGGAAGTAGCCGCCCAGGATCATGTCCTGCGTCGGCGTCGCCAGCGGCCGGCCGTGGGCGGGCGAGAGGATGTTGTTCGAGGACAGCATCAGGATCCTCGCCTCGGCCTGGGCCTCCGCCGACAGCGGCAGATGGACGGCCATCTGGTCGCCGTCGAAGTCGGCGTTGAACGCGTGGCAGACGAGCGGGTGGACCTGGATCGCCTTGCCCTCGACGAGCACGGGCTCGAACGCCTGGATGCCGAGACGGTGCAGCGTCGGCGCCCGGTTCAGCAGCACCGGGTGCTCGGCGATGACCTCCTCGAGGACGTCCCAGACCTCGGGCGTCATCGAGTCGACGTACTTCTTCGCCGCCTTGATGTTCTGCACCGACTTGCGCTCGACGAGCCGGCTCATGATGAACGGCTTGAAGAGCTCGAGCGCCATCAGCTTGGGCAGGCCGCACTGGTGCAGCTTCAGATACGGCCCGGCGACGATCACGGAACGGCCCGAGTAGTCGACGCGCTTGCCGAGCAGGTTCTGGCGGAACCGGCCCTGCTTGCCCTTGAGCATGTCGGACAGCGACTTCAGCGGCCGGTTGCCCGGGCCGGTGACCGCGCGCCCGCGGCGGCCGTTGTCGAACAGAGCGTCGACGGCCTCCTGGAGCATGCGCTTCTCGTTGTTGACGATGATCTCGGGCGCGCCGAGGTCGAGCAGCCGCTTGAGGCGGTTGTTCCGGTTGATCACGCGCCGGTAGAGGTCGTTCAGGTCCGAGGTGGCGAAGCGGCCACCGTCGAGCTGAACCATCGGGCGGAGCTCCGGCGGGATCACCGGCACCGCGTCGAGAACCATCCACTCCGGCTTGTTCTCGGACTTGATGAAGGCGTTGACGACCTTCAGCCGCTTGATCGCCCGCGCCTGCTTCTGGCCCTTGGACGTCTGGATCGTCTCGCGGAGCGAGGCGGCCTCGGCGTTCAGGTCGAGCCCCTTGAGGAGCTCGCGGATCGACTCGGCGCCCATACCGCCGTGGAAGTAGACGCCGAAGCCGTAGGAGGAACCGAACCGGTCCTTCAGCTCGCGGAAGATCTGCTCGTCGTTGACGACCATCTTCGGCTCGAGGTCCTTGAACAGCTGCCAGGTGGTCTCGAGCCGGCGGACAGCCTCGACCGCCGCCTCACGGGCGTCGTTCCGCCGCGACTCGATGTCCTGGTACATCTCACGCACCTTCATCAGCCACTGGACGATCGCGTCGTACTCCTCCTTGGCGATCTTCCCGTCGGTGCGCAGGCAGAGGTCGCTGGCGACGTCGCGGATCGCGTCCGCGTTCGCCTCGGGCGGCGCCGTCTCGAGCGTCTCCCGCAACAGCCCGTTTCCGAGGTCGCGAGCCTTCTCGAGGTTCTTGACGTCGAGCGACGCGACGAGCGCCGCATCCTCCGGGCTCAGCTCGGCCTTGGGATCGAGCAGGCCGTCGACGACGCGGTTGAGGTGCTTCGTCACCGCTCCCTTCTTCGAGCCCGTCGCCTTCGCCAGCTCCTTGTACAGCGGCGCGAGCGCCTCGCGGACCTGCACGGCCGCCGTGGCGACCGACTCGAACTCGCGCGTCGCCAGCTTCCGATCGTCGCGGATGGCGGTGCTGTGCACCCGCTCGCGGATCTTCTTCGAGTCCTCGGTGCTGAGCTCGGGAGCGATCTCGACGAACAGGCCGCCCGCCAGGCCGCGCGCGTCCTCGAGGGTCGGGATCAGCTGCTCCTCGGCCCAGTTGTTCAGCCCACGGACCCAGAAGTCGTCGTCCTCGTCGAAGTCCTTCTCCTTACCCTTGGTGAAGTAGTCGCGGCGCCGCTGGAGCCGCTGCTCGAGGGCAGCCAGCTGCTCGTCGCGGTCGACGTCGATTCGCTCCGCCTCGGCCTTGACCTTGTCTTCGAGGTCGTTCACGTCCTTCGCGCGGGCCTCGTTGTCGACCGAGGTCACGATCGAGGCGGCGAAGTAAAGGACCTTTTCGAGCTCGCGCGGGGCGATGTCGAGCAGGTAGCCGATGCGGCTGGGCACGCCCTTGAAGAACCAGATGTGGCTGACCGGCGCGGCCAGGTCGATGTGGCCCATCCGCTCGCGGCGCACCTTCTGGCGCGTGACCTCGACACCACAGCGCTCGCAGATGATCCCCTTGTAGCGGACGCGCTTGTACTTGCCGCAGTAGCACTCCCAGTCCTTGGTCGGACCGAAGATGCGCTCGCAGAAGAGGCCGTCGCGCTCGGGCTTGAGCGTGCGGTAGTTGATCGTCTCCGGCTTGGTGACCTCGCCCGACGACCAGTCGCGGATCTGCTTCGGCGACGCGAGCCCGATACGGATCGCGTCGAAGTCATTGATGTCGATCAAAGTGTTCCTCTTTCCCCTGAAATGTCCGTGGTCGCCGTCGTGCTCACTCGTCCGCCTCGACGTCTGCGAGGTCCGCGTCGAGTGGTGGTGGTCCCTCCGCGAGCGGCTCGACGAGGTCGCCGAGCGCCTCGTCCGCCGGGAGCGCCAGCTCCCCGTCCTGGTCGACGCGCTCCTGGCCCTCCTCGACCTCTTCGGCGGTCGGCTCGCGCGCCGCCGCTCTCAGCGAGCCCGGTGAGAGGTCGATGCCGAGCTCCTCCGCGGCGCGGAGCAGCTCGTCGTCCTCCTCGCGCACCTGGACCTCGGTGCCCTCTTCGGAGATCACGTGCACGTCCAGCGCCAGGGACTGCATCTCCTTGAGGAGCACCTTGAAGGACTCGGGGATCGACGGCTCGGCGATGTTCTCGCCCTTGACGATCGCCTCGTAGGCCTTCACCCGCCCGACCGTGTCGTCGGACTTGATCGTGAGCATCTCCTGGAGCGTGTACGCGGCGCCGTACGCCTCCAGCGCCCACACCTCCATCTCGCCGAAGCGCTGCCCGCCGAACTGCGCCTTGCCGCCCAACGGCTGCTGGGTGACGAGCGAGTACGGGCCGGTCGACCGCGCGTGGATCTTGTCGTCGACCAGGTGGAGCAGCTTGAGGATGTACATGTAGCCGACGGTCACCTTCTCCTGGAAGGGCTCGCCCGTCTTGCCGTTGAACAGCCGCACCTTTCCGGAGCAGCGCCGGCCCTCGGGCCGCTTCGGGTCGACGTTCATCTTGATCGGCGAGTCGGGGTTCTGGCGCGTCCACTCGACGAGGGCCTCGTCGACGTCTTGCTCGCTGGCGCCGTCGAAGACCGGCGTTGCGATCGGCGTCCAGCCGGGCCGCGAGCCGTCGGTCGGCGATTCGCCGTTGGCGAAGACGCCGTGCGCCGCCGCCCACCCGAGGTGGGTCTCGAGGATCTGGCCGATGTTCATCCGGCTCGGCACGCCGAGCGGGTTGAGGACGACGTCGACCGGTGTGCCGTCCTCGAGGAACGGCATGTCCTCCTCGGGGACGATCTTCGAGATCACGCCCTTGTTGCCGTGGCGGCCGGCGAGCTTGTCGCCCTCCGCGATCTTGCGTTTCTTGGCGACGTAGACCCGGACGAGCTCGTTGACGCCCGGCGGCAGGTCGTCGCCGGCGTCGCGCGAGAACGTCTTGACGTCGATCACCTTGCCGCCCTCGCCGTGAGGCACCTTCAGGCTGGTGTCGCGGACCTCGCGCGCCTTCTCCTTGAAGATCGCGCGAATCAGCTTCTCCTCGGCAGTCAGCTCGGTCTCGCCCTTCGGCGTCACCTTGCCGACCAGCAGGTCACCCGAGCCGACCTCGGCGCCGATGCGCACGATGCCGCGCTCGTCGAGGTCCTTGAGCGAGTCCTCCGAGCGGTTCGGGATGTCGCGGGTGATCTCCTCGTCGCCGAGCTTGGTCGAGCGGGCATCGATCTCGTACTCGTGAATGTGGATCGAGGAGAGCACGTCCTCCTTGACCAGCCGTTCCGAGAGGACGATCGCGTCCTCGAAGTTGTAGCCCTCGAACGGCATGAACGCGACCAGCAGGTTCTTGCCGAGCGCGAGCTCGCCGTCCTTGGTCGAGCTGCCGTCCGCCAGCACCTGCTCCAACCGCACCCGGTCGCCGAGCGCGACGATCGGCTTCTGGTGGATCAGCGTCCCCTGGTTCGAGCGCATGAACTTCGTCAGGTGGTACTCGTCCTTGCCGTCCTTCGACTCGACGACGACCTTCTCGGCATCGACGTCGACCACCGTGCCGGCCTTGTCCGCCAGCACGACGTCGCCGGTGTCGACGGCGGCCCGGTACTCGAGCCCGGTGCCGACGAGCGGCGGGTCGGTGATCATCAGCGGAACTGCCTGGCGCTGCATGTTCGCGCCCATCAGCGCCCGGTTGGCGTCGTTGTGCTCGAGGAACGGGATCAGCGCGGTGGCGACGGAGACGATCTGCGCCGGCGCGACGTCCATGAACTCGATGTCCTTCGGCTCGGCGGTGACCGCCTCGCCCTCGCGGGAGCGGCACAGCACCTGGTCGTGCAGGAACTTGCCGGTCTTGTCGTCGATCGGCTCCGAGGCCTGCGCGATCGTGTACTGCGCTTCCTCGGCGGCGTCCAGGTAGACGATCTCGTCCGTCACCTTGCCGCCGACGACCTTCCGGTACGGCGTCTGGATGAAGCCGAACTCGGAGACCGTGGCGAACGAGGCGAGCGAGCCGATCAGGCCGATGTTCGGGCCCTCCGGCGTCTCGATCGGGCACATCCGCCCGTAGTGGGTCGGGTGCACGTCGCGCACCTCGATCGGCGCGCGCTCGCGGGTCAGGCCACCCGCACCGAGAGCCGAAAGACGGCGGCGATGCGTGAGACCGGCCAGCGAGTTCGTCTGGTCCATGAACTGCGAGAGCTGCGACGAGCCGAAGAACTCCTTCAGCGCCGCAACCACCGGCCGAATGTTGATGATCGTCTGAGGCGTGATCGTGTCGACGTCCTCCGTGGTCATCCGCTCGCGGACGACGCGCTCCATGCGGTAGAGGCCGACCCGGAAGGCCTCCTGGATCAGCTCGCCGACCGTGCGGAGACGGCGGTTGCCGAAGTCCTCGTACTCGTCGAGCTCGTGCGCGATCGGCGCGCGGGGCATCGTGATCGCATCCGCAGCGAAGTCCTTCGACTCCTCGTCCACGCCGAGCTGGGTGGGCAGAGAGACGAGCCTGCGGACGAGCGCCAGGATGTCCTCGGTCGTCAGCACGCGGACGTCGTCCGGCACGCTCACGCCGAGCCGCTGGTTCAGCTTGTAGCGGCCGACCTTGGTCAGGTCGTAGCGCTTGGGATCGAAGAACAGCGTGCGGAGCAGGTTGCGGGCGTTGTCGAGCGTCGGCGGCTCGCCCGGCCGCTGCTTCTTGAAGACCTCGATCAGCGCCTCCTCCTCGCGGGTGGTGGCGTCCTTCTCGAGCGTGAGCGCGATGAAGATCGAGTCGTCGAACAGCTTCAGGATCGCCTCGTTCGAGCTCGTGTCCAGCTGGAACCCGGTCGACGGATCCTCGGCAGGCAGCGCGCGGAGAAGCGTCGTGATCGGCAGCTTCCGCTTGCGGTCGATGCGGGCGTAGACGACACCCTTCTTGTCGATCTCGAGCTCGAGCCACGAGCCGCGGCTCGGCATCAGGTTGGCGGTGAAGACCTGCTTCGTCGCGTCCTTCGGCTCCATGAGGTAGGCGCCGGGCGACCGGACGAGCTGCGTGACGATCACGCGCTCGGTGCCGTTGATGATGAACGTCCCTTGGTCGGTCATCATCGGGAAGTCGCCCATGAAGACCCGCTGCTCGCGGATCTCGCCCGTCTCCTTGTTGACGAAGCGGACGGTCATGGAGAGCGGGACCTGGTAGGTCAGATCCTTCTCCCGGCATTCCTTGATCGAGACCGGCGGCTCCCCGAACTCGTACTCCGCGAACTCCACGGCGAGCGTGCCGGTGTAGTCCTCGATCGGAGAGATGTCGTCGATCGTCTCCCGCAGACCTTCCTCCATGAACCACGCGAAGGAGGCCTTCTGGATGTCGATCAGGTTGGGGAGGTCGAGAACGTGCTTTAGGCGCGAGAACGTTTTGCGCGCGTTAGGCGCAGCAACCCTGCTGGTCAAGTGGAACTTCCTCCCTTAGAGATGTCTACTGCTGCGGCGGTCGGGGACGTGCTGATGGGGCGCGAACCCTGCAGGATAGCGAATACCCATGCCTCTGGGCAAGGGAAATCGACTCCCACGAAAGAGATAACGACCCGGCGTCCGGGTCTATTCCGGATTGTAGCGCCGTTGTCCGCGAACGTGGAGAGGCTCACGGGGGGAACCGGCCGTTCCCCCGGCGTGAGCGAGTCTGCGGCGAAACCGCCGTGACCGTCTACTTGATCTCGACGCCGGCGCCGGCTTCCTCGAGCTGCGCCTTGATCGAGTCGGCCTCCTCGCGGTTGACACCCTCCTTGACCGGCCCGGGGGCCCCGTCGACGAGGTCCTTGGCCTCCTTCAGGCCGAGACCGGTGATCGCGCGGACGACCTTGATCACCTGGATCTTCTTGTCGCCGACACCCGAGAGCACGACGTCGAATGAGGTCTGCTCCTCGCCGCCGGCGGCACCGTCGCCCGCCGCCGGGGCAGCGCCGGGAGCCGCGACCGCAACCGGCGCGGCGGCGGTGATCCCCCACTCGTCCTCGATTTTCTTCTTCAGCTCGACGAGCTCGAGGACGGTCATTTTCCCGAGATCGTCGAACACCTTGTCCACGCCTGTTGCTGCCATTGCTATTCCTCCTCACTCGTCTGCTCGGTCGCAGACTCGTCTGTCGCCGGGTCCGCGTCGGCCGATGCCTCAACGACTGGCTCTTCTGTTTCGGATTCGGCGGCGACGGGTTCTTCTTCCGAACCCGCCGACTCTTCCGCCGACTGTGACTCTTCCGCGGTTTCTGCAGGGGCAGACCCCTCTGGAGTCTGTCCCGCTTCGTCCTCGGCGATCGAACCTTCGCCGGTGTCACCCTCGGCCTGCAGCTGCTCGATACGGGCGTCGATCAGGCCGATCAGGTCGCGCACAGGCGCGCTGATCAGACCGACGACTGTCGTCAAGGGCGCAGTGATGGCGCCGAGCACCTGGCTGCGCAGCACCTCGACCGGCGGCAGCGTCGCGAGGTTCTGGACGTCGGCCTCGCCGATCGGGTTGCCGTCGAGGATGCCCCCGCGGATCGACAGGATCCGCGTCGTCTTCGCCGTGTCGGAGAGCGCCTTCGCCACACCGACCATGTCGCCGTCGGCCTCGATGAACGCGATCGCCGTCGGGCCTTCGAGCATGGCGAGCAGCGCGTCCGCGCCGGCCGCCTCGGCCGCGCGCTTGGTCAGCGTGTTCTTCACGACGGTGAAGCGCGCGCCGTGCTCGATCACCTTCGTGCGCAGCTCGTCGATCTCGGTGACCGACAGACCGCGGTAGTCGGCGACGAAGAGCGTCGGCGTCGTCTTCAAACGTTCGGTCAGCTCGTCGACGATCCGTTCCTTGTCAGCTTTCAGCATTCCACTGTCCTTTTAGCTAGCGGAGCCTCCGGAAATGGTTCGAGCGCCCTTGGGCGCCCGAACAAGCGAGAAAAGACTCTCGTTGCTGGACGCCTGCGCCGGGCTTCTGCTCTCGCTGCCGGCGGTCTCGGGCGACCGAACCTGTCGTTAGGCCGTAACTGTAGCCGCTTCCTCGAGCTCTTCTGTGATCCCGCGGGTCCGCGTCGTGTCGACGTGGACGCCGGGGCCCATCGTCGTGGTCAGGGTGATCGTCCGGATGTAGCGCCCCTTCGCCGCCGACGGCTTCGCGCGGACGATCTCCTCGATCACGGTCGCGTAGTTCTCCAGGAGCTGCCGCACGTCGAAGCTCTTCTTGCCGATCGGCAGGTGGACGTTCGCGCCGCGGTCGGTGCGGTACTCGAGCTTGCCCGCCTTCGACTCCTGCACGGCCTTGGCGACGTCCATCGTCACCGTGCCGGTCTTCGGGTTCGGCATCTTCCCGCGGGGGCCGAGGATGCGGCCCAGCTTGCCGACCGTGCCCATCAGGTCCGGAGTGGCGATCGCGACGTCGAAGTCGTCGAACCCTTCCTCGATCTTCGCGGCCAGGTCGGCGGCACCGACCACGTCCGCGCCGGCCGCCTCGGCCTCCTTGGCCTTCTCGCCCTCGGCGAAGACGGCGATGCGCAGTTCCTTGCCGGTGCCGTGGGGCAGCATCAGGGTGCCGCGGAGCTGCTGGTCCGCGTGGCGGACGTTCAGCCCGAGGCGGACATGCGCCTCCACGGTCTCGTCGAACTTCGGGCCGTCCCAGCCCTTGAGCATCTCGATCGCCTCGAGCGGCGAGTACGCCTGCTCGCGGTCGATCGCGCCGCGCGCGTTGCGGTACTTCTTCCCGTGGCTCATCTATCTCGCTCCGGCGCCGGCAAAGCCGGCACCTCCGCTGGGCTGAAGACCTTCATTTTAAGGCTCCACCTCCACGCCCATCGAACGCGCTGTTCCGGCGATGACGAGCATCGCTGCCTCGACGTCGCGCGCGTTCAGGTCGGGCATCTTCGTCTCGGCGATCTGGCGCACCTGCTCCTTGCGGAGGCGGCCGACCTTGTCACGGTTCGGCTCGGACGAGCCCTTCTCGAGGTTCAGCGCTTCCTTGATCAGCACCGCGGCGGGCGGCGTCTTGGTGATGAAGGTGAACGAGCGGTCCTCGTAGACCGTGATCTCGACGGGGATGATGCGGCCGTTCTCCTGCTGCGTTTGCGCGTTGAAGGCCTTGCAGAACTCCATGATGTTCACCCCGTGCTGGCCGAGCGCGGGGCCGACCGGCGGCGCCGGATTGGCCTGGCCGCCGGGGATCTGGAGCTTGATCAGAGTGAGAACTTTCTTTGCCATGGATGTGCCTCAGTCGATCTTCTTGACCTGGTCGAAGCCGAGCTCGACCGGAACCTGGCGCTCGAAGATGTCGACGAGCACCTTCAGCTTCTGGCCCTCGGGGTTGACCTCGACGATCTCGCCGTCGAAGTCGGAGAGCGGGCCGGAGGTTACCTTCACCGACTCGCCGAGGGTGAATTCGACCTGCGTGCGCAGGCGTTCGCCGCTGGCGACTCCCGTGTGCAGGATCCGGTCGACCTCGCCCTGCGAGAGCGGTACCGGCTTGGAGCCGGCTCCGACGAACCCTGTCACACCGGGCGTGTTCTTGACCACCATCCAGGCGTCGTCGTTCAGATCCATGTTGACGAGCACGTAGCCCGGCAGGACGCGCTTCTCGGCCTGCACCTTCTGGCCGTCCTTCGTCTCGATCACCTGCTCGGTGGGGACGACGACGCGGCGGAAGCGCGTCTGCTGGTTCATCGAGTCGATCCGGTGCTCGAGGTTGGTCTTCACCTTGTTCTCGTGCCCGGAATAGGTGTTGATCACGTACCACTGAAACATGTGGGCCTTTACTGTCCGAGGAGGAGCTTGCTGACGAGCTTGTTGAAGATCAGATCGGCGAAATAGAGGTACGTGCCCATGACGACGCAGGCGACGATCACGACCACGGTGCCCTGGATCAGGTGGTTCTGGGTCGGCCACTCGACCTTGCGGAGCTCTCCGATCGACTCGCGCACGAAGTTGCCCGCCCTGGTGCCGTCCGAACGACTGGCGGCAGGGCTCGGCGCGGCCGGGAGCGCTGGCACGGGCGCGGCCTGACCGTCTGCCACCCTCGCGTTGTTGCTCCCTGCCATCGACCGCTCGCGAGCCTCGCGCCGCGCGCGCCGATCCGCTCTCGTCTGGCGGGCCACTACCGAGTCTCCCGATGCACCGTGTGCCGCCCGCACCAACGGCAGTACTTCTTGAGCTCGACGCGGTCGGGCGTGTTCCGCTTCGACTTCATCGACTCGTAGTTTCGCCGCTTGCACTCCGTGCAGGCGAGCGTGATCTTCTCTCTGACGCCTGTCTTTGCCACGTTCTTCTTTCTTGGTCCGGTGGATGGTGCGAGGGAGGTAGCGGCGGGAGGACTCGAACCTCCGACACGCGGATTATGATTCCGCTGCTCTAACCAACTGAGCTACGCCGCCGCGCCGGACGAGTGTAGCAGCCGCGTCCGGGACGATCTCTAGATTTCGCGGACGTGGCGACCGAGGCGTGCTGGCGGTGTGGAGCAGCGATGGAGTGGCGCCACGGGACGTGGCAGTGTCCTTGGTGCCGGTTCAAGCTCGGCTGCTGCGAAGGGGAGCCGCAGGGCGGCTGCCAGCCGCCCGGTGACGCGTCCAAGCGCTGAGGATCCTGCGCGGTAGTCACGCTCCAGCGCCGCGATGCGGTCGTCGACCTGGATCCTTCGTGAGTCGGTGTCGAAGAACATCTCTCCACCTCCGATTTCTCGACTTGGAGTATTTCGAGATCGAGAGACTAACAACCATATCTCTTGACGTCAAGAGATTTGTCGTGGAATAATTCCGCCGATGGCCAAGTCCGTCGAACGCGACCACGTCGACGACTTCCTGGAGTCGATCCGGGACGAGTTGCCTGCCCTCGATTTCGAGGTCGAGGGGATCGTCGACCGGATCATGGGTCTGAGCCGGAGGATCAAGCGGATGATGGAGGAGACGTGCGCGGAGCACGGCCTGACCTGGGGCGAGTGGAAGGTCCTGGGCTACCTCCACCGCCAGGCCGGCCCGACGCGCCGCGCCTCCCCGGGCCAGCTTGCCGAGCGCCTCGAGCTGTCGAGCGGGGCGATGACCAACCGGCTCGACCGCCTCGAGGAGGCCGGGCTGATCGAGCGCCTGCGTGACCCGGACGACCGCCGCGGCGTCCAGGTCGAGTTGACGGCCGCCGGGCGAGAGGCGTACGAGCAGACGACGACCGCCCAGGCGGAGAAGGAGGCCCTGGTCGCTTCGGCGCTCAGTGCGCGCGAGAAGAAGGATCTGAACGCGCTCCTTCGCCGCATGATGATCACGTTCGAGGACTTCGAGCGGGCTCGAACCTGATGGGCGCGATTCAGGCGCGCGACCTCGTCAGGACGTACAAGACGTCGACGGGGATGTTCCGCAGGCGCGGAGTCGAGGTCCAGGCGGTTCGGGGTGTCTCGTTCGAGGTCGCCGACGGGGAGCTCTTCGGACTGCTCGGCCCGAACGGGGCCGGGAAGACGACGACGATCAAGATGCTGATCACGTTGCTGATCCCCACATCGGGGTCGGCGAGCGTGCTGGGCTACGACGTCGTCCGCGACGCGCGCGAGGTGCGGAAGCGAATCGGCTACGTCTTCGGCGGTGACCGCGGGCTGTACGAGCGGCTTTCCGCGCTCGACAACCTCCGCTACTTCGCGGAGCTCTACGCCGTCCCGCCGGCCGAGCAGAAGCGCCGGATCGCCGAGCTGCTCGACCTGGTCGGGCTGGCCGGGCGCGAGAAGGAGCGGGTCGAGGGGTACTCGCGCGGAATGCGGCAGCGGCTGCACATCGCGCGCGGCCTGCTCCACGATCCCCCGGTCGTGTTCCTGGACGAGCCGACGATCGGCGTCGACCCGGTCGGCGCGCGCGAGCTGCGGCGGACGATCGCCGGCCTGACCGAGGCCGGGAAGACCGTCCTGCTGACGACGCACTACATGTTCGAAGCCGACGACCTCTGCGACCGAATGGCCGTGATCGCCAAGGGCGAGATCGTCGCCGAGGGCACACCACAGGACCTGAAGGCGATCGTCGCCGACCGGACGGTGATCGAGATCGAGACGTTCGGAGTCGACGAGGACGCGGTCGACCGCGTACGCCGGGCGGACGGGGTCACCTCGGTCTCGATCGAGGAGCGCGATCAGGCACAGGTGCTGCACGTGCAGTCGCCCGCGGGGACCGAGCTGACCCAGCGGCTGCTCGGGTTGCTCGGCACGACCCGCATCGGACGTGTCGCGGTGCGCGAGCCGACGCTCGAGGACGCGTACGTGGCGCTCGTCGGCCGGGACGCATGATCAGGCGAGGCGCCCGCCTGCTCGGGCTGGGGTGGCTCTTCCACGTCAAGATGCTCACCCGCTCGTCGTTCAACGGCGTGCTCGGGATCGTCTACCCGCTCTTCTTCGCCACGGTTGCCTTCTTCATGTACCGAGCGGGGAACAAAGAGGCCTTGTTCTATGCGTCGCTCGGCGCATCGGTGATGGGGGTGTGGGCGGCGACCAGCACGGCCGCCGGCGGCGCGCTGCAGCGAGAGCGCTGGCACGGGACGCTCGAGCTGCTCGTCGCCGCGCCGGCGCATTTTGCCCTCGTCCTCCTGCCGGTGACGATCGCGATGGCGACAATCGGTCTCTACTCGATGGTCTCGACCCTGATCTGGGGGCGAGTCCTGTTCGGCATCCACGTCCACATCGAGCACTGGCTGCTCTTCTGCCTGTCGGTGCCGGCGACGGTGATGGCGATCGGGATGCTCGGCTTCCTGCTCGCCGTCTCGTTCGTCCGCTACCGCACGGCCTGGGCCCTCGGCAACCTGCTCGAGTACCCGGTCTGGCTGATCTGCGGCTTCCTCGTCCCGCTGACGCTCTTCCCCGCCTGGGTGCGGCCGATCTCGTGGGTGCTGGCGCCGACCTGGGGGATGCAGGCGATCCGCGAGTCGGCACAGGGCGGTACGCCGATCCCGGACCTGCTCGTGTGCGTCGGGCTCGGACTCCTCTACACGGCGATCGGCGTCGTCGTCGTCGACCGGTTCCTGAACGCCGCCCGGGCACGGGCCGTCCTGTCGCTCACATGAGCCCGTCGCGCGCCTTCGGCTCGCTCCCGTGGGGGAAACCATGTTTCCCCCACGTGCCCCTTTCTTCCAGAGGCCGAGTTAGCCAGGGGAACCTCCCGGTTCCCCTCGGACCCCTCCCCCGATCTCACGGAGCAAGTCCGGCTCCGTGAGCTCCGTCCGTCTCTTCTTCGTCGGCGGCCTGCTCAGCTTCCGGGCGCTGTTCGGCTGGCTCTCGCCCTGGATCCTGATCCCGACCTACGTGATCGCACCGATCTTCCAGATCCTGCTGTTCGTCTACATCGGCCGGGCGGCGAAGACCCAGTCGGACGAGTTCTACGTGATCGGCAACGCGCTCCAGTACGCGGCGATCCCGTGTGTCTTCGCGATGACGAACACGATCGCCGGCGAGCGCTACCAGAACACCCTCGGAGCCGTGCTCGCGACCCCGGCGAAACGGATCCCGCTCTTCGTCGGCCGATCGCTGCCGGTGATCGTGAACGGGTTCTTCGTCGCCGCCTTCTCCTTCGTCGTCGGCGGCGCGCTCGTCGGCATCTCGGTGCCCGCCTCGGCCGTCCCAGGCATCGCGCTCGTCATCCTCGTCACCGCCTTCTCGTGCACCGGCCTCGGGCTGACGACCGCCGCCGTCGGGCTCCTGGCGCGGGACACGGCGACGCTCTCGAACATCGTCTTCGGGATCCTGCTCGTCTTCACCGGCGCGAACGTCGCGCTCGACGACCTACCCGGCTGGATGTCGACTATCGCCCAGGGGCTGCCGCTGACGCACGGGATCGAGGCGGCACGGAGGCTCGCCGACGGCGCCTCGTTCCCGAGTGTCGGCGGGCTGCTCGCGGCCGAGGCGCTGGTCGGCCTGCTCTGGGGGTTGGTCGGCTACTCGACGATCCGCGTGCTCGAGTGGCAGAGCCGCATCCACGCGACGCTGGAACGGGCATGAGCGGGCTGCGCGTCTTCCTGGTCGGCCTCCGGTTCCACGTCAAGGCTCTCACTCACTCCGTGTTCTTCCTGCTCACGTCGGTCTTCATGCCCCTGCTGGTGGCAACCGTCGCCTACTACATGTACAAGGCCGGCAACCAGCCGGGGAGCCTGCTCTACGTCTCGCTCGGCGCCGCCGTCTACGGAATCTGGTCGTCGACCCTGTTCGGCTCGGGCGGGGCGATCCAGTGGCAGCGCTGGCAGGGGACGCTCGAGGTGCTCGTCTCGGCGCCGACCCCGTTCGTCCTCGTCATCGCCCCGCTGACGCTCGCGACCTCCGTGATCGGGATCTACTCGCTCGCGTCCACGCTGGTCTGGGGTCGGCTCGTCTTCGGGATCCCCTTCCACGTCGTCCACTGGCTTGCGTTCGTCGTCGCGGTGCCGGCGACGATCCTCGGGCTCGGGCTGCTGGGCTTCGTGTTCGCCTCGACCTTCGTGCTGTACCGGAACGCGAACGCGCTCTCGAACATGCTCGAGTGGCCGGTGCTGCTGGTCACGGGCATGCTCGTCCCGCTCTCGCTCCTCCCCGGCTGGGCCGGCCCGATCGCGTGGCTGCTCGCCCCAACCTGGGGCGTGCAGGCGATTCGCGAGGCGGCGATCGGCGGCACGCCGTGGCCGGACGTCGGCATGACGATCTCGCTCGGGCTCGCGTACCTGGCGATCGGTGCGGTCTGCCTCAGGCACTTCGAGACGGCCGCGCGGCGGCACGCGACCCTGTCCCTGACGTGAGGGCGTTCGTCCGCGTCTTCTTCGTCGGCGGCGTGATCGCCTACCGCGGCCTGTTCAACTGGATCCGGCCCGCGCTGTACATCCCGACGATGCTCGTCGGGCCGGTCTTCCAGATCCTGTTCTTCGCCTACCTCGGCCGGTACAGCAAGGTGGAGGACGACGCGTTCTTCGTCGTCGGGAACGCGATCCAGGCCTCGGCCATGTCGGCGGTCTTCGCCGGGACGATGACGATCGCGAACGAGCGCCAGTACCAGACGCTCGCTCCGCTGCTGGCGACGCCGGCGAACCGTTGCGCCATGTTCATGGGGCGCGCGGTGCCGGTGATCGCGAGCGGTGTGGTGGTCTCGGCCTGGGGCTTCCTGATGGGTTGGCTGCTGCTCGACTTCGACCCGCCCGCCTCGAGCCTGCCGGCGCTGGCCGTGATCGTCGTCGTCAGCGTCACCTCGTGCACGGCATTCGGGCTGACACTCGGGTCGATCGGCATGCGCGCCCGCGACGTGTTCATGTCCGCGAACATCGCGTACTACCTGATGTGGCTGGTGTGCGGGGTGAACATCCCGCTGAGCGCCCTTCCGGGCTGGCTCGCGCAGATCGGCCGGCTGCTGCCGCTCACCCATGGCATCGCCGCCGGCCGCGAGGTCGCCGCCGGGGCATCGCTGTCGTCGGTCTCCGGGCTCGTCTGGACGGAGGTTGCGGTCGGCACGGCCTGGGCGGTGGTCGCGACGACTCTCGTCTGGTGGTTCGAGCGCGAGGGCAGGCGGCGCGCGACGCTCGAGACGTTCTGACGCGGCTCACGCCTGCAGGGCGCTGACGACGGCGACGCCGACGGCGATCACGACCACCCCGGCCACGCCTGCGCGAGTCAGGCGCTCCTTGAACAGGAGGGCTGCCCCGACCGCCGCGAGCGCGGCGAACTGCGAGGCGAGCACGGCCGCGATCGCGATCCCGTGCCGCGCGCCGACTGCGAAGGAGACGAAGCCCGCGACCTCGGCGAGTCCCGACGCGACGACGAACGGCACCGCCTTCCGGGTCAGCCGCAGGCGGCCCCAGAGAGCGAGCGGAACCGTCACGAAGACGACGCCGAGGAGGCGCGGAGGCAGAACTGCCCAGGCGATCGGCAGGTCGAGGCTGGCGCGGCCGGTGGCGTAGAGCCCCGCGCCGAACGCGAGGGCCGCCGCGAGCGCGAGCAGGGCCGCGCGGGGATCGTCGTGCCCCGCCTCTTCCGGCTCGGCAGGCGGACGCGCAGCGAGGACGACGCCGAGGGCGACGACGACGAGCGCGAGCGCCGTCCACACGCCGAGCGTCTCGCCGGCGACGACGGCGATGATCGCCGCGACCGCGCCCTCCGTCGACGAGATCGGCGCGATCACCCCGACCTTCCCGATCCGCAGGGCGGTGTACACGAGCAGCAGGCCGGTGATGTTGCCGAAGCCTGCGATCGCGAGCCAGGTCATCGCACCGCGGTCGAGGCCCGCCGGCCGCCCCTGGACGAGCGCCACCGGGCCGACCACCAGCAGGCCGGTCAGCATCACCCACGCGAGCGTCGACCACGAGCCGATCAGCGGGCTGGCGCGGGACGCGGTCAGCATCGTCGCCGCCCAGGCGACCGCCGCCCCGAGGCCGCCGAGTACCGCGATCATCGCGGCTTCGCCGCGTTTCTCGCTCGCACGGGGGAAACGGCCGGTTTCCCCCGTGGGCCCCCTTCCCCTGAGAACCCGTCCTCGCGGCAAGCGGTCATGTGCCGCGCCCGCCATGTCGGTCGCGGCGGCGACTGACCGGGACGCTCATCTCGTGCGAGTACACAGCGATTCCGCTCTATAGCATCGGCGGATGGACGACTACGCGTGGGTCCGGCGAGAGCGCGTTCGCTTTCGCGACTGCGACCTGATGGGACACGTGAACAACGCTGTCTACTCGACCTACCTCGAGGAGGCGCGGATCGAGGTGCTCGGCGGGCTGGCCGACTTCATCCTCGCGCGGGTCGAGATCGACTTCCGCTCCGAGCTCCGCGCCGGCGAGGAGGTCGAGGTGCGCACCCGCTGTTCCCGCGTCGGGACGAAGAGCTTGGAGCTCGAACACGAGATCCACGCCGACGGACGGCTCGCCGCCGAGGCGAAGAGCGTCCTCGTCGGCTACGACTACGACTTCGGGCAGAGCGTGCCCCTCTCTGACGAGGTGCGCGCCCGCCTCGCCGCTAGCGCGACTCGAGCATCGGCCTGACCTCCGTGGCCAGGCGCTCGAGCGTCTCGTGGTCGAAGGGTGCCGGGCAGTCGACGTAGACGTGCTCGAAGCCGAGGTCGAGGTACGGCGCCCAGCGCTCGGCGACCAGCTCGGGAGGGCCTTGTAGTTCGACCGAGTTGCGCCAATCGGGCAGCTTGTTCCGCTCTGCCCACGCAGCGGCGACTTTCCGGGCCTCCTCGACCGTGTCTCGGATGATGGGTGTGCCGCCCTGCACGGTCCGCTCGATCTCGGATTCGTCGCGGCCGACCTCATCGCACCAGCGGCGGAGCACCGAGTCCTTGTGCTTGACCCGATCGAGGTCGCCGCCGGTGTTCCAGCCGTCGGCGTACTTGGCGACCGTGTGCAGCGTCTTCCGCTCCCCGCTGCCGCCGATCATGATCGGCAGGTGCGCCTGGACGGGCGGCGGGTTGTTCAGCACGTCCTTCGCCTGGTAGAAGCCGCCGCGCGCTGACGCCGGGCCGCCCGGAAGCATCGCGCGCATCAGCTCCACCGCCTCGTCGAACCAGTCGAGCCGCTCGCCGAAGCCCGAGCCGAACTCGATCCCGAACGCGGTGTGCTCGGTCTCGAACCATGCACCGCCGATCCCGAGGTTCATCCGCCCGTCGCTCATGTGATCGAGCGTCGTGATCATCTTCACCACCAGCGCCGGGTTCCGGAACGTGTTGGCGCCGACCATCAGCCCGAGCCGCACGTTCTCGGTGTGCTCGGCCCAGCCGGCCAGCGTCAGGTAGCCCTCGAACATCGGGCCCTCGGGATCTCCGACGATCGGGTAGAGGTGGTCCCAGGTCCAGAGCGAGTCGTAACCGGCGCGGTCGACCAGCTCGCCGGTGTCGCGGAGCGACTGCCAGTCGGTGTACTGGGGCCAGACGAGGGCGCCGAGCTTCACTGCCCCATCCTCACACACCGCGTGTCCCCCGCGTCGATGCCGCTGTTCCCCCGAACGGGGTACCGCGAACGGATCACTCCTCCGGGGGATGAGTAGGGCCTCGAGGTCGGCCGATCTCCTGTCTCAGCCAGGAAAATCGAGCCGGTCGGGCACTCGTACTCGCGATCTCGACGGCGCATCCGCCTCGTGACTCGCCCCGGCGCCCTGGCTCGGTGGCAACTCACATGTCTGCTCGTCAACGGGCGGACGCAATGCCTTGAACAAGGAGGAACTTGCAGATGGCGAAATACGTGACGAAGAAGCGCGTGATCGTGGTCGCGGTCGCCGCTCTGGCGATCGGGCTCGGCACGAGCGCGTTCGCGTACTTCACGAGCACCGGTAGCGGCTCGGGAACGGCGACGGTCGGTTCGTCGTCGGCAGTGGAGCTGACCAGCCTGTCGGTCGGCCCCCTGTATCCCGGGCGGCGCCGACGTCCCGGTCGACCGTGACGATCCACAACCCCGGCAGTGGCTCCGAGTACGTGAACCAGTCTCGGGCAGCGTCGCCGACAACGCCGGCTGCCTCGGCAGCTGGTTCCAGGTCGACGGCGTTCGACTACGCCGGCACGCTGGCGGCCGGGGCGAGCGACACGAGTCAGACGAACGTCCGGATGGTCGACTCAAACCACGAACCAGAACGTCTGCCAGAGGCAAGTCGATGACCGTCAACTGGTCGAGCAACTAGCGACCCCGCGCGCCGGAGGGCTCGCCCGTTCGGGCCCTCCGTCGTGCAGGTGGCGACCAGCTGAGAAGGGACCATGAGGCGGAGGATCAGGAACAGGAAGACGCTGCTCGCGGTCATGGCAGCGGCTGCCACGGCGTTGGCCCTTTCGGGCGGCGCTGTCGCCTACTACTCCTCCGCCGGGCACGGAAGCGGCAGCGCCTCGGTCGCGTCCCCCGACCCGCTGTCGATCGCTGCGCAGACGCCGACCGCGAACCTGCTCTATCCGGGCGGATCGGGCGAGGTCGACGCGACGGTCTCGAACCCGAACCCCTTCCCGGTGCGGATCAACTCGCTCGTCCTGGGTAGCGGCGGCATCGGGGTCGACTCGGCGCACTCCGGCTGCGACACCTCCGCCCTCCACTTCACCAGCCAGAACAACGGCGGCGCCGGCTGGGACGTCCCGGCGCGCGATCGGGACGACCGACGGAACCCTCGACCTCCAACTCAGCGGAGCGATCAGCATGGACACCTCCGCCGCGAACGCGTGCCAGGGCGCGACCTTCACGATCTCCCTGGCGACGGGCCCGTGAAAACGCTACGCATCGGCCGGAGAGCGTCACTGGCGGCGCTGCTGGTGGGGCTGCTCGGGCTCGCGACCGGCGGCGCCTACGCCGCGCTGAGCGGCTCGAAAACATCGGGCCCGGCCGCGCCCAAGATCACGGCCGCGCCGCCGAAGCTGACCAACCAGGCTCACGCGGCCTTCGGCTACAGCAGCACGACCCCGGTCGACTTCCTGTGCTCGCTCGACGCCGGCGCCTTCGCCGCGTGCGGCAGCGGAACGACCGGATCGATCTCCTACGCGGGCCCGCTCGCCGAGGGCGCGCACATCCTCCGGGTCGAGGCGCAGTTCGGAGCGGCGATCGGAAAACCTGCGGAGACGACCTGGACGGTCGACACGCAGGCCCCGCCGCCGCCCGTCTTCACGAAGACACCGCCTGACTCCACGAGCGAGACGAAGGCCACGTTCCGGTGGGGCGACGCCGAGCGCAAGGCCAAGTTCCAATGCGAGCTCGACGGCGCCGCGTACTCGCGCTGCGGGCGCAGCAAGCGCTACCGCGGGCTGACGACCGGCGTCCACGCGCTCTGCGTGCGATCCCTGGACAAGGCGGGGAACGCGAGCGGGGCATCGTGCGCCACCTGGGTCGTCACCCCTGCCTGCCGTGACGTTCTCGATCTCCGGCAACCCGACGTACGGCGCGCTGCTCTATCCGGGCGCCGCCGCCGTGCCGTTGAACCTCGTCTTCACCAACTCGCATCCGGCGCCGATCACGGTCCAGAGCGTGACCGTGTCCGTGACGGGCACCTCCGCCGGCGGCTGCGGCGCGGCCAACTTCAGCGTGTCGCAGCAGTTGCGGGCGACGCCGACAGTGCCGGCCGGGGCAACCGCGTCCCTTCAGCAGCTCGGGGTCGACCAGTCCGACTGGCCACAACTGCGGATGCTCGACGCCGGGAACCAGGATGTCTGCCGGAACGCCTCGGTGAGTCTCACCTACGCGGGGACGGCGACGGGATGACCGCCGCCCTGGTTCGCCTGCTCGGCCGGCGGCGGCTGCTCGTGGTCTCGGCGGTCGTGCTCGTGGCCGGCGGACTCGCGAGCGGTCTCCTCGCGTACTTCAGCGGCGCCGCCTCCGCCGGCAGCGCCGGCGGAGCAGCCGCCACATCGGTGGCACCGGGCACGCCGCCGACGAGCGTCAGCAGCCAGCCGGGCCGGGCGGTCACGCTCTCCTGGGAAGCCACGGCCCTGGCGAACGGCCAGCCGGTCGACGGCTATCTGGTCACCCGCTACGACGCGAACCCGCCGTACGCGCCTCAGATCACGCTCGCCGGCTGCGGCGGCGTCGTCACCGCGCTCAGCTGCACCGAGACCGCGGTGCCGTTCGGGAGCTGGCAGTACACGATCACGCCGGTGATCGGCGCCAACTGGCGCGGCACGGAGAGCACGAAGAGCGGAACCGTGACCATCGGCGCGGGGAGCCTGACTCTCGCCCAGTCGACACTGGGGCTTGCGGCGTTCTCCGGCGGCTCGAGCCCGGCGACGCTGAGCGGGTCGCTGAGCGGCTTCGCCTCGCACGAGGGGGTCACGTACCGGCTCGACGACTCCACGTCCGGCACGACGCTGGCGGGGTCGCCG
Source organism: uncultured Actinomycetes bacterium (assembly GCA_963808815.1). GTDB lineage: Bacteria > Actinomycetota > Thermoleophilia > Gaiellales > Gaiellaceae > DATBLE01. The sequence continues at coordinate 44,649 of CAWEGI010000003.1, read as the reverse complement.
GCGGCCGCCGACGGGAGCGGCAACGCGACCGTCTCGATCACGCTTCCGCGGCCGGCCGACGGCCCGCATTCGATCTTCGCGGTCGGCGACGCTGCTCCCTATCCCTCGCAGGCGAGCGCCGCGATCCTCGTCGACACCGCTCCCGCCAACCAGCTCCGCGGGCGGCGTGGACACCGCCTGGCATGCGAGCGACGTCGTCGTCGGGCTCTCTGCCATGGACGGCGTCGCCGGCTCCGGGGTCGCGACGATCACGTACCAGGTCGACGGAGGATCGTCGCAGACGATCAACGGGACGAGCGGGAACGTCACCGTCCCGGCCCCGGCCGACGGATCGAACGACGGGACGCACACGATTGCCTTCTACGCCACCGACGATGCCGGGAACGTCGAGGTGCCGGCGAAGACCGCGACGGTGAAGATCGACGCGACGAAGCCGTCGACCACGCTGGCGACGACCCCGGCCGGCCCGGACGGTTCGAACGGCTGGTTCCAGCAGACGAGCGTGCAGTTCGGCCTGACCGGCTCAGACGCTCGCTCTGGCGTGGCACAGAGCTTCTACACCGTGGACGGCGGCGCCACCCAGACCTACACGGGCGCGGTGACGGTGTCGGGGCAGGGCACGCACACGATCACCTACTGGTCGGTCGACAACGCCGGGAACACCGAGGATGCGCAAGGCCGGCACGATCAAGCTCGACAACGTCAAGCCGTCGACCTCGATCGCAGTCACACCCGCGGCCCCGAACGGCTCGGGCGGCTGGTACTCGACGACGCCGTCGTTCGCGCTGAGCGCGTCGGACGCGACCTCGGGCGTGGCCTCGACGCTCTACAGGATCGACAGCGGGGCGACGCAGACCTATTCCGGGGCGGTCTCGATCCCCGACGGCCAGCACACGATCACCTACTGGTCGGAGGACAGCGCCGGCAACACCGAGAGCGCGACCACGACCTCGACGATCAAGGTCGACACGGTCAAGCCGTCGACCTCGATCGCGATCAGCCCGGCCTCGCCTGACGGCACCAACGGCTGGCGGGTCTCGGCAACCTCGTTCACCCTCAGCGGCTCGGATGCGACCTCCGGAGTGGCGTCCACCCTCTACGAGATCGACGGGGGGACAACCCAGACGTACACGGGGAGCGCGGTCTCGATACCGCAGGGCTCCCACACCGTCAGCTACTGGTCCGTCGACACCGCCGGCAACACCGAGAGCGCGACCACGAGCGCCGCGATCAAGGTCGACCTTGTCAAGCCCTCGACGACGCTGACCACTGCGCCGGCGAGCCCGGACGGCTCGAACAACTGGTTCCAGCGCTCGAGCGTCACCTTCACCCTGGCCGCGACGGACGCGACCTCCGGCGTCGCGAACAGCTACTACACGATCGACGGCGGCGGCCAGCAGACCTACTCAGGCGCCGTCACCATCTCCACCCAGGGCGATCACACCGTCACCTACTGGTCGGTCGACGCAGCCGGCAACACCGAGGCGGCTGCGACCACCCACATCAAGCTGGACAACGTCAAGCCGGTCACGACGATCGCCACGAGCCCCGCGAGCCCCGACGGCGCGAACAGCTGGTTCCAGCGCTCGAGCGTCACGTTCACGCTCGGCGCATCGGACGCGTCCTCCGGCACGGCCTCCACGCTGTACACGGTCGACGGCGGCGCCCAGCAGACCTACAGCGGCACCGTCACAGTCTCCGGACAAGGCGACCACACCCTCACCTACTGGTCGGTCGACAACGCCGACAACACCGAGGCCGCCAACACCACCCACATCAAGCTCGACAACGTCGCCCCGGCGACGACCATCGCGACGACTCCGGCTGCGCCCGACGGCACCAACAACTGGTTCAAGCGGGCGAGCGTCACCTTCACCCTGGCCGCCACCGACGCCACGTCAGGCGTGGCGAACCGCTTCTACACGGTCGACGGCGGTGGTCAGCAGACCTACAGCGGCACCGTGACCATCTCCACGCAGGGCGATCACACCGTCACCTACTGGTCGGTGGACAACGCCGGCAACACCGAGACCGCCAACACCACCCACATCAAGCTCGACAACGTCGCCCCGGCCAACTCGCTCGCCCTGACCAACAAGACAGGGGGCTCGTTCGTCGGCGGGAGCACGGTTTACTACCGCGGCGCAGCCGTCGGGTCCTTCTCGATCCAGAACACTGTCTCGGACGCGACCTCCGGCGCGGCCTCGAGCACCTTCCCCGCGCTCGGTGGAACGGCCACGGGCTGGACGCACACCACGCCCGACGTGAAGACGACGCCCTCCGGCGGCCCATACGTCTCGAACCTCTTCAGCTGGAGCGCCGGCACGAACTCCTCACCGACCGAGGCCGTGACGGGGGCCGACGCAGCCGGGAACACGACCACGGCGCCGTCGCTGACCTTCACGAACGACTCGACCGCGCCCGCGACGACCGACAACACGGCGTCGATCGGGACCGCGTGCAAGAACACGACCCAGACGGTGACGCTGACGCCGACCGACTCGGCCTCGGGCGCGGCGACCACCTACTACACGACCAACGGCACGACGCCGACCACGAGCTCGAGCCAGGGCACGTCGATCGCACTCTCGGCGGAAGGCACCTACACGATCAAGTACTTCACCGTCGACAACGTCGGCAACCAGGAAGCGGTCAAGACCGCCGCGACGGTCATCTGCATCGACAAGACCGCGCCTGCACCGACGAACGTCGTCCTTGCGAACGGCAACGGAACCGCAGGTACCGCCGACAACCGCGACACGCTGGCTATCACGTACTCGGAGCAGCTCGACGCCACCACCTTCTGCTCGAGCTGGACGAACACCGGAAACCAAACCCTTACGGGCGCTTCGATCGTCGCCCAGATCACGGACACTGGTTCGAACGACACCTTGACGATCACTGCCGTCGGGGCGGCGAACTGCGGTGGCACGGGGAACTTCCACCTCGGCTCGATCACGCTCGGCGGCAATTACGTCGGTGCCACACGAACATTCAGCGGAGCACAGTCGCAGCTGACCTGGAACCCGACTTCACACACGCTCACGGTCAGATTGGGCACTCCTAGCGGCGGGATCGCGAACACCGGCATCGCCGTCGGGACTCCCACCTACACCCCGTCATCGTCCCTCGAGGACATCGCGGGCAATACGATCACGACGAGCCCGTTCAGCCCACCGGCCGCCTCGCGCTTCTGAACCCACATCCGACGTAAGGACCGCGGCCCGCCGGACACTAACGTCGATGATGGCAACGATGACCGGGTCGCGAACGCGGGTTCTCCTCGACTCCGAGTCGCAGGCGTGGCTCGACGACCTGCGCGCCTACGGCCCACGTCACGAAGCCGCGGTCGCACGCCTGCGCGAGCTGCTCGTCCGCGCCGCTCGCTTCGAGATCGCCCGCCGCCGGCCGGCTCTTCCCCATCTCCGCGGCGGCGAGCTGGGCGAGATTGCCGAGGAGGCCGCCGACGACGCGGCTGTCTCGGTGCTGGCGCGGCTCGACGACTTCCGCGGCGCCAGCCGTTTCACCACCTGGGCGTACAAGTTCGCGCTGCTGGAGGCGGCCGTGAAGCTCCGGCGCCGTGCCTGGCAGGGACGGGAGCTGCCGCTCGAGCCCGAGAGCTGGACACTCGTCCCCAGCCGCGATCCCGGCCCGGTGGAAACGGCCGAGCAGAGTGCACTGCTGGCGGCGATCCAGGAGGGAATCGAAACCGTGCTGACGCCCCGACAGCGGACCGTGCTCGTCGCCCTCGCGCTCAACGGCGTTCCCATCGACGTCCTGGCCGAGCGCCTCGGCACCACCCGCGGCGCGCTCTACAAGACCGTGCACGACGCACGACGCAAGCTTCGAACGCATCTGACGAAGGCGGGCTTCGACCTCGACGCCTTCGAGGAGGGAACCGGATGACCCCCGAACTGAGCTCCGAGCTCGTGCGCCTGCTCGGCCCCGGCGAGGCCGAGCTCGGCTGCGACGCCTGCTTCGCCGAGCTCGACCGCTACGTCGAGCTCGAACTGGCCGGCGAGAACGCCGACCGCATCGTCCCCGGCATGCGCGCCCACCTGCGCGGCTGCCCGGCCTGCCGCGAGGAGCACGACAGCCTGCGGGCGCTGCTGGCGTCCGAGCCAGCAAACCCCGAAGGGAGAAACTCGTGACCGAGACCGAGACGCGCTACCTGGTCGTGGGCGGAGGCATGACCGGCGATGCCGCCTGCAAGGGCATCCGCGAGCACGACCCGGACGGCGCCGTCACGCTGGTCGGCACGGAGACGCATCCGCCGTACAAGCGTCCGCCGCTCACGAAGGGCCTCTGGTCGGGCGGCGACGAGGAGAAGATCTGGCGCGGCACCGACCAGCTCGACGTCGACCTGCGTCTCGGACGCACGGTCGTCTCGGTCGACGCGGACGCGCATATCGCGACGGACGACGCCGGCAGCACGTACCGCTACGAGAAGCTGCTGCTCGCGACGGGTGGCCGGCCGCGGCATCTGCCCGGCGGCGCCGACGGGGTCGTGTACTACCGCACGCTCGACGACTACCGGCGCGTCCGCGGCCTCGCGCAGGACGGCGCCCGCTTCGTCGTCGTCGGCGGCGGATTCATCGGCTCGGAGATCGCCGCCGCACTGGCCTCGAACGGCTGCCGGGTGACCATGGTCTTCCCCGATCCTGGAATCTGCGCGCGTCTCTTCCCGGGCGAGCTGTCCGCCTTCGTCACCGACTACTACAGAGAGAAAGGCGTGGAGGTGCTCGCCGGCGAGACCGTCGTGAGCGCCGAAAACGGCACCGTGCGGACGGGCGGGGGCACCGAGCTCGAAGCCGACGGTGTGATCGCCGGGCTCGGCATCGAGCCGGCGACCGACCTCGCTGCAGCGATCGGGCTGCCCGTCGACGACGGCATCGTCGTCGACGAGCTCGGCCGGGCCGGCGGGCGGGACGACGTGTTCGCCGCGGGCGACGTCGCCCGGTTCCCGCTCGCCGCGCTCGGCCATGCGGGGCGGGTCGAGCACGAGGACCACGCCAACACGCACGGCCAGACCGTGGGCGCGAACATGGCCGGCGCCGGGCAGCCCTACGACCACCTGCCGTTCTTCTACTCCGACCTGTTCGACCTGGGCTACGAGGCGGTCGGCGACCTCGACTCGCGCCTGCGGTCGATCGCGTCGTGGAAGGAGCCGAACCGCAAGGGCGTTATTGCCTACGTGGACGACGAGAATCGCCCGCGTGGATTCCTGCTCTGGGACGTCTGGGGCAAGGTGGACGCCGCGCGCGACCTGATCCGGGCCGGTGAGCCCGTCGACGAGGCAGCGCTTGGCGACCTCGCCTGATCAGACCAGCTCGTCGGTGCGGGCGGCGAGCTCGCGGTCGCGGTCGGTGATTCCACCGGCGGAGTGGGTCGTCCAGCGGACGCGCACCCGCCGGTACCGGATGTCGATGTCGGGGTGGTGGTTCTCCGCCTCGGCCAGCTCGGCGAGACGGTCGACGAATGCGATCGCCTCGGGGAACGAAGCGAACTCCAGCTCCCGCTCCAGCGCTCCGTCCGCTTCGGCCCAGCCCACGGCCCGGAGTATGGCGGACCGGCTGCGCTGGTCGAGGAAGCCGCGGCACGGTACGGAGCTGCTCTGCGAGTACGTCTTCCGGCCGGCCGCGCACCTCGTCGTGGTGGCGCTCACGCCGCTGCGCGTCCCACCGCCGGCGGTGGTGATCGCCGCCGGGGCAACCGGGCTGGTCGCCGCCTACGGGATCGGCAGCGGGTCGCTCGTCGCGGCCGCTCTGCTCCTGCAGCTGAAGACCGTGCTCGACAACGCCGATGGGCAGCTCGCCCGGGCTACGGGGCGGGTGACGGCGCTGGGGCGCTACCTCGACTCCGAGTCGGATCTCCTCGTCGACGCGGCGCTCTTCACCGGGATCGGCTGGGCGACCGGCAGGTGGGTGCTCGCCGCAGCCGGTTTCGCGTGCCTGACCCTCGCGCTCGGCGTCAACTACAACGCCGAGCGGCTCTACCGACGCGAGCACCGCGAGCCGTCCGAGGCGATGCCCGAGGCGACCGGACTGGCCGGCGTCCTCGCCCGTTTCTACGCCCTGGTGTACGCGCCGCAGGACCGGCTGGTCGAGGGCTTCGTGGAGCGGCGTCTCCGCGGACGCAGCCCGGAAGCGAGGCTGAGGTACCACGACCGTGCCACCGTCGCGGTGCTCGCCAACTTCGGCCTGAGCACGCAGCTGGCCGCGCTCGGCGTCTGCCTCGCGGCCGGCGCGCCGGCTGCCTATGCGTGGGTCGCGATCGGCTGCGCCGTCGCGCTCGTACCGCTCGCATTCCGGCGTGAGCTCCTGCTCCGCCGTCACGTAAATCGAGAAAACGGGAGGTAGTGGTGGATCTGGAAGCAGTCGTCGACCTGAGGCAGACGCCCGAAGCGAATCTCTACGCCTCGCCCCGCGACGTCTCGCCCGCGGAGTGGAGGCGCTTCGAGCAGCACATCGGCGAGATCTTCACTGCGTTCGGGATGGACCTGGCCACGCCGGGGACGCGGGAGACACCGGCGCGGTTCCTGCGTGCGCTCCACGACGCGACGGCCGGTTACGACGGCGACGAGAAGCTGATGACCGCCTTTCCGAGCGAGGCGCCGGAGCTCTCGCTCGCGCTCGCCGGGCAGATCGTCGAGGGGCCAATCGCGTTCGTCTGCCTCTGTGAGCACCACGCGTTGCCGTTTCACGGCGTCGCACACGTGGGCTACATCGCCGGCGACCAGATCATCGGCATCTCGAAGCTGACGCGGCTGGTGCGCCTGTTCGCGCGCCGCTTCACGGTGCAGGAGCGGCTCGGGGAGCAGATCGCCGACACTCTCGACGAGCTGATCGAGCCGCGCGGCGTCGCCGTCCACCTCGCCGCCTCGCACCTCTGCACACAGATGCGCGGCGTCGAGGAGCATTCGCGGACAGTCACCACGTTCTGGCGCGGCGCGTTCGAGGAACCGGCGCTGCGGGCCGAGTTCCTCCAGGAGGTGCGGGCACGGGCCTAGAGCTTCTCCACGAGGGCTCGGACGGCCCAGCCTACGATCTTCCCGACGCGCTGGCCGAGCGCTATCCGGGCCGCTTCGGCTTCGACGGCCCGCGCGTCGTCGCCAACTTCGTCTCGACGCTCGACGGCGTCGTCGCGATCCCCGGGCTGGCGCGGGCCAACCGGCTGATCGCGGACGAAAACGACGACGACCGCTTCGTCATGGGCCTGCTCCGGGCGGCCGCCGACGTGGTCCTGATCGGCTCGGGGACGCTGCAGGCCTCGCCGAACGGCCTGTGGACGCCGGCGAGCACATACCCGGACGCGGCCGGAGACTGGGCCGAGCTTCGCCGGCGGCTCGGGCGCCCGCCGGAGCCCGCGCTCGCGGTGATCACCGGCACCGGCGGCGTCGACCCGAACCACCCGGCGTTCGATCGCGGCGCCCTCGTCCTGACGACCGACGCCGGAGCGCAGGCGCTCTCGGGCCTCCTGCCCCGGGCCTCAGAGGTCGTCGCGCTGGGCGACGGCCCGCTCGTGGACGTCCGGCGGGCGGTGGACGACCTTCGCGAGCGTGGCAACGAGCTGATCGTGCTCGAAGCAGGCCCGCATGTCGTCGGCTCGATGCTGGGCGAGCGGCTGGTCGACGACCTGTTCCTCACGGTCTCGCCGCTCGTCGCCGGCCGCGTAGAGGGTCAGACCCGCCTCGGCTTCGTCGCGGGTCACGAACTCCTACCGGACGTGCGCGTCGCCGGCGACCTCGCCGGGGTCCGCCGGAGCGGCGACCACCTGTTCCTGCACTACCGGCTGTCCGCGGCCGCGGCGGGTTGATGTCAGCGCTGCAGGATCGTTCTCGCCGGAAGCGAAGGGCAGCGACAATGTCGAGAAGTCGGTGCCGCTTGGTGTCCGGCGCACTAATTGTTGCTGCGCTGGCCTCTGGGCTCGGAGGGAGAGCAGCCGCAGCCCCTCCGAGTCTCCACGGCGCTGGGCCAATGTCGAATACGGCAACGCTTCGGTGTACTCCGAAGCACTACCGCGTGCGTGCGGGAGACACGCTTTCGGCGGTAGCACGCCGCTTCAAGATCAGCGTCGAGGAGCTCGCCGAGGCGAACGCGCTCGACCCCAGGGCTGTCCTCCCGGTCGGACTCGATCTCGCAATCCGGCCGCCGGGTTGCGTAAAGCCGACTTCGGCCTTCAAAGAGACGGCATCCAAGAACAGTGCACTGTCAGCAGCACTCGACCGCGCCGTTGCCACACCGGGAGTGTCACGCGCACTGACTGGCGTCGTCGTCGTCGACCTCGCCGCGGACGCCGTTGTCTACCGACTCAACCCAGACACACCCCTCGAGCCCGCGTCGACCGAGAAGCTGCCCCTCGCGACCGCAGCTCTTCAGCGTCTCGGTACCGGATTCCGGACCTCGACCGATGTTCTCGGCGACGGGAAGCTCGTCAGTTCCACGTGGCGCGGCAACCTCATCTTGAAGGGCCACGGCGACCCCGCTCTCACAACCGCCGGCCTGAAGGCGCTCGCACATGCCGTCCGCAGGCGGGGGATCACCGCGGTCACAGGCCGTATCGTCGGAGACGAGTCGTACTTCGACGGCGCACGCACCGCGCCAGGCTGGAAACCTTCCTACGCGAAGAGCGAGTCCCCGCTTCTCTCGGCATTGGTGGTCGATCGAGGCCTCCTCGACGGAGCCTCGGTGAATCATCCAGCTCTCGCCGCCGCGATCCTCTTCACCCGGGCGTTGCAACGAGAAGGCATCTCGATCGCTCACGAACCGAAGGTGGGCCGGGCTTCCGCCCACGCTCTCCAGATCACTCGACGGGCATCGTCGCCGTTGATCAGGCTCCTCTCCTCGATGGACACGTGGAGTGACAACTTCATCGCGGAGATGCTGCTCAAGCAACTCGGCGCGCGAATCACCGGACACGGGACGACTGGTGCCGGCGCTCGGATCGTGGCCTCGACACTCGCCGAAGACCTGATCCCGCTCAAAGGTGTCCGGCTCGCGGACGGTTCCGGCCTCTCCTCGCTCAATCGGCTGACCGCCCGCACTCTTGCTGCCACGCTGGAAACGATCGCGCACACGACCGCCCTCCGTCGCCTCCTCGACACGTTCGCGATCGCCGGCGCAACCGGCACCCTCCGCCACCGCCTCCTCGACATCCCCAATCACCAACTCGTCAGAGGAAAGACCGGCACCACCGACCACTCCTCCGCACTCTCCGGCTTCGTCGGTTCAAGATTCGCGTTCGCGGTCCTGTGCAACGGCGCACCCGTCAACTGGACCGCTGCCCACCTGCTTCAAGACCGCATCGCCGAAGCCCTTCTCGCCGCGGCCAAATAGCGATCGACAGGCAGGAGTCGGCTCTGCGAGTAGTCCGCGAGCAGCGGCTGGCTACTTGATCAGCGTCAGCAGCTTGAACATCGGCAGGTACATCGAGAGGATGATCGTGGCGACCATGCAGCCGACCAGGATGATCATGATCGGCTCGATGATGGACGTCAGCGCCGAGATGGTGGCGTCGACCTCCTCCTCGTAGAAGTCCGCGACCTTCCCGAGCATCGCGTCCAGCTCGCCCGTCTCCTCGCCGATCTTCACCATCTGCCCGACCATCGGCGGGAAGACCGGGTGCTCGATCAACGGCTGCGCGATCGGCACGCCGGCATGGACCTGCTCGCGCATGTCGCGCAGCGCGTCCTCGACCACCCAGTTGCCCGAGGTGGTGCCGGTGATCTCGAGGGCCTTGATGATGTCCACGCCCGCCGCGACCAGCGTCGAGAGCGTCCGCGCGAAGCGGGCCATCGTCACCTTGAGGACGACGTCGCCGATCTTCATCGGCACCTTCAGCCTGATGCGGTCCCACTGCTTCCTGCCGCCCTCGCTGGCCTTCCAGCGGTGGAACAGGAAGATGGTCAGGGCGATCGCCGGAAAGATGATGTACCAGCGGGTGCGCATGAGGACAGACGCGGTGATCATGAACTGCGTCAACTTCGGGAGGCTCCCGTTGAACTGCACGTAGAGCTTCTGGAAGATCGGGACGATGAAGAGGAGCATCGCCACGAGGACGAGGAAGGCGAAGGAGATGACCATCGTCGGGTAGACCATGGCGCCCTTGACCCGGCGCTTCAGGTTCGCCTCCTTCTCGATCTGGGTGGCGAGCCGGTCGAGGACGTCGTCGAGGATGCCGGCCGCCTCGCCGGCCTCGACCATCGAGACGTAGATGCGCGAGAAGATCTTCGGGTGCTTGGCCAGGGCCGCCGACAGAAACGCCCCGCCTTCGACGTCGCTGCGCACGTCGCCGATCACGCCGGCGAGTCGCGTGTCGTCGGTCTGCTCCTCGAGGATGCTGAGCGCCGTGACGACGTTCAGGCCCGCGTCGATCATGGTCGCGAACTGCCGGGAGAACACCTGCAGGGCGCGCGGCTTGACGCCCTTCTCGCGCGAGCGGCCGCTGCGTGTCGAGGAGTCGGCGCTCTCGGCATGTCCGCCCGGCGGCGGACACCTCGTTGAGGAACTCGGCGAGCAGGCCCTGAACCCGGAGTTGCTCCCGGGCGGCGGCCGCGGTCGGGGCCTGCACTTCGCCCGTCAGCTCGAGGCCCGCGGCGTTGATCGCCGTGTACGCGTACGAAGCCATCGTCCCTCTACCCCGTGGGTGTCGTCGTGTCCAGCGAGTCGGTCACGATGGGCGTCGTCGCCGTGGTCGTGGTCGTGGCCGGGGCCGTGTCGGCGGGGGTGGTCGTGGTCGGCGCCGGCGCAACGGGGGTGGTCGTGTTGGGCTGGGTGGTCGTGGCTCCCCCGGACGGCGTCGCCAGGTTGCAGCTCGTCTTGAGCACGATCTCGTATCGCGTCCCGTCGGCCGTGTTGACCAGAGTGATCTTCTCCCCGAGCTTCAGCGTTGCCGTCGGGTGGCCGTTGTCGAACGACCCGCCGACGATGCCGACGTCGACCGACTTCCCGTTCTTGGCGATCGAGACGAGGCGGAAGATGTTTTCGTCTGTCGGGAAGGTGCCCGCGACGGAGACGCGCTCGCAGACCCCGTTGGTCGCAATCAGGGCTTCCGTCGGCGCGGCAACCGGGGCGGCAGGCGTAGCCGCGGCCGGCGGCGTTCCGGTCGAGCCGGAGCCGCCCGGCGTCGCGGGAGTCTGCGTCGGGGTGACGACCACGCCCGGCGGGACGACGGCGGGAGTCGGCGACGAGGGAGTTCCGGCGGGGTAGCTCGACGGTGTGGTCGCTGCCGGACCGCCCGCGGCCGAGGGGGCTGTCGGGGGCTGCTCGGCGCCCGCGGGGTTCGTCGACAGCTGCTGGACGAACGGGTCCTTGCTCTTGAAGAGGCCGAACGAGATCAGCTGGTTGGAGTCGCGCTGGACGACGACCTGGTCGGTGTTCGGCAGCTTGCCCGCCGGCACGACCGGCGCAGCGCCGGCCGCGGACGCGGGCACCGTCGTCGGCGCGGCTGCCTCGCTGCCTCCCTTGCCGCCCATCATCTTGGGCAGCTCGAAGCCGAGGACCGCCAGCAGGACCACCGACCCGACGGCGATGAAGATCTTCTGGCGCCGGACGCGCTTCTCGGCCAGCGACTTGACGGACTCGCGGCTCATGCTCCCACCGCCGTCGCGCCGGCAGGCGCGGACGGAACCGGCTGCGTGTTCTCGATCGCGGGCGAGGTCGGAGCGGTGCCGCTCGGAGCCGGCCCGCCCGGGACGGGCGGCGTCGTCCCGTCGCCGAAGACGTAGGCAGAGACGGTAAGCGTGGCCTTCACCTGGGGGAAGCTCTCCGCGCCCTGGGTGAAGCTGATCTAGTCGACGGTGAAGAGACGGCCGGTCGCATCGAGCACGCCCTCGTGGACGCCGACGAGGTTGCGCAGCCGGTAGAGGAAGTCGGACAGGTCGTAGAAGCGGCCCTCGAACGAGAGGTCGACCGAGACCTGCTGGTACGCGCCGAACGACACGGGATCGTGCGGCGTGATCGACTCGAACTTGACCCCGGTCTCGGCTGCCACGCCGCTGAGCTGGAGGATCACGCCAGGGATGTCGACCGTGTTCGGCATCGCCCGCGAGAGCTTGAAGAGGTCGGCCACGCGGATCGGCGGCGGCGCGGTCGGCGTCCGGACTCCCTGCGCAACCGAGATCTGATCCCGCGTGTCGGCGATCTGCTGCTTCAGGTCGGCGGCGTCGTGCCGTTTGGGCGCGACGACGAGGAACCAGCCGGCGACGAGCCCGAGCAGAACCCCGAGGGCGACCAGGGCGACCTTGACTTCGGTGCGCTGCTTGCTCATCCCGTCTCCTGAGGCCGGACGTCGGCCTGGATCGAGAAGGTGACGACCGTCTGGCCTCCCACCGTCGCCTCGGAGCTCGAGACGAGCTTCACGTTCTGGAGCGCTGGAACGACCGCCAGGCGACTGAGCAGCCGGGCGACGCCCTCCTGTGAGTACGTGTAGCCGGCGAAGGTCATCGGCCCTGTGGCAGGCGCCGGGGCGGGCGTCGGCGCGGCGGTGGTCGTGGTCGCGGTGGTCGTCGTGCCCGTCGTGCTCGTCGGGCTGGACGGCGCGGGCGTGGCCGTCGTCGCCGTCGGCACCGTGGTCGGCGTCTGCGGCGTCTGCGCAGACATGGTCGTCAGCCAGACGTCGGCCGGCAGCACCGCCGAGATCTCGCGGAAGACGCGATCCCAGACGAGACGGCTCTGCAGCGCTGCGCCGAGCGTGGCGATGCGCAGCTGCCGCTCGGAGGCGAGCGCGGGATTCTGCTGAGGCTCGCGGGTTTCCGGAGCCGGCAGCGAGGCGAGCTCGTCCTGGAGCGCCTGGAGGGTCGAGCGCTTGCTGTTCACGCTCGAGGTCGAGAGCAGGTACCCGGCCGCGAGCAGGCCGGCGACGACGAACGGCGCAACCAGCGCGAGCTGGCCGGCGACGGTCAGGCGCTTGCGCGGCTGCTTGGTCTCGCGGGGGAGGAGGTTGACGGCGCGCATCAGTCCTCGATCCCGAGGCCGACGGCGACAGCCATGGAGGCGATGGAGGCTGCGTCGCTACCTTCGAGCGTACGCGGCGCCTTGACGCGCGCGAGCGGGTCGGCGACGCGGACGGGGATCCCGATCAGCCGCTCGAGCTCAGGCGCGAGCCCTCCGCAGGCCGCGGCACCGCCCGTGATCATGATCTCGACGATGCCGAGCGACTTCGGCTGCTCCTGGTAGAAGCGCAGCGAGGCGACGAGCTCTCGGGCGAACGACTGCAGCTCGCCGACCATGGCCCGACGCGCCTCGTCGGCGTGGCGAGCGTCGAGGCCGGCAGCCTCGCCCTCCTCGCCCAGCGAGAGCGCGTGCTTGATCGGAACGGCCGCGGACGGGGTGATGTCGAGCACGCGCGCGACCGCGGCGTCGAGGGCCGAGCCGCCCCAGGCGAGCACACGCGTGAACTCGCAGAGCCGGCCGTCCGAGACCGCGAGGGTCGAGCGGTCGTGGCCGATCGAGACGCAGACGACCGCGGCGTCCTCGCCGGGGGTCTGCGTCGGATCGCTGAGCGCCCGGAGCAGGGCGAAGGCCTCGAGGTCGATCCCGACCAGCTTCAGCCCCGCCTTGCGGCAGGCGGAGACGTACCGCTCGACGAGCTCCTTGTGCGCGACCACCAGGAGCACACGACAGACGCGGTCTCCGTCCTCCCCGAGGCGGTCATCGAGGATGCGGTAGTCGAGCACCGCCTCGTCGAGCGGGATCGGAAGCGCCTCCTGCGCCCGGAAGCGAACCGCGTTGGCGAGCTGCTTCGGGTCGGAGATCCCGGAGATCTCGAAGGTGCGGACGCCGATCCGATTGTTGGAGATCCCGAGGCGCACGCAGTTTCGGGGCAGCTTGTTCTTGCGGAAGAAGGTCTTCAGCGCCGAGGCCAGCTGCTCGGGCTCACGCAGCTCTCCGCCGACGACGACGCCCCGCTCGAGCGGCATGCGTGCCATCCGGACGATCTTCGGGCCGCCCTTGTTGACCACCTGGGCGGCGGCGATCTGCGAGGCGCCCAGCTTGAGGCCGACGAGCTGGCCGTGCTCCTTCGACGCCTTGTCGAGGCCGCGCTTCGCCTCGCGGCGCTCGCGGCGGGACTGCTTCGACGGTGCCTCGGAGGCGGGCTCGACCTGAGGGTCGTGGACCGGCTCGGGCGCGACGGCCTCGGCGCCGGACTCGGCGGGCTCGACCGCGGCCACGGCTGGAGCGGCTGCCGCCGGGACGTCGACCTGGACCGGATCGGCCACCGGCACGGCCGGCGGGACATCGGGCTGTGCGGCGACCAGGGCGACCGGCGGCACCGGCTCGGCTGTGGGCGACACGGGCGGCGGCACCGGACCGGCCTCGGCCCCGGCGGGGGGCAGCACAGGCTCGCTCGAGTCAGACGGGACCGGGTCGGGCGCGACCGGCTGGAACGACGGCGAGACCGGCGGCAGCGGCGCGACAGGAACGGATCGGCCTCCGGCGTCGGGCTCACGGGCGGAACGGCGGCCTCGGCGTCGGGACGGCGACGTCGCGAGCGGCCTCGACGGGCGCAGACGTCGACTCGACCTTCGGCTTGGACTTGCGGCCGAAGCTGATCTCCTTCTTCCAGACCGAGGTCTTCGCCTCTGGCTCGGATCCGGCCGTCACCGGCGCCGGCGGCGCTTCGACCGGCGGCAGCGCCACGGGCTTCGGCTTGCCCTTGCGGCCGAAGCTGATCTCCTTCTTCCAGACCGAGGTCTTCGGCTCCGGCTGCCGGGGCGCCGCTTGCGCGGCCTCCTGCGGCCAGACGGGCACGGCCTTCGGCGCCTGGTTCGGCTTCCGGCGGAAGCTGATCTCCTTCTTCCAGATCGAGGTCTCGTCGTGATTGGCCATCTCAGCTCCCCGCCAGTCGCAGGCCGGATGCGCCGGACGCGGGCTGCGAGCCGTTCGGCGAGCCGGCGCCGGAGCGCTCGAGCAGTCCGACCAGCTGGTCGGGATAGCTCGAGCTGTCGAGGGCGACGTCTCTCGCGATCGTCCCGCGCAGGACCAGATCGCAGAGCGCCTGCTCCATCGTCTGCATGCCGCGGGCGGTGCCGGTCTGCATCACCGAGTAGATCTGCTCGAGCTTCCGCTGGCGGATCAGGTTCCGGACCGCGTAGTCGGGGATCAGGATCTCGAGGGCGGCGACGCGGCCCTGGCCGTCGGCCGTCGGCAGCAGCGTCTGGGTGACGATGCCTTCGAGGCTGGCCGAGAGCTGGGCGCGGATCTGGCCCTGCTGCTCGGCGGGGAAGACGTCGATGATGCGGTCGATCGTCCCGGCGGCGCCGCGCGTGTGGAGCGTGGCGAACACGAGGTGGCCGGTCTCGGCGGCGGTCAGCGCGGTCGAGATCGTCTCGAGGTCGCGCATCTCGCCGAGGAGGATCACGTCGGGGTCCTGGCGGAGACCTGCGCGGAGCGCCTCGGCGAAGCCATGCGCGTCGGTTCCGATCTCGCGCTGGTTGACGAGGCAGCGGCGGTGGCTGTGCAGGAACTCGATCGGGTCCTCGATCGTGAGGATGTGACCCGCGCGGTTGCGGTTGATCTCGTCGATCAGCGCGGCCAGCGTCGTCGACTTGCCCGAGCCGGTCGGGCCGGTGACCAGGACGAGGCCGCGAGGCCGCTCGGCGAACTCGTGCAGGCCGCCCGGGAGCCGGAGCTCCTCGAGCGTCAGGATCCTGTACGGGATCAGACGGAAGACTGCGGCGGCTGCGCTTCGCTGGAAGAAGATGTTGACGCGGAAGCGGGCGACGCCGGAGATCGCGTACGAGAGGTCGATCTGCCGGTCGACCTCGAGCCGCTTCTGCTGCTCGGTCGAGAGGATGCGGTAGAGGAGCTGCTGCGTGTCGTCCGGCGTCAGCTCGGGCAGCTCCTCCAGGACGGTCATCTCGCCGCGCACGCGGGCGACCGGCGGCGAGCCCGCAGAGATGTGCAGGTCGGAAGCCCGGAGCGTTTCCATGCCCTCGAGCAGCTGGTCGATCGAGTGGACGGCGGTCATCCCGGACGGGCTATCGGCAGTGCGCGGCCGATCCTTAACGGGCCACTCGGCCTACCCCGTCTGAGCAGGGGATTTCACCCGTTCTAGGGCTGCGGGGCGCGACGGCGCGCCGCCGATAGGTGCCGGGGCCACCGCAAAACCCCCAAGGAAGGAGCACCATGCTCGACAAGTTGCGGAAGCGTCTGAGGAGCGAGAAGGGTTTCACCCTGATCGAGCTCCTCGTCGTGATGATCATCCTCGCGATCCTCACGGCGATCGCGATCCCCTCGTACCTGAGCTTCAGGGACCGCGCGAACAAGAGCGCGGCCGGCGCCGACCTGCGGTCGGTCGATCCCGTCGGTCGAGGCGTGGTTCTCCGACAACGGCACGTACGCCGGCATGACCGCCGCCGCACTGAAGGCGTCCTACGACCAGTCGATCAACGCCACCTGTACACGATCCTCGCGGCCAAGCAGCGCGGCAACGAGCTACTGCGTCCAGGCCACGTCGCCGATGACGCCACGAAGACGGCCGCGAAGGCGGGCCCGTCGGCGCAGATCGTCATCGGCGGCGCCTGCGTAAGCAGAACCGCTCCACGAGTCATCGAGAGGGCGCGGAACACCGCGCCCTCTTCGCTTTCTAAAGTCCCGAGCCCGTTGTGCCGAGCAAAAGGCCTGTGAAGCGTCATCCTGTCTATGCGCTCGTAGCCCTCGTCGGCGCGAGCTTCGTCGTTCGCACGGGCTGAGCCTGGCTCCGATCGACGCCCGCGCTCTTCCCTGACGAGTACATCTACTCGGCGATCGGGCGGTCGCTCGCCGACTCCGGCCATCCGTCAATCCGCGGTGGCCCGGCGCACTTCCCGGCGCTGCTCCAGCCGATCCTCACCGCGCCGGCGTGGCTGATCGGCGACGTCGGGACTGCCTTCCGTGTCGTCCAGGCGATCGGCGCGCTCGCGATGTCCCTTGCTGCGATCCCGGTGTACCTCCTTGCGCTGCGCCTCGGCCTCTCGCGCCGGATCGCGCTCGCCCTGGCCGCCTTGGCTCTGCTCGTCCCCGACCTCCTCTACGCCTCGTTCGTCACCTCGGAGCCGTTCGCGTATCCGCTGGTCCTTGCTGCGGTCGCCGCAGCCACGATCGCCCTCGCGGAGCCGACCCGGCGCGCGCAGCTCGCCTTCGTCGCGTTCGCCGCGCTCGCCGCCCTCACGCGCGCCCAGCTCGCCGTCCTGCCGATCGTCTTCTTCTGCGCTGCGCTGGTGCTCGGAGCGCGAGAGCGCCGCATCAAGGCAGCACTACGTGAGCAGCTCCTGCCGATCTGCGTCTTCGCTGCTTCCCGTCTTCGGTCTGGCCCTCGCAGGCCCGGGTCACGTAGTCGGCTACTACCACCCGGTTCTCCATCTGCACCTGCATCCGATCGCCTTCCTCCGCTGGTCCGGCTGGGACACGATGGTGCTGGCCTACGCCGCGGGCTGGATCATCGTCCCCGGCGCTCTGCTCGGCCTCTGGCTCGCGCTTCGACGCCCCGGCTCCGGCTCGAGCAGTCGTTCGGCGTCGTCGTCGTCCTGCTCGCGGCTGCCCTCGTGACCGAGGCCGGGCTGCTCCAGGCGAACGCCGCAGGCCGGGTGGCTGTCTACGGCGTGAACGAGATCAAGGAGCGCTACGTCTTCTACGTCGCTCCACTCCTCGGCATCTGCTTCGCCCTCTATGCCAAGCGCGGATGGCCCGCTCCGCGTTCCTCACCTCGTGCTCGCCGCGGCACTCGTGATCCTCTCGGTGCGTGTCCCGCTGAGCGGCTTCGCGATCGCCGCCGACCATCAACGCCTCGCCGATCCTGTTCGGCGTCTACTGGCTCACCGGCAAGCTCGGCGGAGCAGGGAACGCGGCCGGCATCGTCGCAGCCGCGGTCGGGCTGATGTCAGTCATCGCCGTGCTCGCATCGAGGCGCCCACGGCTAGGCACGCCGGTCGTGCTCGGATTCGCTCTGCTCGCAACCGGTGTGGCCTCGGCCGGCGCCGTTGCCCTCGACGTCCAGGAGCACGAGCACGTCTGCGGAAGATCGCACTGCCGGGCGACGCATCCTGGGTCGACCGCGCCCATGTCGGCCAGGTGACACTGCTCCAGTCGTACAGCGGCGGCCGCGGCGGCTTCACCCTCCAGCAGCTCTTCTGGAACCGCTCGATCACTCGGGTCGCGCTCCTCCCGGGTGCGGCGAAGTTCGACGCTTTCCGCACCGAGCGCGTACGCGTGGGCGACGACGGCTCGCTGACTGTCAGCGGCAAGCCTCTCGCAGGCCCGCTGCTCGTCGACTCGTACGGCTCCACCGTTCGGCTCCAGGATGCTCAAGTCCTCGAGCGCGGCCCCACCGCAACCCTGTGGATGCCCGATCGAGCCAGGCGTCCGCGCCTGCGCCTGTACGCGCTCGGACGCTACGCGGACGGCTGGCTTGCTGCCGCCGGCGTCATCTACGTGTGGCCCACCGTGCCCGGCCGGTCGGTGTCGGGCTGGCTCACGATGCGGCTGACGGCATCTCCCGTTGTCGGAGCGTCCAAGCTCACATTCCGGTTCGGGGAAAGCTCGCGGATGACGGTGCGGGTCAGCCCGGGGCACCCGCAGAGCGTTCGGATTCCGGTCTGCGCCGCCAGAAACGCCCGCGTGACCTACCGCACGAGGAACTACGCACTGTTCGGTCCACGTACTGTGAGCGTCGCCGCGACCCCCCCGGCGTTCACCGCCAGCCGATCCGCATGCGAATCGCGTCGCCCGCTCCGCCTCCCGAGATAGCGGCGCTTCATATCACCCTTCGGCGTGTCTAGCCTCCGCCTCCACGAGCCGATCTCGCTTGCATGCGAATCGGACTCTCGCCGACTCGAGCCCGCGTCAGACCCGCCGGCCGGCGCAAGCTCCCGGGCCGTCGTCGCGTCCTCTTCTTCGGCACCTACGACGCGCGACTCTACCCGCGCATCCGAGTCCTCCAGGAGGGATTCGCAGCACTCGGCGACGAGGTCGTCGAATGCAATGTCCCGCTCGGCTTCGACACCGCGATGCGCGTTCGGATCCTCAAGCAGCCGTGGCTCGTCCCGATTCTGGTCGTCCGCCTCGCGGGGGCGTGGTGGCGGCTCTGGCTTCGTTCTCGCCGTCTGCCGCCGATCGACCTCGTCGTGGTCGGGTACATGGGTCACTTCGACGTCCATCTTGCGTGCCGGCTCTGGCCGGACGTGCCCGTCGTCCTCGATCATCTGATCTCCGCCAGCGACACCGCGCTCGATCGGGGCGCCCGACCGGGTCTCGTCGTACGCCTGCTCGAGCGTCTCGACCGCGCCGCCCTCGAAGCTGCCGACGTCCCTTGTGTCGACACCGCGTGGCACCTGGAGCTCATCCACGGAGCGGCGCACGACCGCGCTCTCGTCGTCCCCGTCGGCGCCGCCGAGGAGTGGTTTCACAGCCCGGACTCTTCCCCCGGCAGCCCGTTGCGCGTCGTCTTCTTCGGCTCGTTCACGCCGCTCCAAGGAGCGCCGGTGATCGGCGAGGCCGCCGGCCTGCTCGCCTCGGTGCCGGCCGTCCGGCTGACGCTGATCGGCCGCGGCCAGGACTACGAGGCGACGCGGGCAGTCGCAGCCGAGAACGCATCCATAGACTGGATCGACTGGATCGACCCTGACGAGTTGCCTTCTGTCGTGGCCACGCACGACGTCTGCCTCGGGATCTTCGGCACCGGGCCGAAGGCGTTGCGGGTCGTCCCGAACAAGGTCTTCCAGGGGGCAGCCGCAGGGACCGCGATCGTCACGTCCGACACGAGCCCGCAGCGGGACGCCCTCGATCCCGCTGCAGTCTTCGTCCAGCCGGGCAATGCACGCTCCCTCGCCCACGCCCTGATCGAGCTCGCCTCGAATCCGAAGCGAGTCGCCGAGCTGCGTGCGGCCGCCTACGAGCGCGCGATGCTCTCGTTCCGGCCGGCCTCCGTCACCGCCGCCCTCTACGCACGGGTCGCATCCGTCGCGGCATGAGCCCTCCTCCGCTGCCGCTGAACGCTTGGCTTCGCTTCGACCTCGTGCAGCGGCTGCTGCGGATGCTCGGACAGGAGGTCGCGTCGATCCTCGAGGTCGGCGCGGGCGAGGGAGCCGTGGGTGCCCGGCTCGCCTCCGACTACGACTACACAGCAGTCGAGCCGGACGCGGAGGCCTTCGACCGTGCCGCCTCGCGCCTGCGGGCGATCGGGCGCGGAGAGATCGTCCTCGGAGACGTCTCGGCGCTCGCCCCGGGTGCCGTGTTCGACCTCCTTTGCAGCTTCGAGGTGCTCGAGCACCTCGAAGACGACGTCAGTGCGCTCACGGAGTGGCGCCGCCGCGTCCGCGAAGGGGGCTGGGTCCTCGTGAGCGCTCCCGCGCACCGGCACCGTTTCGGCCCACACGACCGCATCGTCGGCCACCATCGCCGCTACGACCCCGAGGACATGGCCCATGTGCTGGAGGCGGCCGGGTTCGTCGATCCGATCGTCCTCACCTCCGGCTTTCCCTTCGGCTACGCGCTCGAGGTGGGCCGGAACGCGATCGGCCGCCTCGCGAGCACGCGGAACAGCGCCTCGATGGAGCAGCAGACTGCGGCGAGCGGCCGCTGGCTCCAGCCGCCCGACGGGATCGGCTGGCTGACCGCGGGCATCTCGGCTCCGTTCCGGGTACTGCAGCGGCCCTTCGCGCAGACGCGCCTCGGCACCGGCATTGTCGCCCTCGCTAGGGCGCCTCGCTCGGCCGGGCCGGCCGGCCCCGGCCGATGAGGCCGCCGACACCTTCGACCGCCCAGATCACGGCACCGGGAACCGAGAGCGCCAGTGCCAGCAGGAAGTACAGGAAGCCGGTCGCGAACGCCTGATCGGCGTCGACACCGAGCTGACCGAGGAAGCTGACGAAGAACGCCTCGCGCAGCGCGAACCCGTTCAGCGTGAACGGTGCGAGCATGACGAGGAAGAACATCGGCCCCATCACGAAGTAGGGAAGCGGCGAGAGATGCACGCCGACCGCTTCCGCACAGAGCCAGATCGCCAGGATCCGGAACGCCTGGACGACGATGGTCAGCGCTGTCATCCCTGTGACGAGAGCCACGTGGTCGCGGTAGCCGTGGACGCCCCGGTAGACGGCGCCGAGCGGACCGAGCGAGGCGCAGCCGTCTCAGCAGCGGCTCCATCCGCGCCAACGGCCGGCGCGCACGACGGGAGAACACGACGACGGCCAGCAGGATCGTGGCGAGCGCGATCGCCAGCTCGAGCCACAGGTACGGGCCGACGTCGTAGCGCCCGGCCGCGAGGACGAAGCCGACTGCGCCGAGAGTCAGGGTCGCGACCGCCCCCAGCCCGCGCTCGAGCAGGACGGAGCCTGCCACGGCGCCCTTCGTGCCCGGGTGACGGCGTGCCGTCTCGAAGATCCGCATCGCGTCGCCCCCCAGCGAGGTCGGCAGGACCTGGCTCGCTGTATAGGAGACAAAGTAGGTGCGGATGAGCCACGTCAGGCCTTCTCGGATCCCGCGCGCCGACAGCAGCCGCTGCCAGCGCCACGCGAGTGGGACGAGCGCGAGAACGAGGATCGCGAATGCGAGCACGAGCAGCGAGAGCTCCGAATCACCGAGAACATCTGCCGTCTCGCGGAAGTCGATCTTCGCGATCAGGTACCAGACACAGAGACCTGTGAAGATCAGGGTCGCCGACCCTCGCAGCAGCCGGCGCTGGAAGGTCGAGCCGGTCTCGGGGCCTGATGCCACGGAGCTCAACGGTAGCGACTCGGTGTGCTGCCTACGGGCACCCGACCCTAGTTGCAGATGTCGCCGTTGCGCAGGGCGATCTGGTCGCTGAGCTGATACGCGCCAGGGCGCTTCGAGGGGTCGACGTCGACCGGCATACGTCACCTCGACCGTCGGATACTGCCCGCTGATGCACGTCGGGCTCGCCCAGATGTCGGCCCGGGTCAGGTAGTCGACCATGAAGGTCGAGATGCTCCCGTCGCAGGTCGCGTCCGGGTCGTTCTCGCGATAGAGCTGGTAGCGGTCGGTCGCTCCGGCGACCGGGATCGTGCACCACTGGACTGCCGACGCATTCGTCTGGACGAGACCGGGGCACTCCGCGGTGCCGGTGGCGTTCGTCTCGGTGAGAACGAGGGTCTGGCCGCCCGAGGAGTTCGTGTAGGGGTCGGTGACGCCGTGGCGCGCAATGGATGTCCTTGCGCATCCGGTCGAGGGCCTGCCGCGCGTTCTCCTGTGCGTCGAACCGGTTCGTCTGGTCGACCTGGGCGATCATGCCCGAAGCGAACGAGTGCGGTCAGCGGCGCCAGCACGATCAGGAGGATCACCATCACGACGACCAGCTCGACCAGGGTGAAACCTCCCTGCTTCGCCAGGACGCCGCGAAGGCGGGCTCCTGCGCGCACACGATCGACGATCCGCTTCATCACGATCTGTTCATCGGCACGCAGGATCACGGTTTAGAGGGATCCCGTTACCCCCCTAGAGTGATTGCGCGACCCGCCGTTTCCGACGATTGGTTAGAGCATGGGTCGCGCCAGAGACGCGGAACCGACCGCCGAGCCCGCTTGCGGCGTGCGTCTGCGCGCCGTGATCCGCGGAAGGCTAGCCGGACAGGACGGCATCGCGCTGGTGCTGACCCTGATCGTGATGGGCGTCCTCACCATCGGCACCGCCGCGGTGATGACGGAGGTCACCTCGAACGAGCACCATTTCGGCCGCGACCGCCAGGTGAACCGGGCCCTGAACATCGCCGAGGCGCGGCTTGAACGCCGGCGTGAACGCGGCGAAGGCCCTGCCGGCGACCGCCACCTCCTTGCCGGGGGTGAGTGGAACCACCGACAACGGCTCGTGGTCGTACACGGCGACGCGCGCGCAGGACTCGTCGAATCCCGACCTGTACTACTGGACGATCACGTCCACCGGCGTCTCGCCCGACGGCAACGTCACGCGGATCGTGAGCCGGAAGGTTGCTCAAACGGTCACCCATCACTCCTCGTCGTCGAACGTCCACCATGATCCCTCGCCCGCATACCAATACGGCTTCTTCCTCGGCGACCCGAGCTCCGACTGTGTGACGATCGGGACTGGAAACAACTTCAGCGGCAACCTCACGATCAGCGTCAGCATGTACGTCGCCGGGTCGCTGTGCTGGGGCGGCAGCAACGTGAGCATGCGAGAGCCGGCAGGGACCGGTCAGACCATCAACCTGTACGTCGGCAGGAAGTTCAAGGTCACCGGAAGCAACTCGTCGCCCGTCGGAACAGGGCAACCCTCGCCCGCTGCATGCGGCTCCGGATGTATCGCACAGGCGACAGTGGTCGGCGGCTGCGTTGACACGCGTGGGCAATCGGTCGTTTGCAGCCTGCGCGGGGACGCGACCAAGCGGAACAACCAGAGTGGTTACGGGTCCGGAATCTACGCGGCCGCCTACTCGTCGACGCAGATCACCATCCCGCCGCCCACGATCGACACGGCCTGGTACGCGAACGCCAGGCCCGGACCCGCCACCGGCTGCAACGACGACCCAACGCATCCCGCAGACCCCGCCTACATGTCGACGTACCCCAGCGGCTACACCGCCTCGACGTTCAAGAGCGCGCTGTTCGACAACAACTCGACGATGAGCAATCCGCCGAGCCTCGGGTCGGTCGACTTCCTCACCTTCGGCAGCTTCGACTGCCGGTACTACAACAGCAGCGGCGATCTCATCGGCCGACTCAAGTGGCAGTCGGGGAGTCCGGGCACTCTGACGATCCTGGGAACGGTCTGGATCGACGGCAACCTCAGCTTCGCGGGCCAGGACAACGCCGTCGTCCACGGCCGGGGGACGATCTACGCCACCGGAACGATCTCGTTCAGCGGCCAGGCAAACATCTGCGAGTCACCGACGTCGGGGAATCCCTGCCTCGGTAACTACGACGCCAACCAGAACCTGCTCGTCTTCGTCGCCTACAACAACGGCAGCCACAGCACAACCGGGTTCTCATTGACCGGCCAGAACACCTTCGAGGGGATCGCGTTCACCAACGGGATCCTCAACGAAGGCGGGAATGCGACTCTCCACGGCCCCGTGCTCGCCGACACGGCCAACATGGCCGGAAACGGCGACACGCGGACGATCATCAACCCGCCACCGGGAGCGCCCGGCGCCGCGTACGACGAGACGACCAACGAGTCGGGCGACGACACGGCAGTGTGGGCCGACGTGCCAGGATCCTGGCAGCAGCTCAGGTAGACATGGCGGCCTTCGCGGCGAACTGCTCCCGCCGGTTGAGGCGACGCGCGGCAGATGACGACGGATTCGGTCTCATCGAGCTGCTGATCGCGATGACGATGCTCTCGATCGCGGTGGGAGCCCTCCTCGCCGTGTTCACGTCGAGTGCCGTCTCGCTGCGGCGAGCCGGCCAGAAGGGAACGGCCCTGACCCTCGCCGACACGCAGATGGAGAAGTACCGCACCCGCACCTTCACCGCGGTGCGGATCGACGGGACGCTGATCCCGACCAGCGGCACGTACGTGACCGCGAACTCGACCGACTCGACGATTCCCCCCTCGACCAACCAGGCCGTCGCAGGTCAGAACGGCGACGAACCCTGCTCGACCGTCGACGAGCCCGCGGCCTGCCTGCCCGTCCAGAACGTGACCGGCCCCGACGGCCACACGTACCGCGTCGACACGTACGTGAACTACGTCAACAAC
This sequence comes from uncultured Actinomycetes bacterium, assembly GCA_963808815.1. Lineage (GTDB taxonomy): Bacteria > Actinomycetota > Thermoleophilia > Gaiellales > Gaiellaceae > DATBLE01. The sequence goes on along the minus strand of CAWEGI010000003.1, from coordinate 19,999 downwards.
GACGGGACGCTCTCGGTCCGGACGCCTGCGTCGGGTCTCAACCTGAAACGCGTGACCGTCGTCGTCCGGGACGGCTCGACCGGGGCAATCATGGCCCGCGAGTCTTCCGCGTTCGGGGCCTGAGCATCGTCGGGTGTCAAGCCCATCACGGCAGATGCCGATAACAGAGACGTGACCCGCACCCTCGACGCCCGCGCCCGCCTGCTCCTGCTCGTCCTGCTGCTCGTCATCGCAGCAGGCGTCGCAGGGTTCATGGCCGTCACCCGCCTGCACGGCTCGAGCAACTCCGAGCCGGCCCCCGTGCCTGCGCCAGTGAAACACGTGCCGAGCCACGCGGCGGCCACGCCCGCCGCGAAGCCGCATGCGGCCAGCTCCGCCAAGCCGCACGCGACACCCACGAAGCACCGGGCGGTTGCGAAGACGGCCGCGAAGCCGAAGCCGGCGGCGTCGCCGAACCAGCTGCCGGTCGCGATCCGCCGCGCGCTCGCCGCCGACCAGGTCGTCGTCGTCGCCCTCTACGACCCGCGGGCGAAGATCGACGGAACCGCGCTGGCCGAGGCCAGGGCAGGCGCGAAGCTCGCGGGCAGCTCCTTCGTGCCGATCGACGTGCGCGGCCGCGGCATCGACTCGCTGAACGCGAAGTACGGCGCCGTCCAGGACCCGGCCGTCCTCGTCCTCCGGCCGCCCGAGTCACTCGTCGTCCGGATCGACGGCTTCGCGGATCGCGACACGGTCGCTCAGGCAGCCGCGAACGCCTCCTCGTGATCCGGTTCGGCCGGCACACGGCGCCGGCCGAGGAGCCCGCCTGGAACGATCTCTGGGCGGTCTCGCCCGAGCCCGTCGCGCCGACCTCGGAGGTCGCCGAAGGACGCGAGCTGTTCGTCAGGCACGCGCGCAAGGACGGGAAGATGGTGGCGATGCTCCGCGCGGTCGACCACGGGTCGTCCTGTGTGGTCGAGGCGGAGGTCTGCCCGCACGGCACCACGCAGCTCGTGCGCCCCGGCCCGTATACCTTTGCGGACGCCAACCAGGCAAGCGCCTTCGTGACCGAGGCGGTCGCGGCGCTGATGTACCTGGGCTGCGACATCCAGGCGGCCTAGGCGGGCCGCGCGGAAGAGCAGTGACAGGCTTAAGCCTGTCACTGCAGGAGACGTGTGACGAGTGCGCGCCAACGGCCCGTAGCGGGCCGACTCGTTGCTACTTTCGGCAACGGTGTCGCGCCAGCCCCGGAACGAGCTACCGGACGGCGTTTTCCACGTCACGGCCCACTGCGTGTTCGGGCTCGACCTGTTCGCCGACGACCGCGACAGGTACGTCTTTCTCTGGCTACTGGGGGAACTGACCGAGCGCTTCCCGATTCGGTGCCTCGCGTACTGCCTGATGGGAACGCACTACCACCTGCTCCTCGAAGGAACGACATCTGATCTGGGCGCCGCGATGCAGCGGTTGAACGGCCGCTACGCCCGCACCTTCAACGAGCGCCACAACCGCTCCGGTCACGTTTTCGCCGAGCGCTATTCGGCACGCGTGATCGCCGACGAGCAGCATCTCGAGCAGACGTACGCGTACGTCGAGGCGAATCCGGCGAAGGCGGGCCTGTGCGACGGAGACAAGCCCTGGCCGTGGACCTGGATCGAGGCCCGTGGCCGTGAGGACGGCCGCCACGGGCGCATCCCCGCACCCAGGAGCGGCACCGGCGCGGCGAAGAGCGGTGACAGGCTCAAGCCTGTCACTGCTCCAGGCACCTTCAGACCGTGACTCGGGCGAGCTCTTCGATCGACGTCAGGCCCGAGGCGACCTTGGCCATGCCGTCGTCCCAGAGGGTCTTCATCCCGGACGACATTGCTTCGCGCTCGACCTCGTCGCGGCCGGCCTTCCGCACCGCCAGATCAGCGAGCCCCTCGTTCATCAGCATCAGCTGGAAGATCCCGATCCGGCCCTTGTAGCCGGTCTGGTTGCAGCGCGGGCAGCCGCGCTTGCGGTACAGCACCATCCCGTCGGACGAAGCGGCGACGTCGGGCGCGACCCGCGCCTCGACCAGCTCCTCGACGCTCGGCGTGTACATCTCGCAGCAGTGGGTGCAGAGCTTGCGCGCGAGCCGCTGTGCCAGCACCGCCGAGACGGCCGAGGCGGTCAGGAACGGCTCGACGCCCATCTCGTTCAACCTGGTCAGCGTGCTCGGGGCGTCGTTGGTGTGCAGCGTCGAGAGCACGAGGTGGCCGGTGAGAGCCGCCTCGATCGCCAACTTCGCGGTCTCGCCGTCGCGCACCTCGCCGACCATGACCACGTCGGGGTCGGAGCGGAGGATCGAGCGCAGCGCAGTCGCGAACGTCAGTCCCGCGCGCACGTTGATCTGCATCTGGTTCACGCCGACGAGCCGGTACTCGACCGGGTCCTCGACCGTGATCACGTTGATCTCCGGCCGGGCGATCTGAGTCAGCGCCGCGTACAGCGACGTGGACTTGCCCGAGCCGGTCGGCCCGGTGACGAAGATCGCCCCCGTCGGTCGTGCAATCAGCGAGCTGAACGTCGCGCGCATCTCGTCGGACATCCCCAGAACCTCGAGCGACGGCGCCTGCTTCGACTTGTCCAGCAGGCGCAGGACGACGGTCTCGCCGGCGACGGTCGGCAGCGTCGCCATGCGGATGTCGAGCAGGCGGCCCGCGGACGCCGCGCGCAGGGAGATCCGGCCGTCCTGCGGCTTACGACGCTCGGCGATGTCCATCTTCGCCAGCACCTTCAGGCGCGTGGTCACTCCGGCCATGTGCTGCCGGGGGATGCGCTGCATCTCGTGGAGGACGCCGTCGATCCGGAACCGGACGAGCAGGCCGTCGTCCTGGGCCTCGAAGTGGACGTCGCTCGCCCCGTCCTCTGCCGCTTCGAGCATGATCGAGTTGACGATGCGGACGATCGGCCCGTCCGAGACGCCGTCGTCCTCCTCGAGATCGGCGACGGCGTCGTTTTCCTCGGGCTCGTCGTCGTCGAGCGTCTCGATCACCGCGTCGGAAACGCGGTCGAGGCGGTCGAGCTCGGCGGTGATCTCGTCCCGCGCGGCGACGCCGAGCGAGAGCTGGTAGCGCGTCGCGAGCCGGAGCTCGTCGATCGCCTGGACGTTCTGCGGATCGGCCAGCGCGACGTGGAGGGTCTCGCCCTCGAGGCGGTACGGCAGCGCGACGGCGCGCCGCAGCACGCGTACGGGCATGTGCGTGCTCGCGTCGACCGACACACCGGTCAGCCGCAGGTCGACGAGCGGCAGGCGGTGGCGGGCGGCGAGCATGCGCGCCACGCCCTCGCTCGAGGCAAGCCCCTCCGAGACGAGCGCCTCGGCGATGGTGCCGCCCCGGCGCGCCGCGCCGCGCACGAGCGCAAGGCGGTCGAGCGGGACGAGCCCGGTGGCCTCGATCAGGTCGGCGACGAGCTCGGCCGGCTCGTTGTGAATCCCGGCCCCCCGGACCGGCGCTGCTGCGGTGTCCTCGCGCTCCTCGACCGCCCTCAGCGGGCGGAGGTCGGGCGGCTCATGCGGCATGTCCCCCACACCCCGCGCCTCAGAAGAAGCTCGTGTAGGCGTGGATCAGCGCGTCGCCCGCGAACAGCGCGACGACCGATCCGACTGCGAGGAACGGCGCGAAGGGAATCGCCATCTTCCGCGCCCCGGAGCCGTGTCGGGCGAAGAGGAAGATCGCGGGCACGATCGCCACGAGCATTCCCAGCGGGAGCGCGACCGCGACGGCGCGCCCGAGCGCGACGCCCATCAGCAGCGCGAGCTTGACGTCACCCATGCCCATCCCGCCGGGATAGGCGAGCGCGACGAGCAGCAGGAACGCCGACGCGCCGAGCCCGGCCGCCGCCCACTCGGGGCTTGGCTCCGCCGCCGTCATCAGGACGAGGACGACCGCCGCCGCCGGGAGCACGATCCGGTTCGGGACGATCCGGTGTGTGAGATCGGTCGCGGTGATCACGACCAGAGCCGCGCAGAAGACGGCCGCGGCGGCCGCGTGGAGCGTCAGCCCGAAGGCGAACAGGCAACCGGCGAGCAGGACCGCGGTCGCCAGCTCGACGGCAGGATAGAGCGGGCTGATCCGCGTCGTGCACGACCGGCAACGCCCGCGGAGGATCGTGTAGCTCAGCAGCGGAACGTTGTCGTACCAGGCGATCGGCGCCGCGCAGGCGCCGCAGGCGGAGCGCGGGTGGACGAGCGAGCGCCGCTCGGGTAGCCGGGCGGCGACGACGTTCAGGAAGCTCCCGATCGCGAGCCCGGGCAGCACCGCGAACGCTCCGAGGGCGACGGCCATCTACCCGGGGCGAACGACGGGCCCGACCCTCGGGACGATCCTCGACGCGGGCTGGTTGCCCGGCAGCAGGACGGTCGTGCCGGCATAGGGCGAGCGGTTGTCGGGCTCACCCCGCTCCGGGTAATTCGCGTTCCGGGACAGCGTCAGGGTGATCTTCGGCGCGCCGGTGTCCTGGACGACCGAGCCGGCGACCGGCTCCTGGGTGGCCACGGTGTTGCCCGCATAGCCCTTCACGGATCCGCTCACGCGCCAGGCGAACCCGCCGTCCTGGAGGATGCCCTTGGCGAACACGTAGGCCTGTCCGGTCACCTGCGGCACGACGAGCGACTTCGGTCCCGCCGACACCGGCACGAGCGTGGGCCGCTGCGGGGCGACCCGGTCGGCGGCGAGCGTCAGCGTCCCGCCGGCGACCAACAGGCCGACGAAGGTGGCGGCGACGCCGCGGATCAGAAGTGCTGCAAACCGGATCATTCCTGGCTTTCATCGGCCGAAACCGGCCGGAACTTGAGCGTCGCGTCAGTCAAGGGAACGGATGATGTGGAAGACGAGCGGCTGACCCGCGCCCGCCTGCGCCGGGCCTGGATCCGACCAGCGGAACGCGGTGCCGGCGAAGCTCTGGAACCAGTCCTGGTCCTGCGGATAGGTGGCGGCGGGCTGCAGCTGGAGATGGAGATGCGGGCCGGTGGCGTCACCCGTCTGACCGACGAGGCCGACCTGGTCGCCGGCGGCGAGCTGGGCGCCCTGCGTCACGGCGGGCTCGAGGTAGGAAAGGTGGCAGTAGGTCCACGTCTGGCCGTCGGTGGTCTGCATCGTGAAGCCGGTGCCGCAGCGCTCGTCCCAGCTCCAGGCGTGGAGGACGGTCCCGTCGGACAGGGCGTAGAGCGGCGAGCCCTCGGGCGCCGCGATGTCGGCGGCGGGATAGTCGTGGTGGTAGTGCGAGACGGAGACGGCCGCCGGGCCGCCGCCGACCGGGAAGACGTAGTTGCCCGCGCCCGCCCCCGGGACGCCGGACCCGTTGGACGTGACCCCCTCGCTCTTCTGCTCGAGCTTGGTCAGCGCTGCCCGCGCCTCGTCGAGCTTCTGCTTCAAGCCGTCCGCCTCGGCCTGCGCTGCGGCGACCTCGGCGCCGAACTGCCCGGCCCGCTTCTGCGCATCCAGCCGGTTGGAGAGAAGCCGGGTCCCGTCTGCGCTGTCGGTCAGCTCCTGCCCCTGGTGAGCGAGCTTCTCTGCTTGCTCGAGCGCCACCCGGTACGCCGCGTCCGCCTTCGTGACGGCCGCGCGCGCCTCGTCCAGCTCGGCCTGGAGCGGGTCGGGGGCGAGCACGGAGCCCTGCACGGCGGGAGCGTTCTGGTACGCGTCGGCCGGGGCCGTGTCCGAGCTGCCGTAGAGCTGCGCGAGCTGCAGGACCTGGTTCACGTACCAGTCGGCGTGGTTGTAGGAGAAGACGGCGCGCCGGATGTCGGTCGCGCCGCCCGACGCGGCGAGGTACCGGGCGGCGGAGTAGACACGCGTCGACCGGGTTCCAGGGATCGGCGAACCCGTTCGCGTCCGCGTCCGTTCCCCAGCGCTCCCAGGTCGACGGCATGAACTGCATCCAGCCGATCGCGCCGGCCGAGCTCGGGCCCATGTTCCGGCCGAAGTTCGACTCGATCTTGTTGATCGCCGCGAGCACGTTCCAGGGGATGCCGTACGAGTGGCCGGCGTTCTGCCAGAGCCGCAGCAGCTGGTCGTACGAGAGCTGGACGGGCTGGACAGGACGCACGGTCCAGGTCGGCGCGAGCGACAGATCGCTCCCGTTCGGCACCGTCGCGCTCGGGAGCTCCGACGATCCCGTGACGACGGAGAAGGTCGAGCCGTCGCCGCGCGCCGCGACCCCGGCGGTCAAGAGCAGGCCGACGACCAGCGGAAGGACGAGTCGCTTCACTGCTCTGCCCGCTGAACCATGCGCAGGCCGGCCGGCTGGCCGGAGACGGGCTCCTCGGCAGCCTTGCGCTCCTCCTCGGCCCGCTCCTTGACGGCGCGGTCGAGGGCGACGAGGAAGTCGTGCTTGTTGCCGGCGGCGTTCGCGGCCACCTCGCGGTCGACGTGGCCGTCGAGCACGAGCGCGATCAGCGCCTGCGTGAAGGTCTGCATCTTGAAGAACGCGCCGTCGGCGATCGCGTCCTCGATCTCGTCCACCCGGTTCTCGCGGATCAGGTCGGCGATCCGGGCGTTCACGACCATCACCTCGACGGCGGGGACACGCCCGCGGTCGAGGCGCGGCAGCAGCCGCTGGCTGATCACGCCGCGGAGCACGCCCGCCAGGATCGACCGCACCTGCTGGTGCTTCTGGGGCGGGAAGAACTCGACGATCCGCCCGATCGACTCGGCCGCATCGGTCGTGTGCAGGGTCGAGAGGACGAGATGGCCCGACTCGGCGGCCTGCATCGCGGTCTGCGCCGTCTCGGCGTCGCGCATCTCGCCGATCAGGATCACGTCGGGGTCCTGGCGCAGCGCCCGGCGGAGCGCCTCGTTGAACGAGGCCGTGTCCAGGCCGATCTCGCGCTGGTTGACGATCCCGAGCCGGTCGTCGTGCAGGATCTCGATCGGATCCTCGATCGTGACGATGTGGCACGGGCGCGTGGCGTTGATGTGCCCGATGATCGTCGCGAGCGTGGTCGTCTTCCCCGATCCTGTCGCGCCGGTGCAGAGGACGAGGCCGCGCGGCTCGTCCGCCAGCAGCTCGATCCCCTCAGGCAGGCCGAGGTCGGCGAAGCCGGGCACCTCGCTCGGGATCACGCGGAACGCGAACGAGATCGAGCCACGCTGGCGGAAGCCGTTGACGCGCAGACGCGGAAGGCCGGGAGGCGTGTAGGCGAGATCGAGGTCGCCGGTCTGGTCGAAGGTCGCGCGCCGCGCCGAGTCGTGTGCCGTGACGGTGGCCAGCACCTCTTCGAGCTGCCGGTCGGTGAGCGGCAGCCAGCCTTCGGCCGGTTGCAGCGCGCCGTCGTGCCGGAGGATCGGCGGCTGGCCGACCTTGAGGTGGACGTCGCTGGCGCCGCCGTCGACCGCGTGCCGGAGCAGGGAGTCCAGATCCACGCGAACCTTCTTCGGCAGAGCCCGGATCTTGCTTTAGCCGGATCCTCCTAATGCGCGACAGGGCCCGCGCCGATACACGAGCCATGGCAGTCCAGCCTCTGCCCGACCAGGGCGCGGATCCGCGGACCCACGGTCGCCCCCTCCTCGGAGGATTCCTGATGCGCAAGGGCCAGCTGACGGCCGAAGGGCTGGAGCAGGCGCTTGCAGAGCAGGAGCGGAGCAGGCTGCCGCTCGGCCAAGTGCTGATCGGCCTGGGCCTGATCACCACCCGGCATCTCGCGGAGGCGCTGGCCGAGCAGCACGGGCTCGAGTTCATCGACCTCGGCGAGACGACGCTCGACGCCGCCGCGGTGGCGCTGCTGCCCGAAAGCCTTGCCGAGCGCTACCAGGCGCTGCCGGTGCGGATCGAGAACGGAACGGCTGTGGTCGCGGTCGCCGACCCCACGAATGTGATCGCGCACGACGACCTGCGCCTGGCGCTCGGGACCGACACCCGCTTCGTCGTCGCCGACAGCGACCAGATCGAAGGGACGATCAACCGTGCCTACCACGCGAAGGTCGGTGCCGTGGAGACGTTCTCGAGCGCCTCGTGGAAGGCGAACGAGGAGGAGGACGGCGACCTGATCGCCCTCGACGACCAGGCGCCCGCGATCAGGTTCGTCAACGACATGATCAGCCGTGCGCTCGGCCATCGCGCTTCCGACATCCACTTCGTGCCGCAGGCCAACCGCCTCGTCGTCCGGGTCCGCATCGACGGAGTGACGCGAGAGCTCAGCGAGGCGCCGAACTCGATGCAGGCGGCCGTGCTCGCCCGCCTGAAGGTGATGGGCGGCCTCGACATCGCCCAGCGCCGCATGCCGCAGGACGGCCGCATCGGCATCAAGGTCGGCGGCCAGCCGATGGACCTGCGGGTCGCGGTGCTGCCGACCACCTTCGGCGAGCAGGCGGTGTTGCGGATCCTCCAGGGCGGCGTCAAGGGCGCCCTCTCGATCGGCGAGCTCGGCATGGATCCCGGGACCGAGTCGATCGTCCGCCGGGCGATCGCACGCCCGTACGGCGCGATCATCACCGTCGGCCCGACGGGGAGCGGCAAGACGACGACGCTCTACGCCGCGCTCGATCTGCTCAACCAGCCGGAGAGCGTCCTCGTCACGATCGAGGACCCGGTCGAGTACCAGATGCCCGGCGTCGGCCAGATCGAGATCGATCCGTCCGCCGGCCTCACCTTTGCGCGCGGGCTGCGCACGATCCTGCGCAGCGACCCCGACGTCATCCTCGTCGGCGAGATCCGGGACGAGGAAACTGCCCGGATCGCGATGCAGGCGGCCACCACCGGCCATCTCGTCCTCAGCACGCTGCACGCGCAGAGCGCCTCGAGCTCGATCGTCCGGCTCAAGGACATGGGCGTCGACCCGGGCCTGCTGGCCCCGTCACTCAACTGCATCATCGCCCAGCGCCTCGCCCGCCGGCTGTGCCTCGAGTGCCGCGAGGCGTACGAGCCGGGCGAAGAGGCGCGGCGGGAGCTCGGCGAGGAGTACCGCGACGTGCACCGCCTCTACCGGGCGAAGGGGTGCGAAGCCTGCCTGCAGACCGGCTATGACGGCCGGGTGGCGCTCTACGAGGCGATGTCGGTGGAGGGGAAGATCCGCCGGCTGATCGACGGCCCGACCGAGGAGATCTTCGCGGCGGCAGTCGAGCAGGGGATGTCGACGCTCCGCGAGAGCGGCCTCCGGCTCTCGCGTGACCGGCGTCACCTCGCTCGAAGAGGCCCGGCGCGTCACCGGCGATCGGCTCCTCTAGGAGGGCGCCGGCGAGCGGACGGTCGCCACGCGCGCGAGCGCGGCGATCGCCTTCAGCGGCGGCCGGGCGAGACCCCGTGCCTCCGACGGCGCGCTGATGTCCCCTCGGACGAGCCGCTCCACCACCGGCCAGACGAGCGGCGCGCGCGCGAGCGCGAACGTCGCACGCGGGTAGCGGTCGAGGGCGATCTTCGCGCCCCAGGAGGCGTGGGCGAGCGAGCCGAGCGCAGCGGTGAGGCGGGCGTTGTAGGCGTCGACCGTTTCGGCGCGGCCGGCCAGGACGTCGAGCGCCGCCGCGGAGGCGAGCCGCGCGCTGACGAACGCCTCGTACATCCCGTCCCCGGTGAGCGGGTCGACGAGCCCGGCGGCGTCGCCGACGAGGATCGCGCGCCCGCGCGCCGCGACGAAGCCCGAACGGCGCAGCGGCAGGCGGTGACCGCGAACGCTCTCGAGCGCGTCTCCGTCGATCCCGTGCCGGCGGCAGAGCTCGGCGAGATGCTGTCGCAGCCGTGGCCCCTCGGCCTCCCAGCCCCCCACGCCGACGTTCACGTGGTCACCCTTCGGGAAGACCCACCCGTAGCCGCCGGGAATCGTCCCCAGCTCGATCACCGCGAGGCCGCGGTAGCGCTCGTCGAAGGCGGCGTTGCCCTCGAAGGCGACGCCGTGCGTCACCGGCCCGCCGAGCCCGAGTGCCCGGACGGTGGTGCCGTTGGCGCCGTCGGCACCGACGATCACCTCCGGCTGTATCTCCCTGCCGGCGAACTGCAGGGACAGACCCCGTTCGGGATCGGTCCCCACCGAAACCTTCAGCCCGTCGTGGAAGTCGGCTCCGGCGGCGACGGCCTGCTCGGCGAGGTACTGGTCGAGCCGCCGGCGCTGCGTCATCAGCACGAACGGCCCGCGGCGGCCCCGGCGCTCGAAGTGCGTCCGCCAGCCGACACGGAAGGCCATCCGGTCGACCTCGTGCTCGACCACCGGCGACGGGTCGACCGGGAGCTGGCGCACGGCCCGGAGGGTCAGACCCCCGCCGCACGGCTTGTCCCGGGGGAACGACGCCTTGTCGACGAGCAGCACGCGCGCGCCGCCGCGGGCGAGGTGGATGGCGGTCACCGAGCCTGCCGGGCCCGCGCCGATCACCGCGACGTCGTAGCGCTCCACGCGCCCAATCGTAGTCGGGCAGCGGGGCCGGGCTGGATAGGCTGGCGCCGTGCGCCCCGAGCGGATGAACGCCTTCACCGACGGCGTCATCGCGATCCTGATCACGATCCTCGTCCTCGAGCTGCGGCCGCCCGAGGGCGATCGCCTGTCGGACATCCTCGACGAGAAGGGGCACCTGCTCGCCTACGTGCTCAGCTTCGTCATGGTCGCCATCTACTGGGTCAACCACCACCATCTGATGCAGGTCGTGCATCGCATCGACGGGCGGGCGCTCTGGGCCAACATCCATCTCCTCTTCTGGCTCTCCCTGACCCCGGTCACCACGGCGTGGCTCGGCCAGTCCGGTGTCGAGGCCGGACCGGTCGCGGCCTACGCGATCGTCCTGCTCGGCTGCGCACTCGCGTACTCGCTGCTGGTGCTCGCGTTACTCGCGCTCCACGAGTCCGAGTCCGAGCTCGCGCAGGCGATCGGCCGCGACCGCAAGGGCAAGCTCTCGCTCGTCCTCTACTGCGTCGCGCTCGTCTTCGCGTGGATCGTTCCGTGGGTCTCGGTTGCGCTGGTCGTGACGGTCGCGGTCATCTGGGTCGTTCCCGACCGCCGCGTCGTCCGCGCGCTCGGGCTCGACGGCTGAGGCGCACCGGGCGGTTTCGGAACCTCGCCGCCGATCAATAGGTGCGGCGGGAAGGCCGATGGCGTCACGTGCAACCTGGGGTTGCGCGTGTGGTACGTTTACGCAACCAACGGTTGCAGGTTCGAGAGGAGGCGCAGAGTGGTTCCGGACCGAGTCGAACGCGAGATCCTGATCGAGGCCCCGCCCGACATCGTGTGGTCGGTCATCACCGAGGCCGAGCACGTCGGCCGGTGGTTCAGCGACTCGGCCGCGATCGACCTGCGACCCGGCGGCGAGCTGATCCTCACCTGGGACGAACACGGCGCCGTCTACTGGCGGGTCGAAAGGATCGATCCCCCCCACTTCGTCTCCTTCCGCTGGCTCCGCCCGATGCAAGGTCTCTCCAGCGGCGTCGAGCCCCCGGAAGGCAACTCGACCCTCGTCGAGTTCAGCCTCGGCGCGGAGGGCGAGGCCACGCGGCTGCGCGTGGTCGAGAGCGGATTCCGGGAGCTGGCGGGCTCGGAGCAGGAGAACGCGAAGGACGCCGAGGAACACTCGCGCGGCTGGGAGCTCGAGCTCGGCGAGCTCCGCGACTACGTGTCGGCGCACGTACGCGGACCGGCACCACGATGAGACGCCGGGATGACCATGTCGACGAGCTGTGGGCGGCGGTCGCCGATCCCACCCGTCGTCGCCTGCTCGACGCCCTCCTGGCCCAGGGAGACGCGACGGCCACCACGCTCGCCCGCGAGGTGCCGGTCACGCGTCAAGCGGTCGCCAAGCATCTCGCGGTGCTCGACCGCGCGGGCCTCGTCGAGGGGGGCAGACAGGGGCGCGAGGTCCGCTACGCCGTCCGCCCCGAGCGGCTCGACCTCGCCGCACGGTCGTTGGCCAGAGTCGCATCACAGTGGGACCAACGCCTGCTGACGATCAAGCAAATCGCGGAGTCCGCTGCTCGAGCTCGAGAACGCAACGAACTGGATCAGACCACGAAGGAGGTCGCACGATGAAGACACCCCCGATCGTGTCGCCGGAAGAGTGGGAGGCGGCGCGGCAACAGCTGCTCGTGAAGGAGAAGGAACTGACCCGCGCCCGTGACGCGCTGGCCGCCGAACGCCGGCGGATGCCCTGGGTGGCCGTGGACAAGGAGTACGCGTTCGAGGGGCCGGACGGCAGGGCGAGCCTGCTCGACCTGTTCGACGGCCGCCGTCAGTTGATCGTCTACCGCGCCTTCCTCGAGCCCGGCGTATCGGGCTGGCCCGAGCACGCCTGCGTCGGCTGCTCGATGGTGGCCGACCAGGTCGCCCACGTCGCCCATCTGAACGCCCGCGACACCACGCTCGCGTTCGTCTCGCGCGCGCCGCTGGCAGACATCGACCGCGTGAAGGCCCGGATGGGCTGGGAGATGCCGTGGTACAGCATGACGGACGACTTCGACGCCGACTTCGGCGTGGACGAGTGGCACGGCACGAACGCCTTCATCCGCGACGGCGACCGCGTCTTCCGGACCTACTTCATCAACAGCCGTGGCGACGAGGCGCTGGGGAGCACCTGGAGCTACCTCGACATGACCGCGCTGGGGCGCCAGGAGGAGTGGGAGGACTCGCCGGAGGGCTATCCGCAGACGCCGACGTACGAGTGGTGGATCTGGCACGACGAGCCCGCCACGAGGGACGCCGACCGACCCGGCCTGGTGCAACTCCGCATCGCTAGGGCGAGCGCCTCGACGGACGGCGACCCCACGTGATCGCCCACGTCGCAGGCATCCCAGTGGAAGAGATCTTGACGCCGTTCCTGACTGCTGGAGGTGCCGGCGTACTAGTGGCACGTGCCTGGCTGGGCAGTCACCCGATCCGCCGCCGCGACCGACATGGCGGGCGCGGCACGGAGCGTTGACGAGGGTACGACGATCGCCGCTGCAGCTCGAACGCTGCTGACATCCGCCGCCGCGCCCGACATGGCGGGCCGCGGCCCACCTTCGACGTGCACCTCAGAGGCGCGGCCGAAGGCCGCTTGCCCGAGCAGCAAAGCGGAGCGGTGCGAGGGAAGTGGGGGCGGGAGGATTCGAACCTCCGAAGGCAGAGCCAACGGGTTTACAGCCCGTCCCCTTTGGCCGCTCGGGAACACCCCCAGGGGAGCGGGGATTGTAGCGGCGCCGTCACCGCCAGGCTGATGCCTGGCCGTCCTGGCACGAGCTACCTGCAGAACCGGTTCACGGGTGTCTTGCCGTCCCAGCGATAGCCGTTGGCGTTCGCGCGCACGACGGTCGTTCGGTAACAACCGGGCTTGTGGCGGATGCGGAACGTCTTGCGGCCGGTGCCGAGCGTGGTGCCGCGGCCCGTGGCGAACGGGTAGCCGCGCCGCCGGACGAGCACCGACACGTACGCGTTCGGAACCGGCCGGCCGCGGACGTCGACGAGCGACACCGTCACGAGGAGCGTCCTGCCGGCCCCGATCCCGTAGCGAATGCCGGCGACACGGAGCGTGCCCGGCGCGACGACGATCGGCGCGGAGGCGGTGAAGCCGCCGCCGGTCGCCGTCACCGTGCCGAGTCCGCCCCTGGGCCCGGCGGTGAAGTTCACGGTCGATCCGGCGAGCGGTCGAATCGTGCCGAGCCCGGCCGGACTGACCGTCCAGGACGCGGTCACGGGAACCGCATTCCCGTACTGGTCGGTGCCGACCGCCGACAGGGGAGTCGAGGCGCCCGCGGCAACGGTACGCACGCCCGTCGCCACCCTCATCGACACCGGAGCGCCCGGGAGGATCGTCTCCGACTGGGTTCCGCTCGTCACGCCGAACGCCGAGGCGGTGACCGTCGCACTGCCCGCCCTGGTGTCGAGGTAGTAGAACGGCCCGGCCGCGCTTCCGCCCGCGGGGATCGAGAGGGCGAGCGTCGGCGTCCAGGGGCCCGTCGGCGCGAGCGAGAACTGGCCGCGCGGCGAGTTCGAGCGCAGCGTGATCGTGATCGGGGACTGCGCCGGCTGCACCGCGCCCGTCGCGTTCAGGAGCGTGAGGGCGATCGGCCCTGACGGCGCGCCGGCCGCGACCGTCTGCGGCGGGCTCGTGAAGGTGAGTACCGGCTGCGTCCAGGTCCGGAACGACTTCCAGACCTGTGTGAAGGTCGCGCCCGGGCAGGTCGCCGGTGCAGGACCCGGTGCACGCCTCGATGCCGGGGTCGGCCGGATTGGTCTGCCGGCCGGAGTCGCGGATCGCCGCCGCCAGCCGGTCGAGGATCGCCCGGCTCTGGTTCACGTAGTCCGCGTTCGCGAGGCCGGGGTTCCGCGGCGCCCAGGCGAAGCCCCAGTGATCCTGGGGCTGGCCGCTGACGGCGCTGAAGGACCGCAGCGCGTAGACCTGCTCGGACACGAACGACTGCATCTGGTCGGACGGGATCGCCGTCCAGCCGTAGCTCGACGCCCACGACCAGGCGCCGTTGGCCAGCGGGCTCGACGTCGTCTGGACGAAGGTCCGGCCGGGCTCGATCGCGGGCGGCGCGGCCCGGGCGAGGAAGATCTGGTGCTGGAGGTAGTCGTTCAGCTGGTCGCGGCGCTGCTGGATCGACGTCCCCGGCACCGCAACCCGGCGATAGTCGCCGTAGACCTCCTGCGACCAGTCCGCCACGTAGGCGGTCATGTCGGTCCAGAAGCCGGAGTCGCCGAACCAGTTCTGGAGGTTCGTCTGGTAGAGCGTGGTGTCCAGTACGGACTGGCCGACGCCGACGACGAAGACGGTGCCCTTCGTGTCCGGCCCGCCGTCGCCGCTGAAGAGGCCGCGGACGAGATCCCGGGCGTTCTGCCGGTCACTGCCCGCGCCTGTGCGGACTGAGGACGGGAACTCGTTCACCGCCCAGGTGTCGCCCTTCGAGACGTCGTACCCAGCCGCAGCCATCCGGCGCCGCGCTTCCACCCCTGCCTCGAACCAGGTCGAGTTGTTCTGTGCGACCCACGTCTGCCAGCCCGCCCAGTTGATCTCCGCGAGCGCGTGGAAGTTCGGCCCCAGCGCCCGGATCTTCGCCGCCTCGCCGTTCCGCAGCGTCGTCTTGCTGGCCGCGAGCGGCGGCACCGAGATGTAGTACTGCGCGCAGGGAGACGCCTGTGCGGCGAGCCTGGTCGCGAGCCGCAGCCAGTCGGTCTGGGCGTAGAAGATGCCGCGCAGCGGCCGGCAGGCGGCCTGCCTGGTGGCGTGGAGGCGACGTGGGCGCTCGACCAGCTGCTTCCAGAGCTTCGCCGTCGCGGCCGGTTCGAGCGAGGGCACGACCGGCGTCGCGGCTGCGCCGGCGTGGCCGGGAACCACCGCGGCGAGGGCCGCGGCGACGAGAAGGACGGTGATCGCCCGCGCGCGCATCGCGCAAGCATGCCCATCGGGTATTACGGAGTCGTAATCACTTGCACGTGTTTCGCAGGCTGGCCGTGTTGTTCGACTCGTCCGACTCGACCACGGCCTGCGTCCGATCGACCACCGCCAGGTAGACCGCGACCTTGCACGTCGACCAGGAGAACGTGGCCGAGCCGCCCGGGGGCAGGGTGGGCACCTGGAACGTCCCGACGTTGGTGATGGTCAGGACCGACGGGCCCCCGCGGCCCTTGCCGTTGTTGGTAACGGTGATCGAGAACCGGCTGAAGGCGCCGACCACCAAGTCGGGGAGCAGCATCGCAATCGTCCAGCTGCGCGTGGCCGGCTGACGATGAGCCGAAAGATGCAGTGAACACAGGGCTACAAAGGGGCGGATGGGCTCGGACGCGTGCCGTCAGAACGTCGTCGACCTCCTAGTCACCTAGCAGGCGGTCGCAGATCGAACACAGCACTGAAGCCGATCTTGGGCCGCGTGGTGATTCTGTGGTGAGTGCGCCCGCGTCGGCAGACCCCACCCCCGCGCGCGATGAGCCTCCCCGCCCGCCAGGAGGTGCCTGGCACTGTGGAACACGGGTCCTTTGGAGCGCGATCCGTTCTACGCAGTCTGGACCGTAGTGACAAGCGGCTTGCTTACCGGCACGTTCGACGTCTCGATCGTCGTGCAGGACGACGCGACGGATCCGACACGGATCAACCTGCCAATCCGCATTTCCGGGCCGATCGCCCTAAGAACTCGAATCAAAGTAAGCAGCGGCGGGGGTCGTAGCGGACGAGAAGCCGCTTGAAGTGGTGCAGCCAGGCGAAGGTACGCTCGATGACCCAGCGGGCCCGGTTCGATGCCTAGTTCCTTCGGCAGAGCGATCGGTACACGGCTACCTGCCGATTTGCAGGGGCGGACAAGTCTTGTCTGGTCACACAGACACGCCGTTGCTTGTACCGCCAGCGGTCTTGACCTGGACCGAGCTCCCGGTAGCCGGTCGAGTGCCGAGCTGGATGAGCCCGCAGGTAACCGACACCACCTGGCTCGCCGGGACGGGAACGCCGCCGACAAGGATTTCGGTTGCTCCGCAAACGAAGCCGCTGCCCTTGATAAGCATCGTCGGCGCGATCGTCGGGTCCAGGTCAAGGCTGGAGATCAGGGGCACGACCAGCAGGCGAGCAGTGCCGTGGCCGGGTACGCGGACGACCTGGTCGGAGTCGGCGCACGTTGGCACGTCGACGCTGAGGCTTGTCTGTCCGGGCGCGACGGTTCCCTGGACGCTGATCGTGCTTCTCGCGCACTGGCCTGTGATGGTCGAACGGTCGATCGTCTGGAAGACCGCCGCCTGGCCGGTGGCGAAGCCCTGCTGCGTGATCGCGAACGCCGCCGCCGGGATGGAGAGAGTGACCGCCTGACCGACGTTCGCCGAGGGGAGCGCCGCGTGGCTCGGCGTGCCTACCTGCGCGGTCGCCGCGGCCGAGATGCGCCGGCTCGCTGCGGCGAACTTCGTGGCAAGAGTCTCAATGCTTAGGCGAGATGTCAATCCCTCGTTCGATCGAGGATTGATCCGAGCCGGGGCCCGGATGGGGCCCAAAAGTCCTTCGCCCCTGCGCGCTCCCTGGCGGTTGCAGGCGGGCGGAAGTAGCCTCGGTTTGTGGGATCCTGGATGCTGTTCGTCCGCGCCTTCGGTTTGACAAGAGGCTTTTTAAGGGCGAACGGTCTGAGCGGCCATCGGCGTGAGCGGGAACTTGGACGCGGCGGCTTGGTATGACCGGGCGAGCCAAGAGGCGGAAACGAAGGGTGCTACGAGGACGCGCTCGGCGGCGATCCACGGGAGAAGACGGGCTCGACGGGCCCCCATCGCTGAATTCTCTCCTCGTATCGCTCCGGGGTCGGGCAGCGGTGAGTCGAGCGGGGCCTATGCGGCTGGCTGCCTACCCGCTGGGCCTCTGGGCCGCCCCCACCCCCCGAAACGATGAGCCTCTCCATTGAAGTCCCGGGGGGTTGACGGTGCAGGGAAATCCGAGGGCGATCTTCAAACGGGCGATCGAGCGAGGCAATGTCGTCGTCGCGGAGATGACAGCGCGGGAGCTCGGTCGGCTGTCGCTCGACGAGGCGCTTGCCCTCACCGGTGAGACACCCCCGGCAACGAGGCCGAGGCTGCTCGGCCTGCTCGACCGCTACCTCGGGCGAGCGGACACGGCGGCGCCGGGCTAGGCCGCCCTGCCCCAGCAGCTGTGGAGAAGCTCTCTCATGACCCAGACGGTCGGATCCGCGAGCGCATCGGTCATCACCTCGACCCCGCGCCGATCCGACTCAGTCGCACCGCCGAGCTCGTTGATCACCTCAAGGGTCGGGATCCATCGGCCGCTTCGCGACCCGCCGCAGCAAGCCGATAGCCAGGCTTGGTTGCACGAGCTTCAGCACCTTGAGCCCAGGGCTCCGACTCCCCCACGATGCAGACCGTAGCTCCGTCGAATCGAGCGCACAAGACGTTCAACTAGAGCGTGGGTCGCGGATCACGGTGGACGCCGGCCGCGAAACGAAGCCGCAAGGCTCAGCTAGTGCCGCCGACTGCACACAGTCGCTTCAGCTCCACCCCCGCGTACAGCGGACCGTACGAACGACAGCCAAAACGGCGCCCGAAGAACTCGCCAATCCTCTAGGCGACCCGCACCGGGCCGAGGAGCAAGCCGGAGCGGATTCCGACCGCGTCGCCGGCGGCGCCGAGTTGAGCGGCGAGAGCCGATGCGTCGTGGGCGTCGTAGACGGCCGCGTAATCGGCCCGTCCGTGCCGGATCATGCTCAGGGCGCGCCGCCGTCGACGCCAAGCGTGTAGACGAACGCGTCGAAGCCGACGCGGTTCGGCCGCGGATAGTGAGGGTTGCGCCGCAGCACCAGCCACGCTCCGCCTTTGACTCCGGCGATGTAGTAAGGCCCTGCACTGGGTAGCGGACCTTGTAGCCCTTGCGTGATGACCGGTGTCTCCTTCGGGACAGCACAGAAGTATGGGGCGGCGAGACGCCGGTCGAGATCTCTGACCGGCCGCCGCAAGCGGATCGTCAGCCGATCGCCGTCTGCTTCCACACCCGCGATGTGCGCAGTCAGCCCGCGCCGATAGGCGCCCATCCCATCCACGTCGAGGAGTGCCGCGGCCGCCTCGGACCGGCGGAAGGTCGGCGCGGTCGAGCGCTCGATCGTTGCCGCAAACGTGGCGGCGTCCACCGATTCGCGCGACGGAGGAGAGAACGCAAATCCGGGGCGGATGCGGAAGGTCCATACGCGGCCGTTGGAAGAGCGCGAGGCTAGACCGGTCGACGTCGTACGGCACCCGGCCGCCCGTTCCTGTATTCGAAACAGCGAGAGGCAGGTGCCGCCGAGGACTTGCCAATCGGCCTCGCGGTCGCCGTAGACGCCCAGGAGTCGCTGGGTCACTGTCGGCTGGGAACACCATCGCTGAGAACGACGCGCGCAACCGGTCCCCGAACACCGGCCAGAGCAGCTCGCTCGCTCGCGAACGTCGAGAACGTTAAGACGCCCGATGCCGCCGCCAAGCCGGCAACAGGTGTGACCGATGCGCACTGTCCGCACCGCCAGGGGTCAGCGCGTCCACCCGAGTGTGACTGCTCCCGCTCGTGTAGCCGGAGTTCCAGACGGCGCCGTCGGCGTACGCGACCTCGGTCGCCGGCGCGGGAACGTGGATGACATCGTTCAGATCGTTCCGTCGGGGCCGGAGCTGCCAGAGCAGGCCGTGGGCCTCAGAGGTCGCCCAAATCGAGCCGCCGCCGACGGCCAAGCAGCAGACGAACGGGCGCAGGTCGAGTCCACGCCCAGCACTCGGTCGGTGCTCGGATCCAGCTTCGTGACGACGCCCGTGTCGCCCGAGAGAGCACCCAGATTACTTAGCCCGTGGCCGACGAGCTGGCTCGCGCCCGGGATACGGAAGCGATGCTGGAGCTTCTCCTCTGGAGACAGTCGATCGACAGCTCCCGCTCCGCACCACGACCCAGATCGACCCGCCGCGGACCGCGACACCACCGGTCCGCCACGCCCAAGCTGTCCTTCAGCGACGGAAGCCTGATCCGGCGTGCGGCCCGTCACGCCCGAAAGGAGGCGGTACAACGTTGCGGACGCACTGTCCGTGACCCACATGGCGCCGAGCCCCACCGCCATGCCGCCCGGTCCGGTCGGCAAGGCAAGCGGCGTCGAGCCGACGATCCGGCGGCGCGCGAGATCGACCTGTGTGACCGTCCCCTGCTCGGTCACTGACCAGAGGGAAGCCGTCAGCCACAACGAGTCCACCTGGCTGCTCGTTGATGATGGTGCCGCTCAGAGGGATCTCCGCACGCACGGATCGGAGATCGGGCGTCGCGATCACGAGCTCGCCTGCGTGCAGGTGGAGCGGAGCATGCGCTTCGTCCCGTCCGCCGTTCGCAAGGAGTACGCCGACTGTCGCCGCGGCGGCGGCCGGTGAGGGCCGCTGCGATGAGGATCGTGTAGCGAGCCCTGAGAACCGGCCCGCGCCGACTGCGCGCGAGGGGCATCCGGCGCCCGCCTGACTCATCGTTCAGAACGGCTCGGTGCACCTGGGTGCAGGACAGGACCCTTATCTATCCCGAGCTCCTCCGAGAGGCGGTGGCGAACGCGGTCGTACTCGTGCAGCGCGTCCGCCCTTCGCCCATTCGCATCGAGCGCAAGCATCAGCTGCGCGTGGAGCCGTTCGCGCAGC
>CAWEGI010000002.1:0-186177 GCA_963808815.1 uncultured Actinomycetes bacterium | reverse complement strand
ACGAGCAGGGGAGAGAGCCCGCGCACCGAGCACTCGGCTCTGCGGCGGTCCGGCAACCACGAGCACGCGGCACTCGCATGCAACCAAGTGCAATGGGCGCACATGCTGCTCGGCGACTACGGGCGCGCCCACCGTTACGAGGAGCGGGCGCTCAAGCACCTCGCCGTCAGCTTCGACCCGATGGCGTACATGTACACACAAGCCGGCGCCGCGCTCACCTACATGATGGCGGGGCGCTGGGAAGCCGCGCTGCACGAGCTCGACGAAGCTGTGGCGACAGGCACGGAGCGTTCCGACGCCGGCATGGTCTCGTTCTGCAACGCGATCGGCGCACTCGTCTGCGTCGAGAAACGGGACTGGGCGACCGCGCTCGAATACGGTAACGCCGCGAAGGAGACCGCCCCGACCGTCTACTTCCGCGGTTTCGCCTTCGGCTTCATGGCGCCGGCGCTCTGTCATACGGGGGCCGTTGACGAAGGCCTACCAATCCTCGAGCAGATCGTCCCGATGGCCAAGGCGGCGCGCCATGAGATGGCGTGGAGCTTCCTCGCGCCGCGGCTGGCTGACGCGTACGTGACCGCCGGTGACTACGCGCGGGCACACCAGACGCTCCTGGAGATCCACGGCGCGGCCGCGAGGAGCGGGGCGAACTTCTTCCTCGGCGCCAGCGGACGGCGCCTGGGAGAGGTGGCCCTGGCTCAGGGCGACGCTGAAGAGGCGGTGCGCTGGCTCGAGGCAGCAATCGAGACGCTGCGGGCGAGCCGCTCCGAGAACGAACTCGGACTCGCGTTAGGAGCCCTGGGCCGCGCCGAACGGCTCATGGGTAACGACATTGAGGCCACGGCGGGCGCGCAGGAGGCGCTCGCCATCCTCGATCGCCTTGGCACGCTCGAGGAACCCGATCGATTGCGGCACGAGCTCGCTGCTGAGCCGGTCTGACGGACACGAAGGCCATTTGAGGCCCTGAGCGACGAACGCTGCCGATGAACGCCTCGCGGGTCTCGCCCTTCAACCGCGGCTCCATGTCCACGCCTTGTCGTGGTGGTTGGGCCGGATAACTACGAGGCTCGCGACGAGAGTGGGTCGAACTGGACTCGAACCGCTCCTGGGGTTCGTACGCGGCAAGTTGGTTCTTCCCGTCACCCCTGCAAATCGAAGGAATGGAGCTAGCCGGACTCGAACCGGCGACCTCCTAGGTGCGATTGGCCCCGGGTCGGTTCGGCCCTGACCGCCTCGGCTTGCTCAGGTGACGCCGGTTGAGCCAGGTTCGCTCAGATTCGCTCAGTTCGGTATCACGATTGGTAGCACGGATGTTGACCCAGCGGACAACCGTTCCGAGCCATGGGCGGGCCGTTGGCCTGTCCGTACGTTTGGTCCGCGCGAGAGCCGAATGTGGCTGTCTCCGTTCTCAGGCCTGACGCCGTGCCCGCGCCTCATGCTGGCTACGCGGCGTCTCGCCGGCTCTCCTCCTCGCAGCCGGGCTCGTGAAGGAGGTTGTGAAGGATCTCCTCGGCCAAACTCCATTCGTTGCGCGCCAGACGAAAGCACACGCTCCCGTCCGCCCGCTCGATCACCCACCGGTACCTCACTTCGCTCTTTTCTTCGTGCAGGGTGTAGGCCGCACGCCCAGCGCCCCCGGTATCCACCGTCTCCTCCATCACTAACTACGACGGCTATTCGCGTGCCGGCAGATGCGGCGAACGTATGGGTTCCGTAAATCCTGCGGCGCAAGTCGATCGCGGGCTTGTCAATGTTCGGACGGCGCCTCCTAACGACCCAGAGTGATCTGGCCGCTAGGGGATGTCGCCACCCAGGCGCCGGACCCGAAGCGGCGACGGCAAAGAACAGATGCTTGCAACGCATCGCCAACCTGAGCAGACTCCAGCCGGTGTCGACGCTCGAAGCAATCGGGGGCGATGTTGAGGACGCGATCGATCGGGTCCGGGTGCCCGCCTACGTGATCGATCCGCACGGAATCATCCGTTGGTTGAATCCGGCAGCACGCGCGCTGGTCGGGGACGTGCGCGGCCGGCACTTCACCTCCGTCGTGGCGCCAGAGGAGAAGCGCCGCGCACAGGAAATCTTCACCCGGAACCTGTTCGGCCCAGCGCAGGGCTCAGACAACAAGAGCGTCGTCATCGGTGTCGACGGCGAGCCTGTCGAGATCGAGGTCAGCGCTGTCCCGCTCCGCAACGGAGAACGGGTGATCGGAGTCTTCGGCCAGGTTCTAGACGTAAGCGAAGAGACTCCTATACAGCCTCACCCATACCTGACACCACGACAGAGCGAAGTGCTACACCTGCTCGAGCACGGCCACTCAACCAAGCAGATCGCTGACGAGCTCCACCTCAGCACCGAGACCGTCCGCAATCACATCCGCGGGATCCTCCGGACGCTACGCGTGCATTCGCGCATCGAGGCAGTCGCAGCCGCTCGACACCAATACGTCACCGCCGGCTGAAGAAGACGAACCGGTCGCCTTCGATGGACGGGCGGTCTCAACGGCGTCCGAGCGGCCCCGCTTGCCGAGTGACAGGTGCGGTGCATTCGCTCACGTCGTAGGTGCGCCCGCGTATTCGGCGCTGGCCGTTCCTGACCATCCTGAGCGCACCCGCCTAGTGACGTCGACCGTGACGCGCCGGATCGTGCCGCCCGCTAGAGAGCTCACGACAAGCCCCGCCAGATGCAGCCCCGCACCCGTCCGTCGCGAACCAAGCACCGGGTGCTTGTCGGCTTCGGACATGTTCGGCTCCTAAACGTCGGCTTCCGGCTGACCACGATGAGGGGCCAACGCACGACACCGACCGATTGCTGGAGCCGGCAAAGATTCCCGCCGAGCGTTTAAGGCGAGAAAAGGAGCGTATCGGGCCTCGGGACGGAGAACCAGCAGCAAGGAGAGCGGTGTCGTCAGCTGCGTGGAGGGTCGGTAGTGCCTTCTCCGGCGGAGCTACACAGTCTGCTGTGATCGCCTGGGCGCGAGCGGGACTCACAGCCCGGGACGCAGCACCGGAGTACCCACGCGGTGAGCATTTCCGGCATCACCGGTACCCATGCGGTTTCCGCATAGCTTGGGTGAGTTTTCTCTCCCTCGCCGCTACCAGTTCCGGCTCACACGCCTCGGCTCGAAGCTCGCGGGCTGTGAGCAGACGGTCAAGTCAAACCGAGCCCTTCCGCGCTTGCCTCTCCCGCTCGTAGTAGGCGCGAGCCTTCGCCCGGTCACACTCTTTGCAGATGCTCTTCAGACCGGAGCCCTTCGACGCATCGCGCCCGAACGACTCCCGCGGAAGCGACCGATCACACCTGGCGCAATAACGCCACCGATCCAACTCGATCCCGTTGTCCGAGACGCGAACACGCTGATTCCGCTTCATCCCCAAACGATCTCTCCCTTTGGGGGGAGAAAAGTTACTGCGCGGAACCGGCTGGCGCCAGGCTTAAAAAACGCGGGTTCCGTCTGCGTCTGCGTTGCCGCTGAGAATGACGTTTGGCGGGATCGGCTCGTACCAGACCCGTGACCAGATCAGCGGATGGTCTTTTCTCTTGCCGTTCGTCTTCTCTGCGGCGGCGCGGAGGTTGCAGGTTGCGTGTGAGGGGCCGAGGTAGCCGCGGCGGTCGTCTCGGTGGTCGAGATGCCAGAGCTGGCCGGCTCGATCAGTTGGCCGCAGCGGCAGCAGCTGACTGTGCCAGTGGCGACGAGTGGCTCGAGTTGGCGGCGGCGGGCGACGTGCGCGTTGGTGTAGCCGCGTGCGTGCCGGCTCAACTGGCGCTTCTTCCTTGCGGCGCTCATGCGCTGCCTTCTACTCCTGCCCGTGCGGATCGAGAGCTGATCGGTGGATGCGGATCGCGCAGGTCTCTGAGAGCCGCACCGCTGGCAGTTGGCCGCGCTCGACGGCGCGGTAGACGGCGGAGACGTGGATACGGAGCTGGTGCGCGACCTCCTTCGGCGCCAAGAACTCGCGCTCGTGTATGTCTGTAGACATATGCCGATTCTACTGCAGCTTTATGCTTTGCAAGTAGGAAACTCAGAGACGGATGGGGAGGCTGTCGCTCGACCAAGCAAGACTGCGGCCTCACCTGCGCGCCGACCGGGAGCAGGGGGAGCTTCCCGTGTCGGCCTCGCTCGACGATGTGCTCGAGGCCGAGGCCGAGCTGGTGCGTCGTCAGGCGGGGCGGATCGTGGTGCCGTCGCCTGGGGAGCTGCGCGGTCTGCCGGTAGTCGGCAGCGGGCCTGGTGCGACGCCGGGCTCGAACCCTGTCTCGGCGTTGCTCGCGAAGGAACGCCGGCGGCGGTGAGTTCGCGGCTGGTGCGCTCGACGGGTGGGCGCCCTGTTGCCGTCGAGATCACCACGCCGCTGCCCTACCTCGAGGTCGGCTTCCGCTTCCGGGTGCTGGGCAACGAGCTCCGGCGTCCCGGCGGGTTCGGGTTACCGGCGAGCCAACGGGACGACCGCCCTTACCGGCGGAGGCGGCAGCTATGCACCGCCACGTCAGCCGGCCGGTGACCACGGCGCGCACCTGGACGGACGCCCACCGGGAGGAGGCGCGCCGGCTACAGGCCGAGGGGGTGTCGTGGGCGAAGATCGCCGAGCAAGTCTGCGGTGAGGCGCGCGGTACAAGTCGACGGTGCAGAGGTGGTTGCATTAGTCGGCATTCCGTTGCCTCAACCGACAATTTCCCAGATAGGCACCGGGGTAGGCACCGGCGGCCGACACCACTTTGGCGTTCATCGTGGTGGGCGGATTTCCTAGTTGCCGAGCAAGCCGTGGACTTTTGACCCGACAATCTCGAGGCGTCCTCGCCCACCCCCCGGTACGAGCTCCTCCGTCCACCAAAGAACTTTCGTCTCGACAAAACCGAGCCAGCGAAGAATCCGGTCGAGTACCTGCGGGCCGGCTGGCAACCAAGCCAATCCGTGCATACCCGACAAAGGGTGCTCTGCGCTTTCGCTGTCGAGCGCCATCGAATCTTCCGACAGCCCAGTCTTTGTAGACGTGTTCACGACGATCAGTTCGCGGGTGAGATCAGCGGCGATCTTCAGTCCCGTAACTGGGTCCGGCAGGTGGTAGAAGAGGCCGTTGAAGCCGGTGATGTCGAATGGACCGACGCCGCGCTCGGGAAGGTCGTAGAGGCCCAGTACCTCGAAGGTCATGCCGTCGGTGTCGCGGACGGTGGAGTGGTCTTGGAGGAAGCGTGCCTGCGTGATCCAGTGTTCGCGGGCGTCGAAGCCGTAACACTCGCCGGCCCCACGTTCCTTTGCGACAAAGAGGAGGCCACCGCAGTTGCAGCCACAGTCGAGGACCGTCCGTCCTTGCAGGCCATCCGGATACAGACTCGCGAACAGAGCTCTGACGTGTTGTTCGACGTCTTAGAGCGTGAGCGTCCCAAGGTCGCCCGGATAGGGGCATCAGCGACGTCCGCGGTGCTGACCTCCTCGGTGAGTTGGACGCGGTGTACCCAGGGGCCGAGACGGATCAGCTCGGCGCGCAACTCGTCTGGCGTCAACATCACGGGAGCTCTCCTCGAAAACCCCGTCTACCGAAGGAGGAGCGGATGAAGCGCATCCAGGTGGACATCCCGCCCTGCTTCTTCAGGATGTACGCAGCAACGTCGTTCACATTCGCCATCTTCCCGCCCTTCCTATCGGCGTTGCTGACGTATGACCATGAAACTATAGGGCCCTCCGCTGCGCCGGCCGGGAGGTCGGGGTGCCGAAGACGACGGTCGGGACGTGGATCAGGAAGCGCAAGAAGCCAGCGTGCTAGCTATTTGGAGGGTGACCCTTTTCGACAAATTCCTTCGGACGGTCGGCTAGCCACTCCGTCATCGTCTTGCCCGAAGCCAGGAACGCGGCTGTCTCGGCGTCCGACCAGGCCAGCCAGGGCTTCTCAAGCAGGTCGGCCTCGAACTCGCCTGGCTCCCAGCCCCACTCCTTCGGTGGTAGCCACGGTGGTAGCCACTCCACCCTCGGCGTCATGGCTTGAAACAGCATTTCCGCGTAGGCCGCGTCTGAGGGGGTCTTGGGCACGTACTGGATGTCCTTGTCGCCTGAGTAGGGCTGACGGTGGTCGACCTCGCTCCTGATGATCTGTTCGGGGATGCCGCCCGGGTACGCGTCGCAGGAGAACTTGGCGCCGTCCTGCTTGCGGTAGTGGGAGCAACCCAGGCAGATGGGTGCTACGAGTGTGGTCACTTCGGCTCCTGAGAACGGCCCGCAAAGCAGCACGGTTGCGCGGTTTGCGGGCCGTTGAGCCACAGGGGCGGAGGGACTCGAACCCCCGACCTACGGTTTTGGAGACCGCCGCTCTACCAGCTGAGCTACGCCCCTCGGTGCAGGGGCCAGTGTAGCCCCGCCGCCAGCGGCGTCAGGCGATCGTGATGAGGCCGACGCTCGTGACCATGCCGCCCGGCGTGGTCACCGTGATCTGGCCGCTGGTGTTCCCGACCGCGACCACGAAGGTGAGCTGTGTGTCGGACTTGACCGCGAACGACTCGACGTCGACGCCGTTCACCTCCACCGCCGATGTGCCCCAGAAGCCCGACCCCTTGACGGTGACCGACTTGCCGACGTCGCTCTCCTTCGTGAACGACTTGATCGCCGGCAAAGGCGACGGGTCGACTGTGAACGTCGGCCCATCGATCACCCCGTGGCCTGTCGTAACGCGGACGGGGCCGCCGGTCGTCCCCGGCACAGGTGCGGCGGTGACCCGGCCCGCCCTCTCGTCGACGCTCGAGGCCGCGGTGCCCCCGAACTCGACACTGGTCACGTCGGTGAGCTTGCGGCCCTTGATCGAGACCGGCTGACCGACGACGCCGTGCGACGGAGAGAGCTTCGAGACCGAGCCGGGCGAGTACGACGCGACGCAGTCGTGATCGGCGTTCGACCACTTGAGTTGCAGGTAGTAGTCGTGACCGTTGATCACCTGGTTGTGCTTCGAGCCGTTCCTTCCGGTCGGCTTGCCGTAGTAGTAGGCGCACTTGTCACCGACCTCACCGCCGGTGTCGGAGTCCTCCGCGTCCCACCAGCTGCCGAAGGGCTCGGGATCGGTGATCGCCTCGGCGTGCTCGTGCGAAGTCGTGCTGAGGACGATGTCGGCCGGGCCGTCGCCGTTCGGATGCTGTGGATGGTCCGGGTCTTCGCAGAAGTCGTAGCCCTCGAAGACGGGATACGGCATGTTCGCGTAGATGAGCGCGTTACTGCCGGTCCCCGAGTTCGAGTGGTACGCGCAGAAGAGGTCGTACGCGCAGGTGGAGAGATCGAAACAGCTCGTGACCCCGCGCGGGGTGTAGACGAAGAACATGTGCGTCGCACTCTTCGACCACCCCAGACCGTTCGTGCCGATCGCGTGGTCGATTTCGGAGATCAGCTGCTGGTCGGTGAGACACACGGTTGTCTTGCCGAGCGGGTCGGCGCAGCCGCTCGGCGGGAACGCCCGGGTATCCGTCCAGGTTCCGCCGTAGGTCACGTCGGTGGTGATGAAGTCATCCGCCGCGACGCCGGTGCAGCTGCTCAGGCCGATCGGCACGCCGGAGCAGAACTGCGTGTCGGTGCCGTAGACGTTCGTCAGGAGCCCGCTGTCCGCTTCGAGATCCTGGAAGTAGCGGGCGATCAGGCTCTGGTAGCCGGCGCTGTACGCCGGTCCGCCGTCCCACGACGCATAGCCGGTCGGCTGCCAGAAGATCGTGTAGACCGTCGTGCTGTGCATCACCGGCCCGCCGCCGTAGCGGAGGAGGCCGCAGTCGGGCCTGGTCGGTCCGTGGCATCCAGAGCGAGCGGAATCCGAGCCTGCCACGTGAGGAACCTTTCCGAACGGCGGGACGACCCCGCCCATCCGGTGCGCAGGCGGCGAGCCGCCTGCCGCAACCGCCGCGAAGAGCGCGAGGCAGGCGAGCAGGACCAGAGCCGACAGTGCCCCCCGCAGACCCACAGGCCGTGCAGTGTTCCAGGCCCGTCGGGCCCGGTCAATCGCCGGGTGATTCGGCGAGGCCGGGAAGTCCGGCGATGTCTGCCAGGCCCGTCGTCTGCAGCGGGGTCACGACGAGCCGATCGCCTGCGGGAAACGGAACAGCCGGTCGGGGTCGTAGTGGTGCTTGACCGCCACCAGCCGCGCGTAGTTCGATCCGTAGTAGGCGCTCTGCCAGTGCTCGAGATCGGGGTCGGCATAGTTGACGTACGCGCCCCCGGTGACGTACGGACGCATCGACGCGTGCCAGGCACGCAGCCACGCCAGCGACGGGGCCTGGTGCTGCACCCCGCCCCAGTAGGCGAGGTATTGCATCGAGTGCAGCGGCTTCCGGTGGACGAAGGCGGTCGCGTCGGGGTCGACCCGCGCAATCGCTCCGCCGTAGGAGTCCATGATCACCGAGCCCGATCCGTGGCCTGCGCCCTGGCGCGTCTCGAGGCCGCGCTGGAGCGTCCGCACCGCGGCGGCCGAGAACGGCTTCTTGACGTAGTCGGACTTGCCGGCGAACGTCGCGCGTCCCAGCGTGCCGTGCTCGGCGACGAGGTGGCAGGCCGCCGAGGACTGGCCGAGGCACCCGGCCCAGCGCAGCATCAGGTCGAGGTAGGTGGACGTGCCGCTCGAGTAGCGGATCGGGGGCGACGCCTTCGTCAACGGCGCGAGCAGCCCCGCGAGGTGCTTCTCGGGGCCGAGGTACTGGCCGAAGATCTGAAGCGTCGGCCCCGTCGTCCCGGTCGAAAGGCGGCACAGTGTCATCAGATCGTCGGTCGCGTTCGGCGCCCAGCGCTGCCAGGCAGGGATGATGGTGGGGCCGGCCGACCACGGCCAGGTGGCGAAGAAGTAGGCCGCGTTGCCGACCGGCGATGCCCGAAGCCGGAAGTCGGTGACGATCCCGAAGTTGCGGCCGCCGCCGCCGCGGCAGGCCCAGAAGAGGTCGGCGTTGTGCCGCTCGTCGCAGGTGAGCAGGCGTCCGTCGGCGGTCACGATCCGCAGCGACTGGACGACGTCCGCGGTCGTGCCGAGCTTTCTCGACGCGAGGCCGATGCCGCCGCCGAGGGCAAGCCCGCCGAGCGCGACGGTCGCGCACGACCCGGCCGGGATGGTCAGGCCCTTGGCGGCCAAGGGGGCGTAGACGTCGATCAGCCTCCGCCCCGCTCCGACCACGGCGCTCTTCCCCTCGAGGCGGATGCCCTGAAGCCTGCCCAGGTCGACGACCACGCCGGTGCCGGTCGACCAGCCTGCGTAGCTGTGGCCGCCCGAGCGAGGAATGATTGCCACGCCGTTCCGCCTGGCCCAGCCGATCACGGCCTGCACGTCCTTCGCGTGGTTCACGCGCACGACGGCGAGCGGACGCACGCTGTCGAAGCGCTCGTTGTAGACGAGGCGCGCGGCGCCGTAGCCGGGCGAGCCGGCGGCGAGCACCGGTCCCGAGACGAGGCGGTCGAGCTCCGCGACGCGCGGATCCGGGCCCGCGGCGAGCGCGTCAGCGAGCCGTCCGAGGGCGCTTCCGGCCGCGACGGCACCGGCCGCGACGGCGAGCAGCTCCCGGCGGTCGAGCGTGCGCACGACCCCAGCTTGCCGGACGGGCGCGGCCGATACCATGCCGGTCGATGCTCCTGTACCTGATCCCCCTGTTCATCCTCGGCTTCCTGCTGATCCTGTTCGGCACGCTCGTCGTGCTCTCGAGGTTCCGGGGCGGCAAGTACCTGCGCCCGCTCGTCGCCTTCGCGTCGAAGGTGCCGATCCTCAAGCGGATGATCGAGAAGGCGTCACAGGCCGCGATCGAGCGCTACAACCCCGAGCTGGGCTCGGCGATGAAGAAGCTCAAGCGGGCCGGCGCCGACCGCGACCCGAACCAGGCGCAGCGGGCGATGAGCACGCTGACCGCCGACGAGCGGAAGGCCTGGATGGAGGCGATGGGCCAGCAGGGCGCGCTCGACCAGCAGCCGGCGAACCGAGAACAGCGCCGCGCGATGGAGCGCATGCAGAAGGGCCGCATGCCCGCGCCGCAGCAGAAGCGCCGCGCGAAGTAGCTCGACCTCGGTCAGACCCTACGAGCTTCGAACCGACGGAGTCACCACCGGCGAGACCAGCTCGAACGTCACGGCGTCGACCAGCCCTCTGTTGGTCAGCCGGAGGGCCGGGATCACGCCCAGGGAGAGGAACGAGAAGATCATCGTCGGGTTCGTGACCGTCGAGCCGAGCAGCCGGTAGGCGTCCTCGAGCGCAAGCGTCTGCTCGGCGACCTCGGCAACCGGACGATCACTCATCAGGCCGGCAATGGGCAGCTCGACCAGGCCGAGCAGCTCGCCGTCGGCGACGGCGACCATCCCGCCGCCCACCTCGACCAGGCGGTCGACGGCGAACAGCATGTCGGCGTCGCTGATTCCAGCGACGAGCAGGTTGTGGTTGTCGTGGGCGATCGAACTCGCGACGGCGCCGCGGCGTAGCCCCAGTCCCTTGACGAAGCCGACCCCGACCGAGCCGGGACCGCCGTGGCGCTCGATGCTCGCCAGCTTCGCGACGTCCGCCTCGGCGGAGGCGCGGACCTCGCCGCCGGTGACGGGCAGCTCGACGGTCAGGTGCTCGGTCGTGACCCGTTCGGACGCGACGCCGATCGCGCGCACCGTGGCGACGTCGCCCGGCGCCTCGACCCGGAGGTCGGCCTGGAGGAGCGGTCGGGCGAGCCTGATCGACTCGTAGGCCTCGGCCGGGTATTCGTAGGCAGGCAGCTCGCCCGGCTCGCGGCCGTCGGCGAGGACCCGGTGCGGCCGGAAGTCGCCGAGGTCCTCGACGAACAGGATGTCGGCGAGGCGCCCCGGTGCGATCGAGCCGAGGTCGTGCCGCATGCCGAAGTACTCCGCGCCGTTCACCGTCGCCATCTGGATCGCGATCAGCGGATCGATGCCGGCTGCCACGGCACGGCGCAGGACACGGTCCATGTGCCCGTCGGCGGCGATCGTCTCGGGCAGCACGTCGTCGGTGACGAGCAGGCAGTGGCGCGGGTCGACGCCGTCCTCGGTGAGCACGGCGGCGAGCGCCTCGACGTCGCGGAACGTCGAGCCCTCCCGAAACTGCACCCACATCCCGGCGCGGAGCTTCGCGAGCGCGTCCTCGCGCGACGTCGTCTCGTGACACGAGTCGACGCCGGCGGCGATGTAGGCCTGGAGGCGGTGGTCGCGGACACCGGCGAGGCTCCAGTGGCCGGTGACGGGCTTTCCGCGCTCGAGCGTGGCCGCGATCTCCGCGTGGACGCTCTCGTCTCCCTGGATGACCCCGGGCATGTTCATCATCTCGCCCAGCCCCGCGACGCCGTCCCAGCCGAGCGCCTCGCGGATCTCGTCCGGCCCGAGCTCGGCGCCGGAGTCCTCGAAGCCGGGCAGCGCCGGCACGCAGGACGGCACGGCGAGGAACACCTTCAGCGGCAGGTCTCTCCCCTCCTCGAGCATCCAGCGCATCCCCTCGAGGCCGAAGACGTTCGCCATCTCGTGGTTGTCGATGAAGGCCGTGGTCGTTCCGTGCGGGAGCACCGCCTCCGCGAAGCGCGTGACCGTGACCATCACCGACTCGACGTGAAGGTGGGTATCGATCAGGCCCGGGACGAGGTACGCGCCCTCGGCGTCGATCGTCTCCGTCTCGGGGCCGACGGTGTGCTCGACATCGCCGAACATCGCCACGCGGCCGTACGCAATCGCCACGTCGGCGCCGTCGAGGATCTCGCGCGTGTGCACGTTCACGATCCGGCCGCCGCGGACGACCAGATCCGCGTGCTGCCGCCCCATGCAGACCGCGGTCAGCTCACGCGTGAGCTCCGAAAGCGGACGGCGCGCCATCGCCGGATCGTAGTGACCGGAGCGCTGACAGGCGCCGGTGAAGGACGTTAGGCTTTCGCCGCGCTGCGGACCGCGAGGACGCACCGGTCTTCCGGTGTGCGGACGTACGCAAGAGCCGGTGCGGTTCTGCTTCTGCCTCTCCCAGCAGGCCGCACCGGCTTCCTCTCTATCGGCAGCTGTTCGGGCAAAGCTGAGCGACGGCAGCCGGGTCGTCTAGGCTCACGAACGATGCTGCTCACCTCGCAGGTCGAGCGGGAGAGCGACCTCTTCGCCCGGCGGCGCGACCGGATGACGGCCCTCGTCGCAGAGCTACGAGAGCGGACGGAGCAGGTCGCTGCGGGCGGCGGCGAGAAATCGGTGGAGCGGCACCGGTCGCGCGGCAAGCTCACCGCCCGGGAACGCATCGACCTGCTGGTCGACCCCGACACCGCCTTCCTCGAGCTGTCCGCGTTGGCCGCCTGGGACGTCTACGAGGGCCAGGCGCCCTCCGCAGGCATCGTCACGGGCATCGGGATGGTCGAGGGCCGCGAGTGCGTGGTCGTCGCCAACGACGCGACGGTGAAGGGCGGCACCTACTTCCCGCTGACGGTCAAGAAGCACCTGCGGGCGCAGGAGATCGCCGAGCAGAACCGGCTCCCGTGCATCTACCTCGTCGACTCCGGGGGCGCCTTCCTGCCCCTCCAGGCCGAGGTCTTTCCCGACCGCGACCATTTCGGACGGATCTTCTTCAACCAGGCGCGAATGTCGGCGAAGGGGATCGCACAGATCGCGGTGGTGATGGGCTCGTGCACCGCCGGCGGGGCGTACGTGCCCGCGATGTCGGACGAGACGGTGATCGTCCGCGGTACCGGGACGATCTTCATCGGCGGCCCGCCGCTGGTGAAGGCGGCGACCGGCCAGGAGGTCACTCCGGAGGAGCTCGGAGGCGCCGACGTGCACACGCGGAAGTCGGGGGTCGCCGACCACTACGCGACGAGCGACGAGCACGCGCTCGCGATCGCGCGTTCCATCGTCCGCAACCTCGCGGGCCGGAAGCCGGCGGCGCCGTGGGAGGTCGCCGCCGCCGAGGCGCCGGCGGTCGATCCCGCCGACCTGTACGGCCTGATCCCGGAGACGTTCCGGGAGCAGGTCGACGTCCGCGAGATCGTCGCCCGGCTCGTCGACGGCAGCCGCTTCCACGAGTTCAAGGCGCTCTACGGCGAGACGCTCGTCTGCGGGTTCGCCCGGATCGAGGGGTCTCCGGTCGGGATCCTCGCGAACAACGGCGTCCTGTTCGCCGAGTCGTCGCAGAAGGGCGCGCACTTCGTCGAGCTCGCCTGCAAGCGCAAGGTGCCGCTCG
Organism: uncultured Actinomycetes bacterium; assembly: GCA_963808815.1. GTDB lineage: Bacteria > Actinomycetota > Thermoleophilia > Gaiellales > Gaiellaceae > DATBLE01. Next base: position 173,047 of record CAWEGI010000002.1, on the reverse strand, counting down.
TCTTCCTCCAGAACATCACCGGCTTCATGGTCGGCAAGGAGTACGAGGCCGGCGGCATCGCCCGCGACGGGGCCAAGCTGGTCACGGCGGTGGCGTGCGCGGAGGTGCCGAAGTTCACGGTGATCATCGGTGGGTCGTTCGGCGCCGGCAACTACGGGATGTCCGGCCGTGCGTACTCGCCGCGACAGCTGTGGATGTGGCCGAACGCGCGGATCTCGGTGATGGGCGGCGAGCAGGCGGCGACCGTGCTGACCATGGTCGGCGACGCCGATCCCGACGAGATCACCGCGAAGTACGAGCACGAGGGCAGCCCGTACTACTCGACCGCGCGGCTGTGGGACGACGGCATCATCGACCCGCTCGACACGCGCCGGGTGCTGGCGCTGGGCATCTCCGCCGCGCTGAACGCGCCGATTCCGGAGACGGTCTTCGGCGTTTTCAGGATGTAAACGTCCTGTTCGGAGGAAGAGGTGAATCCGAGTCAGCCACTACGATCTCGCCGACCCAGACAAGGAGGTTGCTCGTGAAAGGCAGAATCCCCAGGCCGTCACCGGCGATGATCGTCGCATGCGTCGCGTTGACGGTCGCGCTCGGCGGAGGAAGCTATGCCGCGACCAATACAACCACGCTCTCGAAGGCGAGCGTGAAGGCCGCCAAGTCGAACGTGCAGGCCGCCGGCCCGAGGGGCCCGAGAGGCTTCAGGGGGCCGAGGGGCTTCAGGGGCTTCCCAGGCGCGAAGGGCGCGCCGGGTGCGGCAGGCCCGGCAGGGCCGGCGGGACCCGCAGGCGCGGCAGGTGCCTCGGCGACCGCGCTGTGGGCGTCGGTCGACGTCAACGGCACTCTCGTCCGCAACAAGGGAGTCGCATCCGCCCAGAAGAACGGCACCGGCTCGTACCAGGTCGTGTTCAACCAGGACGTGACCGGATGTGTCTATTCCGCCACGATCGGCGGCCCGACGACCGGCACCAACAACGGCGAGATCACAGCGGGCCAGCTGCCCGCCGTGAACGCGGGAGTGCGCGTCTTCACGTACAACAGCGCAGGGGCAGCAACAGACCGGAACTTCTTCGTCGAGGTCTTCTGCTAATCGACCATTCGGGGCCCGCCGCAACGGCGGGCCCCGATCATTCCGGCGGAGCCGGGACGTAGAGTTCCGCGCATGCACACGATCGAGCTCACCGACGAAGAACTCCGACTGCTCCAGAACGCCCTGCACTCCTACCTCGACGACTTCGGGCACGAGGAGGCCGATCTCCTCCGGGAGGTCAAAGCGCTGATCGCCAAGCTGCAACCTGGCGAATGAGCGCACTCCGCGTCGAGCGCGACGGGGAACTCCTCCGCGTCACGCTCGCGCGCCCCGAGCGCCGGAACGCCTTCGACGCCGACCTGATCCGGGAGCTCGGCGACGCCTTCGCCGACGTCGGCGACGCCCGCGCCGTCGTGCTCGCCGGCGAGGGCCCGAGCTTCTGCGCCGGCGCCGACGTCGAGTGGCAGCGCTCCTCGATCGACCTCAGCTATGAGGGGAACGTCGAGGACTACCGCCGCCTGTACCAGATGCTCCAGGCGATCTTCCGCTGCCCCGCGCCGGTGATCGTCCGTGTCCACGGCTTCGCGCTCGGCGGCGGCTCCGGCCTGACCGCCTGCGCGGACATCTGCATCGCCGCGGAGGATGCGGTGTTCGGGTTCTCCGAGGTGCGGCTGGGGATCATCCCCGGCGTGATCTCGCCGATGGTGCTGGCGAAGATCGGCCCGGCCGCGGCCCGGCGATACTTCCTCACCGGCGAGCGTTTCGACGCCCGGACTGCGCTGCGAATCGGACTGGTCGACGAGGTCGCCGCCGACCCGGACAAGGCGGTGGCCAGCGTCGTCGATTCGATCCTCGCCGGCGGGCCGACCGCCGTCCGCGAGGCGAAACGGCTCGTGCTCGAGCCGGGCGAGGAGGAGGACCTGCTGGCGCGGGCAGCCGAGCGGCGGACGAGCGCCGAAGGCCAGGAAGGGCTACGGGCGTTTCTCGACTCCCGCGGCGGCGAGCGCGTCCACCCGGCGTGGCATCCCGACCGCGTCTAGAGCTCGTCGACCACCGTGGCGAGCGGGACTTTGGCCACCTCGGCGTACCGCTTGTGAGCACTTCCGGACCCGAGGTTAATTTTCTCTAAGCATGTGATCAACAGCAGGGTGTGATGGATACCGTCGACAGCGATGAGTCGCTCGACGAGCCTTTCCGTCGCGACAGTCCTCGCTCTTGCTACGGCGGCCTTCGCGACGGCGAGCGGTGCGGCCGACACGGCCGTCCCGGTCAACCAGTCGCCGCCCACGCTCGTCGGCGCCGCGGTCGAGGGCGGCGTGCTCGGCGCCCATCACGGCCGCTGGCAGAGCGACTCGTCCGTCTCGCTCGCTTACCAGTGGCGACGCTGCCTCGCCGACGGAATGGGCTGCGCCGACGTACCGAGCGCGACCGATCGCATTTACACCCCCGCAGCGGCCGACATCGGCCACACGCTGCGCGTCACCGAGACGGCGACCAACCGCGACGGTTCGGCCGCTGCAACCTCGTCCGCCACCGGCACGGTGACCGCGCTCTCCACCTCCGGCCCGCACAACACCGTCCCGCCCGCCGTCACAGGCTCGCCGGTGTCCGGCGGCCGCCTGGCGGTCACGAACGGGGCCTGGACGGGAACCACGCCGATCCGCTTCTCGTACCAGTGGCGCCACTGTTCGTCGACAGGCGGCACCTGCGACGAGACCTCTGTCCGCTCGCGCGTGTACCGGCCTTCGTCCGGGGACGTGAACCGGACGCTGCGCGTGCTCGTGATCGCGAGAGGCCCGGCCGGCTCCACCGCCGCGCTCTCCGCCCCCACTGCCCGGATCGCGAAGGCGTCGTCCCCTGCGCCGCAGAACCGCTCCCTGCCCAGGGTTCAGGGGCTGGCACGGCAGGGTGATCGGCTTTCCGCCGACCGGGGTAGCTGGGCGAACTCCCCGAGCGCCTACGCATACACCTGGCTGCGCTGCGACCGCTCCGGCAACGGCTGCGCGGCCATCCCGGGCGCACATGGCTCCGCCTACGTCGCCACCCCGGTGGACATCGGGCACACCATCCGGCTCCAGGTCGACGCCAGGAACGCGGGCGGCCTGACCAGGGCGTTCTCACCCCCCACGGCGATCGTCGCCGCACGGCCTTCTCCGGCCGCCGCCAAGCCGGCCAGCACCGTCCGGCCGTCGATCGCCGGCACCGCCCAGGAGGGGAAGGCGCTGACCGGTAACCGGGGTGCGTGGACGAACAACCCGACCAGCTTCGACTACTCATGGCATCGCTGCGACCGGAACGGCGGCAACTGCGACACGATCGGCTCCGCCAGAGGGGCGACGACCTACACGCTGAGGAGCGACGACGTCGGCAAGACGATCCGGTTCCGCGTGCGCGCCCGCAATTCCTCCGGCTCCGACAAGGCGAGCTCCGGCCCGACGGCCGTCGTCCGCGCCGCCGCCCGGCCCGAGAACACCTCGCCGCCGACGATCTCGGGCACGCCCACCGAGGGCGGGACGCTCGCCGGCGGGAACGGGAGCTGGACGCACGGGCCGACCTCGTACGCCTACGCCTGGTACCGCTGCGACCGCAACGGCAACAACTGCGCCGCGATCGGCGGCGCCCGCTCGAGCTCCTACCGGCTGACCTCGGCCGACGTCGGCGCCACGCTCCGCCTGCGCGTCACGGCCGGTAACTCCGAGGGCAGCAGCAGCTCAACCTCCGTGCCCACGGCGGTGATCCAGCGCGCGCCCGCGCCTGCCCCGTCACGCGGCCCGGGCTGCCCGGCCGGCGGCAACCCCGACCAGGTGACGAAGATCTCGCCGCCCGCCCGGCTGCTGGTCGACACGCTGCAGGCCGATCCGCGGGTCGTCACCCGCGGGACGGCGGCGCTCGTCATCCGCTTCCACGTCACCTCGTCCTGCGGCGGCCCCGTGCAGGGCGCGCTCGTGTACGCGACCGCCACGCCGTACAACCAGTTCGCGATCCCGCCCGAGGTGCCGACGGGCTCCGACGGCTGGGCGACCCTCGTCTTCCGCCGCCTGCAGGGCTTCCCGGTCAGCGGCCGCCAGCAGTTGATCGCCGTCTTCGTCCGGGCGCGCAAGCCGGGCGAGAGCGTGCTCGGCGGGATCTCGAGCCGCAGGCTCGTCTCCATCCCCGTTCGCCTCGGCTGACCGAGCCGCCCTGCGCGCGGCGGCACAGCCCATACTCTCTCCCTCGGGATGCCGATCCGGAAGCTCCTGGTCGCGAACCGTGGCGAGATCGCGGCGCGCATCTTCCGCACCTGCCGCGAGCTCGGGATCGCGACGGTGGCGGTCGCCGCTCCGGACGACGCCGGAGCCCTGCACACGCGGGTAGCGGGCGAGACGGTCGAGATCTCGTCCTACCTCCACTCGGAGGAGCACATCCGCGCCGCTCTCGGCGCCGGCGCCGACGCGATCCACCCCGGGTACGGCTTCCTGGCCGAGAACGCGGACTTCGCAGAGGCGGTCGAGGCGGCCGGACTGATCTTCGTCGGCCCCACCCCGGAGGCGTTGCGGGCCGGCGGCGACAAGCTGGCCGCGAAACGGGTCGCCCGGGACACCGGCGTTCCGGTGCTCGAAGAAGGCGACCCGGCGGGCCTCGGCTTCCCGCTGCTGGTGAAGGCTGCCGCCGGAGGCGGCGGCCGCGGCATGCGGGTCGTCCGCTCGGCCGTCGAGCTGGAGGGCGCTCTCGACACCGCACGGCGGGAGGCGAAGGCGGCGTTCGGCGACGACACCGTGTTCTGCGAGCGGTACCTGGAACGGCCCCGGCACGTCGAGATCCAGCTGCTCGGCGACGGGGCCGGGGGCGCGATGGCGCTCGGCGAGCGCGAGTGCTCGGTGCAGCGCCGCCACCAGAAGGTGTTGGAGGAGTCGCCCTCGCCGGCGCTCGACCAGGTGCTGCGCGCGGCGATGAGCGAGGCGGCGGTCGCGTTCGCCCGGGCAATCTCGTACCGCAGCGCCGGCACCGCCGAGTTCGTCCTCGACGGCGGCGAGTTCTTCTTCCTGGAGCTCAACGGTCGCATCCAGGTGGAGCACCCGGTCACGGAGCTCGTCACCGGGCTCGACCTCGTCGCCGCCCAGCTGGAGCTCGCCGAAGGCGGCTCGCTGCCTGCGCTGCCAGAGCTTCGAGGCCATGCAGTCGAGGTGCGGCTGTACGCGGAGGACCCTCGCACGTTCCTTCCCCAGACCGGCAGGCTCGAGCGGCTGCGGCTGCCAACCGGGGTCCGCGTCGATGCCGGCGTCGAGGAGGGCGACGAGGTCGGCATCGCCTATGACCCGATGATCGCGAAGCTGATCGCGCACGCCGAGACGCGCGTCGAGGCGCTCGATCGGCTCGCGGGCGCGCTCGCCGAGACCGAGGTCGAGGGCGTGGTCACGAACCTGCCCTTCCTGCGCTGGCTCGTTGCCCACCCGGCGGTGCGGGCGGGCGACACGACCACGGCGTTCCTCGTCGAGCATCCTCCGCTGTCGGCCCCCCGGCGCCCGGCGCAGCCGCCGTGGCGGGGCTCGTTCCGGCTCAACCTGCCGCCGCCTCCGCCCCACGCGCCGCCTGACGAGACGCTCGACGCGCGCGGGCACGGGGCCGGCGCGGAGCACAGCACGATCAGCGCGCCCATGCCGGGCACGGTTCTTCGCGTGCTCGTCCGAAAGGGCGACCGCGTCGAGCCGAGGCAGCCCCTCGTCGTGCTCGAGGCGATGAAGATGGAGACGCCGCTGGTTTCGCCCTACGCCGGGGTCGTGCAGGAGGTGCACGTCGCCGAGGGTGACCGGGTCGCCGGCGGCGCGACGGTCGTGGAGCTGGAGGAATGAATGTTCTGCGCCCGGTCGACGCGCAGGCCTTCCTCGACGCCGCCGCCCCTCTGCTGCTCACCGACGAGCCGCGCAACAACCTGATCCTCGGGATCACCGGCACGCTCCTCGAGCATCCCGATCGCTTCGATGAGAAGTGCTTCTGGGTGGTGACCGACCACGCCGGCGAGCCCGCTGCCGCAGCGATGCGGACGCCGCCCTACAACCTCCTGCTCGCTGGAGGCCAGGCGGGGTCAGGCCTCGAGGAGCTGGTGGACGGGATCGACGACGAGCTGCCGGGCGTGGTCGGGGCGCACCCCGAGGTCGACGAATTCGTCCGATTGTGGACACGGTCTCACTCGGTCGAGTCGCGCACGCTGCGCAACCAGGGCGTCTACGCGCTGGAGCGAGTGCAGTCCGTCCCGCTCGCGCCGGGCCGCTCACGGAGCGCGACCCGCGACGACCTGCCGTTGCTCCTCGACTGGATGGTCGCCTTCGGCGAGGAAGTGCTCGAGGAGGACGATCCAGGCCGCGCCGAGGCCCGGGAGGGGATCGAGCAGCGGCTCGCCTCGGCGAACGGCGGCATCGATCTCTGGGAGGACGAGGGCGAGATCGTCTCGTTGTCCGGGTGGGGAGGCCCGACCCCGAACGGGATCAGGATCGGACCGGTGTACACATCGCCCGAGCGGCGCGGCCACGGCTATGCCACGGCGCTCGTCGCCGAGCAGTCGCAGGCGCTGCTGGACGCCGGCCGGCGCTTCTGCTTCCTGTACACCGACCTGGCGAATCCGACCTCGAACGCGATCTACGAGCGGATCGGCTACGTCAAGGTCGCCGAGTCCGCAATGGTCGCCTTTGGGCGCTTGTAACACTGTGTTACTTGGGCAGAGGAGCGCTGCGGGCCCGAGGGTCCTGCGCTTGTAACACTGTGTTACGTGGCTCGGCACGGCCCGAACGGCCGCGTCCGCAGCGGGCCGGCTAGAAGAGTTTCTGGAGCTTCATCGCCGCGCCCATGTCGCCCTTGATCTTGAGCTTGCCGGACATGTACGCGGCGGTCGGGTTCTGCTCGCCCTTCACGACCTTCTCGAAAGTCTCGGACGTAGTGGAGATCGTGCAGTCGCCGCCGGTGTCGCCGTCGTCGACGGTGACTCCGCCGTCGGCGACCTTCACCGTCCAGGTGCCGGCGCCCTCGATGTCGAAGACGTAGGAGTTGTTCAGGCCGGCGGTCTTCCCGGGGTCGACGCGGGACGGAAGCTGCTCGAAGAATTCGCTGACGACGGACACTGGGCTCGCTCCTTGTCGGTTGCCGCCCGAGCCTATCGGCTACGGGACGGCCACCTCCGGCTCGAGGCTGCGGCGCTCCCCGGTCGCCGGGAGCAACACCGTCAGCGCAAGGGCGACCATGGGCGCAGCCGCCGAGATGAAGAGCGCGCTGCGGAGGTCGATCGAGTCGGCCACCGCGCCGAGGAACACGGCGGCCACACCGCCGAGGCCGATCGCGAACCCGATCGAGAGGCCCGAGGCCAGACCGATGTTGCCGGGCAGGTACTGCTGCGCCATCACCATCGTGACCCCGAACGTCCCGACCACGGCCGCGCCCACTCCGGCCAGGGCGATCGCCCCCGGGATGCCTCCGACCAGCAGGAACACGACCATCAGCGGCGTGCTGACGACGAAGCTGCCCATCAGCACGGTGCGCAGCCCGATCCGATCTGCAAGTGGCCCGGCCAGCAGCGTGCCGACCGCCCCGACCAGGAGCATCCCGGCGAAGACGTAGTTCCCGTACGACTTCGAGTGGCCCTGCGACACCTCGTAGAGGGGCACGAACGTGATCAGACCGAACCAGGCGAGGCTGCGGAACGTGATCACGGCCAGCAGGATCCCGAGCGAGCGCAGGTCGTTCTGCCCGGCGCTCGACACCCTGGCCCCGCCGGCGGGGACGAAGCCGAGCAGGTAGCGCGTGGCCGCCAGCAGCAGCACCGCGACGACGGCGCCGGGCACGACGAGGAACCAGCCGCCACGCAGCCCGACCGCGACGATGATCGGCGTGACCACCAGCGCGCCGAGGCCGTAACCGACGTTGCCGCCGACGGCGAAGAGGGACATCCCACTCGCCCGCTTGCGCCCGCTCGTGTAGGCGGCGAACTTCGAGCCTTCCGGGTGGTAGGCGGCCGTCCCGAGCCCCGAGACGATCACCAGCACGACGACGAGCCAGTACGAGGGGGCGTCGGCTGCGGCCGCCATCCCGGCACCGGCGACCGCCACGCCCGCCGGGAGGAGCCAGATCGCGCCGCGGGCATCCGACCAGAGCCCGAACAGCGGCTGGACGATCGACGACGAGAGCGCAGAGGCGAGTACGAGTACCGCGACCAACGTGTAGGACAGGCCGAACTCGATCTTGAGGAACGGGAGCAACGCGGGCAGCGCCCCGCCGGAGAAATCGACGGCCGCGTGACCGGTCGAGAGCAGCGTCATCGCCCGCCGGTCGATCTGGTCGCGCACGCCCGCAGCGTATCCGGATAGCATCGCGCCGCCGATGGAGATCGCCGCCGCGCCGGAGGCCGCTGAGGCGGACCTCACCGCCTTCGCCGTCCTCGACCCTGTCGGCGAGGTGCCCGCCCTCGATCCGCGGCTTCCGGCTCTCGCCGAGTCGGGCGAGATGAAGGGCGAGGCCGGCGCGACTTGCATCCTCCACGGCGAGCGCGGACGGCTCGTCGCCGCCGGCGGCGGCCGCCGCGACCAGCTCGACGGCGATTCGATCCGCGACGCGGCCGCCGGCGTCGCCCGCCTCGGCCTCGGCGGCACGGTTTCGTGGCTGCTCGACGAGAGCCTGGGCCTGAGCGCGGCCGACCAGGCGCGCGCGGTCGTGGACGGCCTCGTGCTCGGCGGCTACGACGCCGGCGCCTGGAAGACCGACCGGCCTCGGCGACACCTGACGCAACGGCTCGTCCTCGTCGGGGCGAACGACGAGACCCTGCAGCTGGCGCGACGCGCCGAGCGCGTCGCACAGTGGGCGAACCGCGCCCGCGACCTCGCGAACCGCCCGGCGAACGACCTCACGCCGGAGCGGCTCGCGGAGCGTGCTGCCGAGATCGCGCAGGGGTCGAGCCCGCTCTCCTACGAGTCGTTCGACCGCGGACAGATCGAGGAGATGGGCATGGGCGCGTTCGCGGCGGTGGCACAGGGAAGCCACAACGACCCGCGGCTGATCGTCCTGCGCTACGACCCGCCCGGCGCACGCGACGACCTCGTACTGGGCCTGGTCGGCAAGGCGATCACCTTCGACACCGGCGGGATCTCGCTCAAGACAGCGGACTACATGGAGGACATGAAGGGGGACATGTCGGGCGGCGCGGCGGTGATCGAGGGCGTCGGCGCGGTCGCCGACCTGGGCATCCCGCTCCGCGTGCTCGCCGTGGTCGCCTCGACGGAGAACATGACAGGGGGCGGCGCGTACCGGCCCGGCGACATCCTCACTGCGATGAACGGCAAGACGATCGAGGTGATCAACACCGACGCGGAGGGCCGGCTCGTCCTCGCCGACGCGCTCTGCTACGCGCGCGGTCAGGGCGCGACGCACCTCGTCGACCTGGCGACGCTGACCGGTGCGATGGTGCTCGCGATGGGCGACCTCTACGCGGGTGTGTACGCGAACGACGACGAGTGGCGCGACCGGATCGTCGACGCGGCGAACGCAGCCGGCGACCACCTCTGGCCGCTGCCCCTGCACCGCCGCTACCGCCGCTACGTGAACTCGAACTTCGCGGACATGAAGAACGCCTCGATTCTCAGGGAAGGCTCCCCCGCGCTCGCCGCCGAGTTCCTCCGCGAGTTCGCCGGGGACGGGCCGTGGGCTCACATCGACCTGGCCGGCCCGGCGTTCATCCGCCGCTCACGCGGCGACTACCTGAGCCAGCAGGGGGGTACCGGCTACGGCGTGCGCCTCATCGCGGAGCTCGCCGAGCGACTGGCCGAATGAACTTCGACCTCTCGCCCGAGCACGAGCTGATCCGCGACACCGTTCGCGCGTTCTCCGTCGAGAAGGTGGCGCCGGTCGCCGAGGAGCTCGACCGCGAGCACCGCTTCCCGTACGAGCTCGTCGCCGAGATGGCCGACCTCGGCCTGATGGGGATCCCGATCCCAGAGGAGTACGGCGGCGGCGGAGGCGACACGCTCTCGTATGCGATCGCGGTCGAGGAGCTGACCCGCATCGACTCGTCGGTGGCGATCACGGTCGCCGCGCACACGTCCCTCGGGACGATGCCGATCTTCCTGTTCGGCTCCGAAGAGCAGAAGCGCGAATGGCTGCCCGACCTGGCGTCCGGCAGGCGGCTCGCCGCCTTCGGCCTGACCGAGCCCGGCGCAGGCTCCGACGCCGGCTCGACCGCCACGACGGCCGAGCTGCGAGACGGGAGCTGGGTGATCGACGGCGCGAAGATGTTCATCACCAACGCCGGGACCGACATCAGTGCGTGCGTGACGATCACCGCCCGCACCGGCGAGGACGAGGTCTCGAACCTGGTCGTCCCGAACGGCACGCCCGGCTACGAGATCTCGGCGCCGATGCAGAAGCTCGGCTGGCGTGCCTCCGACACGCGGGAGCTGTCCTTCCAGGGCTGCGCCGTGCCGGAGGGCAACCTGCTCGGCCCGCGCGGCGAAGGCTTCAAGCAGTTCCTCGAGATCCTCGACGGCGGCCGCATCTCGGTCGCGGCGATGGGGGTCGGGCTCGCCCAGGGCGCCTACGACCTCGCGTACACCTACGCGCTCGAGCGGCAGCAGTTCCGCAGGCCGATCGCGTCGTTCCAGGCCGTGCAGTTCCAGCTCGCCGACCTGGCGACGGAGATCGAGGCGGGCCGAGCGCTCGTCTACCGGGCGGCCTGGCTCAAGGACGAGGAGCGCCCCTTCGCGCTGGCTGCCGCGCAGGCGAAGCTCTACACGGGGCTCCTGTCCAACCGGGCGGCGAACGTCGCGCTCCAGATTCACGGCGGCTACGGCTTCATGGACGAGTTCCCGATCTCGCGGCTCTACCGCGACCAGAAGATCCTCGAGATCGGCGAGGGCACCAACGAGGTGCAGCGGATGGTGATCGCCCGGCATCTCGGCCTGCCGGCGAGCTAGCCACGAACAGGGTGGAGGGACAGGCACCGAGGGTGCCTGCCCCTGCCCTGCGTGGGACGCGCGCGCCCTCGGAGGACGGCGGCCGCCGCAGCCGCCGCCGCCCTCCGAGACCCCGAGCGGCGCACCAACTCTCTCTCCCACGCTCATCTTGGCCGTGGGGCTCGGACCCGACAAGGGCCGAACGGCCTATTTCGCGGGCCTGCAGGTCACTATGGGAAAGACAGCGAGGCCCGCTGCTAGCGTCAGCGCGGGATGCTGTTCCGGCAGTTCGTCGACGAGGACCTCGGGTGCGCCTCCTACCTCGTCGGCGACGCCGACGCGGGCGAGGCACTGCTGATCGACCCCGCCTACGCGATCGAGCCGTACCTGACCGCGGCCGAACAGGAGGGCGTGCGCATCGTGCGCGTGCTGGAGACGCACACGCACGCCGACCACGTATCGGGTCACGGACGGTTGGCGCTGGAGCACGACGTCCCGGTCTCGATCCATCGCGACGCAGTAGCCGCGTTTCCGCACGACCCGCTCGCGGACGGCGACGCGCTCACGGCCGGCTCGGTCACGGCGCGGACGATCCACACTCCCGGTCACCGCCCCGAGCACTGCTGCTTCCTCGTCGACGGCACGCTCTTCACAGGCGATTCGCTTTTCGTCGGCACCGTCGCCCGGCCCGACCTCGCCGTCGAGGCCCGGGAGGGCGCCGAGGGCATGTTCCGCAGCCTGCACCGGCTCCTCGAGCTCGCCGACGACGTCCAGGTCTTCCCCGGGCACGTCGCCGGCTCTCTGTGCGGCACCGGAATGAGCCCCGCGCCGTCCACGACGATCGGGGCCGAGCGCCGGGGAAACCCGCTGCTGGCGATCGCGACGGTGACCGAGTTCATCGACGAGACGGCGGAGGCGGTGACGCCGCGGCCGCCGAACATGGAACGGATCGTCGAGCTGAACCGGGGCCCGTTCCTCGGCGACTCCGCGGCGCCCGGGCCTGTGCGGTCGCCGGACGACGCAACCGTTCTCGACGTCCGGAGCGCCGACGCCTTCGCCGCCGGCCACGTGCCCGGCGCGTTGAACGTGCCGGTGGCGGTCAAGGGCTTCGGGACGCGGTCCGGCTTCGTGCTCAGGCGCGACGAGCAGGTCGTCCTGCACGCGTCGACACGCGCCGAGGCCGACCTGGCGGCCCGGCGGCTGCGCGCGGTGGGACTGCTCGAGCTCCAGGGCTACCTCGACGGGCCGCAGGAGCTCGAGCCGCTCGGGACGGTCGAGCTCGACGCCCTCGGCGCGCTCCTCAGAGGCGGCGAGGTGGACGTGATCGACGTGCGCGAACTGGACGAGCGCGACTCGGGCTTCATCCCCGGCAGCAAGCACATCCCGTATCGGCTCCTCCGCGCGTACGGTGCCGCCGTCGCAGGCGACAAGCCGGTGGTGACGATCTGCGAGAGCGGTGCGAGGGCGGCGGTCGCCGCCAGCGTCCTTGTCGCGGCGGGCGTGGACGCGCGTCCGGTGCTCCACGGCGGCATCGCCGACTGGCACCGCGCCGGCGGGCACACCGTCGAGTTCCGCCGCTGCGGAGGCTAGGCCGACGCGGCCAGTAGCGACTCCCCCTCGCGCACGTACCCGGTCGCTCGCACCGAGCGATGGAACGCGAGGGCCGGCTCGAGCTGGCGGAGATCCCCCGCCCGGGCCGCCGCGAGACGGCAGTAGGCCTCCGAGGCAACGGCGCCGATCCCGCCCAAGCTATCCGCCGCACCGACCGGGTCGCCGTTCGCAAACGCGATCGCCCCCCGCGCCCACGGATTTGGCGCGTACCGCTCGAGCGCGGACGCCAGCTCCCGGCCGCGACCGACCGGTGTCATCGCCCAGGCCAGCATCTGCACCGACGCGATCCCGAACCCGATTCCTCCACCGAGCGCGGCGAGGCACTCCTCTGCGGGCGCGCGGGCGCTGGTCGGATCACCGAGCTCGGTGTAGACGTGTGCTGCTCCGGCACAGACCGGGATCACGGCCTGGGGGTCCTTGGCCCGCCGAACGTGCTCGAATGCGAGATCGGCGTCGAGCGACGCACCCTGGCCGTCGCCCCGGCCGAGCCTGACCAACGACCGGCAGATGTAGCACTCGCCCGCCAGGTAGTGCGGCGAGCCGGCTTCGACCTCGGCGATGAACGCGTCCGCGGTCGCAAGGGAGGCGTCCCAGTCCCCGAGCTCGTACTCGGCGACAACGGTGACTCCGCGGAACCAACGCGCGAAGCCCGTCTGCCCGTAGTCCTCGGCCTCTCGTCGTGCCTGACCCCAGAGAGCAAGACATTCGCCCAGATCACCGCGTGTCCAGCGAAAGGAGGCGAGGTTCCCCGTGCCCCGGCAGATGTCGAACGGAGCATTCGCCGCCCTGGCGGCGTCCACGCCGCGCGCGATCAGCTCCAGCCCGTCGATTTCCCCGAGGTTGGTCTTGGACGAGCCGATGTTGACGAGTGCGGCCGCGGCGACGTCGGCGAGGTCGAGCTGCTCCGCCATCGCGAGCGCCTCCTCGCCCAGCCGGATCGCCTCTTCGTCGTTCGAGCCGAGCATCATCAGCCTCGAGCCGGCCACCGTCATCCGTGCCTTCGCCGGAGACGGCTCGCGGTCGGCGAGAAGGCCCCTCGCCCGAGCGAGGTGCTCCATGGCGATGGCACTCTCGCCCTCGAGCCAGAACTGCTCGCAGAGTGTGGTCTCCGCCTCGGCGGCACCGTCCACGTCGCCGGCCGCGAGCAGCTCCGTCACCGCCCGCTCGAGCATGGCCGGATCCGGGGTGCCGAGCTCGTAGAGCGACCGGCCGATCAGGTAGAGGAGGCGACCACGGCCGGGATCCCTCTCCGGGAGCAGATCGAGCGCAGCCTGGAAGAAGCGCGAAGCGGCGCCGAACGCGTTCAGCGCTGATGCGCGATCGCCGGCATCGGCGAGCGCCGCCCGCGCCGAGTCTGCAAAGGCATCGGTGCTCCCGCCGGCCGCAACCGTCCACTCGAGCGCCTGGAGGTAGTGGTGCGCGAGCATTTCCGCGTGGTCCTCGCGTCTGCCGAGCTGCTCGATCCAGCGGGCGGCGAGGAGGTGCTTCTCCGCCCGCTCGCCTCTGGGAATCTGGCTGTAGGCGACGTCGCGGACGAGCAGATGCCGGAAGGCGTATTCGCGATCGCCCTCCACGGTGCTTCCGCGCTCGCGACGGACGAACTCCTTGCGCTCGAGCGCGTGCAGTCCGTCGTCGAACGACTGCCGGCCGGCCAGCGAGGCCAGCGCACCGGTCCAGAAGCGCGTGCCGATCACCGCGGCGTCCTGGAGCATCGCCTTCTGCTCCGGCTCGAGCAGGTCGAGCCGGGCGGCGATCAGCCCCTGGACGGTCTCGGGCAGCCGGCCGACCTCCCCGCGGTCGCGCAACATGCGCGCGAACTCCTCGGCGTAGAGCGGATTGCCGCCGGCGCGGACGAGCAGCTCGGCTTGTGTGTCCGCCGGAAGAACGGCTCCGAGGAGCTCTCCGATGAGGCGTGCGACGTCGTCGTCGGAGAGCGCCGAGAGCGAGATCGTCAGTGCGTTGGGCTTGCCGCCGCCCCAGTCGGGCCGCCGCGACAGGAACTCGGGCCTGGCGGTGCAGACCACGAGCAGCGGCACCCCAGTCGCCCAGTCGACCAGGTGGTCGACGAAGTCGAGCAGGTGGTCGTCCGCCCAGTGCAGGTCTTCGAACACCAGCACCAGCGGCCGCTCCTCGGCGAGCTCCTCGAAGTAGCGTCGCCAGGCGGCGAACGCCTCATCCCGCATGTCACCGCCGCCCTCGGCGCCGCCGGCGAGACCGACGAGCGGCCGCAGATGCGACTCGACCCACGAATCGTCGACCGCGGAGGCCAGCTTGCGCTCCGTCTCCGCCGAGTCGTCGCCTTCGAGGATCCCGAGCTGGGCCTTCACCATCTCCCCGAGCGCCCAGAAGGTGATCCCCTCGCCGTACGAGAGGCACCGGCCGTGCCGCCACGAGATCAACTCCGGCAGGCGCTCGATCGCCTCGTAGAGCTCCAGCACGAGCCGGCTCTTGCCGATGCCCGGGACGCCGACGATCGTGACGAGCTGTGACGACCGCTCCGCGAGCACACGGGCGAGGGCGTCCTCGAGCAGGGCGACCTCGCGCTGCCTCCCGACCAGGGTCGCGCCGTGGACGCGCTCGACGGCGATCCGGGAACGGGCCCGCACGGCCTCCCACGCCGGGACCGGGCGCGACTTTCCCTTCGCCTCCACCGGCTCGAGCTCGCGGTACTCGATCGTCTGCTCGGTTGCGCGCAGGGTCTGCTCGCCGACGACGATCGTGTTCACGGCGGCGGCGCCCTGGAGCCGTGCGCCCGTGTTGATCACGTCGCCGGCCGCCATCGACTCGCCGGCTTCGGGCTGGGCGTCGACGCGTACGAGCGCCTCGCCGCTGTTGACTCCGATCCGCACCTCCACGCCCTCCTCGAATGCCCACTCGCGAATCGCGAGCGCCGCGCGAACCGCCCGTTCAGGGTCGTCCTCGTGCGTCGTCGGCGCACCGAACAGCGCCATGACCGCGTCCCCGATGAACTTCTCGACCGTGCCGCCGTAGCGCTCGAGCTCGGTGCGGACGTGCTCGTGGTAGCGGCCGAGCTCGTCCGCGACGTCCTCGGGGTCGAGCTGCTCGGCGCGCGAGGTGAAGCCGACGAGGTCGGCGAAGAGGACCGTGACGATCTTTCTCTCCCGGCGGCCCTGAGGCACGCGGCGAGTCTATTACGGGCCGGTTCTGGCTCCCTTCACCGGCGGGCCGTCGATCGGCAGCTTCTTCGCGAGGAACGCGAGCTGGTCGCGGTAGACCTGCGCGTTGAGCTCGTGGCCGGCCGGATACCAGCGCACCACCGATCCGGGCGGAGCAGCCTTCTGCAGGGAGACGAGCGCCGCCCGCGGCACGATCTGGTCCCTGCGGCCGTCCTGGAGCATCACCGAGCCCGGATGCGCACGCGCCAGCCAGCGCAGCGGGTCGATCTGTGTCAGCGACCGCCGAACCTGAGGCCGGAGCGCAGCGGGCGCCTGGGCGACGTAGGCCGAGACCGGCAGCGAGCCGCCCGACATCAGCACCACTGCGCGGATGCGCGGCTCGGCGCCGGCGGTCACCGCGGCGACGCGGGCGCCGAGGCTCCAGCCGACGAGACCGATGCGCTTCGGGTCGACCTGCGGGAGGCTTCGCAGCAGGTCGACGGCCCGGCGCACCGCGATCACGTCCCCGGCGAAGATCTGCCGGTCGCGCGCCAACGACTGCGCGGGGTTCAGTCCGGCGACGGGGGCGCCCGCGCTGCTGGACGGCAGAGTCAGGGTCATGCCGACCGCGCGCTTGCCCCGCAGCCCAGACGGCGGGAAGAAGGAACCGCTCGCGCCCCTCACCCGAGCCGTGCAGGTAGATCACGGCCGGCAGCTTGGTGCCTTTGTTCGGCAGGGCGAGGTAGGCCGGCACCCGGCCGCCGGGCGCCGCGTACGAGACGTCGTCGACCGCGATCGGGTAGGGGCTGTTCACGCGGCCGTCGTTGCGAAAGGCGAGCGGTCGCGACGCGTCGTATGCGAATGGGCTCGAGAGCGTCGGCGCCGCCGGCCGCGTGGTCTGCGACTCGTGGTCGCTCCCGCCGCAGCCGGCCGCCGCGGCGGCGAGCGCCGTCGCCGCGAGCGCTACCGCAGCCGCTCGACCTCGTAGCCCCATCCGCGCATCTGGTCGAGGAGCGCCTCGCAGTGAGCTTCGTCGCGCGTGAGCAGCGTCAGGTCGATGCCCGTCGCTCCGACCGGAATGTCCACTCCTTCGCGGCGATGCTCCACTGAAAGGACGTTGACGCGTTCCTCGGCCACAAGTTGGAGGAGCTTGAGCAATTCGCCGGGCCGGTCGGGCACCGATGTGCGCACGACGAGATGCCTGCCGGCCGTGGTGACCCCGTACCGCACGACCTCGATCAGTGTGCTGGCATCGATGTTGCCGCCGGAGAGAACGACAGCCACCGGCCCCTTGCCCGGGATCTTCCCGGCGAGGAGCGCGGCGATGCCGACCGCCCCGGCCCCCTCGACGAGGAGCTTCGTGCGCTCGAGCAGGAGCACGATCGCCTGCGCGATCCCGTCGGGTGAGACCTCGACCACGTCGTCCAGCACCTCGTCCAGCAACGGCCCGGTCAGCTCCCCAGGCTCCTTGACCGCGATCCCGTCCGCGAGCGCGAATGCGTCCCGGGCGGCACGGATGCCGACCACCTTCGTCCCGGGAGCAGATGCCCGCAGGGCCAGCCCGATCCCGGCGGCCAGCCCGCCGCCGCCGATCGGCACGAGCACCGTCTCCGCGGCCACCTGTTCGGCGAGCTCGAGGCCGATCGTGCCCTGTCCGGCGACGACCGTCTCGTCCTCGAACGGGTGGACGAACCCCGCGCCCGTCTCCTCGCTCAGCTTCCGCGCTTCGGCGAGCGCCTCCTCGATCCCCTGCCCGACCATCCGGACCTCGGCGCCGTAGCCCTTCGTCGCCTCGACCTTCGCCATCGCCGCGTCCTGCGGGACGAAGATGGTCGCGCCGACTCCCGCCTCACGCGCGGCCCAGGCGACTGCCTGCGCGTGGTTGCCGGCGCTCGCGGCGACGACGCCGGCGGCGCGCTGCGCCTCGCCGAGCGTCGACAGCTTGTTGACCGCCCCGCGGATCTTGAACGAGCCCGTCCGCTGGAGGTTCTCCGCCTTCAGGTGAACGTCGCGCCCGGCCAGGCGCGAGATCGTCTCCGAGCGGTAGACAGGCGTGACGCGCGCGACCCCGGCGAGCCGCTCGCGGGCGCGCTCGATGTCAGCCGCCGCCGGCATCGTCCTCGACCTCGAACACCCTGGACATGATCTCGGAGACGGCCGAGAGCGGATCGACCCGTCGGGCCTGGACGTCGTCGAGCAGCCGCTGGAGCTCGGGGTCGGACCCGACCGTGCGCTCGAGGTGGGCCCGTGCCCGCGCGGACGCGACCGCGTAGACCTCGGCGGCCAGGTTCCGGCGGCGGCGTTCCTCGAGCCTGCCCTCTCGCTCGAGGAACGCGCGGTGCTCCTCGACCTTCCCCCAGAGCTCGGGCACGTTCTCCCCGCGGTGGGCCTCGGTGAGCACGATCGGCACCTTCCAGGGCCGGTCGCGGTCGAGCGCGAGCACCGAGCGGACCTCGGTCAGCATGGTCTTCGCGGCCGGGTGATCCATCTTGTTGATCGCGATCACGTCGGGGATCTCCATGATCCCGGCCTTCAGCGCCTGGATCGAGTCGCCCGAGCCGGGCATGAGCACGAGCACGACGGTGTCGGCGACGCCGATCACCTCGATCTCGCTCTGCCCGGTGCCGACCGTCTCGACGAAGACGACGTCCTTGCCGGCGGCATCGAGGATCAGCATGCGCCTGGAGCGTCGCCTCGGCGACGCCGCCCAGATGGCCGCGCGTCCCCATCGACCGGATGAAGACGCCCGGGTCGAGGAAGTGGTCGGTCAGCCGGATCCGGTCGCCGAGGAGCGCCCCCTGCGAGAACGGGCTCGAGGGGTCGACCGAGACGACGCCGACCGTTCGTTCGAGGCCGCGCACGTGGCGGAGGAGCGCGCCGATCAGGCTCGACTTGCCGACTCCGGGCGGGCCGGTGATCCCGACCGAGTAGGCACGTCCCGGTCTCCGGGATACAGGTCGCGGACGAGGTCGTGAGCGAGCGGGTCGGAGCTCTCGACCAGCGTGATCGCGCGCGCGAGCGCGAGCCGGTCGCCGGCCCGCACACCTGCGGCGAGGCTCTCGCGGGTCCAGTCGCGACGGCCACTCATGGATCCGCCTGGTCAGTGTGGCAAAGGGTTCTCGCGGGAGCGAGCCGAGAGCTAGCGACAATCACGAGGGCAGGGGCTCGGGTACGGCCGCCGCCGGTTCACGTCGGAGCAGCGCGTAGCCGGTGAACGCGGCGGCGATGCCGATGACACCGGCGATGCCCCAGACCCAGCGCGCGCCCACCGCGTCGACGAGCGGCCCGGCCACCGCCATCCCGAGACCGAGAACCGCGAAGTTCGTGCCCATGATCAACGTGAAGGCGCGGCCCCGGACGTAGTCCGGTGCGCCGCGCTGGACGAGCACGGTGTTGCAGACGAGCGCGGTCGCGTTCCCGATGCCGCTGACGACGACGAAGAGCGACGCGACCCAGACGTCGGGCGAGATGCCCGCCGCGATATTCGCGACCCCCATCAACCCGATCGCGAGCGCGTAGAGCAGCGTCATCCCGCGCCGCTCGAGCAGGGTGGACGCGAACAGCGCTCCGATGACGGCGCCGAAGCCGTTCGCCGCGAAGAGCAGGCCGAAGCCGAAGTCGCCGGCGTCGAACGATTCCTTGGCCAGCACGACCTCGGACACGTTGACGAATGCGATCGTGATCATCGCCAGGTTCCACGAGAGGAGCACGGCGAGCAGAGGCCGGGAATGGAGAACGAGCCGGAAGCCGTCGCCCAGGTCCTGCCAGTACCCGTGGCTCTCGGTTCGGCCCTGCTGGAGGAGTGCGCGCGGAATCTGGAGCAGCAACACGGCCGAGACGCCGAAGCTGACCGCGTTGATCACGTAGGCCGGATCCGGTCCGAAACCGGCGGCAATTGCTCCGCCGAGCAACGTCCCGGCGGTGATCGTCAACTGCTCGGCCAGCCGCAGCAGGGCGTTCGCGCGCGGCAGGTCTTCGACGGAGACGAGGTTGGGCAGCCCCGCGTACACGGCCGGCCGGGCGAACCCGGTGGCGACGCCGGCGACGAGCGCGAGCGCGACGATCTGGCCCGGCGTGACCGTGAACGTGAGCAGGACGAAGACGATCAGACGCACGACGTCCGCGCCAACGAGCAGCCGCTTCCGCGAAAGGCGGTCGACCAGCGGACCGAGCAGGAGCCCGATTGCGACCGCAGGCAGGAAGTCGGCGATCAGCAGCGCCGCCACCCACTTGCCCGAGTGGGTCCGGTCGTAGACGTCGATGGTGAGCGCGATGACCGCGAGGAACGTCCCGAGCCCCGAGACCAGATAGGAGGTGAAGAGGAGCCTGAAGCTCGGAGACGAGCGGAGCACCTCCCGCTGGCGAGCGAGGAAGGGCGGCACGGGGCTCGACCCTAGCGCCCCGCGGCGCCGGGTCGCGCGCGGGCGAGGGCCTGGGCGAAGAACTCGTTCTCGTCTGCCGTGCCGCACGAGACCCTGATCGCCGTCGGCGCGCCGAAGCCGTGGAGCGGGCGCACGATCACACCCTCGGCCAGCAGCGCCTCGAACAGCGGTCTGGTGTCGGCGCCGGTCTCGGCGTAGAGGAAGTTGCCGAACGCCGGCCCGGCGGACGGGAGTCCAGCCGCTTCGAGGATTCCGCCGAGCTGGTCGCGCGACGCCACGTTCAGCCGCCGGCGCCGGCTGATCTCCTCGACGTCCTCGAGGCTGGCGAGCGCCGCCTCCTGCGCGGCCGAGGAGACGTCGAACGCGCGCTTGACCTTGTTCGCGGCCGTGACCACGGCCGGGGGGGCGACCATGTAGCCGACACGCAGCCCGGCGAGCCCGTAGATCTTCGAGAACGTCCGCAGAACGGCGACCGGACGCCCGGCGCGATAGTACTCCTCGATCGCATCCGGATACTCCGGGTCGTCGACGTACTCGCGGTAGGCCTGGTCGATCACGACCAGGACGTGACCCGGCACGCGATCGAGGAACGAGTCGAGCTCCGCTCGCGTGTTCATCGTCCCGGTCGGGTTGTTCGGGTGGCACACGAAGACGAGGCGCGTCCTCGGCGTGATCGCCTCGAGCATCGCGTCGAGGTCGTAGCGGTCCTCGCGCAGCGGCACCTTGACCGGAACCGCCCCCAGCTTCACTGCATCGATCACGTAGCTGGCGAACGAGGGCCACCCGCAGACGATCTCGTCGCCGGGGTCGAGCGACGCCTGCGACAGGCAGTCGATCAGCCCGTCCGCACCGGAGCCGACTGCGACCTCCTCGAACGCGATCCCGTACCGCTCGGCCAACGCGTTTCGCAAGCGCCAGGCCCCGCCGTCCGGATAGCGGTTGAGGTCTGCGACGGAGCGCGCGAGCGCCTCCACGGCAGCCGGGAACGGCCCGAACGGCCCTTCGTTCGACGCCAGCTTGACGCATCGGGCCAGCCCGAGCTCGCGCTGCACCTCCTCGACCGGCTTCCCCGGCTCGTACGGGACGAGGCCCTGGACGGCCGGCCGGAAGAAGCTGTCGGCGATCTCGGCGACGGACGAGGCCACGCAGAGACTGTATCCGGGCTTAGTCTTCGGCCGTGCCCGAGATCGGCCTCTTCCCGCTCGAGCTCGTCCTCCTTCCGAGCGAGCGTGTGCCGCTCCACATCTTCGAGGAGCGCTACCGCGAGCTGGTCGGCGAGAGCCTGGCCGACGGGGCCGAGTTCGGCCTGATCCTCGAGGACGACGACGGGCTCCGGCAGGTCGGGACACGCACCGGCGTGATCGAGCTCGTGCACACGTTCGACGACGGTCGGATGAACGTCCTCGTCGAGGGCCGCGAGCGTTTCCGGATCGTGACGGAGACCGAGGGGCGGTCGTACCGGACGGCCGAGGTGGAGCTGCTCGAGGACGACGCCGGCGAGGAGCCGAGCGACGAGGAGACCGCGCGCACGCTCGAGGCGTTCCGACGGCTGGCCGCGATCGCCGAGGCCGACGACGTCGAGGTCCCGACCGCGGTCGGTGGAACTCCGCTCTCGTTCCAGCTCGCCGCCCGGGTCGACTTCGGGACGGTGCTCAAGCAGGAGCTGCTCGAGCTGCGCTCCGAGCGCGCCCGGCTCGACCGCCTCGTCGACCTGCTCGCCCAGGCGGCCGTGGCGCTCGCGCGCGAGCGCGAGGTCCGAGAGCGGGCGTCCGGGAACGGCAAGGTCACGCGCGACTAGAGGTATGACCGGCAGGCGCGCCGAGTCAGCGACGGACCTCGTACGCCATCAGGATGGCGTCGACATAGTCGTGCCCCGCCGGTAGTGCCTGCTTGCGGTAGCCCTCGCGGACGAAGCCGAACCGCTCGTACAGCAGGATCGCCGGCTCGTTATGGGGGAAGACGTGGAGCTCGAGCTTGCGCACCCCGGTCGCGTGCGCCCAGGCGACGGCCTGTTCGAGCAGGGCCGTCCCGACACCCTGGCGCCGTGCGTTCACCGCGACCATCAGCCCAAGGTCGGCGACGTGGCGGCTCGCGGGGTGCGGGTCGCGCGAGATCGAGAGGCGGCCGACGATCACCCCGTCGTGCTCGGCGAGGAACACGGCGGCGTCGGGGTGGTTCCGAACCGCCTTCAGGTACCGGCGCTCGTCGGCGACCGAGCGCCAGCGGCTTTCCGAGATCAGCCAGCCCTCCGGCTCCGACCCGACCGCCTCGGCGAGATCGACGAGCGCGGCAGCGTCGCCCGGCCGGGCAGGTCGCACCAGCGCGCGGCTCACCCGACCACGATCCCGTGCCCGCCCCGCCGCGGGTCGCCCGCCGCGGCGAGCCGGCCCCCCGCTCCGACCTCGACGGCGGCCACGCCGCCGAAGTAGAGGTTCCGCCGGCGCCAGCGGACGACGTCGTAGCCGCGCTTCTCCAGCACGTCGAGGACAGCCGGGTCGCCGCCGCCCTCGCAGTGGAGGTGCGGCTCCTCGACGTGGACGCGCGGCGCCTCGATCGCCTCCTCGACGCCCAGCCCGTGATCGACCACGTTCACGACTGCCTGGAGAATCGCCCCGCGCAGCCGGACCGAGCCCGCACTCCCGACGACCAGCCGGGGCTTGCCCCGGCGGAGCACGATCGACGGCGCCATCATGCTGGTCAGGCGCGCCCCCGGCCGGGCGGCGCCGCCGGCCGGGTTCAGGTCGAACTCGCCGAGCATGTTGTTCAGGTGAATCCCTGTCCCGGGGACGATCACGCCCGAGCCGGAGCCGGTGGAGGCGGTCAGCGAGGCTGCGTTCCCGTGTGCATCGACGACCGAGATGTGCGTCGTGCCGCGGTCGGCCGTCTCAGCGGCACCTTCGAGGCCTGCCCGCATCCGCCCGAGCGCGGCGCGGACGTTCTCGGCCGAGCCGAGCCGGCGCGCGAGACCTCCCCGGTACAGGTCGCGCGCGAAGCTTCCTCCGCGTGCACGGCCCTGCTCGCGCATCACCTCGGCCAGCCGAGCGATCGCGTCCGCGCTTCCCGCCGGCGCATCGGGCCCGAGCGCGTCGAGCAGCCGGAGCCCGTAACCGATCAGGACGCCGCCCGACGACGGAGGCGGGTTGGAGACGAACTGGTCGCCGCGGAAGCGCACCCGGACCGGCCGCCGACGCACGACCCGGTAGGCGGCCAGGTCGGCGGCCGTGACCGCTCCGCCTTGCTCGCGGAGATGCGAGACGATCCTCCGCCCGATCGCCCCCGTGTAGATCGCGGCGGCGCCCTCGTGCGAGAGCGCCTCGAGCGTTCCTCCGAGGTCGGAGAGCACCAGCCGGTCGCCGGCCGACGAGCCGCGAACGGCGGCCGTAGATCCGCCTCCCCTCCGGCGTATGGCGCAGGATCAGGTCGAGGATCGCGTGCAGGTACGCCTGCGGCCGCGTCAGCTCGACCCCGCCGCGCGCCAGCTCCAGCCCCGGCTCGAACAGGCGCGACCACGGCAGCGAGCCGTACGAGCGGTGCGCCGCCTCCAGGCCGGCCGCCGCGCCCGGAACCGCACAGGACGCCGCGCCGATCCGGAAGATCTGGCTGGTGTCGCCGTCGAAGTCGATGTCGATCGCCTCCATGTCGGCCGCCCGCGGCCGGCGCGCGCCGAGGCCCGGGACGGCCACGAAGAAGTCGAGCAGCCGGTCGCTCCGGTCACGTGCCCGGTGGACGAGCATGAAGCCGCCGGCTCCCGGGCCCGTGAGCGGGCTCTCGGCCACCCAGGAGGCCAATGCGGCGGCAACGCAGGCATCGACGGCGTTCCCGCCCTCGGCGAGGATCCGGGCCCCCGCCTCGGCGGTCAGGGGGTGCCCTGCGGCGATCGCGCCCTTCACAGATGCAGCTTATGAGGCGCTACGTCGGCGGGTCATTTTCCCGCTTGTTCAGCGGGTTCAGGTTCGCTCACATCGGCTGAGGTGCTCTCAGATGGGTAGAAAGTTCTACCCCCGAGCAGCCGGTCTTCGAGCGCGAGCGCCGCATCCGGGAACGTGACGCCCGCCAGGTGCACGTACTGGTTCGTGGTGGTCATGCTGCGGTGGCCGGCGCGGGCCATCAGCTCGAGCGGCCGTTCGCCCGCGGCGGCGCCGTTCGTGAGGGAGGCGTGGCGGGCGTCGTGGAACGGCCGGACGTAGTCCGTGATCCCAGCCGCGGCGAGCGCCGTCCGAAACTCGCCGGCGTACCAGTCCTGGTCGAGCTTGCGGCCGCTCTTCGGGTGGCAGAAACACGAGCTCGTCGTCTCCCTGGTAGCGGTAGCCCTGCGGTGCTGCCACAGCGCCTCTGAGAGCGTCGGAGACAGTGCTATAGACCGCTCACCCTCCTCCGACTTCGACTCTCGGACGCGCAGGACGTTCGTGATCAGGTCGACGTCGCGCCAGCGGAGCGCCTGGAGCTCGAACCGCCGGACGCCGGTCAGCATCAGCGTCAGGAACGTGAGCCGTGCACGTTCGTCGGTGAACGCGCGCGCGACCCGCTGCACCTCGGCCGGCTCGAGGATCCGCCACCGTTTCCGCTCGACCTTCGGCCATTCGACACCCTCAGCCGCGTTCGAGTCGATCAGCTCCTCGCGACGGGCGGTCTTCAGCAGGTCGTGGAGGACGCCCAGGTTGAGCTGGACGGTCTTGGCGCTGAAGTCGCCGAGCGCCAGCCGGACGTACTCGGCGACGTCACGCGGGCGGATGCTGCCGAGGCGGGTCGCGGCGATGCCGTCGTCGCGGTTGCCGTCGAAGCCGACGCCGAGCCGGACGAGCGCGTCCCGGTAGGCGGTGACGGTTCTCGGCTTCCACTGCCGCCGCTTCTTGCCTTCCTCGAACCATGTCCGCGAGTAGTCGCCGAAGGTGAGCGGGGCCGGCTTGCGCCAGCCCCGCCGGTCGACCTTCACCTGGCGTTCGCGGAGCTCGGCCTCGGCCCGTTTCCGTGTGACGCCGTCTCGCTCGGCGCCGACCGTCTCCATCACCTGCTTCCCGGTCGGCGTCGACGTACTTGATCCGCCAGACGCGGCCGCGTTTGCCGTCGTACGGGACGACCGCAGCGCCCCTAGGCATCGGCACAGCCCCTATGGGGGTTGTCGGCGGCCATATGGCCTCCTTCCGCACTACGGCCCTCCGGCACGGCGATATGGGCGCCGGCCGGAGAGCCGAGCGCATCCTTGCAGCGATACCGGAGGGTGTGCGTCCCATATACGCACGGCGCGATCATGCCATCGAGCGCGGACGAAAGGAAGGGCGGGCATGCAGGTGCCGGGCGGCTGTCGGACGCTAGGCAGGCCGCCCTGTGCCAGCTGATCGACGGCTCATCCCGACCATCAGCCCCTCTCAAGGCAGCCCGCCAGACACGTTATTTCCGTGTTGCCCGCTCGGTAACCGGCCCTAACGAACCCTTTACAGAGCGACCAGAAAAAGCGACGCGTCCGGATCTGCGCTTTAGTGCCCGCGGGCGGGTGCGCCGCTGTGCCGTCAGGGCGACCTCTCTCCCTTGCCCGGGCAATCATCCGGGCACCCGCCCAATTGGATGGTGTCGACGGAACGCAGGGCCGCCGCCAGTCTTCAGCGACTCGACCCACGCGAGCACCTCGCCGCGGTCGTAGCGGACGTACCTGCCGAGCGGCACATGCGGGATCGCCCCAGACCGGGTGTGCTCGCGCACCCAGCCGACAGGCACCGAGAGCAACTCGGCAACCTCGGTTGCCTCGAGCAGACGATCGCTCACGCCGCTCCCGCCCTATGCTTCCAACCGTGAAGACGTTCGACGTGCAACTCGTTCAGCCAGACGGAAAAACCACCGGCACCGGCCAGTACGAAAGCCAAGACGGAAACCTCCCGGACGTCGGCGACGTCATCGAGATCGACGAGCATGGCGACCGCGCCCGCGTGACCGACGTATGGCCGGACGACAACCCGCCGCTCCGGGCCGAACTCTTCGTCGACTAGCCTCACGCCTCGCCGCGCCTCGCGCGAGCCCGCCGGCGCGCGTACTTCCGCGCCTGCCTCGCCCTCTCGGCCTCCGGATGCAACCGCGCGTAGCGGCGATCCTTGCATCGCCTCGAGCAGACCTTCGCCGACGCCTGCGCCCTGAACGACCGGCCACACTCCGAACAGACGAGCTCCCGCAGGCCCACGCGACGGCCAGCGTTATGCACCTCGACCGCGTCCCGGTGACCGAGACGCCACACACGCTGCGCCTCCCGCTGACAATCCCGACACCACCAGGCCAATCCGTGTCGGGGTGTCCGCGCACCTCCGACGTCTTCGAGGCCCCTCCCTCCCCCTATATGGGCTGTCTTCACCACCGGATCCGGGCGCCTTTCGCTCCATTGCACGAGCGATGGGCGGGCAGGAGGTTGCTCTCGTCGTCGCTGCCGCCGTGGGCTCTAGGTCGGACGTGGTCGAGGACGGCCGGGTCGGCCGGATCGTTGAAGGGTTGGCCGCAGATGTGGCAGTAGGGGTGTGCAGTGTTCAGCCGCTCGCGGAGCTTTCGGTACTGGCGGTGCCGAGGGACGGGCGGCACCTGGTGCTTGGCGCAGCGTGAGTTGTTGGGCAGTGCGGTGGCCGCAGACGAGGCAGGCTCGGCGCGTGGTCATGTGTGCTCCTTCGCGCTCGAGGACTTCAGAACTGCGCGGGGGTATTTCCTGACCGCGGGGTCAACGCTTGGGATGGGCCGGTGACGAGTGCCCGGGTGCCCCCCTGTGCCTCTACTACTCCTATATTCGGGCGCTTTGCTATCTAAGCCATATGTAGTCGGGCATTCGGGTGCCAGAGCCTGACTGCCTGCACCTAGGGAGAACTCGGGCACTAGGCGGCTCGTGCTGGTCGGGGCGCGGCGGTGCGGACGACGGTCCAGTGGTCGAATGCGCCGGCCTGGCTGTTGACGGGAACGGCCTTGACGAGGCCTTCGTTCTTGAGTTCACCTCGGAGGTTGCGGACGGTCTTGGCGGTGATGCCTGCTTCTCGTGCGACGCGGGCGTCGAGTGCGTCTGATTCCTGGTCGCCTTCGTTCTCGAGGATGTCGAGGATCAGGTCGCGGGCGGACTGGGACTTCGATGTGCGCCGCTTGGTCGCGAGGAGGTCGTCCACGTGCTTGGCGGAGTCGCCCTCGAGCACGGCCTTGGTGACGGGTTCGAGGAGGCCTACGTCGACGAGTTCGATTCGATAGACGCGGCCGGCGCCTCGGCCGGAGCGGTTGCCGGCGACGATCTCGACGTGAAAGCCGAATGGGTCTTCGTCGTCGGCGGCGAACGCGAGGACGCAGCGGGGGAGGTCGACCCAGGCGGTTGAGCCGAGGACGGAGGCGAGGGCGCCGTTCTCGCGGCTCTTGCCGATGTGCCGGACGCCGAGGACGACGCAGGCGAGTTTGTCCGCGAGCCGGTTCAAGCCTTGGGCGGCGAAGCGGACGGCACCTTCCTTATCGGTGTCGGCGCCGCCGAGGTGGTTGCCGATCGGGTCGAGGACGACCAGGCCGACGTCGCCAACCACGAGCGCGGTTTGTTCGAGCCGGGCGAGGTCGGCGGGCAGAACGAAGTGCTCCATGACGACGTGGATTCGGGCCGGGTCGGCGCCGGCGGCGATCGCGCGCGGCTTGAGGTCGACGGAGGCGCTGTCCTCAGACGAGACGATCAGCGCGTTCCGCGCCGGGTGGCCGTTGTAGGCGCCGGTCGTCATCTTCGCCGTCTCTCCGGCGAGCCACGTCCCCTTGCCGACGCCCTTCGGGCCGGCGAGGAGTGTGAACGCGCAGTCCTGGACCAGTGGCTTCTCGAGGTATTGGATCGAGCGCATTTCGATCCGGTCGAGGCCGACAGTGCGGAGCGGCTTCTCCTCGATCACGCCGCCTCCGGCGAGAGCGCAGCCAGGCTCGCGACAACATCAGCCTCGAGCTCGACAAGGATCGCGAAAGCCAAGCCCGTATCGCCGCCCTCGAGCGCCTCCTGAGCGCTGACCACCCGCGAGACCAGATCACGGAGCAGCTGGCCCGCAGTCACGCGGTCACCACCCGATTTGGATAGCGCTGCCGGGACAGGTCCGGAAAGACGACCCACAGAATCGCT
The DNA here is from genome assembly GCA_963808815.1 of uncultured Actinomycetes bacterium. Lineage (GTDB taxonomy): Bacteria > Actinomycetota > Thermoleophilia > Gaiellales > Gaiellaceae > DATBLE01. The sequence continues at coordinate 144,914 of CAWEGI010000002.1, read as the reverse complement.
TGGTACGGCGCAAGCCGGCCCGCGCGGATCTCGTCGATGACGAGCGGCTCGTGCTCCGGGATCGACCGGTCATGCTTCCGCTGCCGCGAAAGGCGCTGTCGACAGCTAGCGTCCACGGTCTCCGGCTGAGGACCTCGCTGCGCTACTCGTGCGATCACGCGGCCGCAGCCGCACGCGCAGACGCGTCGCCCAGCTAGACCTGGCGGTTCAGGTTCAGGGTCGTCTGGTCGTGCCGGCGACGCCCGCGAGGAGCGTCCCGCCCGCCGCGAGGAGCGCTCGCGGGGATGGGCGGCGACGGCATGGGGCGCGCGATTGGCAACGTTGCTGGGGGGCGCGGTCGCGACTGATCGCACCCTTGCTGCGAGAGCCGCATCGAGTGCGCGACGCCCGCGTAGCCCATCCCGGCCTTGCTCGATGACGTCGGCTGCCGTGAGTTCTCGGTACCGCTCGCCGTACTTTTCAATCACGTCCGAACAATCGCAGCCCTGGATGGCCGCCGCCCGACGCGCTTGCTGCTGAAGCCTCTGAAAGAGGGGCTGGAGAGGAGCGAGCTGCCGCGCGGCCCACTCCCGCGCCTGCTCGTATGCCTGCCGCTCTGCGCTTGACAGGCTCTCGAGGCCGCTCTGCTCGACGCGTCGCCCCAGATCTAGGAGCTGCCCAAGCGTCAGAACGCCTACTTCATCCGGGCCCTGCATTCTCCGTCCATTCGTTCGATTCCTTTCGACCTTCCCGCCGTCCCCGCACGTCTGACGCTTTGGCCCGGAGCCTTAGGCCCCGGGCCGCCGCGGAACGTCTGGACGGACGCAAGCCGAGCGTAGCGACCGCACAGGATCCCACCTGTCACAGGTTTCGGAACCGTCCGGATACTGGGTTCGGTATGCAACAGAGTGAAGCAAGTGCGACCGCTCACGCCAGAATCCATCCTCGCCTGCGAGAGAAGCTCGGGCCTCGCCCAGCGCAACGACCGCCGCGAGGTCGAACGAGGAACGCTGCCAGCCATACGACTCTCGGAGAGCGGTGCGATCCGCATCCCGCGATCAGTTCTCGATCGGCACGGGCAGGAGTACGACACTGACAACGGATCGGCCGGGCATCGGCCCCTGACGGGCGGCTCCTCGCATGAGCGCCGCAAGGAAGAAGCGCCAGGCAAGCCGGCACGCCCGCGGCTACACCAACGCACACGTCGCCCGCCGGCGCCAGCTCGAACCACTCGTCGCCACCGGCACAGTCAACTGCTGCCGCTGCGGCCAACTGATCGAACCCGGCCAGCCCTGGCACCTCGACCACAGAGACGACCGCCGCGGCTACCTCGGCCCCTCACACGCAACCTGCAACCTCCGCGCTGCTGCAGAGAAGACGAACGGCAAGAGAAAAGACCATCCGCTGATCTGGTCGCGGGTCTGGTTCGAACCGATCCCGCCAAACGTCGTTCTCGGTAGCAGTGCGGACGGAGGCTGAAGGCCGCCACGGATTCCCCGGATTCGGATGGCCGAGGGACGGCACGCTGGCACATGCCAGAGGCCTTGTCGGCTGCGTACCGCAGCTTTGGAATTCCCCGGCGATGTCTTAGCCTCAGCTCGTGCTCACCTGTGCGAGCTGCGGGCAGGACAATCCGCCGGACGCGCGCTTCTGCATGGACTGTGGCGCGGCGCTCGCAACCACGCCTTCTGAGCGCGAAGTCCGCAAGACGGTCACCGTGGTCTTCAGCGACGTCACCGGGTCGACGGCGCTCGGTGAGTCGACCGACCCCGAGGCCTTACGCGCGCTGCTGGCACGCTACTTCGAGCGGATGAAGACGATCGTCGAGTCGCACGGCGGCACGGTGGAGAAGTTCATCGGCGACGCGGTGATGGCGGTGTTCGGCGTCCCGCTGACGCACGAGGACGACGCGCTGCGTGCCTGCCGCGCGGCCGTCGAGATGCGGGACGCGCTGCCCGCACTCGGCATCCGCGGCCGGATCGGCGTGAACACGGGCGAGGTGGTGACAGGCACGTCGGAGCGGCTCGCCACCGGAGACGCGGTCAACACCGCCGCCCGCCTCGAGCAGGCGGCAGCGCCCGGTGACCTCCTTATCGGCGCACCGACGATGGAGCTCGTTCGCGCCGCCGTCGAGGCGGAGCCGGTCGATCCACTCACGTTGAAGGGCAAGGCCGAGCCGGTGGCCGCGTACCGGCTTGTTTCCGTGCTACCCGTGCCCGAGCGTTCGCACGAGACTCGCTTCGTCGGTCGGGACCGTGAGCTCGAGCACATCCGCGCCAGCTGGGAGCAGGCCCGCGCCGGGGCACAGTGCGAGCTGGTCACCATCGTCGGCGAGGCAGGGGTGGGCAAGTCCCGGCTGGTGACGGAAGCGCTCGCGGCGATCGACAGTCGCGTGGTGAGCGGCCGTTGTCTTCCGTACGGGGAAGGCATCACCTACTGGCCGCTGGTGGAGGTGGTCAAGCAACTGAGAGCACTTCCCTCGGACCCGTCTGCAGCGGCGTCGATCCGCTCGCTCCTGGGCGAGAGCGACGCCAGCACGAGCGCCGAGGAGATCGCCTGGGCCTTCCGCAAGCTCCTCGAAGAACAGGCCCCAGTCGTTGTGCAGTTCGACGACATCCAGTGGGCCGAAGACGGGTTCCTCGACCTCGTGGAGGCGGCCGCCCTGCTCACTCGTGACGCGCCGCTACTCCTGCTCTGCATGGCACGGCCGGAGCTGATCGAGCGCCGCCCGTCCTGGCGGGCGCCGATCCGGCTCGACCCCCTCGCAGCCGACGAGGCAGACGAGCTTCTACCGGAGACATTCGATGACGACCTGCGCGCGCGGATCGCTCGCGCAGCCGGCGGGAACCCGCTCTTCCTGACCGAGATGGTGGCGTTGGCTCGCGAGACGGACGGCGACGTCGACGTCCCGGCCAGCCTCCGGGCGCTCCTCGCGACTCGTCTCGACCAGCTCGAGGCACCCGAGCGCGCCGTCCTCGAGCACGGCGCGATCGAGGGCGAGATCTTCCACCGCGGCGCAGTCCAGGCGCTGTCGGCGGACGGTCAGGTCACACCGACGCTCGCCGCACTCGTGCGCAAGGGGCTCATCCGCCCCGAGCGGACGCAGCTTCCCGGAGAGGACGCCTTCCGGTTCCACCACCTGCTACTCCGAGATACGGCCTACGACGCACTGCCGAAGAGCGTCCGCGCCGACCTGCACGAGCGGTTCGCGGAGTGGCTCGAGAAGCACGGCACCCAACTCATCGAGCTCGACGAGCTCCTCGGCTACCACTTCGAGCAGGCCGCCCGCTACCTCGACGAGCTCGGAGAAGACAACACAGAGCTCGCCACCGCTGCCGGGGAGCGGCTTGGCGCCGCAGGCATGCGGGCCGCCTGGCGCGGCGACGAAAGCACCGCGGCAGCGCTGCTCGAGCGTGGACTCTCGCTCACCCGCGCTTTCCGGCTCGACCTCCGCCTCGAGCTCGAGCTCACGAATGCGCTCTACTGGACCGACCTCGCGCGAGGAGTCGAGGTTGCGGAAGGTGCCGCCGAGCGCGCTGAGGCGACGGGAAACGAGGCGGACATTGCGCTGGCCCGCACAGTCGCCGCCGCCGCGCGCCTGAACTACAACCGAGGCTCAGCCGACGAGATCGAGCGGCTCGGCCACCAAGCGCTGCCGCTGCTCGAGGCTGAAGACGACGACGACGGCATAGCACGCGTCTGGGTCGCGCTCGCCTGGGTCGCCAACATGCGTCAGCAGTACGAGCAGTGGGCCCAGGCTATCGAGGCGGCGTTTCGGCACCAACGCAACACCGGCCGTCCACCCCACGGCGCATTCACCATCGGGCTGGGAGTTGCGCTGGCCTTCGGCCCGCGGCCGGCTGACGAAGCGTTGGGGACGCTCGACAACGTTCTCGCGGGCGAGCAACATGCGGGCGCCCTCCTGATGCGAGGGATTCTACTCGCGATGCTCGGCCGGATCGAAGAGGCCCAAGCGGTCGCGCTGCCTTCGGGAGAGCGCCTTCTCGAGCACGGCCATGCCACCACCGGAGCATGGCTCGCCGAGATCGCGCGTCGAGCGGGCGACGACGAGCTCGCAGCCTCTCAGCTGCGCGACGCCTGCGACCGGCTCGAGGCGATCGGCAACAGCGGTGAGCTGTCGACCTATGCGCCGATGCTCGGACGGGTCCTCTGCGCGCTCGGGCGCCACGACGAGGCCGAACCGCTTGCTCGACGAGGACGAGAGCTTGGCAACGAGGAAGACATCATGACCCAGCACCTCTGGCGGCAGACACAGGCCCTCGTACTTTCAGCACGTGGGCGGCACACTGAGGCCGAACGGCTCGCGCGCGAGGCAGTTGACATCTCCCTGCGAAGCGACTCGCCGGTGACCCAGGGCGACGCACTTGGCGACCTCGCCGAGGTGCTCGCAGCCGGCGGTAAACGCGACCAGGCTGTCGGCGCGCTCGAGCAGGCGCTCTCACGGTACGAGCACAAGCGCGACGTTCCCGACGCTGCACGCGCGCGCGCGCTGCTCGACCAATGGACCTAACTTGACTGGCATCCGGAGACGCTTGACGTTCGCCTGACCTAGTGTGCTCCACGCCAGGGCCCCCGGCGGGAAGCCCTCCGCGCGGACTTGACTCCTGTCACCCCGGGTTTTTTTAGGCCTCAGGCGTCCGGGTACCGCGCAGTCCTATTTACCCCCCCGATTGAGTCGTCCAAGAAGAGTGATCAGCCCGATCGTAGGCTCAGCGGTGGGTGCGTAATCGAAATTTGAGATGATCATCTTGGGCGGTACTTCTCTGAGCTGCGGCAGGCCTTCGCCTCTCCCGGCCTGGACGTGGATCGAGACGCAACGGGGGCGTACCGCCCGCTAGTTCGAAGATCGCCTAGGCGATTGACTTCCCGATCTGGTCGAGCGCGGCCTGTGCGACTGTTGGCATTGCGTGTTCGGGGAACGAGAAAGTCGAGCGGGCGTTGATCTCGCAGAGAACGAAGGTGTCCTCACCGGAGGCGGTCTTTGGCCCGTAGAGGAAGTCCGCGTCCGAGATCGCCGGCAACGATGGGGTGTCCAGCCACAAGGGGCCTGCGTTCGCAGGCCCCTTGCAGTCTCACGGCATTGTCTATTGGACGATGTTGGCGCAGTACGTGCTGTCGGGCCCGAACGGTCCGCCGCAGAGCTGGGTCTGTGCGAACTGGTCGGCCTGGCCGAAGTTGTTCGTGTTGTCCGGGAAGTCCACGCCGTAGTGGAAGCCGGAAGCGCCGAGTGAGTACCAGGGATAGATGCAGAACGGTCCCCCGTATCCGGAGCATTCCGTCGGGCCGACGAATGAGTTGCCAAGTACCTCTGCCTTGCCGCCGGTGTCGGAGACGACCGCCCAGTTCGTCGGCTGCGAGCCGTCACCGAAGGTGACCGACTTGATCTGAATCGGCGATGTGCCCGCCCATGCCGGCTCGTTGAAGGACTGACAGATCAGCTGGCCGGGAACGCAGAACTGCGAAGCCGGACTCGTGAACGGTGAGGTGTGGCCGATCTCCCAGACGAACGAGTTCGGGGTGTCGTGCACGATCCCCCAGCCAAGCGAGTTACCGATCTCTTGCGTGTCGTAGGCAGGGAGAAGCGGCCCATCGGCGCTGTTGAGGACGATCGTTCCGGTAGCACCCGTGGCCTCGTCCCTGACGTCGATGTGCCAGCCCTCACTCTGCGAGACGACGTGGAAATGGATGTCGATCGTGTCTCCCGCGTGCATGATCAGCGGCTTGTGCTTTGCGCCGGTCGTCAGCATCGCGTTGAACGCGGCCGGCTCGTGAAAGACCGGCTTCACCCCGGTCGTGTGGATGCTCCACACCGGTGAGCAGACCGTGTACGTGTTTGGGGCATAGCTGACGACGAACCCACCGTTCGGCGTGCAGTTACGGACAATTGCATCGGGATAGAACTGCACCTCGAGGAACGACTGCCCGAACAGACTGTTCGGGTCTGTGACCGTGCCGCCGAACCAAAAGGTCGGCCCGGTCGCAGACACCGGAAACGCGCCGTCGCTCGGCAACACGAACCTCCACGTCAGGTCCTGGGCAGAGTGGGGCGCGCTCGACACAGGATCGAGCTCCGGCTCGTCATGACCCGAGCACCCGGCCAGATAGCTCGGCTCGAACACGTCTTCCACGTAGGTCGGGTGGTGAGCAATACAGCCGGACCCCATCGACGATCCAGTTGTCGCCGACGCCACAGTTGTCGACGTCGCGCCACCGCTTGACGCTGCAGAGACTCCAATCGTCAGGACGACAGCAACGAGTCCCGACACCAAGACGAGCTTGCGATGAAGTCGCAACACGCCCTCCCCTCGGTCACCGGACCCCACGCCTGCCTGGGCTGGAACACCCAGATGGACATCCGTCCTTTTCGCGGTGCTTTATCCGTGACCGGCTGCGGGATGTCAAGTTACCCGCGAATACATGCTTGTCAGCCATGACCTCCTCAGCGACCGTCAGGAATCGGGACGACGCTGGCGAGGATCGTGCGCCTCCGCATCGCTAACCGACGGCGAGGTCAACCCAACCCACGGACGGCACTAGTCACGCCCCATCGCGATAGCGTCAGACGACGGCCGCGGGGTGCTCGCGAGCGTGGTTTAAGTGAGGTGCCGTCGGTGAAGGACTGGTGCCGATTGTGCCGTCTTACAAGGAGGGGCGATGAAGAGGCTGTTATTGCTCGCTGCGACGCTCGCCGCGAGCTTGGTGTTGCTGGCCGGGCCAGCGAATGCGATCACCGGGAACTTTGTTGAGGACAACGAGCATCCGTTCATCGGACTCGTCGCCTTCTACGACGCTGATGGCAACTTCATGTGGAGGTGTTCCGGCTCGCTTCTGACCGATCGGGTGTTCTTGACGGCCGGGCACTGCACCGATCAGGACGCGGAGCAGTCACCGGTGATGGCGCGGATCTGGTTCCACCAGAACGTCGGTGGTGCGTTCGATCCCGTGACCGGCGCGGAGGATCCGAACACGGGATATCCGAATAGGTGTCTCCCCGGTGATCCGCTCTGTGCGGAGTCGACGTTGCTCTTCGACTTCGGCTTCGACAACTTTGCCGGTTTCCCGAACATCCATGACGTGGGGCTGATCATCCTGCCGGAAGATCAGGCGGTCGACGTTCCCGAGTATGGCGTTCTTGCTCCAGCGGGATACCTGGACTCGCTCCTCACCGGCCCGCCCGGCCACCTCGATACCACCTTCACCGTTGCGGGGTACGGCGTCAGCCGCACCAACCCCGCGCAAACAGAGTCGTTCCGTGAGCGGCTGATGGCGCTCACACAGCTTGTCAATCTGAATCAGAGCCAGAACACGGCCGGCTTCAACCTGCAGTTGAGCTCGGCGCCCGGCGGCGGTCGGGGTGGCAGTTGTTTCGGCGACTCGGGAGGGCCCACCTTTTACGGAGGGTTTAGTTCCAACGTGATCGTCGGTGTCAACTCGTGGCTGTTCGGCTTCAACCGTCAAACCTGCGGCGGGACTGGCTTCGCCTTCCGTACTGACACCGAAGCCGTGATCAGCTGGATCCTCGGGATCGTCGCAACGTATGCGCCCGACGAACTCGACGAGATTCACTTCGCCACAAGCTGAGGCACTCTACTTCTCGAACCTTGGGGGCCGCTCAGCGGCCCCCAAGCGATCGCGCGGAAGCTTCCTCCGGTATGCGTCGGAATCCATACGAGAACGACAGGAGCCGTAGATCGATCGGGTGCCGTTGCGTTTGTGGGCGGCGGCGCGGAGGTTGCAGGTTGTGGACTGCGGCCACCAGCCCGGCACCCTGGGGCGCCCGCCTCAAACCGAACGACAGCAAAGACGGGCAGCGGCTCCTGTGTGCGGCTAGCGCGGCCCAAGCACCACTCTGATTTCCTCAATGGAGGGCTCTTCCTTGCTGTCACTACGACGAGGGATACCGCGCGGAGCTCGATCGGTCGACGGTGGATGTGACTACGAAGAGTCCACGACTAGGAGGAGGGAACGCGAAATGCGCAGGCATCGGAAGGGTCGGAAATTCGGAGCTTTCCTGGCGGCTTGTTTCTTGATGGCGGCGGCAGTTACAGCTGGCGATGCTCTTGCCGGGCCGCCCCCGAAGGGTGGTAGCGTTGAGCCCTACAAGAGCGCGTAGATGACTGGTCGTCGGCAGTGGAGTCGACGACCATCTCGGGGCTCTTGCCGGCTATTTCGAGGAGGTCGAGAGCCTGACGGTCGAGGAGGCGACGATGGCGGCGTCGTGTCTCTCCGCATTCGGTGGACCGTCGCATGAGGAGGCGCGTACGGGATGCTCGCGGCCATGGCCGAACGTGCGAGTAGGCAGGCGCGGCATCGGCGGGTAGCTTCGTGATCGGCCCGGCGATTGCGAGGGAAGCGCTCGTCCGGCCGGCGAGTGTTCGACCCCCGCACCGGGCTTACTGGCGCCTGCGCAGCTCAGGCCACCCGCAATGAGCAAGGCCGACCACCGTGCAAGCGGTGCCACCCGCTGGGTCACTCGATGTAGGGCAGAGCGACCGGCGGCGGGCCGTGAAGCCCGCCGCCGCATCATGAGATGAGTTCTGTTAGCGGGTGCGTCCTACGTCGTGGACACGAGGTAGCCAACGAGACTCGCGTTCGCAGTATTTGTGGAACTCACGTACTGGCCGGCAACGAGCATCGTCGGCGTCTTGCCCGCCTCGACGTAGAGCTTGATCGGCCCGGCGGCAACATACGTGTCCCCTGCGGTGCCCTCGCGGACAGGCGCAGGCAACGCGATCCTTGTAGATCCAAAACTGGAGTTGCTGTCCGCGATTTCGACCGACGGAAAGAGTCCGCCCGGTATGAGGCCGTAGTGGGCAGAGGCGTAGGTGAGGATCAAGCGCTTGCCCGGGGGCACTGCCGGAAATTCGACTCGACAGACGAGCAGGTTGCTACCGCAGATCGTCGCATCAGGATTGAAGTCGATCGTGTGCTGGTAGGGGACGTTGTCCGAGGAGTTGTTGCTAACGCTCACTTTCACCGTGCCTTGCTCGTGAACCGCGATCGCGCCTCCGGCGCTGCTGTCGGTGTTCTGCTCCCGCACTGGCACCGCCTGGGCCGGGGTGTTGCTGACCGTGACCGCCTGCGCCAGGCCGGTCGCCTGTGCGATGTCGGTCCGGAACACCGTTGCTCCGAGAATCACACCCAGTCCGATCAGTAGCAGCCCGCCGATAATGACGTGACGCCGCATCTGCCTGCTCCTCTCCCTCTGGGGACGACACCAGGCCGCCCTCCGCTGACAAGAGGCAGAGTCTCTGCCTCAGCGACAACGTTGTCTAGTGCGGCCCCCTTCAGGGCTAGGACGAGCCCGAGCTCGAGGGCCGGCCGGCGTAGTGTTCGACCCCCGCGCCGGGCCTGGTCAGCTCAACTAGTGCAAGAACTTGCCCGCGTGTCGCCGTTCGGTCATCCGTAAAGCTTCTCGGCGTACCGCCGATCGGCCGCGGACTCATGAACGGCTGACACGAAGAGCGCAACCCAGAAGAAGATCGCTGCGCCGGACAGGGTTGCCCAGAACCAAGTCGCAGCCAGTCCATCCAAGGCCAGGATGGCGACGATGAGTAGCACCGGAAATACGTAGAGCATGGCCATCACGATCCCGAGGAAGCATGTGACCACGAGCATCTTCGGCTTGCTCGGCCCCAGAGGAATAAGAAGATCTGGTCTTCCTATGTTGCGGACGACCTTGTTCGGGCGCACCTTCATGTCCAAGGAAGGCCGATCCCACAAATCGCGATCACGGCTCCAATCGACCGTGCGCGGATCCTTCATGCGGCGTACGCTACTAGGCGGCCCGCTGAAGTGGCAATGCCAGTGCGTTGGCGGCCGGCGTAGTGTTCGACCCCAGCGCCGGGCCTCTTGCCTTTGTCTGCCTCAGCACTCGCTGCTGTTCGCGGCCGCTGTGGCGCTGCACGTCGCCGAGGTTGAGCTAGAGGCCGACGTCGCGGCGGCAGACATCCGGATCTTCTAGAACCCTCGCCGAGGGTTTATGTAGTTGTGGTCGACCCTACTTTTCGTAGAAGCGGGGCAATGCTCCACCCGACCGTCGTACTTCCCGGATTCTGCGACAGGGGGAATGTCGGTTCAGCGGGCCGCTCCTGTTTCCTAGGGGCGCGTGAACCGGAGCGTCGAGAGAAGGCGGTCGGCGGTCGGCGTGAACTGCGACAGGGGCTCGCCCTTTGGTGCCGCGAGGAAGATCACAACTGTTTTTGTGTGCACGGTCAGCGCGATCATGCGGAACGACTGGTCGGGGTGAGTCTGATACTCAGGCGGGTTGCCGCCGAGAAGGGTGAACGAAGTAGCACCGTTCGTTCCATCGAACGTATATCCGTGGTAGCCGGCGATGGTGGCCGGATGGGTGGCACCGAACGGCCATGGCGCGCCACGCTTGGCCCATTGCGTGTGCGGCCATCTGATCGTTGCCGCGGCGGACATAGTCATCGCAGGCCCGCCAATGATCGCGATGTCACCGCCGGGAGTGTGATCCCATAGGAATGCCGCCCATTGGTAGCGCTGCGTGCCGTGGGCGGAGGTAACGAACTGTGCGCCTCGCCAGCCGCCCACGGTCGGCGTCACGACGGGCGCGAGACTGAAGAGGCTTGCTCGGTAACCTGTACGCGCGAGCAGCGGCGCAAACGTGGTGTTTTCGTGCCCGCCTGCCGACTTGTGCAGCTCACGTACGTCGCTCTTGATCCCGCTCTTGTCAGTTGTGGCGGTCGCCACCGCGGCCCCGACACTCACCCCTACCGCTACAGCTGCGACAGTAATTGCGAACCTTCCGCTCATTTCGATCTCCTCGCTCGGCGATCGATCATCGCCCGAAGACCCTACGGGACATGCCCCGCGAAGGAAAGCGGAATCCGGGTGCTTATGTAGTTGCGGTCGGCCCTACTTGAAGCGCGTCCGCCCGAAGATCGCCGGCGGGGGAAGCGCTCGTCCGGCCGGCGGAGTGTTCAACCCCCGCGCCAGGCCGCTGAATTGCGGATACTTTCTTTGAAGCGGGAAGAGGAGCCGTCTCGTCGTGTTCGGAGCGTCGAAGCAGGCGCAGGGGTAGCCCACGATGACTGGGTCTCAGCCCGGCGACGAGCGGAGGGAGATGGGCCGAGCGTGGCTTGGTGGAGGAGGCTCCGCAGAAGGCGTCGAGCGGCTCGTGCGGGTGTTCCGGATCGGACGTGCGGAGCGGGCGCTCGAGCTGGAGAACCAACTCGCCGAGTTGATGGCGAGGGTGCGCACTCTGGAGACGGAGCTGAGGGCGTTGGGCCGGCGCGATGACCCCGATCCCTATCAACCAGAGACCAGCGGAACGTCGACGGTCGAGCTTCGGCGCCCGCCCGAGCCGGGTGAGCGCGACTACGAGCTCCATCGATGCGAAGGCTTTGAGGTCTACGCCGGGCAGGAGCGGCTCGGCGTCGTCGAAGGAATCGTGTACGGGTCCCGCTGGGATCGCCCTGACGTGCTCGAGGTCCGAACCGGGCGCTTCGGCCGGAGCAATCCGCTGTTCGTCCCCGTGGAGGACGTCGAGGCGATCGAACCCGACGAGGCCGCGGTGATCGTCCGAGAGGCACTTCGCTCATCGGCGAGTCGCAGCCGCCTGGCGGCCGCAGTCGCGCGGCTACGCTCGCCGCTTGTCCACGGCTAGTCACTGCGCACGGGCAATTGGTACGCCCGCGAGTATTTCCTTTCGCGGCCCGCGGGTAGAAGATCGGGGTAGAAAGAGCGCGTAACCGGCTTGGCTACGCGCTCTCTCGCTGTTTTTCTCACAGATGCAGCCTAGAACGGGGGTAGTTCGATCGCCGCCGCGCCCGAGCGGTGCGGGCGCGAAGGCATCGAGGTGTTCCCGGATGAAGTCGTCATGCCACCGGCGGGAGCCGGTGGCCGATTCATCCGGCCAAGAAGGACGGCGGCTCGAGCGATCCCTCCGGCTCGATGTCGCGCGGATGGACGGCGAGCGGCCGGTGCGGCCGCCGCTCGCCGCCGAGCCCGGTGGCGACGACCGTCACCCAGACCTGGCCGTTGAGCCGCTCGTCGATGGTCGCGCCGAAGATCAGATTGGTGTCGTCGACGGCGCCCTGGCGCACGACCTCGGCCGCCTCGTTCACCTCGAACAGGGACAGGTCTTCTCCGCCGGCGATCGAGAGCAGGATCCCGCGCGCGCCGGCGAGCTCGGTGTCGATCAGCGGCGAGCGAAGGGCCCGCTCCGCCGCCTCGCGCGCGCGATTCTCGCCGGTCGCGAAGCCGATCCCCATGAGCGCGTTACCGCCGTCCTGCATCACGGTGCGGACGTCGGCGAAGTCGAGATTGATCAGGCCCGGCTGCGTGATCAGGTCGGTGATCCCCTGGACGCCCTGGCGGAGGACGTCGTCGGCGATCCGGAACGCGTCCAGCATGGCGGTGTTCTTCTCGAGCACCTCGAGCAGGCGGTCGTTCGGGATGACGATCACCGTGTCGCAGGCGCTGCGGAGCGCGTCCACGCCCGCGTCGGCCGCCGACCTGCGGCGCGTCCCCTCGAACCGGAACGGCGTGGTGACGATGCCGACGGCGAGTGCGCCGAGCTCACGGGCGATGCTGGCGACGACCGGAGCAGCCCCCGAGCCCGTCCCTCCGCCCTCGCCCGCGGCGACGAACACCATGTCCGAGCCTCTGAGCGCACGCTTCATCTGGTCGTACGCCTCCTCGGCCGCCGCGCGCCCGATATCCGGGTCGGCGCCCGATCCGAGGCCCTCCGTCAGCTCGCGGCCGATGTGGATCTTCAGCGGCGCGTCGTTCATCTGCAGCTGCTGGATGTCCGTGTTCACGGCGACGAACTCGACGCCCGTGATTCCGGCATCGATCATCCGGTCGATCGCGTTCAGGCCGGCGCCCCCGACGCCGACGACGCGGATGACGGCCAGGTACGCGGAGTCGGCCCGCGGCGCCTGCCACAGCCGCGGCGGCTGCTCGGGCAGCGGGTCGACCAGGCGGGCCGCGGGACGTTCCTCCTCGACGGCCGCCCGCGTCGCGGCCGCCGGCTCGGGCTCGCGGCGCGGCACCTCGACAGCCGGGGTCGGTTCCTCGGCCGCCGGCGGCAGCTCGGGCTCCGGCTGCTGCGGCTCGGGCTCCGGCTCCGGCTCCGGAGCGGGCTCGACCTGCGGCGCCTGTGCCTCGGCCTGGCGCTGGGCGGCCTCCGTCGCGCGGAAGAGCTCCGCGAGCGGCCCCTCACGCATGCTTGCGCGCTTGCGTGCCATTGAGCACCTCCTTCGCCAGGTCGCGATAGGCCTGCGCAGCGGTGCCGGTGGGGTCGTACTTGAGCACCGACGTCCCCTTCACGGGCGCCTCGGCATAGCGGATGGTCTTGCGGATCCGGGTCTTGAAGACGAGGTCACCGAAGTTCTCCTCGAGGATCTCGAGCGCCTCGCGCGAGTGGAGCGTCCGGCTGTCGTACATCGTCGCGAGGATCCCCTCGATCCCGACGTCCGGGTTGAGGTTCTCGCGGATCATGCTCAGGGTGTTCTCGAGCTGGACCAGACCGCGCAGAGACAGGTACTCGCACTGAACGGGCACGATCACGCCGTTCGCGGCGACCAGCGCGTTGATCGTCAGCAGGCCGAGCGACGGCGGTGTGTCGATGACGACGAAGTCGTACTCGCCGAGCACCGGCCGGAGCGCCTTCTCGAGGGAGCGCTCGCGGCCGATCATGGCTGAGAGCGCGAGCTCGGCGCCGGCCAGGTCGATGGAGGCGACCGCGAGGTCGATCTCGCCCTGGTGGATGATCTGCTCGATCGGGAGCCGGTGGACGAGCACGTCGTACATCGACCGCTCGATCGTGTCCGGGTTCAACCCCTGGCTCATGGTCAGGTTGCCCTGCGGATCGAGGTCGATCGCGAGCACCTTGTGCCCTTCCTCCGCGAACGCGACCGCGAGGTTCAGCGTCGAGGTCGTCTTCGCCACTCCGCCCTTCTGGTTGGCGAGTGCGATGACCCTTCCCACGGTTGCTCCTTTAGAGGTGGACGCCCGAGGCTGCGGGCGCGCGATGTCCTGTAAGGCCGACATGGTGCCGGGCCGTCTTTCGGCTCAGGCTAGCAGAGTCCTGCTGGAATTCCGCCCGTATTTTCCGGCCGGCAGAGCATCTCCCGGCACCGATCCACGGCATCGGTCGCCGCCTCCGGAACCGTCCGCTCTGCCCGCGCCCAGGCCTCCGCCTCGGTCAGCAGCGCCTGCAACTCGGCAAGCAGGTCTCCGGGCTGCGCACGCTGCCGGTCGAGCGTCTCGATCCGCTCCAGCCGCGCCAGCACACGCCGGGCCTCGTCCACGTTCCGACGGTAGACGGCCGAGACGCACGTGACCGTGGCAGCTCCGTGCCGATCCCGTCACGCCGCGCTCGCCCGCGCCGAGAAGAAGCCCGCGGGGCGCCTGCGCAGCCCGAGCAGCGCCTCGTCGAGGGACGCGAGGAACCGCGGCCGGTCGTCGGCGAGAACGGTCTCGATGAAGATCCGCCGGACGGCGTCCACGGTCTCCGCATCCGCACCGACACCCCGGGCCAGCCCGAGGATCCCGTCGACCCGCGCGCGGGCTGCCGGCTCGGTGATCTCGCCGACCAGCACGGCCGCCCGCATCGCCGCCGCCCAGAGCCCGTCGGCGCCGCCGAGGAGCGCGGAAAGCGCCTCGCGGAGGCGGTCCGAGCGGAGCGGCTCGGACTCGAACAGCGAGAGCTCCCAGCGTTCCAGCGCCTCGCCGAGCTCGCCGTCGTGCTCCGAGCCCGGAAGCCTGCCGAGCACGTCGCCGGCGAGCTTCCCGCGCCACGGGTCGAGCCGGCTCGGCTCGCCGCCCGGTACGGTCGCCGCGATCCCGAGCAGGGGTCGTGGCTCCAGCGGATGACGATCGAGCTGCTCGAGGACGAGCGGCCCGGCTGCGACTGCCGCCCCCGTGGCGAGCCGGAGCGCTGTGACCGCGTCGGCGAACTCGCCGGGAGCATCGGGGAGGGTCACGTCGCCCGAAGGGAGCTCCCGCTCGAACGCCAGTGAGCAGTTTCGCTCCGGGTCCGCTCCGTCGATGCGCTCGACACGGATGCCCGCGGGCCAGCTCGATCGTGCTTCCGGCCGAGAGGCCGACGAGCGGCGCCGCCGCCGTGTACGCCCTGCCGGCGCCGAACAGCGAGTGCTCCAGCGCGCCGTACACCCGGTCGAACGCACCGTCCTCCCAGTCGAACCCGCCGCAGGCCTCGCCGGTCGAGACGAGCAGCGGCAGCAGGATCGCGCTGGAAGAGCGTTCGGTCGGCGCTCGGCCCGTCACCGGCGCCGCGCGCGAAGATCGCCGCCGCCGGCTCGCGGCGCAGCTCGTCGAGCGCGATCCTCGCGTCCGGAAGCTGCGCAAGGAGGTGCGCACGCTCCTCGAGATAGTCGCGCAGGAGCGGCCGGTACTCGTAGAGGCCGCCCCGCTCGTCGACCACGAACGGGATCTCGCCTTGCTCCGCATCGGGGGCGATCAGCGCGAAGGCCGCGAGGCAGTACGCGCGCAGGGCCTCGTAGAGGTGGGGAGCGGCGACCGTCATCCCGATGGTGTTCTCCTGTCGGTCTCGATCACCTGCGCCGGGACCGGCTCCGGGACGGCCCGCGGCCGATGCACCGGGGTCACGACACGCCGGATCAGCGCTGGCAGGCCGGGCACCAGTAGGCGATCCGGTTGGCGTCGCCCTGGCCGCGCGAACGGATCCGCTCGCCGCAGCGAGGGCACGGCCGGCCGACCCGGCGGTACACGCGGTTGGCGTGGCGGCGGCCATCGAGCGAGCCGCGCATCTGACCCGTGGCCGCCTGAAGCACGGCGTGGAGCTCCGCGTCGCTCGTCTCTGCGAGCGGCCGCCACGGCGAGAGCTCGACTGCCCAGAGCGCCTCCGCCTTCCACTTGTTGCCGATTCCGGCGACGAGCCGTTGGTCGAGCAGCGCATCGCCGACGGCGCGGCCCTGGTCGTCCCTGCGGAGGTTCTGCACCATGCGGCCGAGGTCCGGCTGGGCGGCGAGCACGTCCGGGCCGAGCCGCCGGATGTCGCGAGTGTGCAACTCGAGCACGGGGCCGTTCCACTGGACGCCCTCGTAGCGCGACCCGCGCAGGACGAGCCAGGGACGCCCGCGGCGTGTGGCGCCTCGCTGGACGAGCGACCAGCGCCCGGTCATCCGCAGGTGGCTACGCAGGACGACGCCGCCCTCGAAGGTGAGCAGCAGGTTCTTGCCGACCGCCTCGACGGAGAGCAGGCGCCGGCCGTCGAGCCGCTCGGCGATCCGTCCGACCTGGGCGCGCGGGTTCGGTGTCTCGACCTCGACTCGCTCGCCGACGAGCGGCTGCAGGCGGCGGGCGGCCCGGTGAAGTGCATCGCCTTCGGGCATCGGGTAGCACGATAGGAGCATGAGCACGCGCGGAGCAGCAGCGGGAGCGACGGCCGCCCTCGTCTGGGCGGCAGCCGAACCGCTCGACCGGCTGGTCTTCCGCTGCGACTACTCGGACACGGCACTGCTCGGCAAGGCCGTCTCGCGGCAGTACTGGCGGCCGATCGGTCTGGCGATGCACGCGCTCAACGGCGCCGCGTTCGGCCTCGCCTACGACATCGTGCGTCGGCGAACGGGCGCCAGGCCGGTCCCGCTCGGCGTCGGCATGGCGCTCGTCGAGAACGCGGCGCTCTGGCCGTTGTCCGTGCTGGTCGACCGCTACCACCCGGCGCGCGGGGAGCCCGGCCTGCCTCCCCTCGCGCGCAACGGGCGTGCCTTCGCCCAGGCGACGTGGCGGCATGCACTCTTCGGCGCGGTTCTCGGCATGCTCGTGCGCTAGCCGGGCGGTCCCTGCCGCACCAGCGCGAGCATCTCCTCGTCGCCGGGCGTCTTGGTCATGCCCTCCTGGTTCGTCCGTGATCACGCCGGCGGCGGGGATCGACGCCCACGCGACGCCGCCGGCGACGGAGCCGACCGCTGCGACGCCGGCGATCAGATGAAAGCGTGACCTGGCCATGCCTCTCCCTCCTGAGTCGTGTTGTCGACCCGGAGCGTGCCTCGGCGGCCGCGCGGCCGAAACCTGGAACACCCCTGGAGTTTGCCGCGCGCGCTGCCGGACCTAGGGCCTGCCATCCGCTCAGCCATCTGTCGGGCTACGGCCGCAGCACCGCGCGACGCGGGCCGGCCAGGAACCCGGCCTCGACGAGGAGCGGCAAGGCCTCGCTCTCCGAGACGGGCTCTCCGTCGAACCGCTCGACTGCCAGCCGCTTCCGGCCGAAGTGGCGCGTGTGGTCGACCAGGGCGGCGAGCGCGACCCGCAGCCGTTCCGGATCGGGTCCTCCAACGGCACCATCGACCGTCCTCCGCGCTCGACGAACAGGGCGGGGCGCCCGCCGAGGAGGACGACGTGTGCGCCGGCGACCCGCGCGGCCCGCGCGCCCGACCGCTTCGGCCACGGCAACACTGCGCCGTAGGGCTGCGCCGGGTCAGCGGCCGCCAGGACCAACGGCTCGGCGTCGTCGCTCGCGCGGCCGGAGCTCTCGGAGGCGCTCGACCGCGCCGCCGAGCGCGAACTGGGCGCCACCCAGGCCCTCCACGAAGTAACCCCGTCTGCACAGGCCGAGTGTCTCCAGCGCCTTCAGCTCGCCGTAGACGGCCCCGTAGCCGCCGGCGATCCCCTCCCCGCGGACGCCGTCGCGGGTGACGATCCCCTGTCGCTCGAGCAGCAGCTCGGCGAGCGCGCGGCGGTCCTGGACGTCGGCGAAGAGGCGGTCGGCGAGCGACCAGCGCCCCTGGGTCGCGGTCGCGCCGGTGGCCCGCGTGCGCGAGAACCGCCGCGGCCTGCGCTCGGGCTTGGGAGTCCCGTAGCGACGCCCGGCCCGGAGCGGCTGCCAGGCGTCGTTCGTCACCTCCCCTGCCCAGACCAGGTCCCAGAGGGCGGGCAGCGCTGTTTCGGCCTCGAGCCCGGTGGCGGCGATCAGATCGAACCAGAACTGCGCGCTCGAGCTCAGAGCCGCCCGGACGGCGTCGTGCGCGTCACCCTCCGGCGCCGGCGCCGCCGACGGACGCCCGAGGACGGCGGCGTCCTCTCGGAAGAACAACGCGACCCGGTCGAGCCCGGCACCCACCCAGACGACCTCGCCGGTGGCGCAAAGCTGGTCGAGCAGCTCGGGCCGGTAGCCCGGAACACGCCGCGGCAGCACCTCGGACTCCCACAGCGACACCGGCAGCGACAGCGCCTGCAGCGGGACGAGCGCCTCGCGCAGAGTCGCCCGCCGGTCGATCCCGTGCCACGAGGGCAGGAAGCGACCGAGCGTCGCCTGCTCGGCCGGCTCCACTTCCTTCCGGAGCGCCGCGAGCGAGGCACGGCGGAGGCGGCGGAGGACGTCGGGGTCGCACCACTCGCGCTCGGTGCCGCCGGGTCGCAGCTCGCCGCGGACGAGTTTTTCCTCGCGTTCGAGCGCCCTGAGCTCGAGCTCGACGTCCCGGTCGAAGTGCTCGTTCGCATCGGCGGTCGTGAACGGGCCACGCGAGCGGGCGAAGCGCGCGACCAGCGAGCGGAGAGGCTCATCACCGCTCTCGAGAAAGACCTCGGGGAGCCCCGAGGGGGGCATCGCCCCGAGCGCGTCGCGGTAGCGGCCGGCGTCCTCAGCTGCGATCAGCCGCTCGTCGCCGCCCACGCGCACGAGAATGGCCCGGCGCTCATGTATTAGAGAATCTGCAAGTTCACTATTAAATTCACTTGTACGCAAATCTCCGCGCCTTCGCAGCAAGTCGTGCAATTCATCAGGAGTCCGTGGATCGCCGCGCAAATAGCCTTCGACCTCGTGGAGAGCGCCGGGATCGATCAGGTCACGAAGCTCCTCCTGGCCGAGCAGCTCACGCAGCAGGTCGCGGTCGAGCGAGAGCGCCTGGGCCCTCCGCTCTGCCGGCGGAGTGTCATCCTCGTACATGTACGTGGCGACGTAGTCGAAGAGCAGTGAGGCCGAGTACGGCGAGGCGGAGGAAGTCTCGACGTCGACGACGTCGATCGTGCGCGAACGGACCGCGCGGAGCAGCTGTTGGAGCGCCGGCAGGTCGAAGACGTCCTGGAGGCACTCCCGGTACGTCTCCAGCACGATCGGGAACGCGGGATAGCGGCGCGCAACCTGGAGCAGCGACTGGGCCTTCAGCCGTTGCTGCCAGAGCGGCGTCCGTTCCCCCGGGCGGCGGCGCGGGATCAGCAGCGCCCGGCCGGCGTTTTCGCGGAAGCGCGAGCCGAACAGCGCCGACTGCCCGACCTCGGCGACGACCAGGTCCTCGAGCTCGTCGGGGTCGGGGACGAGCTCCTCGGTCGGAGGAGGCACGTCCGCGTCGGGCAGGTGGAAGGCGATACCGTCGTCGGACCAGATGAACTGCGCCTCGAGGCCGAGCGCGTCGCGTAGCCGTGCGCCGGCCGCCATCGCCCACGGCGCGTGCACTCGGGCGCCGAACGGCGTGAGGATGCAGACCCGCCAGTCGCCGATCTCGTCGCGGAAGCGCTCGACCACGATCGTCCTGTCGCTCGGAATGGCTCCCGTGGCGGCTTCCTGCTCGTGGAGAAAGACGAGCAGATTGGAGGCCGCACGCTCGTCCAGCATGTGGCGTTCCCGCAACCTCTTCAGCGCTTTCGCTTCCGAAAGCGCTGATAGTTCTCGCGAGGCGCGCCCGATCTGCTCACCGAGCTCATACGGCCGGCCGACGCCCTCGCCCTTCCAGAACGGCACCGCTCCGGGCACGCCAGGCGCCGGCGTGACCAGCACGCGGTCGCGTGTGATCTCCTCGATCCGCCAGCTGGAGGCGCCGAGCAGGAAGGTCTGCCCGGCGCGGGCCTCGTACACCATCTCCTCGTCGAGCTCGCCGACGCGGCCGCCGCCGTCGACGAGGTGGACGCCGAAGAGGCCGCGGTCGGGGATAGTGCCGGCGTTCGTGACGGCGAGCCGGCGGGCACCCTCGCGCCCCCGGATCGTGCCGCCGGTGCGGTCCCAGACGATCCGCGGTCTCAGCTCCGCGAACTCGTCCGAGGGGTAGCGGCCCGAGAGCATGTCGAGGACGTTCTCGAGCTGCGCGCGGGAGAGGTCGGCGAATGGATACGCGCCGCGGACGAGGTCGTGCAGCTCGCCCACCTCGATCTCCTCCTGCGCCGCGACCGCCACGATCTGCTGGGCGAGCACGTCGAGCGGGTTCTTCGGGATGACCGTCTCCTCGATTTCCCCGGCGAGCATCCGCTCCGCGACCACCGCCGACTCGAGCAGGTCGGCGCGGAACTTCGGGAAGATCCGGCCCTTCGAGGTCGCCCCGAGCTCGTGGCCGGCACGGCCGATCCGCTGTAGGCCCCGGGCGACCGACTTCGGGCTCTCGACCTGGATCACCAGATCGACTGCGCCCATGTCGATGCCGAGCTCGAGCGACGAGGTCGCCACCAGGCAGGGGATCTCGCCGCGCTTGAGCAGCTCCTCCACCTCGACCCGCTGCTCCCGGGCCAGCGAGCCGTGGTGGGCGCGCGCGATCTCGTTCTCCGCCAGCTCGTTGAGGCGCAGCGCCAGCCGCTCGGCGAGGCGGCGGTTGTTGACGAAGACGATGGTCGAGCGGTGCTCCTCGACCAGCCTCAGCAGCTCGGGGTAGATGGACGGCCAGATCGAGGTCGTGGCCACTCCCTCGGCACCCGTGCCGAGCAGCGGATCGGTCTGCACGGGGCTGGAAGCGTCGTCGGCCAAGCCGACGACGCCCGGCCGAAGAACCGCGGCGCTTCGGCGCCGCTGGGTCCGGCGCCCGGCTCGCGCATGTCTTCCACCGGGACGACGACCCGCAGGTCGAGCTCCTTGCGGGTGCCGGCGTCGACGAGCCGGATCGGCCGTGCCCCCGCTACGAAGCGGCCGATCTCCTCGAGCGGGCGTTGCGTCGCGGACAGCCCGACGCGCTGGACGGGCTCGGCGACGAGCCGGTCGAGCCGCTCGACCGAGAGCGAGAGGTGGGCGCCCCGTTTGGTGCCTGCAACGGCATGCACCTCGTCGAGGATCAGCGTGCGGACGCTCCCGAGCATGTCGCGACCCTGGGAGGTGAGGAGCAGGAACAGCGACTCGGGCGTGGTGATCAGGATGTCGGGCGGCTTGCGCAACATCGCGGCCCGCTCCTTCTGCGGCGTGTCGCCCGTGCGAACGGCGACGGTCAGCGCCGACTGGAGACCGGCCAACGGGCCGCGCAGGTTGCGCTCGACGTCGTAGTTCAGCGCCTTCAGCGGCGAGACGTAGAGCAGCCTGAGTCCCTCGCCGGGCGCCTCGTTCAGCCGGTCGATCCCGTACAGGAAGGCGGCGAGCGTCTTCCCCGAGCCGGTCGGCGCCTGGATCAGCGTGTGCTCGCGAGAGGCGATCGCCGGCCAGCCGGCCTCCTGTGCGGGCGTCGGCCCGGCAAACGCCCGCTCGAACCAGTCGCGCGTCACCGGGGAGAACAGGTCGAGCGCGCTCATCGTCCCAAGGGTATCGCCTGCATCGCATACGAACAAGTGTTCGTTTCGGCGCTGACGTAGGATCGCCGCATGCCTCTCCTCGCCGCCGCCCTCGCGCTCGTCTTCGCCCAGCCGCCGGCCTGGATCCAGCGCGCCGGCGTCCCCGGGCCGATCGTCACCTGGCGGGCGGCTGACGTGCTCGGCACGCCCGTCGTCGAGGGCATCGTCGTCAACCGCGACCCGACCTCTCACACCGTGACCGTGAACGTCGTCGACTCGCGGTTCGATCCGCCGCGGATCGTCAAGCTGCGGGAACTGTCGGGATCGCGGGTTCGCTGGCTGCGGGCGGGCGCCCGTGACGGTCTGTCGAGGCCCGAGATCGCGGTCGACGTGGACCGGCCCGAAGGCGAGACCGCTTACCTGCTCCGAGTCGGGCGGGGCCTTCGGCTCGAAGTCGTGCGGAAGGTGCGCGGGCGCGACCTCCGCCCGCGCACCTTCTCGCGCTAGAGGATCCCGCGGGCCTCGAACGCCTGTGTGACGGCGTTCGCCGCGCTCGTCCCGTAGAGCGACTGCGCAGCGGCGACCGTGCTCTGCGCGAGCGCGGTCATCGTCGTCCCCAGGAAGTCGAACTGCCCGTTGAGGATGATCGTGTCGGCCTTGTCGTGGCCGAGCACGCCGCGGATGTCCCAGAGCGCCCGCGACCAGATCTGCCCGTCGTGGTGGACCTCGCCGTTCAGGTCGCTCGGGTAGTGCAGGTCGGTGTCCACCCGACGGAGGCAGTGCGGCGTCGTTGACGTGTACGACGTCGAGTCCCAGTCGGCGATGCAGGCCGGGTCGGGCGTCGGCGCGACGATGTTGGAGACGTCGGCGGCCCAGTAGTCGCCGAAACCCTCGCTGATCGCGCCCGCCTCTTCGCTCGCAAACGAGAAGTTCTGCGAGAAGTGGATGGCGTGGCCGTACTCGTGGAGGATCACCTCGGCGTCCTCGGCGTCGTCGACCCCGCCCTTGCCGAAGCGCAGCTCGTCCTTCGGGTGGTCGGTGGCGAACGAGTTGTCCAGGCCCCACTGGTTGATCCGCACACGCTGGGACCGCATGTTCACCGGTGGGTAGCGGCCGGTTCCGAAGCCCAGGCTCTGGATGTACAGCTGCGCCCGTGTGATCCAGTAGTAGGCCATCACCTGTTCGAAGCGGTCGTCGTTGCGGTGGTAGGTGAAGGTGTTCGTGCTCGAGCGGGCCGGAACGCCCGTCTCGCTGACGATCTGGGCCCAGCGTCCGGTCAGCGTGCCGCTGCGGTCGAGGTCGGTGAGCATGACCGTGTGGTAGGCCGGCTGGAGCGCGGCGTAGTCGGCGTCCTTCTGGTCGGTCAGCGACTGGTTCTGGAGCTCTGCGACCGGGTTCGGCAGGAACACGGTCCCGGTGCCTGTCGTCGAGCCCGACGGGCTCTTGCCGCTCGCCATCCCGGCGAGCGCTGCCACGGCGGCTGCGAGCAGCACGACGAGTGCGATACGCGCCTTCAACGTTCCCCCCTTCGTCGATTGGCGAGCGGAGGTTATCTAGGATCAGGGGATGCCTGATCGCCTCCACTTCACCGGCAACGAGGAGGCCGACCGACTCCTGGTGGACGAGCCGATGGCGCTGCTGATCGGCTTCGCGCTCGACCAGCAGGTGCCCGTCCCGACGGCGTTCACGGGCCCGCTGAAGCTGAAGCAGCGGCTCGGCACGCTCGATCCGGGCCGCATCGCGACGACCGATCCGGCGAAACTCGAGGCCGCGTTCCGGGAGAAGCCGGCGATCCACCGCTTCCCCGGGAACATGGCGCGCCGGGTGCAGGAGCTCGCGGCCGTGGTGGAGGAGCGCTACGGCGGGCGGGCGGAGCGGCTCTGGACCGAGGCAAAGGACTCTGCCGACCTCCGCGCGCGGATCGAGGAGCTTCCGGGCTTCGGCGAGATGAAGGTCAAGGCACTCGGCGCGGTGCTCGCGAAGCGCTTCGGCGTCGAGGTCGCAGAGGGGCTCGTCCCGAGCCATCCGACGCTCGGCGACGTCGACTCGGACGAGGCGCTCGCCTCCTACCAGGCCGCGAAGCGGGCATACAAGGCGTCGCTCAAAGCCAAGACGTGAGGCAGCGCGTCCTCGCGTACGTCACGCGCCAGCGGGACGGCGCGAAGGAGCTGCTCGTCTTCGACCACCGGGACGATCCGGACGCCGGGACGCAGGTTCCGGCGGGCCGCCTCGATCCCGGCGAGACGCTCGAGCAGTGCCTCGTGCGCGAGCTCCACGAGGAGGCGGGCATCGGGGACGGCGTGGTCATTCGCGAACTCGGCCGACCTTCCTGGCCGTCGAAGTACGAGAATCACGCCTTCGAGGTACGTTCCGCGAGCCACGAAGCGACCGATACCTGGGAACACGTGGTCCAGGGCGACGGCGACGATGCAGGGCTGGTCTTCCGCTTCCGGTGGGAGCGTGTGCGCAGCGACCTGACGCTGTTCAATCGGACCGACCCGCTCCTGGAGAAGTTGTGAAGGCACTCGCGATCGGCGTCGCGGTGCTGGTGCTCGGCGGCGCCGCCCATGCTCCCCGGTTGGCCGGCTGCGCGATGTTCCCGGCGGACAACCCGTGGAACACTCGCGTCGACTCGCTCCCCGTCGCGTCGAACTCCGACGCGATCATCGCGAGCATCGGCGCGGCCACCGGCCTGCACCCCGACTTCGGCTCGGGCAAGTGGGCCGGCGGCCCGATCGGGATCCCGTACGACGTCGTCGACGGGACGAAAATCAAGAAGTGGACCAAGCTCAAGTTCCAGTACGCCGACGAGAGTGATCCCGGCCCGTATCCGATCCCGAAGAAGGTTCACATCGAGCACGGCAGCGATCGCCACGCGCTGATCCTCGAGACGAGCACCTGCAAGCTCTACGAGCTGTTCGGGCTCAAGGGCAAGAAGGCAGGCTCCGGCGCGATCTGGAGCCTGAGCTCGAACGCGCTGCGGCCGGACGGCTGGACGTCGGCCGACGCCGCCGGGCTGCCCATCCTCCCCGGCCTGGCCCGCTACGACGAGGTCGCCGCGGGCTCGATCGACCACGCTCTCCGCTTCACCGTCCAGCACACGCGCAAGGCACACGTCTGGCCGGCCCGCCACGACGCGAGCTCGCTGACCGATCCGAGCTTGCCGCCGATGGGGCTGCGGCTCCGGCTGAAGGCCGGCTTCGACACGAGCGGGTTCCCGCCGCAGGCCCGAGTCGTCCTCGAGGCGCTGAAGCGCTACGGGATGATGGTCGCCGACAACGGCTCGAACTGGTACGTCGGCGGCGCGCCCGACCCGGGCTGGTCGAACGACGACCTCCACACGCTGGGTCGGGTGAAGGGCTCCGACTTCGAGGTCGTCGACCCGGCGTCGATCCAGCCGTAGGTCAAAGGGTCCCTCAGCCGAAGGTCTCGACCAGCAGGAACACGTTCAGCAAGCTGATGACGACCGCGATCGCCCACGCGGCCACCGTCGTCAACCGGTTGTTGACGAGGCCACCCATCACCCGGCGGTTGCTCGTGAAGAGCACCAGCGGGACCAGCGCGAAGGGGATCCCGAACGAGAGCACGACCTGGCTGAGCACCAGCGCGCGGGTCGGCGCGACGCCGAGGAACGCCACGATCAAGGCCGGCGCCGCCGTGATCGCCCGCCGCGCGAACAACGGGATCTGCCGCTGGATGAAGCCCTGCATCACGATCTGTCCGGCGAGTGTGCCGACCGACGACGACGAGAGGCCGGACGCGAGCAGGGCGACGCCGAGCAGCACGGCGGCCCAGCGGCCGGGATCGGCGTACAGGCCGTGGAAGGCATCCTCGATCGAGTCCGCATCGGTTCCGAAGAAGCGGGCGGCGAAGATCGAGAGCATGGAGAGGTTGACCAGGCCGGCGATCGACATCGCCAGCAGCACGTCGATCCGCTCGAACCGCTGGATGCGCTTGAGCTCGCGCTCGGTCTTCCCGCGCACGCGCGACTGCGTGAGCGCCGAATGCAGGTAGATGACGTGGGGCATGACGGTCGCACCGATGATCCCCACCGCGATCAGCAGGGCCTCTCCGTCGAAGCTCGGTGAGAACAGGTCGTCGGCCATCTTCCCGGGGTCGGGCGTGACGGCGAGCAACTCGAAGGCGAACGCGACGACGATCACGCCGACGAAGACCGCGATCACCGCCTCGAGCTGCCGGAACCCGGACGCCTGGAGCAAAAGGATCGTGAACGCGGCGGCCACGGCAATCACCGCCCCCCATCCGAGCGGGATCCCGAAGAGCAGGCTGAGGCCCGAGGGCGGCGCCGAGCACCTCGGCGAGATCCGTTGCCATCGCGATCACCTCGGCCTGGATCCAGAGTCCGAAGCTGACGCGGCGCGAGAGGTTGTCGCGGCAGACCTCGGCGAGGTTGCGGCCGGTGGCGATCCCCAGCTTCGCCGAGAGCGTCTGGACGAGCATCGCCATGAGGTTCGCGGCCAGCACCGCCCATAGCAGGAGGTAGCCGTACTTGGCCCCTCCGGCGACGTCGGTGGCGAAGTTGCCCGGGTCGACGTACGCGACCGAGGCGATGAACGCAGGCCCGAGGAACGGCCACAGCGCGCGCAGGCCCGTGCGGTGGCCGTCGATCGCCTCCTGCGCCGCCCGGACCGTCGCCGCCTCGCCGGGCAGGACGCGGGCCAGCAGGTCGCGGGCGGCCAAGAAACGGGTCGTGTTCACGGCTCGACCTCCACGCGCATCGACCGGGCAAGAGCGGGCCGCAGCCGGTGCATGGTCGACCCGGCGCGTACACCTCCGGCCACGATCTCGAGCTCGTCGCCGGGGCGGATCCCCAGCTCGGCGAGCTCGCGAAGAAGCTTCGGATCGCTGTCGGAGACGCGGACGAACCGTCCTCGGTCGCGGGGGCCGAGAGCGTCCAACGCAACGGTGTCGAGCTCGACGACGGTGCCGTCTGCTCCGGGGATCGGGTCGCCGTGCGGGTCGTACGCCGGTTCGCCGAGCTTGGCGGCGATGCGCTCCTCGAGGCCCTCCGAGAGGACGTGCTCGAGCACCTCCGCCTCGGCATGCACACGGTCCCAGGGAACACCGAGCTCCTCCACCAGATACGTCTCGAGCAGCCGGTGGTGGCGCAGGACCTCCAGCGCCACCTTGCGACCCTCGTCCGTCAGCCTGACGCCGCGGTAGCGGACGTGGGTGACGTACCCGAGCGTCGACAGCTTCTTGACCATGGCCGAGACGGCGGGACAGCTGATCCCGAGCCGCTCGGCGAGCGCGGTCGTCGACGCGACGCCGTACCGCTCCTCCAGCACGTAGATCGCTTTCGCATAGTCCTCGATCGAAACGGACAACATCGCCCGCCGAGTTTAACCGCGCTTAAATCATGCGCCGGGGCACTGGCGGCGCGGCGGCAGCCGCCCCCGGCGGCACCACTCGTCACAGAATCGGCCCAGACGCGTGCGCGTCAGGCCGATATCGTCGCCGGCAAGGGGTGAGGGGTAGTCCCCCACCCAGGGTGGGGGTTGTCAGCCACGAACGCCGCGATCGACCGCCGGATCCCGGCCGCGTCGAGGCCGTGGAGGGCTCGGTGCTCCGGGCCGGCGCCGTAACGGCGGATCTCTTCGTTGGCAACACCGAGGGCGAGCAGGCGGTGAGGACGGTCGGCGAGCGCCGCCGCGACCTCGGCGGCGGAGGTACCGGCGAGATAGGGCTCGACGAGGACGACGTCAGTGCCGCGCGCCGCCGCCCGGAGTCCCGCCGAGTCGAGGGGACGGACCGTCGAAACGTACGCAACGGACGCGTCGAGATCGACGGTTGCGGCCAGTACCTGGTCGAGGGTCGGTCCGACGGCGAGGACGAGCGGCGCCTCTGCACGGCCCGAGCGCACGACAACCAGGCCGTCGCCCTCAACCGTGAGCGAGTTCACCTCCTCGGACAGCCGGACGTAAACGTTGTCGTCTCCCCCTGCTGCGCGCCGCACGAGGCGATCGACCTCCTCCGGATGCCCGGGCACGTGGATCGTCCAGCCGGGCAGCGCCCGCAGCAGAGCCACGTCCTCGGGCGCCTGGTGTGTACGGCCCGAACGGGCGCCGTCGTACGACGCCCCTGTGCTGACCAGCACCGCTCCGACGCCCTGGTGGACGAGATCCAGCTTGACCTGCTCGAACGGCCGCTCGACGAGGAACGGCGCGTACGAATGGACGATCGGCCGCAGCCCCTCGAGCGCGAGGCCGGCGGCGACGGCGACCATCAGCTGCTCTCGGATCCCGACGTTGAACAAGCGCGGGTGCGGGCGCAGCTCGCCGGCACCGATCTCGGCAAGGACGACGGCGACCCGCGGGTCCTCCTCGAGGAGCTCGGCGGCGACCTGGTAGAAGCGCTGCCGCATCGTGATCACGACCGCACCTCAGCCACCACGACATGCGGACGATCGCCCGTGGCGGCCGCGAACGCGGCCTCGAGCCCGTCGTGGCCGCGGCCGTCGACGCGCACGCTGCTCCAGCCCTCGACCTCGAACCGCCGCTCGACCCCGCCCGGCCAGCCGTACGTGGAGGAGCCGTTGTCGACCACGACCACTGTCAGACGTCCGAGCCGCAGCCTGCCGGCCAACTGGACGGCTTCGAAATTGCTGCCTTCCTCGAGCTCCGCGTCGCCGACGAGGCAGATCACGCGCGGACCGTCGACGCCGGTGGCGCCGAGACCGAGCGTCACGCCGACGGCGATCGGCAGCCCGTGTCCCAGCGAGCCGCTGGAGATCTCCACGCCGGGAACCAGCAGCCGGTCGGGGTGGTAGCCGAGCACCGAGTCGCCGTCCCCGAAGCCGCGCAAAGAGTCGGTCGAGATGAAGCCCTTGGCCGCGAGCACCGCGTAGTACGCGGCGGGGCCGTGGCCCTTGGAGAGCAGGAACCGGTCGCGCTCCGGATCGTCCGGCGCCGACGGATCGATCCGCAGCACACGGTCGTAGAGCACCCAGAGCACGTCGAGGGTCGAGAACGAGCTCCGGTCGTGCTTCTCGTCCCCCGTCAGGAGCGTCAGCAGCCCGGGGAGGTCGTCGTAGCCGAGCCGTGTCGAGGTCGACATGCCCCACAGCCTAGAACTTCAACTAAGGTTTAAGTCAAGTGCCGCACGAGCTGACGATCGGCGAGCTTTCCCTGCGCAGCGGCGTCTCGACCTCTGCCCTCCGCTTCTACGAGCGGGAAGGCCTGATCGAGTCTCGCCGCACCGACGGCAACCAGCGGCGCTACCCGCCGGTCACGCTCAGACGCGTCGCTCTGGTCCAGGCCGGGAAGTCGTCCGGCATTCCCCTCCGGCGAATCCACGAGGCGCTGGCGACGCTCCCGGCCGGCAAGGCGCCCACGAAACGCGATTGGGAGCGCCTCTCACGCACGTGGCGCGCCGAGCTCGACGAGCGGATCCGGACGCTCGAGGCGATCCGCGGCCGGCTCACCACCTGCATCGGCTGCGGGTGCCTGTCCCTCCGCACCTGCGGGCTGTTCAACCCAGGCGACCAGGCGGCCGCCGCCGGGCCGGGCGCCCGGTACCTCGTCCCGGACGAGAACTAGCCGGATCCGACGCCCGCGAGCAGGAATGCGCGCTGCTCGGCGACCATCTCGCGCGCGATCACCAACCGCTGGATCTCGTTCGTGCCCTCGTAGAGCTGCGTGATCTTCGCGTCCCGCATCATGCGTTCGACCGGGTACTCCTTGATGTACCCGTACCCGCCGAGCACCTGCACCGCCTCCGTGGTCACCTCCATCGCCACGTCCGTGCAGTACAGCTTGGCCATCGCCGAGGCTTTGGTCAGCTCCTCGTCGGCAGCGCCCTCGTCCACCATCCGTCCGAACCGGTAGAGCAGCCCCCGCGCCGCTTCGCAGCGGGTCTCCATGTCGGCGAGCTTGGCGGCGATCAGCTCATGCTGGGCGATCGGTTTGCCCATCGTCTCGCGAGTCTTGGCGTACTCCAGGGCGAAGTCCGTGGCACCCTGCGCGATCCCCAGGCCCTGCGCGGCGACGCCCGGTCGCGAGCGGTCGAGGATGCGCATCGCGATCCGGAACCCCTCGCCCTCGGCGCCGAGCAAGTTCTCGGCCGGCACCCGGCAGCCGTCGAAGACGAGCTCACCGGTCGTCGATCCGGAGATCCCCATCTTCGGCTCGAGCCGGGCGACCTCGAACCCCGGCGCGTCGGCCTCGACCAGGAAGGCGGAGATGCCGGAATGGCCCGCCTCCGGGTCGGTCTTGGCGAACACCGTGTACAGGTTCGCGACGCCGGCGTTGGTGATGAAGCGCTTGCCGCCGTCGAGTACGTACTCGTCGCCGTCGTGCCGCGCCGTCGTCCGCATCGCTGCGGAGTCGGAGCCCGAGCCCGCCTCCGTCAAGGCGTAGGCACACAGCCACTCGCCCGACGCCAGCCTCGGCAGGTAGCGCTCCTGCTGCTCGCGCGTGCCGGCCAGCTTCAGACCGAGCGAGCCGAGCTCCTGCACGGCGAGGATCAGGCCGCTGGTCGCGCACACCTTCGAGATCTCCTCGATCGCGACCAGCGCCATCAGCGTGCCCGTGCCGGTCCCGCCCCACTCCTCGTCGAAGAACAGGCCGAACAGCTCGTGCTCGCGGAAGAGCTCGACGACGTCCCACGGGAAGTCGTGGCTCTCGTCGATCTCGGCCGCCCGCGGCGCGATCCGCTCACGCGCCAGGGAGCGGACGAGCTCCCGGAGCTCGCGCTGTTCCTCGCTCAGCACGTCCCAGGGCACGGGCTGAGTCTAGACGCCAGTAGAGTCGCCCTCCGTGATCCTCGAGAACGGCACCGTCCGGACAATGGACACGTCGTTGCCGACGACGGGCGCGCTCGCGATCGCAGGCGACCGGATCGCCGGCGGAATCGGAACCCACGAGACTGCGCTCGCGAGCCCGGAGGTCGTCGACCTCGGCGGCCGCTGCGTCATCCCCGGGATCACCGAGTCCCACGTCCACTTCCCCACCTGGGCGACGGCGCGACGGCTGGTCCGGCTCGAAGACGCGACCTCGGCGGAGGACGCAGTCGAGCGGATACGCCCCGGCGTCGCCGAGGTGAAGCCCGGCCGCTGGTTCCGCGCCCAGGGCTTCCGCGAGACGAACTGGCCGGCGCCGCCGACGAAGGACGTGCTCGACGCCGCGACCGGCGAGATCCCCGCGGCGATCATCTCGAAGGACTACCACGCGATCTGGCTCAACTCCGCTGCGATCGACACGACCGGAGGCGATCTGCGCAAGTACGCGGTCCACGGGGGGGTGGTCGAGCTCGGCGCCGACCAAGAGCCGACCGGGCTGATCCGCGAGGAGTCAGCCTGGCAGTTCAAGGAGGACCACCTCGAATACTCGGACGAGGAGTACCTCGACGCGCTCCGCGAGGGCTTGAAGGTCGCCTCGTCGCGCGGGGTCACGGCGATCCACGACAAGGACGGCTGGATCCCGGCGATCCCGCGGCTCTGGCAGGAGCTCGAACGCGACGCGGCGCTCCCGCTGCGGGTGTGGCAGTCGATCCAGCACGAGCGGCTCGACGGCATCGCGGCAGCCGGCCTCGCCTCCGGCCTCGGGAGCGACCGGCTGCGGCTCGGCTACCTCAAGGTCTTCATGGACGGCACGCTCGGCTCGCAGACGGCGCTGATGACCGACGGGACCGGCGTCGAGATCACGAGCCGTGAGGAGCTCGCCGACATCGTCCGCAGGGCGGCCCGGGCGCGCTGGCCGGTCGCGGTTCACGCGATCGGCGACCTCGCCAACAAGAACGCCCTGGATGCATTCGAGGAGACGAAGGACGAGTGGCAGCCGCTGGGCCTGCGGCACCGCGTCGAGCACACCCAGTGCCTGCGGCCCGATGACGTCGGGCGGTTCGCCGAGCTCGGGCTGACAGCGTCCGTGCAGTTCTCGCACGCGCCCTCGGACGAGGAGCTGGCTCACCGGTTCTGGGCCGACCGGCTCGACGGCGTCTATTCGTTCCGCGACCTGCTCGACCGCGGCACGCGGCTGATCAACGGCTCCGATGCGCCGATCGAGGAGCTCGACCCCTGGGGCGGGATCGTCGCCGGCGTGCTGCGGCACTGGCGGGAGGACCAGCGGGTGACGGTCGCGGAGGCGCTGGTCGCATCGACCGTCGCGCCGGCGTGGCAGACCTACGACGAACGCCGCCGCGGCAAGCTCCTCCCCGGCTACCTCGCCGACCTGGTCGTGCTCGATCGCGACCCGCTTGCCATCCCGGCGGAGGAGCTGTCCGAGGTCCAGGTGGTCGCGACCATGGTCGGCGGCCGCTGGACACACAACCCACCTCCCTGGTGACGCGCTGCGCCGCCAGCCAGTCGGTCGCGGCCGCGAGCGGCAGTCTTCGAGCCGCAGGATGAGGATCGGGGACATGAACTGGATGCAGGTCGAGACCTACCTGCGGACAGACGATCGCGTCGTCCTGCCGATCGGCTCGACCGAGCAGCACGCCTACCTCTCGCTGGCCACCGACTCGATCCTGGCCGAGCGGGTCTCGGTCGAGGCGGCGGAGCCGCTCGGCGTGCCCGTGCTGCCGTCGATGCCGTTCGGGATCGCGCCGGGCTTCGCGACGTTCCCGGGGACGGTGTCACTCCGCCCGGAGACGCTCGTCGCGGTCGTCTCAGAGGCGCTCGGAACGCTCTACGACCAGGGCTTCCGCCGCTTCATGATCGTGAACGGCCACGGCGGCAACGTCCCGGCCCAGGCGCCGCTCGAGTCGTGGGCTGCCGAACACGGCGGTGCCCGACTTCGCTTCCACAGCTGGTGGGACTCGCCCGCCGTTCGCGCTGCCGCGGCCGAGGTCTACGCGGGCGAGGCCACGCACGCGTCCTGGTTCGAGAACTTTCCGTGGACGCGCCTGGCCGGAGTCGAGCTGCCGGACGCCGAGAAGCCGATGGTCACGGATCGCGAGGCGCTCCGCGAGCTGGAGCCGCAGGCAGTGAGGTCGGCGATCGGCGACGGCTCCTACGGCGGGCCGTACTCGGTTTCCGACGACCAGGCGCTGCGGGTCTGGCAGGCCGGGGTCGAGGAGATACGCCGGCTGATCGAGCGGCTCTAGGGCTCGGGCGACACTGCAGGGACGGTCCACCGGGGACTGTCCCTCGACACGGTCCTATGCGCTGAGGAGCCGTCCCAGCCAGCCCTGCCCGCCGGAGCGCGGACGCGGCGGGATCTCCGCGTCGTCGAGGATCGCCGCGGGCACGTCGAAGGTCAGCCACTGTCCGAGGGCACCGCCCCCGACCGCCTTCGCCGCGGCGGACAGCCCCACCGCGCGGACGGACGCGTGGTGGGCGTCGCTGGCCAGCAGGTGGGCGACCCGACCCCGGATCAGCCGATGGCCGCACTCGGCGGCCCGTCGGCCGATCCGTCCGTCGACCGACGCGGCGGTGACCTGGACGAGGATGCCTGCCTCGACCAGCGGCACGAGCCGCTCGGGCCTGGCCTGCACCTCGACGTTCCGCTCGGGGTGGGCGAGCACCGGCGCGAAGCCCTGGTCGCGCAGCGAGAGCAACACGTCGGGAAGCTGGAGGGGCCAGCCGTGGTAAGGCGTCTCGACGAGCAGGTA
This sequence comes from uncultured Actinomycetes bacterium, assembly GCA_963808815.1. Taxonomy (GTDB): domain Bacteria; phylum Actinomycetota; class Thermoleophilia; order Gaiellales; family Gaiellaceae; genus DATBLE01. The sequence continues at coordinate 111,932 of CAWEGI010000002.1, read as the reverse complement.
CCGACTGCCGCCGAGCCCGAACCGCCTCAGCTCCTCCGCCGGCAGCTTCACCGCCCAGTCGAGCGCGATCTCGCCGCCGGGCCGCACCTCCAGCGGGACCCGGGCCGCCTGGAGCTCGGCCCGGAGCTCCGCGACCCGCAGTTCCATCGTTTCGGCGCCCGTGGGCCAGTCGTCGCGCACGTGTGGCGTGCCGGCGATCACGGTGATCCCGTCCTTCAGGGCAGCCCACGCGATGTCGACGCTGTCGGCGAGGGTGCGCGCGCCGTCGTCGATCCCGGGCAGGATGTGAGAGTGCAGGTCGATCATCGCTCTACAATCTGACCGTGGCCGTTCGGACGATGAAGCCGGTGCACGACGCGACCTGCGCAGTCGCGTGCTCTGCCGAGATCATCGGCTCGAAGTGGACGGCGCTGCTCGTGCACGACATGTCCGAAGGGCCCCGCCGGTTCTCCGAGCTCGAGCACTCCTGCCCCGGCATCAGCCCGCGCACGCTGTCGGAGCGGCTGCGCTGGCTGGAGGAGGAAGGCGTCCTCACCCGGCACAGCTACGCGGAGACGCCGCCGAGGGTCGAGTACGAGCTCACGCCGAAGGGCATCGGCCTGCTGCCGGTGATCGAGGAGATGCGCCGCTTCGGCCACGACTGGCTCGTGCACGACCCGCATCACCGGCACGCCTAACGTAGGCGGGCGAGGCTCCTGAACAGCTCCTGAGCGGCGGCGACGCCGAGCGGGACGTGCTCGACGAGCAACCGCTCGTTCGGCGAATGGAGATTGCCCTCCGGCAGGTCGAAGCCGGTGACGATCGTCGGTATGCCCTTGTCGGCGAGCGCGGGGACGATCGGCAGGGTCCCGCCCGAGCGCAGGAGCAGCGGCCGGACGCCCAGCGCCCGCTCGAACGCGTCCTGACCGAGGCGGATCGTTGCCGAGTCGGGCGGGATCAGTCCCGGCGGCGCCGCCGACCAGAGGTCGACCTGGACCTCTGCTCCTGCGGGCGCCGACTCGCGCAGCAGCCGCTCTACCTCGGGGACGATCTCCTCCACCGTCTGGCCCGCGGCGAGCCGCATCGAGAGGTTCGCCTCGGCACTGATCGGGATCACCGTCTTCTGGAGCCGCGGCGAACCGCCTTCGACGCCGTTCACGTCGACCGAGGGCTCGCCCCACGTGCGGAGGTAGAACTCCTGGGCGGCGGTCGGATCCATCGGCCTGGCGCCCTGGTCCGCCAGCACCTCCGCCCCGGCCTGCTGGGACGACCAGTCCGCCAGCTCCTGGGCGGTCGGCGGCACGATGCCCCTGCGCAGCGCCTCGGGCAGGCGGCCGTCCGGCCCGGCGAGGACGCCGGAGAGCGTCCGCAGCAGCGCATGCGTCGCGGACAGCGCCGCGCCGCCGAAGGAGCCCGAATGGAGATCGCGCTCGCCCGTCTTGACCCGGACATGGAAGTAGCAGACTCCGCGCGTCGCGATGTAGAACGCCGGCTGCCCGCGCCGGGGCATGTGGGCATCGAAAATCACGGCAGCGTCGGCCCCTCGCTCGTCCTCGCCGATCCAGTCGACGATCGAATGGCCGCCGACCTCTTCCTCGCCGTCGCACGCGATGCGGACGTTCACGGGCAGCGCGCCCTCGGCGGCGAGCAACGTGGCCGCCTTCAGCAGAAGGTAGAGCTGGCCCTTGTCGTCGGCGACGCCTCGTGCGTAGAGCCACTCGTCCCGGATCGTCGGCTCGAACGGCGGACTCTCCCACAACTCGAGCGGCGCCGGCGGCTGGACGTCGAAGTGGCCGTAGACGAGCACTGTCGGCGCGGCGTCGGCGTCGGTCGACGCGCGCAGCTCGCCCATCGCCAGCGGGCGCTTGCCGTGGTCGACGAGCTCGCACGTCCCGCCGGCGCCGCGCACGAACGCGCAGAGCCAGTCGCCGGCCGCCCGGACGTCAGCCTGGTGCGCCGGGTCGGCGCTGACACTGGGGATGCGGAGCCACTCGGAGACCTCGGCGAGCCAGGCTGGGTCGAGCGGCACGCCCGGGAATCTAGCTACGCGGAGCGCAGCGACTACGCGACGTCGCGGAGCTTCTGGGAATCCGCCAGCGCCCGGAGCTTCTTGAGGCTCTGGTTCTCGATCTGGCGGATGCGCTCGCGCGTGACGTTGAACGCTCGGCCGACCTCGTCGAGCGTCCGCGGGTGCTCGCCGTTCAGGCCGTAGCGAAGCTCGAGCACGCGGCGCTCGCGCTGGGAGAGCTGCCCGAGGATCTTCTCGAGCGTCTCCTTGCGCATCGTCACCTCCGCCGCCTCCTCGGGCAACGGGACGGACTCGTCGGTGATGAAGTGCCCGAACTCGGACTCCTCCTCGTCGCCGACTGGCTTCTCGAGCGAGACCGGCGATTGCGCCGTGCGCCGGATCTGGTCGACCTCGTCGGGCGTCAGGTCGAGGTCGCGGGCGATCTCCACCGAGAGCGGCTCGCGACCGAGCTCGGCGCGCAGCTTCCGCTCGGAGCGGACGATCTTGTTCAGCTTCTCGACGACGTGGACGGGCATCCGGATCGTCCGGGCCTTGTCGGCGAGCGCGCGGGCGACCGCCTGCCGGATCCACCACGTCGCGTAGGTGGAGAACTTGAAGCCCTTGCGGTAGTCGAACTTCTCGGCGGCGCGGACGAGCCCGATCGTCCCCTCCTGGATCAGATCGAGGAACGGCAGTCCCTGGTTGCGGTAGCGCTTCGCGATCGAGACGACGAGCCGGAGATTCGCCTCCACCATCTCCTGCTTGGCCCTGTGGTCGCCGCGCTCGATCCGCTTCGCGAGCTCGACCTCCTGCGCAGCGGTGAGCAGGTCGACCCGGCCGACGTCCTTGAGGAAGAGCTGGAGGGCGTCGGTCGAGACCTCCTGCGCCTCGACCTCCTCGGCGACGGCGTCCTCCTCCTCCGCCTGGACGACCTCGATCTGGAGCTCGTCGAGGGCCTGGTAGAAGTCGTCGATCTGGCCGGCGTCGAGGTCGAGGTCGTCGAGGGCGAGCGTGATCTCGTCCGCCGAGAGCGACCCGGATTCCTTGCCGGCCTCGAGCAGTGTCCTGGCCTCGTCGGTCTCGAGCACGGAAACCCGTGTGCTGACGACCGCTGTCTCGGTGCCACTCACAGGTCCGCCCCTCCCGTCAAGGCCGACAAGCTAGCCGCCCCTTGGTGTTCCGTCAAACAGACGCGGCACGACGGCGGCACTCTGCCAGACGCGGCGGACGGCCGCCATGGGCCGAACGACCTATCTTCGCCTCAGCGCGGCTTGATCCTGCTCAGCTGGGCGAGGAAGCGGCGGGCTTCGCCGCCGAGGGGAGTATCCGGCCCGAGTTCCCGGGCGAGCCTGAGCTCCTCGCGAGCCTGCTTCACGCTTCCGAGCCAGAGCAGGCAGAGGCCGAGGTGGAAGCGCACGCTCTGGCTCTTCGGATAGCGCTGCGCCAGCGGCCCCAGCCGGGAGAAGGTGCGAGACGGATCGGCCTTGTCGAAGCGCCCCACCGCAGCGGCGACCTGCGGCTCTGCGTCGCCAGGGGCCAGCGCCGCCGCCGCGTCGAACTCGCGCAGGGCCGATAGCTGTCGGCCGAGGCGCTGGAGCGCCGCGCCGTAGAGCAGCCTTCCGCGGGTGCCGCCGGTCTCGGCCAGACGCTTCAGATACACGAGCTGACGCGGCGGCGACAGCCGGTCGAGGGCGGCGGGGGAACGGAAGCTCGGCACGAACGTCGGCAACCCGCGGGGGAAGTTCGGGTAGAGCAAGTCCTGCGCACGGAGCGCGTACGGTGTGTCGGGCTCGCGGCGGCGGGCATCTCGCCAGGCCTCCTTCGCGGCCGGCGTATCGCCTCGCCAGTAGAGGCCGAGCCCGTAGTTGAGCTGCGCGAGCGCGCTTTGAGGGTGCGCCTTCGCGAGCGCGGCGAGACTGCCGAAGCCTGCAGGCCAGGCCGCGAGCGCAGTGCCGACCTGCGCCTCCACGGAGCCGTATCGCCCGAAGATCTCGGCTGCCCGCCCGCGCTGGCCGGCGTTGTAGAGGTTGTCGGCGCGCCGCAGCGCGACCGCCTCCGGGTCGGTCCGCACGCCCAGATCGAGGACGAGCGGCGGCGCGCCGGCCTGACCGGCAGGCCGCTTCGGCGTCGGTGTACGCGTCGCGAGCGTGACGCCGACCGTGAGCCCGGCGGCGGCGACGGCACACGCGGCCACGATCAGGTAGACGCGAGGGCGAGAGCTCACCGGCAGCGACGTTACCGACTGACGGCGCGGGCGCCGCTGAGCCCACCCGGAATACGAAGGTGCGGCAGATGGTTGAAATCTCTGCAAGATGCTCGCTCGAAGAGCTATCTTTTTTGAATTAATGACCACCTACCGCGAGCTCCTCAGCCAGGTGAAGGGCGAGATCGACGAGATCGACGCCCGGGCGGCAGCGCCGTCGCTCGGGGACGGGACCGTCTTTCTGGATGTCCGGGAGCTCCACGAGTGGGACGAGGGGCACATTCCCGGCGCGATCCACGTGCCGCGCGGGAGCCTCGAGTCGCGGATCGAGAACGCCGTCCCCGACCACGACAGCCGCATGGTCGTCTACTGCGCGAGTGGCGCCCGCTCGGCGTTCGCGACCAAGACGCTGGAGGAACTCGGCTACGCGGACGTGGCCAACCTCGAGGGCGGCTACACGGAGTGGAAGCGGAACGGCTTCCCGACCGAGCTGCCGAAGTCTCTCGGCGAGCAGCAGCGGCGCCGCTACAGCCGCCATCTGCTGATCCCCGAGGTCGGCGAGGAGGGACAGCTCAGGCTGCTCGAGTCGCGGATCCTCCTGATCGGCGCCGGAGGGCTGGGCTCTCCCGCGTCCCTCTACCTCGCAGCCGCGGGCGTCGGCACGCTCGGAATCGTGGACGACGATGCTGTCGACGAGACGAACCTCCAGCGCCAGATCGTGCACTCGACCGAGCGCCTGGGCGACTCGAAGGCCGAGTCGGCGAAGCGGACGATCGAGGCGCTCAACCCGGACGTCAGCGTCACCACCTACCCCGAGCGGCTCACCTCCGAAAACGTCGACCGGATCCTCGGCGACGGCTGGGACGTGATCGTCGACGGCGCCGACAACTTCCCGACCCGTTACCTGCTCAACGACGCGTCGGTCTGGCACGACATCCCGGTCGTGCACGGCTCGATCTTCCGCTTCGAGGGCCAGGTGACAGTGTTCAAGCCGAAGGCGGGCCCGTGCTACCGCTGCCTGTTCCCGCAACCGCCGCCGCCGGAGCTGGCCCCGAGCTGCGCCGAGGGCGGTGTCCTCGGCGTGCTCCCGGGCGTGATCGGCTCGATTCAGGCGACCGAGGCGCTGAAGCTCGCGCTCGGCATCGGCGACCCGCTCGTCGGCCGGCTCCTGCTCTACGACGCCCTCGCCGCATCCTTCACCGAGGTCAGGCTTCGGCGAGACCCGGCCTGCCCGGTCTGCGGCGACGAGCCAACCATCACCGAGTACATCGATTACGTCGAGTTCTGCGCAGGGCCCAAGGCTGGCAGCGCCGTCGCCACCGCGCGCCCGGCCGGAAAACGCGGGAGCGCACGCGTGACCAGGGTCCGAATCCCGCCGACGTTGCGCGCGGCGGTCGGCGGCCAGCGCGAGGTGCCGGCGGTGGGCACGACCGTCGGTGAGATCCTCGACGACCTCACCTCCCGCTTCCCGGAGCTCGACGGGCAGCTCCAGTTCGCGAACGTGTACGTCGACGGCGAGGACATCCGTACGCTCGACGACCTCGAGACCGCGGTTCGCGAAGGCGCGACCGTGATCCTCCTGCCGGCGATGGCCGGCGGCGCGCATGGCTAGCCGCCTCGCCCCCGGCCTGCTCGATCTCGTCGGCGACACGCCGCTGGTCGAGCTGACCCGGCTCGCACCGAAGTCGGGTGTCCAGATCTACGCGAAGCTCGAGGGGGCGAATCCGACCGGCTCGATCAAAGACCGCGTTGCGCTGGCGATGATCGAGGCGGCCGAGGCGTCGGGCGAGCTGGAGCCCGGACGCGCCCTGATCGAGCCGACGAGCGGCAACACCGGGATCTCGCTCGCGATGGTGGCGAAGCTGAAGGGCTATCCGCTCACCTGCGTCATGCCTGCGAACGCGACGGAAGAGCGGCGCCGGCTGCTCCGGATCTACGGCGCCGACATCGTCGAGTCGCCGGCCGAGGAGGGCTCGAACGGCGCCATTCGTCTTGCGCTCGAGCTGGCCGAGCGCGACCCCGGCCTCTTCATGCCGTTCCAGTACGCGAACGAGGCGAACCCACGCGCGCACTACGAGGGAACCGGTGCCGAGATCGCCGAGGCGCTTGACCGGATCGATGTGCTCGTCGCAGGCCTGGGCACCGGCGGCACGCTGATGGGTGCCGGCGAGCGCATTCGCGAGACCTTCCCGGAGGTGGTCGTCGCCGCCGCCGAGCCGCTGCCGGGCGACCCCGTGATGGGCCTCCGCTCGCTCGAGGACGGCTACGTCCCGCCGGTGCTCGACGTTTCGAAGCTCGACCGGAAGCTGCTCGTCTCGAACGAGGAGTCGCTTGCCGGCGTGCGGGCGCTGGTCGACCACGAGGCGATCTTCGCGGGCGTTTCCTCCGGCGCGGTCGTGCACGTCGCGCGCCGGCTGGCCGAGGAGCTCGACGAGGGCGTCGTTGTCTGCATCCTCGCTGACAGCGGCTGGAAGTATCTCTCCGCCGACTTCTGGGACGCGCCCGATCCGGGCTCGGCGATGGAGCACGGCCACTGGTGGTAGTCCCCGCCGAGCTGCGTCAGGAGCTCGAGCGACACGCTGAGGACGAGGCGCCCAACGAGGCCTGTGGCCTGATCGCGCTCCGCGACGGCGTCGCCGAGCGCTACATCCCCTGTGTCAACACGGCCGCCAGCCCGTACCGGTTCGACCTGCGCGTCCCCGACCCGGCGCTGGTCTTCGAACTCGAGGACGAAGGGCTGGAGCTCGCGGTCTTCCACTCCCACCCGACGGGCTCGGCCAAGCCCTCGCGGACGGACATCGCCAACATCGGTCTCTGGGAGGCGCGGCCGTACCTGATCCTCTCTCGGCCGACGGGCGAGCTGCTCGCGTGGATGATCGAGCGAGGAGCAGCCCAGCCGCTCGCGGTCGATTGAACCTGTCCCTGTCCTAGCGCCGCCGCGGCCGACATGGCGGCCGCGGCACGCCAGGGCCTCTCGGGTGCGGGGATCAGGGAGGGGGGCCAACGGGGGGAACCGGCCGTTCCCCCCGTTAGAGCGAGCGAGGCGGCGAAGCCGCCGCGAGCGTCAGGTGACCTTGAACCGCCCGAACATGATGCTCTCGTGCGGCGCGCAGTAGAACTTGTACGAGCCTTTCCTGAGCATGATCGTCACGGTCTTCGCCCCCTGGAAAGAGACGGTCGTGATCGCCCGGTCGACTCCGGGCCCCTCGATCTGGAAGTTATGGATGCTCGCCTTGTCGGAGATCGCGAACGTGTACCGGCCGTGCTTCAGCGTCTTGAACACCTTGCCGTTGTGCTTCAGCGAGATGGTGAAGCCGGGGCCGACCGTCCCGACCAGACGAGGCGGCGCCATCGATGACGCGGAGGCGGTCGCGAGGAGCGCGACCGCCCCGGAAGCGATGAGCGTGCAGATGAGTTTCATGGGGGGCACTACGCCCGCCCCAGCTCTGCCGGTTTGTTAAGTGACCGTGAAGCTGCCCTTCATCGTCGTGAAGTGCGGGTCGCACACGAAGGTGTACTTCTTGCCCTTCAGGAACTTGACGATGACCGTCTTGGTCCCGACGTAGCCCACTTGCGTGACCTCCTTGTTCACCTTCAGCCCACGCAGATGGAAGTTGTGGATGTTCGACTTGTCCGCGACCGTGATCGAGTAGGTCCCCGCCTTGATCGTCTTGAAGGGCTTGCCGAGCCGCTTCATGCTGATCGTGAAGCCCGGCCCCACTGTCCCCGTCAGCTTGGGCAGCGCAGCCTTCGACGCGTTCGACGGGGCGACGACGACCAGCGTCCCGGCGAGCGCGGCGAGCGCGGCGAGCGCGGCGAGCAACGTAAGCGTGCGAGTGCGCGTCATGCAACTCCTTCCGAGTGATGTTCTGCCTGCCAGGATAGAGGCGGAATGCGGGTCCAGGAGATCGCAACCGGACTCTGGCGCTGGACCGGGCTACACCCCGCCTGGACGCCGGCCGACGGAGGGCCGGACGGTTGGGAGCAGGAGGTCGGCTGCTACTTCTACGAAGGGCCCGGATCGATCGTGCTCTTCGACCCGCTGGTGCCGATGGAGGATCGGGACCGGTTCCTCGAGGCGCTCGATCGCGACGTCGAGCGGGCAGCTGGTTCGGTCCGGATCCTGTTGACCGTGGAGGCTCATCGACGCTCGGCGGCAGAACTGGTGGAACGGTACGCCGCGACCGTCGATGAGATGCCCGCCGATGTGGAGCTGGTCCTCGACCGCTGGGACGAGCGGGCCTACTGGGTTTCCGAGCATTCGGCCCTCGTTCTCGGCGACGTCGTCATCAGCCGAGGCCCCGAGCTCGAGATCCCCCGGTCCTGGGTCGGCGAGGAGCATTACCTGGAGGTGATCGAAGGCCTCCTTCCGCTGCTGGAGCTGCCGATCCAACGCGTGCTCGTCACGCACGGCGAGCCCGTCCTCGAGAACGGCCGCGCTGCCCTCGCGGCCGCGTTGCGCTCCTGACGAGCCGCCGGCCGACGAACACCTGACCCATCCGGCCCAGGCGATCCTCGTGACGTTTCTCACCCAGTCTCTGAGACTGGATTGGAACGATTGTGGAACACCTCGTCCACAGGCAATCGCGCGCCGATTCGCCGACGACGACGCGCTGCGCGGCGACTAGGCGGGAACCGCGGCGCGCTCGAGCGCCGCGACGAACGCCTTCGACCACTCGGCGAGGTCGCCCCAACCCCGGCAGGAGACCATGTTGCCGTCGACGACATCGGCTCCCTCCACGTACGTGCCACCCGCCGCCTCGATGTCCGGACCGAGCGGCGGGAAGCCGGAGCTCTTGCGTCCCTGCAGGTAGCCGAGCGCGGCGGGCACCTGCGGGCCGTGGCAGAGCGTCCCGACCGGCAGGTCGTGGTCGAAGAAGTGGCCCACGATCCGGCGCACGTCGGGGTCGACGCGGATGTACTCCGGCGCCCGTCCGCCCGGGATGACGAGACCGGCGTAGCGCTCGGGCTCGACCTCCGAGAACGCGAGGTCGGGCTCGACCCGCCGCCCCGGCTTCTCGACGTAGGCGTCGGAGTCCGGCTCGAAGTCGTGGACGACGGTGCGCATCGTGCGCCGCGAGAGCGCCGCGATGTCGACCTCGTAGCCGGCCTCGCGCAAGCGGTAGAGGACGTAGAAGAGTTCGAGATCCTCGACCGCGTCGCCGGCAAGGACGAGAACGCGTTCCATGCGCCCAGTATCCCCTACGTGCGCAGGGGGCGCAGCACGACGACCGCGACGAGCGGCAAGGCCGCCGCGACGAGGAACCCGTCGCGCCACGACGTCGAGGCGACGAACGGCGCGAACACGAGCGGCGTCACTGCCACCGCCGCCCCCACCAGTGTCTGCTGGAGCCCGAGCGCGGCACCGCTCCGTCTCGGCCCGGCCGTCTCCAGGGCGGCGGCGACGGCCAGCCCGTTCCAGCACATGGACAGCCCGCCGCCCGCAACCAGCGCCGCCACCAGCAGCCAGACGGCCGAACCGGCCAGAGCCGCGGCGGCGGCAACGGCGACCGTGGTCGCTACCGCAATCGCCCGGATCAGCGCGACCCGGCTGCCGCCCCGGCGGTCGGACTCCCGGCCGGACAGCAACCGCCCCGCCGCGCCGACCACGTTGATGGCCGCGAGCACGAGACCGGCCTGCGTGGCGCTCAGGTCGCGCTCCGACTCGAGGAAGATCACCACGAAGCCGGTGAGCGCGACCTGGGTACAGATCAGCAGCCCGCTGCCGAGTGACAGCCGCCAGATCCGTCGGTCCCTCAGCGGATGGCGCAGGACGCCCGCGGTGGGCTCACCGTCGTCGCGCACGGGGCCCTGCACCAGCCAGCCGGCGGCGAGAACGGCGGCGACGAGCGAAAACCCGGCAAGCACGAGCAGCGCGGCACGGGAACTCGAATGGTCGACTATCAGCGGGATGCCGAGGGCGGCCACGAGCCCGCCGATCGGGACCGAGGACTGGCGGATGCCCAGCGCGAAGCCGCGCGTCTCGCGCGGGAACCAGCTGGTGACCGCGCGCCCGGTCGCCGTGTTGATGCTCGCCCCGAACGCGCCCGCGATCGCGAGCAGCAGGACCAGCATGGCGAAATCGGGCGCGTACGCCGACGCTGCCAGCGCCGCGCTGGCACCGAGCAGGCCGACCGCTCCCGTCACCCGCTCGCCGACGTGATCCGCCGCAACCCCCCACGGCAGGAGCGTCAGCACCGCCCCGACGCCCGACACGCCGAGCATGACGCCTACCTGGGTAAGGCTGAGGTGGTAACGGTCGCGGAGCGCGGGCGCGAGCACGGCCAGCCCGAACAGAACGGCAGCCTGGGACGCCTGCGCGACCGTCCCGACCGCGAGGACGAGCCAGCGCCGGCGCACGTCAGGCGCGCCGAAGCGGGTACGCCTGGCGGCTCGAGCTACCCTCGAACCGGCTCTTCGTCGCGAGGAACATCCGCACGTCCGACCGGCGCAGAAGCACCGAGGTCTCGGTATCCCACGGGACGACGACCCCCTGCGAGATCCTCGCGAGGAAGAGCTGCAGCACCGGCGCGAACCCCTGGACGTACGGCTGCTGGTCGACGACGAAGTCGAGTGTCCCGTCGGCGACCAGCTCGAGATCGTCTGGAAGAAGGTCGTAGCCACCGCCCTTGACACCCTTCGCCCTCAGGCCGAGATGCGAGATCGCCCGCCCGCACGCGAGGGTCCCGAGGCCGTCGACCGCGAACAGCCCGCGGATCCCGCGTTCGCGGGCGTAGGCCTTCTCGACCGCGTTCTGCTGCTTGGCCGCGTCGCCCGAAAGCCGGACCACGGTCGCCGCGGGCGCCCTGCGCGATGCCGCGAGCCCGGTGAGGATCCCCTGGAGACGTCGCTCCGTCCACGTCTTCGCCTGCTGCGGCGTAAAGAGGACGACGGTGCCGGTGGGAGCGAGCCGGGCGATCTCGACACCGACGTTGACGCCCGACGCACGTGGGTTCTCACCCACGTACGCATACCGGCGCCCGCTCGACCCCGAGTCGACGTTGAAGGCGACGAGCGGGATGCCCGCCCGCGCGGCCGAGTCCGCGACCGGAGCGATCGCGGCTCCGTCGAGGACCGAGACCGCGATCCCGTCGGCCTTGTCCGAAATCGCCGACCGCAGCGCCTTGACCGTTTCCTTGACGCTCCCCCGCGGGGAGCCGCTCCACTGCATCGTGCAGCGCACGAGAGCAGCGGCGTCCTGCGCGCCGAACTGCGTGGCGACGAACAGCGGGTCGAGCGTCTCGTGGCTGACGAAGACGAACCGCCAGCGCGGGTGTGCCGGGAAGTCGCCGCCCCCGTCGCCGGCCAGGGCGGCCGCAGGGCCGAGCAGCTGGGCCAGCGAGAAACCGGCCGCTCCGGCTCCGGCACGACTGAGAAAGTTCGAGCGATCGATCATCCCCCGTGCTCCAGGAGGATCCGGCCGACGACGCCGTCGCGGTCACCCATGAGCGCGAACGCGTCCTCGAAGCGCTCGGCCGGGAAGCGGCGGGCGACGACGGGCGCGAGGTCGACGAGTCCGGCCCCGAGCAGCTCGACCATGCGCGACCAGACGGCCGTCGTGTAGCCGACGCTGCCGATCAGCGTCAGATCGCGGAGGACGAAGCGGTCGGCGGGAAGCGCCAGCTCTCGGTCGCCGCCTGCGATCCCGAGCGCGACGACGCGACCGCCCATGCGCGGCAGCCGGGTGGCCAGCTCGATCGCGTCGACCGCCCCCGCCGTCTCGACCACGAGATCGAGCTCGCCCTCGTGTACTGCCGTTCCGGCCGAGAGGTCGACGGTCTCGTCGGCGCCGAGCCGCCGCGCGAGCTCGAGCTCGGCCCCGCGGATCCCGTAGGCGACTACCGCCGCGGGCGCGAACAGCCGCGCAAGGACGAGCGTTAGCGCTCCGAGCGTGCCGAGACCGATCACGCCGATCGTCTCTCCCGGCCTCGGCTGGGCGCGCGAGAGCCCCTGGAGGACCACCGACGCCGGCTCCACCAGCACCGCCGCGTCGAGCGCGACGCCGTCCGGGCAGCCGGTGGACGACGCGCCGAGGCGCGACCACGAGCTCGCCGTAGCCTCCGCCGCGGGTGAAGCCGAGCTGGTCATAGGTCTCGCAGAGGTGGGTATCGCCGGCCCGGCAGCGGCGGCAGGCGCCGCAGTAGCAGAACCCCTCGCAGACGACGCGGTCACCGGGCTCGAGCCCGGTCACGCCCTCGCCTACCGCCTCCACCACCCCGCTCCACTCGTGTCCCGGGATGCACGGGTAACGCACCCAGCGCAGGTCCAGCTCGCCCTCCAGCACCTCGACGTCGGTGCGGCAGAGGCCGGCGAACCGGCTGCGCACCAGCACGTCTCCCGGCCCGCAGGTCGGGGTCTCCACCTCCCCATAGACGACCTCGTGCGGGCGCTCGATCACGACCGCCTTCACGGTCCTAGTCTATGCAGGGCGATATGGCCCGGCGGTGGTGGTCAGGCCTCCGCGGCGCGTTGCTCGGACGGCTCCTTGCTCTCAGGCTGGGCAAGGAACTCGACTTCGAGCCGCTCGATGCGCGTGCCCTCGAGGTCGACGACCGTGAGGCGAAGGCCGTCGGCCTCGATCTGGTCACCCTGCTCCGGTGCCCGGCCCAGGAGGCCGAAGACGTAGCCGCCCATCGTGTGGTAGTCCTCGATCGGCAGCTCGGTGCCGAACTCCTCGTTGAAGTCGTCGATCGGGAAGGTGCCGTCGATGCGGATCCGTCCGTCGTCGAGCCGCTCGACGGACTCGTCCGGCAGGTCGAACTCGTCCTCGATCTCGCCGACGATCTCCTCGATCACGTCCTCGAGGGTGACGATCCCCTCCATGTCGCCGTACTCGTCGACCACGATCGCCATGTGCTGGTTCGTACGCCGGAACTCGGTGAGCAGGGCGGCGATGTCCTTGGTCTCGGGAACGATGTAGGGCGGCCGCAGGATCTCCTCGATCTGCACGCCGGCGATACCGCGGTCGTTCATCGCGTTCAGGAGATCGCGAAGATGGAGCACGCCGACGATGTGCTCCGGCGTCTCCCGGTAGACAGGGAACCGCGTGTAGGGCGAGTCGAGCACCTTGCTCAGGCATTCCTCCGGCGGCATGTCGGCGGCGACGACGACCACCTCCGGCCGAGGCACCATCACGTCGCCGGCCTCCTTGTCCGCGAAATCGAAGACCTTGTAGAGCATCTCCTGCTCCTCCTCCTCGAGCTCGCCCTCGACCGTCGAGCGTTCGAGCAGGAGCTTCAGCTCGGCCTCCGAGTAGACCGCCCCGTCGGCTCCCGGCGGCTCGAGGCCCAGCATCCGCAGCGTCACGTCGCTCGATTTCTGCAGGAACCAGATCAGCGGCTTGAAAACGAAGAAGAACAGGCGCACCGGCGGCGCGACGAGCAGCGCCGTTCGCTCCGAGTGGCCGAGCGAGATCCCCTTCGGCACGAGCTCGCCGACGACGACGTGGAAGAAGGTCAGCAGCAGCAGCGACAGCGCGACCGCGAGCGCGGTCGCCATCACCGGGTCGAACAGCTCTGTCGAGAGCCTGCTCGCCGAGGGCGCCGATTGCCAGCGAGGTGACGGTGACGCCGAGCTGCATGGCGGCGATGAACCGCGGCGGCACGGCGGTGAGGCCGAGCACCTGCCTCGCCCGCCGGTTGCCCTCGTCCGACAGCTCCTGCAGGCGGGTGCGCCGCACGGTGACGAGCGCATACTCGGCCGCGACGAAGAAGCCGTTCAGCAGCACGAGCGCCGCGACGGCGACCAGCTCGAGGAAGAGGGTCACGCCCCGCCTACCGGGGCCCAGGTACTAGGAAGGAGGTCGTTCTCCAAGGAACCTAGCGCTGAGTATAGGTCACGTATCCGTCGTCACCTCCGCGCACTGCCCGGCCCTCGACGCACGAGCCGCTCCAGGTGCGAGAGCGTCTCGGCGACCGCGAAGCGCCGCTGGGCGGCGCCCAGCTCGCCGGAGAACAGGACGTGCGAGAGCTCGTACCCGCCTCTCGGCCCGCCACGGAGCGCCGCCTCGGTCTCGTCGAGCCGCTCGTGGTGATGCTGGACGATCTCCCGGGCACGACCGGCCGGATCGTCGATCGGGTCTCCGTGCCCGGGCAGAGCGAGCCTGGGCGCGAGCTCGAGCCACCCGCTCCAGCGAGGCCATGAAGTCGCCGAGCGGATCGGGCCGTGAGTCCGGGTAGAGGCCGACCGCGGGGGTGATCCGCGGGAGGAGATGGTCGCCGGCGATCAGCACGCCGTCCTTCAGGAGGCAGATGTGCCCGTCGGCATGGCCGGGGAACTCGACGACGTTCCAGCCGGCCACCTCGTCGCCTTCACGGAGCAGGCGAGCGTCGGGAACGAAGTGGACGAACCGGCGGTATACGCTGCCGACCTCGAGCAGCTCCGCCGTCTCCTCGGGCGGGACGCCCTGCCGGGCGAACCAGGCGGCCAGCTGCGGGACCCAGGCGTCGCTGCCCCAGACCTTCTCGCACTGGTAGTGGTCGAGCGCCCCCTGCAGGACCGATGCTCCAGTCGCCTCGACGGCATCGGCGGTACCGCCGACGTGGTCGGGATGGAAGTGCGTGATCAGGATCTCGGTGATCGGACGGTCCAGCTGCGGTGCGAGCGCCGCCCAGTGCTCGGCCATCTCCGGCAGGCCCAGCCCGGCGTCCACGAGCAGGTACCCGCTCCGCGGTGGCCACGAGGTACCCGTGGACGTGGCCGGGCTTCATCGGCATCGGATAGGTGACGCGGACGATCCCGTCCGCCACCTCGACCGGTGCGAACGTATGTTCTATCATGGCGGTGATGGAGGTCGAGTATCGCGAAGAGCCCTGCCGGAGCGCGCTGAACCGGGTGAAGGGTATGGGGTTCGGCTGGTCGCTCAACCCCTATATGGGCTGCGCGCACCGCTGCACGTTCTGCTACGTGCGCGCCTTCGAGCTGCGGGCCGACCGGCCGTCCGACGATCGCTACGGACGCTCGATTCGGGTGAAGGTGAACGTGGCGGAGGTGCTTCGGCGGGAGCTTGCGCGGCCGTCCTGGGCAGGCGAGGTCGTGGCGATCGGTGCGGCGACCGATCCCTACCAGCCGGCCGAGGGGCGGTACAAGCTGACCCGCGGCTGCCTCGAGGCGCTCCGTGACGCGTCGAACCCGTTCAGCCTGATCACCCGCAGCCCGATGGTCGTCCGCGACCTCGACGTCCTCGTCGAGGCGGCGTCGCGGGCGGATGTCGGCGTCGTCTTCTCGGTGCCGACGCTCGACGAGGAGGTCTGGCGCCGGACAGAGCCCGGCACCCCGCCGCCGCGCCGCCGGCTCGAGGCGCTGAGCAAGCTGGTCGCGGCGGGGGTGAAGGCCGGCGTCGGAATGGCGCCGATCCTGCCCGGCATCTCCGACTCTCCCGAGCAGCTCGAGCGGGTCGTCCGCGCCGCCCGCGAGGCGGGCGCGACCAACGTCTGGGCGAATGTGCTCTACCTCAAGCCCGGCACCCGCGAGCACTTCCTCGAGGCACTGGCATCGGACTGGCCGGAGGAGCTCGACCGCTACGAACGGCTCTATGAGTCGCGCGCGTACCTGCCCAAGGCGCAGGTCGAGCCCGTTCGACGCATGGTCGCCGAGCTCAGGAAGCGGCACGGCATCCGCGACCGGCGGAGCGTGCGCGCCGAGCCGCCGGCGTCGGCGGAGCAGCTGACGCTGGCGGTGTGACCACCTGCGGCCGCTCTATGATCGAGCGCATGCCGGAGGAGATCACGTGCCTGATCGTCGACGACCACGAGGTCGTCCGCGAAGGGCTCAGGCTGTCGCTCTCGCGCGCGTCGCACATCCGCGTCATCGGCGAGGCGTCCGACGGCGAGCAGGCGGTCACGCTCGTCGAGCGGCGAAAGCCGGACGTCGTGGTCATGGACGTCCGCATGCCCGGCATGGACGGCCTCGAGGCGACGAAGCAGATCGTCGCGCAGGCTCCCGAGACGGCCGTGCTGATCTTCACCGCCTTCAGCGAGCGTTCGCTGCTCGCGCGTGGCATCGAGTCGGGCGCGAAGGGTTACATCCTCAAGGAGGCGCCACACGAGACGCTGTTGAAGGCGATCGACAAGCTGGCGGCCGGCGAGGGCTACATCGACCCCGCGCTGATGCCCGCGTTCCTGAGCGGGAAGGAAGGCACGGACATGCTCACCCCGCGCGAGCGGGAGATCCTCCAGCTGCTCGCCGACGGCATGTCCAACGCCGACGTGGCGGCCAGGCTCTTCATCAGCCAGGAGACGGTGAAGAGCCACGTGCGCCACATCCTCACGAAGCTCGAGGCCGACACGCGGACGCACGCGGTTGCGATCGCGCTGCGCGACTCGATCATCGACTGAGGTGAGCTCACTGCCTTCGGAGCCGCAGCACGAGCGGCGACAGGGTGAGCGCCGCAAGGATGAGCGCGAGCGCATCCGCCAGTTCGAAGAGCGGATCGCCGGCGAGCAGGACGAGCGGCGGCGCCTCGCGCTGATGCTCCACGACGGCGCCGTCCAGGCGCTCGCCGGGATCGCCCTGATGCTCGACGCGGTCGACCACGCGATCGCCGAGAGCCGCAACGACGATGCGCGGCGCATCCTGGCGTCCGCCCTCAAGCAACAGCGGGCGACGATCCACTCGCTCCGCGATCTCTCGTTCAACATCGAGCCGGTCGCGCTCCGCGACCAGGGCTTCGAGCCGGCTGTACGCGCGCTGGCCGAGCGGGTGGGGCTCGACCGCGAGGTCAGAGTCGACGTGGACGTCGCGCCGGCCGAGGCGCTCGCGGAGCGGGCGCAGGTGACCTTCTACCAGCTCATCCGTGTCGCGCTCAACCGGGCGGCCGAGCGTAGGCCGAGCCGCATCTCGATCACGGTCGCCGACGATGACGGCGGGGTTCGCCTCACGGTCGCCGACGACGGGCACCCGGAGCGCCGCCAGAACGGCATCGAGGAGCTCGAGGAACGCGCACGGCACCTCAGCGGCACCGTCGAGGTCGAGCGTGGCGAGGCCGGGACGACGATCACAGTCGTGCTCCCCGGGTACGCGGCCCGGAGCTAGGATCGGCCCCGAAGTGACGTACCTCCTCTTCGTCTGGAAGCCGAGCGGCTACGAGCTGCGCGAGCGCGAAGGCGACCCGCCGGCGGTCGGCGACGAGGTCCAGGAGGACGAGATCCGCATGGTCGTGACCAAAGTGGCGCCGTCCCCCCTGCCGGCCGACGAACGGCGCTGCGCGTACATCCAGCCTGTCTAGGCCGGTCCGCCGCCGCAGCCGCGTTACTTCTTCGGAGGCGTGGGCGCTGCAGTCTTGCGCTCGCGCGCCTTCTTCTTGCGCTGCCGGTCGGCCCGCCAGCGCCTGATCGGCCGTGAGCCGCGTCCCATGGCGGAGACTGTATCTGCGACAGGACCGATCCCGTCACGCGATGCTGTCGGCATGTCGGAGTTCGAAGACCTCGTCGAAGATGCGATCGCCTCGCTTCCGGACGACCTGCGCGGGTTCATGTCCAACGTCGCGGTGGTCGTCGAGGACGAGCCCCCGGCCGGATTGCCGCTGCTGGGCCTCTACCAAGGTGTCCCACTCACACGCCGGTCGAGCGCCTACGCGGGCGTGGCGCCGGACCGGATCACGATCTACCAGGGCCCGCTGGAGCGAATGACCGGCGGCGACCCCGACCTGCTCCGCGCCCAGGTGCGGCGGGTCGTGTTGCACGAGATCGCGCACCACTTCGGCATCTCCGACGAGCGCCTTCGCGAGCTCGACCGCTACTGACAGGCATCCTCGGCGGCGGCGAGGCCGAGGACGAGCGCCTGGGCCAGGCCGCTCGCGTAGCCGCCGTTCGAGACGCCGCCGGCGTCGACGCCCGCGACCCACACGCCGTCGGCCGCCCGCGCCCGGGTGTCGACTCGCACGCCGCCGTAGGTGTGTGTCACCGCCGCGTACACGCGGACGCGGAGGCCACCCCCTCGGAGCGGCTCTGTCTGCTGCGCGTACGGCAGCTTCGCGGCGACCTCCGGGCGTGCGAGCGCCTCCGCTTCGAGCTCGTACCAGGCGCGGCCGCCCGCCTGTGCGGCGATAGCCTGCGCAAGATCGTTCTCCGACCACGACACCTCGCCGGGGAAGAACTCCTCACCGATGTCGTTGACGCGCCGGGCGAAGCGGCCGTACAGCTGCGAGGCGGCGACGAACTGCTCTTCCGGCACCGGCCCCGGCATCGCGCGGCCGTAGAACTCGTCGCTCGGCGCCTCGGCGGCGCCGCGGGCGAGCGCCAGGTCGATGCCCTCGCCCTCGGACCACGGATTCGAGCGGACGAGCAGCCCGCGCCCCCCGGCGAGCCGCACCGGATAGCCGCCGGTCGCGACCACGAGCGGTCCGTCCCCGTCGGGTGACGACCGGCCGAGCTCCACCTCGCCCGCAGCCCGCGCGAGCGCCCCGGTCAGACTGCCGGGGTCGAATCTGCGTCCGGTCGTGAGCGGATTCGTCGTGTGCGGGCTGCCTGCCACGCCGAGCCCTTCCAGCCAATCGAGTGCATCGTCGAGCCGCTCCCAGATCAGCCGCTGGAGCGGCTCGTCGCCGTCCGGGCACTGGCGCCGGAACTCGTCGAAGTCGCGGTACCGCCAGACGACGCCGCTCGAGAGCAGCATGGAGCCGCCGGGGCGATCGCCCTTCTCGAACAGCCCGACCCCGGCACCGAGCTCCCGCGCTCGGGCGGCGGCCACCAGCCCCGCCATCCCCGCTCCGAGGATCGTGATCAGCGGAGCGAGAAGCTCGCCTTGTGCTCGACGTACTCGAGCTTGACCCGATCCGGGCCCCAGACGAACACCGCGAACGTGTTCGGCGCGTCGACGACGTCCGCAACCTCGACGCCGAGCTCCTGCGCCGGTGCTGCGGCGTCCACGAGGACGCCGAGGTGGTTCAGGAGCGGCTGCTCCGGCTCACCCGGATCGCCCTCGACGAGCTCGAGGAACGCGCCGCCGACCTCGACCCGTGCCGGGTCGTCCGTTGCCCGGAACCCGTACCGAAGCCACTCGCGTGCGGCCGCCTCCGGATCCGGCGAGAAGAGCGCGACGTGGTCGAGGTCGTACTCGACGTCGGTCGCGCCCTCGACGAGCGTGAGGCTCAGGCCCTCGCCGACGTCGAAGACGTCCGGCGTGCCTTCAGGCAGCGCCTGGCGGGCCGAGTCCAGGTCGGAGACCCGCAGGCCGATGCGGGCCAGCGCACCTTCCTCCCGCGGCCCCTCGGCCTCGAACAGGGTCAGTTTCCCGCGGCGGGCGTCCGAGCCGACGAGCGTGAACCTCTCCGTCCGCTCGATCACGTGCATGCCGAGATGCGCGGTGGCGAACCCG
Source organism: uncultured Actinomycetes bacterium (assembly GCA_963808815.1). Lineage (GTDB taxonomy): Bacteria > Actinomycetota > Thermoleophilia > Gaiellales > Gaiellaceae > DATBLE01. The sequence goes on along the minus strand of CAWEGI010000002.1, from coordinate 92,427 downwards.
GCAATTGGATCGCGGTCCGCGACCCAGAGCGCGACGTGGTCGAGGCTGGTCGGCTCCACCCGCCCAGCTTACCCAGGCGGAACGGGTCTGAGACTCAGGCCGAGACCCTGGTGGAGACGAGCACCCGTGTGGTCGGCGCCTGGGCACCGCCCGCGCGTTCGAGCGTGACCGCGACGGTCGAACCGTCGGGTGCCGGACGGGTGAGCCTGACCACTTGCCTGCCGCCGTCCGCGAAGAGACCGGCGGGCTTCGGCGTCGACCCCTCGATCACCCAGAGCTCGTACGCCTTGCCGGACGGTGCGGCCTCAAGACCGGTGATGGTTGCCGTCGTCACCCCTTGATCCGTCGCGACCGACAGCGCCAGCCGATCGGCTCCCGAGCCGCCGCCGGAAAGCCCGGCATAGAGCCCGACCGCGAGCGCCGCAGCGGCCACGGCCGCCGCGACCCCCGCGATCGCGAAGCGGCGCTTGCGGTGCGACGCGATCGCGACCACGTTCGACGGCCCCTCCTCACGGGCGGCGGCGAGGAGCCGGTCACGAAGCCCGTTGGGCGGCTCGGCGGCATCTGCGGCGAGGCCCAGCGTGCCGGCCGTCTCGGTCAGCCCGGCGAGGTCCGCGCGGCAGCGCTCGCACCCGGCGAGGTGCGCCTCGAAGGCGCGCCGCTCGTCGCCGTCGAGGGCGTCGAGCGCGTAGGCCGCAACCTGCTCGTGGAGATCCTGGTTCGTCGTCATTCCTGGCCCTTCGGCGGTATTCGCCTCCGGCGGGAAATCGGTTCGGACCTATTCCAGAGGAGGATTCTGGACGTTGTGCTCCGTCGCGTACTCGTTCGTCAGGCGGTCGATCTCGCCGGCCTCGGGATAGGCGTAGTTGATCTTCACGAACGGCGACCACTTCTCCGGGAGCGCGTCCTCGGGGAAGATCGCCTCCACCGGGCACTCCGGTTCGCATGCACCGCAATCTATGCACTCCTCGGGGTCGATCACGAGGATCCGCTCGTACTCGTGGATGCAGTCGACCGGACAGACGTCGACGCAGGAGCGGTCTTTGATGTCGATGCAGGGCTCGGCGATGATGTAGGTCAAGAGGCCTCCGGTCGAGCAGGTGCTGGGAGGCTCACTCTACCGGGGCGAGCAACTCTCCGATCACCTCGGGAGCGCGCTCCTGGAGCGCCGATTTCGCGAGCACCTGGTCGAAGCCGGCGGCATGCGCGCGGCGCAGGCCGGCGGTGTCGGTGTGGCTCGCGAAGCCGACGATCGGGATGTCCGGATACGTGTCCGCGACCTCCTCGGGCTCGATCCGCGAGATGTCCGCGATCACGAGCTCCGGCTCCGCGATCGTGTCCACCGTGACGAAATGGTGCCCCGGCAGAAGCACGTCCAGTTTGCCTCGGAAGAAGAGGTCGACCCCAACGAGCAGGATCGTCGCCACGGCTGGTCACACTACCATTCTCTGCGTTCGACTCCAATACGCTTGGCCCGGTGAGCTACGAGCGCGGCCTTGAGCTGATCCGCGCCGGCGACTACTTCGAGGCCCACGAGGAGCTCGAGACCGCCTGGCGGGCGGCTGAGCCGGCCGAGCGCGACTTCCTGCAGGGGCTCGTCCACGTGGCGGTCGCCTGGTACCAGGCGGGCCGCCGAAACCAAGTCGGCTGCGAGCGGCAGCTGGAGAAGGCAGCCCGCCGGCTCGGGCCCTACTCGCCGGAACACCGCGGCCTCGACGTCGCCGACCTGGTCGACCAGGTCGAGCGGGCCGCGGCGCGGGCGAGCAGCGGAGACCTCGGCCTAGACCCGGTCGAGCCCAACCGACTCGAGGACGCGGTTGACCGCCACGTTCAACCACCACGAGCGATCGAAGAAGAGCAGTAGTCCGAGCGCAATCAGGGTGACGCCGCCGACGATCTGGATGATCCGGTAGCGGTCGCGCAGCCAGCGGAACGCCGACATCGCCCTGGTGAACGCGACGCCCGCGAGCACGAAAGCCGCGCCCAGCCCGATCGAGTACGTCGCGAGCAGGAGGACGCCCCGTGTGATCGAGCCCGCGCTGCCGGCCAGGACCAGGATCGAGGCCAGCACGGCACCGATGCAGGGCGCCGCGCAGACGGCGAACGCAGCGCCCAGCAGGATGCTCGATCCCCGCGTGCGGGCGAGAAGCCCGGTGCCGACGGCACGCTCCGGCCAGGGGAGCAGCCCGACGAACCCGAGCCCGATCACGATCAGCAGGAAGCCGGCGAACTCGGTCTGCGCACGCTTGTCGAGAACGCTGCCCAATGCCGCCGCAGAGGCGCCGAGCAGTACGAAGACGACAGTGAAGCCGAGGACGAACGGCAGGCTGGCAATCACCACGCGGCGGGCGATTCCCGGCTCGCCCAACCGGTTCGCCTCTACCGCCGAGATCGCCGACAGGTATCCGGGGACGAGCGGCAGCACGCACGGCGTGACGACGGAGATCAGGCCCGCGACGAACGCCCAGCCGAACTCAGCCATCGAACCGCGCGAGCTCGTCGTCGAGCCGACGCTCGAGCTCCGGGTCGATCGGCGGGCCATCCGCGGGGGCCGGCGATCGCCCGCGGCCCCGCGACCAGCGCCAGACCAGCCACCCGAGCGCCGCCGCCCCCACCCCGATCGCCAGGAACGGCAACACCCACGCCAGCAGGTTGAACCCGTGCTTCGACGGCTCGGCCAGGATCGCCGGCCCGAACTGGGCCACGAGCTTCCGCTTGATCTCACTCTTGGTGTCGCCGGCCGCGATCCGCGCGGAGATGAACTGCCGGATGCGGTCGGCGATCGGCGCGGACGACTGATCGAGCGTCGTCTTGCACGTCGGGCACATCACCTCGCCCTCGAGCTCCCCAAGGGTGGGGTGACTTTCGCTCGCCGCCGCCGGCGCCGCCAGCACCAGGGCGAGGAACAGCGCGGCCGCGAGTCTCACGATTCGAGCGCGCGCTGGATCCCCGAGGTCAATTTGTCGGCGCTCACCTCGCCGACCACCCGGTCGCCGACCAGGCGGCCGCGCCGGTCGACGAAGTAGGTCTCGGGGAAGCCCGTGACGCCGTACTTCGTTCCGATGTCGCCGGGGCCGTCGTGCACGTTCGGGTACGTGATCCCGTGCTTGCGCATGAAGCGCTTCGCATCGCCCGAGAAGTCCTGCCCGTCGACGCCGACCACGACCACGCCGTGATCGCGGTAGCGCTGCCAGGCGGCCTCCAGCCGTGGCGCCTCCGACTTGCAGGGCGCACACCACGATGCCCAGAAGTTGAGAACGACCACCTTGCCGCGTAGCGACGCGAGCTTCAGCTTTCCCGGCGTGTCGAGCCGCGAGAGCGCGAACTGCGGGGCCGGCGGCGTCCTCCCCCCGCCGAGCTTGACGCCCTTGTCCTGGTGGACGACCTTCCAGATCAGGAGCGCCAGCAGGCCGAGCACGACCGCGACCGTCAGCGCCTGCAGGCCGTGCTTCCAGCGCAAGGTCACCCCGAGATTATGCGGGGACGATGTAAACCGGCGTGCCGACGTCGACGTGGTCGAACAGCCACTCGGCATACGGGATGTACATGCGGATGCAGCCGTGTGAGGCGGAATAGCCGAGCGAAGCCGGATCGGGCGTGCCGTGGATGCCCACGCCCGGCGCGGACAAGCCCATCCAGCGCGTCCCGAGCGGGTTGCCCGGGCCCGGCGGGATCGGCTTTGCGCCCTTCGCCCACGGCGAGTCGGGCGGATACCACCAGGGGTCCTTCCATTTGACGACGATGTCGAACTTGCCGAGCGGCGTCGGGTAGATCGCCTGGCCGGTCGCGACGGTGAAGGTCCGCCAGGGCTTCATCCCCTTGTACAGGTAGAGGTGGTTCGACCCGCGACGGATGACGATCACCGAGCCGTACGACGAGCGGGTGACCTTCTGCGTCACGTCCTCGTACGGGAGGACGACGTCGGTGCGCCGGTTCTGGCGGAGCGCTGTGAGGATCTCCTCGAACGACCGCTTCGGCGCGAGCCGTTTCCCGCTGACGCCCCTCGTGATGTACGGCTGGAGGTCGCGCAGCAGGAGCGTGGAGTCGACTGCTTCGCGGTCGAACCGCTTCGCGAGGGAGGCGACTTCGCGGCGGACGCGCGAGCCGTCGATGTTCACGCTGAGCGGAATCGCCGTGCCGGGCGCCGCGAAGCGGGCGCGCGAGACGGCGTTCTTCGCGTACGCGACGGCGCCGAGCCCGGCGGGCGTCACCTCGATCCGGTGCGCGCCGACCACGAGGACGAGCGGCGCGTCGAACGCCGCGCGCACCACCGCGTACGCCGCCCGCGGCGCGAGACCGCCGACGTGGATGCCACCGATCGTGACCCCGTGCGGCAGTACCTTGGGGGTCGGCTTGGGCTTCGGCTTCGGTTTCGGCGCCGTCGTCGTGGTCGACGTCGTGGCCGTGGTCGTCGCGGTCGACGTCGTATCCGTCGTCGACGTCGTATCCGTCGTCGACCCGGTCGTGGTCGGCGGAGGCTCCTGGGCGGAGCCGGCTGGAACCAGCGCTGCGAGCAGGCCTGCGGCGGCCAGTGCGAGCGCGCTGACGGCGATGACGAGCGGGCGCTTCACCGTCCCTGAGTGTAGTCGTCGTGGCCGAAGATACGAGGGTCGTTGGTGATCACCGCGTCGACCCCGGCGGCGAGCATGCGCTCGAGGAGCAGCTCGTCGTCGACCGTCCATGCCCACACCGCCGCCCCGTGAGCGTGGGCGCGCGCGACCGCGGCGGGCGAAACGACCGAGTAGTGGAGCATCGCCGCCGAGGCGCGCGCCCGGTCGAGCAACCCGGCGATGCGCCGCGGCAGCGCTCGACGGAGCGCGGCCGCCGCCCCGGCCGCGACGGGCACGAGGAGCCTGCGCTGCGAGATCCCGCGCCGGTCGACCGGGTACGTGAGCCCCCGCGGGAGCGCGGGCTCGACGCGGGCCAGGTGCAGAAGGCTCGGCACGTGGAAGGTGCTCACGACGGAACGGTCGATCAGGCCGTGCCGACGGATCGCCGCGGCGACCCCCTCCTCGAAGCCGCTCCCCTTCAGGTCGACCTGGATGCCGACCGTTCCGGACGGGCCGAGCTGTTCCAGCGCCTCGTCCAGCGTCGGCAGCTCCGGCGCGACCTCGCGCAACGCGGGGAGGCTCTGCTCGCGGACCCGGCCTCGGGCCGCACCGTGGCTGACCTCCAGCAGGTCATCCGAATGGGCCAGCACCAGCGTCCCGTCGTGCAACTCGAGGACGTCGAACTCGACCAGGTCGCAGCCGAGCTCCACCGCCCGGGCGAGCGAGCGCAGCGTGTTCTCGGGCGCGAGGGCCGCAGCACCCTTGTGGCCGACGCGCAACGGCCTGGCGCCAGCCCTCAGCTCCACCTCCTAAACGTACCCAACCGCGGGCGATCTAGAATTCCGTCGATGGCCGAGCCTGCGCAGCGGGAACGGGCCCGGACGGACGCACCACCGGTCGACCCTCAGGCCGTCGACCGCGCGTACCGTTTCTACCGGGCACGGCGCCACGCCAAGGTCGAACATCGGCGGGCGACGAGGATGGCCCACGTCCGGTTCTGGGCTTTCCTCGGAATCCTCCTCCTCGCCTGTGCGGTCGTCGCCGTCACCGTGTGGGGCGAGGTCGCCCGGATCTTCGGCATCTAAGCTCCTACATACTCAGCCTGTGGAAACCCCCGACCTGTTCGATTTCGACGATCCGGAGACGGAGGAGGCGGCCCCCGGGCAGCCGCCGCCGACGACCCGTCCGCCGCTGACTCAGTTGCGGCCGGCCGGCGGGATCTGGTCGGCCGGCCAGCGCGTCGCCTGGGTCGCCGGGCTCGTCCTGCTTCTCTCCTCGTTCATGTCCTGGTACTCGGGGAGCTCGGTTGAAGGCCCGACCCTGTCGGTGATCGGCTGGCACACGGGCACGATCGGCAAGCTGGTCTTCTTCCTGGGGCTCGCCCTGGTCGTGATCGCGATCCTGCGCGAGGCAGGCATCGAGCTGCCGCCGAGCATCCCGGAGAGCCTGGTGACGATCGGGCTCGGCTCGCTGGCGACCGTGCTGGTGCTGATCCGCTTGATCTCCATCCCGGACACCTTCGCGGGGACCAGCGGCCGCTCGATCGGCCTTTGGGTCGCCTTGCTCGCCGCGCTCGCCGTGATCGCCGCGGGCCTCCTGCGGGCCGGAGAGGACTTGTAGCGAGAGATAGGGGATCGGTGCCAGGCTGAACCCTGGCACCGATGCTCTTACTTGCTCCGGGTGACCGTCACCGTCTCCCGCGCCGGCGGCACCGCGAGCGGCTTCAACGTGCGGACGAGCGTCTGCGTCCCGCCCGTCGGGTTGTCGTGGAGCGCCTCGCCGAGCGCCAGCCCGACCGCGAAGACCGCGACGATCGCGATCAGCCAGATCAGGGGACGCACCCAGCCGCGGCGCTTCCGCGGGGGCCTGCGTTCAGGCCTGGTCGTCAGAGGCGTGCTCACGGCGGCGGCCGTTCACGGCGCGTAGTCCTGGGCTCGGCGGGCGAAGAGGTGGAAGGCTGCGTCCGTGGCGACCGTCAGTCCCGGCGCCCAGCGCTCGGCCGCCGGCAGCTCCTCGAGGACGCGGTACGCCCACGCGTCGGAGCGCCGATACTCGGCGGCGAGGCTCTCGAGGTCGTACACGTCCCCGACCCGCTTGCGGAGCTCCGCCGTGATCGCGTCGAGCTGCGCCTGAAGCGCGTGGTAGTGAGCCGGCGTCTCCCGCTCGGCCTCGAGCCGGCGGTAGCCCGCGGCCCATTCGTGCCGGACGAGATCGGTGCCGGTGGCCATCGCTCGATGCTACGTGACGCCTCCGGCGTCACGACATCGCCTCTCACGCGGTGCAGCAACGATCCCGCGGCCACAGCGACTCGATCTCCGCCAGGATCCGCTCGCCGAGCAGGTAGCCGGGGCTGGCAAGCGCGTACGCAGCGTGCGCATGCAGGCACTTGAGGCTCCCGTGGCGCCCCGCCCCGCCGACGCCGAGCTCGAGCGACGCCCCCTCGTCGCTCCCGGTCCGGCCCGCCGCGAGGGCGAGACGCACGGAGCGTTGGTCGTCGTTCGCGCGCGCGACGCTGGCCGCCAGCTCCGGATCGTCCGCGGCGGCCCGCGACCAGCGCTCCACGCCGCCCGCAGCCTCGAGTCGCGAGACCGCCGCCACCAGGTGGGGGCAGGTGAGGTAGTAGGTCGTGGGGAACGGGTCGCCCCCGTGGTCGTACGGCTCCTGCTCGGTCACGGCCGGCCGGCCGTACGGGCAGCGGACGGCGACGCGCCGGAAAGCGCGCGGCTCGCGGCCGAGCTGGCTTGCGACGAAGGCGCGGTCGTCCACCGCATGAGGGTACTCGCGTTACTTGTGCGAGTGGGCTCGGCGCCACTCCGAGATGCCCTGGACGATGAACAGGTGCTCGCCGGGCTTGACCAGGCCGAGCCGCCGCGCACCGCGGACGAGCGACGAGCCCTCCTCGATCTGGGCCAGGCGGGTCTCCAGCTGGTGCTTGCGCGCCGCGAGCGCGTGCACCTCGGCCGAGCGGTCGCGGAGAGTGTCGCGCGTGTGCAGGTAGGTCCGGACCGGCCGGTAGTAGAGGAGTGCGAGCAGCACGGCGACGCCGAGCGCGAAGAGGCGCATCCACCGGCGTCGACCGAACCGAAGCATGGCTGCCCTGGTTCGACGCCCTGCGCCGCCCTTCCTCCCCAGGAGCTACGCGACGTCGACCTTGATCACGTTCGTCGTGCCCGGGATGTTCACCGACGTCCCCGCCGTCATCACGATCCTGTCGCCGGTCTCGATCACCCCGCCGTCCCTGGCTGCGTCGATGGACAGCTCCCAGAGGTCCTCGACGTCCTGCGCCTCCTTGACCAGCAGCGGGATCACCCCCCACTCCAGCGCCATCTGCTGCACCGCGAACTGGTTGTGGGTCAGGGCGACGATCGGGCGGCGCGGGCGCAGCCGGGCCACCGCCGACGCCGTTTTGCCCGTCGCCGTCGGCACGAGGATCGCGGCCGCGGCGAGCGTCTCGGCGATGTCGCAGGCTGCGTTGGACATCGCGCGGCCGACACCCGGCTCCTCGGCCGGATCGGGCATCTCGTGGCGGTAGCCGAGACTGGGCTCGACCGCTCGGGCGAGCCGGTCCATGTACGCGACCGCCTCCACCGGGTAGGCCCCGACGGCGGTCTCGCCGGAGAGCATCAGCGCCGACGAGCCGTCGAGAACGGCGTTCGCGACGTCGCTCGCCTCTGCCCGGGTCGGCTCGGCGTGCTCGATCATCGACTCGAGCATCTGCGTCGCCGTGATCACGGGCTTCCCCGCGTCGAGCGCGCGGAGGATCATCCGCTTCTGGAGGAGGGGGACGGACGCGGGCCCGATCTCGACGCCGAGGTCGCCGCGCGCGACCATGATCGCGTCGGAGGCGGCGAGGATGTCGTCGAGCGCCTCGACCGCCTCGGCCTTCTCGACCTTCGCGATCACCTCGGCCCTCGAACCCGCCTGCTCGATCAGGCGGCGGAGGTCGCGGACGTCGGCGGCCGAGCGGACGAACGACAAGGCGACGTAGTCGACCCCGATCGAGAGCGCGAGCTCGAGGTCGGCGATGTCCTTGGGCGTCAGCGACGGAATCGGCAGCGGTACTCCCGGGAGGTTGACGCCCTTGTGGGCGCTGACTGAGCCGCCGACAACGACCATGCAGCGCGCCCTCCCGGCCTCGACCTCCTCGACCTTCAGGTGGACGAGGCCGTCGTCGATCAGGACGTCGTTGCCCGGCGCGAGCACATCGCCGATCACTGCCGGAGAGACCGGAAGGTCGCCGTCATCCGAAGATGCCTCCGAGGAGATGACAACCTCCTCGCCGCGCGTCAGTGTCCTCGGAGTAGGCAGGTCGCCCAGGCGGAGCTTCGGCCCCTGGAGGTCTGCGACGAGCGCCAGGGGCCGTCCGGCCTCGGCGGCGGCGCCCCGGGCCGCCTCGGCTCTGGTGCGGTGCTGCTCGGGCGTGCCGTGCGAGAAGTTCAGCCGGGCGCCGTCCATGCCTGCCGCGACCAGCTCGGCGAGGCGCTCGGGCGAGCCGCTGGCCGGCCCGATCGTCGCGAGGATCTTGGTGCGGCGGGGGGTTGGCGGCGCCACTCCCTGAGCGTAGCTACACGCGCGAGAACGCGGTCCAGCCCGGATACTCGGCGCTGGCGCCCAGCTGCTCCTCGATCCGAAGCAGCCGGTTGTACTTCGCGACACGGTCGGTCCGCGACGGCGCGCCGGTCTTGATCTGGCCCGCCCCGGTGGCGACGGCGAGGTCGGCGATCGTCGTGTCCTCCGTCTCGCCGGAGCGGTGCGAGATCACCGCCTGGTAGCCGCTCGAACGGGCGAGGGCGATGGTGTCGAGGGTCTCGGTCAGCGTGCCGATCTGGTTCACCTTGACCAGGATCGCGTTGCCGACCCCCTCGTCGATCCCACGACGGAGGCGCTCGACGTTCGTGACGAACAGGTCGTCCCCGACGAGCTGGACGCGGTCTCCGATCCGCTCGGTCAGCGCCCGCCACGCCGCCCAGTCGTCCTCGGCCACCCCGTCCTCGACCGAGACCAGCGGATACCGCTCGGCGAGCCCCGCGTAGAAGTCGGCCATGACCGTGCCGTCGGCCTCCCTACCCTCGAACCGGTAGACGCCGTCCCCGAAGAACTCCGTCGACGCGGGATCGAGGGCGATCGCCACCTGCTCGCGGTGGCCCGCCCGTTCCGCCGCCTCGAGGATTGCCTCGATCGCTTCTTCGCTCGAGCCGAGATCGGGCGCGAAGCCGCCCTCGTCACCGACCGCCGTCGAAAGGCCGCGCTCGTGCAGGACACCTTTCAGCGCGTGGTACGTCTCCGTGCCGATCCGCATCGCCTCGGTGAAGGAGCCCGCGCCGGCCGGGACGACCATGAACTCCTGAAGGTCGATGGAGTTGTCCGCGTGCGCGCCGCCGTTGATGACGTTCATGAGCGGCACCGGCATCACCCGAGCCTCTTCACCGCCCAGGTAGCGGAAGAACGAGACGCCCGCCTCCGCCGCCGACGCCTTCGCCGACGCCAGCGAGACGCCGAGCAGGGCATTCGCCCCCAGTCGACCCTTGTTCGGGGTCCCGTCCAGGTCGATCAGCAACCGATCGAGACCGGCCTGGTCGGCTGCGTCGAGGCCGCGCGCCGCCGCGGCGATCTCGCCCTCGACGTTCGCGACCGCCTTCGTCACGCCCTTGCCGCCGTACGCCTCCCCGCCGTCGCGAAGCTCAACGGCCTCGTGAACACCGGTGGAGGCGCCGGACGGCACCGCAGCCCGGCCGAGCGCGCCCGACTCGAGCCGCACGTCGACCTCGACTGTCGGATTGCCGCGCGAGTCGAAGATCTGGCGGGCGTGGACGTCGGCGATAGCGGTCATTCAGTCTCCTTCGCGCGGTCGAAGTATCGATCCTGGTCGGCGAGCTCGAGCTCGGTCCACGTTCGTCCGTCGGCGGCGGCGAGCCGTTCGGCCTCCTCGACCCGCGCGACGAAGCGCCGGGATGCCTGGCGCAGCTCGAGCTCCGGATCGGCGTCGAGGCGCCGAGCGACGTTGACGCAGGCGAAGAGGAGATCGCCCAGCTCGGCGGCGCGGCGCTCGGGGGATCCACCGCCGAGCTCGGCTTTCAGCTCGACGAGCTCGTCCTCGAGGTCGGCGAGCGCGCCGTCGAGATCCGGGTACTCGAATCCGACCGTCGCCGCGCGCCGCTGCACCTTTCGGGCATGCAGCAGTGCGGGCAAGGCGTCCGGGACGTCGTGGAACACGCCTTCCCGCCCCTCCTGCTCGCGCTTGATCTGGTCCCACTGCCGGCGCACGGCGCCGGCGGTGGAAAGGTCCTTCTCTCCGAAGACGTGTGGGTGCCGCCTGACGAGCTTCACGTGGACGTTCCGAGCGACTTGCGCGAGATCCCCCTGGCCTTGCTCCGAAAGGAGCAAGGCCAACAGGTAGACCTGGAAGAGGAGATCGCCGAGCTCGTCGAGGAGCTTGGGCGCGTCGCCGGCGAAGGCGGCGTCGGCCACCTCGTAAGCCTCTTCGACCGTGTGCGGCACGATCGTCCGCGCGGTCTGCTCCCGGTCCCAGGGACAGTCGCGCCGCAGGCGCTCGGTCAGCGCCTGGAGATCGAGGAGAGCCTGGTCGAGACTGCCGCCTTCGGCGGCACGAGATCGCCTCGCACCAGGGCCGCCAGCTTCGCTGTCGCCTCTGTGCTCGGCTTCGTCTCTCAACCGGTGGTGGTCGCCGCCGTCGTCGTCGTCGCCGGGGGCGCGAGGCCGGCGGCGTACGAGATCTTTCCGTCGTACTCCTTCTTCAGCCCGGTCAGCCAGGTCTGGAGCGCCGTGTTGCGCTTCTGCTGGAGCAGCTGCTGCTTGATCGACTCCTTCACCTGCGCGAAGGGTGTCGAATGGTGCGGCGTGGCCGCCTTGTCGGCGTGGATGATGTGCCAGCCGTACTGGGTGTGCACCGGCTTCGACAACTGGCCGGTCCGGAGCGCGAAGGCGGCCCGGTCGAACGGCGGGACCGTCTGGCCGCGGGTGATCGTGAGCTGTCCGCCCTGCGCCTTCGATCCAGGGTCGATCGAGTACTTCTTCGCCAGCGAGGCGAAGCTCGCCCCCTTCTGCAGCTGCGCCTCGAGCTTGTCGGCGAGCGCCTTGTTCTTCACGAGGATGTGGCTGACGACGCGCGTCTGCGGCGTCGTGTAGACCTCGCGGTGCGCGTCGTAGTACGCCTTCACGTCGGTGGGCGAGACGGTCGCGTTGGTGGTCACCTTCTTGAAGATCGCATTCGAGAGCAGGTTCGACCGGAGGTCGTCCCGCACCTCCGCGTCGGTCACGCACTGCTTCTTCAGTTCCGTCCTGTACTTCGTCTCGCTCCCGCCGAAGTACTGGCTCTTCAGGTTCTTCAGCTGCGCCTCGACCTGCTTGTCGGTCACCGACACGTCGAGGCTCGGCGCCTTCTGAGCCAGCTGCGCGCGCTGGACGAGGCTCTGGAGGATCTGTGTCCGGATCTGCTGGTACTCGGTCGTCCCCGCTTTGGGGAAGGGCTTCTTCTGGAGCTTGTAGCTGCACGCGGCCTCGTTCAGGCGCCGGTCGAGCGTCGCCTGGGTGATGTGATCGCCGTTGACCACGGCGGCGTCGTCGCCGGAGGCGGTGCCGCCGCTGCTGTTGTCGTTGCTGCCGCCGCCGCACGCGGCTGCGAGCAGCGTCAGCGAGAGCACGAAGGGGACCAAAAAAAGGCGGCGCATGGAGCCGCTGCCAGGGTAGCAGCGGCTTTTAGCCGGTGGCCGCCGGAGCGAAGCCTGTTGCATAAGAAACCGGTAAGAGTTTCTCGAGCGCCGACGGGTCTGCCCTCTGGAGTGCGGCGACGAGCAGCTCGTCGCGGGTCGCTCGACGCACGTCCGCGTCGGTCATGCCGATCGCGCGGAGCCGGGCACGGTAGCGGGCCTCGCTGCCTCCAAACGCCGTTCGCTTGAACCGGCGGAGCCGGGCGTCGACCTGGGCGGGACGGATCACGATCCCGACCTTCTGCGCAGCGAGTTCAAGTCGCGTCCGGTCGACGAGCAGCCGGACGGCGTTGTCCTGCAGCCGCCGGTGGGCCTCCGTCCCCGGCTTTGGGAAAGCTTGCCCCCGCGCCGCGTACGACCGGCGTGACTGGGCGAGCTGCGTGTAGAGGGCGCTCCGCGGCACGGGCCGGTCGCCCACCACCGCGATCGCGCCCGGCGGGACCGTCGCACGATCGTGCCCGCAGCCCGCCGCCACGACGAGCAGGGCGGCGAGCGGCACGACCCGTCTCATGCCGCGCGCGCGTCCACGATCGCGTCGACCAGCTCGAGCGCCTCGCGGAAGTCGTCCTTGCGCATTGCCACCTCGTGCCGGCCGCTCGCGTAGACGGCGGTGGCCGCGCGGTCGCGGAGCTCGCGCAGCTCGTCCGAGCCGAGCACCAGCGGACCGATCGTGATCCTGCCTCCGCGGAAGACGAGGTACTCGGCACCGACGAGCGCGATCTTCAACTTCGCCTCCTGGATGGCGAACAGGTTTTCGACCGGTTCGGGAAGTTCGCCATAGCGGTCCTCGATGGCGGCCCGCAGCTCGCGGAGCTCGTCCTGGTCCTCGACGAGCGCGAGCCGTCGGTGCAGGTCGATCTTCAGGGCCTCGGAGCCGATGTACGAGGCCGGCACGTATGCGTCGACCCGCGCATCCATCCGGACCGGGCGAACGGCGACGCGCTTCTGGCCCGACAGCTCGGCGACCGCCTCGTTCAGAAGCTCGAGATACAGCTCGAAGCCGACCGCGGCGACGTGTCCCGACTGCTCAGCGCCGAGCAGCTCGCCCGCGCCGCGGATCTCGAGGTCGCGCATCGCGATCGCGAAGCCGGCGCCGAGCTCCGTGTGGTCCGCGAGCGTCGCCAACCGGGCCCGTGCCTCCGCCGTCAGGTCGGCGGCGGACGGGTAGTAGAGGTGCGCGAACGCGGTCACATCCGAGCGTCCGACCCGGCCTCGGATCTGGTACAGCTGGGCCAGCCCAAGCGTGTCGGCCCGCTCGACGACCAGGGTGTTCGCCTGCGGGATGTCGAGCCCCGACTCGATGATGGTCGTCGAGACGAGGACGTCGGCGTCGCCGGCGAGAAACTGCATCATCTTCTCCTCGAGCTCGCGCTCCCTCATCTGTCCGTGGGCGACGATGAAGCGGAGCCCGGGGCAAAGCGCCTGGAGCCTGGCTGCGGCTTCGTCGATCGTTTCGACCCGATTGTGGAGGTAGAAGGACTGGCCTCCTCTCTCCTGCTCGCGCGTCAGCGCCAGCAGAACCGCTTCCTCGTCGTACTCGCCGACGTGGGTGCGGATCGGCCGGCGGCCCTCGGGCGGCGTTTCGATCACCGAGATGTCCCGCAGCCCCGAGAGGGACATGTGCAACGTGCGCGGGATCGGCGTCGCGGTCAGGGCGAGGACGTCGACCTCCAGCCGCAGCGAGCGGAGCAGCTCCTTCTGCGCGACTCCGAAGCGCTGCTCCTCGTCGACGATCACGAGGCCCAGGTTCTTGGGGATGACGTCCCGGGAGAGCACCCGGTGGGTGCCGATCAACACGTCGACTTTCCCCTCGGCGAAGTCCTTCAGCACGGCCTTGGCGTCGGCCGGCCTACGAAACCGCGAAACCATCTCCACGCGGATCGGGAAGTCGCGATAACGCTCGCGGAACGTGTTCCAGTGCTGCTGCGCGAGCACGGTGGTCGGGACGAGCATCAGCGTCTGGCGGCTGTTCAGCGCCACTGCGAACGCCGCCCGCACTGCGACCTCGGTCTTGCCGAAGCCGACGTCCCCGCAGACCAGTCGGTCCATCGGGCTCGCCGCCTCGAGGTCCTCCTTCACCGCTTCGATCGCGCGCTGCTGATCCTCCGTCTCCCGGTACGGGAACTCGGCCTCGAGCCGTTCCAGCCACTCGCCCGAGAGGTCGAAGGGGACGCCCGGCGACGTCTGGCGGCGTGCGTACAGCGCAATCAGCTCACCGGCGAGCTCCTGGACCGATTCGCGCGCGCGGCTCTTGAGCAGAAGCCATGCCTTGCCGCCCAGCTTGGACAGGGCGGGCCCCTTGCCGTCGGCGCCGATGTAGCGCGAGACCTTGCCGATCTGCTCGTGCGGCACGTAGAGGCGGTCCTCGCCGCGGAAGGCGAGGAACAGGTAGTCGCGCGTGACCCCCGCCACCTCCTTCGTCTCGAACCCGAGCAGCTTCCCGATGCCGTGGTCCTCGTGGACGACGAAGTCCCCGGTGCGCAGGTCGGCGAACGACTGGAGCGCGCGTCCGAGCCTGGCGTCGCCCCGCGGTGCCCGCTTGCGGAAGATCTGCGTGTCGGGCAGCAGGACCAGCCCGAGGTCGCGCCACACGAACCCACGCCGAGCCGGTGAGACCGTGAAGTAGAGCCCCTCGTCCGCGGGGAGGTCGTCGCCCTCCTCCAGCCAGCCGACCTCGAGCCGGCGGATCAAGTTGGCGGTGCGGAGTGCGTCGCCCCGGTGGGGAAACGCCACCACGACGCGCTGTCCGGCGCGGACGAAGGAGGCAAGCTCCTGCTCGGCCTCGGCGAGCCCGCGGGCGGCGACCGCCGGCCGCTGCGCCTCGAACGCCGCTTCCTGCCCGCGCGGGAAAGAATCGAGCAGCGCAGCGTCGCCGAAGGGGACCGGGGCGAGCGACTCCTCTTCCCATACCCGCGCGACCGCCTCGGGCTCGAACACGAGGTCCGGTTCGCGGTCGATCGGCGGCACGAGGTCGTCCGGTGCCCCGGCTTGCTCGTCGTCGGGCAGCTCGGTCGGGACGAGGTCGAGCCGCCGCTCGGCTGCGGGGTAGACGGTCGCTTGGTCCACCGGCCGAAGCGCCCGCTGCGTGAACGGCGAGAACGCGCGGATCGCCTCGATCTCGTCGCCGAACAGCTCGATGCGCAGCGGGTCGCGGCCGGTGGTCGGGAAGACGTCGACGATCCCGCCGCGAACCGCGAACTGCCCCCGTTCCTCGACCCGCTCCACCCGCTCGTAGCCCGCAAGGGCCAGCTGCTCGGCCAGGCTGTCGATCCCCGGCTCGCCGCCGACGACCAGGTCGAGCCGCGCCGGGCGAGCTTCCGGCGGCGGCGACCCCTCCGCGAGCGCCGCCGCCGACGCACAGACGAGCCCGCCGGCGGCGAGCACGTCGAGCGCCCGGGCCCGCTCGCCCACGAGGTGCGGCGGCGGCTCGAGCCCCGAGTCCCAGCCGACGCCGCGGCTCGGAAAGAGCGCGACCTGCTCCTCGCCTAGGTACCAGGACGCCGCCTCGGCCGCGTCTCGCGCGTCCGCGTCCTCGGGGAGCAGCACCAGCAGCGAGCGGCCGAGGTGCAGGTGGAGCGCCGCCGAGGAGGGGCGGCAGCCCGGGCTCCGACACACGGGCGGCGGCTCCTCGCAGGTCCTCCGCGAACGCCTGCAGGCGCTCGGACGCAGCCAGCTCGCGCGCGAGCGGCTGCAGCGAGGGTGCGGTTGGGCGATCCGGCCGGTCCATGGCGAAAGGCGGAACCGGACGGTTCCGCGCCGTGTCAGTCTAGTTCCGGAGACATCGCGAACGCGTGCATTTGTCGTCACCTGCGCGCCGACCGGTCGTTTACGGTTACGCCGCGTGGATTTCTACGCCTGGATGCTCGCGCTCCACCTGCTCGCGGCCTTCGCGATCGCCTCGGCGCTGGTGCTCTACAGCGTGCTCGTCTTCAACGGGCGGCGGATGGAGAGCCCCGAGCAGAGACGGCTCCTGTTCCGGATCGCCCCGATCGGCACGCCGTTGATCGGCGGCGGGTCGGTGCTCGCCCTGATCCTGGGCGTGATCCTCGCAATCGACTCCGACCGGTACGAGATCTGGAACGGGTGGATCATCGCCGCCATCGTTCTCTGGGCATTGATGGGCGCGATCGGTCAGGCGCACCGGCGCCTACTACACGGCCGTCCAGAAGCTAGCCGAGGAGGGCGGCGAGGGCGCTCAGCAGGAGGTGGTGGCGCGGCTGCGCGCGCCGACCGGCGCCCTGCTCCACCTCGGAACCGATCCTCGTATTCGTGCTCATACTCCTCGACATGATCTTCAAGCCGGGAGCCTGAGGTGCCTCGGACTCACGGCATCGACCTGGCTCTGTTCGTCCACGTCGCCGGGGCGATGATCCTCATGGGCGGCCTGGTCACTGCCGCCGCTGCCGGCATCGTCGGCTGGCGCGACACCGGCGGCGGTCTGCGCCGCCTGTCGGCTCTGACCCTGTTCGCGGTGGCGCTCCCCGGCTGGATCATCATGCGGGTCGCAGCCGAGTGGGTCTATTCGAAGGAGCAGCTGGACAAGCTCAAGGACGACCCGACCTGGATCACCATCGGTTTCATCACCTCCGAGGGCGGCGGGATCATCTTGTTGGTCGCCCTGATCCTCGGCGGCATCGGCGTGCGACGCGCACGCTCGGGCGGCGGCGCGGGTCTCCTGAAGGCGAGCACGGTACTCGCCACGATCCTGATCGCCGTCTACGTCGTCACGGTCTGGGCGATGGGGGGCAAGCCCAACTAGTTGTAGCGCTGCTGCGCCGCCTCGAGGCCGTCGCGCACGATCGTCTCGACGGCATCGGCAGACCGCGCGACCAAAGCCTCGACGTCGGTCTCGGGCTCGAACGCCGCCAGCACGTAGTCGGCCACCGACCGGCGGTCGCCACGGCCGGGGCGCCCCACACCGACGCGGAGCCGCAGGAAGTCCTGCGAGCCGAGCGCCTGAGCGATCGAGCGGAGCCCGTTGTGGCCGGCCAGACCGCCGCCGAGTCGCGCCTGGAGCCGCCCCTCCTCGAGGTCGACGTCGTCGTGCACCACCAGCACCGAGTCCACGGGCGCCTTGAAGAAGCGCGCCGCGGCGGCGATCGACCGGCCCGAGTCGTTCATGTACGTCTCGGGCTTGACCAGCGCGAGCCGGTCGCCGTCGAGTCGGATCTCGGCAAGCTGCCCTGAGAACTTCGAGCGCCACGTGCCGTTCTGGCGCCGCGCGAGCTCGTCGACGACCGTCCAGCCGGCGTTGTGGCGCGTGGCTGCGTATTCGCGGCCGGGGTTGCCGAGACCGGCCACGAGCAGATCGAGCGTCGAGGCGGGCTCGCCTCGACGGAAGAGGCGCACGGCTCAGCCTTCTTCGGCGGTGCCGGCCTCGCCGG
This sequence comes from uncultured Actinomycetes bacterium, assembly GCA_963808815.1. Lineage (GTDB taxonomy): Bacteria > Actinomycetota > Thermoleophilia > Gaiellales > Gaiellaceae > DATBLE01. Next base: position 74,766 of record CAWEGI010000002.1, on the reverse strand, counting down.
CGGGCTCGCCCTCGGCAGGCGCCTCGCCCTCGGCCTCCGGAGCGGCCTCGCCCTCCCGTTCCTCGCCCTCCTCGAGCTCCTCGCCTTCCTCGACCTCGACCTCGGGCTCCTCGACCTTGGTCGGGACGGTCACCGTCGCCAGTACGGTCTCGGGATCGTCGAGCAGAGTTACGCCCTCGGGAACGCGCAGATCGGACAGCCGGAGCGACTCGCCGATCTCCAGTGGGCTGACGTCGAGCTCGATCCGCTCGGGCACCTCCAGCGGCAGCGCCTCGACGCGAATCTCGCGTGCGACCTGGGAGAGCACGCCGCCGGCCTTGGCTCCGACGCTCTCGCCGACGAGCTCGACGACGACCGCAGTCTGGATCGTCTGGTCGAGCCTGACCTCCTGAAGGTCGAAATGGTCTATCCGCCCGCGAATCGGGTCGACCTGGTAGTCCTTGAGGATCGACGAGTGGGTCGTCGTCTGACCCTCCATAACGACGTCGAGGATCGCGTGCAGCCCGGCCGAGCCCGTCAGCACCCGGCGAAGCTCCCGCTCGGAAACGGCGATCGGGTGCGGCTTGTGCCCGCGCCCGTAGAGGACGCCGGGGATGACGCCCTCCTTGCGGAGGCGCCGCGACATGCGCGAGCCGCTGTGCTCGCGCTCCTTCACCTCGAGACGAATCCGTTCACCGGCCATGACCGGCCGAGAAGTGTAGCCGAGGGTTTCGTGCCCGGAGTCGCGTTAGCGGGAGCGGCTGGCTCACCCTGGCTGGATCGCTCGAGCCGTGAAGGGCGAGCGTCAGCCCAGCTCCTGGAAACACGCGGTGGAAAGTGCCGGTGCGGCACGCGTCTGAAATGTCCTGGGCATAGCCATCAAGGATGGACGGGGCCGGCCGCTCGACGTTTGCGGGTGCCTGGCGGTGGCGTCTGCCCGCCGCCACCACCTCACCAGCGGGCCGCGCAACCACCGCAGAATCACGGGACTACCAGATCGTGGCGGTCCGTAGGCGCGGGGCGATCGGATGTGACACCGTCCTTCCTTCTGCGTCTAGTGAGGGAGATGGAATGGCCGTTCTGATTCGTCACCGCGTCGATGGGTTCACCATGGCCAACTACGACGAGATCTCGCCGCCGCTCGTCGAGCTGATCAAGCACCAGCCGGGCTTCGTCCTCCACACCGCCTTTGAGGACTCTCAAGGCTTCTGCGTGTCCGAGATCTGGGAGACGAAGGACCAGCACGACAGCTACTTCAATGAGCACGTCGTGCCGAACGTCCCCGGTGAGATCGAGCAAGAGGTCGTCGAGTTGCACAGCGTCGTCAAGCCGTAGTCCTCCCTGACCAGGATCGGCTCGACCTCGGAACAAAGAGAATGGGGCCCCGCAAGGGCCTCCTTCTTCTCTTCTTGTCTAGGTGGGCTTCGACCGGCTGGGGTCGTCCGGCTCGCCATGCCACTCGTGCGCGCACCGTCTCGAACAGAACGGATCGCCGCTCCGGAGAGCCATCTCGGGGCGCTCGCCGCCACAACACACACAGCGTCCATCCCGCTGCACGGAAGGATTCGCTCTCAGCGGCTGCGTCTCCACACTACGAGCCTACAGTGAACCGCCGTCCGCCCGGCCGCTGAGAGGTGTTCCGAATGCGCTCAGACGGCCGCCGGTTGGTGCGGCCGGCGCGGCGTCATCAGCCGCGCCGCCGCTCAGCGCGCGTCGAAGGAGTTGACGGCGTGCTGCGGTCTCAGCCGCGGAGAAACTAGAACAGCTGGTTCTCGCCGCCGAAGATCGCCGAGACCGAGTCGTCGGAGAAGACGTTCATGATCGTGTCCGCGAGCAGCTCGCCGACGGAGAGCACCTGCAGGTTGTCCGGCTTGTTCAGGAGGTCGATCGGGACGGTGTCGGTGACGACGATCCCGGCGATGTCCGAGTTGCGGAACTTCATGAGAGCATCGCCGCAGAACAGGCCGTGTGTGGCGAACACCCACACCTCCTTCGCACCTTGTTCTTTCAGCACTTTCACGTTGGCGAGCAGGGTGCCGCCGGTCATGATCACGTCGTCGCCGACGATCGCGACCTTGTCGCGGACCCGACCGGCGATCTCGGTGACGGCGGCGAGGTCGTGCGCCGGGCGCGTCTTGTGCATGATCGCCAGGTCGCCCTCGATCATCTCGGCGAACCGTTGCGCCATCTTCGCGCGGCCGGCATCGGGCGCGACCGAGACCACCTCCGGGCCGCCCACACCGAGGTCGCGGAAGTGGTTCGCGAACAGCGGCAGCGCGGTCATGTGATCGACCGGGATCGTGAAGAAGCCCTGGATCTGGCCCGCGTGCAGGTCCATGGTCAGCACCCGGTCGGCGCCCGCGAGCTGGAGCATGTCGGCGATGAGCCGCGCGGTGATCGGCTCCCGCGGCTTCGCCTTCCGGTCCTGGCGCGCGTACGGGAAGAGCGGCACTACAGCCGTGATCCGCTTCGCGGAGGCGAGCTTCGCCGCCTGGATCATCACCAGCAGCTCCATCAGGTTCTTGTCCACCGGGGCGCAGCCGGTCTGGACGAGGAAGACGTCGGCCCCGCGGATCGACTCGTCGTAGCGGCAGTACGTCTCGTCGTTCGCGAAGGTCCCGAGGTCGATCCCGCCCAGCTCGACCCCCAGCTTCTCGGCGATGTTCGACGCGAGATCCGGGTGGGAGCGCCCGGAGAAGACCATCAGGCGCTTCTGCGGGCCGCGCTCGATCCAGTGGCCTGGAGCGGGTTGCGCGTGCTCGGTCACGGCCTCGAGCCCCGGGAGCCGGGAGAGCTCAGTCGTCGCCATCGTTCTCCGCGCTTTCCACGCTCGTAGACCCATCCTTCCTTGGTTTCCTGCCTCGGTGCGAATCCTGCGAGCGATCCGGGCGGGACGTCGTCGGTGACGACCGTCCCGGACGAAACCCAAGCATCGTCGCCAACCGTGACCGGAGCAACGAACGTATTGTCCACCCCGGTCCTGACGTTCTTGCCGATCGTCGTCTTCCCCTTCGGCCGTCCAGGGTAGTGGGAGAAGTTCGCGGTGACGTTGGCGGCGCCCACGTTCGTGTCTTCGCCGATGTCGGCGTCGCCGATGTAGGAGAGGTGAGGCACCTTGGTCCGGGCGCCGATGCGCGAATTCTTCATCTCCACGAACGTGCCCGCCTTCGCTCCCGGATCGAGAACGGTTCCGGGGCGAAGGTAACAGAACGGTCCCACCAGTGCACCTTCCCCGATCGCGGCGTCGACGGCGACGACATGCGGGCCGATCTGAGCTCCTGCGGCGACCGCCGTGCTCCCCTTGAGCACGGTGAACGGATGGATCGTCGCGTCGGGCTCGAGGCCGACGTCGACGTCGATCCAGGTGCTCGCGGGGTCGACGATGGTCACCCCCGCAAGCATGTGCGCCTCGTTGATCCGGTCGCGCAGCACGGCGCCCGCGACCGCCAGCTCGACCCTCGTGTTGATCCCGAGCCCGGCGAGGGGGTCGGGACAGACCCAGGCCAGCTGCGCGTCCGCCCCCCGCGACGATATGCGCGATCGTGTCGGTGAGGTACAGCTCGCCCTGGGCGTTCTGCGCATCCAGCTTCTCCAGTGATTCCCACAGCGGTGCGGCCTCGAACACGTAGATCGACGAGTTCAGCTCCCTGATCGCCCGCTGCGCCTCGGTAGCGTCCTTCTCCTCCACGATCGCCTCTACCCAGCCGTCGGCGTCGCGGACGACCCGGCCGTACGGCAGCGGCCGGTCTGGCTCGACGGTCAGGATCGTGACCGCGGCACCCTGACGCTCGTGTTCGGCCACGAGGGCAGCGAGGTGCTCGCCGGTGAGCAGCGGCGCGGCCGCGTCGAGTACGAGCACGCGGCCGGCGAAGCCCTCGAGCGCGCCCCGCGCCGACCGGACCGCGTCGCCCGTGCCGAGCGGCTGTTCCTGGACGGCGACGGTCACTCCCTCGTAGGCATCGCGGGTGTCGGGAGCGGCAACGACGACGATCCGTCCGGCGCCGGCCCGCCCGGCCGCACGCGATCACCCAGTCGACGACCCGCCGACCGAGCAGCGGGTGCAGGTGCTTCGGCAGGACCGAGCGCATGCGGGTTCCCATGCCCGCGGCCATGACAACCGCTGCGAGATCCGGACGTGAGCTCACGGGAGCGGCGATGGCTGGGGCGCCAGGATTCGAACCTGGGATCGCGGGACCAAAACCCGCTGCCTTACCACTTGGCTACGCCCCACCAATTCGATTGTGCCTCAGCTCTTGCCTGCGGACTTCTTCGGCTTCTCGCCGAACAGCAGGATGACAGCGACCACCGCGAAGATGCCGACGACGATCAGGGACGTCTTGCCGATCAGCTTCGCGACCACGCAGAGGATCACCGTGAACGCCTGCGAGGCGGCGGCGATCCAGGACAGCTGGCGGCCCGTGTCGGAATCCAGCGTCCTGCCCGCGAAGAAGGTAGAAGGCGATGATCGGAATCGAGATGATGATCACCGTCCACTGGGAGAAATCGTTGGCAAAAGCGACGAAGATTCCCTCGAGCACGGCGATCGCCGAGCGCGATCTTCAGGCGCCGCGCGTGCAACCACCGACCGTGCTCCGAACGCGGCTCGGCTCGAGTCTCGGCTTGAGTGTCGCTCACGCGCCCAACCTACCACGCTGGCGGCCCGATCCAGACGCGCCCGAGCCCCTCAATCTGGCGCTTCGCGGCCTCGGCGGACGACACGTCTGCGAACAGCCCGTAGACGGCCGGCCCGGCCCCGCTGACGTCGGCCCGGAAGGCGCCGAGCCGGCGCAGCTCCTCCGCGTGCGGGGACTGAGCGAGGTCGTTCGGCGGCAGGCCGGCGAGGTTTCCGGCCGCGAGCGCCTCCAGCAGCCGGCTCCGTCGCCCCTCGTAGCCGGCCGACCCGCCGCGGGCGTCGAACTCGGCGTAGACGTCGCCTGTGGAGGCTTTCGATTCGGCCTCGGGGAGGAGCACGAGCACGGTGAACGCCTGGGGGAGCTCGAGTGCCGTCAGGACGGTTCCGTCTCCTTCGCCGAGCTGGGGGCCCCGCGCCAGGAAGAAGGGAACGTCGGCGCCGAGGTCGGCGGCGAGCTGGTGGAGGCGGGCGTCCGCCACGGGCCGCCCGAGCGCCTCGTTCGCGAGCTCGAGCGCGGCGGCGGCGTCCGAGCTGCCGCCGCCGAGGCCGGCGGCGACCGGGATCTGCTTGTCGATGACGGCCCGCCAGTACGGCTCGACCCCGGCCTCGCCCGCGATCAGCTCGAGCGCGCGGCGGACGAGCGTGTCGTCCTCGAACCCCTCGACGACGAGACCGGCCGCTGCGCTCGAGCCGGATCCGGTCGGCGAGGCCGATCCGCTGGAGCACGGTCGTCACCTCGTGCTTGCCGTCCGGACGAGTCGGGCCGACGACCAGCGCGAGGTTGATCTTCGCGTAGGCGAGCCGTTCGCTCACGCGAGCAGCCGTTCGAGCTCGACGAACTCGGGCGGCGCGAGGGCCTCGGCACGGGTCGAGGGCGAGCGGCCAAGCCGGGCGAGGGCCTCGACCGCGCGTGGACGATCGGCGACGCCGGCCAGCTCGAGCGAGTTGGGCAACGTCTTGCGCCGGTGGGCGAAGGCGGCCTCGACCACGCGCTTGACCGATCGGAAGCGCTCGGGGAGCTCGCGGCGGCGGAAGGCGACGAGCGCGGAGTCGACGTTCGGCTGCGGCCTGAACACCGTCCGCGCCACGGGATGGAAGCCCGTTCGCTCGGCCGCGAGCTGCACGAGGACCGAGACGGCGCCGTAGGCCTTCGTCCCCGGGGACGCGAAGAAGCGGTCAGCGACCTCGCGCTGGACCATCACGCACCAGCTCTCGACCGACAGGCAGGCCGTCGAGGCTCTCGACGACGATCGGCGTCGCGATGTTGTACGGCAGGTTCGCGACGAGCTTGCCCGGCGGCGGATCGAGGCTCGCGAGGTCGAGCCTGAGCGCGTCGCCGATCTCGATCCGGACGTTCGGAAGCTCCGGCAGGTGCGGAAGGAGGGATCGGTCGATCTCGACGGCGTGGACGAACGCAACACGCGACGCCAGGTAGCGCGTGAGCACCCCCAGCCCTGGGCCGATCTCCAGCACGACGTCGTCCGAACCGAGCTTCGCGAGACGGCCGATCGACCCCGAGGATGTTCTCGTCGACGAGGAAGTGCTGGCCGAGCTCCTTGCGCGGCGTGATGCTGACGCTTCCGGCGTCACGACTTCGCCTCGCACCAGGGCCGTCAGCTTCGCTGTCGCCTCTGTACTCGGCTTCGTCTCTCACGGCAGGCTGAAGGCGGCGGCGCGTTCTCTCGATCGCGCTCGAGCGCGGCTGCTCCTGCCCGCGCGCCTCGGCGAGCGCGGCGAGGGTGTGAACAACGTTCGCGGGCTCGTTCGGCCGGCCGCGGACGGGCTGCGGCGCGAGGTACGGGCGCGTCTGTCTCGGCCAGGATCCGGTCGGCCGGGATCCGGGCGGCCGCCGTGCGCAGGTCGGCCGCCTTCGGGTAGGTCGACGTTCCCCGCGAACGAGACGTAGTACCCGCGGTCGAGCGCCGCCGGCAGCAGACTCGGTGGACGAGAAGCAGTGGAGGACGACCGTGCCTGCGAAGCCGTCGAGCGCGGCGAGCGTGTCCTCGTCGGCCGCCCGAGTGTGGACGACGACCGGCTTCCCCGTGTCGGCGGCGACAGCTGAGCAGGCGCTCGAAACAGCCTCCGCTGGTCGTCGCGCGGCGCGTAGTCGCGGAAGTAGTCGAGGCCGGTCTCGCCGACGGCGACCGCGCGCGGGTGATCCAGAAGCTCCGTCAAGCTGGTCGACGGCGTCGACGGCGACCGGCGCCTGCCTCGTGCGGGTGGAGCCCGAGGATGGCGTAGACGCCCTCGTGGCGATCGGCGAGGTCGAGCGCGGTCCGGCAGCCGTCGACCGTCGTGCCGACGGTGAGGATGCGGCCGACGCCCGCCTCGAGCGCGCGGGCACACCGCCGCGTCAGGATCGTCGAGCGCGTCGAGGTGCGCGTGGGTGTCGATCACGCCGCCGGCGCCGGCGCGTCGACGCGCGGGAAGAGCGGCGCAGCGGGCTCGATCCCCTCGACCGCCTCGGCCACCCCGGCGCGCGACCCGGTCGAGCGACAGGTCGTCCGGCTGACGAAGCGCCTCCAGGATCCGCGGCGCGGTCTCCGGCAGATACGGCGCGAGCGCGACGGCGACGGCGACGATCCCGTCGGCGAGGTCGTAGAGCACGGTGTCCAGCTCGGCCGCCTTGCCTCGTCCTTGGCCAGGTTCCACGGCGCCGTCGTCTCGACGTGCTGGTTGAGCGCACGAACCGCCTGCCAGATCGACGTCGAGCGCGCCGGTGATGTCGTAGCGGTCGAAGCTGCTCGACGACCGCCTCGCGCAGGGCGGCCGCGTCGAAGGCGCCCGGGCCGGGCGACCGCGCGAGCCGGCCGTCGCGGTAGCGCGCGATCATCGCCGTCGTCCGCGAGACGAGGTTGCCGAGGTCGTTCGCGAGCTCGGTCTCGTAGCGCTCGCCGAAGCTGTCGAGCGAGACGTTGCCGTCCTGGCCGAACGTCACCTGTCTCGCACACCAGAAGCGGACGGCGTCGGCGCCGTAGACGTCGATCAGGTCGAGCGGGTCGATCGCGTTGCCCGAGCGACTTCGAGATCTTCTGCTGGTCGATGTTCAGGTAGCCGTGCACGAACAGCTGCCGCGGCGCGCTCGTAGCCGGCCGCGAGCAGCAGCGCCGGCCAGTAGACGCAGTGGAAGCGGAGGATGTCCTTGCCGAGGAAGTGCGACCGCGGGCCAGAACCGCTCGAGGTCCTCGCCCGGCGCGTAGTGGAGCGCGCTCAGGTAGTTGACGAGCGCGTCGGCCCAGACGTAGGCGACCTGCTCGGGATCCCACGGGATCGGCACCCCCCAGGTCTGGGTCGCGCGGCTGATCGAGAAGTCGCGCAGACCGCCCTCGATGAAGCTGCGCGCCTCGTTGTAGCGGAACTGCGGCAGCACGAAGTCCGGGCTGCTCGTCGTAGATCGCGAGCAGCGCATCCTGGTAGGCGGACAGGCGGAAGAACCAGTTCCGCTCCTCGATCCACTCCGGCACGGTGCCGTGGTCCGGGCACTTGCCGTCGACGAGCTCGTCCTCGGTCTTGAACGCCTCGCACCCGAAGCAGTAGAGGCCGGCGTAGACGTCCTGGTAGATGTCGTCGTGTCCGTTGTCGCGGATGCGCGGGAGGAAGTCCTGGACGAACGCCTTGTGTCCCTCATCGCTGGTTCGGATGAAGAAGTCGTTCGTCGCGTTCACCCGCCGGGGCACCTCCTGCCAGGCGCTGACGATCTGGTCCGTGTACGCCCGGGGCTCAGCCCCTGCTCCGCTGCGACGCGCGCGACCTTGTCCGCATGCTCGTCCACGCCCGTCAGGAAGCAGGTCTCGTCGCCGCGCTGGCGGTGATGCCGGACGACGATGTCCGCGGCGATGGTCGTGTACGCGTGCCCGATGTGCGGGGTCGAGTTCACGTAGTAGATCGGTGTGGTCAGGTAGAAGCGCATCTCCAGAAATGATAGGCGCGCGGCTCGCGGTTGGCCCCGACGGCCAGGCCCGGCGGCCGGCGCCGGCGGACGACGACCGCGAGCGCGGCCCCGAGCACGGCAGAGACAGCGGCCGGCAGCCAGAGAGCGATCGTCGCAGGGATTCCGACGTGCGGCGTTCCGCGGATCGTCGGCCGCGCGTCGGCGGAGCGCCCGGTCCGCGGGGCGAGCATCGGCCTCGGCGCGGACGCGCGCAGGGCACCGGCGGCGATCGGCTGCGCCGTACGCGGCGGCCGTGTCGGCCGGGGCCCGACAGGCCGGCGCGTCGGAGCGGCGGGCGCGCTGCCGGAGCCGCGCCGCCGCGCATGCGCCGACCGGTGCGAGCGGCCGCGGGCGACCGGCGTGAGCCCGCGGCGAGCCGACCGCTCCACTCTCGCGGCGCGCGCGCGTGGGCACGCTGCGGATCGGCACGGTCCGGAGCGCGTGACGGACCGGCGACAGAGCTCGACGGCGGGCGGCCCGCGATGTCAGCCGAGGCGCGTCGGCATCGGCTCGCGCCTGGACGGGCCGATCGCCTGACCGGCTCGGCGGCGTGGCTGCTCGGCGTCGGCGCGGGTCCACCGGAACCGGGTCCGGCCGGCGGCCGGTACCGGCTGCGGGCTCGCGGCGCCGGAGCCGTGACGGCGGCGCCGGCGCGGCTGCGGGCGCCGGCGTGGCGGCGGCCGGCGGCGATGGCTTCGGAGCGGGCGGAGCGCGGTCGGCTGGAGCGGGCGCAGGCGCAGGCTGGCGCGGCGGGTCTGGCGCCGGCGCGGCAGGGAGGAAGCGCCAGCGGATCGAGGTAGCCGTTCGGATCGGTGCTGACGCGGACGCCGAGGAAGACATACGGGGCTCGCTGCTCGGCCGTCGCCGCGTCGGGCCGATGGTCGCCGACGCGGCTGCCCTTCGGCGACCTGGGCGCCGCGCGTGACGGCGATCGAGCCGAGGTGGACGAGCGTGACGGAGTACCCGTCCGCGTCTCGATCGTCGACGCTCAGGCCGTTCGTCGGCACCGAGCCGGCGAACGAGACCGTTCCGCCGCCGCGGCGCGACGACCGGCGCGCCGGCTGTCGCCGCCGACGTCGATGCCGCGGTGCTGCCCGCCGGCGTACGGGTCGTTTCCGAGCTGGAACGCCGCGAGCACCGGGCCCGACGCCGGCCAGGTCCACGCGCCCGCGCGGCGGGTGCGAGCACCAGGAACAGCGAGGCCGCGGCGGCAACGTCGTTCGCAGTGCGAGACAACATGCGATCCATGGTAGGGAGCGGCTCCTTGCCGTTGTCAAAGCTGGTTACAGCTTTCTGTCACAGAGAGCGCCGGTAGAGCGCGTTCCGGCGCACGCCGGTCAGCCGGGCGACGAGATCGGCCGCCTGCCGGCGCGGCGACGCCCGGCGGCGACGAGCTCGGCGACGGCCGCGAGCGGCCGCGCTCGTCGTCCGCGACCGACGACCGCCGCCGGCCCGAGCACGAGCGGTGATCTCACCTTTCGGCGGCTCCGAGAACCGGTCGGCGACGTCCGCCGCCGGGCCGCGCACGACCTCCTCGAACTGCTTGGTCAGCTCGCGGCAGACCGCGACCGGCCGCTCGGGCGAGCGCCGCGGCGAGTGAGCCAGCGTCGCCGGCAGCCGCCGCGGCGACTCGAACGCGACCGCCGGCCACGGCCACCGCGCGAGCTCGTCCCAGAGCGCCGCCAGCGCAGCCTCCCCGCGCGGCAGGTAGCCGAGGAACTGGTACCGCTCGGCCGCGAAGCCGCTCGCGACGAGCGCCGTCTCGACCGCGGACGCGCCCGGGCAGCACGGTGACCGGCACTCCCGCCTCGAGCGCGGCCGCGACCAGCCGCGCGCCCGGGTCGTTGACGCCCGGGCAGGCCGGCGTCGCTGACGAGCGCGACCCTCGCTCCCGCCAGAGCTGCGGGAGCACCTCGGCCGTGCGCGCCGCCTCGTTGTGCTCGTGGTAGCTGAGCAGCCGCGCCGAGACGCCGTGGCGGTCGAGGAGGATCCGCGTGCGCCGCGTGTCCTCGCAGAGGACGAGGTCGGCCTCGGCGAGCTCGCGCAGCACGCGCAGCGTGACGTCCTCGAGGTTGCCGATCGGCGTCGCGCAGACCGCGAGCGGCATCAGGCCGCCGGCATCGGCGCGTCGAACGCGACGAGGGCGGCGCCGATCATCCCGGCCGACGTCCCGAGCTCGGCGCGCACGACGCGCACGCCCTCGCGGATCGGCTTCAGCGCCTCGCGCTCCATCACCTCGCGCGCGGGCGCGAGCAGCAGCTCGCCGGCCGCGGCGAACCCGCCGCCGACCACGATCAGCTCCGGGTCGAACGCGTTCACGATGCTGCCGAGCCCGGAGCCGAGCTTGCGCCCGATCTCGGTCAGGAGCTCGTTGCGCCTGCGCGTCGCCCTCGTTCGCGAGCCGGACGAGCCGGTGCGCGTCGGCCGCCGGGCCGAACGCCTCGCGGGCGAGCTCGTCGGCCGCCTTCCCGGACACGTACGACTCGAGGTGCCCGTAGCCGCCGCAGGAGCAGCGGCACGCCGTCGTGGACGAGCACGATGTGGCCGAGCTCCGCGCCGGCCCCGATCGAGCCGCGGTAGGGCCGCCCGCCGAGGATCAGCCCGCCGCCGACGCCGGTGCCGAGCGTGAGCATGACCATGTCGGTCGCGCCGCGGCCGGCTCCGGCGCGCCACTCCGCGATCGCCGCCGCGTTCCCGTCGTTGTCGATCGCCACCGGGCAGCCCGAGCCGCTCGCTCATGACGTCCCGGAACGGGACGTCGACGAGCGGGATGTTCACCGAGCCGATCGCGCGTCCCGGTCCGCTGGTCGATCCGCGACGGGATGCCGAAGCCGACCGCGACGACGCGTCTCGTCGAGCAGCTCGCGGACGGCGGCCTCGAGCCCGTCGAGGAGCTCGTCCTCCGAGTCGAGCGGGCGTCGGGTATTCGCGGTGCGCGGAGATCGTCCCGTCGCGGCCGACGACGCCGGCGAGGATCTTCGTCCCGCCGACGTCGACGCCGATCACGTTGGGCACCACGGGCGCGGCTACCCTATCGCCGCGCGGGACGCCGGCTCCTACCGGCGTCCCAGACCGACACTTCTGCGCGCGACCGCTGGGGCTACCATTCGCCGCCGGATGCCGCCGGAGGAGAAGCCCTACCGCGCTCTACCGGGGAGGGCGGGTCAAGGGCAAGGTCCCGGCGCGACAGCCGGAGCGCCCGGGCCTCCGCCGGCCGCGCATCAACCTCCGGCCGAACCGCCGCTGGCTGCGGTGGATCCCGGTGCTGATCGGCGCTCTTCCTGCTGCTCGTCCTCGTCTGGGCGCTCGTCGAGCTACTTCCAGTTCCGGGACGGCGTCTCCGCGGCGAACAAGCGGCTCGAGCCCGCGCGTCGAGCAGATGCTCGACGAGCAGCGCGGCAACGCGACGGACATCCTCCTGCTCGGGACCGACCACGCGCAGCTCAGCGGCCGCGAGTCGGCCAACCGCAGCGACTCGATCACGCTCGTCCGCGTCGACACCGACAAGCACCGCATCGCGTACCTCTCGATCCCGCGCGATCTCGTCGTCGAGATCCCGGGCTACGGCAACTCGCAAGATCAACGCGGCGATGCAGCTCGGCGGCCCGCGCGCTCGCGGTGCTGACCGTCAAGAAGCTCACCGGCCTGCCGGTCAACCACGTCGCCGTCGTCGACTTCAGCCAGTTCGAGAAGCTGATCGACAAGCTCGGCGGGATCGACGTCACGGTCGCGAAGCCGATCGTCTCCAAGTTCGACTGCCCCTATCGCGACCGAGGAGCGCTGCGCCCGCTGGCACGGCTGGCGTTTCGCGAAGGGGAAGCAGCACATGGACGGCCACCGGGCGCTGATCTACTCGCGCGTCCGCAAGAACGCGCTCGACCCCTCCGACACCGATTTCGCGCGCGCCGAGCGCAACCAGCAGGTGCTGAACGCGGTCGCCGGGAAGCTGACGAGCTTCGGAACGCTCGTGAAGCTGCCGTTCATCGGCGACGACCTGCTCGCGCCGGTCACGACCGACCTGTCGACGCACTCGTTCCTCTCGCTCGGCTGGTCGAAGTTCCGCTCGAGCAGCGGGTCGACGCTGCACTGCCGGCTCGGCGGGCGAGGCCGAGCGGCGGCGAGATCCACTCCGTCGAGGAGAACCTGAGCGTGATCCAGGAGTTCACCGGCGCGTCCGCGCCGCAGCCGCCCGTGCCCGGCTCGGGCGCGTTCGGCCCGGGCTGCGTCACCGGGAACCAGACGCTCGGCGTGCGCTACCCGCTCAGGGCGCGCTGACGACCACGCGGAACGTGCCCGCCTGCTTCGCCGCGACGCGGAGGAGCATCGAGCGCTGCCCGCAGGCCGTCGCCGAGACGGTGCCGGGCGCCGGCGGAGCGATGACCTGGCCGCTCGCCGGGTCGAGGATCTGGACCGTGGCGTTGGCGGTCCCGAGACCGTGGCCTGGACGGTGCCGTCCAGCCCCGTCGCGATCGTGCGCTCGACCGGCGCGAGTGCCCTCGCCGCGCGAGCGCTCGTGACCCTGAACGAGCCCCGCAGCGCTGGGTGGACGTCGGAGCGATAGCGGTAGACCCCGGGCCTCAGTGCCAGCGCCCAGCTGGCCCGTCCCCGGGCGGGCACACCCGTCTTGCGGTCGACCCCGGGGCCGCTGAGATGGAAGTTGTCCTGCTTGGAGAGATCGCGGACGACCAGCGCGTACGGTCCCCGGCGCGAGGATCTTGACCGGCGCGGCCGCGGCCGTCTTCAGCGTCAGGGTCCGGCCGACGGTCGCGTTGAGGCCGACCGCCGGGGCGGTGAAGCGGCCGTCCACGGTCAGCGACGAAGGGGCCGTCCAGGGCTGCTGCACGTCCGCGAGGGCAGCAGCCTGGGCACCGGCGTCGGGAGTGAAGCTCGCGTCGACGACCAGCGGGAGGTGCGCCCAGGGATAGACGCCCCGAGACTCCTCGAGCGCTCGGTACGCCTCGGCGAAGGCCTCGCCGGTGTTGAGCGTGTAATGCGCGCCTTCATCACCCGGGAACGCAGTTCCCGCCGCCGCGCGCGAGCAGACGCTTGCGTAGGTCGCCCAGCGTTTCGGGCCATAGCCGTTCGAATCCCAGGGATCGTTCCGCCGGTTCGCGGCGATGTGGTGTCCGTACTCGTGCGCGGCGATGTCGAAGTCGACGCCCGGGTCGAGGTCGCCCGGGGATGACCAGGATCTTCCTGGCCGGGCTGTAACAGCCCGCCGCCTCCGGGCCGCAGAACGACTGCACCTCGGAGAGCAGGGCGACGTAGACGGTGAGGCTCGGCAGCTCGGATCCATGTTGCAGCCACGCGAAGAAATTCACCCAGGTCGCTCGGGTCGCTTCGTCCTGCGGGAACGCGTCCGACAGGTAGACGGTGACCGTCTCGCCCGTGGACGCAACTGCGGGACCGCCCCACCAGGAGCCGCTGACCACCCGCTTGACGCTGCTCGGCCGCATCGCGACCTTGTCGGCCCGGAGCAGACCGTGCGGCGCGAAGACGGGCCGGCGCCCAGGTCGCCGCGAAGCCGGCCCCAACAGGCTTCGGCGTGGCCGAGGTCGACGCGAAGCTCCCGGCGAGCAGGAGGGTCGCCGAGCCCAGGGAAGCCACGGTTACCCGGCACCGAGGCCGTCTCACTGCCTTCCGCATGCGATTCCGCCGTCAGCTCTCGCTCGCGGCGGCCTTCTTCTCCGTCTTGGCGTCGTTCGGCCTTGTCCGTCTTCTTGTCGTCCTTCTTCGCCGCGCCGTCGCCCTCGGAGGCGTCGCGCTTGCGGACCCGCGGCCGTAGTCGGTCGAGTAGAACCCCGATCCCTTGAAGTGGATCGGCACCGGGATGGAGCACCTTGGAGCGGCGCGGCGCCGCAGACCTCGCAGACCTCCGGATCCGGATCGGACATCCGGTGGAACACCTCGAACAGATGCCCGTTCGGACAGCGGAATTCGTAGATCGGCACGGCCGAATCAAGGCTAGCAGGGCGATCCGGCGGCTCCTTTCGCGCGCGTATGGTTCGGCCGGACTCGATGGACGAGAACGCGACCACGACCCTGACGGCGCGCGGCACCGGGGCTCCCCCGCCTCCGCGCACGTGACCGGCGAGCTCGACCGGCGCGTGTTCGTCGCGCGGCGTCTCGGCGATCACCGCGCGCGGTCGCCGTCTTCCTCCTCGTCCAGCTGTCAGGTGGCCCCCGCACGAGGACGAGACCCTGCCGCTCTTCGTCGGCCGCCACTCGCTGACGGACGCCTTCGACATCGTCCTCGCCAAGCGCGGCGGGGCACCGCTGCACTTCCTGCTCGCGTGGATCGTCGCGCACACGGGCGGCGGGCTCCACGACGATGCGCCTGCTCTCCGCCCTCTTCGCCGTCGCGAGCATCCCGGCGATCGCGATCCTCGGCAACCGGCTCGCCGGGCCGCGCCCCCGCGCTCGCTGCCGCCGCGCTCGCCGCGGGGAGCTGGGTGCTGCTCTTCCACGGGATCTACGCGCGGATGTACAGCCTCTTCCTGTTCCTCTCGACGCTCTCGTATCTTGCGCTCCTCCGCGCGCTGAAGCGGCGGGGCTGGAGCGCCTGGGTGCTCTGGGGCCTGACGATGCTGCTGACGATCGCGTCGCACACCAGTACGGCGCGCTCGTCCTCGCCTCGCAGGGGCTCTACGTCCTCGCCACCCGCGAGCGCTGGCGCCAGGCGATCCCCGCCTTCGCGGCCGTCGGCGTCGCTCGCGATCCCGCTCTGGCGGCGCAGCCTCGTGCTCGCCGACCGCTACGACGTCGGCGTCGGCGGAACGGCGGCGGCAAGCTCTCCACGCCGCACCAGGTCTTCGCGTATCTCTGGCACGTCGCCGGCGACTCGTCGTCCGGCTACACCGGCGTGCTCGTCGTCTACCTCCTGCTTGCGGTCGTCGGCCTCGCATTCCTCGCCCGCGCGACCGACCCCGAGGCGCGCTCCTCGTCGGCTGCGTCGTCCTGACGCCGACGCTCTTCTTCCTGGTCGGCAAGTTCGGCGGCAGCTCGGCGCCCGCAGTCCCGCCACCTGATCTTCGTGCTCCCGTTCCTCGCCCTTGCGGCCGGCGCGGGATCGTCGGGCTCGCGCGCCTCGCCGGACCGCGCGGCGCCTGGCTCGCTGTGGCCGGTCGTCGCCGCGCTCGTCGTCGCGGAGATCGCCTGGGGCAAGCACAAGACGCCGGCGCTCTTCGGCAGCGAGAGCCCTTCGCGGGTCCACGCCCGCGCGCAGGCGGCCGAGTGGCTCGCGCCGACCGCCCGCCCCGACGACGTGCTCTTCGCCTACGAGCCGCTGTACCTCGCCGCCTGGGAGCGGCACCGTTCGGCGGTCTCGAACCTCGTCGTCCCCCGCGCCGACCCGAAGCTCCGCGACCGAGGCGCTCCGAGAGGCCGACGAAGCCGCTCGGCCGCGGCGTCTGGGTGTTCGACGCCGGCGACAACAACAACTACGTCAAGCGGACCGCGATCGAGCGACGCCTGCCGTTCCCGCGCTGGCGAGTTCGAGGGCCGCGCGTACGGCCCGTATCCTCGTCATCCGCACGCGCAGGCCCACCCGCACGGTCGCGCACTACCTCGACGACGCACGGAAGGCCGAGCTGATCGGCAAGTCGCTCGGGATGGGCGACGCCGATATCAACTACGCGACCATCCGGCCGCGCTCAGGTCCGGGAGCTCGTCCGCTCCCGCTCGAGCGTCTCCTCGTAGCACGGCGCACGCTCGAAGGCTGCGAGGCCGGACGGGGTGCGGCGTTTGCGGGGCTTCTTCCGCCGCGCGCCGCCGCGATGCGCGGCGGAGACGCCGACGAGCCCGCCGATCAGGAAGGAGCGAAGCCGCCCACGGCGCCCTTCGTCGTCCATGCCGCAAGTCTATAGCGCCGGCGAGCTCCGCGATCCGCGCCGCCGCCCGAGCCAGCGCGTCGCCGTCGAAGAGGAACGGCACCGCGTTCGGCAGGTCGTGGAACGGCGGCCCGTCGAGAGCGTCGGAGCCCGCGGCCGCATTGAGGGCGTATCGCACCGGGATCTCGTGGCAGACGACGAGCACGCGCCGGACCTCGCGGACGGCCAGGTCACGGAACGCCGCCGCGTACCGCAGGGCCGCGTCGTCCAGGCATCTCGCCGCCGGGGAACGGCAGCTTGCGGCCGAGCCCGCGCTTGACCTCGCGGTAGCGCGCGATCGGCTCGCCATCGAGGTCGCCGATCTTGATGTCGTCGAGGCGCTCGTCGACCTCGATCGGGACGTCACGGCCGGCGAGCGCGAGCTCGGCGGTCTCGCCGCGTCCGCGCGAAGCGCGAGCAGACGCACAGGTCGAGCTCGGATGTTCGCGACCTGCGCCCCGAGCCGCCGCGCCTCCTCCGGCCCCTGCTCGGTCAGCGGCACCGGAACGGCCGGATCGCCGTTGACGCGCTGCTCGACGTTCAGCGTCGACTGCGCGTGGCGGGCGAGCAGGAGGAGCAAGCTACTCGGCGAGCCGGGCGAGCAGGTCGTCGATCTCGATCAGCTCGAAGGTCTGCAGCTTGGCGCTCCCGCGCGCGCCGAGGGCGACCGAGACCTTCGCGATGGTCGCCGCGTCCGGCGCCTCGACGATGTTCAGGAAGTCGTATGGCCCGACCGTCGCCCACTGCTGGAGCACCTTCGCGCCGAGCTCCTCGACGTCCCGGTTGACCTCGTTGATGCGGTCGGGGTTCGCCTGAAAGCGTCTGCACCCCCTTCGCCGTCAGCGTCGTCAGCATCACGTACTTCGGCATCAGCGCCTCCTCGGGTCGGTGGCCCGAGCTTACTGCCTTGGCCCGGTCGCGGGCAGCCAGGTCGATGTAGAGGATCGCCGCGCCGACGAAGAGCATCGGCGAGAGCACGAGGTCGGCGAGCAGCGACCGCGACGCGCTCGCCTCGCCTCGCCGCCGGTGCGAAGCAGGAGCGCAGCATCAGCCGCACGACGACGAAGAGGATGACGAGCGTGGCGAGCCCGCCGGCCGCGTGGACGTAGTCGACCGCGCGAGCCGGAACGAACGTGCGGAACGCGTCCGCGAACGCCGCACCCCTCGACCGCGACCGCCGGCACGACCCAGCCGAAGAAGGCGAGGTAGGCGACGGCGGGCAGCACGAGCAGCTGCGCGAGCAGCGGCACCGGCAGGAACACCAGCACGCCGACGCCGTACGCGACGACCAGCGCTCGGCCGGTCGGCTTCGCCCCGGTGACGAGCACGATCGCCGACGATGTACGACGCGGTCAGGAGCAGCGCGCCGAGCAGGATCGTCGATCTCGATCCCGCCGCCGAGCAGCGAGGTCGGCTCGTGGAAGTCACGTCGGCGGCGGGTGACCGCGCGGCTCGGTGCGGCGGTGGCCGAACGCGGCGGTCAGCTGCGTCACCGCCGCGAACGAGAGCCCGAGCGGGAGCGTCTGGAAGAAGTGGTGCCGGTAGAAGCGGATCGTCTCGGCGACGAGCTGCCCGACCGTCCGCTCCTCGGGCGGCAGCGGCGGCGGGAGCGGCTCGGCTGCCGCGGCGGCGCGGCGTCGCCTCTTGCGCGGCCATCAGAACCGCCGCCGGGTCAGGTAGTAGTGGATGAAGTAGACGGGCAGGACGATCACGACGGCGAGGAACGTCAGCGACGCCCCACGCGGTCGCGTGCCTGCTGCCGTGCCGGCTCGCATGCCAGTAGACCCACATCGAGAGCGCGGCCGCGAGCAGCGACCGCGATCGCGAACTGGCCGGAGCTGAAGTCCGACGACGCCGCGAGACATCGGGCGAGCCTAGCTGCGATGATCGCAGCGGATGGGCTACCACGTCGTCCGCGGCGAGGACACGACTTCGAGGAGCGGACCGCCGCCGGCGGGACGCGAGGGCGACCCGGCCCGGCACGCCGCCGACCTCACCACCTCGGCCGGGCTGCAGCAGTCGCGCGCGCGGATCTGGCGCTACCCGCCCGGCAGCGCGCGGCCGGCGCCACGCCGACCACGTCGCAGGAAGAGGTCTTCGTCGTCCTCGCCGGGCACGCTGACCATGCACCTCGGCGAGCCGCCCGAGCGGGTCGAGCTGCCGCCGCGAGAGCGTCGTCGCCGTCGAGCCCGGGACGGCGCTGCAGCTGCGGAACGACGGCGACGAGGAGGTCGTCGTCTTCATCTACGGCGCCCCGCCCGAGCAGGGCGGCGCCGACTTCTTCGACGACGCCTAGCCGTAGCGCGTCAGGCGGCGGCCGCGACCGCGGCGGCCTTCTCGAACACGAGCTCGCCGTCCTGCGCGTCGACGCGGACCGTGTCGCCCTCGGCGAAGTCGCCCTCGAGCAGCCGCAGCGCGAGCGGGTTCTCGACCAGCGCTGGAGCGCGCGCTTCAGCGGCCGGGCGCCGTAGGTCGGATCCCAGCCGGCCTCGGCGACGCACCTCCTTCGCCTCGTCCGTGAGCTCGAGCGCGAGCCCGCGCTCGGCGAGCCGCTCGCGCAGCCGCGCGAGCTGGAGCTCGACGATCTCGCCGAGCTGCTCGCGCGAGAGCGGCTGGAACTCGACGATCTCGTCGATCCGGTTCAGGAACTCCGGCCGGAAGAACTCGCGCAGCGCCTCGGCCGAGCGGATGTTCGAGGTCATGATGATCACCGTGTTGCGGAAGTCGACCGTGCGGCCCTGGCCGTCGGTCAGCCGGCCGTCGTCGAGGATCTGCAGCAGCACGTCGAAGACCTCGGCGTGCGCCTTCTCGATCTCGTCGAGCAGGACGACCGAGTACGGGCCGCCGGCGCACGGCCTCGGTCAGCTGGCCGCCCTCCTCGTAGCCGACGTAGCCGGGCGGCGCGCCGACGAGCCGCGCGACCGTGTGCCGCTCCTGGTACTCGGACATGTCGAGCCGGACCATCGCGCGCTCGTCGTCGAACATGAACTCGGCGAGCGCGCGGGCGAGCTCGGTCTTCCCCACGCCGGTCGGGCCGAGGAAGATGAACGAGCCGATCGGCCGGTTCGGGTCCTGCAGGCCGGAGCGCGCGCGGCGCAGCGCGTTCGCGACCGCCTCGACCGCCTCGTCCTGGCCGACGACGCGCTCGTGCAGCCGCTCCTCCATGTGGATCAGCTTCTCGGTCTCGCCCTCGAGCAGCCGCGAGACCGGGATGCCCGTCCAGCGCGCGACGACCGCGGCGATGTCGTCCTCGTCGACCTCCTCCTTGACCATCGGGCTCGCCGTCGGCGCTGCGCGCTCGCTCGAGCTCCTGCTCGAGCGCGGGCAGCTCGCCGTAGCGGATCTCGGCGACGCGCTGGAGGTCGCCGTGCGCGCTCGGCGCGCTCGGCCTCCATGCTGCAGCTCGTCGATCCGCCGCGTGATCTCGCTCGACGCGCTCGAGCGCCTCCTTCTCCTTCGCCCAGCGCGCGGCGAGCTCGTCGCGGCGCGCCTTCGCCTCGGCGAGCTCGCGCTCGACCGGCTCGCGCACCTCCTTCTACTCCTTCGCCATCGCCGCGAGCTCGATCTCGAGCTGGCGGACGCGCCGCTCGGCCTCGTCGAGCTCGAGCGGCGAGGAGTCGATCTCCATCCGCAGGCGCGAGGCGGCCTCGTCGACGAGGTCGATCGCCTTGTCGGGCAGCTGGCGGTCGGAGATGTAGCGGTCGGAGAGCACCGCGGCGGCGACGAGCGCGGCGTCGCGGATGCGCGACGCCGTGGTGCGCCTCGTAGCGCTCCTTCAGCCCGCGCAGGATCGCGATCGTGTCCGCGACCGACGGCTCGCCGACGAAGACCGGCTGGAAGCGCCGCTCGAGCGCGGCGTCCTTCTCGATGTGCTTGCGGTACTCGTCGAGCGTCGTCGCGCCGATCGCAGCGCAGCTCGCCGCGCGCGAGCATCGGCTTGAGCATGTTCGCCGCGTCGACCGCGCCCTCGGCCGCGCCGGCGCCGACGATCGTGTGCAGCTCGTCGATGAAGAGGATGATCTCGCCGGCGGCCGACTGGATCTCGGTGAGCACGGCCTTCAGCCGCTCCTCGAACTCGCCGCGGTACTTCGAGCCGGCGAGCAGCGCGCCGATGTCGAGCGCCCAGACGCGCTTGCCCTTCAGCCCCTCGGGGACGTCGCCGGCGACGATCCGCTGGGCGAGCCCCTCGACGATCGCCGTCTTGCCGACGCCGGGGTCGCCGATCAGCACCGGGTTGTTCTTCGTCCGGCGCGAGAGCACCTGGATCACGCGGCGGATCTCCTCGTCGCGGCCGATCACCGGGTCGAGCTTGCCGCTCTCGGCGAGCGCGGTCAGGTCGCGGCCGAACTTCTCGAGCGCCTGGTAGGTGCCCTCGGGATCCTGCGAGGTGACGCGCTGGCCGCCGCGCACCTCCTTGATCTTCGCGAGCAGCTCGTCGCGCGGGACGACGTCGAGCGCGAGCAGCAGGTGCTCGGTCGAGACGTAGTCGTCCTCGAGCTTCTGCGCCTCGTCCTCGGCCCGGTCGAGCACGTTCGAGAGCGCGGCCGAGACGCTCGGCTGCTGCTGCGCCGCCCTCGATGCGCGGCTTGCCGCGCGAGCGTCTCCTCGGCCTCGGCGCGCAGCTCGTCGGGCCGAGTCGACGAGCGCGCGCGGCAGCTCCTGGTCGAGCAGCGCGAGCAGCAGGTGCTCGGGGTAGAGCTCGGGGTTGCCGAGGCGGCGCGCGAGCTCCTGCGCGGCGGCGACCGCCTCCTGGGTCTTGATCGTCAGCTTGTTGAAGTCCATCAGGTGTCCTCCTCGCCGGGAACGGGCGACTCGGCTCGCGGTAGAGGACGAGGTCGCGCCGGTACTGCCTGTGCACCTGCTCGATCGCCTCGCGCATCTCCGCCTCGAGCCGGTCGATGCGCGCGCGCATCTGCGCGAGCTCGTCCTCGAGCGCGAGCACGCGCTCGACGCCGGCGAGGTTGAGCCCGAGCTCGGTGGTCAGCCGCTGGATCAGCCGCAGCCGCTCGAGGTCGTGCTCGGAGTAGAGCCGCGTGCCGCCGGGCGTCCGGCCCGGGCCGGACGAGCCCCTTCGACTCGTAGATCCGCAGCGTCTGCGGGTGCATGCCGACGAGCTCGGCGGCGACCGAGATCATGTAGCGCGGGCGCTCGTACGTCCTGACGCTGCTCACGTCGCTCGACCTTCTTGCAGCTCCTCGAGCAGCTCGCGCTCGCGCTTCGACAGCTTCTTCGGCACCTCGATCCTCACGCGGGCGAGCAGGTCGCCGCGGCCGCGAGCCCTTCAGCCTCGGCGCGCCCCGGCCCTTGACGCGCAGCAGCTTGCCGTCCTGCGGAGCCGGCCGGCACCTTGACCGGACGCGCGCCGTCCGGGCGTCGGCACCTCGACCGTCGCGCCGAGCGCGGCCTCGGCGAACGTGACCGGCACGTCGACGACGAGGTCGTCGCCGCGGCGCGCGTGAACAGCTTCGACGGCTCGACGCGCGTGACGACGTAGAGGTCGCCGGCGGGCGCGCCGCCGTAGCCGGCCTCGCCCTTGCCCTTCAGGCGGATCCGCGTGCCGTCCTTGACGCCCGCCGGGATCTTCACCGTGTAGCGCTTCGT
This sequence comes from uncultured Actinomycetes bacterium, assembly GCA_963808815.1. GTDB lineage: Bacteria > Actinomycetota > Thermoleophilia > Gaiellales > Gaiellaceae > DATBLE01. The sequence continues at coordinate 52,754 of CAWEGI010000002.1, read as the reverse complement.
CCGCCGCTCGCGGCCGGAGCCGCGGCAGGTCGGGCACGGCTCCTCGATGATCGTGCCGTTGCCGCGGCAGCGCGGGCACGGCTGCGAGAGCGCGAAGAAGCCCTGGCTCTCGGAGACGACGCCGCGGCCGCCGCACTGCGGGCAGACGATCGGCGCCGTCCCCGGCTTCGCGCCCGAGCCGTGGCAGGTGTGGCAGGCGACCTCGAGCGTGACCGGGATCTTCGTCTCGACGCCCTTCAGCGCGTCCTCGAACGAGAGGTTGACCTGCACCTCGACGTCGTTGCCCGCGCTGGCCGCGCGGCTGCGGCGCCGCCCGCCGCGCATGCCGCCGCCGAACAGCCCGCCGAGGAGGTCGCCGAGGTCGCCGAGGTCGCCGAAGTCGAAGCCCTCGGTCGCGTTCCAGGTGAAGCCCGCCGCCGGGCCCGCGGCCGTTCGGCGAGCCGAACGTGTCGTACTGCTTGCGCTTCTCCGGGTCGGAGAGCACGTCGTAGGCGTCCTGGACCTCCTTGAACCGCTCCTCGGCCTCCTTGTCGCCCGGGTTCGCGTCCGGGTGGTGCTGGCGGGCGAGCTTGCGGTAGGCCTTCTTGATCTCGTCGGCCGAGGCGTTCTTCGCGACGCCGAGGATCTCGTAGAGCGACTGGCTCACTCGTCACCTCGCGCCGCAGCCACCACGACCCGCGCCGGGCCGCAGGACGCGGTCGCCGAGCCGGTAGCCCTTCTGGAGCACCTCGATCACCGAGCCCGCCTCGGCGCCCTCGACGGGCTGCGCGAGCAGCGCCTCGTGGACGTGCGGGTCGAACGCGCCGTCGGTCTCGATCTCGGCGAGGCCCTCGCGCGGCGAGCAGTCGGCGAGCGCGCGGTGGACGAGCCGGACGCCCTCCTCGAGCTTCGCCTCCTCGTGCTCCTCCGCGGCCTCGAGCGCGCGCTCGAGGTCGTCGAGCACCGGCAGCAGCTCCTTGACGAGCGCCTCGCTCGCGCGCGCGACTGCGCGGCTCGCTGCTCGCGCGCGGTCCGCTTGCGGAAGTTGTCGAACTCGGCCTTCAGCCGCTGGAGCGCGTCGAGGTACTCGTCGCGCTCGCGCGCTCGAGCTCTGCGACGCGTTTCTCGTCAGGGACAGACCCCGCTCCGGGTCTGTCCCTGCGTTCGGCGTGACGTTCCGTGCTCGGTCATCAGAGGTCGGAGCCTCCTCGTCGACGACCTCGCGCGTCCTCGATCACCTCGTCGTCGGACGGCTCGGCGCCGTTGCCGCGCCGCCGGACGCGGCCGCCTGCGCGGCGGTCGCCTGCGCGTACACCGCCTCGGCCAGCTTGTGCGAGGCCTCCTGGAGCGCGTCGGTCTTCGCCCGGATCTCGGCGAGGTCGTCGCCGTCGAGCGCCGGCTTCAGCTCCATGATCCGGCCCTCGATCGTCGAGGCGTCGGCCTCGTCGAGCGTCTCGCGGTGCTCCTTGAGGCTCTTCTCGGTCGCGTAGACGAGCGCCTCGGCGTGGTTCTTCGCGTCGGCGAGCTCGCGCAGCCTGTGCGCCTCGCCGGCGTGCGCCTCGGCGTCCTTGATCATCTGCTCGACCTCGTCCGGCTTCAGGCCCGAGCCGCCCTCGATCTTGATCTGCTGCTCGTTGCCGGTGCCGAGATCCTTCGCCGAGACGTTGATGATCCCGTTCGCGTCGATGTCGAACGCGACCTCGATCTGCGGCATGCCCCGCGGCGCCGGCGGGATGCCGACGAGCTGGAACTTGCCGAGCGTCTTGTTGTAGGCGGCCATCTCCGACTCGCCCTGGAGGACGTGCACCTCGACCGACGGCTGGTTGTCCTCGGCGGTCGAGAAGATCTCCGACTTCTTCGTCGGGATCGTCGTGTTGCGGTCGATCAGCTTCGTGAACACGCCGCCCTTCGTCTCGATGCCGAGCGACAGCGGCGTGACGTCGAGCAGGAGGACGTCCTTGACCTCGCCCTTGAGCACGCCGGCCTGGATCGCGGCGCCGACGGCGACGACCTCGTCCGGGTTGACGCCCTTGTGCGGCTCCTTGCCGACGATCTCCTTGACCTTGTCCTGCACGGCCGGCATGCGGGTCATGCCGCCGACGAGGACGACGTGGTCGATCTTCGTCGGCGTCGAGCCCGGCGTCCTCGAGCACGCGCTTCGTCGGGCCGACCGTCCGCTCGAGCAGGTCGTGCGTGAGCTCGTTCAGCTTCGCGCGCGTGAGCTGGAGGTCGAGGTGCTTCGGGCCCTCGGGAGTCGCGGTGACGAACGGCAGGTTGATCTGCGTCGTCATCGTCGAGGAGAGCTCGATCTTCGCCTTCTCGGCCGCCTCGTAGAGGCGCTGGAGCGCCATCCGGTCGGCGGCGAGGTCGATGCCCTGGTCCTTCTTGAACTCGGCGACCATCCAGTCGACGATCGCCTTGTCGAAGTTGTCGCCGCCGAGGTGGTTGTCGCCCGAGGTCGCCTTGACCTCGAAGACGCCCTCGCCGAGCTCGAGGACCGACACGTCGAACGTGCCGCCGCCGAGGTCGAAGACGAGGATCGTCTGGTCGGCGCCCTCCTTGTCGAGCCCGTAGGCGAGCGCGGCCGCGGTCGGCTCGTTGACGATGCGCAGGACGTTGAGGCCGGCGATCGTGCCGGCGTCCTTCGTCGCCTCGCGCTGGGCGTTGTTGAAGTACGCCGGGACGGTGATCACCGCGTCGGTGACCGACTCGCCGAGGTACGCCTCGGCGTCCGTCTTCAGCTTCTGGAGGATCATCGCGCTGATCTCCGGCGGCGCGTACTCCTTGTCGCCCGCCTTCACGCGCACGTCGTCGTTCGGGCCCTTGACGACCTCGTACGGGACGATCTTCATCTCCTCGGAGACCTCGTCGAACTTGCGGCCCATGAAGCGCTTGATCGAGAAGACCGTGTTCTGCGGGTTCGTGACCTGCTGGCGCTTCGCGGGCGCGCCGACGAGCCGCTGCCCGTCCTTCGTGAACGCGACGACGGACGGCGTCGTGCGCCCGCCCTCGGCGTTCGGGATGACGGTGGGCTCGCCACCCTCGATCACGGCCATGCACGAGTTCGTCGTGCCGAGATCGATGCCGATCACTTTTGCCATAGTCAGTCCATCTCCTTTGCGAATCTAAGACTTAGTACAGGATAAAATCTAAGTGCCTGTATGTCAAGTTGCTTCGGCTCTAGGATGAGCCCTTGACCGACGCGAGACACGGAGCCGGAACCGCCGCGGCCGAGACGGCCGAGCGCGCGGCCGTGCTCGTCGCGGCGGTCGCGCGCGGGACGACCGGCTGGCCCGGCGCGGCCGGCGCAGCCGCCCAGGCGACGGCGCTCGCGGAGCGGCTGAATGCGCTCGCGCAGGAGGATGCTGCGGTGTTCGCGGCGGCGCTCGAGGCGCTCGCCGAGCAGTCCGCCGACCTCGCCGAGCGCATGCGGGCCGCAGCGCGGCGTGCCGGCCGAGATCGCGGTCGCCGCCGCCGACGTCGCAGAGGCTGCGCGCGCTCGTCGCAGAGCGCTGCGACGGGCTCCTCCGCGCCGACGCGGCCGGCGCAGCGGCGCTCGCGGCGGGCGCAGCGCTCGCGGCCGCGCACCTCGTCCGCGCGAACCTCCTCGTCTCTCCCGACGACGAGCGCGTCCGCCGCAGGCGCTTCCGCGCCGCGGACGACGCGCGCTACTCGGCGAGCCAGGCGCTCGACGCGGGCACCTGACTCGTGTTTTGATCGAGCCGATGGCCGACGACGCCGAGCTCGTCGCACGCTGCCTGGAGGGCGATCGCGCCGCCTGGGACGACCTCGTCCTCAAGTACTCGCGCTACGTCTACGCGATCGCCTCGCAGGGCTACCGCCTCCAGGGCGCCGACGCCGAGGACGCGTTCCAGGAGGTCTTCCTGCGCGTCTACGACCGGCTGGCACGCTGCGCAACCCGGAGGCGCTCCGCCCCTGGATCGCCCAGCTGACGCGCCGCGTCTGCCTCGACAAGCTCTCGGCCGGCCAGCGCGAGGAGCCGAGCGAGGTCGAGCCGGAGGGAATCGACGAGCACGGTCGACGAGCTCGACGAGGCGTTCGCCGTCCGCGAGGCGCTCGCCGAGCTCTCCGAGGAGTGCCAGGAGGTGCTCGACCGCTTCTTCTGCCGCGACGAGAGCTACCGGACGATCGGCGAGGAGCTCGGGATCGCCTCGGGGACGATCGCGAGCCGCATCTCGCGGTGCCTCGGGAAGCTCCGCGAGCGCTTCGGCGATGCCTGAGCTCCCGTCGGGGACCGTCACCTTCCTCTTCACGGACATCGAGGGCTCGACGCGGCTGCTCGCAGGAGCTCGGCGAGCGGCTACGGCGAGGCGCTGACCGCGCACCGGCGGCGCTGCGCGAGGCGTTCGCGGCCCACGGCGGCGTCGAGGTCGACAACCAGGGCGACGCGTTCTTCTTCGCGTTCCCGGACGCGCGCGAGGCGGCCGCGGCCGCCGCGGGCCGCGCAGGACGCGCTCGCCGCCGGGCCGGTGCGCGTGCGGATGGGCCTGCACACCGGCACGCCGTCGTCGCACCGACGAGGGCTACTTCGGCCACGACGTCCACCTCGGCGCCCGCGTCGCCGCCGCCGCGCACGGCGGGCAGGTCGTGCTCACGAAGGCGACCCGCGACCTGCTCGACGGCGTCGACGCTCGGCGACCTCGGCGAGCACCGCGTCAAGGACTTCGACGAGCCGGTCTGGATCTACCAGCTCGGCGACGGAGCTCTTCCCGCCGCTGAAGACGATCTCGAACACGAACCTCCCCCGCCCCGCCTCGAGCTTCGTCGGCCGCGAGCGCGAGGTCGGCCGAGGTCGAGGCGCTCGTCCGCGAGGCACGGCTCGTCACGCTCACCGGCCCCGGCGGCTCGGGGAAGACCCGTCTCTCGATCGAGGCCGCCGCCGAGCTCGTCGGCGAGTTCAAGAACGGCGTCTTCTGGGTCGGGCTCGCGACCGTCCACGACCCGGCGCGGCGTCGCTGCCGGCCGTCGCGCAGACGCTCGGCGCGCAGGGCGATCTCGCCGGCCACATCGGCGAGCGGGAGCTGCTGCTCGCTGCTCGACAACCTCGAACAGGTCGTCGACGCCGCGCCTCGAGCTGGCCGCGCTCGTCGAGGCGTGCCCGAACCTGCAGCTGCTCGTCACCTCGCGCGAGCTGCTCCGCGTCCGCGGCGAGGTCGAGTACGAGGTGCTGCCGCTCGCCGATCCGGACGCGGTCGAGCTCTTCTGCCTCGCGCGCCGGCGTCGAGCCGAGCGCGGCGGTCGAGGAGCTCTGCCGCCGCCTCGACAACATGCCGCTCGCGCTCGAGCTCGCCGCCGCCCGCACGAAGGCGCTCACGCCGGAGCAGATCCTCGAGCGGCTCGGCGAGCGGCTCGACCTCTTCAAGGGCGGCCGCGACGCCGAGGAGCGGCAGAAGACGCTCCGCGCGACGATCGAGTGGTCGCACGACCTGCTCGTCGCCGGAAGAGCAACGGCTGTTCGCCCGGCTCGGCGTCTTCGCCGGCGGCTGCACGCTCGAGTCGGCCGAGGCGGTCGCCGACGCCGACCTCGACACGCTCCAGTCGCTCGTCGAGAAGAGCCTCGTCCGCCACACGGACGACCGCTTCTGGATGCTCGAGACGATCCGCGAGTACGCGGTCGAGCGCCTCGCGGCGTCCGGCGACGCCGACCGAGCTGCAGCGGCGTCACGCCGAGCACTTCCTCGCCGCTGGCCGAGTCGGCCAACCTCTCCGGCGGAGAGCACCGGCCCGGAGCGCCCGGAGCTCGTCCGGCCAGAGGCTGGACAACATCCGTGCTGCGATCGACTGGGCGCTCGACTACGACCTCGAGCTCGCATTCCGCCTGACGATCGCGATGGAGCAGTTCTGGGTCATCAACGATGCCTTCGAGGGCGTCCGCCGGCTCGACGACGCTCGCTCGAGCGCGGCCCGGACATCTCGCCCGTGCTGCGCGCGCGCGCCCTTCGGGTGCTCGGCGAGACGACCTGGATCGCGGGCGACTTCGAGCGGAGGGACGACGCTGATGCGAGCGGCGCTCGCGGAGTTCGAGCGGCTGGGGGACGAGCGCGCAGTCGCCGTCCTGCTCCATCGCCTCTCGGTCGGCGCTGTGACGGCGCAGGATCTCGCCGCGCGCGCGGCGGCTGCTCGAGGAGAGCCTGGCGATCTGCCGGCGCCTGCCCGAACCCCAAGCTCGAGGCCGATGCGGTCGCGCATGCTCGGCTGGGTCGAGCGACGGCGAGGGAAACCCCGAGCGCGCCCTCGAGCTCTTCGAGCGAGGCGCGCGATGCTGTGCGAGCAGGTCGGCTACACCTGGATGCAGGCGAGCACGCTCCTCGACGTCGCCGAGCTCTTGCACGAGCTCGGCCGGCCGGAGATCGCCGAGGAGCGGGCGATGGAGGCTCTCCGCCTCTCGTGGCAGCTCGTCGATCGCCGGTCCACCGTGTACGCGCTGGCGTTGCTCGCCAAGCTTCGCCGCAGCGCGAGGCGACCTCGAGCGCGCGGGCCGCCTCTGGGGCGCGATCGAAGCGGAGGAGGCTCGTGCGCCGCTCGGGAACTGGGAGCAGGAGCGCGACGAGTACGCGGCGGCGATCGTTCGTCCGGCGACGCCAGAGTTCGAGGCTGCCCGCACCGCAGGGCCGCGCGTTGACCCTCGACGAGGCAGTCGACTATGCGCTCGCGGGAAGAAACGAGGCGGTCCGACGTCTAGGTAGGTGACGCATGAGCTACGACGAGGAGAAACTGGGAGAACTGCTGCGGCTTCTCCCGCCCGCCCCCGAGGGGTGGGTCAAGGCGGCGCAGGAGCTTCCCACCGCCCGCGCCGCTATGGACGAGCTCGTCGCGCGCGCCGAGGCGGACGCGGAGCTGCGTAGGCGCATCCTCAACGATCTCGAGGCCGCTCTGGCCGCCGAAGGAGTCGAACCCAACTCCGCCCTCCTCGCCGAGCTCCGCGTTCGCCTCTCCGCCGATTAGCATCGGCATGTGAGCGAGCTTCCCGCCTGGAGCCTGCCCGCGGACGCGGTCGAGCAGATCGCGCTCGCCGACCGACTGGCCCGCCGAGGTCACGCGCGAGTGGGCCTGGGGCGGCTCGACCGGAAAGGGCGTCCGCGTCTGCATCCTCGACAGCGGCGTCGAGCCGGTCCATCCGCTGGTCGGCGACGTCGAGAGCGCGGTCGCCGTCTCGAAGGACGAGGACGGCGCGGCGTTCGTCGCCGACGACACTCGAGGGCGACGTCTGCGGGCACGGCACCGCCTGCGCCGGGATCGTCCGCTCGCTCGCGCCCGAGGCGAGATCCACAGCGTCCGCGTGCTCGGCCCGGGCTTCACCGGCGGCGGCGAACATCCTGCTCGCCGGCCTCCGCTACGCGATCGAGCAGGGCTTCGACGTCGTCAACATGAGCCTCTCGACGACGAAGAAGGACTACGCGGCCGTCCTGCACGAGCTCGCCGACTCGCGCGTACTTCCAGCGGACGGTGCTCGTCGCCTCCGCGCACAACATGCCGGTCGAGAGCTACCCGTGGCGCTTCTCGTCGGTGATCTCCGTCGGCAGCCACGAGGAGGACGACCCGCTGGCGCTGCTACTGCAACCCGAACCCGCCGGTCGAGTTCTTCGCGAGGGGCGTGAACGTCGAGGTCGCCTGGATGGGCGGCGAGACGCTCACGCGCCTCGGGCAACAGCTTCGCGACGCCGCACGTCAGCGGGATCTGCGCGCTCGTCCGCTCGAAGCACCCCGAGCTGACGCCGTTCCAGCTGAAGAGCGTCCTGCACCTGACCGCGTCGAACGTGGGAGGTGACGCGATGAGCGACGATCTGAACGCCGCCGTCGCCGCCGGCGTCCTCGGCTCCGAGGAGCGCTTCCGCGAGCTGCTCCGCTCGGTCGTCGAGGTCGCGCGCGCGATCTTCGCGCGCGAAGGCCTCGTCGGTCCTGCTGCTCGACGAGGACGACGACGAGCTCGTCTTCGAGGCGGTCGTCGGCGAGGGCGAGGAGAGCCTGCTCGGCAGGCGCTTCCCCGCCGGCACCGGCGTCGCCGGCTGGGTGCTCGCGACGCGGCACGCCGCTCGTGATCGAGGACGTCGCGCGCGACCCGCGCTTCGCGAAGGACGTCGCCGAGGGCACGGGCTACGTGCCGCAGGGGCTGATGGCCGTGCCGCTGCTCGCACGACGAGCGGGCGCTCGGCGTGCTCGAGGTGCTCGACCGGCCAGTCGCGGTTCACGCTCGCAGGAGATGGAGCTGCTCGGCCTCTTCGCCTCGCAGGCCGCGATCGCGCTCGACCTGCTCCAGCGCGCGCGCGAGGCGCGAGGCGGCGCTCGCGCGGCGACGGGCGACCTCGCGGTCGTCGCGCGGCGTCGCGGCCGCGCTCGCAGAGCTCGGCGAGGACGAGCGGCCCGACGGCGACGCGGCTGCTCGAAGCGCTGGAGGCCGTGCTCAGACGCAAATGAGCCCGGCGAGCGCCGGGCTCGTTCGTCGAACCGGCCCCGAGGCTAGCGCGATGCTCGTCTTCTCGTCGTCGTCGGTCGCCGATCGGGTCTTGCCGACCGTGTACTTGTGCGCCTCGACGTCGTCGTCGCCTCGTCGTCTCGCCGATCGTCGGTCTCGCCGACGCAGTCTTGCCGATCGCGTCTTGTGCGCCTCGACGTCGTCGTCGCTCCTCGTCGTCGCCGAGCTGGTCTTCGTCGAGCTCGTCCGACATCTGTGTCCTCCTTGGAGTCGTTGTCCGCGGTGCGCGGTTCGCATCTACTAGACGGTGTCTGCGGGTAGAATCTTCCCACCGTTTCTTCCAATTTGCAACGCGCGCTGAGATGCTCGCCTGCGATGAGCGGTCTGCGCGCGAACGGCTCGGCGAGTCGCCGGCCGCCTTCCGGGGCAACTTCGGCAACCCGAACCTGCGCCGGATCCAGCTCGCCGGCGCTCGGCTCGGTGATGGGCCTGTGGGCGTACAGCGTCGCGCTCGCCGTCTACGCGTACGAGGCGGGCGGGGCGAAGGCGGTCGGGATCGTCACGCTCGTCCGGGCGATCCCGGCGGCGCTCTCGGCGCCGTTCACGTCGACGCTCGCCGACCGGCTCCCGCGCGTGCCGTTCCTCGTCGTCACGAACCTCGGCCGCGCGGCCGCGATCGGCGCCGCCGGCGCGGTCGCGCTCGCCGGCGGCTCCGAGCTGGCTCGTCTACGCGCTCGCCGGCGCTCGCCGCGATCCTCGGCACGGCGTTCCTGCCCGCGCGAGTCGGCGCTCCTCCCCGACGCTCGCGCGCACGCCGGAGGAGCTGACGGCGGCGAACGTCGTCCGCGAGCACGATCGAGAGCGTCGGCACGTTCGCCGGGCCGGCGATCGGCGGCGCGCTGCTCGCCTTCTGGAGCCCGGGCGGCGTGATGCTCGTCACCGCGGGCAGCGTTCGTCTGGGGCGCGGCGCTCGTCGCGCTGATCCGGCGCCGCACGAGCGGCCGCGGCGGAGGCGCGGCGAGCGCGAGCGCGGCGGCGTTCCTGCGCGAGGCCGGCCGGCGGGCTTCCAGGCGATCGGCCGCGACCGGCAGCTGCGCGTCGTCGTCGGGCTCTACTCGGCGCAGACGCTCGCTCGCCGGCGCGCGCTCGGCGTCCTCGTCGTCGTCACCGCGCTCGACCTGCTCGAGCGCAGCAACTCGGCGGTCGGCCTGCTGAACGCGGCCTGCGGCGTCGGCGGCGTCGCTCGGCGCGCTCGCCGCGTTCGCGCTGATCGGCCGGAAGCGCCTCGCGTCCGACTTCGGGCTCGGCGTCGTGCTCTTCGGCGCGCCGCTCGCCGCGATCGGGATCTGGCCGCACGCTGTGGGTCGCGCTCGTCGCGCTCGCCGTGCTCGGGCTCGGGAACACGCTCGTCGACGTCGCGGGCCTCACGCTCCTCCAGCGCACCGCACCGCCGGACGTGATCGGCCGGGTCTTCGGCGTGCTCGAGATGATCCTCGTCGGGACGATCGGCCTCGGCGCGATCGCTCGCGCCGCGTGCTCGATCCACGTCGTCGGGCATCCGCTGGTCGCTGGTCGTCACCGGGGCGTTCCTGCCCTGTGCTCGCCGCGCTCACCTGGCGGCAACTGCAGGCGATCGACGCCGAGTCGCAGCGCCGCCCGAGCAGCTCGACCTGCTCGAGCGCGATCCCGATCTTCGCGCCGCTGCCGGCACCCACGCTCGAGCGGCTCGCCTCGCAGCTCGAGCCGGTCGCGGCCGCGGCCGGCACGGAGGTCATCCGCCAGGGCGATCAGGGCGACCGCTTCTACGTCGTCGAGTCGGGGCGGCTGCAGCGTGACCGTCGACGGCGCGCCGACCGGCGAGCTCGGCCCCGGCGACTCGTTCGGCGAGATCGCGCTGCTCCGCGACGTGCCGCGCACGGCGACGGTCACCGCCGAGACCGACGGCCGGCTGCTCGCGCTCGGCCGCGAGGAGTTCCTCGACGCCGTCACCGGCCACCCGCCGAGCGCGCGCGCCGCGGACGCCGTGGTCGGTGCCCGCCTCGGGTCTCGCACCGCGTCCGACTAGGATCCCGCCGGTGGACCCGAGGATCGAGGCCTACGCACGCGTGCTCGTCGACTGCATCGAGCCGCGAGCCCGGCTGGCAGGTGCTGCGTCCGCTCGCAGCCGCCGGGCCGGCCGCTGATCGAGGAGGTCGTCCGCGAGCTCGGCCGGCGCGGCGCCCGGGCGCTCGTCCGGCTCGGGTTCGACGCCTACGGCGGCGTCTTCGTCCGCGAGGCGCCGATGGAGCTGCTCGACGACGCTGTCCGGACATCGAGCTCAACGAGATCGCCAACGCCGACTCGTACATGGCGATCGTCGCCCCCGAGAACACGCTGATGGCGGCCGACATCCCGGCCGAGCGGCTGAGCGCCCGGCAGGGCGCGCTGCGCGAGCCGCACGCGCCCGTTCCTCAGCGACGAGAAGCCGTGGGTCGGCTGCTACTACCCGACCATGGCGGCCGCGCAGGACGCGGGGATGCCGCTGCGCTCGTTCGAGGACTTCCTCTACGGCGCCGTGCTGATCGACTGGGAGGAGCTGCGGCGCGAAGATGGAGGGATCGCAGAGCGGTTCGACGCCGCCGACACAGGTGCGGATCGTCGGCCCCGAGACCGACCTCACCTTCAGCCTCGAGGGCCGCGAGGGCAAGGTGGACGCGCTCGGCGCGAACATGCCGGGCGGCGAGATCTTCTACTCGCCCGTCGAGGACTCGGCCGAAGGGGTCATCAGCTATTCGGAGTATCCGGCCTGCTACCTCGGCCACGAGGTCGGCGGCGTGCGCTTCCGCTTCGAGGGCGGCACGATCGTCGATGCCTCCGCGACAGCCGACGAGGAGTTCCTGCTCGGGACGCTCGACATCGACGAGGGCGCGCGCCGGCTCGGCGAGTTCGGGATCGGCTGCAACCCCGGCATCCAGCGGCACATGCGCAACACCCTCTTCGACGAGAAGATGGAGGGCACGATCCACCTCGCGATCGGCACCGGCTTCCCGCAGCTCGGCGGGCTGAACCGCTCGAGCGGATCCACTGGGACATGGTCAAGGAGCTCCGGAACGGCGGCCGGATCGAGCTCGACGGCAAGGTCGTCCAGGAGAACGGCGCATGGCGCGCTCGTAGACCCGCGCGTCGAGCAGTACGCGCCGACTGCTCGTCGAGCGGTCGCTCGGCGTCCAGCCGGGCTGGCAGGTGCTGGTGCATGGCGACGCCGCTCGCCCGGCCGATGATCGAGGAGGTGATCCGGCTGATCGCGTCGCGCGCGGCGCTACCCGCTGGTGCGCCTCGGCTACATCGACCCGGAGCAGGTGCCGTTCGACAGCCTCTGGGCGACCGAGGCGCCGGTGGAGCTGCTCGGCGCGATGGCGCCGAGCGAGGCGCGCACGCGCGACGAGCTCGACGCACGGATCACTGATCTGCGGCGCCGGAGAACACGCGCGCGGCACGATCCTCGCGCCCGAGCGGCGCCAGAGCTGCGCAAGGCGTACGAGCGAGTTCAACCGGGCGACGGCTGAGCGGCGACTTCCCGCTGGGTGGGCTGCCTCTACCCGACCGAGGCGCTCGCCCAGGACGCGGGGATGACGCTCGCGGCCTACGCGGACTTCGTCTTCGGCGCGTGCCTGCTCGACTGGGACGCCGAAGGCGAGCGGATGCGCCGCTACGCCGACCGCTTCGACGCGGCGGAGACGGTGCGCATCGTCGCGCCCGGCACCGACCTCACGCTGCTCGCTCGCCGGGCGCGAGGGCCACGTCGACGACGGCCACGACAACATGCCGGGCGGCGAGTTCTTCTACTCGCCCGGTCGAGGACTCGGCCGAGGGCGTGATCGAGTTCTCCGAGTACCCGGCGCGTCTACCAGGGCGCGAGCTGCGAGGGCGTCCGGCTCGCGCTTCGAGGGCGGCCGCGTCGTCGAGGCGTCGGCGACGCGCGAACGAGGAGTTCCTGCTCGACGACGCTCGACACCGACGAGGGCGCGCGGCGGCTCGGCGAGTTCGGGATCGGCTGCAACCCGGGCATCCAGCGGCACACGCGAACACGCTCTTCGACGAGAAGATCGACGGGCACGGTCCACCTCGCGGTCGGCGCCGGGCTCCCGTTCATCGGCGGCATCGAACCACAGCGCCGTCCACTGGGACATGGTCAAGGACCTGCGGCAGCGGCGGCCGGATCGAGCTCGACGGCGAGGTCGTCCAGGAGAACGGCGCATGGGCGCTCTCGTAGACCCGCGCGTCGAGCGAGTACGCCAAGCTGCTCGTCGAGCGCTGGCTCGACGTCCAGCCCGGGCTGGCAGGTGCTGATCCGGACGCACGCCCGAGGCGCGGCCGCTGATCGAGGAGCTGATCCGGCTGATCGCGCGGCGCGGCGCCTACCCGCTCCTGCGCATGAGCTTCGACGCTCTTCCCGATCGACGAGCGCCTGGGCGGCCGAGGCGCCGCGGAGCTGCGTCGGCGAGATCGCGCCGATCGACCGCTTCGCCTCCGACCACATGGACGCGCGGATCACGATCGAGGCGCCCGAGAACACCCGCGGCGGCAGGCCGACTCTCCGCCGAGCGGCGGGCGCTGATGAAGAAGGCCGCAGGCGCCGTTCTTCCGGCGCACGATGGCGGACGAGATCCCGTGGGTCAGCTGCCAGTTCCCGACCAACGCGTTCGCGCAGGAGGCGGGCATGCCGCTGGCCGCGTTCGAGGACTTCTTCTACGGCGCGTGCCTGCGCGACTGGGACGCCGAGGGCGAGCGGATGCGCCGCTACTGCGACCGCTTCGACGCGGCCGACCAGGTGCGCATCGTCGGCACGGAGACCGACCTGCACATCTCGCTGCGCGGGCGGCAAGGGCGAGGTCGACGACGGCCACGTGAACATGCCCGGCGGCGAGTTCTTCTTCTCGCCGCGTCGAGGACTCCGCCGAGGGGACGATCCTGTTCTCGACGTTCCCGACGGAGCTCGACGACGCGCCCGTGCTCGAGGGCATCCGCCTCGACGTTCCGCAAGGGCCGGGTCGTCGAGGCGTCGGCCGAGCAGGGCGAGGACGAGCTGCTCGCGGCGCTCGACATCGACGAGGGCGCGCGGTTCATCGGCGAGCTCGGGATCGGCTGCAACCCCGGCATCACCGCAGCCGATGCGGAACATCCTCTTCGACGAGAAGATGGCCGGCACGATCCACCTCGCGGTCGGCCAGAGCTACCCGAAGGTCGGCGGCACGAACGTCAGCTCGCTCCACTGGGACCTGGTCAAGGACCTCCGCGCAGGGCGGCCGGATCGAGCTCGACGGCGAGGTCGTCCAGGAGAACGGCGCCTGGCTGATCTAGGCCGTCCGGGACACGTCGCACTCGCCACCTGCGCCGAGATCCCGAGGGCGACGAGGACTTCCCGCCGCTGATCGCGGCGCTCGCGGCGCGAGGGCGTCGAGGCCGAAGCCGGCCGTGTGGGACGACGCCGGCCGTCGACTGGGCCGCCTTCGACCTCGTCCTCCCGCGCTCGACCTGGGACTACGCCGAGCGGCGCGACGACTTCCTCGCCTGGGCGGCCGCGCTGCCGCGCGTGCTCAACCCGCTCCCGGTGCTCGAGTGGAACACGGACAAGGAGCGCTACCTGACCGATCTCGCCGCCGCCGGCGTGCCGGTCGTCCCGACGACGTTCGTCGCGCCCGGCGAGCGAGCTGCGAGCCGCCCGAGCGGACCGTTCGTGGTCAAGCCGGCGATCTCGGCCGGCGGGCGCAGCTCCGCGCGGTTCGAGCCGGCGGACGCGGAGGCCGCCGCGCGCGCTCGTCGCCCGCATCCACGCCGACGGCCGGACGGCGATGGTGCAGCCGTTCCTCGGCGAGCGCGAGGAGACGGCGCTCGTCTACATCGACGGCGCGTACTCGCACGCCGTCCGCCGCCGCGTGCCGCTGCCGGCGGCGGGCGAGCGCGAGGTCTTCTACCTGGACGAGGAGCTCGGCACGGGCCGAGGCGACCGCGGAGGAGCGGGCGATCGCCGAGGCGGCGCTCGCCTGCGCGCCCGGGCGACTCCTCTACGGCCGCGTCGACCTGATGGGCGGGCGCGTGCTCGAGCTCGAGATCGCCGAGCCGTCGCTCTACCTCGGGTTCCGCGAAGGCGCCGCAGACCGCCTCGCCAGCGCGATCTCACGACGCCTCTGAGCGATCCTGCGGCGCCGCTCGCCCTGCTCGTTACAGTGGAACCATGAGCGTGCGCGACACGCTCGGCCGGCCGCTGCGCGACCTGCGCATCTCGGTCACCGACCGCTGCAACTTCCGCTGCGTCTACTGCATGCCGAAGGAGGTCTTCGGGCGCGACTACCGCGTTCCTCGACCGGCGGGAGCTGCTCACCTTCGAGGAGATCGAGCGGCTCGCGCGCGCCTTCGTCGCGCACGGCGTCGAGAAGATCCGGCATCACCGGCGGCGAGCCGCTCGTCCGCCGCGACCTCGAGCGCCTGGTCGCGCATGCTCGCCGCGATCGACGGCCTCGACCTGACGCTGACGACGAACGGCGTCGCTGCTCGCCGCAGAAGGCGCAGGCGCTCGCGCGACGCCGGCCTGCAGCGCGTCACGGTCAGCCTCGACTCGCTCGACGACGACGTCTTCCGCGCGATGAACGACGTCGACTTCCCGGTCGCGCGCGTGCTCGAGGGCATCGACGCCGCCGCCGCGGCCGGGCCTGCCGGTGAAGGTCAACATGGTCGTCAAGCGCGGCGTGAACGACGACAGCGATCGTCGCCGATGGCGCGCCACTTCCGCGGCACGCGGCCACATCCTGCGCTTCATCGAGTACATGGACGTCGGCCACACGAACGGCTGGCGGCTCGACGACGTCGTGCCGGCCGCCGAGATCGTCGCCGCGATCGACGCCGAGCTGCCGCTCGAGCCGGTCGAGCCCAACTACCGCGGCGAGGTCGCGCAGCGCTGGCGCTACCGCGACGGCGGCGGCGAGATCGGCGTGATCGCCTCGGTCACGCAGCCGTTCTGCGGCGACTGCACGCGCGCGCGGCTCTCGGCCGAGGGCCGGCTCTACACGTGCCTCTTCGCGCGTGCGCGGCCACGACCTGCGCGCGCTCGTCCGCGGCGGCGCGTCGGACGAGGAGCTCGCGCGACGCGATCGGCGCGGATCTGGCGCCGGCGCACCGACCGCTACTCGGAGATCCGCACCGACGAACACGGTCGACGCTGCCCAAGGTCGAGATGTCGCTACATCGGCGGCTGAGCCGCTCGAAGGACATCGAGCGGCCGACCGGCCGCGGCACGTTAGTATCCGCATGCCCGTGCCGGGAGCGACGCATTCGGCATGACGCGGCAGTCGTCGCAATCGGGCACGTCGATACCTGCCGCGGGGCTGGGGCGACCTCGGCCTGCCAGCTCGCGATCTGGTTCGGCTTCCTCGGCGCTCTACCAGGTCGCGCGGGGCATCGCCGACCGCAACCCGACGCAGGCGTTCGAGAACGGCCTGCGGCGTCATCGGCATCGAGGAGCGCGTCGGCGACCTTTCGAGCTGACGCTGCAGCAGCTCGTCGCTCGTCGCACTTCCTCGACGCTGCTCGTCTCGTGGACGTACTGGAACTCGGAGTTCACGGTCGTCGGGCTGACGCTCCTCTGGGTCTACCTGCGGCGCAACGAGGCTTCATCCGCTTCCGCAACTGGATCCTGCTCGCCAACGTGATCGGCCTCGTCGGCTACGTCGTCGTGCCGACCGCGCCGCCGCGGATGTTCCCGACGTTCGGCTTCGCGGACACGCTCGCGCAGTTCGGCTCGCTGAACCACGGCAGCGGCCTGATCCAGCTCGCCGCGAACCCGTACGCGGCGATGCCGAGCCTGCACGCGGCCGACGCGCTGATCGTCGGGATCTCGATGGCGCTCGTCTGCCGGCACTGGTGGGCGAAGACGCTCTGGCTCGCTCTGGCCGGCCTGGGTCTGGTTCGCGGTCATGGCGACCGGCAACCACTTCTGGCTCGACATCCTCGGCCGGCATCGTCGTCGCGCTCGCTCGCGGGCGCGTCGTCATCTACCGCGCGCCGCGCGATCCTGCGGCGCCGCTCGCCGGCCCGCAGCCCGGCAGCGAGCGCTGACGCCAGCCGCGCGTGGACGTCAAGTCCAGCGCTACACCGACGGCGCGCGCGCCGGATCGCGTCCCGCTCGATGACCGGGCTCGCGCGGACACGCGGCTGACGCCCGTCGATGCTCACCGCCGCCGGCGTGCTCGCTCTGCATCGCTCGCCTCGGTGCTCGTCTACTTCGAGTACCGGAACGAGTGGCTCTTCTTCTGGGCTCGGCGCGGTCGCTCTTCGTCGCTCGGCTCGATCCTGGACATCCTCGACGGCGCGCTCGCGCGCGCAGGCGGCAAGGCGACGCCGTTCGGCGCGTTCCTCGACTCGACGACCGACCGGATCGGCGAGGCGTTCATGCTCGGCGCGATCGGCGCTCGTCTTCGCGCGCGACGGAAACGAGATCGGCGCTCGCGTTCACCTTCGCGGCGATCGCCGGCTCGTTCCTCGTCTGCTACACGCGCTCGAAGGCGGAGACGCTCGGCCTGAAAGGCGACGTCGGCATCGGCTCGCGGGCGGAGCGCGTGGTCGTGATCAGCGCTCGGCCTCGCGCTCGCGCCCGTGGGGCGGCCTGCAGTGGGCGATCTACGTGCTCGCCGCGACCGCCTGGATCACGGTCGGCCAGCGCATCTGGTCGGTCCGGGCAGCAGCTGCGCGCCGAGACAGCTAGCACACTCTGTGGTATACTGCTAGCACTGCTGTGCTAGCACCACGCCGCAAGAAGTGTCCTCGTCCGGATGCCGCCTGCGCTCAAGCGCCGCGCTCGCCGACGACGTGCGGGAGCCGGCCGCAGCTTGAACGACGTCGCGGTCGGCCATCCTGGCCGCAAGCGTCGCCGTGCCGTTCGACCGACCGGCCGACCGGCCGAGCGAGCGCCGCTCCCCGGCGCGAGACCGGTGTCCTGCTGCGCATGCCGCCGAGCTGAAGGACGCGCTCGACGGGCGCGCCGCGGAGCGCAGGCAGAACGTCAACGACCTGATCGTCGGGACGCTCTCCGAGCGGCTCGGCCTCGCAACGGAAAGGAACCAATGGCCTCGAACAACGGATCGCACGAACGGCAAGACGCCGCGCGAACGGACAAGGTCCGCGTCGCGATCATCGGCGTCGGCAACTGCGCCAACTCGCTCCTCCAGGGCGTGCAGTACTACAAGGACGCGCGCCCGGACGACTCCGTCCCCGGGCCTGATGCACGTCGACCTCGGCGGGTACCACATCCGCGACATCGAGTTCGTCGCCGCCTTCGACGTCGTCAAGGGCAAGGTCGGCGTCGACCTCGCCGACGCGATCTGGGCGCACCCGAACGACACGATCAAGTTCGCCGACGTGCCGAAGACCGGCGTCACCGTCATCGCGCGGGATGACGCACGACGGCATCGGCAAGTACCTGTCCGAGGTCGTCGAGAAGGCGCCGGGCGAGACCGACGACGTCGTCGGCATCCTCAAGGAGACGCAACGCCGACGTCGTCGTCAACTACCTTCCCGTCGGCTCCGAGGAGGCGACCAAGTGGTACGCGGAGCAGATCCTCGACGCCGGCTGTCGCGATGGTGAACTGCATGCCCGTCTTCATCGCGCGCGAGCCGTACTGGCAGCGCCGCTTCGAGGAGGCCGGCGTGCCGATCATCGGCGACGACATCAAGTCGCAGGTCGGCGCGACGATCTCGCACCGCGTCCTGACGACGCTGTTCCGCGACCGCGGCGTCCACCTCGACCGGACGATGCAGCTGAACGTCGGCGGCAACTCCGACTTCCTGAACATGCTCGAGCGCGACCGCCTCGAGTCGAAGAAGATCTCGAAGACGAACGCGGTCACGTCGATGCTCGACTACGACATCGGCGCCGGACAACGTCCACGTCGGCCCGTCCGACTACGTGCCGTGGCTGACCGACCGCAAGTGGGCGTACATCCGCATGGAGGGCAAGTCGTTCGGCGACGTGCCGCTGAACATCGAGCTGAAGCTCGAGGTCTGGGACTCGCCCGAACTCGGCGGGCATCGTCATCGACGCCGTCCGCCTCGCCAAGCTGGCGCTGAACAACGGCGTCGCCGGCGCGCTCGAGGCGCCGAGCTCGTACCTGATGAAGTCGCCGCCGAAGCAGATCCGCGACGACGAGGCGCGCGAGAACACCGAGCGCTTCATCAAGCAGCACGCGCGCAAGCCGGCCAAGACCGCCGCGAAGGCGTAGACGCGCTCGAACTGTCAGGGACAGACCCCGGGGTCTGTCCCGTCGCCGCGCGGCGCGCTCCAGCCGACCAGACTCTGCCTCAGGCTCACGCCATGAGGATCTGCCTGGTCACGCCGTTCGCGTGGTCGGTGCCGCACGAGGTGAACGACCACGTCGCGGGCGTCGCCGCCGAGCTGCGGAGCTCGGCCACTCGGTCACCGTGCTCGCGCCGTCCAGCCGCGCGCGCCGATCTCCGCGCCGGCCGCCGCGTCGCTGCTCGGCGACGCCGACGCCGAGGTGATCGCGATCGGCCCGGCGGTGCCGATCTCCCGGCGCAGCAGCATGGGCGTGCCGGTCGGCTGGCGCGCGAACCTGACCGTCGCGCTCTCGCGCGGCGGCTACGACCTCGTCCACGGCTTCGAGCCCGGCCTGCCGAGCCTCTCCTACCTCGCGCTCCGCTACGCCGCAGCACGATCGCGGTCGCGAGCTTCTTCTCGCCGGAGCGGCTCGGCTACCCGCCGGGCAAGGCGCAGCGCGAGAAGCTGCTCGGCCGGATCGACGCGCTCGTCGCCTCCTCGGACGAGGTGGCCGCGGCCGCGGCGCGAGCGCTTCCCCGGCGACTACCGGATCGTCTCGCCGGGCGTCGACACCGGCGCTCTTCCGACGCCGGCCGGAAGCGACAGCTGATCGTGCTCGAGTGGCGCGGGCTCGAGCGGCCCGGTCGCGCGGGGCGTGATCCGGATGCTCGACGAGCTGCCCGGCTGGGAGCTCACGCTGCTCCGCACGCGGCCGCTTTCCGGCCGCCCCTACGTTCCCGCGCCGGCTCGTCGCGCGCGTCCACTCGCGGCTCGGCCGCGACGCGGACACGCGCGCGGCGATCCTCCGCGAGGCGGCGATCTACGTGCCGGCGATCGAGGGCAGCCAGCGGCTTCGGCTGGAGGCCGACGCCTCCGGCGCGCCGTCGGCCGATCCGCCCGGCGTCGAGACGCAGCCGGAGCTCGCGGCCGCCGCCGTCGCCCGGCTCGCCGAGAACGACGAGCTCCGCGCGCGGCTCGGCGCGCCAGGCGCGCGCCGGGGCCGAGCGCCAGAGCTACGCCGCCGTCGCCGCCGAGCTCGACAGCGCTCTACCGCTCCCTCGCCCGGCGCCGCCGTCCACGCCGCGACGGCGACCCGCTCGCCGGCCGGCCGTGGATCACGTGCGACCTGCACATGCACACATCCTGGTCGCACGACTGCTCGATCCAGGTGGAGGAGCTGCTCGACCACGCCGAGACGATCGGGCTCGGCGCGATCGCGGTCACCGACCACAACCGCTTCGGCGGCGCGCAGGAGGCGGTCGAGCTCGCCCGCAACCGCGAGCCTGACCGTGATCCCCGGCGAGGAGGTGAAGACCGACGACGCAGGGCGAGGTGATCGGGCTCTTCCTGCAGCGAGGAGATCCCGCGCGGGCTGCCCGTTCGCCGACACGATCGCGGCGATCCGCGCGCAGGACGGCGCTCGTCTACCTCCCCCACCCCTTCGACCGGCGGCACGCGATCCCCGACGCGCGCACGCTCCACCGCCATCTCGCCGACATCGACGTGTTCGAGGTCTACAACGCGCGCCTGATCCGGGAGTCGTTCAACGACGAGGCGCTCCGGTTCGCGCGCAAGTACGGCCTGACGATGGGCGCCGGCTCCGACGCGCACGTGCTGCTCGGGCGTCGGCGCCGGCGCGGTCAAGATGCGCGCGTTCGACGGCCCGGAGGAGTTCCTGGTCAGCCTGCGCGGCGCCGAGATCCTCCGCCGCCCGAAGTCCCTGATCGTCCAGCAGGTGCAGAAGTGGGCGGCCCAGGCCAAGGAAAGGGTCCGCTAGAGGAGAAATCAGATCGTGCCCCCAGTGACCGCCGTGCCCGCCGACGAGATCCACGAGAAGTACCTGCAGAAGGCGATCTCCGAGATCAACGAGCTCGGAGACGAGATCGCGCGCGCGGCCGGCGGGGTCTCCGTGCCGGTGCTCGGCTCGGGGCACCCGCTCGCCGACATCTTCCTGCTCAAGCACGGGCCGCAGCCGTCGGAGGTGCAGGAGGGCGTCGCGTTCTTCGGCCGCGGCGGGCCAGGCGGTGCTCAAGTCGCTCCAGCGCCTGCACGTCGATCCGATGGCGATCTACGGGACGAACTGCGTGAAGCTCGCCGACGGCGCCGCCGACGAGGAAGCGCGCGGCTGGCTGACCCGCGAGCTGCACATCGTCCAGCCGAAGCTGGTCGTGGCGATGGGCGACGACGCGCTCGCCTTCCTCAACGACCTCGAGTTCCCGCTGGCCGCCGAGATCGAGCCGACGCTCGGCGAGCTGCAGCGGTTCACCCCGACGGTCGAGGCGCTGGTCGTCCCGGACATCGACGCTCGCTCGACGAGGCGCCGGCGAAGACCGCGTTCTGGAACGCCTTCAAGGTGCTCGGCTCCTGGTGGGCGGAGCTCCCGCCTTATTGACCCGCTCGCGCTCGGTCGCGCTCGCGGCCTGGCTGGGAGCCGGCGCGGCCTGGTACTTCACGGCCGATTCTCTGCCGGGAATCTCGCTCTGGTGGGAGGTCGCTCTCCTGGCGTTCGTGCTGATGCCGGGCGTGTTCCTGTTCGACTGGATCGTGCTGCCGCTCTGCGCGCGCCCGCGGGCTGCTCCCGCTGGCCGGCTCCCTCGCGGTGCTCGCCGTCCTCGCAGAGGTCGGCGACCTGGAGGTGCTCGCGAACGTCGCGAAGCTCGCCGCCGTCACGTTCTTCGCCTTCTGGTTCCTCGAGCTCTTCGAGGAGCTCGTGCTGCTGGTCGTGATCGCGGCGATCGTGCCGTTCGTCGACGCCTACTCCGTGTTCCGCGGGCCGACCGGCCACATCGTCGAGCACCACTCCAACGTCTTCAACTACTTCTCGGTCTACTGGGCCCTGCCGGGCGAGCCGAACGGCCCGCGCCTGGGCATCCCCGACGTCCTCTTCTTCGCGCTCTACCTCGCGGCGGCGGTCCGGTTCAGCCTCCGCCCCGGCTGGACGTGGCTGGCGATGGTCGCAGCCCTCGGCGCGACCATCGCGATCACGGTCTGGGCCGACGTAGCCGGCCTACCGGCTTTGCCGGCGCTCTCCGTGGGGTTCCTGGTCCCGAACGCGGACCTGATCTGGGCGCAGCTCCGCCGGCGAAGCGGGGACGGCCCCGCGGAGGGGCCGTCCCCGACGCTACGTCGTTAGGCCTTGCAGTTCTTCGCGACCCAGGCGGTGATGTTCTGCGACGCCTGCGGTCAGCTTCTGGGTGTCGATCGAGGTGGCCAGCTTCTGCAGCTTCTGCAGCGTGGCCGGGTCGGGCGTCTGGCCGGGCTTGAGGTTGCCCGCGACGTCCGCGACCTTCGACATGTAGTCGGCAACGACCTGGAAGTCGGCCTTGATCTCGGAGGGCGCGTCGTCCGCGAACTCCTGGATGACCTGGGCCGTCTTCTTCAGATCGGTGCCGGCGCCGCTGCCGCTGAGCGCCGCCGAGTACTTCTGACCGAGGTTCTGGAGATCCTTGCACTTGCCGCTCGCCACGAGGCCGCCGAGCGCCGCCGTGGTGGTCGCCTCGGTGGTCGCGGCCTCGGTGGTCGTCGCCTCGGTGGTGGCCTCCTCCGTGGTCGCCTCCTCCGTGGTCGCGGCCTCGGTCGTCGCGGCCTCGGTCGTGGCGGCCGAGTTCTTGCTGCTGCTGCCGCAGCCTGCCGCCACCAGCATCAGGGCAGCGAGCAGGGCGAGGCACAGGGCCGTGAGTCTGGTACTACGCATATGTCGGGCTCCTTGAAGTCGCCTGTCGTAACTGGGGGAACTGTTCGACGTTAGTCCACGCCCCGGACAGGCGCAACACGATTCACTCGAACGCGGGAACGACCGCCTCGCCGATCAGCTGCACCATCTCGAGATCGGTGTGGTCGAGGTGCTGGAGAAAGACCCGCTCGACCCCGGCGTCGGCGTACTCCCGCAGTCTCGCGACCACCTGGTCGACCGTTCCGACCAGCACGTTGTCCTGCTGGAGAAGGACCGCAGGATCGTCGTCCCGGCCACTCCGCTCGAGCCGCCGCCGGGCACGCTCGAGCGCCTCGCTCTCGTCGTGGCCGACGCAACACGCCGCCATCAGCGAGAACGGGATCGGCTCCCGCCCCTCGCGCTCGCACGCCTGCGCGATCGCGGCCCGGCGCTCGCGGCACTGCTCCACCGAAGCGAACGGGGTGTTGTACTCGTCCGCCCAGCGCGCGGCCAGGCCCGCGCGACGCGTGGCCCGGCGCTGCCGCCCATGACGATCGGCGGGTGCGGACGCTGCAGCGGCTTCGGCTCCGCCCGACACCGCTCCAACCGGTAGTGGCGCCCCTGGAACGAGAACTCCTCCTCTGTCCACTGGCGGTGCACGATCTCGAGCTGCTCCTCGAGGAGCTCCATCCGCTCGTCGAGAGCGGGGAACGGAAAGCCGTGCGCGTCGTGCTCTGGCCTGGTTCCAGCCCGCGCCGAGCCCGAGCTCGACGCGGCCGCCCGAGATGTGGTCGACGGTCGCGACCATCCGCGAGAGCACCGACGGACGCCGGAAGGTCGCCGGCGAGACCATCGTGCCCAGCCTGATCCGTTCCGTCACGGCGGCGAGCCCGGCGAGTGTCGCCCAGGCGTCGAGCGAGCCGCGGCCGGACAGGTCGAAGACCGACTGGTAGTGGTCGGAGCGGAAGAGACCCTCGAGGCCGTGCTCCTCGCAGGCGCGGGCGAGCGCAACCCAGTCGTCCCAGGAGACGCCTTCCTGGCCCTCGATCATCAGCACGAAGCGCATAGCAGGAGCCTACGGCCGCGTGGCCCGACCGGACCGCAGTGACAGGCTCAAGCCTGTCACTGCTCTACGCGCGCCAGCAACGAGACGCTCTCCACGTGCGGCGTGTGCGGGAACATGTCCACCGGGCGCGTGCGGACGAGCGTGTAGCCCCAGTCGCCGACGAGATCCTTGACGTTCCCGGCCAGCGTGGTCGGGTTGCAGGAGACGTAGACGATCCTGGGCGCCTCCAGGCGCGCGAGGGCACGCAGCGCCTTGCCCGACAGTCCCGCGCGCGGCGGGTCGACGACGACCAGGTCGGGCGGCCCCGCGCGCTCGGCCAGCTGGTCGAGCGAGCGCCCGACCTCGCCCGCGAAGAACGCGGCGTTCGTGACGCCGTTCAGCCCCGCGTTCTCGATCGCGCAGGCGACCGACTCCTCGGAGATCTCCACCCCCCATACCGTCAGCGCCCGCGAGGCCATCGACAGCCCGATCGAGCCGATGCCGCAGTAGAGGTCGTAGACGGTCTCGTCCCCGGTCAGCTCGGCGTAGTCGATCGCGAGCTCGTAGAGGCGTTCGGCCATGGCCGTGTTCGTCTGGAGGAACGCGTTCGGGCGGACGCGGTAGCGCAGCCCGAGGAGCTCCTCCTCGATCGCCTCCTCGCCCCAGAGCAGGTTCGTCGGCAGGTTCGTCACCTCGGCGGGCGAGTCGTTCACCGCCCAGTGGATCGAGCGCACCTCGGGGAAGCGCGCGCAGCACGTCGACGAGGCGGTCGGCGCCCTGGAGGTCACCGGGCGCGGTGACGAGCTGGACGAGCGCCTGGCCGGTGTTGCGCCCTTCGCGGACGACGAGGTGGCGCAGGTAGCCGGTCTGCGAGTCCTGGTCGAACGCCGGCAGCCCCTCCTCCTGCGCCCAGTCCCGCACCGTCGTCGCGGATCGCGTTGCCGAGGTCGGTGGTCAGCCAGCAGCGCTCGACCTCGAGCACCTCGTCCCAGCGCCCGGCCCGGTGGAAGCCGAGGGCCGCGCCCCGCGGCGTGTCGGTGAACGAGTACTCGAGCTTGTTGCGGTAGTGGAACTGCGACTCGGCCGGGAGGATCGCCTCGAGCGGCGGGTCGGCGACACGCCCGATGCGAACGAGCGCGTCGCGCACCTGCTCCTGCTTCGCCGCGATCTGCGCCTCGTAGGCGAGGTCCTGGAAGCGGCAGCCGCCGCATGCGGGGTAGTGCTCGCACGGCGCGTCGACCCGCGGCGCGCCCGCCGTGACCACCTCGGTCGCGGTCGCCTCGGCGAAGCCGCGCTTGACCTTCGTCACCGTCGCGCGCACGGTGTCACCCGGGAGGCCGCGGCGAACGAACACGACGAACCCGTTCAGCCGTGCGACGCCGTTCCCGCCGTAGGCGAGCGAGTCGACGTGGAGCTCGAGCTCGTCTCCCTTGGAGACGGGGGCGGCCACTGTCTCAGCTCAGCGTCGTGACGAAGACGTTCCGCTCGCGCGGGCCGTCGAACTCGCAGAAGAAGATCCCCTGCCAGCGGCCGAGGCCGAGCTTGCCGCCGTCGATCGGGACGAGCACCTGCGGGCCGATCAGCGAGCCGCGCACGTGCGAGGGCGCGTTCGGGCCGTCGGGGTCCTCGACGTGCTGCCAGGGCCAGCCGTCGTCGACGATCTTCTGGAGCGCGGCCTCGAGGTCGCGGGCGACCAGCGGATCGGCGCCCTCGTTGATCGTCACACCCGCCGTCGTGTGCGGGACGTAGACGAGCGCTGCCGACGCGCCGTTCGCATCCGCGAGCGCGTCTTGCACCAGCGCGGTGATGTCGACGAGCTGGGTCTTCCGGTCAGTGGTGATGGCGATCCGCCGCACGCGGGTATCCTAGGCGACCCCGGATGACAGCCGTGCCGACCCCACGCGAGCTGGACGACTACCGCGAGCAGGCGGACCGCTTCATCGCGGCGATCGACGAGGAGTACTACCTCCACTTCGCCGGGCACAAGGACTCGCTCGAACTCGTCCCGATCTACGAGCGCTTCGGCGAGCTGACCAGCCTCGACCAGGCCAACCGCGTCGGCTCGGCGGTCGACGGCGACCGCCGCGTCCGTGAGCTCTGGAAGTTCGCGTGCTCGGGCTATCTCGGGAACCTGACGCGCGACTTCGAGGAGAAATCGGCGCGGCTCGAGGCCGAGCTGAAGGCGACCGTCGACGGCGACGAGATCCCGTACCGGATGCTCCGCCCGACGATCGCGAACGAGCCCGACCGCGCAAAGCGGCAGCGCGTGGAGAACGCGCGCAACGCCCTCACCGAGGAACACCTGTTGCCGCTCCAGCTCGAGGCGGAGCAGGTGGTGACGGACGCAGTGCACGCGCTGGGGGCCCCGGACTACGTCGAGCTGCACCGCCGGTTCGGCTTCCGTCTCGACGAGATGGGCGATCAGTGCCGCGCCTTCCTGGACGCAACCGAGCGGATGTGGGAGGACGCCGGCGACCGCCTCTTCCGCCAGCGGGTCGGCGTTGGCCTCGCCGACGCGCAGCGGTACGACGTGGCGCGGGTCTTCCGCGCGCCCGAGTGGGATCCCTCGTTCCCGGGCGACCGGATGCTGCCGGCGCTCGAGGCGACGCTCGCCGACCTCGGCGTCGATCTCCACGCCCAGAAGAACGTCGAGCTGGACGTCGAGCAGCGCGAGAAGAAGACGCCGCGCGCGTTCTGCTCGCCGATCGAGGTGCCCCAGCGGGTCGTGCTCGTGATCCAGCCGATCGGCGGCGTCGACGACTGGCGCGCGCTCTTCCACGAGGCCGGCCACACCGAGCACTTCGCGCACACGCGTGCCGACCTGCCCGTCGAGGAGCGGCGACTCGGCGACTTCGCGGTCACCGAGGGCTGGGCGATGCTGATGGAGCACCTCGTCCAGGACGCCGCCTGGCTGAACCGCCGACTCGACGTCCCGCGGCCGAGCGAGTTCGTCGCCGAGAGCGCGACCGGGCTCCTCTACCTCGTTCGCCGCTACTGCGCGAAGGTGCTGTACGAGCTCGAGCTGCACGCCGCCGAGGATCCCGCGGCCCCTGCAGAAGCGCTACGTCGAGATCCTCGGCGATGCGCTGAAGATCGAACCGAGCCCGACCGACTACCTCGGCGACGTCGACGCGGGCTTCTACTCGACCGAGTACGTGCGCGCGTGGGCGTTCGAGGCGGCGCTGAAGCGGTTCTTCCGCGAGAAGTTCGGCTCGACCTGGTTCACGCGGCGGGACGCCGGCTCGCTGCTGCGCGAGCTCTGGTCCGAGGGGCAGCGCCCGACCGCCGACGAGCTGCTGAAGGAGCTGACCTCGGCCGAGATCGAGCTCGAGGCGGTCACCGAGTACGTGCGCGACGCGCTCGCTGCTGCGTAACCAGCAGTGACAGGCTTAAGCCTGTCACTGCTTTCCGCCCGACACACTGCGCCGCTCTGGCCTAGAGCGCGCCGCCGGCAGTGGGCGGCGCGGACGCGTCGATGCCCTGGTCGCCCACGGGCGTCCGAGCGAGCGAGTCCTCGGCCAGCAGGATGTTCGACTCCAGCGCCCGCTCGACGAGACGGAGCAGGTCGCTCATCGACGAGACTTCCTCACGCTGCTCCTTCAGGAACCAGTGCATCGCCTCCTCGCCGACGAAGTCCCCGTCCTCCCGGGCCAGCTTCAGCAGGCCGGCGATCTGCTCGGTGACGCGCTTCTCCTGGTCGAGTGCGAGCGCGACGGGCTCTGCGGCGTTCGCGAAGTCCGTCTTCGGAGCGGTCACGGCCGGAATCGCCACGGGCCGATCGGCGTCGAGCAGGAACTGGACGAGCATCATCGCGTGGTTCCGCTCCTCTACCGCCTGGCGGTAGAAGTGCGCGGCGAGGTTTGGGAGCGTTTCGGCGTCGAACCAGACCGCGATCGCGATGTACTGCTGCGAGGCCGCGAACTCATTGCCGATCTGCTCGTTGACCGCATCGTGGAAACCGCCCATCGAAACCACTCTACCGCCGCTTGGCGTACGCTCCAGACGTGAGGAAGCGTGCGCTGCTCGCGTGCTCGCTGCCGCTGGCGGCCGCCGGGACGCTGGCGGGCCACGCCGCCGGCTACGCGCTGGTCGGATCGAGCCGACGCGACGCGCTCGCACACGGGTACCTCGGCTACGCCCCGCAGTTCCTGGCCCTGTGCATCGCCGTCCTCGTGCTCGCGCTCGCACTGCGCGCGACCGGCAGGCTTCAGGGTCGACCGTCGGCCTGGCCCTTCGCCCTGATTCCCCCGATCGCGTTTCTGGCCCAGGAGCTGATCGAACGCCTCGCAGCCGGACTGCCGGCGCACGCCGTCCTGGAGCCTGCCGTCTACGTCGGGCTCGCCGCACAGCTCCCGATTGCGCTCCTCGGTTTCCTCGCCGCCCGGTCGTTGCTCCGCGCGGCCGATGAAGCCACCCGCGGGCTGATCACCCGCCCGGCGTTCGCGCCGCACCCGGCGTCGACTGCGGCGCCGATCGGTCGCTCACGCGCCGGTGCCGGCTCGGCTCACGACCGGCCGACGCGATCGCGCGCCTCCTCGCTGAGCATTCTCGAGCTCGGCATCCGACAGACAGGGAGGAGGTCCCCGATGCGGTACTCGATTCCGTTCCTGCTCGTCGCAGGAGCGTTCGCTCTCGCCGGATGCGGCGGAGGCGACAAGAGCGCAGCGCCGACCACGTCGACCCTCGCTCAGGCGACGACGACCACTCCGAGCACGACCACGACCAGCACGACCACCACGACCAAGACGACAACTTCGGCCACCGCCGGCCCGGTGACGATCCGCGTCCTGATCAAGGGCGGCAAGCCGGTCGGCGGCATCCAGCGCGCCACCGTGAAGAAGGGCCAGAAGGTCGCGATCGTCGTTCACTCCGACGTCGCCGACGAGGTACACGTCCACGGTTACGACCTGCACAAGGACGTCGACGCGGGCGGCACCGTGCGGATCGTCTTCCCGGCGACGATCACGGGCGTCTTCGAGGCGGAGCTGGAAAGCCGGAAGCTCCAGATCATCGAGTTCACCGTCGAGTGACCTGGATCCTCGCCCACGGTATCGGGGGGATCCGCGACCTCCCGGTCCCGCGCTACGTCTTCTACTACGGCGCGGCCGCCGTGCTGGTCGTCTCGTTCGCGGCGCTGGCGTTCCTCTGGCGAAAGCCGGTGCTCGCCGAGCGTCGCGACGGCAGACCACTGCCGCAGGGGCTCCAGCGCTTCCTGCTGTCCACCCCCCTCCGTGTGGTCGTCGGGGCGCTCTCGTTCGGGGTGCTGGTCTTCCTCTGGCTCGGAGCTCTGGTCGGCAAGAACGACAGCGGCGTCAACTTCACCCCGACGTTCGTCTACGTCTACTTCTGGATCTTCATGCCGATCGCCGTCGTCCTGTTCGGCAACGTCTGGACCGTGCTGGACCCGTGGCGCGCGGGCGCCAGGGGGCTCGGCTGGACGCTGAGGCGCCTGGGGCTGTGGGACGAGGCGCCCTTTGACGTATCCGGCCCGGCTCGGGCGGTGGCCCGCCGCGGTGCTGCTCCTCGCCTTCGTGACCATGGAGCTCAGCTTCACGAACCCGTCCGATCCGAGGGCGATGGCGTTGGCGATCGCGATCTACAGCGCTGCTACGTGGGCCGGAGCGGTCGCGTTCGGCTCCGAGGCCTGGTTCAGGAACGGCGACGGCTTCGCGGTCGACTTCATGCTCCTCTCGCGGATCAGCTGGTTCGGCCGCCGCGAGGACGGCCAGCTCGTCGCGCGGACGCCGTTCTCCGGGCTCTCCCTCAGCGATCCGACGCCGGGGACGATCGCGATGGTCGGGGTGATGCTCGGCTCGACGTTCTTCGACGGCTTCAGCCGGACGAGCATCTGGCAGAACCGCTACTACGACGTCCAGGTCGACCTGATCGACAGGCCGAGCCTGGCCGACCTGGTCGGACAGCTGATGAACCTGGGCGGGCTGCTCCTCTGCGTCGCCTTCGTCGGGCTCGCCTTCCGGCTGGCGGTGTACGGGACGGAATCGATCGCGGAGCGGCGGCCGCTCTCGCAGGAGTTCATCGACAGTCTGATCCCGATCGCATTCGTCTACGTGATCGCCCACTACTTCTCGCTGCTGATCTACCAGGGCGAGGTCGGCGTGCGGCTGCTTTCCGACCCGTGGGGGCGCGGCTGGGATCTCTTCGGTACCGCCTCGTTCCAGCCGAACTTCACGTTCCTGACCCCACACACGATCTGGTACGTACAGGTCGGCGCGCTCGTGTTCGGCCACGTCGTGGGGCTCGCCGTCGCGCACGACCGCGCAGTCGGCCTGTTCCACACGCCGCGGATGGCGCTGTGGACGCAGTACCCGATGCTCGTGCTGATGGTGCTGTTCACCGTGGGCGGCCTCTGGGTCCTGAGCCAGGGCTAGCATCGGTGCCTGACTTCAGTCTGGCTGCGATTCGGTTTCATTTGAGCCTGGTCCTCGCACACGGCGGCATCCCGGGCCTGATCGCCGAAACCGGCAGCGTCTTCGTCGCCCTTGTCGTGTTCGGCTACTTCATCCGCCGCTCGGCCAAGAAAGAGCGCGAGCGCGAAGACGAGTCCGACCGCCGCGGCTAGGGCCGGCGCCGACGCCGGAATACCAGGACGGCCGCCAACACACCGGCCGCTCCGACGACGACCGCCGTGGCGGCCCCGACCCAGAGGGCGGCGCCCGAGCCGCCTGACGACCCGTCGACACTCGACCGGCCGACCGCCTCGACGTCGAACGAGAAGGAGG
The DNA here is from genome assembly GCA_963808815.1 of uncultured Actinomycetes bacterium. Lineage (GTDB taxonomy): Bacteria > Actinomycetota > Thermoleophilia > Gaiellales > Gaiellaceae > DATBLE01. The sequence continues at coordinate 22,598 of CAWEGI010000002.1, read as the reverse complement.
TCGGCACCACGGCTCTTCCCCCGATGCGGACGCCCACGTGCCAGCGCCCGGCGCGGGGGAAGTCGAGCATCGTACGGAAGAGCTGCGGCTGGACGCGGGTGACGGTCGCGTCGAGGACAGAGCCGTGATCGTCGCGGGCACGCACCGAGAGCGTCGGCGCGCGAATGGGGTCGCCGCTGTCGACGTCCCGCACCCGAAAGTCGACCACGCGCGTCAGGCCCGACCCCTTCACCGCGGTCGCGACGCTCGGCTGCGCACGACCTTGCGGGTCGTGCCCGGCGGCCGGCGAGGCAGTGCCGAGCAGACACACGACGCTCAGGATCGCGAGTCGAGCGCCGCGCACGGTGCTCAACGATAGACCGAACCGGTCCGACCCCTGCGCCGAATGAGCGGCGTACGACGGCCACGACCACCCTGTCATCCCGAACCGACCGGCCGTCAGAAAGGAGCCGCACCGAATGCGCAAGTCTTGGGCATTCATTCTGCTGGCGGTCGTCGGAGCCGTGCTCGCCGCGCTCTTCGTCGCCCGTCTCGGCCCCGGCTCTGGACACGCGTCCAGCCACCGTGAAGCGCCGCTGATCTCGGAGGACCCGACGGCGGACAACACGGACCTGTACGCGTTCCGGAGCCCGGACCGGCCGAACACGCTCACGATCGCCGCCAACTGGATCCCCGGCGAGGATCCCGCGGCTGGGCCGAACTACTACACGTTCTCCCAGAACGCGCGCTACAACATCCACATCGACCGGAACGGCGACGGGAAGCCGGACATCACGTACAGCTTCCGCTTCAAGACGCCGACCGGGCCCTTCTTCCTGGGCAACACCCAGCAGACGTGGCAGATGTGGCGGAACAACCGTGGCTTCGCCAACGGCAAGACCCCGATCGACAACATCGGCCCGCGCCTCAACGGGTTCGTCGGGGTCAAGGACTACGAGGCCGCCGCGGAGAAGACGATCGTCGAGAAGCGCGGCCTGCGGATCTTCGCCGGCCAGCGTGACGATCCGTTCTTCGCCGACGTCGGCGCGATCTTCGACCTGGTCGCGATCCGCAAGGCGGGGACGACGGGCAACATGGGCGGCGGCAAGGACTTCCTGTCCGGCTACAACGTCCACACGATCGCCCTGCAGATCCCGATCGGGCTGATCGACACCGCAAGCCACACGGTCGGCGTCTGGGCTTCCACGGACCGCCAGAACGTGACCGTGAACGGCAAGGTCCGCCCGGGCTGGACGCAGGTGTCCCGCCTCGGCAACCCGCTGATCAACGAGGTCGTCATCCCGACCGGGCTGAAGGACCTCTGGAACCGCACCAAGCCCGCTCAGGATGCGCAGTTCAAGAAGTACTACGAGACGCCGATCCTGGCGGCGGTGCTGAACAAGCTGTACAAGCTCGGCGTCCCGGAGACGGGCCGCGACGACCTCGTCGCGGTGCTCGGCACGGGCATCCCGAAGGTGACCTTCACGGGCAACACCTTCGCGGACGAGCTGCGTGTCAACCTCGCAGTCCCGCCGACCCCGGCGGCGAAGGCGAGCCGCATGGGCGTGCTCGGCGGCGACAACGCCGGCTTCCCCAACGGCCGCCGGCTGGCCGACGACATCGTCGACATCGAGGAGCAGGCGGTCGCCGGCTTCCTCAAGGGCAAGAAGGTGCCCCTCGGCGACGGCGTGAACGCGAACGACGTCGCGAATCTCGGCCACTTCCCGTACGTCGGAGTCCCTCACCAGGGCTACGAGAACGCGAAGGCGACCAACTAGGCAGGCGTCGCGGAGAGGGCCCGCCTCGCGGGCCCTCTCCAGTCGAACCGTCCTGCAGGCACCGACGAACCACATCCGTCCGACCAGAAGGAGACGGCAGGCATGACACTCATCACACGCCGACGGGGAGCAGCCGCAATCGTCCTGGCGCTCGCCGCCGCCACCGTCCTCGCAGCCCTACTCACCCGGGCGTCCGAGCCGCAGTCCGCGGCCGCGGCCAGCCATCGCGAGGCACCGCTGATCTCGCTCGATCCGGAAGCCGACATCACCGATTTCTTCATGTTCCGCAGCTACGAGCCGGGCCAGAGCGACAAGGTCGACCTGATCATGGACGTGATCCCGGGCGAGGAACCGAGCTCGGGGCCCAACTACTTCAACTTCGATCCGAGCGTGCTCTACACGTTCAACGTCGACAACGACCGGGACGGCCTCGCCGACGACGTCAAGTTCGAGCTCAGCTTCCAGAACCAGCTGCGCGGCGACACGACCGCGCTCGGGCTCCCGCTCGCGTACACGGCGATCCCGCCGATCACACACCTCGACGGTCCCGGCTCCGAGGGGCTCGGCGTCCGCCAGACCTACACGCTGACGATGGTCAAGAACAAGAAGCGCACCGTGCTCGCCGACGGCTTGTTCGCCGTACCGTCGAACGTCGGCCCGCGGACGATGCCGAACTACCAGCAGCTGGTCGACGAGGGCACCTACATGCTCGACGGCGGCATCCGCGTGTTCGCCGGACAGCGCGACGATCCGTTCTACATCGACCTCGGAGCCGTCTTCGACACGCTCAACCTGCGCACCCCGGGGACGGACATGCTCTCCGGGTTCAACGTCCACACGATCGCCCTCCAAGTCCCGTCCACGCTCCTGACCGGCGACACCGGGACGACGACGCTCGGCGCGTATGCGAGCACGAGCCGGCAGAAGATCAGCGTCCAGGGCAAGGGCGACGACAAGGGCAGGTGGGTGCAGGTGCAGCGGCTCGCCAACCCCCTCGTCAACGAGGTGATCATCGGGCTGCAGGACAAGGACCGCTGGAACGCGACCGACCCCAAGGACGAGTCCAGGTTCCTGCAGTACTACCTGAAGCCCAGGCTCGCGCTCGCGCTCCAGCTCGTCTTCGGCGCGAACACCGGCTGCACCCCCTTCGGCGACGCGTCGTGCTCGCCGAACCCGCCGGCGGCGACGGATACGAGCCTCGGCAACTTCAACCGAACCGATCTCGTGAACGTCCTGCTCAAGTACCAGCCGGGGGACGAGAGGCTCTCCGAGCTCCTGCGGCTGAACCTGACCGTCCCGCCCACGCCGCTCGCGTCCCAGCAGCGGCTGACCCTGCTCGCCGGCGACAACGCGGGCTGGCCGAACGGCCGCCGCCCGAACGACGACGTCACCGACGTGGCGGTGCAGGTCGTCGGCGGCCCGAACTACATCACCGCGGGTGCGGGCGACAGCGTCAATGCGAACGACAAGGCGCTGCCGTCCTCGTTCCCGTTCATCGCCTCCCCGTGGGACGGCCGCGGCCGCTTCCACGCCAATCCGTGAACCGAAGGAGACTCACCGTTGCACTGGCGGTGGCGGCCCTCGCCGCCACCGCCCTCCTGCTCGGCGGCGTTCTCCGCGAGTCGTCGTCGGCTGCGCCGGCGGCACTCGCGGGGGCCCAGTCGGCCGAGAGCTTCAAGGAAGGCTTCTCGCTCGGCTCGAGCACCGCCTCCCTCGTCGCCGATCTCCAGTCGCGGCTGCAGGCCGATCCGAAGGACGAGCATTCGTACGCGCTGCTCGGCCTGGCCTACCAGCAGCGGGCCCGCGAGACGGGGGACCCGAGCTGGTACCCGAGGGCGGAGGGCGCACTGCGGCGCGCCCTCGCCCTCGACCCGAAGGATTCTCTCGCGGTGGGCGGGCTCGGCTCGCTTGCCCTGTCCCGCCACCGCTTCCGCGCAGCGCTCGCGCTCGGCCGGCGGGCGCACGCGCTGAACCCGTACTCAGCCCAGCCGTGGGGCGTGATCGGCGATGCCCAGGTCGAGCTCGGCCGCTACTCCAAGGCGTTCGCGTCGTTCGACCGGATGAACCTGCTTCGCCCCAACCTCTCCTCCTACGCCCGCGTCTCCTACGGACGTGAGCTGATCGGACATACCGCGGCGGCGATCCGCGCGATGAAGCTGGCCGTCGACGCCGCCAACGGAGGCGCCGAGCCGACCGCCTGGACGCACGTCCAGCTCGGCAAGCTGTACGCGAACCACGGCCGTCACCGCGCCGCCGAGCGCGAGTACCGCATTGCCCTTCAGGCCTTCCCGGGCTACGCGTACGCGCTCGACGCGCTCGCGCAGGTGCTCGGGGCGACGGGCCGGTACCGGCAGGCGATCGCAGCCGAGCGACAGGCGGTGGACGCGATCCCGCTCCCCCAGTACGTGGCCACGCTCGGCGACCTCTACCGCGTGACCGGCCGGCCCGTCCTGGCCCAGCGCCAGTACGAACTGATCGGCGCGATCGAGAAGCTCCTGAACGCGAACGGCGTCAAGACCGATCTCGAGATCGCCCTCTTCCAGGTCGACCACGGGATCGCGCTCCGGCACGCACTGGCCCGCGCGCGCCTTGCGCACGCCGAGCGTCCCTCGATCGACGGAGCCGACGTGCTTGCCTGGGCGCTCGCCCGCAACGGCCGCTGTACCGAGGCCCTGCCGTATTCGCAGGCGGCACTCCGCCTGGGAACGCAGGACGCTCTGAAGTTCTTCCACCGCGGGATGATCGAGCGCTGCCTCGGGCATGCGCCCGCCGCGCGCGCCTGGTTCAGGCGGGCGCTGACCCTGAACCCGCGGTTCTCGCTTCTGTGGGCACCGGTGGCGAGGAGGCTGGCGACATGAAGAAGCTCGCGGTCATCATCCTGCTCGTCGCAACAGCCGGGGGACTCGCGCTGGCCACGAGCGCGAGCGCGCATCCGCTCGGCAACTTCACGATCAACCGGTACAGCCGGATCGAGCCGTCCGGAAACCGCCTGTACGTCCTCTACGTCCTCGACCTGGCCGAGATCCCGACCTTCCAGGCGAGGCCGCGGGTGGCGGCCGAGGGCGAGGGACGGTACGCGACCCGGCTCGCCCGGACGATCGGGCGGCACCTCGAGCTCACCGTCGACGGCCGCCGCTCGGTGCTCACCCCGATCCGCCGGGTGCTGGCCTTCCCCCCCGGCCAGGCGGGCCTTCGCACCACGCGTCTCGAGGTCGTGTTCCGTGGCCCCGAGCTCGCCGACACGAGCCGGGTCGCATACCGCGACGCCAACTACGCCGGCCGGATCGGCTGGAAAGAGATCACCGCGCAGCCGAAGGCGGGCGCGCGGCTCCTCTCCTCCAGCGTTCCCTCCAAGTCCGTCAGCTCGGAGCTCCTCGCCTACCCGAAGAACCTCCTGCAGAGCCCGCTGGACGTCGTCTCGGCCCGGGTCGACGTCGAGCCCGGGTCGTCCGCCGGCGCACCGCCCGGCCTCCTCCCACGCAATGTGCTCGAGCAGCGCGCAGGCGTGCGGGCGGTCGCCGACGGAGGCTTCGCGAGCCTGATCGCCCGCGACCACCTGACGCCGGGGTTCATCGCCCTTTCACTGCTGATCGCGATGTTCTGGGGCGCTGCGCACGCCCTCTCGCCCGGGCACGGGAAGTCGATCGTCGCCGCCTACCTGGTCGGCTCGCGCGGCAAGCCGCGGCACGCCGTCTATCTCGGGCTGACCGTGACCGCAACGCACACGATCGGCGTCTTCGCGCTCGGCCTCGTCACGCTCAGCCTGTCCGCTTTCATCGTCCCCGACCAGCTCTACCCGTGGCTCAACCTCGTCTCGGCGCTCCTGATCGTCAGCGTCGGCGTGAGCGTGCTGCGCTGGCGCGTCCGGGAGTGGCGCGGCCGCGGCGGACACGAGCACGACCACGGCCACTCGCACGGCCACGGCCACCGCGACCACGAGCACGACCACGCGCTCAGCCACCGCCGGCTGCTCGGAATCGGCATCTCGGGCGGGATCGTCCCGTGCCCTACGGCACTCGTCGTCCTGCTCGCGGCGATCTCGCTCCACCGAGTGGGCTACGGGCTCGTCCTGATCCTCGCCTTCAGCGTCGGGCTGGCGGTGGCGATGACGGCCATCGGCCTCGTCGCCGTCACTGCGAAGAGGACCTTCGCCCGAGTCGACTTCAACGGCGGCGCGATCCGACTCCTCCCCGCGTTCAGCGCGGTCGTCGTGCTCGGCCTCGGCCTGGCGATGACCGTCCGCGCCCTCCCCCACGTCGCGTAGGCGTGGTGCACGAGGAGGCAGCCGCGTTCGCCCTCGACGCCCTCGACCACGACGAGGCCGAAGCGTTCGAGCGCCATCTGGCGGAGTGCCCGGACTGCGAGGGCGAGCTCGAGGAGCTCCGCTTCGCCGCGGCCGCGCTGGCGTTCGCGGTCGAACCGCCCCGGCCGAGCCGGTCGCTGCGGCTGCGCGTCCTCGACACCGGCGCGCAGGTGATCCCGCTGCCCCGGCGACGGCGCCCGAGGTTGCTGAGGACGGCGGCGGTCGCCGCCGCCGCGTGCGCAGTCCTGGTCGCCGCGCTTCGGCCCTGGGAGACGGGCGAATCGGAGGTCGGATTCCGCCGCTACGCGGCGAAGGGAGCAGACGCGACCCTGCTTGTGAGCCGTTCCGGCGAGGCGGTGCTCGCCGCCCGCCGCCTGCCGCCGCTCGCGAACGGCACCGTCTACGAGCTCTGGGTGATCGCCGACGGCCGGGCGCGGCCCGCGGGATTGTTCCGCGACTCGCTCGCCACGCTGACGCGTCCGGTTCCGCGGGGAGCGACGGTCGCCGTCTCCGTCGAGCCCGCGGGCGGCTCGTCGCGACCGACGGGACCACTCCTCCTCCGCGCGGAGACGACATAGGCTCCATGACGAAAGTGACCGACTTCATCCGCGGAGAGACCCAGTCGAAGGCCGGGTCCCGGCGAGAGCTCGGACATCTCTCGGACGAGGCCGTGCTCGCGCTCGTCTCGCGAGGGGACGAGGCGGCGCTCGGCGAGCTCTACGACCGGTACGGCCGCGTCGCCTACGGGCTGGCGCTGCGGATCGTCCGGGACCGTTCCCTGGCCGAGGACGCGGTGCAGGAGGCGTTTCTCGCCGTCTGGCGGTCGGCCGGGTCGTTCCGGGCCGAGCACGGCAAGCCCAGCACGTGGATCCTGACGCTCGTGCACCGTCGCGCAGTCGATCTCGTCCGCCGCGAGGAACGCCGACGCGCCGACCCGATCGACGAGCTCTCGCAACCCACCGGCGAGGCGACCGACGAGGAGGCGTGGCTGCGCGCGCAGCGGCAGGTGGTGCAGGAGGCGCTGCGCAAGCTCCCGCCCGACCAGCGCGAGGCGATCGAGCTCGCGTACTACGGCGGCTTCACGCAGTCGGAGCTGGCGGAACGTCTCGGCCTGCCGCTCGGCACGATCAAGAGCCGGATGTTCGTCGGCCTGCGCCGGCTGCGCGAGCTGCTCGCGGAGGCCGGGCTCGAGGTGGACGCTTCCTAGAGCGCCGACACGTCGAGGCATCACGTGGAGCTCAACACCTAGCATCCACGCGGTGGAGAGCCTGAAAGGACGGGACTTCCTGCGGGTCGCCGACTGGAGCGCCGAGGAGCTCCTGGCCGTGCTCGACCTGGCCGACCGGCTCAAGGACGAGCGCAAGCGCTACGTGGACGAGCCGCTCCTCCCCGGCCGGAGCGTCGGCCTGTTCCTCGAGAAGCCCTCCCTGCGGACGCGGGTGTCGTTCGAGCTCGCGGTCGAACAGCTCGGCGCGCACGCCGTGTACCTCACCGGGCCCGAGATCGGGCTCGGCTCGCGCGAGGCGCCCCGCGACGTCGCCTACGTCCTGTCGCGGTACCTCGACGCGATCGTGATCCGGACATTCGCCCAGGCGATCGTCGAGGAGATCGCAGAGCACGCCTACATCCCGGTCGTGAACGGGCTGACCGACGACACGCATCCGTGCCAGGCGCTCGCCGACGCAATGACGATCCGCGAGCGGCTGGGCCGATTCGACGGCGTCCGCGTGGCGTGGCTCGGCGACGGCAACAACGTCTGTGCCTCGCTGATGGCCATCTGCGCAAAGCTCGGCATGGATTTCGTCGCGGCGACGCCGCCGGGCTACGAGCCGTCGTCCATCGCGATCGAGGCGGCACGGTCGGCGGGAGGCTCGCCTTCGCTCGTCGAGGACCCGCGCGAGGCGCTCGCGGGCGCGGACGTGCTCTGCACCGATGTGTGGACCAGCATGGGCCAGGAGGACGAGCGCGAGCGCCGGCAACGCGACCTCGCAGCACACCGCATCGACGCGGCCGCCGTCGATGCCGCGGCGCCGGACGCGATCGTCCTTCACTGCCTGCCCGCCCACATCGGCGAGGAGATCACCGCGGACGTTCTCTACGGTCCCCGTTGTGCCGCCTGGGACCAGGCCGAGAACCGGCTGCACACCGAGAAGGCCCTGCTCGCCCTGATCGTGCCCTGATGGGCGGTTTCGAGGAGCACGTCCGCGCCGCGCTCGACTCGCTGCCGCCCGAACTGGCGCGGGGTCTCGAGAACGTCGCTGTCGTGGTCGAGGAGCGGAACCCCGAGGAGCCCGACCTGTACGGCCTCTTCGACGAGCCCGAGTACCTGCCGGCGCGGATCTCGATCTACCGCCAACCGCTGCTCGAGGACTTCGGCGACGATCCGGCCGCACTCGAGCGCGAGATCCGGGTGACCGTCCTCCACGAGCTCGCCCACTACTTCGGCCTCGACGAGGACCGTCTGGACGAGCTGGGATACGCGTGAACACGGCCCTGGAGGCGATCGCGATCGCGTCCGCCGTCGTCGGCGCCGCGGTGATCGTCCTCTTCTTCGTCGGCCCGTGGCGTTAAGGAATACGAGTCCGGGGTAGGGCGTTTTCGTGGACATGAGAACTCTCGACGACATCAGGACCGAGATCGAGCAACTGACCGAAGAGCGCGCCGAGCTCCTGCACAAGCTCGCGCAGGGCCACGACGCCCTCCTGGCGATCGAGCACAAGGAGATCGAGGAGCGCATCGCAGCGCTCTGGGACGAGCATCGCCTCGCGCGCGCCCAGCTCCGCTGGGGCGACCGGGACGTGATCATCAAGCGCGCCCGGGCCGAAGAGCGGCTCGACCGCGCCGCATAGGCTCCGCCGACCGCGGCCTCCAGCCGGCGCCTCTACACTGACCGGCGCACGGGGCGTTAGCTCAGCTGGGAGAGCGCCGGCTTTGCAAGCCGGAGGTCGCCGGTTCGATCCCGGCACGCTCCACACGATAACCCGCTGGAAACGGCGGGTTTTCGTTTTCTAGTGTGACGTCGGGTGGTCTACCTGCAAGCGTCTCGGCAAGCGCCAGGATCGGCCGCTACGCCCAAACGGGGTGCCTACGCTCGGCGCACGAAATAGACGATCAGTACGACGAGAAGGATGATCACAAGTAGACCGATCAGTCCGTACCCGGTTCCAGCGATGGCGAGCATTGGCTCTCTCCCCTTTTTGTAGGACGCGCTGTATATCCAGGCAACTGGAGAGAGAAACTCATGGGAGCGCCCGAGCGCAGCCGCGAAGGCTCGCGTTCACGTGGGGTTGCGTTCTTGCAGTTCTTGGACTCAATAGAGGAAGGAACTGCGGCGAAATGGGCATCGGAATCGGCACGATCGTGATCGCCGACGGAGCGATCCTTGGCTGGGCGGTGGACGCGTCTGCCGGGCCGAGCGCGCAGACGATCGGGTACGTCCTGCTCGCGCTCGGCGGGATCACCGTCTTGCTCTCGCTCGTCCGGTCGAGTCGGGCGGGTCGCGGCGAACGCCTCCATCGCCGCTGGTAGCAAGCGTCCGTTCGCCCCGGCGGCTCCTCCGGGGCCGGTGTCCTGGCTCCGCGCTGGACGCGGCTTGCAGCATGATCCGGGTTGTTCCCCGGAGCCAACTTTCACCCGTTCGTTTACGCGGGTTTAGCGTGGATTAGAGCGCGGGTTTCGTGTTCACGCCGAAATGGGTCAGAAGGCTGACGCGCTGAGGGGTTTCTAGAACAGCAACTTCGGGGTCGGCAAGCGGTTTTGGCAAGCGGTGTCCCGCTTGGCGCACAGCTTTCCCGCCGCCGATGTTCAGGCCGAGCGGCGGGAAAGCCCAAAATGTCAGCGCACCGAGCGAGGGGTCGGCTAGAAGCTGACGGCGACCTCGCCAGTCGTCACCTGCGGAGCACCGAACGAGGCATCTGGAAGGTTCTCCGAGATCCAGGCCGCCGCCGCGCTGGTTGACGCCTCAGCGCCCGCCTGGTCATCGAAGACGCTCATCGCTGGTTCCGTCGGCGGTGCGCACCGCGTGGTAAGACCGGAAGCCGTCGATCGACCCGATGACTTCCTTGATCTCGTCCTCGCGTGCGGCGAGGACATCGGCGAGGTCGCCTCCCGAGTAGCTGCGGATGGTCGCGTACATGTCTGCCTCCTTCATGACCCCTGGCTTGGACAGCGGAGTCTCACAGGTGCGAAGGTAATACGCGGGCCACTGCTCTTCGACGTCGGACTTGGGTTCCGGCATGTCCCAAACACCCTCGGCATCGGCGTCACCGGCGCGGCGGCCTCGATCGCCTCGTCGACCTCCTACGGGAATTGAGCGTACCTTTCGCTAGTCGGTCGGTCGCATCTCGGCCGTGGTAGATCTCGTTCGGTCTCGACAGGCGCACCGGGGCTGCTAACCCGCTCCCTGACTCAACCGGCGCTTCCCGGCACGGAAACGAAAGGGGGTAGGCGGCAAGCCGTTTTCGGTCAACCATGCGGGTCGTACCTGCCGTACCTGCCCTAAATGCGGTGCTGGTGTGGTCCCGGTGTGGTCTCGGAAACATCGCCATTCCCGGCAACGGCGCAGGCTTCACGCCAGGCCGACGGGGACGCCCAGGCCAGCGCCTCGGCAACCAGCTCGACGTTGTCACGGCGTGATCGGCGTCGCTAGGCCCGACCGCGCCTTGTTCAGTGCTTGGGCAGCGTGATCGTGATCACGTCCGTGACCGTGACCGGCGGCAGCGTCACGGTGTCCGTGACCGTCTGAACGACGGTCTGGGTCTGCGTCTGCGTCACCGTCTGCGTCTGCGTCGTCGTCACCACCTGCGTCAGGACGTCCGTGGTCGTGTGATTCACCGTCGAGGTCTGGGTGACCGTGTTCGAAGCCCCCGGCTGCGTGACGGTCTGCTGGCGGGTCTCCGTCTGTGTCTGTGTCTGTGTCTGCGTCTCCACCCGGGTCGTCGGCACGTAGCTGGTGACGGCCACCGTCTTGGTCTTCCCGTTGACGGTGACCACGTGGTTCTCCACCACCGGCACGCGGGTCGTCACCACGCGGCGGACGACTCGAACGCCGCCGGGCGTGGTCACCACGCGCGTCGAGTAGCGCAGATCGGTCTGGCGCTCGACCTTGGTCTCCGTGCGGGCCTGGACGCGGACGACCCGTTTGACGACGGGGATGGTCTTTGTGACCAGCTTCCCCTTCTCACGGACCGTGACCAGTTTGTTCACGGTCGTTTCGAGCACCAGAGAGTCGCCGCCGCCGGCGTTCGCCTTCGCAGCGGTCAGGCCGTCGGCGACGAACCACCCGCCGACCAGGATCGCCGCGAGCACCACCCCCACGATCGCGAGCTTGGCAACGCCGGGCGTGCGCTGACGCCAGAGCCAGTGCCAGTAGTCGAGCTCACGCCAGTGCGGCCGCAGCGTCTCTCCCCCTCACAACCCGATTACTCGTCACCATGGTAAACCCGTTCTTGCAAAAAGGGACCACCGTGCCGATCAAGGTGTGGCCGGCGGAAGCCGACCGGTGTCCGAAGGGCCTGCAGGTGCCGTGCACCAGCTCGCTCGCGCCCTCTAAGCGTCCCAGCGACCCTATTTCTCACGGAAGACCTCACGGATGCTCCGTGAGGCGGCCGCGGGCATCCGGCGCGATGCTGGTCGCGGTAAGTCAGCCATCAAAGGAGGAGCGATGTCTCGCACCACGATCGGTGCATCTCTGGCGGCAGTTGTTGCCCTGGCCACCGCTGTACTCGTCCTCGTCGTCCCGGCCAGTGCCGCAAGCGGTCAGGTCGGAGTGGGCTTCAACGCCCCCGCCATCTCCGGCTTCCAGCCCAGCGGCAAGGTCTTTCTCAGCGGGGGCGGCGCCTACGACCCCGCGAGCGCATCCGATACCGATCCCGAGAATGCATTCGTACACTCGAACGGCGGCTTCCGCTGTCTCGAAGACGTCGGACAGGGCCCCCTCCAGGGCTGCCTGCAAGGGCAGGGCATCCGCTGGGACACGGACGGCCTCCTCGCGAGCACGGGCTTCAAGTGCACCGGCGCGGCGTCCGAGGCCGGGAAGACGGCAGTGACCAACGAGCACACGGCCGTCCTCCTGTCCGACTTCTACCGCGCCGGAGACGGAAACGATGCCTCCTTCAAGAACGTGAAGGTGATCGTCGCCGACCACGACCTCGCCCCCGACATCGACGGGATCCAGAACGTCTGGATCCAGCAAGTCGGCTGCGGCACGGCGAGGATCAACTTCAGCTCGTAACCGGCGACCGAGAGGCGCTTGAGCACTTCCCTTTCGCCCCATGGAGAGGCCGGCCTTTGCCGGCCTCTCCGCGCGGGAGGAGCCGGGCCCGGTCGATCGGGAGGCCGGCATCCGTCCCGGAGTTTTCTCCTTCCGAAGAAGGAGGAGAGAGGCAAGGAGGAGTAAGCTTCTACGCATGACCACAGACACCGACGAGCGCGAATATCTGGCGCCGAAAGAGGTCGAGCTGCTCAAGGCGTTCCAGTGCCGTGGTCGGCCGGCGACGCTCGGCAACTGTGGGCGACGAGATCCGCGGCCATCGCGACCACGGCCGAAAGAGCGACGGCAGCCACAGCGCGGGCGGGTAGCGTCCTGAGCGGCCCCGGCGATTGCGGGGGAAGCGCTCGTCTGGCCGGCGTAGTGTTCGACCCCCGCGCCGGGCTCACTGACGCACCGGAAGCTAAGCGAGCCTGTTGCCGCGCGCTTACCAATCCTTAAGCCATCTCTCGTCTTGGGTCAAAGGGCATCACACAGCAGTCCAGGACGACAGGAGGGCGACAATGAAACGCTCCAACTACCTCATCTGGTTCAGGCGACTGGTGGTTCTCGGCGCCGTCGTAGCCGGTCTGGCAGCTTCAGCGGCCGGGGCTGCTCCAAGCGTTCCAAACTACGGTCCCTATCCGATTTCTGGCGGCACTGGCTTCAATCAGGCAGCGACGTACCCAACAAACATTCCAGACTCCTCCTCCGGTAAGGGCGGCGGATGCACGACTACCTTGCACCGCGTCGATGCACAGCCGCGGTGTGCGTTGTCAACGTAAGCCAGGTTGCGGCAGTGCACTCCGACTCGAAAGTGGGGGGCGGGCCTTCGGGCCCGTCGTTCACTGCCAATGAGGAGGTCCAGCCTGCCAAGATGAGCTTCCGAGAGTGGTCACCTCATCCCAGCCGTTACCTTCGCTTCCCTCAGTCATGTGTCACTCCTTCCGTCGGGACCCGATCTCGCTTTGTGCTGCCGTGTCGTTCTCCACGCGCGCGTGAGCACCGGCTCCCTGCTCGCTGCTTGGAACAGCGAGCCCTTGCCGCAGGCGGTTGCGTCCGAGCCGTCGCCGTCCGCAGACTGATCGCGTGAGTCAGACGCGCGCGACCGCCTCGTCGCGATGTCGTCACCCGACGTCGCGGTCTCGTCGTTTTCCTCCTCACTGCCGCGCCATTGCGACGCGGAGTCGTTCCTCGGGCGTGATCATGTGGTCGGCGTCCTCAGCGTCCTCGCCCAGGTCGATCTGCACCCAGTTGACCGTGCCCGTGAAGACGCTGCTTTCGCCTTCGTAGTCGTCGCTGACCGGCGACGCGGTGTCGCGTCCGACGTCGGCGGTCTCGTCCGCGGAGAAGATCAGCGGCACGGTTGCCTCGACGCGGCCTTCACCAGTCTTTTCGCCGTCGAGGTAGAGCGTGACGGTGCCGCCCTTGGCGGGACCGCCGCCGTCGTAAGCGAACTCCATCCGTACCTGGTGCGTTCCGGGCGGGATCGCGGCATCCGCCTCGACCATGAAGCGCTGTAGCCCGAGCAGGTTGTAGCAGTACTTCGGACGCCCGTCCTTCGTGTACAGGCTCCAGCCGGCGAAGGCGCCGCCCTGGGCGAGGATCACGCCCTCAGCGCCGACCTCGGGCACCACGATCTCCGCCGTGACCGCATGGGATTTGTTCTTGATGTTGAGAAGGCTGCTCTCGGTGAGCCGGCCCATGCCGCCGAAGAGCAGCTGTGAGTTTCCCTTCACGAGCTCCGGCCGGCCGACGAGCTCGGCGTTGAAGCGCTCGATCCGGCGGTCGTCGAGCGGGAGCACGTTGTACTTGCGGGCCTCCTCAAGCCAGAGCTGCTGCAGCTCGGCCAGCTTCTCGGGCATCTCGTCTGCGAGGTCGTGGGCCTGGCTCCAGTCGTCCGGCTCGTAGAGCTCCCAGACGTCGTCGTCGAACGGAGGCAGTGGCTGCCCCATCACCCAGGGTGTCGAGTGCCTTGTGACCGCAGTCCAGCCCTCGTGGTAGATGCCGCGGTTGCAGAACATCTCGAAGTACTGCGTCTCGTGGCGGTCAGCTTCGGTCGCGCCGTCGAAGGAGTAGCGCATGCTCACGCCCTCGATCTGACGTTGATCGACGCCGTCGACCGTTGTCGGGTGCGGAACCCCTGCGGCCTCGAGCACGGTTGGGGCGACATCGATCACATGGTGGAACTGCGTTCGCACCTCGCCACGGGCCGTGAACCCATGTGGCCAGTGCACGATCGTGCCGTTGCGGGTTCCTCCCCAATGCGAGGCCACCTGCTTCGTCCATTGGTAGGGAGTGTCCATCGCGTGCGCCCACCCGACCGCGAAGTGGTTGTAGGCGGTCGGGGTACCGAACTCGTCGATGCGAGACGAGACGAACTCGGGCGTCTCGAGCGCGGCGGCGCCGTTGAAGACGAACATTTCGTTGAATGTTCCGTTGATCGTGCCCTCGGCGGAGGCGCCGTTGTCGCCGACGATGTAGTAGACGAGCGTGTCCTCGACCACGCCGAGGTCCTCGAGTGCATCAACCAGCCGTCCGATGTGATGGTCCGTGTGCTCGAGGAAGCCGGCGTAGACCTCCATCTGGCGTGCGAGCACCGGCTTGAGCTCGTCGGGCATGTCGTCCCACGCGGGGATCTCCGCGTGCCGCACGGTCAGCTCCGTCTCCGCGGGCACGACTCCCAGCTCCTTTTGCCGAGTCAGGATCTCCTCGCGCAGCGAATCCCAGCCCTCGTCGAAGCGGCCCTTGTACTTGTCCGACCACTCAATCGGAACGTGATGCGGGGCGTGCGTCGCCCCCGGGGCGAAGTACATGAAGAACGGCTTGTCGGGCATGAGCGACTTCTGCTGACGGACCCACTGGATCGCCTTGTCGGTCATGTCCTCGGTGAAGTGGTAGCCCTCCTCGGGCGTCTTCTCCGGCTCCAGCGGCGTCGTGCCCTCGTAGACGGCCGGGTAGTACTGGTTCGTCTCTCCGCCGATGAAGCCGTAGAAGTACTCGAAGCCGCTGCCGGTCGGCCAAGCGTCGAACGGTCCCATCGGGCTCGTCTGCCAGACCGGCACCTCGTGGCACTTACCGAACTGCGCCGTCGAATAGCCGTTCAGCTGCAAGGTTTGCGCCAGAGGCGCACAGGTGTTGGGGCGGATCGAGTTGTAGCCGGGCGCCGACGTCGCGAGCTCGGTGATGACCCCCATCCCAACCGTGTGGTGGTTGCGGCCGGTCAGCAGGGCAGCCCGGGTGGGCGCGCAGAGCGCAGTCGTGTGGAACCGGTTGTACTTCAGGCCGTTCTCGGCCAGCCGCTCGGCCGTCGGCGTCGAGCACGGCCCGCCAAAGGCGCTCGACGCCGCGAAGCCGACATCGTCGAGCAGAATGACAAGCACATTCGGGGCGTCGGCCGGCGGCCGCAGCGGCTCGATCGCAGGGAACGACGCGTCTGGGTCCTTGGCGTCGTACGGAAGGGTCCCTTCGAATGGCCTATCCGGGATCGGCAAGACGTCGCGTGAAATCTGATCAGTCACTCTTTAGCTCCTCTCCGCGCAATGCGAGCGCCTTGCCCTTGATCGCGTCAAGAATCGCAGGTGGGTCTCGTCCCGCCGCTCTAGGGCGCTCAAGGGGCCTTCCCGACTGCCGGGGGCGGATCCTCGGGGAACTCCCGCAGTGTTTGCCGGCGCAGGGCCTCGATGGCGATGGCGGTCGTGGCGGCGAGGAGGGCGACGCCGAGTAGAGCCCGGTTGCCGGACGCTGGCCCCCAGGCGAGCACAATCAGGAAGACGGCGACACCCACTGCCCAGACGACGATCGGGTGATGTCTGAACGTGGGTGCCAGCCAGCGCCTGATCGCGACCGCGGGTCGATTCGGGCCTGCGAGGACCGTTGCGAGGAGGACGAGCGCGCCGTAGACGACGAGGATGACCGCGATGTCTCGCATCACGCTCGTTTCGAGCCCCCAGATCACGCTCACCGGATGTTTGTTCGCCTCCACTTTGACCAGCGAGTCGACGATCGCCCCGCCGAGGGCGCGTCTCATGAAGGCGATGATCAGGCCGACGAAGATGAGGCTCGCCCCGGTCGCGCCGAGCATTAGCCTACGCCGGCCCCGCGCGAGGTAGATCGCCAGCGCGTAGAGGGCAAGGACGGCGATTGCGAGCAGCGAGCTGAGCGCGTGGAGGATCTTCACTGCCTTTTGGGCCGTCTCGAGCTGGTTCGACTTCATGATCACGACCTGGCCGGCGTTCGGATCGGCGTTCGCCTTTAGCCTGTCTTCGACGCCGAGCCGCGTCGCCAGCTGGGTGATCAGCGGTCTCAGGTCGAGTGTGACGTTTCCGTTTGCGGTCGAGACGTTTCCGTTCCTGCCGAGATCCTTGCCCTCCAGCACCTTCACGACACCGGCGTGGGCGCGTTTGTTGATGTTCTGCCAGAGCGTCTGCACCCTTGGTGTTTGCAGCATCCTGTCGGCGGCGCGGACGGCCGCGCTCTCGAGCGTCGCCGCCAGCGCGGGGGCCGCTCCCTGCGCCTGCTCGGGCAACCGCGCGCGAAGCTGGGCGTCCACGTCCACCCGCTCGAACAGGCGATCGACCAGCGTCTGCGCGATAGCGCCACGAACCTCATCGTTCGCCAGCAGCTGCGACGACGAGTCCGCCCAAGCGTCGCTATCGAGTAGCTGACGCTTCGACCAGACCGTGAGCGACGAAACGAACAGCACGATCGTCGCCAACACGAGCAGGCTCCAGACCAGCACTCCACGCTTCTTACTCATTTTCGCCTGCCCCCTTCCAGTCGAAGGTCGTCTCCCTCCGACCGGGAGGGAGACGACCCAGTTCGGCTTAGGCCTCTGCCTCGGTCTCCGCCTCGAGCTCTGCGATCTCGAGCTCGAGCTCGAGCGCCCGAGCGATCTTGCTCGTCGCCGAAGCGATCCGGGCGGTGCCGACGATCGGCGCGACCGCCGCGAGGACACCCCGAACCCGCTCCGGATCGATCTCGAGGTCACCTGCAGCCTCGAGGTTGAGGGCATACGAAACCGGCGGGGCATCGACCGCGACCAGCGCGGCGATACGCACCAGGATCAACGTCTCCGCATCGAGGCTCGACGCCTCGATCGAGTCCGCGGTCATCCTGGCGAGGAGGTCGAGAACCGGTGTCTCGACAGTCTGTTCTGACATGAGAACTCCTTCTTGTCGAAGAATTGCTGAGGGTCGTCGATGGTCCCTACATGGCCTGAAGGATCTTCTGCTTCTGCGCGTCGAACTCCGCCTGGGTCAGCACGCCGGAGTCGAGTAGCCCCTTCAGCTTGGTCAGCTCCTCCATGCTGTCCTCCGCCGCAGGCGCGGCTGCCACCGGCGCCGCCTGCTCGGCCGGAGGCTGTTCGGTCTGTGCGTCTGCCGCCGCCGCGTTGGCGCCTGCTTTCCCGGCGTGGTGGGCGACAGCGCCTACTGCTGCCACTTTGGCCACGGGCCGTCTTCTTCTGAGCATCTCGTCCTCCTGTCTCGATCGTGGGCGTGGGGTTTCGGGTGTGGGAGGTCAGGCCACAGCCGGCTGTGCTCGATCGCGGACGAGGTACGCCACGATCAAGGCCGCCGGGAAGAAGACCAGGCTGAAGAGGAAGAAGCCGAAAAAGCTGTGACCCTTCCGCGCAGCGACCCGCGCCGGCCAGAACGCGATCAGTATCCAAAGGATCACGAAAACGATCGACCCAAACCACCAACCATTCGCAGCAACGAGCATCTCAGCTCCGGTCATGGAAATCTCCTTCGATTAGACCTTGTGTTAACCACACCCAGGCTGCGGCCGGTGGCCGCCCGGGGAGGTGGCACACGCCGGAACTCACTAGATGCCGCCCTGCACTCGCCCGTCCCGCATCAAGCATCGGGTGCTTGTCAGCTTCAGACACGCTCGGCTCCCAACCTCGGCTTCCGGGCTGGCCCACTAGGGGTTAGCCCACTACCGACCGATCGCTAGGGCCGGAAAAGATTCCCGCCGAGCGTTTTGCGGCGAGGAGGCAACCCTAGCACTGCACGTGCTGCGCCGTTGATACGATCGCGGCGGTTGCGCTTGCGAAGGTAGCGTGGGCACATTCGTTGCAGAGCCACAAGAACCGGCTCTGCGAGACGTCATCCCTCACGAACAGGGTTGGAGCAGTTGCTGGCTGACCGCAACCGTCTGGTCGGCGATCCGTTTCGATCAGGTCGGGAGGACGAATGGCGAATCAGGCTCGGGTTGGTGGGAGCACCGGACGGCGACGCGGGTGGCAGAGCGCGAAGGCGAGGCCGATCAGGGCCCGTCCGTCGACCTGCTGGGACGAGGTGCTGACGATGCCGGTGGAGATAACGGCGCCTGATCGCGCGAGCGCCGACGCGCTGCTCGGCGAGGCGGTATCGCACTTTCGCGCCGAACTCGTCGAGACCACCGGCCCGGCGACGCTCGTCAGGCTTCGGCCCGAGAGGGCCGCGCCGACGGGCTGGGTCTTCGAGCTCCTGGCTCTGGTCGAGCGCTGGCTCGAGGCGCACAGTCTCCAGGTCGCGAACGTGCACCATGGAAACCGCAGCTACGTGATCACGGCTCCCGGCCCCGAGCGCCAACAGAACGGCGCTCCCGGCTCGGCATCCGCCGCATGAGCGCGCCCGTGCCGACCACTGATTTCCAGCATCTGCGAATCCTGATCGCCAACGAGAGGCGCGACCGGCTCGAGCTGCTCGCCCAGGTCGTGATCGGCCTCGGCCACGACGTGATCGCCCGTGAGATCTACGTGAAGGAAGTCGGAGCGCAGACGGCGAGGGAACAGCCGGACGTGGCAATCGTCGGGCTCGGCCTTTCCTCCGAGCACGCGCTCGATCTCATCGGCGAGATCGTCCGCGAAGCGTCCTGCCCCGTGATCGCGCTCCTTCACGCCAACGACCCGGCGTACATCCACGAGGCGGCCAAGCGCGGCGTCTTCGCCTACATCATCGACGGCACCCCCGAAGAACTGCAGAGCGCGATCGACATCACGCTGCAGCGCTTCACCGAGTACCACAACCTCCAAGGCGCCTTCGGGCGGCGCGCAACGATCGAGCAAGCCAAGGGCATCCTGATGGCCCGCCACGCCATCAACGCCGACAAAGCATTCGAGATGCTCCGAGACCACTCCCAACACAACGGCCGCAAACTGACCGACGTTGCCGGGGCGATCGTCGAGAGCCACCTCCTGCTGCTACCGCCGCTACCGGCGGCCCCGACCTATGACGGCCCCTCGGCCGACGGCGCCCGAGTACCCGCCCTGCTGGTCCCGACCCGTCCGGACGATCGGGGCAGTACCGAATCTGAACGCGCGTGAGACATCAGTCGGCTAACGAAAGGAAGACCAATGACGAGTGCCGCACTTGAACCGAGCAAGCCGCTGGATGAGCTCGGCCCCGTCGACTACCTCGTCGTCGAGTTCCCGGCCGGAGCAAGCAGCTTCACGGGCGAGATGGCGACAGAGCTGCTTGCGTTAGTTGATTCCGGAACCATCCGCGTGATCGACGTATTGATCCTGACCAAGAACGAGGACGGTACGGTCGAGGCAACGGAGCTTTCCGATATCGACGAGCTCGGAGAGCTACAGGCCGTCGAGGCCCAGCTGGCGGAGCTGTTGGCCGAGGACGACGTCGAGCAACTGGCCGCCGCGATGGAGCCTGGGAGCACCGCCGGAGTGCTCATCTGGGAGAACCTCTGGGCTGCGCCATTCGCATCAGCAGCGCGGCGTTCGGGTGGCCAATTGATTGCCAACGGACGCATTCCTATTCAGGCGATCATCGCCTCAATCGAGGCCGACGAAGCACTTGCGACCGAAGGAGTTTGAAATGCCATTGAGGCCGGCACGTGTAGGAAGAGTTGGTGTCATCGGCGCGCCGGTGGCGAAAACTGCAGTAGTGGCCGCGGCCGTCACGCCTGGTCCGTCACCAGTAGCGAAAACTGCCGTGGTGGCAGCGGCCGTCACTCCCGGGCGGGGGGTTCGACGGCGAATCTAGCCCGCGGGGCGTCGGTGTTGAGGCCGCTGCGTCGGCCATGGATCACGAGGGAGCAGGGTGGGGACGCTGGTCGCCGAAGTCGCGGCGCTTGGGCTGGCGGTAGCGTTCACGAGTCCGGTCTCGGTGGTGACTGTGATCGTCCTGCTGACGATGCCCTCCGGCCGGCGGCGAGCACTTGCCTTCGTCGCTGGTTGGCTGTTCGCGATCGCCGTGCTCGGTGGGCTCACGCTCTTCGTTCTGCATGGCCAGGACTTCGGCTCCAAGAATTCCACGCCTTCCCGAGCCGCCTCGGCGTTCGAGGTCGTCCTCGGCTGCGAGCTGCTGGTCTGGGCGGTGGTTGCCTACCGTCGGCGGCAGCCGTCGAAGGGTGGCCGGGCAAAGCAATACGAAAGCGCGCTCTCCGACGAGTTTCGCCTCGTCGCCTACGACCTCCGCGGCCACGGCATGTCCGAAGCGCCGCTCGAGGTCGAGCACTACACCGACGGCGAGCTCTGGGCCGATGACCTGGCCGCGATCATCGACGAGTTGGGCCTCGACCGGCCCGTGCTGGTCGGCTGGTCCTATGGAAGCTTCGTCATCTGCGACTACGTCCGCGCGCACGGCCAGGAGAGAATCGCTGCGATCAACTTCGTCGAAGGCGCCGTCAAGCTCGGCGAGGCGGCCTTCGGCACGCTGATCGGCCCCGGCCTTCTCGACCATTTCGCAGGCGCCACGGCGGACGACCTGCCGACGAACATCTGGGCCATGCGCAGCTTCGTCAAGACGTGCCTGGTGAAGCCGCTTCCGGCAGACGACATCGAGGCCGCCATCTGCTGGAACATCGTGGTAGCGCCTCAGATCCGCGCCAACCTCGCGGCACGTGAGATCGACGACGACGACGTGCTGCGTGACCTCGAGGTGCCGCTGCTCGTCACGCAGGGCCGCGCGGACGTCGTCGTCCTACCAGCGATGGCCGAGCACGTTCTCACCACCTGCCCGACCGCCGAGGCCTCCTGGTACGAGGGCGTCGGCCACGCGCCGCATCTAGAAGAGCCGGAGCGCTTCAACCGCGAGCTGGCCGCGCTGACGTCCAGCGCGCGCACGTGAGCGTGCGATTCGTCGCCTCGAGCTGTGGCGACTACCGCTCGAGCGCCTCGTGAGCGCGCGTCGTCCGTTCTCACTGACCACCTCCGCGTCGCACGTTGGCATGCGGAAAGGTGCACGGCTCCCCAGCGAGACCGAGAAACGTCCACAGCTTCGCGCCAAGCGCCCGATTGTCGTCTTCGAGACGGAGCTCCAGGAAGTCCGAGCGGCGCGCGAAATACTGCCGCACGTCGCTCGCGTGCTGCTCGTATACTTCGCGGTAGCGTTCGGCATGGCGTAATGGATTGCCAAAGCCGTAGATCCATTGCCGCATCTGAGTGTTTTTCTCGCCGAAGTGCTCGATCTGGCTTCGCAACCAGTTCTCTGTATCACGAACAGTGAGCACAAAACGGCTGCCCGGAAACGCGACATCCAACCGCCGGTACAACAGCGGCCATGGGTTGTCGCTGAAGCAATCGTACTGATCGACCAGTTTCTGCAGCATGGGCGCGTCGATCCGGGCCGTCAGGTCGGATCGGGTCCCATCGCCTTCTTCCGCGGAATTGTTAGCACCAAGTCCGAGCGCCGCCATGCTCCGGCGAGTGCTGTGCAGCGAACGAGCGCCCAGATCCGACATCAGCTGATGAAAACTCGTCGTTCCGCTCTTGTGCATGCCGACGCAGAAGACCTTCTGCTGCGGCCACTCTGGACGCTTCGACAATCGATACATTCGTGGCGAGCATAGTGCAGTTCCCTTCTGGGTCGGGTCAACAGGGCGCGGAACGGGAGCCCGGCGCCAGCCGCTCCTGGGCGCCTCCAAGAGCCCGCCTCTCAGGAATGCAGGTAGAGCAATACGGCGAGCACGCGGCGCGAGTCGTTGGTCGTCGCGGGAAGGCCGAGCTTGCCGAAGATAGTGGAGACGTATCTCTCGGCGGCGCGGAGTGTGATGACCAGACTGTCCGCGATGCCTTGATTCGAGCGACCTTGCGCCATGAGCACGAGCACCTCCCGCTCGCGGGGAGTCAATATGGCCATGGGATCATCGCTTCGGCGCTTGGAGAGGAGCGTCGAGACGATGATCGGGTCGATGGCCGAGCCGCCGTCGGCCACGCGCCGTACTGCGCCGATGAATTCCTTGACATCGCCGATCCTGTCCTTGAGCAGATACCCAGCCCCTTCAGCTGAATCCGAGAGCAGCTTCATCGCCAATCCGACCTCGACGTACTGCGACAGCACGAGCT
>CAWEGI010000001.1:0-231478 GCA_963808815.1 uncultured Actinomycetes bacterium | reverse complement strand
AGTATCCGCAAGGGGCGGCGTCCGCGGTGCTGCTCGTACTGATCCTGATCTTGGGCGTGTTCGTCATCACCCGCTTGTCGAACCTGCGGGAGGACATCTGATGTCATCGAGCGCCTACGCACCCGCGATGGAGCGCACGCAGGACAACGTGGTCAAGCGCCAGTACAAGCGGAGGCGCGACTGGGCGAAGTGGGGCCTCGCCATCGTACTTCGTCATCTTCCTGATCTTCCTGTACGCACCGATGATCCTGATGGCGATCCTCTCCTTCCAGGGCTATCAGGGCGGTGTTACGTTCCCCTTCAGCGGCCCGGCGGGCCTCGACTGGTGGCGCTCGATCTTCGCGAGCCAGGTCCACCACGGGCAGCAGGTCATCTTCACGAATGCGAACGGCATACGGACCGCCGGCGAGGGCTCGCTCTGGGTCAGCCTGGCCGCGGGCGCGATCGTCGCGTTCCTGGCTTCACCCTCTCGATGGCATTCCGGCGCCGCTTCCGCGGCGGACGGCATCGCCTTCTACATCATCCTGCTCGCGCTGATGACGCCGGGATTTCTCCTCGGTCTCGGGACGCAGATCTTCTGGAAGTCGATGGGCCAGGAGACCTCCCTCTGGCACACGGCGCTCGGCACCAACACCGTCTGGGGGATCCCGTTCGGGTTCCTCGTGATGATCGGCGATCTGGAACCGCTACGACGACCACATCGACGAGGCGGCGCGCGACCTCGGCGCCAACGCGGCGAGGACGTTCGGCGAGGTGACCCTGCCCCTCGTCTGGACCGGCATCTTCGGAGCGTTCCTGTTCGGCTTCACGCTGACCTGGAACGACTTCGATCGCACGGCGCTGCTCGTTGTGGGCAACCTGACGTTGCCGCTCGAGATCGTCGGCCTGATCCAGGCTGCCGCCCTCCGGCCCGATCTCTACGCCCTCGGCACGGCGACGACGCTCGTCTCGCTGGCGGTGATCGTCACGTTCCTGGTCGTGCTCACGATTCGCTCCGGTTCCGGCGCGCGCCGGTGCAGAGCGTCGAGGAGGAGCTGGGCCTCGGCGGCGGGATCGACGCCGAGGCCGCAGAGCAGGTCGTCGAGGCGGTAAAGCAGCCGAGATCGGGAGACCGGCTGAAGCCGGTCCCCGGTTTCGTCAGCTCCTCGGGTAGCGGTCCTTGAAGTCGTCCGCGATCGCGTCCATCGTCGCCCAGCGGACGCCGTCGTGGCCCGAGATGTACTCGATCAGCCGCTCGAGCATCAGGATCACCTGCGGTCGGCCGCTGACGTCCGGGTGGATGGTCATCCCGAAGACGGCGTAGTCCTCCTCGCGGTAGACGTAGTCGAACTGGTCCCGCCAGATCTCCTCGAGGTGGCGCGGGTTGACGAAGCCGTGGCTGTTCGGGGCGCCCTTGATGAACATCATCGGCGGGAGGTCGTCGAGGTACCAGCTCGCCGGGATCTCGACCAGGTCGGTCTCCTCGCCGCGGACGAGCGGCTTCATCCACTCCTCGGGCTTCTTCGAGTAGTCGATCTTCGTCCAGCTGTCGCCGACCCGCACGTAGTACGGGACGAAGTCGCGGTGCATCAGGCTGTGGTCGTACTTGATCCCGTGCTTCAGCAGGAGCTCGTTGGTGACGTTGGAGAACTCCCACCAGGGCGCGACGTAGCCGGTCGGGCGGCGGCCCGCCGACCTCCTCGATCAGGCCGATGCACTTGACGAGGACGGCCTCCTCCTGCTCCGGCGTCATCGCGATCGGGTTCTCGTGCGAGTACCCGTGCATCCCGACCTCGTGGCCGGCGTCGACGACCATCTTCGTCTCCTCCGGGAACGTCTCGATCGAGTGCCCCGGGATGAACCAGGTCGTCTTCATGTCGTACTTGTCGAACATCTTCAGCAGGCGCCTCGTCCCGACCTCGCCCGCGAAGATGCCGCGGGAGATGTCGTCGGGCGAGTCCTCGCCGCCGTACGACCCCAGCCAGCCGGCGACCGCGTCGACGTCGACGCCGATCACGCAGAAGATCTCCTTCGCCATCGCTCTCCTCCCGTGACGTTGTATGCAATGCCGAACCTACTAGATGATTGACCGGCGATTTCGCGCAGCCGCGGATGGGGCTGCACGCGGCGCATTGCGGCCGCCTCGCCCGGCGCCAAGGCTCACCGGCCTTGGCACCGGTCGAGTCGACCACACTGCTTGGTGCATGCCCTCCCCGCAACCACGCAAATCACCGGTCAATCATCTCGGGTGGTAGAACGGACGCGCCATGTGCGTCCTCTGCGGTGTACTCCTCAACGACCACTGGGCCGAGCAGGAGGGCGGCCGCCGCGGGCGGGTGTTCCGCGGACGGCTGCTCAACCGCGTGCTCGCCGTGTACGGGCTGAAGCTCGACGACTGGAGCGGCCGGATCTGGGTGCTGCGCGACCCGAAGGGCCGCAGCGCCGTCGTGGACAACCTCGGGGCGGTGTGGGTCGAGGCCGAGCGGCTCTGCGGCCGGCCGCTCGATCCGCTGGATCCCGACCTGATCGCGGCGCTGTCGTGAAGACGCGCGTCGTCCTGCTCACGGGCTACCTCGGCAGCGGGAAGACGACGCTCCTTTCCCGGCTCCTCGTCCACCCCGAGATGGGCGAGACGGCGGTGATCGTCAACGAGCTGGGCGAGGTCGCGATCGACCACCACCTGCTGCGGCGGGTCGACGAGCGCACGGTCGTCCTCGGGAACGGCTGTGTCTGCTGCACCCTCCGCGGCGATCTCGCCGACGAGCTGCGCGACCTGCTGTCGCGGCGCGACCGGGGCGAGATCCCCGCGTTCGGCCGCGTGGTCGTCGAGACCACCGGCCTCGCCGATCCGGCGCCGATCCTCTACACGCTGCTCGGCGACCCGGTGGTGAAGCACCACTTCGAGCTCGAGCGCGTGATCACGACCGTGGACGCGCAGCATGGGCTCCGCGGCGAGGAGTCGGTCAAGCAGGCCGCGGTCGCCGACCGGCTCGTGGTCACGAAGCCGGACCTCACCGATCCGGCTGTGCTGATGCGGGAGCTCCGCCGGCTGAACCCGGCCGCGGAGATCATCGAGTCCGTGCTCGGGGACCTGGCGCCGGGCGACCTCTTCGACGGCGACGACCGCGACCCGCGCGATCTCGTCTTCGACGAGGCTCCCGCGCACGACCACGAGGTCCGCGCGGTCTGCCTGACGTTCGAGGAGCCGCTCGACTGGACCGCGTTCGGGATCTGGCTGACGATGCTGCTCCAGGCCCGGGGCGGGGACGTCCTCCGCGTCAAAGGGCTGCTCGACGTCGGAGCCGAGGGCCCGCTCGTGATCAACGGCGTACAGCACGTCGTCCATCCGCCCGAGCACCTGCCGGCGTGGGCGGACGACGACCAGCGCTCGCGGGTCGTCTTCATCGGCCGAGGTTTCTCGCGTGACGAGCTGGAGCGCTCGCTGACGGCCTTCAACCGCGCCGCTCAGTAGGAGCGCGGCATCCCCAGCACGTTCTGGCCGATGAAGGCGAGCACGAGGTTGTTCGAGACCGGGGCGACCGTGTAGAGGCGCGTCTCCCGGAACTTCCGCTCGACGTCGTACTCCTGCGCGAAGCCGAAGCCGCCGTGGGTGTCCAGGCACGCGTTGGCCGCCGCCCACGACGCCTCTGAGGCGAGCAACTTCGCCGTGTTCGCCTCCGGCCCGCAGGGGAGTCCCTGGTCGAACAGCCAGGCGGCCTTGTAGCGCATCAGGTCGGCCGCCTCGACCGAGGCCCACGCACGCGCGATCGGGAACTGGACGCCCTGGTTCTGGCCGATCGGCCGTCCGAAGACGACCCGCTCGGACGCGTAGGCGGACGCCTTGTCGACGAACCAGCGGCCGTCGCCGATGCACTCGGCCGCGATCAGCACCCGCTCGGCGTTCATCCCGTCGAGGATGTGGCGGAAGCCCTTGCCCTCCTCGCCGACGAGTGCGTCCGCCGGCAGCTCGACACCGTCGAGGAAGACCTCGGTGGTCGCGTGGTTCATCAGCGTCCTGATCGGGCGGATGGTCATCGTGCCGGCGTCGAGCGCCTTCCGCATGTCCACGACGAACGTGGAGAGGCCCTCCGTGCGCTTCTCGACCTGGTCGGCGGCGGTCGTGCGGGCGAGCAGCAGCATCAGGTCGGAGTGCAGTGCGCGCGACGTCCAGATCTTCTGGCCGCGGACGACGTAGCCGCCGTCGACACGCTCCGCCGTCGTCTGGATGCTCGTCGTGTCGGAGCCGACCGTCGGCTCGGTGACGCCGAAGGCCTGGAGGCGGAGCTCGCCGGAGGCGATCCGCGGCAGGTACGCCTGCTTCTGGGCGTCGGAGCCGTGGCGCAGGATCGTGCCCATCACGTACATCTGGGCATGGCAGGCGCCCGCGTTGCAGCCCGCGGCGTTGATCTCCTCCAGGATCACGCTCGCGGCCGTCAGCGAGAGCCCGGCGCCGCCGTACTCCTCGGGGATCAGCGCGGCCAGCCATCCCTGCTCGGTGAGGGCGGCGACGAATTCCTCCGGGTAGCGGTCGGGCTCGAGCCCGCGCCAGTATTCGCCGGGGAACCCCGCGCACAGCTCACGCACGGCGGCCCGGATCTCGTCCAGCTCCGGCGGAAGGGAGAAGTCCATCAGACGGCGTAGCGCTCGAGCAGTCTCCGCGCGATCACCAGCTGCTGGATCTCGTTGGAGCCCTCGCCGAGGATCAGGACGGGCGCGTCGCGGTAGATCCGCTCGACGACGAGCTCCTGGGAGTAGCCGGCGCCGCCGTGGATCCGCATCGCCTCCAGCGCGACCTCCTCGGCGGTCTCGGTCGCGAACAGCTTCGCCATGCCGGCCTCGAGGTCTGCGCGCTCGCCGGCGTTCTTCCGCTCCGCAGCCTGCATCGTCAGGAGCCGGGCCGCCTCGATCCTCGTCGCCATCTGGGCCAGCTTCAGCTGCACGGCCTGGTGCTGGGCGATCGGCTTGCCGAACGCCTCGCGCTGCTGCGCGTAGCGAATCGCCTCCTCGAATGCCCGCGTGGCGATGCCGACGGCGCGCGCGGCGATGTTCACGCGGCCGAGCTCGATCCCGCCCATGAAGTAGGCGAAGCCCGAGTTCTCACCGGCTGCGCCGCCCAGAATGCTGGTGAGCGGCACCTCGAAGCCGTCGAAAGACAGCTCGACCGACTCCACCCCCTTGTACCCGAGCTTCTTGATCGGGGCTCCGACCTCCAGGCCCGGCTGCGAAGAGCGGCCCGGCTCCTTCTCGACGACGAACGCCGTCATGCCCCGGTGCCGCGGCTTGGCGTCCGGGTCCGTGACCGCCAGCAACATGATCGCGCCCGCGCGGAGGCCGTTCGTGGCCCACATCTTCTGGCCGGTGATCGCGTAGCCGTCGCCCTCGCGGACCGCGCGGGTGCGGATCGCCTGGACATCCGAGCCCGCGTGCGGCTCCGTCATCGAGTAGGCGAAGCGCAGCTCCCCCGTCGCCATCCTGGGCAGGTAGCGCTCCCGCTGCTCGTCCGTGCCGTGGGTCCGGATCATCCACGCCGAGATGAAGTGCGTGTTCAGAACGCCGGAGAGGGACATCCAGCCGCGCGACAGCTCGATCTGGATCAGCACGTAGGTGAGCAGGTCGAGCCCGAGGCCGCCGTACTCCTCGGGGATGGTCACGCCGAACAGGCCCATCCGCTTCATGTCCTCGACCAGCGGCTCGGGGTACTCGTCGGCGTGCTCGTAGTCGGAGGCGACCGGGTAGACCTCGCGCTCGACCCACTCGCGGACCGCGGCGACGATCGCCTGCCGATCGTCCGGAACGCTCATAGGGCCGCCGCCTCGCCGGCTCTGTGAACGGTCGGCGCCGCGACCGACATGGCGGGCGCGGCTTCCAGTCGTTGCTGGGGTGCGGAAGTACTTAGGGAAGGGGGCTCGCGGGGGAAACCGGCCGTTTCCCCCGCGGGAGCGAGCCGAAGGCGAGCGACGCTCATGCGGGGACCGCATGGCCGCCGAGCTGTGAGAGCACGGCGCGCAGGTCGTCACGGTGCTCGAGGTCGAGCACCGCCTCCTCGAGCGCCTCGAACGACCCGCCCGCAAGCGCGGCGTTCTCGCGGAACTTCTCTCGCACCTGCTCGGCCGTCATCGGGTTTTCGGGCGCGCCCAGCTGGTGGGGGAGGTCGGCGTCGATCGTCTCGCCGTCGCGCAGCACGATCCGCACCCCCCCGGGGAACGCGGCCGGGTACGACGTGTACTCCTTGATCTCGTAGCGCACCCTCCGGGCGAGGCCGAGCACGCGGTCGTCGGCCAGCGCCTCCGGCGTGTACGTGGCCAGGCCGACGCGGCCGTGCACGAGCATCGCCGCGGTCGAGTACTGGAGCGAGAACTTGCCCTCGTAGTCCGTGCGAGGCGCGACCTTCGACTCGGCCGGCTCCAGTACCAGCGAGACGCCAGCCTCGGGCACGGTGACGACGATCTCCTCGATCTCGTCCGGGTCGACCGAGCCGACCAGCGAGGCGGTCGCGCCCAGCGAGCCGTGGATGAAGTGGCACGCTGGGAAGGCCTTGAAGGCGATCCGGGGCGTCTCCCAGCGCCTGCCCAGGTCGGAGAGCTGCGGCTCGAGGTCGATGCGCGTGTCGACGAACGCGTGGTAGAGGCCGAAGCGGCCCTCCAGCACGCCGGGCGGGCCCTCGGCGCCGAGCGCGGCAAGCCGCACGGCGACGAGCGCGCCGTGCGCGGCCCAGGCCGGGTGGATCGGCTTGGTCGCGGTGGCATCGTCGAGGTAGGCGAAGAGGCCCGAGGCCATGCTGCCGGCGATGCCGAGCGCGCTTGCCGTCTCGGCGACCGGGAGACCGCTCAGCCGTGCGGCGGCGGCGGTTGCGCCGAAGATCCCGCAGATCGCCGTCGGGTGGAAGCCGCGCCGGTGGAACGCCCCCGGCGTCGCCATGCCGATGCGGGTGACGATCTCGTTGCCGGCGACGATCGCCGTCAGCAGCTCGCGCCCGTCGGCGCCGCGCGCCTCGGCGAGCGCGGCCGCCGCCGGCACGACCACCGTGCTGACGTGCGAGACCGAGTCGGAGTGCGTGTCGTCGAAGTCGAGGCCGTGGCAGAGCATCGCGTTCGCGAACGCCGCGTTGGGCGCAGGCAGACCGGTCTCCAGCCCGATCACCGACGCCTCGGGCTCGCCGCCCAGCTCCACCATCGCCTGCCGGCCCTCGCCGGCGACCCCGAGCCCGTGCGCGGCCAGGCCGCAGCCGAGCACGTCGAGCACGTGCAGTTTCGCCGCCTCGACCACCTCCTCGGGCACAGCGTCGAGCGTCAGCTCCAGCGCGAATGCCGCGAACCGTTCCGCTGCAGTGGCCATCACACCCTCCATTCCTCGCCGGTGCCGGGGAAGCTGCGCTCCACCTCCGGCGCCGAGCGCTTGTAGAGCATGAACGTCCGCCGATACTCGATCACCACCTGGCCGCGCTGGTTGATCCCACGGCAGCGCATCGAGACGATGCCGACGCTCGGCTTCGACTTCGACTCTCGCTTGTCCAGGATCTCGCTCTCGGCCCAGAGCGTGTCGCCGACGAACACGGGGTTCGGGAGCGAGATGTCCGTCCAGGACAGGTTCGCGGCTGCGTTCTCGCTCGTGTCCTGGACGGTCAGGCCGGTGATCAGCGCGAGCGTGAACGTGCTGTTGACCAGGATCTGCCCGAATTGCGTCCGCCCGGCGTGAACGGCGTCGAAGTGGATCGAGTTCGTGTTGTGGGTCAGCCCCGTGAAGAGGATGTTGTCGTACTCGGTGACGGTGCGGCCGAAGCGGCTGCGGAAGACGTCGCCGACGTCGAGGTCCTCGTAGAAGCGGCCCTCCCAGAGTTTCGGCGCGCTCGCGTGCTCAGTGGCCATGCGTGCCTCCTTTCGCGTCGGACAGGATCCTGCGCGCCCGATCGACGATCGGCGCGTCGATCATCTCGCCGTCGAGCGCAACCGCGCCGCGGCCCTCGTGCTCGCCGCGCTCGGCCGCCTCCAGCACACGCTGCGCCCACGCGACGGAATCGGCGTCGGGCTGGAACACGCGGTTGACGATGTCGACCTGCGCCGGGTGGATACAGGCCTTGCCGCGGAAACCGAGCGACCTCGCGAAGCGGGCGGCGGCCTCGAGCCCCGCCCCGTCCCGGGTGTCGAGGTGGACGATGTCGAAGGGGCCGCGGATGGCGGCCGCCGCCGAGTCGGCGACGACCTTCGAGCGGGCGTAGAGGACCTCCAGACCGTCCGGACGTGGCTCCCAGCCGAGCTCGGCGCCCAGGTCGGCCGCACCGAGCAGGAGCGCGGCCACTCGAGGGCTCGACGCCGTCTCGTAGGCGAGCCGCAGACCCTGGGCCGTCTCGACGATCGCGATCACCGGCGGGCCCTCGGCGCCGAGGGCGGCGACCGCGTCGGGCGTTGCCTTCGGCAGGACGAGCGCCTCCAGCGGGAGCTCGCGCGCCGCGGCGAGGTCGTCCTCGAACCAGAGCGTGCCCGCGCCGTTGACCCGGACGACGGGCGGGCGGAGCCGGAGCACGAGCTCGCGCGCCTCGTCCTTGCGGTCGGGTGTCACGGCGTCCTCGAGGTCGGCGACGACGACGTCGGCGTCCGACGCGAGTGCCTTCGTCAGCTTCGGCTCGTCGGAGCCGGGCGCGAAGAGCAGAGAACGGAGTCCTTCGAGCACAGCCGTGCCCGCTTTATGTCAGACATTCAAAGGGAGTGTCAAACCCGCCCGGCCGGGTGCTCCTTGACTCACGCCCGAAAGTCAGACATAAAGCCCGTACTCGTCGTCCGACTTGGAGGTTGTCCGTGAAGGCGGTCGTGTTCGAGGAATTCGGCGGCTCTGACGTGTTGCAGCTCAAGGACCTGCCGGACCCGGAACCCGGCCCGGGCGAGGTCGCGCTGGACATCCTCGCCTCTGCGCTGAACCACCTCGACGTCGACGTGCGCGAGGGCATCTCTCGCTTCCCGGTCGAGCCACCGTTCGTGCTCGGCGTCGAGGTGATCGGGCGCATAACCGCGATCGGCGAGGGCGTCACCGGCTGGGAGGTCGGCGAGCGCGTGATGCCGTACCTGATGGCCACCTGCGGCGAGTGCATCTACTGCCAGACGGGGCGAGAGTCGCTCTGCCTCGACGCCGGGTTCATCAGCTTCTCCACCTCCGGTGGCTACGCGGAGAAGCTGGCCTGCTCGGTGCGTCACCTGATCCGGATCCCGGAGAGCCTGAGCGACGAGGCGGCCGCCGCGACCCAGATCGCCTTCGGCACGGCCTGGCACATGCTGTTCACCCGCGGGCGGCTCGCCCCCGCCGAGCGCGTCCTGATCAACTCCGTCGGCAGCGGCATCGGCTCCGCGGCGGTGCAGCTCGCGCACCTCGCCGGCGCGTTCGTGATCGGGAACGCCAGCTCCGACCAGAAGCTGGCGCGGGCGAGCGAGCTGGGCATGGACGTGGGCATCAACCACGCGACGCAGGACGTGGTCGAGGAGGTGATGCGGGCGACCGACGGCCGCGGCGTGGACCTGGTCTTCGAGCACGTCGGCGGCGAGCTCTTCCAGAAGGGGCTCGACTCGCTCGCGAAGGACGGTCGCCTGGTCATCTGCGGCGGGCACTCGGGCGAGGTCGTCCCGTTCGACATCATCCCGTTCTTCCGCGGCCAGAAGCAGATCATCGGCTCGTTCGTCTACGACCGCTGGGAGGTCGAGAAGGTGCTCGACCTCGCCGCCCGCGGGCTGATCGAGCCCCTCGTCTACACCACCTTTCCCCTGGACGAGGCGCGGGAGGCGATGGAGACCATGGAGCGCCGTGAGCACTTCGGCAAGATCGTCCTGAAACCGTAAGGGGGCTCGATGAAGCGACTCGGAGTCGATGTCGGCGGCACGTTCACCGACCTGATCTACGTGGACGACGAGGCGGGCCAGATCCTCGTCCACAAGCTGCCGACGACTCCGGAGGATCCGTCCTCGGGAACCGTGAAGGGAGTTCGCGAGCTCTGCGAAGGCGCGGGCACCGCGCCTTCGCAGTTGGACCAGGTCTTCCACGGCACGACCATCGCCACCAACATCGTCATCGAGCACGACGGCGCCCAGGTCGGGCTGATCACCACCGAGGGCTACCGCGACATCCTCCACATCGCCCGGCACAAGAAGCCGCTGAACTTCTCGAGCTACCAGGATCTGCCGTGGCAGCGCTACCCGATCGTGCGCCGCCGGCACCGGCTCACGGTGCCCGAGCGGATCACCCGCGACGGCTCGGTACTCGTCCCGCTCGACGAGACGAAGGCGCGCGAGCAGGTCGTGAAGCTGAAGGAGGCCGGTGTCGAATCCGTCGCGGTCTGCTTCCTCTTCTCGTTCCTGAACCCGCAGCACGAGGCGCGCGTCGCCGAGATCGTCCGCGAGGAGTTCCCCGACGCGTTCCTGTCCGTCTCGTCGGAGGTGCTGCCCCAGTACCGCGAGTACGAGCGCTTCTCGACCGTCTGCCTCAACGCGTACATCGGCCCCCGCGTCTCCAGCTACGTCCACCGGCTCGAGCAGGAGCTGGAGGCGATGGACGTCCGCACCGGGCTGCACCTGATGACCTCGGCCAGCGGCGTCGCCACGGCCGAGGGCGCGATCGCGCGGCCCGTCAACCTGCTGATGTCCGGGCCGGTGGCCGGCGTGGTCGGCGGCATCTGGGCCGGGCGCCAGGCGGGCTACGAGAACGTGATCACACTCGACGTGGGCGGCACCTCGGCCGACATCGGCCTTGCCCAGGAGGGCCGCCTGCGGATGAAGCACCTGCTGGACACCAGGGTCGGGCCGTACCAGGCGATGATCCCGATGGTCGACGTCGACACGATCGGCGCGGGCGGCGGCTCGATCGCCTACGTGGACGCAGGAGGCATCTTCCGCGTCGGGCCGCGCTCGGCCGGCGCCGACCCCGGGCCGGCCGCCTACGGGCGGGGCGGCACCGAGGCGACCGCTACCGACGCCATGGTCAACCTCGGCTGGCTGCTTCCGGAGACGTTCCTCGGCGGCGGGATGGACCTCGACGCGGCCGCCGCGCGGGCGGCGTTCGAGGAGGGCCCGGCCCGGGCACTCGGCATGTCGGTCGAGGAGGCGTCGATGGGCGCGGTCCTGATTCTCACCCACTCGATGGTGCAGTCGATCGAGGAGAACTCCGTGCGCAAGGGCTACGACCCCCGCGACTTCGCGCTGGTCGCCGAGGGCGGCGCGGGGCCGCTGTTCGCGGCTCAGATCGCGCTCGAGGTGGGGACGCCGTCGGTGGTCGTCCCGAACTACCCGGGCGTGACCGCTGCGCTCGGCCTGCTCGCAACGGACATGGTCTACGAGTACGGCTCGACGGTGTACGAGCGGCTGTCCAGCCTGGATGCGGGCTCGCTCCAGGCCGCGTTCGAGGAGCTCGAGCGGCAGGCACGCGCCCAGCTCGAGGAGGACGGGGTCGCAGCCGAACAGATCCTCGTCCAGCGCGTCGCCGACTGCCGCTACCTCGGCCAGGGCTACGAGCTCAGGGTCGACGTCGACTCCGGCGCGATCGACGATGCTTGGGCCGAGAAGGTCCGCGGCGACTTCCACGACATCCACGAGCGCGAGTACTCGCGCCGGTTCGAGGATTCGGACATCGAGATCCCGAACGTCCGCGTACGGGGGATCGGCCTGATGCCGCCGCTGAAGGTGCCGGAGGTCGAGCACGGCGACGAGTCGCCGGACGAGGCGCTGCGCTACGAGCGCGACGCCTGGTTCCGCGTCGGCGGCAGCCTCGAGCAGGTGCCGACGCGGTTCTACGACCGCACGGCGCTGAGGGCGGGAAACCGGCTGGAGGGGCCGGCGATCGTCAACCAGTACGACTCGACGACCGTGATCCCGCCGGGGCTGACCGCGCACGTCGACCGCTTCGGGAACATCGTGATCGGAACCGGAGTCGCCTCCGAGGCGGAGGCCGTGACCGCTGCGGAGGTGTCGAGATGAGCGTCGTCGAGTACGAAGTCGGGCGCCAGCCCGGGCCTCCGAGCCGGAAGCGCGTCGAGGTCGACCCGATCACGCTCCGGGTCCTCGGCGGCGCCTTCCACGCGATCGCCAAGGAGATGGCCGGGGTGCTCTTCCGGATGTCGTACTCGTCGATCATCCGTGAGTCCGAGGATCTCGGGGCGGGCATCTTCGACGCCGAGGGCCGCGAGCTCTGCGAGTCGGACTCGACGCCGATGCACATCGGCTCGCTGCCCTGGTACATCCGTGGCTTCCTCTGGCGGCTGGAGGACGAGATCGAGGACGGCGACGTGATCGTCCACAACCACCCGTACCTCGGCGCCTCGCACTCTCCCGATGTCGCGGTGGCGGTGCCGATCTTCCACGACGGCGAGCTGCTCGGCTTTGCCGCCGTCACCGCCCACGTCCTCGACGTCGGCGGCTCGTTCCCGGGGATCAACGCCGACGCGTTCGACGTCTACGCCGAGGCGAAGGTCTACAACGCGCTGCGCTGGTACCGGCGCGGCGAGCTGAACGAGGACCTCGACCGGATGATCTTCGACAACGTCCGCACCGAGACGATGAACCGAGGCGACATGAACGCGATGCTCGCCGCGTGCCAGCTCGGCCGCGAGCGCTTCCTGCGCCTGGTCGAGCGCTACGGGGCGGAGGTGGTGATGAGCGCCGCCTACGACTGGATGGACTACTCCGAGACCATGCTCCGCCGCGAGATCGAGAAGATCCCCGACGGGACCTACGGCCCGATCGTCGGCTGGCTCGACGACGATGCCAGGAACCGCGACCAACGGCTTCGCGTCGAGACGCGCGTGGTCGTCGAGGGCGACGAGATCACGATCGACCTGACCGGCTCGAATCCGGAGGTGCCGACCGGCTTCAACGTCCCGTACGAAGGGTCGCTGCTGGTCTCGTGCTACTACGCGGTGCGCACGATCCTGCTCGACGAGACCACCTTCCCCGAGCATGTGCCGCAGAACGACGGGGTGTTCCGGCCGGTGAAGGTGGTCGCGCCGAAGGGGACGATCTTCAACCCGAACTTCCCGCGCGCCTGCTTCTCGCGCTTCTGCCAGACCCAGCGCGTGGTGGACAACGTCAACCTCGCGCTCGCCGAGGCG
Organism: uncultured Actinomycetes bacterium; assembly: GCA_963808815.1. Taxonomy (GTDB): domain Bacteria; phylum Actinomycetota; class Thermoleophilia; order Gaiellales; family Gaiellaceae; genus DATBLE01. The sequence goes on along the minus strand of CAWEGI010000001.1, from coordinate 218,421 downwards.
CTTCCGGAGAAGGTCACCGGCGGCAATTCGGCCGGCATCCACTTCTGCGCATACGCGGGCTTCGACGAGTCGGCCGGCGAGTACTGGCTCTACCTCGAGGTCAACGAGGGCTCGTACGGCGGGCGCTTCGGCAAGGACGCGATGGACTCCGTCGACAACCTGATGGCGAATACGCGCAACAACCCGATCGAGGAGCTGGACATGCGCTTCCCGATGCGCTGCGACCAGTACGAGCTCCGCCCCGAGTCGGCCGCGCCTGGCAAGTGGCGCGGCGGCGTCGGGATCATCCGCCGCAACCGCTTCCTCGTGGACGGGACGTACTCGTGCGAAGGCGACCGCCAGACCGACCCGCCGACCGCCGTCTTCGGCGGCTGGGACGGCCTGGTGGCCTCGTGCCGCAAGAATCCGGACACGCCGGCCGAGCAGGCGCTGCCGGCGAAGGTGACGGGGATCCCGTTCCGCGCCGGCGAGTTCATCGAGTTCCGCGAGCCGAACGCCGCCGGCTACGGCGACCCGCTCGAGCGCGACCCGGCCGCCGTGCGCGAGGACGTGCTCGACGACTTCACCTCGATCGAGCTCGCCCGGGACGCGTACGGGGTGGTATTCGCCGACGAACGGACGCTGGAGATCGACTCGGCGGCGACCGAGAAGCTCCGCGGCGAGCTGGCGGCGAGCCGCACGGTCGGCTCGCTGACCGCGTGGTACGAAGGCCGCGAGCTGCCGGCCGCTTCGGCGCCGGTGTCGGCGGCGGGCAATGCGGAATTCGAGCAGGCTTCCGCCGACGGGAGGTGACCGCGTAGCCAAGGCGTACGAGCTGATCGCGATGCGGCTCCGCGAGCAGATCCTCGAAGGGGGCCTCGAGGAGGGCTCCCGCCTGTCGAAGGAGACGGTGCTGGCCGAGGAGTTCGGTGTCAGCCGCGCGACGATCCGCGAGGCGCTGCGGCTGCTGACCGCGCAGAGCCTGATCCGGACCGCCAAGGGTGCGGGCGGCGGCTCGTTCGTCACCGTTCCGAGCGCCGGGTACCTGTCCGAGTCGCTGCGCTCGGGCATCGACCTGCTCACCGCCGCAGACGACCTGACCCTCGAGGAGCTGCTCGAGACGCGTGAGCTGCTCGAGGTGCCGGCAGCGCGACTGGCCGCCCGCCGCCGGACCGAGGAGGACGTCGTGCTGTTGAACGAGGCGATCCCCGACCGGCCGCTCCAGCTGCCCACGAAGGAGCAGTTCGTCTACAACCGCGACTTCCACTCCTGCGTGATCGCCGCCTGCGGCAACACGCTGCTGTCGATCGCGGCCCAGCCGGTGTTCGCGGTGCTGCAGACGCACCTCTCGCGCTCCCGGCTGGGGCGCGCATGGCACCGCTCGATCAACGACCACCACCGCGAGATTGCAGCCGCGATCGAGAGCGCCGACGAATCGGGCGCCGGAGAGCAGATGCTCGACCATCTCGAGTGGCTGCGCCCGTACTACGAGAAGGCCTGGCGGACGGCCGGACGGACGACCGTCGGGCGGTGACGGTCGCCTTCGGTATCCAGGGGAGCGGGCAGCAGGTGGAAGGTATGCCCGATCCCGGCCGCTACCGCGAGCTCGCGCAGGCGGCGGAGGACCTCGGCTACGACTCGATCTGGGCCGGTGACCACATCTCCTACCGCAACCCGATCCTGGACGTCGTCGTCGCGCTCTCGACCTTCGCGGCGGTGACGGAGCGGATCACGCTCGGCGCCGGGATCGTTCTGCTGCCGCTGCGGCATCCGAGCGTGGTGGCGAAGGAGTTCGCCTCTCTCGACTACGTCTCTCGAGGGCGCCTGATCCTCGGGGTGGGGGTCGGCGGCGAGGGGGAGAAGGACTTCGAGGCGGTCGGCGTCGACCCGCGCGAGCGGGGGGCGCGGACGAGCGAGGCGATGCGCGCGCTCCGGGCGCTGTTCGGGGCGCAGCCGGCGAGCTTCGAGGGCCGGTTCTTCTCGTTCGCGGAGGTCGAGATCGCCCCGGGCCCGCCGCGAACCGGGCGGGCCGCCGCTCTGGGTCGGCGGCCGCTCCGAGGCGGCGATCCGTCGCGCGGCCGAGCTCGGCGACGGCTGGATCCCGATCTGGGTCTCGGTCGAGCGCTTCCGGGAGGCCCTCGCGAAGCTGCCCGACCGCGTCGTGCCGGCGGTGACCCTCCCGGCGCATGTCGGCGACAAGCGGACGTCTGTACGAGCACCTGCGCCGCCGGTACGCCGGCGATTTCTCCGAGCACGTGATCGACCGCTACTGCGTCGCCGGCACGCCCGAGGAGTGCGTGGCCCGGGTGCGCGAGTACCTCGACGCCGGCGCCCAGCACGTCGTGTTCAATCTCGGGGAGCCCGAGGACGCGGAACGGCTGGCGGAGGTGGCCCGTGCAGCCGCTGGCTGACGTCCGCATCCTCGCGATCGAGCAGTTCGGCGCCGGGCCGTGGGGCACGCTCCAGCTCGCCGACCTCGGCGCCGACGTGATCAAGATCGAGGACCCGGCCTCCGCGCGGCGACGTCGGCCGCTACGTGCCGCCGTTCGCCGGAGGGCGAGGACTCGCTCTTCTTCGAGACGTTCAACCGCAACAAGCGGAGCGTCTCGCTCGACCTGCGCCACCCGGAGGCGCGCGACGTCTTCGAGGACCTGGTGCGCGGCTCCGACGTCGTCTACTCGAACCTGCGCGGCGACCAGCCGGCGAAGCTGCGGCTGACCTACGACGACCTGAAGGACGTCAACCCGCGGATCGTCTGCTGCTCGCTCTCCGGCTTCGGCATGACCGGGCCGCGCGCCGCCGCAGGGCGGCTACGACTACATGATGCAGGGGCTCGCCGGGTGGATGAGCCTGACCGGCGACCCGGACGGCCCGCCGACGAAGAGCGGCCTCTCGCTCGTCGACCTCTCCGGCGGCTATGTGTCGGCGATCGCCGTGCTGGCCGGGCTCTGGCGCGCACGCCGCGACGGTGTCGGCTGCGACTGCGACGTCTCGCTGTTCGACACGGCCCTGCACGAGCTGATGTACGTCGGCACCTGGGCGGCCTCGCGCGGCTATGTCCCGCCGCGGCGGCGCAACTCGGCGCACCCGTCGATCGTCCCGTTCCAGAACTTCGAGACCGCGGACGGCTGGATCGTCGTCGCCTGCCCGAAGGAGAAGTTCTGGACGCTGCTCTGCGACGCGATCGAGCGACCCGAGCTGGCCGAGGAGTTCCCGACCTTCGCCGACCGCGATCGGCGCCGCGACGAGCTCTCGCCGATCCTCGACGAGGTCTTCCGCGGCGCGGACGAGCGAGGAGTGGCTGGAGGTGCTCGGCGGGGCGGGCGTCCCGTGCTCGCCGGTGAACGACGTGGCCGCAGCGCTCGAGGAGGCGCGGCTGCGTCGAGTACGAGCATCCGCGGCTCGGCACCGTTCGGCAGGTCGCGTCGCCGCTGCGGCTGTCCGGCGCCGGAGCCGCCGGCGCGGCCGGCGCCGGCGCGCGGCGAGCACACGGAGCAGGTGCTGGTCGAGGTCTGCGGATATCGAGCCGGAGCGGATTCGCGCGCTGGCCGAGTCGGGGGTGTTCGGAGTCGAGTCGAAAGGAGATCGAGATGCCGAGGCAAGCGCTGCAACCTGAGGGGCTGGCGGTACCGAAGCCGCCCTACTCGCCGGTGGTGGTGTCTGGCGACACGGTGTACACGGCCGGCCAGATCGGCAACGACCCGAAGGGAACCTGGTCGAGGGCGGCATCGCCGAGCAGACGCGGCGGACGCTCGAGAACGTCCGGACGTGCCTCGACGCGGCGGGTTGCACGCTGGACGACGTCGTCAAGGTGAACGCGTACCTCGCCGACCTCGGCGACTTCCCGGCCTACAACGAGGTCTATGTCGAGTTCTTCTCGAGCCCGTACCCCGCGCGGACGTCGGTCCAGGCGGGGTTGCCGCCCGGCGTGCTGATCGAGATCGAGGCGGTGGCGCGGCGGTCCGTGACCGCGCGCGACCTCGTCGGCTACGGCGCGTCGCCGCCGGATCCGCAGCTGGCCGGGCGGCGCGCGGCTCGCGCTCAGCTTCGTGCTCAACTACGAGGAGGGCGGCGAGCGTTCGGTGCTCGAGGGCGACGCCGGAGTCCGAGTCCTACCTGCACGAGGTCGTCGGCGCGCCGCCGGCCGTCGGCCGGCGCAACCTGAACACCGAGTCGATGTTCGAGTTCGGCAGCCGGGTCGGCTTCTGGCGGGTCCACCGCATCTTCACGGCGCACGGCCTGCCGCTGACCGTCTACGCCGTCGGCCGGGCGCTGGAGCAGAACCCGGCTGCGGCGCGCGCGATGGTCGACGCCGGCTGGGAGGTGGCGAGCCACGGCTGGCGCTGGTTCGACTACGCGGGACTCTCCGAGGACGAGGAGCGCGAGCACATGCGCCTCGCGATCGAGGCGATCGAGCGCGCCGTGCGGCATCCGCCCGGTCGGCTGGTACACCGGGCGCAACACGGAGAACACGCGCCGGCTCGTGGTCGAGGAGGGCGGGCTTCCTCTACGACTCGGACTCCTACGCCGACGAGCTCCCGTACTGGGTCGAGGTCGGCGGCCGGCACCACCTCGTGATCCCGTACACGCTCGACGTGAACGACATGAAGTTCCTGATCCCGAACGGCTTCGCGACCGGCGACGACTTCTACGCCTACCTGGTCGACACGTTCGAGCAGCTCCACGAGGAAGGCGGCCGGATGATGAACGTCGGCCTGCACTGCCGGATCGTCGGCCGGCCGGGCCGGGCGCGGGCGCTCGACCGGTTCCTCGAGCACGTTCGCTCACGCGAGGACGTCTGGGTCACGACCCGCGCCGAGATCGCGCGGCACTGGCGCACGCTCTAGCATTTCACGCTCAAACAGCGTCACATCAGGTTCGGCGTGTGCAGGTCCGAGAGGTGCTGCGCCGTCGCGCTCGTCGAAGCCGGCGGCGCGGAGGCGGCGGACCCGGTTGCGGTCCATGCGGCGCGATGCAGCTCGCGGACCGCTCTGCCGGCCTCGCCGATGTCGCCGGGCTGGCGCGAGCGCGCGGCCATCACGACGAGCGACTCGCCGACGAGCGGGACTCAGGCCGTCGAGGCTCGACGAGCTTCGCGGCGCGCTCCTCGACGGCGGCGACGAGCGCGGCCGCTCGTCGGGGTCGTCGCGCGAGGCGGTGGCGGATGTGCGAGATCCCGAATTGGACGTGGCGGCGCTCGTCGCGGTGCGCGAGCCGGGCGGCGGTCGGCGGTCGCCGCGTCGGGGGCGTGCGCGCTCGACGAAGCGAGAGCAGGTCGAGGAAGGTGCCCTCGCCGAGCACGTTCAGGAGCAGCGCGGCGGCGCTGAAGTCGTGCTCGTCGAGCAGCGTGCTGGAGCGACAGCTCGGTCGAGGCGAGCGCGTGGCGCGCGCTGGCCGCCGGCGAGCGCGCGCTTCGTGAAGACCTCGACGTGGCGGGCCTCGTCGTGGACGTGGCTCGCGAGCCACATCAGCACCTCGACGTAGCTCGGGTTGACCTGCGGCAGGTAGCGCGGCCGGGACGTAGTAGCGCGGCGTACTCGTTCTGGGCGATGTACGTCATCACCTGGGCGACCGCCCGCTCGACGTCGGGCTTGCAGCCCGAGCGCCGCCTCCCACGGGATGTCGCGCGGTCGCGTCCCACTGCGCGCGCGGCGGCCCGCTCGGCGAGCTCGGCGAGCTTGTCGGTCCAGAGCGCGGTCGCGCTCGCTGAGCGCGCCAGTCGTAGGCGCGGCGCGCCGCGCTCGGGGAGCCGCGCCGAGCGGGACGAGGCCGGCCGTCGGGTCGGCGTCGCCGGGGCCGGCGCCGGCGACGCGCCGCAGCTCGGCCGTCGGGAAGCCGCCGTCGCGCAGCACGGGCGGCTCGGGCCGCCCGGCGACGGCGTCGGCCGAGCACGCGCGCGAGCGGGCCGCGGCGCAGCGCGGACGACGAAGCGGCGTCGCCCGGCTCGCTCGCCGTCGCTCGTCGACGACCTCGTGCCCGGCGAGGCGCGCCCAGGCCGGCGAGCTCGAGCGCGGCCGCGCGCGACGTCGATGACGACGTCGAGCTCGTCGCCCGGCCGGCAGCGTCGTCGAGCGCGGCCGAGACGAGCACCTCGAGCCCGCCGCCGAGCTCGAGCGTCCCCGCCGTCGCAGCGCGGCGCGTGCTCACGCGAGGTAGCCCTGCTCGTCGCATCGCCTCGGTCAGGTCGCGCGTAGCCGTGCCTTGTCGGCCGGGCAGCCAGCGCTTCACGCCCTCGAGGTCCATCGCCGGGCGCAGCGTCGGGTCGTCGTAGCTCATCGCCAGCAGCGCCTCGCTCCACGCGCTGCACGCGCCTCGTCGAGCGACGGCAGCGCCGTGAAGTTGCAGTGGTAGTAGGTCGGGCTGCGCCAGGCGACCTCGAGCTCGGCCGACCGCCGGGTGGCCCTCGGCGCGCAGCGCGACCCACGTCGCGTCGCCGAGCGCGCCCGCGTCGGCGTCGCCTCGCGCGACCGCCTCGACGACGCGCAGCTCGGAGTCGCCGGTGTCGCCGTGCTTGCCGAGGTCGGTGTCGAAGCGGACGAGCTCGCGGCTCGTCGAGCGTCGAGCCCTTCGCGCGCGAGGTAGTGGAGCGGCAGGATCGCCGCGTGGCCGGAGTCGCGGCTGCCGAGCGCGAGCCGCTTGCCGGCGAGCTCGCCGAGCTGCGTCGAACGCCTCGCCGCGGCGGATCGACGATCACGGTGCGGAAGTCGGCGTCGACGTCGCGCATGCCGAGCAGCTGGGCGTCGCCGCCGATCCGCTCCTCGGCCGCGACGTAGGCGGTGTTCGTGTTCCAGCGCGATGTCGACCTCGCCCGCGAGCAGCGCGTCGACGAGCCGCTCGTAGTTCGAGTAGAGGACGTAGTCGGTCGGGACGCCGGCCTCGCGCGAAGTACGCGCGGAAGCGCTCCCAGATCGTGACGATCCGCGGGTGGTAGGCGACGGCGCCGACGAGGAGCGTGTCGCCGCTCATGGCACCGGGAGCCCGGCGAGCGCCTTGCCGATCCAGTTGCGCAGCACCGCGTTCGTCGGCGCCATCACCGACCCGGCCCGCGCGTCGCGCAGGTGCCGCTCGATCGGCAGCGCCGGCGTGTAGCCCTGGCCGCCGGTCGCCTCGAGCGCCTTCTGCGTCACGGCGGCCGCCGCCTCGGTCGCGGCGACCTTCGCCTCCATGATCGCGACGAGCGCCGACTCGTCGCCGGCGTCGCCGAGCGCGGCCGCGTCGCGCACGAGCAGCCGCGCCTGTCCGCACGGCGAGGTCCATGTCGGCGAGCAGGTGCTGGACGTACTGCACCTCGGCGAGCGACGAGCCGTCCGGGTAGCGGCGGTCCGCCGCATGCTCGCGTCGCGGCCGCCGCCGCCGCCGCGGCGATCCCGACGTTGACCGCCGCGAGGCCGACCAGGAAGAACGGCGCGACGACGCCGAACACGAGGTCGAGCCGCCTTGCCCGGCCTCGCCGATCCGCGCATCCGTCGCCGAGCTCGACGTCGTCCAGCGTCGAGCGCCGATGCTCGAGTTGCCGGCCATCCCGAGGCCCGTCCCAGTCTCCGTCGAAGCGGACGCCCGGGTCGTCCCTGTCGACGAGATAGGCGTCGGCCGTTCCCTCCTCGGCTCCGCCCTGCACGAGCACGCAGGTAGATGTCGGCGTGGCCGCCCGAGGTGACGAAGCTCTTGCGGCCCGTGATCGTGACGGAGCCGTTCGTCCGTGTCGCCTGGAGCTCCGGGGTGTAGAAGTGCGCGCCGGTGCCGCGCTCGCTGAAGGCGAGCGTTCCCAGCATCCGACCCTCGCGCCATCGCGCACGCAGCAGCTCGGCGGCCCTCGCCGCCGCCGCCGGTCGCGATCGTCGCCGCGGTGACCGCGTGCATCAGGAACACCATCCCGGTCGACGCGCACGCCGCGCCGACGCGCTCGCAGGCGATCGCCAAGCGCGGTCAGGCCGCCACCCGCGCCGCCTGCATCCACACCGACGACCAGACCGAGCGCGCCGCCGGCGCCGAGCGCCTCGATGCCGGCCTTCGGAAACATGCGTTCGCGATCGACCCTCGCGGCCTCGGCCGCAATCGAGCCGTCGGCCGCCTCCGCGACCGCGCTCAGAACAGCTTCGACATCTCGCGCCATGAAGACACTCCTCTCGAACGAAGGTGAACACGCCGCCCGAACCGGGTCGGCTCGGCAACAGCTCAACGACGCGGCATGCCTTCACCCCCTCCGACCACTCGAGTGCCTCCGACGACGATCCTACGGGGAACCGACTGCCCGACGGGCGACTTCCCGGCGAGCGGTAGAGTCGGCGGGATGGCTTGGGGTAGCGCGAAACGCCGAGAGGAAGCCGAGCAGGCGCTCGACAACCCCGGCGTTGCGTCGTGCGGTGTTTGCGGTCGACGCTGGGAGCGACCCTCGCTGCGCTGGGCCCTTCGCGAATTCGAGGAGCACGACTGCCCGGCGGGCGAGGCGGCGCGCACTCGGCGGGCAGTGAAGGCGGCGGAACGGGAGGTCGCTTGCGAGGCCTGTGGCTGGGTCGCCATCACGGAGAAGCACCGCGGCCCGGCGCTTCTCGCCGAGCACCAAGAGGTCTGCCCGAACAAAGCCGCCGCCGAGCCGGCCGCCCGCTAGCGACGCGCGTTAGACTCGCGCTTTGGAAGTCTGACATTCGAGTCGAGGAGGCATCGTGGCCACCCAGACCCAGCCGTTGACCCGCGACCAGCTCGCGGCCCTGCCGGACAGCTACTTCAAGGCGGTCGATGCGAAAGACGTCGACGCGATCCTCTCGCACTTCGCCGACGACGCGATCCTGACCGTGCAGACCGACCATGCGGTCTTCTCCGGCGCAGACGAGATCCGGCGCATGTTCACCGACTTCTGCGGAAACTCGGTCTCCATCTTCCACGAGATCAAGAACATCGTCGTCGAGCCCGAGGCGGGGAAGGTCGCGACCGAGCAGAGCTACATCGGCGAGCTCGACGACGGGACGAAGAACGACATGCACAACTGCAACTTCTTCGACATCGACGCGGACGGGAAGTTCAGCCGCGTGATCATCTGGATGGCGGGGACGAACCCGCTGAAGTAGTCGCGCTACGCCGTCGTGAGCGCGCGGTCGAAGAAGTCGCCGACGATGCGGATCGCGTCCTGCGGGCACTCGACCAGGTCGGCGTGGCCGATGTCCGGGAACTCGACCAGCTCGATCTGGTCGTTCAGCTCCGCCATCTTCCGGGCGCCGAGCCCGCTCGGCGCGAGGTCCGGCGGGCAGAGGACGTCGTGAGTCCCGTTCGTCATCAGCAGGGGCCGCTCGATCCTCGGGACGAGCGGGGAGAGATCCATGTTCTCCATCGCCAGGCACGCCTGCCGCACGGTGTACGGGTCGTTGAGCCCGACGATGTCGCGGACGAGCTGGAAGATGTTCTCGCCCTCGGGGCTCTCCATGAACCCGGCGCCGACCGCCTGCGTGGTCACGTGGTCGGAGAACTCGTCCCAGGCCATCTCCTCGGCCATCCGCCGCCAGACCCGGAACACCGTCCGCCGGTAGAGATCCGGCTTGGCGAACGCGACGTCGGCGCAGGCGGCGATCGTCCGCTCGGGGTGGAGCGCCGTGAAGGCGATCGCGATCATCCCGCCCATCGAGGTGCCGTGCACGAGTACCCGGTCGAGGCCGACCGCGTCCAGCAGCGCCGCGCCGTCGGCCGCCCAGCCCTCGATCGTGTACACCTCGCGCGGGCACGACGACGCGCCGTACCCGCGGGCGTCGAAGGAGAGCAGCCGGAAGCCGCGCTCGCGGAAGCCGTCGTTGACGAGGCCGAAGTTGTGCCGACCGAACAGGCCGCCGCCGAGCTGGAGGACGACCGGCCCGTCCTCGGGCCCGGTCAGCTCGTAGTAGAGGCTGACCTCCTCACCGATCTCGGCGAACGGCATCTAGTCCCAGCTGCGGCCGACGCGGTCCCAGGCCACGTCGCTCGGCAGCCACTCGGTGTTGATCCGGGAGAGCAGCCGCGTCGACCTTCTTGCTCCCGCACTTCGGGCACGGCGGCGCCGGCTTCGTCGAGAGCGAGAGGAACTCCTCGAACTGCTCCTCGCAGGCGTCGCACCGATACTCGTAGACCGGCATGGACAGGCCGAGTCTAGCCCGGTCGAACGGCTGCGGGAAGCCGCCGCCGCCCAGGGCGTCCACCCGACCGACGAGGACCTCGAGGGCGTCCGCGACTTCCTCGACCGGATCCTGCCGGCGCTCGCGGAGATCGAGGAGCGCCTTCCGCCGGAGGCGGCGCCGTGACGCTCGACCCGTACAACGCGTTCCTCCACCGCGGTCGAGGACGCGACGGCGTGACTGGCGCGTCGCCGTCAAGGACGTGATCGACGTGGCGGGCATGCCGACGACGGCGGCGTCGAAGATCCTCGACCGTGTGCCCGAGCGCGACGCCGAGTGTGTCGCCCGCCTCCGCGCGGCCGGCGCGGCCGTCGTCGGGAAGCTGAACACGCACGAGTTCGCGTTCGGCGCGCTCACGAACAGCCCGCACTTCGGCCCGGCCCGCAACCCCTGGGATCTCGAGCGCACGACGGGAGGCTCGAGCGGCGGCAGCGGCGCGGCCGTCGCCGCCGGCCTCGTCGACGTCGCGCTCGGCACCGACACGGCCGGCTCCGATCCGGATCCCGGCCGCGCTCTGCGGGGTCACGGGCCACCGGCCGACCGTGGGCCTCGTTCCGAACGAGGGCGTGGTTCCGGTCGCATGGACCCTCGACGCGGTCGGCCCGCTGGCGCGCACCGCGGAGGAGTGCCGGCGGGCGCTGGAGATCATGGCCGGGCGCTCGCTCGACCCGGCGGGCGCCGGCCGGCGGATCGGCCTCGTCACCAGGCTGTTCGAGGAGGCCGACCCTGCGGTCGCCGCCGTCTGCGAGGAAGCGGCCCGCGCGCTGCCCGGCAGCCACGAGCCGGTCGAGCTGCCGCTGCTCGACGAGATCGCGACCATCACGCAGCTGGTCATGCTTCCCGAGGCGGCCGCCGCCCACCTCGGGTGGCTCCGGACGCGGCTCGCCGACTACGGGGCGGACGTCCGTGCGCGCCTGCTCGCCGGTCTCCTCCTGCCGTCGACCGCCTACCTCACCGGGCTCCGCGCCCGGAGCTGGGTACGGTCGCTGTGGGAGCGCGAGCTCGGCGGCTTCGACCTGCTGGTGGCGCCGGCGATGCCGATCGTGGCGCCGCGCCTGGACGCCATCCCGTCCGACTACCGGCTGCTGATCATGCCGTACAACTCGCCGGCCGCGCTCCTCGGGCTCCCGGTCACGGTGGTGCCCTGCGGCTTCGTCGACGGCCTCCCCGTCGGCCTCTCGCTCATGGGCCGCCTGGGCGAGGACGGCCTCACCCTCGCCGCCGCGCACGCCTTCCAGCGGACCACCGACTGGCACGAGCGCAGGCCGGTTGACGAGGCTCCCGGAGAGGTCTTGTATACAACCGACACCGCCGAGTAGAAGGGGGAAGACCGCATGTCCGTGCTGATCAAGGGCGGCCGCATCGTGACCGCGTCCGACGACTACGTCGGCGACATCTACGCCGAGAACGGCACCGTGACCACCATCGGCCAGTCGCTCGACGTCGAGGCCGACAAGGTGATCGACGCCGCCGGCAAGTACGTGATCCCGGGGGCGATCGACCCGCACACGCACATCGAGATGTTCTTCGGCGGCACGACCACGTGCGACGATTTCACGTCGGGCACCGTCGCCGCCGCGTTCGGCGGCACGACCTCGCTCGTCGACTTCTGCATGCAGGCGCCGGGCACGCCGTTCCCGCAGGCGCTCGAGAACTACTTCGAGAAGATCGAGCGCTGCAAGCCGGTGATCGACGTCGGCTTCCACATCGGCGTCACGGACCTTAAGGGCGGCGGGGGACTCGAGGCGCTCGCCAAGCTGCCGGACGAGGGGATCACCTCCTACAAGCTCTTCATGGCCTACAAGGGCGCCGTCATGGTCGACGACGAGACGCTCTTCAAGACCATGCAGGTCGCGAACGAGACCGGCGGGCTGGTGATGGTGCACGCCGAGAACGGCGACGCGATCGACGTGATCGTCAAGGAGGCGGTCGCCGACGGGAAGAGCGATCCGATCTGGCACGCCCGCACCCGGCCGATGGAGACGGAGGCCGAGGCGACGAACCGGGCCATCCAGCTGGCGCGGGTCGCGAACGCCGCCCTGTACGTCGTCCACGTCTCCTGCCAGCCGGCGGTCGAGCCGATCCAGCTCGCCCGCGAGAAGGGCTGGGACGTCTGGGGCGAGACCTGCACGCAGTATCTGTTCGTGGACGACTCGGCGCTCGAGAAGCCGGACTGGGAGGGCGCGAAGTACATCTACACGCCCCCGCCGCGGCCGAAGGCGGAGCAGGAGCACCTCTGGAAGGCGCTCCAGAACGACGTCCTCTCGGTCGTCTCCACCGACCACTGCCCGTTCAACTGGCCCGACCAGAAGGGCATCAACGGCCGCGACTTCCAGGTCGTCCCCAACGGCGGGCCGGGGATCGAGAACCGGCTGCACATGCTCCACGAGTTCGGTGTCCGCACCGGGCGCATCTCGATGAACCGCTTCGTCGAGCTGACCTCCACGAACGTGGCCAAGCGCTTCGGGCTCTACCCGCGCAAGGGCACGATCGCCGTCGGCAGCGACGCCGACCTGGTGGTCTGGGATCCCGAGAAGTCGCTGACGATCTCGGCCGAGAGCCACCACTCGAACGTCAACTACAACCTGTTCGAAGGCACGAAGGTCACCGGCGCCCCGCAGGTGGTGCTCGTCCGCGGCCAGACGATCGTCGAGAACGACGAGCTCGTCGCCGAGCCCGGCGCCGGGCAGTTCGTCAAGCGTGCGCGAGTCGGCAGCTCGGTCGGCGGAGAAGGTGCCGCGGAGCTCGGGCTCGGCGGAGAAGCGGTCTGGCCGACGGCGTCGGAGGCGAGCGGGAGGAGCAGCAGGCAAGCGAGGTCTACGCGGCGGCGGGGCTCGGCCAGGCGGTGACGGTCGGGTCGCGCCCCGCGATCCTCGTCGTCGACTTCAGCTGCGGGTTCACCGACCCGGAATGCACGCTCGGGGCGGACATGAGCGCCGAGGTCGAGGCGACGAGGCGGCTGCTCGACGCCGGTCGGGCAAGGGGCCTGCCGGTGATCTTCACCACCATCGGCTACGAGCCGAGCCTGAAGGACGGCGGCCTCTGGCTCCAGAAGGTCCCGTCGCTCGGCGACCTGCAGATCGGCGGGCGCTGGGTGGAGATCGACCCGCGCCTGGAGCCTCGCGAGGACGAGACGATCGTGCTCAAGAAGGGCGCGTCCGCCTTCTTCGGGACGAACCTGCCGGCCATTCTGGTCTCCCAGGGCGTGGACTCGGTGATCCTGTGCGGCGCCACCACGAGCGGCTGCATCCGCGCGACCGCGATCGACCTGCTCCAGTACGGCTACCCGACCCTCGTCCCGCGAGAGTGCGTGGGCGACCGGGCGCAGGCGCCGCACGAGGCGAACCTCTTCGACATCAACGCCAAGTACGCCGACGTCGTCCCGCTCGACGACGTCCTCGAATACGTCGCGAGCGTGCCCGGGACGGTCGGCGCCGGCGTGTGACCACCAGGGTCGCGCTCCTCCCCGGCGACGGGGTCGGGCCGGAGGTGGTGGCGGAGGCGCGGCGGGCGGTCGACGCGCTCGGCCTCGAGCTCGACTGGACGGAGCTCCCGTGGGGCTCGGCACACTGGCACGAGCACGGCCGGATGATGCCGGACGATTGGCGCGAGGCGCTGGACGGATGCCGTGCCGTGCTGATGGGCGCGGTCGGCGACCCGTCCGTCCCGGATCACGTCTCGCTCTGGGGGATGCTCCTCGAGCTGCGCCAGCGGCTCGACCTGTGGGCGAACCTGCGCCCGGCCCGGCTGCTGGAGGGGATCCCGGGCCCGCTTTCCGGACGCGGGCCCGGCGACGTGGACATGCTCTTCCTGCGCGAGAACACGGAAGGTGAGTACTCGGGAATCGGAGGGCGGGCGCACCAGGGTCTGCCGTCGGAGGTCGGCATCGAGACGAGCGTCTTCACCCGGACGGGCGTCGAACGCGTGCTCCGCCACGCCTTCCAGCTGGCGGAAGGGCGCCGCGGCGTGGTCACGAGCGCGACCAAGTCGAACGCGTCGCGCTACGGCTATGTGCTCTGGGACGAGGTCGCGGAAGACGTGGCCGGAAAGTTCCCCGGCGTCCGCTACGAGCGGGTGCTCGTCGACGCGCTCGCGGCGCGGATGGTGCGCGACCCCGGCAGCCTTGACGTGGTCGTCGCGTCGAACCTCTTCGGCGACATCCTCACCGACCTGGCGGCTGCGATCCAGGGCGGCATGGGCATGGCGGCGAGCTCGAACGTCGCGCCGGGATCGGAGCAGCCCGGACTGTTCGAGCCCGTGCACGGCTCGGCGCCCGACATCGCCGGGCAGGGGATCGCGAACCCGGCCGGCGCGATCTGGAGCGCGACGCTGCTCCTCGACCACATCGGCGAGCCGGAGGCGTCCCGCACGCTGATGACGGCGCTCGAGGACGTCTGCCGGGACGGCCCGCGCACGCGCGACGTCGGCGGCGGCGCGTCGACGCGCGAGGTCGGCGAGGCGGTTGCCGCCCGGGCGGCCGAGCTCAGCGCACGATCCCGATGATCGCGCTGCCGGCGACCACGAGCACGCCGGCGGCGACGAGCCGTGGGCCGATCGCCTCGCTGCGCCTCCCGATCAGGAGGGCGGCGAAGAACACGGCCCACAGCGACTGCGTCGCGTTCAGCGGAGCCACGATCGACACGCGGCCCCGGTCGAAGGCCTCCAACAGACTCGAGTAGGCGAGCCCGAGGACGACTCCCGCGAACGCGAAGGCCGGCAGCGCCGCCCGCAGGTGGGTGCGAAGCGACGACCGGCGCCGGATCAACACCCAGGCGAGGACGACGAGGAAGGAGCCGAGCAGCGCGGCGGTCGTGGCGGCGAGCGGCGGCGGGTGGGTGTCGCGGGCGGCCCAGCGGGCGACGTTGTCGCGAACTGCGAAGAGTGCGGCGCAGATGAGGGCGAGGACGGCGCCGAACGCGCGGTAGTGCTCCGGTCGTGTCCGCTCGCGGGCGAGCGCCGCTCCGCCCGCGACCACGAGCACTGTCCCGAGCACGAGCAGCGGCTGGAACGGCTCGCCGAGGAGCGCGAGCGCGATTGCGACGGACATCAGCGGCGCCGTCCCGATCAGGATCGAGACCCGCGACGGGCCGATGTCGCGGATGGCGACGATGAAGAGGATCTGCGTGGCGCCCGGGACCAGGGCGCCGATCAGCAGGAAGGGCCAGAGGTCGCCGGGGTGCACGTCGCCGGCCGAAACCGACGGGATCGCCAGCAGTGCCGAGGTCAGGACGCCGATGCCGGTGACGACCACCGCCCCGACCTCGGGGTCGCCGCCGCGCTGCAGGCCCCTGCGGATGACGACGGCGAAGACCCCGAACAGCATGCCGGCGAGCGCAGCGAAGAGGACGGCCCCCAAGGACTAGTCTCTGCTCGTGGCCGGGGGGAGGACGCTCACGGAGAAGATCATCTCCGAGCACCTGGTCGGCAGCTCGGACGAGGAGCTCGACCTCCGCGTCGACCAGATCCTCCTGGAGGACGCGACGGGAACGATGGCCTGCCTCCAGTTCGAGCAGCTCGGCCTCGACCGGGTCGCGGTCACGACCGTCTCCTACGTCGACCACAACGTGCTGCAGTTCGACAACAAGAATTCCGAGGACCACGCGTACCTGCGCAGCTGGGCGGCGCGGTACGGCGCGATCTACTCACGCCCCGGCAACGGGATCGCGCACTATCTCCACCTCGAGCGGTTCGCGCGGCCGGGCTGGGTGCTCGTCGGTGCTGACAGCCACACGACCATGGCCGGCGCTCTCGGCATGCTCGCGATCGGCGCGGGCGCGACCGAGGTGGCGGTCGCGATGGCGGGGCGCCCGTACACGGTCGAGCAGCCCGTCGTGGTCGGGGTCGAGCTGCGCGGGACCCTGCCGGACTGGGTGCAATCGAAGGACGTCGTGCTCGAGCTGCTCCGGCGGCGTGGCGTACGCGGCGGCCGGGGCCGGATCTTCGAGTTCCACGGGGAGGGTGTAGCCACGCTGAGCGCGACCGACCGCGGAACCATCTGCAACATGGTCATGGAAACGGGGGCCACTACCGGGATCTTCCCCAGCGACGAGCGGACCGCGGCGTGGCTGGCCGCCCAGGGGCGGGAGGACGAGTTCGTCGAGTTGTCGGCCGATCCAGGCGCGGTCTACGACGAGCAGGAGACGATCGAGCTCGGCGAGCTGGAGCCGCTGATCGCATTGCCGTCGTCGCCCGGCAACGTGGTGCCGGTGCGCGAGGCCGTCGGGACGGCGACGAAGCAGGTGTGCGTCGGCAGTTCGGTCAACTCGTCGTTCGAGGATCTCGCCACCGTCGCCGCCGTCCTGCGCGGGCGCACGGTGCATCCGGACCTCGACCTCACCGTCACGCCCGGGTCTCGGCAGATCCTCGACACCATCGTCCGCGCCGGCGTGTACTCCGATCTGGTCGGCGCCGGAGCGCGCATGCTCGAGCCCGCGTGCGGCCCGTGTATCGGCATGGGCCAGGCGCCGGCCTCCGGCGCCGTCTCCGTTCGCACCTTCAACCGCAACTTTCCCGGCCGGAGCGGCACCCCGGGCGACCGTGTGTACCTGTGCTCGCCGGCGACCGGGGCGGCGACGGCGCTACGAGGCGAAATCGCCGACCCGCGTGGGCTCGGCGAGCCGCCGGTGTTGGAGGCGCCGCCCGGAGACCCCGAGCTCGACGACCGGCAGTTCGTCCACCCACCTGCCGACGGACGGGAGATCGAGCTCGTGAAGGGAAAGAACATCGTGCCGCCGCCCGCACCGGCGCGGGTGCCCGAGTCGATCGCGGGACGGGTGCTGATCGTCGCCCCGGACGACGTCTCGACCGGCGACATGGCCCCGGACGGCGTGCTCGGGCTGGCGATCTGGTCGAACATCCCCGCCTGCGCCCGCCACATGTTCCGGCGCTTCGACCCGGAGTTCCCGGCTCGAGCCGAGGAGTGGGGCGGCGGGATCGTCGTCGGCGGGCACAACTACGGTCAGGGCTCCTCTCGCGAACAGGCCGCGTTCGCGGCGCTCCACCTCGGTGTCCGTGCCGTCGTCGCGCGGAGCTTCGCCCGGATCCACCGCACGAACCTGATCGCGCAGGCGATCCCGCCGCTCGTCCTCGACGGCGACCCGCGGGTCGAGCAGGGAGACGAGTGGCTGATCGACGGTGTGGCCGAAGCGGTGCGCGCGGGCGAGCGCGAGGTGGCCGCCGTCACGCCGCACGGCGAGGTGCGGCTCGGGCTGGAGCTGAGCGCGCGCGAGCGGGCGATCCTCCTTGCCGGTGGGCTGATCGCCTACGCGCGCGCGAGCGCCTGAACCGCGTTCAGGATGATCTCGGCGGCGAGCGCCGCGTCGGCGGGCTTGGCGTCCTCGTCGGGGTGGTGGCTGATTCCGTCCTTGCAAGGGACGAAGACCATCGCGGTCGGCACCCGGTCGGCGACGCACATCGTGTCGTGCGCCGCGCCCGAGTGCATGCGCATGTACGGCTCGCCGGTCGCCCTCGCAGCACCCTCGAGTGCCGCGACGATCCGCTCGTCCATCGGCGTTGCGGGCAGGGTCTGCCGCTCGTGGTACTCGGCACTCATTCCGCGGCGGTGGGCGGCCTCCTCGGCGTAGGCGGCGATCTCGCGAGCCACGCCGCGATACGCGTCGTCGACAGGCCCGCGGATGTCGAGCGAGAAGCGCACCTCGGCGGCAACGGCATTGATGATCCCCGGGTCGACCTCGATCTCGCCGACCGTCCCCACCGTGCCCTCGCCGGCGGCCGTGGCGAGACGCTCGAGCTCGACGATCGTCTCGGCGAGGGGGAGGGTCGGGTCGAGCCGGAGGTCCATCGGCGTGGCCCCGGCGTGGTCCCCGCGGCCGTGGACGACCACGTCGGCGTGGACGTAGCCGGCGATCGCGGTGACGAGGCCGATCCGGTTGCCGGTGTCCTGGAGCACGCGCGCCTGCTCGATGTGCATCTCGATCCAGCCGGTGAGGTCGTCGAGCACGTGCGCGCACTCGCGCCAACGCTCGGGCGCGTACCCCGCCTCGGCCGCGTGGTCCCAGAAGCTGCGACCGTCGTCGATCGCGCGGAACCGCTCGCGGAGATCTTCCTCCTCGACCCGTTGCGCGACGATCCTGCTGCCGAGCAGCATCTGGCCGAAGCCGGAACCCTCCTCTTCCAGGAACGAGATCAGCTGCAGCGGCAGGTCGAGGCCGAGCTCCGCACTCAGCCGGCAGACCTCCAGGGCGGTGACGACGCCCATCGTCCCGTCGTAGCGGCCGCCGTTCCGGTTGGAGTCGCAGTGCGAGCCGATCCCGAACACCGGCTCGCCCCTTGGCCGGTTGCGGGCGTAGAGCGTCCCGACCGGGTCCTCCTCGACGGTGAAGTCGATCGCCTCGAGCTCGCGGGTGAACCAGTCGAGCGTGTTGCGGTACTCCGGGGTGTAGGCGTAGCGCCGGACGGCCTCGTCGCTGAGCGTGTAGTCGGGGCCGGAAAGCGTCTCGATGTCCTTCGTGATCCGTTCCGTGCTCCGTGCCCGGTCCATCGGGGAGACTCTAGAGCGTGGACGAAGCGGAGTGGCCGCCCCCGGCGGCGCGCGTCCAGTCGGCGATCTGGCGCGCGGAGGGGCACATCGAGCGCGGCGAGTACGCGAAGGCGGCGCACGCGCTCGAGGAGGTCCGCGGGCTCGGCGGCGACGAGGAGCTCGTCCGCGGCCTTCATCACCTCGCCGCCGCGGGTTGGCGGCACCAGCAGGGGGACGAGGCCCGCGCCCGACGCCAGCTCGAGCACGCCCGCCGCCGTCTCGGCCGCCGGGAGGCGCGCCTGGTGAAGCTTGTCGAGCGCGCGCTCGATTCGTAGAGTCGGCCCGTGGGCGAAAGCTGGCGGAACCGCAAGACCCTGATCCTGAGCTGGTCGGACATGGTCGGCCTGCTCAGCCCCGCCGAGTACGTCGACTGCGTCGAGCACGCCTATCGCATGCACGGGCTCGGCCGCGTCTACATGGAGCCGAAGGGCCACATCGTCCTCGACCGCTACAAGGGCGAGTGGGAGGTGATGCCGTCCTACATCGAGGAGCCGGAGGCGGCCGCCTGCAAGTGGGTGTCGATCCGGGAGGACAACGCGCAGTACGAGCTGCCGGCGGTGTTCTCGATCCTGATCTACACGCACCCGGAGACCGGCTTCCCGCTCGCGATCTGCGACGGCTCGTACCACACGCTCATGCGCACCGGCGCATCGGCGGCGTGTTCGGCGCGCTGGCTCGCGCGCAAGGACTCGAAGGTGCTCGCGATCCTCGGCAGCGGGCTCGTCGGCCGGGGGTCGCTCGCCACGTGCGACACGGTGTTCGCGTGGGACGACGTGCGGATCTGGAGCCGGACGCAGGCGTCGGTCGACCGCTTCCTCGCCGAGCAGGCGCCGAAGTACCCGCACCTGCGGATCACGGGGACGACCGACGTGCAGGACGGCGGTCGAGGACGCCGACGTGATCGTCACGGGCACGCATGCGCGGACCTGGCTCGTCGACGACGCCTGGGTGAAGCCGGGCGCCCACATCGCGGCTCTCGGCGCCGACCTGAAGGGCGAGCAGGAGCTCGATCCGCGCACGCTTCAGCGGGCGCGGGTCTTCGTCGACGACATCCGCCAGTGCCGGGAGGACGGCGAGATCAACGTCGCGCTCGCCGAGGGGCTGATCGTGGAGGACGACCTCGCGGGCGAGATCGGCAAGGTGGTCTGCGGCGAGCTAGAAGGCCGGCAGTCCGACGAGCAGGTGACGGTCTTCGACTCGACCGGGATCGCGCTCCAGGACTCGGCGACGGTGCCGCTCGAGTACGAGCGGGCGGTGGCAGCCGGGGTCGGCGTCGAGAAGAAGATGATCAGCACTTAGCGCGCCCCCCAGTGCCGTCACGCCTGTAGTGTCCTGCGGCCACCGTTCGGTGGCGCTAAGTAGGGAGAGGAAGGTTCACTAGATGAAGATGCGGATTTCGGTGGTGTGCTGCGCCGTGCTCGCGGCGCTGGTCATGACCTTGCCGTCGCTCGCGGCCAACAGCAGCAACGCGACGACGTGCACGGACACCCTGGTGCCCGGCACCTATAAGCAGGTAGTCGTCCCGGCGGGAGCGTCGTGTGTCACGTTCGCGGGGCCTGTCACGATCAAGGGCGGTGTAACCGTCGAACCAGGCGCGACGTTCGTCCTCGGCAGCGAGGAGAACCCGGTCCACACCGGCACGATCTCGGGTGGCGTCCGTTCGCAGGACGCGGCCTCGGTGCAGATTCACTTCAGCACGATCAACGGAGGCGTCGACCTGTCGGGTGGCGCCGGGCCGTTCGGGGGGCCGTTCGGCATCACGTGGAACACGATCGAGGACAGCGTGATCAACGGCTCCGTCAGCATCACGGGCTTTGACGGCTTCTGGCAGGGGTTCTTCCGGAACACCGTCAACGGCACCGTGAACTTCAACAACAACACGGTGGTCGACACCGACGGGAACGAGTTTCAGACGAACACGATCCACGGCAGTCTGAACTGCTCGGGGAACACCCCGTCGCCACAGCAGGGTGACTCCGAAGGAAGCCCGAACCAGGTGAGCGGCCGTAAGACGGGACAGTGCGCCGGGGTCTGATCGTCTCCGGGTAATCCAGGTGACGAATGCGCGGGAGGAGTGGTCCTGCACCCTCCTCCCGCGCAACCCTCCTAAGAAGATCTCGACCTGAGCCGCTAAGACGCGGCGGCCGTGCAGACCTTCGGGAAGCCGATCTTCGCCGCAGCTCGTCCGGCTGCCCCGTTCTGCTTGACGAAGAGGAGCCAGTCCGGGCCCATCAGCCTCACGTCCGGGAGGAGGCCCTCGCGCAGCGTGCGCTTCAGTGTCTCGATCGCGCGGTCCTTCAGGGCCAGCCAGTGCTCGATCTTGCCCGCGAGCTCCTTCGGCGACCGCAAACCGTGCAGGTCGCGCGTCTGCGCGACGATCAGCGGGAGGACGACCTGGACCGGCCCGACCACCTCGCCCGGTATGGCGATGTCGTGGGGCGGGTCGATCTTGTCCAACTGGGGCCCGTAGAGGCGGCAGATCGCGGCGACGCGCGCAAAGTACTCGGCCTTGCTCGGCGCGGCCGTCGAGTTTTCGCTGAAGGCCAGGATCACAACCGCCGCAACTCCCCCTGCAACGAGCAGGCACGTCGCAGCCAGCAGCTGATTGCGCCGTCCGATGGGCTCCACTATCGGTGTTCGTGCAGACGGTCGCAAGCGGATCGCGCCGTTGCCCGATGCGACATGATTCGGAGATGACCTACGCCGGCATCAGCTTCGAGGCCGACATGACCGCCGAGCAGGCGACCGAGCTGGCGCGGCTGATGGAGGAGGCGCGGCCGACGCGGCCCGAAGGAGTGGTCACCGCCCTGCTCGAGCACGAGGGCGGACATGGTCGCCTGGTCGCGGTCTGGCGCGACCGGGAGACGCTCGACCGCTACCTCGCCGAGGCCGACGTCCCCCGTGGCACGGAGCTGATGCGGAAGCTCGGGCTCGAGCCCGAGGTGCGCCGCTTCGACGTGCTCGACCTCGGCTAGGCCCGTCGTGGCACGAGCGGCTCGCCCGAGCGGAGGCGCTCCAGGCCGCCCATCCCCCAGTGGCTCGACCCGTTCGGGGCGAGCAGCGAGGGGACTCCCCCGACGCCCGCGGCCGCGGCCTCCGTACGGATCTCGGCGATCCGCGAGAAGTGCTCGGGATCGTACGCGGCGGCGATCGCGGCGTCCGGTTCGAGCCCGGCCCGCGAGGCCGCGCGGGCGATCTCCCGGTCGGCGGCGATGTCCTCGCCCTCGCAGAAGAACGCCTCGTAGAGCGCGTGCTTGAACGCCCGCAGCCGGCCCTGCTCCTGCGCCCAGAGACAGGCCGCCAGAGGGAGCGTCGAGCGGGGCTGGTAGCGGGGCAGGTGGATCTCGACGCCCATCGCCTGCGCCCGCGCGTAGACGTTGCGGGTCCAGTCGACCCGGAGGTGGTCGCCGCGCACCTCGAGCAGCGGCCGCGGCGCGGGCCGGAGCTCGAACGGCAGCCACTCGACCTCGACCTCGCCGGCGTCCTCCGCCGACTCGACGACGTGCGACTCCAGGTACGAGTACGGACAGACCACGTCGTAGTAGAAGCGGACGCTGGTCACGCGAATGTCAGACTATTAGACTCGTGCCGTGGCGCGAGTCGCGGTTGCGCAGCTCGACCCGGTGCTCGGCGAGCCCGAGCGGAACCTCGAGACGTGCCTGGCGCGGCTCGAGGAGGCCGCCGCCGCCGGCGCCGAACTGCTCGTCCTGCCCGAGTGCGCGATCCCGGGCTACATGTTCGACAGCCTCGAGGAGGGGATGGAGTTCGCCGAGGACGTGCCCGGCCCGTCCGTCGAGGCGCTCGAGCGCGAATGTGCCCGGCTCGGCATGCACGCCGTCTGCGGACTGCTCGAGCGCGACGGCGACCGGCTGCGCAACGCGGCCGTGCTCGTCGGCCCCGACGGCCTGATCGGCACCTACTGGAAGACGCACCTGCCGTTTCTCGGCGTCGACCGCTTCACCACTCCGGGCGACGAGTTCCATGTCTGGGAGACGCCGCTCGGCCGGATCGGCTTGGAGATCTGCTACGACCTTCGCTTCCCGGAGGTGACGCGGACGCTCGCGCTGCACGGTGCCGACCTGGTCGCGCACCCGACCAACTTCCCCGTCGCGGCGAAGGTGCAGACGGAGATCATCACACTCGCCCGGGCGGCCGAGAACCGCATCTACCTGCTGACCGCGAACCGGGTGGGAAAGGAGCGGCGAGGCGAGTTCTGCGGTCACAGCCAGATCGTCGACCCCTTCGGCACCCGACTCGCAGAGGCCGACCCGACCGAGGAGACGCTGCTCGTCGCCGAGGTCGACGTCGAGAAGGCCAGGGACAAGGACTACGTGATCCCCGGCGAGTACGAGCTCTACCTCTTCGGCCACCGTCGGCCAGAGCTGTACGGCGCCGTGGTCGAGGAGACCCAGACAGCCGGCGTACAAGGAGGACAGCGTGGGTGAGTACGTGTTCGAGCCGATCCTGGACCGTGACGGCGTCAAGGTCTCGAAGAGCCCCTGGGGGCCCGACGACGAGATCGGCCGGCTGAACTGGATCACGCCGGAGACGAACAAGGCGATCCTCGAGCACCTCGACGGCTCGCACCTCTTCGACCTGAACGTCGACTACTTCCTGGGGATGCCGTCGTGGGTGGCGGCCGGCGATCCGCCGTACGGGATCTGGATGACGCACACGCCGCAGGGCTCGATCAACGACAACCTCTCGGGTGTCGGCTCACATGTCCACGAGAAGTACTCGTACTGCGGCGACTCGATCCACCTGTACACGCACTGCGGCACGCACATCGACACCTTCAACCACCTCGGCTTCTACGGGCAATTCTGGAACGGATGGACGCCGGACGCGGACCTCGGCAGCCGCATGTGGAACAAGGGCGGCCCCGACAAGTACCCGCCGATCATCGCGCGCGGCGTGCTGCTCGACGTCGCCGGCCTGCACGGTGTGGACTGCCTCCCGGACGGATACGCGATCACCCCCGAGGACCTCCAGAAGGCGGCCGGCGAGCAGGGTGTGACCATCCAGCCGAAGAGCGTCGTGCTGGTCCGGACCGGCCGCATGACCAAGTGGCCGGACTTCGACGGCTATCTGCTCAGTCCGCCTGGACTCGGTCTTCCCGCCGCGAAATGGCTGTGCGAGGAGATGGGCGCGATGTGCATCGGTGCCGACTCGATCGCGCTGGAGGTGCTGCCGTCGGAGGAGTCGGACGTCTTCCTGCCGGTGCACTGCTACATGTTCGCAACCGCCGGAGCGAACATCATCGAGGTCGTGGACATGGAGGAGATCGCGGCCGAGAAGCAGTACGAGTTCGCGTTCATGTGCTTCCCGCTGAAGCTGCGCGGCGCGACCGGCGCGCCGTCGCCCTGCTACGCGGTGCCGCTGAAGAGCTAGTTCGAGCCGATCGTTTGGCTGGTGCGCGTTTGAGCGAGCGCCCTATCCGGGGAACCTGACTGACCCGAGGATCTTGTCCGCCTTGATGAGAAACGCGGGGAACTGGTTCGCGGGAAGCGCAACGCTGTCGACGAACACGACGACGGTCTTTCCGCGCACGTTCAGGACGGTGATCCGGAACGCCTCTCCTCGGTTCATGAAGTAGGCATCCGGGAAGTACTTCGCGCCGTTCGATCGCGGGCTGAAGGGGACGAAGGTGTGCCGTGTCCCGACGATCTCGCCGTCGAACTGGATACCGGAGAAACCGGCCAGCTTGACGGGCGCCGTTGCCTGGTAGGTGGCACCGACCCCGCGAGTCCGAAGACCGGCGACGGTGGCCGCGACCGACGGCGTCCGCGCATAGGCGGTCATGATCAGGATCAGGCCGCGCGGGAGTTGTGAAGGGGAGCCTTGACCGAGAGCGGCCCAGCCGAAGAACGGCGGCCCGCCGCCGTAGCGGTCCGATTGCGACTTCCACTGCGCCCCCGACCAGCTTCCGTCGGGAGGCGTGACGCGCAGCGCGAACGGAAACTGGCTCGCTTGGTACGTGACGCCGGAATGGATCGTCGTCAATTTGCCCGCCGGGGTGAGCAAGTCGCTCACCGGCAGCTCCAGTAGCTTTGGGGTCGTCGCAGCGGCCGACGCGGCGAGCAGGCTAAGGCAGGTGACGACGGCCGTGAGGAGGCCGATGCGGGCAAACGCCTTCATGGCTGTTTCTCCTTCGCGAGTTGGCAGGCGACGGACTCGACGCCTCTCGGCCATTGTTCGGGCTACCGGCCACGCTCGCTTCGGGGAAATCCCTGGACCTTGGGACGTTGTCTCGAGGTTGCTCACCTGGCGGTCGTTGTCGTTCTGCCGGGAACGCGTTTACGGTCTGAGCTGTGTTGGTCGGCCGGAGCGCGGAGGAGAAGCGGCTCGAAGTGATGCTCGAGGAGGGCCTGAGCGGTCAGAGCGGCGCGCTGGTCTTGCGCGGCGAGGCCGGGATCGGCAAGTCGGCTCTCTTGGACTACGCGATCGGCCAGGCGGAGGGCTTTCGGGTTCTTCGTGCGCTTGGTGTCTCGTCGGAGGCTGAGATCGCGTTCGCCGGCCTGCACCAGTTGCTGCGTCCGATCATGCAGACTCTGGCCCGCCTGCCAGACCATCAGGTCCGGGCGCTTCACACGGCGCTTGCGATCGAGGAGGGGCCTCCGCCGGAGCGTCTGACCGTCTCGGCTGCGACGCTGAGCCTCCTTGCGGTCGCGGGCGAGGAGTGCCCGCTTCTCTGTGTTGTAGACGACGCGCACTGGCTAGACCACGCCTCGGCCGAGGCGCTCACATTTGCCGCACGGCGACTTCATGCGGAGGGAGTCGTGATGCTCTTCGCAGTTCGTGAGCCTGAGAGAAGCGTGTTTCCGGCCACGGGGATACCGGAGCTCCGCGTGGAAGGTCTGCCGCCGGTCGCCGCCCGGACATTGCTCGCCGAGCGCGCCCCTGATCTCGCCGAAAGAGCGGCGGAGCAGCTCGTCGGACTGGCAGGAGGGAACCCCCTCGCCTTGCTGGAACTGCCGCGCGTGCTGAGCGAGCCCCTCCGGGCCGGCCGTTCGCCACTCACGGAGCCGCTCCCTGTTGGTGAACAGATCGAACGGGCCTTTCTCGAACGTGCGGGTGCGCTCTCGCAGGGGGCGCGCAGGGCACTCCTCCTCGTCGCCTCCGGCGACCCAGACGACGCCGATGCGCTTTGGGGGGCACTCGAGGCGGAAAGCCTCGGTAGAGATACGCTCTCGGAGGCAGAGGACGCCGGCCTCTTGGTGGCCGAGCGATTGGCCTTCTGCCATCCACTCGCTCGCTCCGCCGTCTACCAGCTCGGGCTGCCCGCGGACCGGCGGGCCGCCCACGCCGCCCTGGCCGGCGCCACCACCGAGCCGGATCGGCGGGCCTGGCAGCTTGCTGCTGCCGCGGATCGTCCGGACGAGCAGGTCGCAGCTGCGCTCGAGGAGGCCGCGGGCGCGGCCCGTCGCCGCGGCGGCGTCGCGGCCGAGGCGAAGGCACTCGAACGCGCGGCACAGCTGACCCCAGATACCGAGACGCGGGCCTTTCGCCTGTTGAAGGCAGCGGTCGCCGCGGAGGCTGCTGGCTGGCTGGAGTTCGCGGAGACGATGCTCATCGAAGCGTCCGAATTGACGCGGAACCCGAAACTGCGGGCGCGGGCGGTCGCGCGCCGCTCATATCTCCTGGCCGACCGTGGCGAATTCGACCGGGCCTATGCGCTGGCTATCGACGAGGCCGAGCGCGCTGCGCCGACAGAGGCCGCGCACCTGCTCTCCGGCGGGGCGTTCATGGCGCTCGTACATCACCCCCTCGACGTCCGCGCTTCGTTGGAAATTGCCGAGCGCGCGTGGCAGCTCGCGGGTTCGGCGGCTGACGCGGATCTTCCACTCTGTCAAATGCTCTCGCGGACCCTGATCCTGGCCGGCCGCACCGAAGAAGCCCTCGCGCTCGTCCGGTCGAGCATCGACCGGGTCGACGCAGGGACTGTGCTCGCCATCGACTTCGGTACGGATCTCTTCTATCTCGAGGACTACTCGCGAGCGAACGAAGTGCTCGAGCGGGTCGTCGAGAGGGCGAGGGAGGCGGAAGCCTCTGGCATCCTCAGCTATGCGCTAGACCAGCTTGCGAGGCTGGAGACTCGCGTCGCCAACCTGACGCGCGCGTACTCGCTCGAACTCGAGTCTCTACAGCTCACGGAGCCGCTGGGGAACGCTGTCGCGCTTGCCGCAAGCCTAGCCTGGCTCGGCTTGGTCGAGGCGATGCTTGGACGGGCCGAGACCCGGGCGCACTCGGAGAGGGCTCTGCAGATCGCCGAGGGAGTCCATGACGACTTCAACGCCGTCCGAGCGCGCGGAGCGCTTGGGCTGGACGCGCTCGGGCGAGGTGACGCACAGGCGGCACGAGCGTGGCTCGAGCCGGCTGTGGAGAAGGTCGAGGAGGGTGGCGTCGCTCATCCGAATTTCTTCCGTATCGACGCCGACCTGATCGAGGCGCTCGCGCGCCTGAGACAAAACAAGCAGGCCGAACGACAGCTCGCCCGCTTCGAGGAGCAGGCTCGTTCGACGGGAAGCCGTTGGGCTCGGGCGGCAGCCGCCCGCTGCCGTGGGTTCCTCTCACCCGAATCCCAGATGCGGGAGGTTTTCGAGACGGCGCTCGAGTTGCACAGGCGGACCCGAGCCGGTTCGAGCGTGGTCTCGAACACGTCGAGCGGGAGCAGCGCCGAGACGACCGGGTAGGGCACGTCCACGACCTCCGAGATCCTGAGGTCGACGGCGGCGCTGCACAGCGCGTAGGCAGCGGGCCGGGCGAACCCGTACGTGGCTTCGAGGTGGTCGATCATCTCGACCAGCGTCTCCCTGGCCGCGACGTTCAGGTCCATCCCCGCCTCGACCGGGATGCCCGTGGTCGCGAACGAGCGCCGCGCGGGCCTGCCCGGCGTCTCGAACGTGGGGAAGCGGGAGCGGTGCGCGCCGTCCCGGATCACGCCGAAGCGCACCGTGACCGCGCCTGCGACCTCGACGGCCGTACCGCAGACCTCGCCGTCCCCCTGGGCGAAGTGCAGGTCGCCGATCGAGAACAATGCACCCGGCACGTCCACCGGCAGCCACAGGCGGCTGCCGGAGACGAGCTGGCGGATGTCCAGGTTGCCGCCGAGCTCACGCGGTGGGATCGTCCGCAGCCCCTCCGCCGCCTCCGGCGGTACCGCCCCCTCCGGCATCGAGTCGGCGACCGGTTCGCCGCGTGCGGCGAGCGCCTCCTCGCGCCGCCGGATGGCGTCGAGCCGCTCGCGCGACGGCGCGACGCCGATCACGCCGGCGAAGGCGTCCTCGGGCACTGCCACGCCGGGCAGCTCCTCCGAGCGGGCGAGTCCGCCGGCGATCTCCCACTTGACCAGGTAGGGGTCGGGGAAGAGGTCGGCGAGGTAGCCGAAGCCCGGAATGACGGCGGTGGTGCCGAAGTCGTCGGTCTCGTAGCGGAGCAGCTCGATCTCGAGCACGTCTCCCGGCTCCGCGCCGGTGACGTACACCGGCCCCGTCAGCGGATGGCCGAGCCCGAGGTCGAGCGTGCCGGCGTCGGCGTGCGAGCTCTCGCGGGTGAGCTGGCCGTCGAGGCCGTCCGCGGTCTCGAGCCGGATCTCCTCACCGGGGGCGATCTCCGCGATCGGCTCCAGATCCGGATGCCAGCGGTTGTGCATCAGAGCAGCTCCCCCACCCGGTCGGCGGCCAGGCGGCACGCCGCCGCGTCCTCGTCGCTCCAGGCCCGCGGCGCCCCGAGAGCATGCACCGAGACGATCGCCTCGAGTCGGCCGTCGCCGAAGATCGGCGTCACGATCTGCGCGGCCAGTCCGCCGTAGGTGTCGAGCATCCGGTGGAAGGCCGGATCGTCGAAGGCGCCGCGCGTATCGTCCTGGACGACCTGCTCTCCCCGCCGGAGCAATGTCACCACCGGCTGGGTCCGCAGGTCGACCGTTCGCTCGTCGCGCAGCGACCCGACGCCCGCGCCCAATGCCTCCACCGTCACGGGGAAAGCGTAGTCGCCCGGAACGTCCTGTCTCAGCGTCACGCGGTCGGCGCCCAGGGCAACGCGGAGCTCTTCCAGCACGGAGTCGAGCGTGCCCAGCTCGAGAGCACGCACGAGTGCGCTGACGGCCTCGTTGAACGGCGCAGCGACGCCGACGCCGACCCCGGCCCGGGGAATCGCGCCGTTGATGAAGTCGACCTCCGTCGGCCGCCCTGCCTCCAAATCGAGCAGCATCGAGGGCTTCGCGCCGGGCATCGCCAGCCCGAAGGCGCGCACGTAGGCGACGGGGTCGTCGAAGCCGAGCTCGATCTCCAGGGCCCGCGCCACCTCGTAGGCCTCTACGGCGCACTGCGAGGCGACCGACCACGCATGCTCGTCGGCGATGCACGTCGCCGATCGTGCGTCCGAGCACCGAGCACGTCCCGCTGAAGGCGACGTTGCAGACGAGCTTCTCCCAGACGAGCCGGTCGACGTCGTCGTAGGTGCGGACGGTGAAGCCCGCCTGCCGCCAGACGTCCGCCACCGTCTCGATCCTCGGCGTCACCGGGCCGGAGCGTTCGCCGAGCCGTACGAGCTCCATGCCGTGGTGGTGGACGTGGCCGGGTGCCACCACCGAGGCGCCGAAGCCGCCGACCACTCCGACGGCCACCCGGTCGTCCCCGAGCACCGCCGCAGCGGCGTCAGGGCCGCCGAGGCCGTTCTGGATCGAGAGCACGAGCGTCGCGGGGCCGACGAGCGGACGCGCGCTTTCGGCTGCGGCCGTCGCGTCCATCGCCTTCGTCGCCAGCACGACCAGCTCGGCCTCGCCCGCATCGGCCGGGTCCGTGGTGGCGTCGATCCGGACGGTCCGGTCGCCGCTCGCACCCTCGACCCGCAGCCCGCGGTCACGGATCGCCTCGACCAGGTCCTCGCGGCGGTCGATCGCCCAGACCTCGTGGCCGGCACTCGCCAGGAGCCCGGCGTACACCGAGCCCATCGCGCCGGCGCCGACGACCGCGATCTTCACCGGGCGAACTCTAGAACCGGTCCGGCCGGAAGAGCGCCAGATCGTGGTCGGGCGACTCGCCCGCGAGCAGCTGCGCGACCAGCCGTCCCGTGACCGGCGCGAGCGACACCCCCTTCATTGCGTGACCGGTTGCGACCACCACTCCGTTCAGCCGGCCGATCGCGGGCAGGCCATCGGGGAGGCACGGCCTCAGCCCTGCCCACGTCTCCAGCACGCGGCTGCTGCGCAGGCCTCGGAACCAGCGCTCCCCACCAGCACGGATCTTGTCGACCCGCCGCTCGGAGACGGAGAGGTCGAGCCCGGCGAGCTCGAGCGTCCCCGACAACCGCAGCCGATCCGGCAGCGGCGTCGCGATCGTCCACGTCTCCTGTACCCACGCGGGCATGCGGGGCGTGTCCTCCGACCGCTCGTAGTCGACGTGGTACCCCTTGCCGCCCTCGAGCGGGAGCTTGACGAGCCGCTTCGACCAGGCGCCGGCGGCGACCACCACCGTCTCGGCGTCGAGCTGGTCGAGCGCTCCGATCTCCGTGTCGGTACGGATGTCGGCGCCCGCGGCCGCCGCCGCCGAGGCGACCGCCTCGACGAATCGTCTCGGGTCGACCCGCCCCTCGCGGGGATACCGGACCGAGCCCACCGCAGGCCCGACCAGCGCCGGTTCCAGCTCGCGGGTGCCGTCCGCATCGAAGACCTCGAACGAGAGTCCGGAGCGGGCGGCCGCGCGCGCCTCGGCCTCGAGGCCCTCGTTCGTCTCGTACACGTTCAGGGTACCGGTGCGCTCGAAGCTCGTCCCCAGCTCCTCGCCGAGCTCGGCGTGCAGCTCCAGGCTCGCCAACGACAGCTCGCGGATCGCCGCAGCGCCCTCCTCCGGATGGCGTGAGGCGAGCGCGAAGCGGGCGAGCCACGGCAGCACGGCCGGCCGCGGGCGCAGGTAGAACGGACTGTCCCGCTTCCACATCCAGCGCAGCCCGTTGCGCAGCGACGTCGGGTTGGCGATGGGCGTCGAGTGACTTGGACAGATGAGGCCGGCGTTTCCGGCCGAGCACCCGGACGCGACCGTGGGGCCGCGCTCGTACAGCGTGACCCGGGCGCCGCGGCGCGCAAGCTCGAGCGCGCAGCAGACGCCGACTGCACCGCCGCCGACCACGGCCACGTCCGACCTGGGAGCCATTGGCGGATCGTAGGCAACGGGCTCGCGCTCTGCGAGCGTGCGCCGGTAGAGTCAAACCGGGTCGGATGGGGCTGCAGGGAATCGCACTGGCATGCGCCCGGCATCCGTGGCGCACGATCGCTGCGTGGATCGCTCTGGTGGTGCTCGCGGTCATCGCGATCGGGGCCTTGCTCGGCGGCGCGCTCACGACCGAGGGCAACCCGACGAACGACCCGCAGTCTCAGCGCGCCGAGGACGCGCTCGCCGCCGCGTTCCCGCCGACGGTCGGCGCGGCCGTCACGGACGTCATCGTCGTGCGCTCCGACCGCTACCGGGCGCACACGCCGAGGTTCGACGCGGTCGTCCGGTCGCTGGCCGGCGACGTGCGCTCGGCCGGCGGTGTCGATGCCGTTCGGAGCTACCTCGACACGCGGGACCCCGCGCTCGTCTCGCAGGACCGACGGGCAACGATGGTGCAGTTCGTCGATGCGTCGGACTCGGGCATCGACCACATCGTCGCGGCGGTCGAGCGCGCAGACGCACTGCCGGGATTCGACGCATCCGTGACCGGCCAGAAGACGATCGACCGCGACTTCAACGCGCTCTCCGAGAGCGACCTCCAGTCCGGCGAGCTCCGGATCGGCTTGCCCGCTGCGCTGATCATCCTGCTCCTGGTCTTCGGATCGGTCGTCGCCGGGCTCATGCCGCTGATGATCACGCTGCCGTCGATCGTCGTCGCGCTCGGGCTCGTGGCCCTGCTCGCGCAGGCGTTCAATCTCTCGATCTTCGTCGTGAACATGCTCACGGGCATGGGGTTGGCGCTGGGGATCGACTACGCCCTGTTCGTCGTCTCGCGGTTCCGTGAGGAACGCGGCCGCGGCCGGGAGCAGATGGACGCGATCGCGGCGACCGCGACGACGGCGAATCGCGCCGTCGTCTTCAGCGGGACGACCTTCGTGATCGCGATGTTCGGGATGCTGGTCGTCCCCAACTCGATCATGCGCAGCCTGGCCGTCGGCGCGATCGTGGTCGGCGCGGTCTCGGTGGTCGCCTCGGCGACCCTGCTGCCGGCGCTGCTCGGGCTGATCGGCGACGGCGTCGACCGGTGGCGCATCCCGTTCTTCGGCCGCCGCTCGCTCGAGCAGTCCAACCCGGAGGGCCGGTTCTGGGGCAGGATCGTGCGGGCCGTTATTCGCAGGCCGGGGCTCAGCCTGGCGCTGGCGGTGGCCGTGCTGCTCGCCCTCGCGTCGCCGCTCCTCGGGATGCACGTGGGGACGAGCGGCGTCACGGCGCTGCCCGACCGGTTCGAGTCCGTCAAGGGCTACGCAGCGCTCCAGCGCGACTTCCCGCGGGCGACCACCAGCCCCGTGGAGATCGTCGTCGACCGCGCCACCGCCGAGCCGTCCACGCAGACAGCCCTTGTGCGGCTCCGGACGCAGCTGGCGTCGGATCCCCGCTTCGGGGCCGGAAGCGTGATCCGCTCGCGGGATGGAACCGTCGCCGCGCTCGCGGTGCCGGTTCGCGGCGATCCCTCCGGGGATCGCGCCGTCGCGGCCGTCCGCGACCTGCGGTCGCACGTGATCCCACGCACGTTCGAGCAAACCGACGCCGAGGTGCTCGTCGGAGGCACGACGTCGGAGAACATCGACTATTTCGACTCCGTGATCGGCCCGGCTCCGTGGGTGATCGCGCTCGTGCTCGGGCTGACGCTCGTCTTCCTGACGATCGTCTTCCGCTCGCTGGTGGTCGCCGCGACTTCGGTACTCCTCAACCTGCTGTCGGTCGGGGCCGCGTACGGGCTGCTCGTGCTCGTCTTCCAGGACGGTGTCGCCGCCGGCGTCTTCGGGTTCGACCAGGTCGACACGATCGAGGCGTGGGTACCGCTCTTCCTCTTCTCCGTGCTGTTCGGGCTCTCGATGGACTACCAGGTCTTCCTGCTCAGCCGGATCAAGGAACGCTACGACGAGCTTCGCGGGCAAGGCCGCTCGGACGACGCCGATCCGACCACGCAGGCCGTCGTCTTCGGTGTCGCCTCGACGGCGCGAATCATCACGGGCGCGGCGCTGATCATCGTCGCCGTGTTCGCCGGCTTCGCAAGCGGAGAGCTGATCATGTTCCAGCAGATGGGATTCGGCGTCGCGGTCGCACTGCTGATCGACGCGACGATCATCCGCTCGGTCGTGCTCCCCGCCACCATGCACCTCCTCGGGCGGTGGAACTGGTATCTGCCGCAGTGGCTGGACTGGCTGCCGCGCGTGCAGATCGAGGCGAGGGCCGAGACCGCCGGCGCGGCCTCGCGCTAGCGCTGCGGCCCGTCCGGCGAGAGAGTCTGCT
The DNA here is from genome assembly GCA_963808815.1 of uncultured Actinomycetes bacterium. GTDB lineage: Bacteria > Actinomycetota > Thermoleophilia > Gaiellales > Gaiellaceae > DATBLE01. Next base: position 185,302 of record CAWEGI010000001.1, on the reverse strand, counting down.
CGCTCTTGCGGTCGAAGAGATAGACCTGCTCGAGCCGCAGCGACAGGTCGACCTCCGTACCGGGCGAGAGGAGCGGCTCGACCGGGAGCTTCGCGACGAGTGCGACGTCTCCGGCGTTCAGGTGGACGAGCTGCTCGTCGCCGAGGTACTCGACCACCGCGACGACGGCGTGGAGCCGCGGGGCGTCCGCGGTGCGGCCGTTCACGAGCTCGAGGTGCTCGGGACGGAAGCCGACGGTGAGCTCGGCGGCGGCCCGTGTGGCACCCGCGGCGAATCGCTCCGGCACCTGGAGCACGAACTCGCCGCTGCGGAAGGCCGACGCCCCGTTCTCGCTCACCACCTCCACCGGCACGAGGTTCATCGCGGGCGAGCCGATGAACCAGGCGACGAAGAGGTTCACCGGGCGGGTGTAGAGCTCCTCGGGCGTTCCCGCCTGCTGGAGCACGCCTTCGCGCATGACCGCGATCCGGTCGCCCATGGTCATCGCCTCGACCTGGTCGTGGGTCACGTAGAGGGTCGTCGTGCCCACGCGCTGGTGGAGCGTCAGGATCTCCGCCCGCGTGGCGACCCGGAGCGCGGCGTCGAGGTTCGAAAGCGGCTCGTCCATCAGGAAGACGGACGGCTCGCGCACGATCGCGCGTCCGAGCGCGACGCGCTGGCGCTGGCCGCCCGAGAGCTGCTTGGGCTTGCGCTTCAGCAGGGCGTCGAGATCGAGGACCTCCGCCGCCTCGTGGACGCGACGCTGGATCTCGGGCTTCGGGACGCGGTGATTTCGCAGGCCGAAGGCGAGGTTGTCGTAGACGGTCATGTGCGGGTAGAGGGCATACGACTGGAATACCATGGCCACGTCGCGGGACATCGGCGCGACGTTGTTGACGACGCGGTCGCCGATCAGGATCCGTCCCTCGCTGATCCGCTCCAGGCCGGCGACCATCCGCAGGGCGGTCGACTTCCCGCAGCCCGAGGGACCGACCAGTACGAGGAACTCGCCGTCTGCGATCTCCAGCTGCAGGTCGTCGACCGCGGCGACGTCGCTGTCGTAGCGCTTGCTGACGTGGTCGAAGGTGACGCTCGCCATCAGGCGGGAGCCTCTTCCGGCGGCGGCGCGAGGACGAAGCGAACCGCGGCGAGCGCCGAGTAGGCGATCGTCAGCGTGAGCAGCGGCAGGATTCCGACCGCCGCGACGGCGTTGACGGCCAGGAGTGCGGCCGCGAGGCCGAGGCTCGACCGCGGCCGCCTGACGAAGGAGCGTGTCGCTTCGCGCAAGACGTCACGCAGCGGCAGCCGCTCGTCGCGGAGGGCGAGCGGCCAGAGGTGGATCTGCCAGACGACGAACAGCACCACGAGGTAGAGCGCGGTGACGACGAACGGCAGGGCGAGGACGCCGAGCCGGGCGTAGAAGGAGATCGACGAGATCGTCAGCACGGTGGCGAGCGCGAGCAGACACCCGAGCGCGATGCCGCGGCGCCAGTGCAGCGCCAGGCCGACGAAGGCGTCGGCGCTGCGGAGGCTCTCGGTCTGCTGCAGCTTCACCGCACAGTGCACGAGCGCGGCGGCGAACGGCCCGACGGCGACCACCAGCAGCAGCGCCGGCCGCGCGTACAGCGCGGCCAGGAGCGCGAGGACGGCGACGAGGGCGAGCAGCAGGTTCGGGAGGATCAGCCGCCACGAGTTCTCGTAGAGGTCGCGGGCCGCCTGGCGGAGTGCGCCCCGGACACTCATTGGCCGCTCTCCCATGCTCTGCGCGAGGTGTTCGTCGAAGCGAGCCGAAGGCGAGCGACAATCATCCCTTCACCCCCGCCGAGGCGACGCCGGCCACGAAGTAACGCTGGAAGAACACGTAGAGGAGCACGATCGGCGCAATCGCGATCACGCTGCTCGCCATCAGCTGTGGCCAGAGCGTCTGGTATTCCGAGACGAAGGAGAAGATGCCGACGGGAAGCGTGTAGTGGTCGGGCGCGGTGTTGAAGATGATCAGCGGCCAGAAGAAGTCGTTCCACGTGCCCTCGAACTCTAGGATCGCGACGGCGGCGATCGCGGGCCCGGCGAGCGGCAGCATCACCCTCCAGAACGTCTTGAAGTAACCGGCGCCGTCGAGCTTCGCCGCCTCCTCCAGGTCGCGCGGGATGGTGAGGAAGTACTGGCGCATCAGGAACAGCTGCGCCGCCATGGCCAGCTTGATCAGCACGTAGCCGTGGTAGTGGCCGAGCAGGTGCCAGTTCGTGAACATGACGAAGATCGGCACCAGCCGCAGCTGGTCGGGGATCATCAGCGTGACCAGGACGAGGATGAACAGCACCTCGCGCCCGGGGAAGCGCAGACGGGCGAACGCATAGCCGGCGAGCGAGCAGAGAAAGACGTTCAGGCAGGTCACGGTCACCGCCAGCCCGACGCTGTTCGCCGCGTAGCGGGCGAAGTGGAACGTGCTGAAAGCGTCTCGATACGCCTGCAGGGTCGGATGCTTGGGCAGCAGATCGAAGTGCGCCGTCTCCGGCAGCGTCTTGAACGAGGTCGAGAGCATCCAGAGGAACGGGACGAAGTAGAGGAGGGCGATCGCGAACAACAGCGTGTAGACGACGATCGTCCTCGTCCGCTCGAAGCCTGTCCGGCCCGGGATCCCGACCGCGACGGTCCCGCCCGAAGGGGGAGCCTCCAGCGTCAGCGGCGCCGGCGGGACCAGCGTCGCCTCCGCCGAGCCGCCGGTGTCCTGGGTGGGGACGTCCGAGTCGGCCATCAGTTCGCGTCCGTCCGCCCGAACGTCAGGCGCTGGAGGAGCGTCAGCCCGAGCATGATCAGGAGCAGTGCGATGCCGACCGCCGCCGCATACCCGAAGCGGACGTCGTAGAAGGCGACTCGGTACAGGTAGAGCACCGGCACGAGCGTGGCGTTGTTCGGCCCGCCCGTGCCGCCCGACGCGATGAATGCCTGATCGAACATCTTCAGGCCGCCGATCACGAGCAGAGTGGAGACGAAGAAATGGCCGGGCTTCAGCAGGGGGAAGGTGATCTTCCAGAACGTTCGCCACGCACCGGCGCCGTCGATCGCCGCCGCCTCGTAGACGTCCGTCGGGATGGCCTGCAGATAGGCGAGGTAGAAGAGCATCACCGTGCCGGAAGTCGTCCAGGAATTCAGGCCGACGAGCGTCCACAGGGCCGTTCCCGATTCCCCGAACCACGCGCGGTCGAGGCCGGTGATCTGGTTGAACAGCCCGTCCGCCGAAAAGATGAACAGCGCAACCGCGGTGATCGCCGCCGACGAGGCGATCGACGGAAAGTAGTAGGCGGAACGGAAGAACCCGCGGAAGCGGATCGCGTTGTTGATGACGGCGGCGACGAACAGGCCGAGCGCCATCGAGAAGATGGTGAACGCAAGCGTGAACTTGAGCCCGTTCTTGATTGCGATCCCGAAGCGCTCGTCGTGGAACAGCTCGCGGTAATTGCCGAGGCCGACGGTGTCGATCTTGCCGAGAACGCCCCAGTCGTACCGGCTGATGTAGAGCGCATAGCCGATCGGGTAGAAGAAGAGGATCCCGTAGAGGATCATCGGCGCTGCGATGAACAGGTAGCCGACGAGTGCCTCACGCACGCGTTCGTTGCCGAAGCCTCGGCTGTGCCGCTCTTCCCTCGACGCCGCCGTCGCGCTCATCAGCCCTCCTTCGGGGGGTGCCCTCCGCGCGCCCCGGATGCCGGAGCGCGCGGAGAGCTCGACGCTGGAGCTACTTGTTGAGCGTGTCGTTCGCGGTGGACTGCACCTTCTGGAGCATCTGGGCGACCGACTGCTTGCCCTCGATCACCGCCGAGAGCTCGTTGTTCGCCGTGTCGATCACCTGGCTGAAGCGAGGCGCGAACTGCCACGGGTGGGCGGCAGGCGCGTCCAGAAGGAACGCTCCCCGTCCGGACACGGGCCTCACGTCGCTGCGCGAGGGCAGCGCCAGGCCCTTCGACGTCCAGGTCGCCATGCCCGGCCTGCTGACGAGGTAGCGGATCAGCTGCCACGCGGCCGGCTTGTTCTGCGAGTCCTTGGCCATCGAGTAGGAGACCGTGAACGCGAGGTTGCCGTGCTCCTTGTTCATGATCATCCGCTGGGTGGAGAAGTGGACGCCCGGGAACGTCGACTGCATGAACGGGAACAGCCAGTTGCCCTCGAAGATGATCGCGGCCTTCTGCTTGCCGAGCGCCTCACCGCACCAGCCGACGCTCAGCTTGGCGGGGATGTCCGCGAGGCCCTGTTTGATCAGCCCGACGTAGTAGTTCAGGGCGGCCGTGGCCTGCGGCGAGTTGACGGTCGACTTCGTCTTCGCAGGATTCAGGAAGGAGCCGCCGTTCTGGTACACGAACGCGAGCGCGCGGTCCCAGCTCGGCGACAGGCAGATCGGCTTGGAGCCCGATGGCATGACGCCGCGCAGCTTCCTGGCGGCGCGCCGCAAGGTCCGCCCAGGTCTTGATCGCGGCCGGCTTCACGCCCGCCTTCGCGGCGAGGTCGGTGTTGACCTCCATCGCGAGCGGCGACCAGTCCTTCGGGTAGCCGTAGATCTTGCCCTTGTACGCGAACCCGTTCAGGAGCGACGGATAGAACGGCTTGGACGAGAACTTGCTCTGCTGGGCGTAGCTGTTCAGCGGCTCGAGCAGCCCCTGTGTCACCCAGTCCAGGAACACGTTCGAGTCGATGTAGAACACGTCGGGAGGCTTGCGGGCGGCGAACTTGGCCAGCATTGCCGGGACGTAGTCACCGGTGATCGGCTGGTAGTCGACGTGGATCTGTGGATAGGTCTTCGCGAAGCCGCGCAGCACCTGCTTGAGCAGCGTGAGCTCGTCGGGGCTGGCGCCCCAACCCGATAGGACGACGTTTCCGGACGCAGCCGTCGACCGGCTGCTCTTGTCCGACCTGCCGAGGCTCGTGGCGGCGAAAACGACCGCGACGAGGGCACTGCACGCGACCACGAGAAAGAGTCGTCTGGCTCTCATTGCCCCTCCTCTGGAACCGTTGCTTGGCTCGGGTGACGTGCGATCGGTTCTTCCCTGTGAACGGTCGGTGAAAACGGGGAAAGGACCCTGATCGAGCGGTAGAGTCGCCCCGTGCCGCTCGATCCGTCCCGCACCATCGAGGAGCTGCGCGAGCTCCAGGAGCTGACCGGCGACGAGAACGGCGCGCAGCGCGTCGCCTGGACCGACACCTGGGCGCAGGCACGCGAATGGCTGCGCGGCAAGCTCGAGGGTGTTCCGGTCGAGGAGGAGGTCGACGAGGCCGGCAACCAGTGGTTCACCCTCGCCGGGGAATCCGAGCGGGCGCTCCTGATCGGAGGGCACATCGACTCGGTGCCGAACGGCGGTTGGCTCGACGGCTGCCTGAACGTCCTGGCCGGAGTCGGGGTGTTGCGACGGATCGCCGAGGACGGGACGCCGCCGATGACCGTCCGCCTCGTCAACTGGGCGGACGAGGAGGGCGCGCGCTTCGGACGCTCGTTGTTCGGCTCCAGCGCCGCCGCCGGGTCGATGAGGGACCAGGACGAGCTGCGGCAGCTGACCGATCGGGATGGAGTCCCGCTCCCGGATGCGCTCGCCGCGCACGGAGTCGACCTGGACCGCGCAACCGAGTCGCGCGCGCAGGTGAAGAACGCGGCCGCCTACCTCGAGCTGCACATCGAGCAAGGCCCCGTGCTCGAGTCGCTCGGCCTCCCGCTCGGCGTCGTGCTCGGCACGTTCGGCGTCGAGCGTCACCGGATCACCTGGACGGGCCAGGCCGCCCACGCCGGCTCGACGCCGATGGACAAGCGGCGGGACGCGCTCGCGGGCGCGGCCAAGCTGGCGCTCGACATCCGCCGCATCGCTGCCGAGACCGGCGACGGCGCGGTCTGCACCAGCGGCAACGTCGTCTGCCGGCCGGGGATCGTCACGTCGGTGGTGGAAACGGCGGAGCAGCTGCTCGACCAGCGGCACCTCGACGCCGACAGGCTCGCGGCGATGCTCGCCGAGGCCAAGGATGCGGCCGGCCGGTTCGCCGCGGAGGAGGAGATCGAGGTCGCGTGGGACCGCATCTGGGGAATCGAGCCGATCCTGTTCGACGAGACTCTGATCGGGCTCGCCGAGGAGGCCATCGTCGAGGTCGCAGGCACGTCCCACCGGCTCCCGAGCGGGCCGCTCCACGACGCCGCCGAGGTCGCCCGCGCCGGGATTCCGACGGTGATGGTTTTCGTCCAGAGCCTGCGCGGCCTGTCACACACGAAACTCGAGGACACGAAGCCCGAGCATCTGGAGCTCTCCGTCCGGGCGCTCGACGGCCTCGCCGCGAAGGTTCTGGCAGGGGCCGCGGCCTAATCGAATCTGAACGGCGCTCTCAGGCTGCTCTCAGGTTCGAGCGGCAAGCTCTCTCACGAAACACAGACGCCGGAGACGCTTCCTCCACCCTCCACGACAGCCCGGCGTCGGACAGCAACCGGCCGCCGCGGCTACCTCCCGTCGAACGAGCGTCACCCGCGGCGGCCGGTGTCGCCGCTCGAAGTCCGGTCGCTTCGCGACCGACGACTTCTAGCGGGAACTGGGTCGCACCGTTGTTGCCGCGGTGTGCCGCAGCCGCACATGTCGGCTGCGGCGGCGGATCGGCCGGTCTATCCTCACGCCTCGATGCAATTCGGAGTGACGGTCCTTCCCGATCCGCCGTGGCAGCGGCTCGTCGAGCTGATGCGGCTCGCCGAGCAGAACGGCTTCGACTACGGCTGGACCTACGACTCCCATGTCCTCTGGCAGGAGCCGTACCCGCTCCTCACGCTGGCGGCGATGAACACCGAGCGGCTCCACCTCGGGCTCAACGTCACGAACCCGGGCACCCGCGAGCCGACCGTGACCGCGAGCGCGTTTGCGACCCTCCAGGACGTCTCGGGCGGCCGCATGATCATGGGGATCGGCCGGGGCGACTCCGCCCGGCGCGTGATCGGCCAGCAGCCCGTGAAGGTCGCCGAGTTCGAAGCGGCCTGCCGGATGATGCGCGACCTGATGAACGGCCGGCCGGTGGAGTGGAACGACACCGAGATCCGGCTCGAGTGGGCGCAGAACGGTGCGGAGATCCCCCTCTACGTGGCCGGTTACGGCCCCCGCGTGCTGGCGATCGCGGGTCGGGTCGCCGACGGCGTGATCATCCAGCTGGCCGACCCGGAGATCGTGGAGTGGATCGTCGGCCAGGTGCGCCGCGCAGCGTCCGACGCGGGCCGCAATCCCGACGAGATCAAGGTCGTGGCCTGCGCGCCCGCGCACGTCAGCGACGACCTCGCCGACAGCTGCGAGCAGGTGCGCTGGTTCCCGGCGATGGTGTCGAACCACGTCTTCGACGTCATCTCGCGGCACGACCCCGCGGACCTGCCGCCCGCACTCACCGACTACGTCTCGCGGATGAAGCGTGAGTCGTACGACTACGCCGAGCACAGCCGGGTCGGCGCGAAGCACGGTGAGCAGATCACGGACGAGACCTGCGAGCGGTTCTGCATCCTCGGCCCGCCCGAGGCTCACGTCGAGAAGCTGCGGCGCCTCGAGGCGGCCGGCGTCGACCAGTGGAACATCTACCTCATGACCCACGGGCAGGAGGAGACGCTCGAGGCCTACGGTCGTGAGATCGTCCCGGCTCTCCGCGGTCAAGCCGGAGGCGCTTAGCGCCGATACAGGGTCAATGGCCGCGGCTTCTGCCTCGTCGCTCGCCGGTGCTCGCCTGTGGACCGTGGTCCTCGTCTGGAAGATCGCGGCGGTCGGCGGCCTCGTCATCTTCGGCGCGTACACGCTGTTCGGCGCCGGCTTCGACCACTTCTTCAACCGCTACTGGTACAACGCGCTGATCCTCCTGGCCGCCGGCGCCGCAGTCGTCCGCGCGGTGACGACCCGGACCGAGCGAACTGCCTCGATCGCCTTCGCGGTCGGGATCAGCTCGTGGGCGGTCGGGGAGATCCTCTTCGACTTCGCCTACGCGGGCGCTCCGCCGTACCCGTCGGTCGCGGATGCCTTCTATCTCGCCTTCTACCCAGCCTGCTACGTGGGCATGGCGATCCTCGTCCGGCACCGGCTGTCCGAGTTCAGTCCGATGGTCTGGTTCGACGGGATCATGGCGGCGATCGCCGCGGCGGCGCTGGGATCGGCCGTGGTGTTCGAGGTCGTGCTGCAGCACACCGACGGCAGCACGTCGCTGATCGTCACGAACCTCGCCTACCCGCTCGGCGACGTCCTGCTCCTCTCCGCCGTCGCCGGCGTGTTCGCGCTGACCGGCTGGAAGCCCGACCGCACCTGGGGGTTGATCGGGGCCGCCCTACTGGCCGCCACGATCGCCGACGGGATCTTCCTCTACCAGACGGCGACAGGCACGTATGTCGAGGGGACGCTCCTCGACGCACTGTGGCCGGCGTCCATGCTGCTGCTGGCCGCGGCGGTCTGGCAGCCACCGCGTCACGTGGACGTTCCGCTCGCCGGGCGGCCGCTGCTCGCGACCTCCCTCGTCTGCGCTGCGATCGGCCTGGCGATCCTCATCTTCGATCACTTCGACCGGCTCAACCCGCTCGCGGTCGGGCTCGCCGCCGCGACGCTGGCCGCGGTCGCTGTCCGGCTCGTCTTGGCCTTTCGCGAGAACACGCGCGTCGTCGGGCTGCTCCGCGCGCGTACCGTCACCGACGTCCTCACCGGCCTCGGCAACCGTCGCCTGCTCGTCGACGACCTCGCCCGGGCGGTCGCCGACGGCGACCGGGCTCAGCCCCGGCTGCTGGTGATCTACGACCTCGACGGGTTCAAGCTCTACAACGACACGTTCGGCCATCCGGCCGGCGACGCCCTGCTGACGCGGCTCGCGGGGGCGCTCGCCGAGGCCGTCGCCCCGCACGGGAGCTGCTACCGGCTGGGCGGCGACGAGTTCTGCGTCGTCGCCGACATCCCCTCCGAGTACGAGGAATCGTTCCTCGAGGAGACGGTCGGCGCCCTGTCAGAGTCGGGTGTGGGGTTCGAGGTGACGACCTCGTTCGGCGCTGTTCGCCTGCCCCAGGAGGCTTCGACCTCGACCGACGCCCTACGCGTCGCCGACCAGCGCCTGTACGCGCAGAAACGCGAGCGCTCGGGTCGCAGGGAACCGCACGAAATGCTGCTCCAGGCGCTCTTCGAGCGCTCTCCAGGACTGCGGGACCACGTCGGGGAGGTCGTCCACATGGCGACCGCGATCGGGGAGACATTCGGGCTCTCGCCGGAGGAGCTCGAGGAGCTGCGCCTCGCGGCCCGGCTGCACGACGTCGGCAAGCTGGCCGTTCCCGACGACGTGCTTCAGCAGCCCGGCCCACTCCACCCCGACGAGTGGGCGTTCATCAGGGAGCACACAGTGATCGGCGAGCGGATCCTCGCCGCCGCCCCGGGCTGGCCCGGAGTGGGCGCGATCGTGCGGGCCACGCACGAGCGCTGGGACGGGATGGGCTACCCGGACGGGATCGCCGGTGACGCGATCCCGCTCGCTGCCCGCATCATCGCCGTCTGCGATGCGTTCTCCGCCATGACCTCGCCGCGCCCCTACCGCCTGCCGATCGCCCGTGACCAGGCGCTCGAGGAGCTCCATGCCCACGCCGGCACGCAGTTCGACCCGGACGTCGTCGCCGCGTTCAGTGTGATCGTCGAGCGGGCCGACAAGGCGCAGCGGCGCGGCGCCGCCTAGCCGCGTCCGATCCGCTCGCCGAGCCACGAGTCGGCTTCGGCCGAGCTGCGCAGCCGGACGACGTCCCGGCCCTCGAACCGCGGGGGCCAGGCCCGACGCCGCCGGTGGTGCGTTCGCATGGCGAACGAGCTCAGCGTCCACCACCCGCGCCAGGTTTCGAAGTTCCCGGGATTCCAGAGCTCGATGCGATCACGCCTCCGCCGCCTCGTGCGCCGGTAGATCCGCGGCAGCAGCGTCCGCAAGCGGCAGGTCCAACCACACGATCGTGTCGGCCTGGTCGATCAGCCACGTGCCCAGCTTGCCCATGTAGTTGCCGTCGGCGACCCAGCCGTCCAGGCCGGCGAGCGCTTCTTCGACGCGCGCCCGGAGCTCCTCGGCGGTCGCCTCCTGCCAGTTCGGGCCGTGATGCAGTGCGTCGAGCTCGATGTGCGGAACGCCGAGAGCCTCCGCCAGGCGGGCGGCCAAAGTTGTCTTCCCCGAGCAGGAGGAGCCGATCACGGCGATCCGCGGTCCCACGGGCGACTACCGTACCGGCGTGCTCCGGCGCGCTCTCCTCGTCGTTCTCGGCCTTGCGCTCGCGGCCGCGGCGGCGAGCGCAACCACCCGGTCGGCGGTTGCCGGATTGCCGCCGGCCGAGCATCGTCTCGACCTCGTCGCCTTCCCCGGCTATGCGGAGGCGGGCGGCGACGACCCTCGGGTCAACTGGGTCCAGCCGTTCGTCCAGAAGACCGGCTGCAAGGTGCACGTGCGCACCGTGCGGAGCTCGACCGAGCTGCTCGACGTGGTAGACCAGGGCAGCTACGACGGCGTCGCCGCCTTCGGCGACGTCACCCAGGTGCTGACCGGCGGCAAGGAGGTGCAGCCGATCGACACCGATCTGATCCCGGCCTACGACGACGTCTACCCGGCGCTGAAGACGTTGCCGCAGAACCTCGAGCACGGCCGCATCGTCGGCATCCCGCACGGTCGCGGCGCCGACCTGCTCCTCTGGCGGACCGATCTCGTCCAGCCGGCGCCCAGGAGCTGGGACGTTCTCTACGACCCGCGCTACGCCGGGAGGATCGGGCTGCGCGACGAGGCGATCACCCTCGCGCAGACCGCGATCCACCTCGGCTACCGCAACCCGTACGAGCTCGGCAAGGCGCAGTTCCGCAAGGTCGCCCGGGCGGCGGCCGAGCAGAGCGCGAGCGTCGGCGCGTACTGGCAGGATCAGGTGACCGCTCTCGCCGACTTCACGGGAGGCAACGCGATCGTCGGCGCCGTCAGCGGCCGGGTGGCGGCGCTGCTGCGGGCCGACCAGGTGCCCGTCGCCACCACCGTGCCCCCCGGCGGAACCGCCCACTCGGCCTCCTGGATGATCCTCTCGCACGCCAGGCATCTCGGCTGCATGTATCGCTGGCTCGACTACATCCTCACGGGGAAGGCGAATGCCAAGTCGGCCCGTTACCTCGGCGAGGCGCCCGCGACGCCGGCGGCCTGCGCGTACATGAGCTGCAAGGCCGTCCATGCGAGCGACGAGGCGTGGTGGTCGCGGCTCTCTTTCGCCCGCACGCCGCAGCACGACTGCCACGACCGTCGCGGCGAGGCGTGCGTGGACTGGTTCGGCTGGTCGAACGCCTGGGCGGTGATCCGGGCCGGCTGATGAGCAAGCTCCTGCTCGTCGCGGTCGCGTTGCGCTCGCCGTTCCCGCGGGAGGCGCCGGGTCGGGGAGCTGTCGACGACGATCGGGCGGGAGAGGGCAAGCTGACGATGATCGCGTGGGAAGGCTATCCACGCGTGAGTGGGTGGCGCCGTTCGAGCAGCAGACGGGCTGCAAGGTGCACGTCAAGTACGCGGCCTCCTCGGACGAGATGGTCACGCTGATGCGCAGCGGCGGCGGCGACCATACGACCTGGTCTCGGCCTGCGGCGACGCCAGCCTGCGGCTGATCTACGCGCGGGACGTCCAGCCGTCGACGTCAGCCGCATTCCGGACTGGAAGCACTTCTTCAAGGCGCTTCCAGGCCCGCGCACAACACGGTGGAGGGCGTGCACTACGGCGTCTCGCTCGCAGTGGGGCCCCAACGCGCTGCTCTACAACACGACAAGGTGAAGCCGGCGCCGACGAGCTGGTCGCGCGATCTACGGCCCGAAGTACAAGGGCAAGATCACCGTCCCGGACAACCCGATCCAGATCGCCGACGCGGCGCTGTACCTGTCGAAGACGCAAGCCGGCGCTGAAGATCACTGATCCCTACGAGCTGACCGAGCCGCAGTTCGAGGCGGCGATGCGCTGCTGAAGGAGCAGCGCCCGCTCGTCAAGAAGTACTGGGGCCTGGCCTCCGACGAGATCAGCCTGTTCAAGAACGGCGACGCGACGATCGGCGCCGGCGTGGCCGTACCACGACCGGCTCGCTCCAGGCGGCGAAGGTGCCGGTCGAGGAGGTCGATCCCGAAGGAGGGCGCGACCGGCTGGCTCGGACACGTGGATGCTCTCGGCGAAGGCGAAGCACCCGAACTGCGCCTACCCTGGTACGGTACATCTCGCAGCCCGAAGGTGCAGGCGCAGCAGGCTGTGACCTACGGCGAGACCCCGGCGAACAAGCTCGCCTGCCCGTACATGGACAAGCTCGACAAGGGCTCGTGCGCGGCGTACCACGCGAACGCGCCGCGAGTCGTACTACAACAACGATCAAGTTCTGGAAGACGCCGTTGCCGACTGCGGCAACGGCAAGAAGGACTGCATGGACTACTCGAAGTGGGTGAAGTCCTGGAACGAGGTGATCTCGTAGCGACGGAGGTCACGGGTGGCAGATCTACCCAGCGGAAGGCTCGTCCCGGTCGCGGCACGCCACGCCTCACCCGTGAGTCTGGGATCCTTCGGACCGATAACCGAGAGGAGGTCTGCGGCATGGCCGACCGTGACGCGCAACAAGATCTTCGTCGGCGGCGAGTGGGTCGAGGCCGCCGACGGCGAGACGATGGAGGTGCTGAACCCGGCGACCGGCGAGATGATCGCGGAGGTGCCGCGCGTGCACCGCCGCGGACGTCGACGCGCGCGGTCGAGGCGGCGAAGACGGCGCTGCCGGAGTGGCTCGACACGACGCCCGGCGGAGCGCGCCGAGCTGCTGCTGAAGCTCGCCGACGTGCTCGACGAGAACGCCGAGGAGCTCGCCGAGATCGAGTCGCGGAACGTCGGCAAGCCGCTCGTCGTACGCGCGCGACGAGATGCCCGGTCTGCTCCGACAACCTGCGCTTCTTCGCCGGCGCGGCGCGGCTCCTCGAGGGCCGCGCGGCGGGCGAGTACATGCGCGGCTACACGTCGATGATCCGCCGCGAGCCGCTCGGCGTCGTCGGCGGGATCGCGCCCTGGAACTACCCGCTGATGATGGCGGTCTGGAAGCTCGCGCCCGCGCTCGCGGCCGGCAACGTCCAGGTGCTGAAGCCGTCCGAGCAGACGCCGCTCTCGCTGCTGCCGCTTCGCCGAGCTCGCGCAGGACGTCGATCCCGGCCGGGCGTGCTCAACGTCGTCACCGGCGACGGCGTGCCGGTCGGCGAGCGGATCGTCACGCATCCGGACGTGCGCCTCGTCTCGCTGACCGGCGACGTCGAGACCGGCAAGACGATCGCGCGCGACGGCCGCCGACACGCTCAAGCGCGTCCACCTCGAGCTCGGCGGCAAGGCGCCGGTGGTCGTCTTCGACGACGCCGACCCGGCCGCGGTCGCCGAGGGGATCAAGATCGCCGGCTACTGGAACTCGGGCCAGGACTGCACCGCCGCCTCGCGGGTCGTCGCCGGGCCGAAGGATCTACGACAAGCTGCTCGAGGAGCTCGTCCCGGCGGTCGAGTCGCTGAAGGTCGGCGACCCGGCCGAGGGCGACGAGATCGAGATGGGCCCGGTGATCTCGAAGGCGCAGCAGGAGCGCGTGCTCGGCTTCCTCGAGCGCGCCGAGGGCGCGAGGCGACGGTCCTCACGGGCGGCGGCACGAACGGCGACCGCGGCTTCTTCGTCAAGCCGACCGTCGTCACCGACGTCGGCCAGGACGGACGAGATCGTCCAGCGCGAGGTGTTCGGGCCGGTCGTCACGGTGCAGCGGTTCGCCGACGACGACGAGGCGATCGCCTGGGCGAACGACGTCCGCTACGGCCTCGCCGCGTCGGTCTGGACGCGCGACGTCGGCCGGGCGCTGTAGGCGGCGCGCGCAGCTCCAGTTCGGGACGGTGTGGATCAACGACCACATCCCGCTCGTCTCCGAGATGCCGCACGGCGGCTACAAGCAGTCGGGCTACGGCAAGGACCTGTCGGTCTACTCGCTCGAGGACTACACGCAGATCAAGCACGTGATGGCGAAGCTCGACTGAAGCGATTCCGCCACCGCGCGAGATTGACGCAATGCGCGGAACCTGTTAGGAACCGCCTCGCATTGCGTAGTAATCAGGCGCGAAAGCCGCGCGCAATGCCGTCGAACTCCCGGCGCGGGGCGGTGGCGCCCGGCCGGCGCGCTCGACGCGCTCGACACCACGATCGTCGAGGCGCTGCAGAAGGACGGGCGCGAGCCGTTCCGGCGGATCGCGGCGGCTGCCGGCGTCTCCGAGGCGACCGTGCGGGCCCGCTACGGCCGCTGTGCGAGGACGGCATCCTCCAGGTCACCGCGGTCACGAACCCGCTCGGCCTCGGCTTCGAGGCCGAGGCGATGATCGGGATCCGGACCTCCGGCTCTCCGGAGGATGTCGCCGACGAGATCGCCCAGTGGGACGAGGCCGACTACGTCGTGATCACGGCCGGCCGGTTCGACCTGCTCATCGAGGTCCTCTGCGTCGACCGGCGTCATCTGCTCGACGTGACCAACCGGATCCGAGCTCTGGACGGCGTGCACTCGACCGAGAGCTTCCTCTACCTCGAGCTCTGGAAGCAGCTCTACGACTGGGGCGCCCGGACGACGAGGTCGACTGCGACGGAAAGGAGCAGCTGATGGCCGACGCAGCGGTGGTCGCCGCCCGTCCCGACCCACGCAGTCGACGACGGGCGACAAGGGCCTGAAGACCGGCGCGCTCGGCTTCGTCTCCAGCGTCGTCATCGGCGTCGCCTCGACGGCGCCCGGGCTACAGCCTGGCGGCGTCGCTCGGCTTCGTCGCGCTGCCGGTCGGGCTCCAGGCGCCGGCGATCATGTGGCGTCGCCTTCGTCCCGATGCTCCTCGATCGCGCTCGCCTACTACTACATGAACCAGGCCGACCCCGACTGCGGCACGACCTTCACCTGGGCGACGCGGGCCTCGGCCCCGTCGCCGGCTGGATCGGCGGCTGGGCGATCATCGTCGCCGACGTCCTCGTGATGGCGAACCTCGCGCAGATCGCCGGGCTGCTACACGTTCCTGCTCTTCGGCGCCGACGGCGCCGCGGCCAGCACGTTCTGGGTCGACCTTCGTCGGCGTGATCTGGATCGTCGTCATGACGCTGATCTGCTACGTCGGCATCGAGCTCTCCGCGCGCGACGCAGTGGTTCCTGCTCGCGGCGGAGATCATCACGCTCGCGCTCTTCGCCGTCGTCGCGCTGATCAAGGTCTACGACCGCAACCCGCCGGCGACTCGGTGCACCCGTCGCTGGAGCTGGCTCAACCCGTTCGACATCAGCACGTCGAGCGCGCTCGTCGTCGGGCGTGCTCGCTCGCGATCTTCATCTACTGGGGCTGGGACAGCCTCGTCTCGCGTGAACGAGGAGACCGAGGACGCGACCCGGACGCCCGGGCGCGCGGCGGTCATCAGCACGGTCATCCTGCGTCGGCATCTACGTGATCGTCTCGATCGCGGCGCAGGCCTTCCACGGGCCGCAGTTCCTGGTCGACAACGCGGACGACGTGCTCAGCGCGCTCGGCACCGACGTCCTCGGCTCGCCCTGGGACAAGCTGCTGATCATCGCCGTGCTGACCTCCGCGTCCGCCTCCACGCAGACGACGATCCTGCCGACCTCGCGCACGAGCCTCTCGATGGCGGCGCACGGCGCAATCCCGAAGTACTTGGCGCGCATCCACCCGCGGTTCCTGACGCCGGGGTCTCCACGATCTGGATGGGCGTGGTCTCGATCGTCTGGTACGTCGGCCTGACGCTCGTCAGCGAGAACATCCTCTTCGACTCGATCGCCGCGCTCGGGCTGATGATCGCCTTCTACTACGGGCTCACAGGCTTCGCCTGCGTCGTCTACTTCCGGCGGGCAGCTGTTCAAGAGCGTCAGGAACTTCTTCCTCGCCGGCGTCGCGCCGCTGATCGGCGGCCTGATGCTCGCCGGCATCTTCGTCAAGTCGTGCATCGACCTCTCCAAGCCGGAAAACTCCGAATCCGGCGATTCCTGGTTCGGGATCGGCCCGCCGCTCGTGATCGCGATCGGCTTCCTGATCATGGGGATCGTGTTCATGCTGCTCTGCTGGTGGAACTCGCCCGAGTTCTTCCGGCGCAAGCTCGAAACCGCCGATCCGGAGGTGGCGCTCTATGGCTGACCCGATCGTCCTCGGCTACGACGAGTCGCCGTCCGCGAATGCGGCGCTGGAGGCCACGATCCGGATCGCACCCGTCGTCGGGGCGAAGGTGTTCGTGGTGTTCGGCTACTACATCAGCCCCTTCGGCGGGCTTCAGCACGGCAGCATCCAGGAGGCGCTGGAAGCGGTCGCACGCCATGCGGTCGGTCGCGCGGTAGCCGATCTCGAGGCCGCCGGCGTCGAGGTCGAGTCGCGGCTCGTCTCGGGCAAGCCCGCGGACGCGCTGATCGAGGTCGCGAAGGAGGTCGGCGCGAGCGCGATCGTCGTCGGGACGGTCGGCGAGAGCCCGATCACCGGCGCGATCCTCGGATCGGTCGTGCTCCGGCTCGTCCAGCGGTCGCCGTTGCCGGTCCTCGTCGTCCCGACCGAGCATTCGGGGTGACGGTCGTCGGCGCGCCCGTCGAGATCGACCGCTCCCGCCTCCGCGAACTGACCGAGCGGGAGGGCGCACGCGCTCGACGAGCGCACCAGGGCGTCGAAGGCGATGTACGAGCGGGCCCGGCGCACGCTCTCCGGCGGCGTCGCCTCCTCGTACCAGGTGCGCGAGCCGTGGCCGATCTACCTGACGCACGGCGAGGGCCAGCGCGTCTGGGACGTGGACGGCACCGAGTACCTCGACTTCCACAACGGCTTCGGCTCGATGACGCAGGGGCACGCGCACCCGGTGATCACGCGGGCGATCACGGAGCGGGCCGCGCTGGGCACGCACTTCGCCGCACAGACCGAGGACGGGATCGACGTCGCGGAGGAGCTGGCCCGGCGATTCCGGCTGCCCAAATGGCGGTACACGAACTCCGGCTCCGAGGCGACCATGGACGCGATCCGGATCGCCCGCGCGCACACGGGCCGCGACGTCGTGCTGAAGATCTTCGGCTCGTACCACGGCCACCACGACACGGTGATGGTCTCGATCGGCGTCGACTACGACCGGATCGGCGACCGCGACGATCTCGCCTCGCTCCCGTACGGCGCCGGAATCCCGCAGGCGGTCGTCGACCTGACCGTCCCCGTGCCGTTCAACGACGCCGGCGCGATGGAGCGGCGGATCGACCGGCTCGCCGCCGAGGGGCGCCTGCCCGCCTGCCTGATCATGGAGGCGGCGATGATGAACCTCGGGGTCGTTCTCCCCGAGCCGGGCTACCTCGAGGCGGTGCGCGAGCTCACCGCCCGCCACGGGATCGTTCTGATCTTCGACGAGGTCAAGACGGGGCTGACGGTCGCCGCTGGCGGTGCGGTCGAGCACTTCGGCGTCGTGCCCGACCTCGCCACGCTTGCGAAGACGCTCGGCGCCGGCCTGCCGTCGGGCGCGATCGGCGGCACCGAGGAGGTGATGGCCTGCGTCGAGGACGGGAGCGTCTTCCAGGTCGGCACCTTCAACGGCAACCCGCTGACGATGGCGGCCGCGAGGGCGAGCCTGTACGAGGTGCTCACCCCGGACGCGTACAGGCACCTCCACCACCTGAACGAACGGCTGCTCGAGGGCTGCGGCCGGGTGGTCGAGGAGTACCGCCTGCCCGGCTACGCGGTCGGGATCGGCGCGAAGGGCTGCGTCACGTTCTCGCCCGTCCGCGTGGTCGACTACGAGACGTTCAAGGCGCACCAGGACGCGGAGCTGACCGAGCTCAGCTGGCTCTGGAACATGAACCGCGGCATCTTCGCCACCCCCGGCCGCGAGGAGGAGTGGACGCTCTCCGTCCAGCACACCGACGATGCGGTCGACCGGTACGTGGCGGTGTTCGAGGAGCTGGCAGGGGAGCTGACGCGCTGAGGGTCAGCCTGCAGCGTCCAGCGCGTCGCCGAACACCCGCGCCGTCTCGGCGATCTCGTCCTCGGTGATCACGAAGGGCGGCGAGACCTGGAGCGCGACGCCGCGGATGCCTCGCACGAGCACGCCGCGCTCGTATGCCGCGTCGATGACAGCCTGAAGCTTCGAAGGATCCGCGAGCTCGACCGCCCCGAGCAGGCCGACGCCCGTTCGTACCTCCGCGACAGCCGGGTGGTCGGCGAGCGGAGCGAGCGCGTCCGCGAGCACGGGCTCGAGCTCGCGCACCCGCTGCACGAGGCCTTCGCGCTCGATCACCTCGAGGTTGGCCAGGCCGACCGCGCACGCGGTGGCGTGTCCGGCGTACGTGAACCCGTGGCGGAAGACGTTCGCCGTGCCGTCGGCCCAGAACGGCTCCGCCACCCGCGCCGAGGCGATCACGCCGCCCAGCGGGATGTACCCCGAGGTGATGCCCTTGGCGACCGTGATCAGATCCGGCGAGAGCCCGTACCGGCCGGTCGCGAACCACTCGCCGGTGCGCCCGAAGCCCGTGATCACCTCGTCCAGGACGAGCAGCACCTCGCGCTCGGCGCAGATCTCCTGGACGCGTCCGAGGTAACCCTCGGGTGGGATCAGCACACCGCCGGCGCCGATGATCGGCTCGGCGAAGAACGCGGCCACCCGGTCGGATCCCGTGCGGTCGATCGCATCCGCGAGCGCTTCGGCGTCGTCCCACGGCACCTGGTCGACGTCCGAGACGAGGCGCCCGTAGACGTCCGTCAGTGCCGCCATTCCGCCCAGCGACGTGCCGTACGCGTTCGAGCCGTGGTAGGCGAACTGACGCGAGACGACCACGTGCTTGTCCGGCTTGCCGACCGCGGCCCAGTACGCGCGCGCGAGCTTCGCCGCCGTGTCGATCGACTCGCCGCCGCCCGAGGTGAAGAAGACCTTGGCGCCGTCCAGCGGTACGACCTCCGCCACGCGCGCCGCCAGGGCCTCCGTCTGCGGCGAGGTGAAGCCGTCGTACGTCTTGTAGGACGCGAGCTCCCGCATCTGCGCGGCGGCCGCCTCCGCCAGTTCGGCCCGGCCGTAGCCGACGTTGCAGTACCAGAGCGCCCCGGAGATGTCGATCAGCGCATTGCCGGCATCGTCCCAGACGGTCGAGGCCTCGCCGCGCACGATCGTGATCCCGCGGTCGCGGAACGCGCCCATGTTCGTCATCGGGTTCCAGAACGCCCTGGTCATCGCTCCGCGATGCTATCGCCGTGCTGAGCCGCATGCCGTGGTGGCTGGAGGAGGCTCCGCCCGATTCCGAGGCGGAGCCGCTCTCCGGTGAGGCCGAGGCCGACGTCGCCATCGTCGGCGGCGGATACACGGGGCTCTGGACCGCACTCGAGCTGAAGCGGCGCGAGCCGGCGCTGCGCGTGACCGTGCTCGAGGCCGAGTATGTCGGCTACGGGCCGAGCGGCCGGAACGGCGGCTTCCTCGAGACCTACTGGTGCGCGCTGCCGCGGCTCCGCTCGCGGCTCGGCGACGACGCTGCGCTCGTCCTCGCCCGGGTGTCGGAGGGCGCGATCCCGGCCGTGGAGGCACTGGGCGAGGACGTGTGGCTGCGGCGCGGCGGCATGCTCGAGGTCTCGACCACGCCTGCCCAGGACGCTGTGGTCGAGGAAGCGATCCGGGTCGCGGCCGAGCTGGGGGAGCCGGCCCGCGCCGTCGCCGTCGAGTCCGGAATCTCGCCCGTCTTCCGGCGCGGCGTCCGGTTCCCCGACGCGGCCACCGTGCAGCCGGCGCGGCTCGTCCGCGCGCTGAGGCGGTCGGCGGTGGGCGCCGGCGTCGTGCTGCACGAGCGCTCCCGCGTCGTCTCGATCCGTGGCGGCGAGGTGGCGACAGGGACGGCGCGGCTCCGTGCCAGCGAGGTCGTCGTCGCCGCCAACGCCTGGATGAGCGGCTGGCGTCCGGCGAGCCGCGCACTGACGCCCTTCGGGAGCTACGTCGTGCTGACCGAGCCCGTGCCAGAGCTGCTCGCCGAGATCGGTTGGACGGGCGGCGAAGCGATTGCCGACGGGCGGATGTTCCTGCATTACTTCCGGACGACCGAGGACGGGCGGGTGCTGATGGGCTCGAGCTCCGGGCCGATCGGCCGCAGCGGCCGGATCGACGCGCGCTTCTTCGACGACCGGCCCACTGTCTCGCGGGCCGAGCAGGGGCTCCGCAGGCTGCTGCCCGGACTCGCGGCCGCGCGGGTGGAGCGGGCGTGGGGCGGGCCGGTCGACGTCTCGAGCGACCAGCTGCCCTTCTTCGCGACCGTGCCCGGCACGCGGATCCACTACGGCGCCGGCTACTCGGGGAACGGCGTCGGCCCGAGCTGGCTGGGTGGACAGATCCTCGCCTCGCTCGTGCTGGGCTCGGACGACGAGTGGTCGCGCCTGCCGCTCTCGGGCAGGACGCCGCCGCGCCTTCCGCCCGAGCCCGTTCGCCACCTGGGCGGCGCGCTCGTGCGCCGGGCAATCCTGTCGGTCGAGGCGGCCGACGAGGCCGGGCGGCGGCCACCGCTCCTCGCGCGCGGCGTCGCTGCGCTCCCGCGCGTCCTGGGGCTTCGGATCGGGACGCGCTAGTGCCGGCGGACGCACTCGCCCTCGCGCTGGGCGCGGCGGTGCTGCACGCCCTCTGGAACGTCCTCCTCGCCCGCACGCGCGACCCGCAGGCGGCGACGGCGGCGGCCTTCTGCATGGCGGTGGCGATCTTCGCGCCGGTGGCAGCGGCACGGTGGCGCGTCGAGGAAGGCGCCTGGAAGTACGTCGCCGGCAGCGCCGCGTTCGAGCTCGCCTATGTGCTGCTGCTGAGCACGGCCTATGCGCGGGCTCCGCTCTCGGTCTTCTATCCGATCGCCCGCGGGCTGGCGCCGGTGCTGGTGCTGATCGTCGCGGTGGCCGCGCTGGGCGTTGCGACTTCGTGGAATCAGGCGGTGGGCGTGTGTGCAGTCGGCGCCGGGATCCTGCTCGTCCGTGGCCGTCGGCCCGACCGTGCCGCGACCGCGTTCGGCCTCTCGATCGCCGCGACCATCGCCGGCTACACCCTGATCGACAACACCGGCGTGACGCTCGCCGACCCGCTCGCCTACCTGGAGGCGGTGATGATCGGTCCGGCGCTCGTGATAGCCGCCTTCGTGGCGTTCCGGCAGGGCGGGCCGGCGCTGAGGGCCGGCTTCCGGCTGGAGACGCTCCTGATCGCGCCGCTCACGCTGGCCCCGTACGCGCTGGCGCTGTATGCCTTGCGCCTGGCCCCGGCGGCACCGGTCGCTGCGGTGCGGGAGACGAGCGTCCTGTTCGTCACCGTCCTCGCCGCGGTGATGCTGAAGGAGCACGTCTCGGCCGGGCGCGCCGCGGGCGCGGGCCTCGTCGTTGTCGGCGTCGTCCTACTCGTCGTCTAGACAACTAGACACCCGTCTAGTAGGATAGACGTCTATGACACTAGACGAACAGGTCCTGGCCGAGGCGAGGGAGGCGCGGCAGCGTCTCGTCGACCTCGAGAGCCAGACAGCACACGTGCGCGTGGACTACCACCACGCGATCAAGAAGCTCCATGCCGCCGGCGGCTCGCTCCGCGAGATCGCCGACGCGCTCGAGCTCTCCCATCAGCGCGTCCACCAGATCGTCGACGGGCCGCCGGCGGGCGCCCCCGGGCCGCAGCCGTGGATGCGCGGAGGCTGGAAGCATGGCCGCCGCCAACGGGGCGGTCGCAACCGGCAGTTCTTCATCGCCCGCTTCGACGAGGGCGCGCGGGAGGTGATGGTCGAGGCACAGAAGGAGGCCGATTCGCTCAGGCATCCGTACCTCGGCACCGAGCACCTCATGCTCGCGCTCGCGAAGCGCGGGGTCGAGGGCGTCTCCTACGACGCTGCGCGAGAGCAGGTCGTCGAGCGGGTCGGCGAAGGGGACGAGCAGTGGATCGCCGGGTTGCCCCGGCCCTTCACGCCGCGGGCGAAGCGCGTCCTCGAGGCCGCCCTCAACGACGCGGTCGACTCAGGGCGCGAGCAGTTCGGCCTGGACGACATCCTCCTCGCGCTGGTCTCGGACTCGCGCGGCGTGGGCGGGGAGGTCCTCCGCGATCTCGGCGTCACAGCCGAGCAGCTGCGCGAGCGGCTCGGCCGATAGCGGACGCGGCCGCGTCGCCGCCGCCGTTCACCTCGACGAGCAAGGCGGCGGCGCGGGCCGCCGCCTCGGCGAGCAGGACGCCCGTCTTGGCATCGCCGCTCACCGCCCTCTCCGTCGTCCGCGCCGACTCCACGGCGAGTTCCGCGGCGTCGGCGGCGAGCTCCGCCATCCGCAGCGGCAGCTCGATGGTTCGGGCACGGGCCTCGTCGGAATGCGTGGTCAGATAGTCGCGATAGGCGTCGGCGTCTTCCGCCGCGAGGGGCGCCAGCTCGGCCGCGAGCGCCTCGGCCCGCGCGGCCAGGTCGTCCCGGCCGGCGACGCGCGCCGTCAGCAGCGCGAGGCCGGCGGCCAGCTCCAGCGTCCTGACGATTGCAGGCCCGGCGGCGAGCGGCTCAGAAGAGGCCAACAGTGCGGCCGTTCTCGTCGATGTCGACGTTGAACGCGGCCGGCGTGGCCGACAGGCCGGGCATCGTCTGCATGTCTCCGCACAGCGCGACCAGCCAGCCGGCGCCGGTGTAGGCGCGCACGGCCCGCACCGGCACGGTGAAGCCGGTCGGCGCGTTGGTCAGGGCGGGATCGTGCGACAGCGAGAGGTGGGTCTTGGCCATGCAGATCGGCACGGTGTCGAGCCCCTGCTCGGTGAAGCGCTTGACGTCGTTCTCGGCTGCGGGCAGGAGGAAGATGCCGTCGGCCCCGTAGACGCGCTTCGCGATCGCCTCGATTTTCTCGACGATCGGCGTGTCGAGCTCGTACACCGGCTCGAACGCATTGGGCTTCTCGGCCGCGTCGACGACCGCCTCCGCCAGCTCGCGCGCGCCTTCGCCCCCGTCCTCGAACGCGGAGTTGACTGCCGCGGCGTGCGCGCCGAGCTCGAGCGCGAGCCGGCGCACGGTGGCGACCTCCTCGGCGGTGTCGTCCGGGAAGGCGTTGATCGCGACCACGGCGCTCAGGCCGAACTCGCGGACGATTGCGATGTGGCGGGCGAGGTTGCCGGCGCCGCGCTCGATCGCCTCCACTCCGCCTTCCGGGTCGCCGCCGTGATGCTTGAGCGCCTTGACGGTGGCGACGAGGACGATCGCGCTCGGGGCGATGTCCCCGACACGGCAGACGATGTCGAGGAACTTCTCCATCCCCATGTCCGCGCCGAAGCCGGACTCGGTGACGACGTAGTCGCCGAGCTTGAGGCCGACCAGGTCGGCGACCAGGGACGAGTTGCCGTGGGCGATGTTGGCGAACGGGCCGCAGTGGATGAACGCGGGCTGGCCCTCGAGCGTCTGCACGAGGTTCGGCTTGATCGCGTCCTTGAGGAGCACGGTCATGGCGCCGGCAGCCTTCAGCTGCTCGGCCGTCACCGGCTCGCCCTCCCAGGTGTACGCGACCGTGATCGCGCCGAGCCGCTTGCGCAGGTCGAAGAGGTCGCGCGCGACGGCGGCGATCGCCATCACCTCCGAGGCGGCAGTGATGTCGAAGCCGGTTTCGCGGACGTAGCCGTTCGCGCGGCCGCCGAGGCCGAGCACGACGTTGCGCAGGGCGCGGTCGTTCATGTCCAGGCAGCGCCGCCAGCTGACCGTCAGCGGGTCGATGCCGAGCTGGTTGCCGTGCAGGATGTGCGCCTCGAGCATCGCCGAAAGCAGGTTGTTCGCGGCGCCGATCGCGTGGATGTCGCCGGTGAAGTGGAGGTTCAGGTCCTCCATCGGGACGACCTGCGCGTAGCCGCCGCCGGCCGCGCCGCCCTTGATCCCGAAGACAGGGCCGAGCGACGCCTCGCGCAGGCAGAGCACCGGGCTCTTGCCGATCGCGCCAAGGCCCTGCGTGAGACTGACCGCGGTGGTCGTCTTGCCCTCGCCGGCCTTCGTCGGTGTGATCGCGGTGACGCCGATCAGCTTCGCGTTCGGCCCGTCGCGGAGCCGGTCGAGCACGGACAGGTCGACCTTGGCCTTGTAGCGACCGTAGAGCTCGACCTCGTCGTCCTCGAGCCCGATCTCCTCGGCGAGTTCGGCGATCGGCCGCAGTGTCGCCTGCTGGGCGATCTCGAGGCTGGAGGGCATCTTGGTGGTGGCCATTTGCCGTCGCAAGCCTATCCTCGGGAAGATGGCGTGATGGGAGACATCAGCGTCGGAGTCGACGTCGGCGGCACCTTCACCGACCTCGTCGCGGTCGTCGACGGCGAGCTCGTCACCGCCAAGGTGCCGTCCGTTCGAGGCGAGGAGGCGCGGGGAATCGCGGCGGCGCTGGCCGCGGCGGGCGTGGAGGTGGAGGCGGTGGGCGTGCTCGCGCACGGGACGACCGTGGCGACGAACGCGTTGCTGGAGCGCCGCGGCGCGCGCACGGCGCTCGTCACCACCGAGGGCTTCCGCGACGTGATCGAGATCGGCCGGCAGAACCGGGCCTCGCTCTACGACCTGACTGCGCAGAAGCCCGCTTCGCTCGTACCGCGCGAGCTGCGCATCACCGTGCGCGAGCGGATGGGTCCAGAGGGCATGGTCGTCCCGCTCGACGACGGGTCGCTGCGGGAGGCGGTCGCGGCCGTTGCGGCCGCGGAGGTCGAGGCGGTCGCGGTCTGCCTGCTCTTCGCGTTCCTGCACCCGGAGCACGAGCGGGCGGTCGGCGACGCGCTGCGCGTCGCGTTGCCGGGTGTGCTCGTTTCGCTCTCGTCCGAGCTGCTGCCCGAGTTCCGGGAGTACGAGCGCTGCTCGACCACCGTGGCGAACGCGTACCTGGCGCCCGTGCTGTCGGCGTACCTGGAGAAGATCGAGCCGCGGCCGCTCGTCATGCAGTCCTCGGGCGGAGTGGCCGATGTGGCCACGGCGGCCGCCCGGCCGGCTTCGTGCGTCCTTTCCGGGCCGGCGGCCGGGGTCGTCGGGGCGGCATTCGTCGCGGGCGCAGGCGGCTTCGAGGACGTGCTCACCTTCGACATGGGCGGGACGAGCACGGACGTCGCGGCCGTCCTCGGGGGGGAGGCGCAGGTCACGGCCGAGTCGGTGGTCGCGGGCGTCCCGATCCGGTTCCCGATGGTCGACGTGCACACGATCGGCGCCGGCGGCGGCTCGATCGCGTGGCTCGATGACGGCGGCGCCCTGCGGGTCGGACCCCGTTCTGCTGGAGCGCGTCCCGGCCCGGCCTCCTACGGCCTGGGCGGCGAGGCGGCGACGGTCACCGACGCGAACCTCGTCCTCGGCTACCTGGCCGACGGGGCCGTCCTCGGAGGCGAGGTCACGCTCGACCGAGACCTGGCTGAGCGAGCCTTGGCGGGATTACCTGTGGACGAGTCGTCACACAAACGTTCCAACCCCGGTCTCAGAGACTGGGTGCCGAACGCCACGAGCTCGGACGCGGCCGGAAAGGCCACCGAGGCCGCCGCCGGAGTCGTTCGGGTCGTCGAGGCCGAGATGGCGCGGGCGTTCCGCGTGGTCAGCGTCGAGCGCGGGATCGATCCGCGCGGGCTGGCGCTGGTCGCCTTCGGCGGCGCCGGGCCCCTGCACGCCTGCGCCCTGGCCGAGGAAGTCGGAATGGAGCGCGTCCTCGTTCCGTTGGCCTCGGGAATGCTCAGCGCGCTGGGCCTCGCAGCGGCCGATCTCCGGCGCGACTACGTCGGCGGCCCGTTCGTGGAGATGGAGGCTCGGGCCGCGCGGGACCTTCCCGGAGCGGCGACGCTGCGGCTGGTCGACGCGCGCTACCGGGGCCAGTCGCACGAATTGACCATCGGTGCCGAGGGGTGGGAGTCGAATCTGGCCGAAGAGCACGAGCGCCGCTACGGGTTCCGGCCCGACGCCGAGCCCGAGGTCGTCACGCGGCGGCTGGTCGCGATCCTCCCGCGCCAGCGTCCTTCCTTATCGAGCGCGGCGCGGTTGGGATCGCCCTCCAGCCGTCGCGCGCATCTCGACGGCGGGTGGCTCGACCTTCCCGTCCACGGGCCCGGCTCGGCCGTCACCGGCCCGGCGATCGTCGAGCTGCCCGGTTCGACGTGTCTCGTCCGGGCCGGCTGGTCGGGAAAGCCCGACAACGCCGGAACGCTCGTCCTGGAGCGAACGTGGACTCGGTAACGCTCTCGGTGATGAGCGCCGCCCTTGCCGGGATCGCCGAGGAGATGGGCACGGTCCTCGTCAGGAGCGCGTCCTCGTCGAACATCAAGGAGCGGCGAGACTGTTCGGCCGCCCTGTTCGACGCGGACGGACGGATGGTCGCCCAGGCGGAGCACATCCCCGTCCACCTCGGTGCGATGCCCGAGTCGGTCGCCGCCGTGATCGCCCTCGGGCCGGAGCCGGACGCGGTCTACGTCCTCAACGATCCCTTCGCAGGCGGCTCGCACCTGCCGGACATCACGCTCGTCTCCCCGCTCGCGCTCGACGGCGAGATAGTCGGTTACGCCTGCACGCGGGCCCACCACTCCGATGTCGGCGGAATCGTGCCCGGCTCGATGCCCGCGGGCTCGACCTCGATCTGGCAGGAAGGCCTGGTCATCCCGCCCGTCCGCCTCGACGAGGACATCCTGCGCGTGATTCTCGCCAACGTCCGGACGCCGGAGATCCGCCGGGCCGACCTGGCGGCGCAGGCGGCGGCGAACCACCTCGGGGGAGAGCGGCTGGCCGAGCTCGCGGCTCGGCGCGGGCGCGAGACGGTGCTCGCCGCGTTCGACGAGGTGATCGACTACGCCGGACGACGCGCCCGCGAAGCGGTCCGCAGCCTTCCCGACGGCCGCTACGAAGCCGAGGGAGAGGTCGAAGGCGACGGCGTCAGCGACGACGACCTGCCGATCCGCGTCGCGGTCACGATCGCCGGCGACTCGATCGAGATCGACTTCGAGGGCACGGCTCCTGCTGCCGCAGGGAACGTGAACGCACCGTTGGCAGTTACGCGCGCGGCCTGTACGTTCGCGGTGAAGGTCGCGCTCGGCGCCGACGTCCCGGTCAACGCGGGGCTCTCGGCGGCCGTCGAGATCCGCGCGCCCGCGGGCTGCCTGGTCGACGCCCGCGCGCCTTCCGCGGTCGTGGCGGGGAACGTCGAAACCAGCCAGCGGATCGCCGACACGGTTCTGCTCGCGCTTGCACAGGCTGCGGACGTCCCCGCCCAGGGGCAGGGGACGATGAACAACGTCGTCATCGGAAGCTCGAGCTGGACGTACTACGAGACACTTGGCGGCGGCCAGGGCGCGTCCAGCCGGCGAGACGGCCCCTCCGGCGTCCACGTCGGCATGTCGAACACGCTGAACACGCCCATCGAAGCGCTCGAGCTCGAGCTGCCGCTGCGCGTCGAGCGCTACGAGCTGCTCCACGGCTCGGGTGGAAGCGGACGGCACCGCGGCGGTGACGGGCTGGTCCGCGAGATCCGCGTGCTCGAGCCGGCGACGCTGTCGCTGCTGACCGACCGGCGCCGGCACGCGCCGCTCGGCCTGAACGGCGGCGATCCCGGCCGGCCGGGGCGGAACCTCCTGAACGGCGGCGAGCTGCCGCCGAAGACGACGCGCGGGCTCGAGCTCGGCGACGTCGTCACGGTCGAAACACCGGGAGGCGGCGGGTGGGGAAGAATCGAGCAATGAGTCGCTGGGTCGGCCAGTCGATCCCCCGCCGCGAGGATCTGCCGCTGCTCACGGGCCGCGGGCAGTTCGTGGACGACGTCCCGGTCGCGAACCCGCTGCACGCCGCCTTCGCGCGGTCGCCGTGGGCGCACGCCGAGATCCGCTCGGTCGACCTGGCCGAGGCGCTCGCCGCGCCCGGTGTCGCAGCCGGTCTCTCCGGCACCGAGCTCCCGGACCTGACCGACCCGTTTGCGGCTGGGATCACCCACCGGCTGGCGTTCTACGCGATGGCGGTCGACCGTGCCCGCTACGCGGGCGAGCCGGTCGCCGTGGTCGCGGCCGAATCGCGGTATCTCGCCGAGGATGCGGCCGAACTCGTCGCGGTCGAGTACGAGCCGCTGGACGCCGTGGTGACCGTCGAGGACGCGCTCGACCCGACGAAGCCGGTCCTGCACGAGCAGGTTGGCTCGAACGTCGTGGTCGATCGCACGCTTCGCTACGGCGACCCCGACGCGGCGTTCGCCCGCGCCCACCTCGTGGTCACCGAGACGCTGCGCTGGGAGCGCTACAGCTCGACGCCGATCGAGACCTACGGCGTCGTCGCCGACTACGAGCCCGCGTCCGGGCTCCTGACCATGTGGGCGAACTTCATGGGCCCGATGACGCTGCTGCCCGTGCTGGCGCGCTCGCTGCGAATGCCCGAGGAGAGGCTGCGGGTGATCGTCCCGAGGGACATCGGCGGCAGCTTCGGGATCAAATCGTCGCTCTTCCCGTACATGACGGTCGTCGGCCTGCTCGCGATGCGGGCGGGCCGGCCCGTGAAATGGATCGAGGACCGCGCAGAGCACCTGATCGCGTCCAGCCACCAGCCCGACCGCGTCGGCACGCGCGAGCTGGCACTGACCGAGGACGGCGAGATCATCGGCCTGCGGGCCAACGTGGTCGACAACCTGGGCGCGTATGTCCGCGCGCCCGAGCCGGCGACGACGTACCGCCCGCTGGGCAACTACGTCGGGCCGTACCGCGTCCGCGACGTCGAGCTCCACCTCGTCGACGTCGTCTCGAACAAGGTGCCGACCGGACCGAACCGCGGCTACGGCTGTCAGCAGGTCTACCTCGAGACCGAGCGGACGCTCGACGAGGCGGCGCTGCGGCTCGGCCTCGACCCGGCCGAGATCCGGCGGCGCAACCTGATCCCCGCCGACGCGTTCCCGTACGAGACGCCGACTGGCGGCATCTACGACAGTGGCGACTACCCCCGTGTGCTCGAGCTTGCGCTCGAGACCGCCGGCTACGCCGAGTTGCGGGCGATGCAGGTGGAAGCGCGGTCCAGTGGACGGCTGGTCGGGATCGGGATCGGCCTCGCCGTCGACCCGTCGATCTCGAACATGGGCTACATCACCGTCGCGCTCCCGCCGGAGGTGCGGCAGGCGCCGGGCTACAACCCGAAGTCGGGCGCTGCCGACTGGGCGCAGGTGCGGGTGAGCCCGAGCGGCAGGGTCGTGGTCACGATGGGCACCGCGCCGCAGGGGCAAGGGCACGAGACGGTGGTCGCACAGGTGGTCGCCGACGAGCTCGGGCTGACGCCCGACGACGTCTCCACCGTCGACGCCTTCGACAGCCACACCTCGGTCTGGTCCGTGTCGTCGGGCTCGTACTCGAGCCGCTTCGCGGGGATCGCGACCGGGGCGGTGTGGCAGGCGGCGGGTGTGGTCAGGGACCAGATTCTCGAGATCGGCGCGAGCCTGCTCGAGGCCTCGGCCGACGACCTGGAGCTCGTCGACGGCCAGGTGCGGGTGAAGGGATCACCCGACCGGAGTGTCTCGCTGCGGCGGATCGCCGGCGTCGCCCACTGGGACCCACACGGCCTGCCCGAGGGGATGAGCGCCGGAATCCAGGCGTCGGAGGTCTTCCACGTGCCGACGTCGGCGCCGCCGACCGACGACGATCGGATCAATTCGTCGCACGCGTACGGGTTCGTCGCCGAGGTGGTCGCGGTCGAGGTCGACCCGGTGACCTGGGGCGTGAAGATCCTCGCGTACGCGTCGGCGAACGACGCCGGCACGATCATCAACCCGAAGCTGGTCGAAGGGCAGACGTACGGCTCGGCGCTGCACGGGCTCGGCGGGGCTCTGCTGGAGGAGTTCCGCTGGGACGAGGACGGCCAGTTCCTGACCGGCACGTTCGCGGACTACCGCTGCCTGACCGCCGCCGAGGCGCCGCGGATCGTCACCGCGCACGTCGAGACGCCGTCGCCGTTCACGCCGGTCGGCGCGAAGGGCTGTGGCGAATCGTCCTCCGAGACGGCGCCGGCGGCGGTCGCGAACGCGGTCGCCGACGCGCTACGCCCACTCAGGCTGAAGCCGTCACACCTGCCGCTGACACCCGCGCGGCTCTGGGAGCTCGCCCGCTCGTGAAGCCCGCGCCGTTCGAGTACTTCCGGCCCGACACGTTCGACGAGGCGCTCGCCTTGCTGGCGGAGCACGAGGACGCAAAGCCGCTCGCCGGCGGCCAGAGCCTCGTGCCGATGCTCAACTTCCGGTTGGCGCGGCCGGCAGCGCTCGTCGATCTCGCCGAGATCGACGGGCTGGCCGGCGTCCGGGTCGAGGACGGCACGCTGGTCGTCGGCGCGATGACACGGCAGTGGGACCTCGAGCACTCGTCGGACGCCTTCCCGCTGCTGCGCGAGGCGCTGGCGCACGTCGGCCACACGGCCACGCGCTGCCGTGGGACCGTCGGTGGTTCGCTCGCCCACGCCGACCCGACCGCCGAGCTGCCGGTGTGCGCCCTGGCACTCGGCGCGGACCTCGTCACCAGCCGCCGCGTGATTCCGGCGGAGGAGTTCTTCCTCTCGGTCTTCACGACCGCGCTCGAGCCGGACGAGCTGCTCGTCGAGGTGCGCTTCCCTGCGCCCGCCGGGCCGACCGCGTTCCTGGAACACGCGCACCGCCACGGCGACTTCGCCGTCGTCTGCGTCGCGCGCGCCGGCGACCGGGTCGCCGTCGGTGGGGTCGGGCCGACACCCATGCTCTGGGACGGCGGCGCGCTCGATCCGGTGGGCGACCTGTTCGCGCCCGCCGGGTACAGGGGAGACGTCGCGCGGGCACTGATCGAGCAGACGGCAGCAGCATGATCGAGATCGCCCTCACCGTGAACGGCAGGCGGCACGAGCGTCGCGTCGAGCCGCGGCTCCTGCTCTCCGACTTCCTCCGCCACGAGCTGTCGCTCTACGGCACTCACGTCGGCTGCGAGCACGGCGTCTGCGGTGCGTGCACGGTGCTGCTCGACGGCCGGCCCGCGCGGTCGTGCCTGACTCTGGCCGTGCAGGCGGACGGTCGAGACATCCGCACGGTCGAATCGCTCGCCGACGGCGCCACGCTCCACCCGCTCCAGCAGGCGTTCCACGAGCACTTCGGCCTCCAGTGCGGCTTCTGCACGCCGGGGATCCTGATGACGGCGGCGTTCCTGCTCGAGCAGAATCCGGATCCGACGGAGGAGGAGGTGCGCGCCGAGCTCGCCGGCAACCTCTGCCGCTGCACCGGCTACGCGCCGATCGTCGACTCGATCCTGGCGGCGGCAGCCGCGAAGAAGTCGAGTGAGAGACAGGATTGATCCTGTCCCTCACGCAGCTTCCATCACGCTGACCGACAGCCGGCCGTGCTCGCAGACCGGCGTCGGCGGGCGGACGGGAGCGACGAACGTCCCGCGGCCGGGCGGCGGCGTCACCCGCACGTAGTAGGAGCGCCGCTCGCACTGCGTGCCGGTCTGCGGCTCGCCGGGGCCGGGGATGTCCGGCGAGAAGCGTGCGCTCGCCTTGGCCCCATGCCCCGGACGCAGCGGCACCCGCACGGCCATCAGCCCGGGCCGAAAGGCGGGCAGCACCTTCGTCGGCAGCGGCCGCCGAAGCCGGTCGAGGAGCTGGAGGCGCGGCACGCCGTAGACGAAGCAGGTCCGGCCGGAAAGAAATCGCACACGAAGCGAGTAGACGATGTTCCCCGCGCCCGCGCTGCCGGGGATGACGGCGAAGGTCCCGCCGAGTTGCGATCCGCCGCAGGCGCGGGTCGGAGCCGAAGCGCCCCCGCCGGCGAGGGCGAGCGCCCACAGCGTCGTGGCAGCGAGGGCCCAGTGCAGCCGGGTGGCCACCTCCGGACTGTAGCTCGGTCGCAAGCGACTACCGTTCGCCGCAATGACGACCGTGGGCATCGTCAGCCCGGGTGCGATGGGCAGCGCCGTCGGCGCTGCGCTGCGGCGAGGCGACGCTCGCGTCGTCGGCACCGTCGCCGGACGCACTGAACGGACCGTCCGGCTGGCGCGGGCCGCCGGACTCGAGCTGCTGCCGGGGCTCGCGGATGTGATCGGCGTTGCGGATGTCGTGCTCTCGATCGTCCCGCCCGACCAGGCCGAGGCGGTCGCCGCGGAGCTCGCCGGGGCACGCCTCCTCGTCGACCTGAATGCCGTCTCGCCGGCGACGGCGCGGCGGATCTCCGGCGAGGTCGACGGCTCGATCTCGGGCCCGCCACCGCAGAGGGCCGGCACGACCAGGATCTATCTCTCCGGCCCGCGGGCGGCGGAGGTGGCGGCGCTGCCGTTCGACGGTGTCGAGGTGATCGTGGTCGGCGACGAGGTCGGCGCCGCATCGGCCGTGAAGATGAGCACCGCCTCCGTGTACAAGGGCTCGATCGCGTTGCTCGCGCAGGCGCTGCGCGCCGCCGACCACTACGACGTCGTCGAGCACGTCCTGTCCGATCTCGGCGAGCTTGCGGACGACGCCGGCGGCCGCATCGCCCGATCGGCGGCGAAGGCCGAGCGCTACGTCGGGGAGATGCACGAGATCAGCGCCTCTCAGTCCGCCGCAGGGCTCGACCCCGCCCTGTTCGAGGCGATGGCCGAGGTCTGGGCCGGGATCGCGCGGACGCAGCTCGGCGCGGTCGCGCCCGAGGACGCGGGCTCCGAGCTGCGGGAGGTGCTGCGGCGGCTCCGACCGCCTGCCTAGTGCAGGGCCAGCTGCCGGAACGGCTCGAGATTCGAGACGCCGACGCCGACGAGCCGTAGCGGGCCCGGCCGGTCGGAGAGTGCGCGGTCGAGGAGCGCGCAGGCGATGTCGCCGATCGCGCCCCCGTCGTCCAGGCCAGCTGCGACCGTCGATGAGCGGCTTCGGATCGCGAAGTCCGGATAGCGCACCTTCGTCGTGATCGTCCGCCCCGCCTGGCCCGTCCGAACGAGGTGCTCGCCGAGCCTGCCCGCCATGCGGCGAAGCTCGGCGTGCAGCTGCCCGCGGTCGTCGATGTCCCGCTCGAAGGTCTCCTCGGTCGAGATGGAGACGCGCTCGACCTGGGTCTCGAGCCCCCGTTCGTCGATCCCCCGGGCGCGGTCGCGGAGCAGTGCGCCGACCTTGCCCGGGAGCAGCCGCAGCAGCGCGGCGTCGTCGAGTTCGGCGAGGGCACCGATCGTCGCCACGCCCGCGTTGCGCAGCCGCTCCTCCGCCCGGGGCCCGACCCCGGGGAGCAGACGCACGTCGAAGGGCGCCAGGAACGCGGACTCGCGGCCGGGCCGCACGACCGTGAGGCCGCCGGGCTTTCGCCGGTCGGACGCCACCTTCGCCACCACCTTGCAGGAGGCGACGCCGAGCGAGCAGGTCAGCGAGGTCGCGCCGCGGACGGCCGACTGCACCGCTTCGGCCAGCTTGCGGGCTGCGAGGAAGTCGCCTGCGATCTCCCCCAGGTCGAGGTAGCCCTCGTCGATCCCGGTCTGCTCGACGGTCGGGACGACCTCGCGCACCGTGCCCCAGACCGCCCGCGAGTACTCGCGGTACAGGGCATGACGGGGGCGGACGAAGACCGCGTCCGGGCAGCGGCGCAGCGCCTCGGCGCAGCTCATCGCCGAGCGGATGCCGTGCCTGCGCGCGACGTAGTTTGCGGTGGCGACCACGCCGCGGCCCTTCGGGTCTCCGCCGACCACCAGGGGTTTTCGGCGCAGGGAGGGATCCTCGAGCTGCTCGACGGCGGCGAAGAAGGCATCGAGATCGAGGTGCGCGACGATCACCGCCACCAAGAGTAGAAATTGGTGCGGAACCGACACACGCTCGCGCGGGGATGCGTGGCACGATCGCCGTAGGGGCAAGGGGTTATTCCCCCACCCAGGGTGGGGGCGTGGAACGGGGCCGGATCGGGGCCGGTGCGGCGTCCGGATGCCGGCGGCGAAGCGGACGCGCGGCTCGCGACTTCGATAGCGTCGGTGCGTGGCGTCCGTCGACGTTCCGGTTGCCCTGCTCGGCTACGGGACGGTCGGCTCCGCCGTCGACCGGCTGCTCCGCGACCAGGCCGCCGACATCGAGCGGGCGACCGGCCACCGCCTGCGGGTCGTGCGCGCGCTCGTGCGCGACCCGGCCAAGGAGCGCGCGTCGGACGTCGAGATCACGACCGACTTCGCCGCGATTCGCGACGACCCGGAGATCGCCGTCGTCGCCGAGGTGATGGGAGGTCTCCAGCCGGCCGGCGACCACGTGCTGGAGCTCCTGCGCGCCGGGAAATCGGTCGCCACCGCCAACAAACAGCTCGTCGCCACCCGCGGCGCGGAGCTCTTCGCGGCGGCTGCCGAACGCGGCGTGCAGCTCCGCTTCGAGGCCTCGGTCTGCGCCGCCATTCCCGTCGTCAAGGTGCTGCGCGAGGCGCTCGTCGTCTCGAACGTCCACCGCGTTCTCGGCATCGTGAACGGAACGACCAACTTCGTCCTCACCGAGATGGAGCGTGGATCGTCCTACCAGGACGCGCTCGCCGAGGCCCAGCGGCTCGGTTTCGCGGAGGCCGACCCGACCGAGGACGTCTCCGGGAAGGACGCCGCGGCGAAGATGGCGATCCTGGCGACCGTCGCCTTCGGGACTCGGGTCACCTTCGACGACGTCGCCTACGTCGGGCTCGAGCGGGTCGCGCCGGAGGACGTCGCCGCCGCCCGCGAGATGGGGATGGTCGTCCGACTGGTCGGCGCTGCCACACTGGTCGACGGCCGCTGGGACGTCCGTGTCGGGCCTGCGCTCGTCGAGCGGAGCCACCCGCTCGCCGCCGTCGAAGGCGCGTTCAACGCGGTGATGCTGCAGGGCGACGCCATCCGTGAGATCACGCTCGAGGGGCCTGGCGCCGGCGGGACCGAGACCGCCTCCGCCGTGGTCGCGGACATGGTCACGATCGTCGGCACGACCGGCACCGGCTTCCTCCAGAACGACGCGTGCTGGCGAACGCTCGAGCGTCTGCCCGAAGGCGACGTGTCCTCTCCGTTCTACGTGCGGGTGGAGGTCGCCGACCGCCCGGGCGTGCTCGCGCTCGTCGCGTCGAGCCTCGCCGCGCACGGGATCTCGGTCGCGCGCCTCGTCCAGCAGCAGGGAGAGGACAGCGCCACGTTGCACGTCGTCACCCACGAGACTCCGGCCGGGGGGCTGGACGAGGCGCTGGCCGAGATCGACCGCCTCGACGAGACGCGCGGCGTCGCGTCGGCGCTCCCGGTCGTCTCCGACCGCGGCGTCGCGGAGCTCGGGTGGGCGTGACGCTCACCCTGGGCGAGGGCGGGACGCCGCTCGTTCCCGCGCCGAGGCTCTCGGAGCAGCTCGACTGCGACCTCTGGCTGAAATGGGAGGGCGCAAACCCGACCGGGAGCTTCAAGGACCGCGGCATGGCGCTCGCGGTCGGCCGCGCGGCCGAGCGCCGCGCGCGGGGGGTCATCTGCGCCTCCACGGGCAACACCGCGGCGTCGGCCGCCGCCTACGCCGCACGTGCGGGCCTGCCGGCCCTCATCCTCGTCCCCACCGGCGCCGTGGCACGTGGGAAGCTCGTCCAGGTGGTCGCGGCCGGGGCAGAGCTCCGTGAGGTCGACGGCTCGTTCGAGGACGCCCACGCGCTCGCCCGGCGGCTGGCCGCCGACGAAGGGTGGGTCAACGTCAACTCGATCAACCCGGACCGCATCGAAGGGCAGGCCTCGGCGGCAAGCGAGGTGGTCGAGCAGCTGGGCGGGGCACCAGACGTACTCGCGCTTCCGTACGGGGGCGGGGGCAACACGAGCGCCTACGTCCGCGGCTTCGCAGAGGCGGACGCGGGCAGCCCGCGGCTCCTCTCGGTGCAGTCCGCCGAGCGTGCGACGACCGTCGGCTCCGCGATCCGGATCGTCTCTCCGGTCCACCACGAGCAGGTCGAGGCCGCTGCAGAGGTCGTCACCGTGTCCGACGCCGAGCTGCTCGAGTGGTGGTCGGCGATCGCGCGGCTGGAAGGGCTTTTCTGCGAGCCGGCGTCGGCGGCGGGGGTCGCCGGGGTCGCGCGGGTCCGGCCGAAGGGCCGCGTTGTCTGCGTGCTCACCGGCCACGGGCTGAAGGATCCCGAAGCGGTCGAGCGGCTGTGAGGGACGAAGCCGTCAAGACGCGCGCACCGGCCACCACTGCCAACCTCGGCCCGGGCTTCGACTGCGCGGCCGTCGCCCTCGACCTCTGGAACGAGGTCGAGGTGACCGAGGGCGGTGACGAACCGCCCGACCCGACGCACATCGGCATCCGGGCGTTCGGCCTGATCGCCTCGCCGGAAGGCCTCTCGTTCTCGTGGTCGGAGCGGATTCCACGCGCGCGTGGACTCGGGTCGAGCGCAGCGACGATCGCCCTCGGGCTGGTTGCGGCGACGAAGCGGTCGGGTGAGGAGCTCGGGCTCGAGGATCTGCTCGCGCGGGGCGCGCCGCTCGAGGGTCACTCCGACAACCTGGCAGCCTGCCTGGCCGGCGGCGCCTGCCTCACCTGGGCCGGGCGAATCGCGCGGCTGGCGTCCTCGCTCCCGGTGACGCCGGTTGCCGTGATCCCGCGGGAGCTCGTGCGGACGCCCGAAGCGCGAGACGCGCTGCCGACGGAGGTGCCGCATATCGCGGCGTCCTTCAACGTCGCGCGGGCGGCACTGCTCGGGGCAGGGCTCGCGCGAGGCGATGCGAGCCTGCTGGCAGCCGCGTTCGAGGACCGCCTGCACGAGCCTTACCGGCCCTCGGCGCTCCTCGACGCGATCCGCGCCGACCTGCCTGTCGGAGCCGTCGGGGCGACGCTCTCCGGGTCCGGCCCGACCGTGATCGCCTGGGCGGACGATGCCGAGTCGTGCGCGACCGACCTGGCCGCGCGCTTCCCCGACGAGACCGTGCTGGCGTTACCCGTATCCGCCGAAGGCGCGCACTGAACCTTCCGTGGGACCTCGAGCTGGGCGACCCGTTCGAGGCGCCGTTCTCGAAGCTGGTCGCGCCGGTGCGGCTGGCGGATGGGACAGAGGCGGTGCTGAAGATCCCGGTCGACGACGACATCGAGAGCGTGCACGAGCCCGAGGCCCTCCGCTTCTGGGACGGTCAGGGCGCCGTGCGGCTGATCGATCGTGATCCCGAGTCGCGCGGCGTACCTGATCGAGCGCTGCGTACCCGGCACGCCGCTCGGCCGGGCGTACGACGACCAGGCGCTGGAGGCAATCGCGTCGGCGCTCGAGCGGCTGTGGCGCGCGCCCTCGGACGAGGTCGAGTGGCGGCGGATCGACGAAGTCGCGGAGCGGTGGATCGAGGAATTGCCGCAGGACCGCGAGCGCCACGGGCGGACGTACGAGCAGCGGCTCCTCGACGAGGCGCTCGATGCGCTGCGCACGCTGCCGCCGTCGCAGGAGCGGCTCGTCCTGTGCCACCAGGACCTGCACGGCGGCAACCTGCTGCGGGCCGAGCGCGAACCGTGGCTCGCGATCGACTCGAAGCCGATCGTCGCCGAGCCCGCCTACGACGCGGTGCCGGCGGTGCGCGATCTCGACATGGAGGGGCGCATCACGGTCGCGCAGCTCCGGCGGCGGCTCGACTTCTTCTCGGAGCGGCTCGGGCTCGATCGGGAGCGGATCCGGCTCTGGGGGCTGGCGAAGCACCTCGCCTGGGGCACGGACGGCCTGTACTTCGCCGGCGAGGTCGCGGTGGTGCGGATGTTCTCGGAGGTAGGCTCTTCGCGATGATCTCGGCCGAGGAGACCCTTCGCGCAACACTCGGCCAGCCGTCGGACGTCGTGAAGGCGAAGGTCTCCCACCGGCTCAACGAACTCACGCGACAGTTCGTCGAGCGCTCGCCGTTCCTCTGCCTCGCCACGTCGGCGGCGGACGGGACCTGCGACGTCTCGCCGCGCGGCGATCCGGCAGGCTTCGTCAAGGTGCTCGACGAGCGAACGCTGCTCCTGCCCGACCGGCCCGGGAACAGGCTGGCCGACTCGTTCAGGAACGTGCTCGAGAACCCGCACGTCGCCCTCCTCTTCGTGATCCCGGGCATCAGCGACACCTTCCGTGTGAACGGCCGGGCGTCGATCGTCGAGGATCCGGAGCTGCTCGCGCCGTGTGCGGTGGAGGGCAAGGTGCCGAAGCTCGGCCTGCGGATCGAAGTCGACGAGGCCTATACGCACTGCCCGAAGGCGTTCCTGCGTGCCCAGCTGTGGGACCCGGATCGATACGCCGACCGCTCCGAGCTGCCGTCCTCCGGCGAGCTCATGCGCTCGGTCGGCGCCGACGTCGATCCGAAGGAGTACGACGCGGAGCGGGCCGAGCGGTACACGCGCCGCGAAGGCTTCTACTGATCGAGTACCGCTTCGTCGACTGCGCCTACGAGCTCGACCGCCGGGAGGCGGGCCGGGAGTTGTACCTGGAGGCGCATGTCCCGGGCGCGGCGTTCCTCGGGGAGGAGCTCTCCGACCTCTCGATCGAAGGGCAGGGACGGCATCCGCTGCCGCGCGGGGAGGACTTTGCCGCCGCGGCCGCGCGCGCTGGGATCGGCGACGGCGTGTTCGTCGTCGCCTACGACCACGGCGGGGCCGGCGGTGCGGCGCGGCTCTGGTGGCTGCTGCGCCACTACGGGCACGAGGACGTCGCCGTCCTGCGCGGCGGGCTGGACGCGTGGGTCGGGCCACTGCGCGGCGGCGAGGAGGAGATCGAGCCGCGTGAGTTCGTCGCGCGCCCGCTCGCAGGCGAC
The DNA here is from genome assembly GCA_963808815.1 of uncultured Actinomycetes bacterium. Lineage (GTDB taxonomy): Bacteria > Actinomycetota > Thermoleophilia > Gaiellales > Gaiellaceae > DATBLE01. The sequence continues at coordinate 146,712 of CAWEGI010000001.1, read as the reverse complement.
ACGGTCGACGCGGACGAGCTCGCGGGGAGGCTGGGCGATCCCGGTCTGGTCGTGGTGGATGCCCGCTCGCCCGAGCGCTACCGCGGCGAGGTCGAGCCGATCGACCCGGTCGCCGGGCGCATCCCGGGCGCCGTCAACTGGTTCTACGCAGAGGCGTCCGAGCCGCCGGTGGAGATCGCCGAGGCCGACGAGATCGTCGTGTACTGCGGCTCGGGGATCACCGCCTGCGTGGATCTCCTGCTGCTCGCGCAGGCGGGCCGTCCCGACGCGAGGCTCTACCCGGGCTCGTGGAGCGACTGGTGCGCCCGCGGGCTCCCGGCGGAAAGAGACTAGGCGGAGCTCGTGACGTTTCGCACCCAGTCTCTGAGACCGGGTTGAAACGTTTGTGCGACAACTTCTCCACAGGTCAGCGGAACGCGCCGATCAGCGCGCCGCCGGCGACCACGAGGCCTGCACCCAGTAGGAGATGCCGGCCGACCAGCTCCGTGCGGCGCAGGAGAAGCACCGCCAGCAGGACCGCGAAGAGCGACTCCGTCGCCACGAGCGGGCTGACGATCGACACGCGCGACCGATAGAAGGCCTCGAAGAGGAACGCGTACGACGCGCCCCACAGGAGGCCCGGCAGCACGAAAGGGGGCCCTTCGCGCCGGATGTCCCGGAAGACGCGGCTCCGGCGCGCGACCAGGAGCACGACGAAGACGATCACCGTCCCGGAGAGAATCGTCGCCGCCGCGGCCAGCTGAGGGGCGACGGTGCTGTCCGATGCGATGTGCCGGACGACGTTGTCCCGGGTCGCGAAGAGCACGGTGCAGCCGAAGGCGTACGCGAGCCCGATCGCCCGGAAATGCTCCGGCCGGTCGCGCTCGGCGACCAGCGCCAGGCCGCCGGCCACGATCAGGACGGCGCCGGCGACCAGAGGCACGCGGGTCGGCTCGCCGAGTGCCAGGATCGCGCCCGTCACCGCGACCAGCGGCGCGGCTCCGGCGATCACCGACGCCCGTGAGGGCCCTGCCTCGCGTACAGCGAGCACGAACAGGAGCTGCGCCCCTCCGGGCGCGAGCACGCCGGCAATGAAGAACGGCCAGAGCTCACCACCCCATTCGCGCCCGACGAGCGCCACCACCGCGCAGACGCAGAAGCCGCTGAAGGCCGTCGCAAACGCGCCGACGAGCGCGTCCCGGCTTCGCCGCATCGAGAATCCCAGCGCCACCGACATGCCCCCGAAGAGCACGGCAGAGAGCAGCGCGAGAGCGACCCCGGACACCGTCCGAACCTAACCGGTTAGCGTTGGCGCATGGCGATCGAGCGGGTCTGCGTAATCGGAGCGGGGGTGATCGGCAGCCTCTACGCCGGGCATCTCGCTCGGGATCTCGAGGTCAGCGTCCTCACCCGGCGGGCCGAGCAGGCGGACGCCCTGAACGCGCACGGCCTGCGCATCTCGGGCAAGTCGGACTTCACCGCCCGCGTCGCGGCGAACGCCGATCCCGCCGGACTTCCCGACTTCGACCTCGGCATCCTCGCCACGAAGGCGACCCAGCTCGAGGAGGCCGCCGGCGCGCTGGCCGGTCGCTTCCCCGGCGCGACCCTGATGACCATCCAGAACGGTCTCGGCGCGGAGGAGCTCGTCCGCGCCCAGGGCGAGTGGCCGCTCCTCTCCGCCGTCACGTTCATGAGCGGCGTCCGTCATACCGACACGCACGTCGAGTACGAGCTCGACACCGAGACCTGGCTCGGCCCCTTCGCCGACACCGCCACCTACGAGCAGGCGCAAGAGGTCGAGGCGCTGCTCGTCGCCGCGGGCCTCCGCGCCCGCGCCTTCCCGGACCTCCGGCCCGCCCAGTGGTCGAAGCTGATCTTCAACGCGACGGTGAACACGGTCGCGGCGGTGACCGACCTGCCCCACGTGAGCGCGTTCGCCGCGCGCGATCGCGAGACCGACCTCGGCAACCTCGTCCATGACCTGATGGACGAGGGAAAGGCGGTTGCCGCCGCAGCGGACGTGCGGCTCCACGAGGATCCATGGGAGATGAACGTGCACGCCGTTCGCCGGGGCGAGACGCTCGCCGCCGAGGGGAGCTACGCCCACGTCCCCTCGATGCTCGAGGACGTTCGCTCCGGCCGCCCGACGGAGGTCGACTTCATCACCGGCGCGCTCGTCCGCGAGGCGGCGAAGCACGACGTCCCGGTGCCGCTGCACACGGCCATGTACCGCCTGGTCAAGGCCCGGGAGTCCGCATGACGTCGTCATCCGGACTCCGGGGAGGGAGGGAGACGGCGTGAGGATCGCCGTGATCGGCTGCGGTGCCGTCGGCTCGCTGTTCGCCGCCAACCTCGGCACCCTCGAAGACGTCGAGGTCTGGGCCTACGACCCCTGGCAGGAGCACGTGGAGGCGATCAACGCGAGCGGCCTGCGGTTGTCCGGCGCGGGCGAGGTGGTCGGCCGCGTGCGGGCGACCGCCGATCCGTCGGACGCTACCGCCGTCGGATCTCGGCATCGTTGCGACCAAGAGCCAGCACACGTCGGCGGCGGTGGCCGCCACTGCGCATGCGTTCACACAGGGCTCGGTCTGCTCGGTTCAGAACGGCGCAGGGAACGAGGAGCTCGTGGCGGAGCACGTGAAGCAGGTGATCCGCGGTACGACCTTTCCCGCGGGCCACGTGATCGAGCCCGGGCACGTCGGCTGGGACACGAAGGGCGACACGCACATCGGCCCCTTCGAGCCGAGCGCTGCGCCCATGAAGGACGTGATTGCTCTCGCCGATGCATGCACCCGCGGCGGCATGCCCACGCATGCCCTCGACGACGCGCGCGGTGCCCAGTGGCGCAAGCTGATCTTCAACGCCGCCTCCAATGCGATCGCGGCCCTGACCGGCCGGACGCACGGCCAGGTCGCGGAGCCGCCGACCAGAGAGCTGGCCTGGGCCGTGATGGCCGAAGGGAGGGCGGTTGCGGACGCGCAGGGGATCATGCTCGACCTGAGCCCCGAGGAGCTGTTCGACCACGCGGCCCGCAGGGACGTCGCCTACGGCCACAAGCCGTCGATGCTCCAGGATGTCGAGGCCGGCCGCGAGACCGAGATCGACTTCCTGAACGGCGCGATCGTCGCCTTCGGCGAGCGGTACGGCGTCGATGCGCCGCTCAACCGGGCGTTGACACAACTGATCAAGGGAAAGGAGAGGGAGTGACGACGAGCCAGGCGGAGATCGATCGGCGATACGCGAGCGTCCGGGCACAGGCGCAGGAGGACGGCCTCGATGCGGTCGTCGTCGCCGGCTCCGAGTACACGGGCTTCGAGGGGGCGGTGCGCTACCTGTCCGGCTTCCGGATCCTCCACCGCTACGCCTATGTCGTGCTGCCGGTCGAGGGCGAACCCTCGGTCGTCTTTCCGAAGGAGGCGCGCTGGGTCGGTGACCACTCCGAGGCGTGGATCGAGGACAAGGTCTTCGCCGAGCACCCGGGCCAGTGGATCGCCGAGCGCGGCTTCAAGCAGATCGGCGTCTACGGCCTCGACTACGTGATGCCCGTGCGCGACTACCGGCCGATCGCGGACGTCGCCGTCCCGTGGGACCAGGGCTTCGACACCGCCCGCGCCGTCAAGTCCGAGGAGGAGCTGGCCTCGGTCGAGGAGAGCTTCCGCCTGAACGAGGACGGCGTCCGCGCGGCGCTCGCGGCCTACGAGGTGGGCGCCACCGAGGCCGAGGTGATGGGCGAGGCCGAGCGCGTCTTCGCCGCCCGCGGCACCTACCGGACGACGATGGACATGGTGCTGAGCGGCCCCGAAGGCGGCGCCGGCCCCGAGTTCAAGCACCCGAGCGCCACCCGGAAGATCGAACAGGACGATCTCCTCCTCTACGGCCTCGAGATCGCCGCCTCCGGCGGCCACTGGGTCGAGTTCTCCCGCCCGTTCTGCGCGGGGGAGCCGAGCAACCAGACGCGCGCGGGAATGGAGGCGTACGAGGAGTACGTGGAGGCCGCACGCGCGACCATGCGGGCCGGCGCGTCGGCGCACGACGTCCACCGCGCCGTCTCGAAAGGCTTCCTCGACCGTGGCTTCAAGCTCGGCCACGTCACCGGCCACTCGATCGGGATGACCATGATCGAGTTCCCGCGCGTCGGCGAGGGGCTCGACGTGGAGCTGCAGGAGAACATGGTCATCTCGATGCACCCGCACGCGATCACCGAGGACGAGCGGACGTGCCTGTACATGCAGGACACGTGGCGGGTCACGAAGGACGGAGGCGTTCCGTTCTCGCAGGTGCCGATCCGGATCTTCAGGCCGGGTGAGGCGATGTGAACGGGCTCGACTTCTTCGTCGAGGCGGTACCGCCCAGCCTGGCGGCGCAGTACGGGCGGCGCGTCGAGGAGGCGGGCTTCCGCACCGCGTGGTTTCCGGAGATCGTCTTCGGCGACTCGTTCGTCCCGGCGACCGCCACGGCGACCGGCACGTCCAGTCTGCTGCTCGGAACCGGCGTGGTCGGCATCTGGAGCCGCTCACCGGTGACGATGGCGCTCCAGGCGGCGTCGGTGAACGAGCTCTCGAACGGCCGCCTCCTGCTCGGCCTCGGCGTCCAGGCCCGCAACTACGTGTCGGGCTGGCACGACCGCACGTACGAGCGGCCGATCCGTGCGATGCGCGAGTACATGACCATCCTCCGGCATGCGCTCGCAGGCGAACCCGTCACGTTCGAGGGCGAGCTCTTCTCGGTGCGCGGCTTCCAGCTGCAGATGCCGATGCCCGAGCAACCGGCGCGCCTGTACGTCGCGGCCGTCGGCCCGCAGATGATCAGGCTCGCCGGCGAGCTGGCCGACGGCGTGCTCGGTTACTGCTGGTCGGCGGCGTACGTGCGCGACGTCGTCTTGCCGGCACTCGGCGAGGGCGCGGAACGGGCCGGCCGGTCGATCGACGACATCGACGTCGCGTGCGGCTACCCGACCGTCGCCGCCGAGGACGGCAGCGGCATCGAGGACGCGAAGGGTCAGGTGCTGATGTTCGCGACCGCCGCGAGCTCGTCGCCGTTCTACGCCGAAAGCTTCGCCGCCGCCGGCTACGGCGACCTCGTCGCCGAGCTGAGGGAGCGCGTCGGCGCGCTCGACGCCGACGGCGCGATCGCGGCGATCCCCGACGAGGCGGTCGCGGCGATGACCGTGTCCGGCACGCCCGACGAGATCCAGAGCCGCGTCGACGAGCTGCGCGGCGCCGGCGTCCGGACCGTCGCCGTGAATCCGTCCCCGCCCGGGCTCTGGTATCCGCTGTACCAGGGGCACTTCCCGGACGGGTTTCCGATGCGGGAGTTCTCGTTCCCGGCCTACCTCGGGCAGATGGACGACGCCCTGCGACTGATCGGAGGTTGAGATGCTGAAGGAGAGCGGAAAGCGCCAGCGGGAGTCGGTGCCGTTCACCGTCCGCACGGCCGACGGCGACTCGATCGAGCTGACGTACTCGTCGCCGCGGGTGGCCGAAGGGCACGACGAGGAGGAGGTGCTCGAGTCGCTCCCGTGGTTCGAGTCCGGCAAGCCGCTGCGCAACTACATGCTCCACCAGACCGACTTCTACGACGAGGTCGAGCAGATCTGGGGCCGCCGCTGGGGCGCGGAGGGGATCGGCACGCTCCGCGAGGTGCTCGTCTCGCGCCCGACCGAGAACGAGATCCGCCCCGAGTACGCGCAGGAGTGGCAGTACTACTACTCGAGCGCGGCCGGCAACGCCGACCTCGGCCGCCTACAGGCCCAGTTCGACGAGTACTACGACGTCCTCGCCGGCCACGGTGTGCGTGTCAACTACCTCGAGGCGCCCGTGCCCGCGATCGGCGAGTACGGCTACATCAAGAATCTCGTCACTCTCGCCGGCGCGGGCCTCTGCGTGCGCGGCGGCGTGATCCTGCACCGCTACGGGCTCGGCTCGTGGCAGCGCGGCCGCGAGGTGATCTGGTCGAAGGCGCTCGCGGCGCTGCAGGTGCCGATCTATCTGACGATCCACGGCCGCGGGATCTGCGAGCCCGGCGCCGGCCGCTGGCTCGACTCGAAGACGTTCGTGTTCAACGAGAGCGTGGTCGCGAACGAGGAGGGTCTGCGCCAGCTCGGGTTCGTGCTCGAGACGCTCGGCGTCGAGCTGGTCGTCACGCACAGCCCCGGCTGGTACGACTCGATCGGCGAGGGCTCGATCGGCACGTCGCACATGGACATGGTTTGCATGGTCCCCGACGAGCGCGTGATCGTGCTCGCGCCGCACCTGGTCAACTACGGCTTCGTGCGCTGGCTGATGGAGCGCGACTACAGGATCGTCGAGGTGCCGCTCGACGAGTACTGGGACCTGGCGGTGAACGGCGTCACGCTCGAGCCGGGGAAAGTCGTGATCAACCGCGGCTCGGCGGCGGTGGTCGATGCCCTGGAGCGTGCGGAGGTCGAGGTGATCCAGGTCGACTTCTCGGAAAGCCAGCGCTTCGCGATCGCAGGCCTGCACTGCGCGACGCTCGAGCTCGTGCGCGACCAGCCGGAAGGCGAGCGCTAGACGCCGGCTTCGGGCGCACGCGCGGGAGTCGGCGGCTCGGGGCCGCTCGGCCTTCCGTGCAGCGAGCGGGGCAGCGAGAACTCCTTCCCGCCGGTGATTCCGCTCGGCCGGAGCAGGAGGATCACGAGCATCACGATCGCGACGCCGACGAGGCTGGAGCCCGCGGGCGCCTTGATCCCCCAGCCGAAGACGTGGATGCCGAGCTCGGAGTTCCCGAGCAGGATGGTGAAAAGGCTGATCGTGATCGCGCCGATCACGGCGCCGAACAGGCTCGAGATGCCCCCCACGACGAGCATCGCCAGGGTGAGGAAGGTGAGGTCGAGGTAGACCTGGTTGGTCGCGATGCTCCCGAGCAGGTGGACGTAGAGCCCGCCGGCGAAGCCCGAGAGCGCGCCCGACAGCGTGAAGGCGAGCAGGCGCTGGCGATGGATGTCGATCCCGGCGGCGCGCGCGGCCGCGGGGTCTTCCCGCGCGGCGCGCAGCTGGCGGCCGTATCGGCTGCGCTGATAGGCGAATGCCACGCAGATGACCGCGACCGCGCCGGCGGTCGCCTGCCAGTAGTCCGTGGTCGTCGGGATCAGGGACAGCACCGTCGAGCCGGGCCCGATGCTCGTCCAGTACGTGAGGATGTTGTAGGTGATGCCCAGCACGGCGAGCGTCGAGATGCCGGCGGCGATGCCGGACAGGCGCATGAGCGGGATGCCGACCACGAACGCGTAGACCGCGCCGAGCGCGGCGGCGAGCGCGAGTGACCATGCGCTCGAGATCGTGTGGTCGCGGAGGAGCGGGAACAGCGTCGGCAGCACCCCGCGCTTCGAATCGAGCGGGATGGTCATCACGCCGCTCGCGAACGCGCCCACGGCAACGAAGCTGACCTGGCCGAAGGAGATCACGCCGGAGTTGCCGACGAAGACGTACAGCGCGGTGACGAGCGCGACGTAGACGATCGCGTTCTGGTACTTGACCTGGTCGCCGCTGGTCACCCACAGTTTGGAGGCCACCGCCAGCAGGACGACCAGAGCGATCGGCCCGAGCAGCTCGGTGAGCCAGTCGGCGCGCCTCATACCCGCTCCACGGAGCCTTGCCCCGTCCGCGCGAAGAGTCCCTGCGGGCGCAGGAGCAGCGCGACGATCACCGCGAGGTAGATGACCGACGGCATGTACACGTTGGACGTGAAGGGTGTCGTACCCGACGACGGGAGCTCCGAGCCGACGAACGACGTGGCGAACCCGATCGCGAAGCCGCCGAGCGTGGCCGACGCGAGGCGGTCGATCCCGCCCGCGACCACGCCGACCAGCACGATCAGCGTCTCGTTCAGGCCTGTCGTCGGGTTGACCAGCGGGCTGGTGATGCTCAGGATCACAGCCACGATCGCGGCGAGCACGCCGGCGACGGCTACGGCGGCCATGATCACCGTGTCCGCCTTGACGCCCAGCAGCCGCGAGGTGCGGAAGTCGAGCGCGGCGGCCCGCATCTGCAGGCCGATCGAGGTGCGGTTGAGCAGGAGCGCCAGCCCGCCGAGGGAGACGAGGCTCGCCCCGATCGCGAGGAACGTCGACCAGCGGATGTTCAGCGAACCGATCGTCACCGCCTGGTTCAGCTGCGCCAGCGTCCCCACCGGGTCGCCGAGGCCGCCCCGCTGGCGGTACGTGTACTGGAGCAGCGCCGCGTTCTGGAGCAGGTACGCGACCGCGAAGGTCGCGACCAACATCGTCGACGCGTCGGCGGTCCGCAGGGGCCGGAACGCCAGCCGCTCGAGCACGAGCGAGGCGGCGACAGCGACGAGCACCGCAATTGCGATGCTCGCCGCGTCGGGCCAGCTGTCGGTAAAGGCGAGCGCGTAGGCGGCCAGCATGATCAGCTGGCCGTACGCGAAGTTGATCAGCCTCAGCACGCCGAACACGAGCCCGATCCCGACCGCGATCAGCGCGTAGAGGGCGCCGACTCCGATCGCGTCGATGATCGACTGGATGTGGATCACGAGGCCATATAGGCGGCGACGATCCGGTCGGTGTCGTCCGCGTCGGCGGGTGTGAGGGTCATCTTCATTTCGCCGTTCGTCATCACATACGTCCGGTCGGCGAGAGCGACCGTCCGCTGGGCCCGCTGCTCGACGAGCAGCACGGTCACGCCGCGAGCGCGGATCTGAGCGAGCGCGTCGAGGACGACGTCCACGGTGGTCGGAGCGAGCCCGAGCGACGGCTCGTCGAGGAGGAGCACGCTCGGCCGCGCGACCAGCGCCCGCGCGATCGCGAGCTGCTGCTGCTGACCGCCCGAGAGCGTCCCGGCCTGCCGGGCGCGGAACTCGTGGACGACGGGAAACAGCTCCTCGATCCACTCGAGTTCGCTGCCGGCGTCGGTCCGGTCTCTGCGTGCAACCAGTCCGAGTCTGAGGTTCTCCTCGACCGTCAGCTCGGCGAAGATCCGGCGGCCCTCGGGCACGAGCGAGACGCCCCCGCGCGCGATCGTCTCGGGCTTGCGGCCGACGATGGAGGCCCCGTGGACTCGGATGTCGCCGGATCGTGCCGGCACGAGGCCGACGATCGTGTGAAGCGTCGTCGACTTGCCGGCGCCGTTCGGCCCGATCAGTCCGACGATCTCGCCGGCGCCGACCGTGAGCGTGAGCTGTCTGACCGCAGGCACGGAGCCGTAGTTGACCCAGAGGTTCTCGAGCTCGAGCGCGGGCGGCGACGACGGTGCGTGCGCAGCGGTCATCCCGCCGTCTCGTGGACCGCGCTCTCGCCCAGGTACGCGGCGGTGACGTCCAGATTCGATCGGATCTCCTGCGGCGTACCCTCGGCGAGCGTGCGGCCCTGGTCGAGCACGTGGATGCGGTCGCACACCTCCATGATCAGCGCCATGTTGTGGTCGATCAGCAGCACGCCCGCCTCGTAGGCGTCGCGCACTGTGCTGACGACCGCGGCGAAGTCGGGAACCTCGGCCTCGGGCAGCCCCGCCGCGGGCTCGTCCATCAGGACGAATCTTGGCGCGGTCGCGAGAGCGCGCGCGACCCCGAGCTTGCGCTCGTCGCCGTGCGCGAGCGTCCCTGCGGGCCGGGCCCCGTAGTCCTCGAGGCCGAGCAGCTCGAGGAGCACTGTCGCCCTCCGCCGCGCCTCGCGGCTGCCGGCCCCCGAGCCGAGCGCGGCCACCTCGACGTTCTCCCGCACGGACAGCGACCCGAACGACCGGCTGTGCTGAAACGTCCGCGCGAGGCCGGCGCGACCACGGCGGTGAGGGCTCCACGACGTGATCAGCTCGTCGCCGAGCGCGATCGAGCCCGAGGTCGGAAAATCGAAGCCGGTGATGACGTTGACGAGCGTGGTCTTGCCGGCGCCGTTCGGTCCGATCAGCCCTACGACCTCGTGCCGGTGGACCTCCATGTCGACGCCGCGCAGTGCGTGCACGCCCTGGAAGGCGCGCGAAACGCCGGTGGCCCGGAGACTGCCCCCGGGCCACCGGCTCGCCTCACGCGAGACGTCGTCTGCCAACGCCTCTCAGAGAGTGCCCAGCTTCTTCGCCGTGTAGAGCCGGACGAACTTCGGCTTGGAGTTCTGGACCTCCATCACGCGGTAGGCGCGCCCGAACACGCTGTGCAGTGCCGGCGAGAAGCTCACCTTGCCCGAGATCGTGGGCAGGCCCTTGAACTTCTGCATGATCGCCGCGAGCACGGCTCCCTTCGTCGAGCCCTTGGCCAGCTTGATCGCAGCGGCGATGCCGTCGATCGAGGCTGCCCCTGTGACGAAGCCTCCCGTTGCGGGCGGCTGGCCGAGACCCGTCAGCTGGCTGATCATCCGCTTCACCAGGGCACTCGGGTCGTCACCGAACACCGAGGCGTAGGTGACGTACCAGTAGTTCGAGACCGGCGGGCTCTTCGGGTACCAGAAGGTGCCGTCGCCGGCCCACGAGTTCATGATCGGCGTCTGGTTGTTCAGGCTGCGGATGCCGGCCATGAACGCCGGCCAGTCCGCGAACCCGGTCGACGTGACGATCACGTCCGCCTTCTGCCCGTTCACCCGGCTGACGACGTTCCCGATCGTCTTGTCGAAGGACGTGAAGCTCTCGGCGCCGACGATCTTTCCGCCGAGCTGCTTGAAGCGGGACGTGAACGCCTGGACGACGTTCTTGAAGTAGACGAGGAGGTTGTCAGTGACGGTGACAGCGGTGGTCCAGTGCTTGACGCTGTAGGCGTACTCGGCCATCGCGGCGCCCTCGTCCTGGGCGACGTTGCCGTAGCTGAAGGCCAGCTTCCCGAGCGCGCCGAAGCGCTTCGGCCCCATCTGGTCGGTGCCGATGCAGGGCGCGATCGTCAGCATCCTCTTGGCGAGGAACTGCTGGATCGCCGCGGTCGCGAAGTCGACGTCACAGGTGACCATGCCGATCACGGCGCCCTTCGACACCACGTTGTTGACGCAGGACTTCGAGACGTCCGGCTTCGAGTTCTGCGTGTCGCAGGCGACGATCTTGAGCTTCGCGCCGTTCACGCCGCCGGCAGCGTTGATCTTGGCCGCCTCGAGCTTCGCCGCCGTGTACGCCGGGTTGTCGAACGGCGCCATCTGGCCGCTCAGGTCGGCGGCGAAGCCGATCACGATTGGCTTCTTCGCCGACTTCCCTCCGGACGCCGTCGTCACCCCGACGACGGCCAGGGTAACGGCGACGACGAGCGCCAGCCCGCCGACCACGCCCCATCTCTTCCTATCCCTCATGCTGCACTCCTCCCTTGGCTGAACCGTCCACAGTGAGTTAACCATCTCCCGGGTGGGCCCTCGGGTCGAGGCGGCTGCGCCGCATTCTCGGATCCCGTGACCGGACCATACGACTGATCGGTACGCGGGTTCAATGCGGTTCGGTTTAGCGTTGTGTGGTGCGCATCGGGATCTGCGAGTGGACGACCTTCCCCGCCTCGTTCGAGGACGAGCTGGCCGCGTACCGAGCGGCAGGGGCAGGGGCGATCGGGATCCTCGAGTTCAAGCTCGACGGTGTCGACGACGTGCCCGGGAAGCTGCGCGAGAGCAGGCTCGCGGTCTCGGCGTGCCTTCCGGCCGCGGGCTCGATCCTGCCGTCGCCGCTGATCCCCGGCCCGGAGGAGCCGGAGGCGCGGGTCGAGTCGATCTGCCGGTCGGTGGCGCGGTTCGCGGAACTGGAGCCGAGCTGCGTGTTCTTCCTGACAGGTCCCGGCGACGACCGCGAGGTGGTGATCGAGGGCATCCGCAGGATCGCCGAGGCGGGCGCCCGGCACGGCGTCCCGGTCGCGCTGGAGCCGATTCACCCGTCGCAGGCGGACGTGCTCTCGCCGGTCTCGACGATCGAGCAGGCGCTCGAGCTGATCGGCGACGCCGAGGTCGGGATCCTCTTCGACACCTGGCATCTGTCGGAGGTCTCACACGTCGACCGCATCGTCGGCGTGCACGTGTCCGATCGCACGCGGCCGGAGACGCGGTCGGACCTCGACCGCGCGCTGCCGGGCGACGACTCGCGCGAGGCCGTGCGTGCGCTCGAGGCTGGCGGCTACGACGGCTGGTACGACGTCGAGGTGATGTCCGACGACGGCACGTTCGGCGACGCGTTCCCCGACTCGCTGTGGGCGCTGCCGGTCGACGAGATCGCGCGTCGTGCCGTCGCGGCGATGGAGATCGCTGTGAGGCGCTACGACGCGGTCGCGGTCGGCAGCGGGATCAACGCGCTCGTCGCCGGCGCGCTGCTCGCGCGCAAGGGCTGGACGGTCTGCGTGCTGGAGCGGAACGACTGGCTCGGCGGCGCGATCCGTACGGCCGAGATCAGCGAGCCGGGCTTCGTCCACGAGGTCTTCGCCTCGTGGCATCCGCTGTTCACCGGGTCGGAGGCGTACATGCAGCTGCGCGGCGAGCTCGAGGCGCGCGGGGTCGAGTACCTGAACACGGAGCTGCCGACGGCGACCCTCTTTCCGGACGGACAGTCGCGGTTCCTCACCACCTCGCACCAGGAGAACGTCGCCTCGCTCGGGCCCGGGTGGGAACGGACCGTGTCCGAGTTCATGCCCAACGCCGACCTCACCTTCGGCGTCCTCGGCACCGAGCTGTGGTCGCGCGACGGGGCCCGGCTCGCCTCCAGGATGCTGCGCCGGCTCGGGCGGCGCGGCCTCGTCGAGTTCGCGGGGAACGTCCTCTCGACGTGCCGCGACTGGACCGCGGACACGTTCGAGGACGACCTGTCCCGGGGGCTCTTCGCGCCGTGGGTGCTGCACACCGGGCTCGGGCCGGATGCCGCCTCGTCCGGCTTCATGGCGCAGGTGATCGGCGTCGCGATCGAGCTGGGCGGGATGCCCGTGCCGCGCGGCGGAGGCGTCCGGCTGGTGGACGCGCTGGCCGGGATCATCCGCGACGCCGGGGGCGCGTGCGAGACCGGCCGGGAGGTCGAGCAGATCGTCGTCGAGTCCGATCGCGCGACGGGTGTCAGGACGGCCGACGGCGAGGTCGTGGAGGCGACGAAGGCGGTGCTCGCCGGGGTGACGCCGCAGGCCCTGTACGGAGAACTGCTGGGGACAGTTCCCGCGGGACGGCCCCTGCAGGAAGCGCAGAGGTTCCGGTACGGCCGCGGAGAGATGCAGATCCACTTCGCGCTCTCGGAGCCGCCGCGCTGGCAGGGCGACCCGCGCCTCGCCCGGACGGCGATCGTCCACCTCACGCCCGGCCTGAACGGCGTCTCGCGCGCGGTCAACGAAGCCGACCGTGGTCTGTTGCCGGCCGAGGCGACAATCGTGGTCGGCCAGCCGACGGCGGTCGACCCGTCGCGCGCGCCCGAGGGCAGGTGGATCCTCTGGATCCAGCTCCAGGAGGTGCCGTCGCGCCCCGTGGGCGACGCGGCCGGCGAGCTGGACGTCGGCGACGGCACCTGGACGGAGTCGCTGCGCGAGGCGTACGCCGACCGCATCCAGGCACGGATCGCCGCACAGGCGCCGGGCTTCGAAGGTTCGATCCTGCGCCGCGTGACGTACTCCCCGGCCGATATCGAGGCGGCCAACCCGAACATGCCCGGCGGGGACATCTACTCGGGCTCGTGTGCGCTCGACCAGAGCCTGATCTGGCGGCCGCGACCGGGCCTGCCAGGGCATCGCACACATGTCGGCCGGCTTTGGCACATCGGCGCGAGCACGCATCCCGGCCCAGGCCTCGGCGCCGGCTCGGGCACCCTGGTGGCGAAGGAGCTGCTCGGGCGCCGGCTCTGGCGGCGGCCGTGACCGTTCGGCAGTTACGCCTCGTCGTCACGGCAGAGGGCTACGAGGAGGCGGTCCGGTTCTACCGGGACGTGCTGGGCATGGGCGAGCTGGCGGTGTGGTCGTCGCCCGACGGCGGCCGCGTAATGCTGCTCGACGCGGGCCGGGCGACGCTGGAGATCACCGATCCGGCGAACGCCGCGTTCATCGACCAGGTCGAGGTCGGACGGCGAACAGCCGGGCACATCCGCGTTGCACTCGAGGTCGACGACTCCAGGGCGGCGACGGCCGCGGCCGTCGACGGCGGGGCGGAACTGGTGTCCGAGCCGACCGAGACGCCTTGGCGCTCGCTGAACGCCCGGCTGGAGGCTCCGGGCGGGCTCCAGCTGACGCTGTTCGAGGAGCTCGGCGCCGCCGAGTAGCCTTTCTCGCGACGTTGCCCGTCGACAGAGACACCTTCGTCGAGATCATGGCCTCGTATCCGGCCGGGGTGGCGGTCGTGACCACGCTGGACACGGACGGCACGCCGCGCGGTCTGACGACGACGGCGGTGTCGTCGGTCTCGGCCGAGCCTCCGCTCCTGCTCGTCTGCGTCGACCTGACCTCGCGGACGCTCCCGGCGCTGCGCGCGGGCGGCCGCTTCGTCGTCAATTTCCTGCGGGAGGGCCGCAGCGAGCTGGCGCGGCTGTTCGCGTCGAAGGCCGAGGACAAGTTCGAGGGCGTCGAGTGGCGTCCGAGCGCGACCGGCATGCCGGTGCTCGAGGCGGATGCACTCGCGTGGGCGGAGTGCGTGACCGTGCACGAGATCGAGCCGGGCGACCACGTCGTGCTGCTCGGCCAGGTCGAGGTCGGCGAGAGCGCCGCCGACGAGGACGCGCCGCTGATGTACTACCGCCGCTCGTGGGGCGTCTGGAAGCCGGCCCCGCGCGAGATGCCGAGTCGCCAGATCCCGGCGCTCGAGGTCAGCGGACAGGACCTGCTCTGGGAGGGCGCCGAGCTCTAGCGCGGACAGCAGTGACAGGCTTAAGCCTGTCACTGCCTTACGCCGGGGTCGCCGCCCCCGCCTTGAAGTGCGGCATCACGCGCTGCGCGAAGAGCTCCTGGTTCTTGATCGCCGTCCAGTGGTCGAAGCCGCCGGGGTTGACCGTGATCGAGATCTCAGTCAGCCCGTCGCACACCTCGCGCACCGCCTCGATCCGCTCGATCACGTCCTCGGGCGTGCCGACCCAGACGATGTCGCCGGCGATCATCTCGTCGTAGGGCGTCTCGGCCAGCTTCTCCAGGATCCCGGCCGTGTAGAAGCCGTAGCCGGCGCGCGGTCAGCTGGTCGGCCGGCGGCTTTTCGTGCTCGACCAGCGGCGACGCGTTCCCGGCCAGGAACCCCTTGATCCCCTCCTCGCCTTCGCGGATCGCGGTGTCGCGGTCCTCGTCGAGATAGCAGGCGTGGATCCAGACGATGTCCGGCTCGGTGCCGAACTCGGCGCACTTCGAGCGGTACAGGTCGAGCTGCTCGCGGAGCGCCTCGTACGGCAGGAGCGGCGGCACGACCACGCCCCAGCCCTTCTGCGCGGCCAGGATGTACGTCTTGTCCGATGTGCCGCCCGTGAAGACGCGGAACTTTCCGCGCGGCGGCGGGACGATCCGCGCGTCGTGGACGTCGTAGAACTTCCCCGAGTACGAGAACGGCTCGCCGCCCGACTCCAGGGCGGTGAACAGGATCTCCAGCGACTCGTCGTAGCGCTCGACCATCTCGCCGTACTAGACGCCGGCGCGCCAGGGGATCCAGCCGTGGCCGCGGCCGACGCCGAACTCGTAGCGGCCGCCCATCAGGATGTCGGCGAAGGCGATCCGCGACGCCAGCACCATCGGGTTGTGGTACGGCAGCACGTGCACGAGCGTCCGGAAGTTGATCCGCGATGGTGCGCTGCGCGGCTGCGGAGAAGAGCGCGATCGGATCGGGCGAAGCCGAGAACTTCGGGAAGAAGAAGTGCTCGATCGCCGAGTACGTGTCGAAGCCGAGGCGGTCGGCGTTTTCGATCTGCTCGAGCACCTCGGCGTAGACCTGAGCCGGCTCCTTGCCCGGCCACCACTGCAGCTCGGAGTAGATGCTGAATTTCATGCCGCGATCCTATGACGGCTAGCCACGCTCGGTGCCGAGTGCCGGATCGAGCCCGGCCGGCCGCTCACGCCGGACGCCGGGGATCAGGAAGCCCGCGGCGGTGCAGACGACCAGGAACGCGGTCGCCATCACGAACGTCTCGGTGAAGCCGGTGACCAGCGGCTCGCCGTTCGCGGCCAGGTGGCCGGCGATGAAGGTGGCGGAGAGCTGGCCGCCGATCGCGCCGCCGATCGTGCGCATGACCGTGTTCATCCCGCCGGCCGCGCCGGTCTGATGCGGATCGACGGCCTGCACGATCAGATTGCCGAGCGCCGCGAACGCGAGGCCGATGCCGACTCCCATCAACGCCGCGCTGAGCAGCATGTGCAGCGGGGAGCTGTGCGCGACCGCGATCAGCCCGTACGCGGCGGCCGTGAACGCCGAGCCGACGATCACGGATGTCCGCGACCCGAACCGCGCCGTGATCCTTCCTGTCAACGAGCCGACGATGACCATGCCGATCGTGGACGGCAGCAGGTAGAGGCCGGAGACGACGACCGAGGCGCCGAAACCGAAGCCGGTGCTCTTCGGCAGCTGCGCGAACTGCGGGAACACCACGAACGACGAGTAGAGGCCGGCGCCGAGCAGGAACGCGGTCAGGTTCGTCGTCCAGACGCCCCGGATCCGCATCATGTTCATGTCGATCAGCGGATGGTCGCTGTGCGCCTCGACGACGACCCAGATCGCGCAGACGACGAGGCCCAGTGCCAGCAGGCCGAGCGTCTTCGGCGAGCCCCAGCCCCAGGTGGTCGTCTCGCTCACCGACAGGAGGACCGCCGAGATCCCGCCGCTCATCAGTGCCGCCGCGAGCCAGTTCACGCGCCCCGGGATCTTCACGGGCGACTCGGGGATGAACCGCCAGGCGCAGAAGGCGGCCGGGACGATCACGGCGAGCGGGAGCCAGAAGAGCCACTGCCAGCCGAGGTGCTCGACCACGAGGCCGCCGAGGACGATGCCGATCCCGGCGCCGATCCCGAGGATGGCCGAGATCAGCCCGATCCCGCCGGCGACCTCGTGAGCGGGAAACTCGTCGCGGATGATCCCGAACGAGAGCGGGAAGATGCCGCCGCCGACACCCTGGATCACCCGCGCCACGATCAGCAGGCCGAGGCTGTGGGAGACCGCCGCGAGCAGTGTGCCGCCGCCGAACGCCACGAGTGTCCAGACCAGGACGTGCTGCTTGCCGAACATGTCTCCGAGGCGGCCGAGGAGCGCAGTGCTGACCGACGCCGAGAGCAGGTAGCCGGTGAGGACCCAGGCGACGCCGGTCTCGGAAGTGTGCAGGTCGTGCTGGATCGTGGGCAGCGCCGGCACGACCGCGGAGCTGAGGATCGCGTAGGCCAGGCCGGCGATGGCCAGAACGGCCATCGTCAGGTGCGGATGCGAGCGCTTGCCGGCCACCTCCGCATTCTGCAGACGGCGTCCGGGTCAGCGTTCGTTCGTGCCCTCGCCCGCGGTCAGGACAAGTAACACGAGTGTTACAAGCTGCTCGGGCCGCACCGCTCCACCGGAACCGAGCAAGTAACACAGTGTTACAAGGGTCATCGGCCTCGCAGGAGCGCCTCGAACTCCTCGTCGGTGACCAGGCCCCGCTTCTCGGCGCCCAGCGCCTTCACCTTCGCGAGCAGGTCCGGCCACTGCTCCTCGGGCACGTCGAGGCCGAGGCGCTCGACGGCGATCCGGATCGAGTCGATGCCGCTCTTCTTGCCGAGCACGACCGAGCGCTCGGCGCCGACCAGCTCCGACGAGTACGGCTCGATCGCCGGCGGGTCGTGGAACTGGCTCGCGACCGCGCCGCTCTCGCGGCGGAAGAGGTTCTCGCCGACGACCGGTTTCCACGCCTCGAGCTCCGTGCCGGTCGTCTCGCGCACGAGGCGGGAGACCTGGCGGGCGCGGTCGAGGCGGAGCTTCGTGGACACGCCGTAGAGCGCGTCCAGCGTGAGCGCGACCTCGATCAGGTTGGCGTTGCCGCCGCGCTCGCCCATGCCGTTGATCGTCCCCTGGACCCAGGTCGCGCCGGCACGGACGGCGGCCGTGGCCGCAGCCGTCGCGAGCCCGAAGTCGTTGTGGCCGTGGAAATGGACAGGGACGGCGGGACCGAGCCACTCGCGCGTGGCCCCGACGAGATCGGCGACGGCCTCGGGCGTGGCGATCCCGATCGTGTCCACGACGACCGCCTCCTTGGCGCCCGCCTCGACCGCCGTCTCGTATGCCTGGCGAAAGAACTCGAGGTCGGCCCGCGTGCCGTCGACGCCGAAGTAGGCGACCGTGATGTCGTGTTGCGCCGCGAACGAGACCGCGTTGCGGATCCGTTCGAGCATCGATTTGCGTGTCACCCCGAGCGCGGCCAGCTTCGCGTCGGAGATCGGCGACTCGATCACGCTGGACTGGACGCCGAGCTCGACGAGCGCCTCGGCGTCGGCCGCCACAGCGCGGGAGAAGCCCCAGACCTCGGCGTCGAGGCCGGCCTCGGCGATCAGCTTCACCGCGTCCCAGTCGTCCTGCGAGACGCGCGGGAAGCCCGCTTCGATTCGCTCGATCCCGAGCGAGTCGATCGCGCGGGCGAGCTCGAGCTTCTGTTGCGGGTCGAGGACCACGCCGACGGTCTGCTCCCCGTCGCGCAGTGTCGTGTCGTAGAGGCCGACCGAGCCGCCGATCGCGTGCGGCTCGTTGACCGGCCCGGTCCAGATCAGGTCAGATCTCGACGACGCCATCGGGGAACGGTGACAGCTTCTCGGGGCCGTCCGCCGTGATCAGGAAGTTGTCCTCGAGCCTGAGGCCGCCGCCCTCCGGCCAGTAGATGCCGGGCTCGATCGCCAGCACCATGCTCTCGAGGATCTCGCCGCCGCCGGCCTGGTGCGCGTACGGCGGCTCGTGGGCGCGGGCGCCGATGCCGTGGCAGATCGGGTGGCTCGGCTGACCTTCGTAGCCGACCGCGGCGAGGCCCTCGCGGACACGACGGTCGAGCTCTGCCAGGCCCGCCCCGGGCCGGCAGAACGAAACCGCGTCGTCATAGACGGCGGTGAGCTGGTCGAGCAGCTCCGCGTAGCGCGGCGTGAGGGTTCCGGGGCAGAGGTTCTTCGTGTGATCGGCCCAGTAGCCGTCGGCGCAGACCCAGATCTCGAACAGCGTCGGCTCGTCCTCGACGATCGGGTCGGCGGTGGTCGCCGTGAACGTCTTGATGCTCGCGCCCGACCAGACGAGCGAGAACGGCAGCGCAAGCTCGACCTGCCCGTTCCAGCCCGTGCCCTCGCCGTGGACGAAGCCCTGCCACTCCGCTGCCGCCTGGGCGCAGGTCATGCCGGGTCGCAGGACGCCCTGCACGTGCTCCATCGCCGCGGCGGCGATCTCGTTCGCCAGCCGCATCCGTTCGACCTCCTGCTCGGTCTTGACCGCGCGGGCCTCGTTCAGGAGCGGCGTCGCGTCGGCGGCGTCGGGGAATGCGTCGAACCATGCCTTCGGGAAGGTGGTCGGCTCGCCGACCATGCGGTCGGTCGCCTGCGTGCCGAGCGAGAGCTCGAGGCCGACCCGTTCATACTGCGACGCAGCCTCGCGGGCCAGGTCGAGGGCGCGCAGTCCCGGCGGCCGTGGATCGGTTGCGTCGTAGCCGCCGAAGAACCGGACGTCCTGCGTCCAGGCGGTGCGGGCGACGTCCTCGGCAGACGGCTCCAGACAGACGAGCGTGGGCTCCCCTTCGCGCGGGAAGACGCAGGCGTCGAAGCCCTTCATCCCCCAGAAGTTGGTCAGGTAGAGGACGTTGTCGGGCGCGCGCACGACGAGCGCGTCCAGCCCCCGTTCGGCCATGAGAGCGCGCGCGCGTTCGAGCTTCGCGTCGTCACGCGGCCAGGGCATGCGTTGAAACTATCTCGTTTGCCTTTCGCCCGACCCTTGCTCACGCGATGGGCGTCCAGATGCCGTCCAGTATGCGGCCGAAGCTCGAGCCAGGGAAGTGGCCGCACGCGAGGATGCGGTCGCTATACGCGGACACCGCCTCCTCGCGCGTCCGCGCCGACCGGTCGGCATCGTCGTCGGAGACGTAGACGAGGCTCGGCCGGGCGAGCATGGCGGGGTGGACAGCGACGTCGCCGAGGACGACGAGTTCCTCGTCGATTCGGATGCTCATGTGCCCTGGGAGGTGTCCGGGCGTCTCGAAGGCGACCACGCCGGGCGCCAGCTCGGCCTCGCCTTCGACCGCGGTCGCCTCGGCGGGGAGCGGTCGCTGGCGCTCTGCCGACAGCGCGATGCTGTCCCGATGCGTCACGAACGGAACGCCCTGAAACGCAGAGTTCCAACCGACGTGATCGATGTGGACGTGGGTGAGGAAGACCGTGTCCGGCCACGCGCCCAGGCGCTCGAGCTCCCCCAGGAGCCACCCCTGGCGCTCGGGCAGCCACTCGCCGCCCGGCGGACCGACGCCCGTGTCGACGAGAATCGTCCGGCCGCCGCCGCGGATCAGGTACGAACGGAACGGCAGCCGCCATCGGTCCCTGTCGAAGAGCTCCGGGTGCCGGTCGCGCCACGGCGCCCAGTCGTCCTCGCCGGCATCGGGGAATGCCTCCGCGTACGTCGCGAACGAGCCCTCCGCATCGAGGAGCGCGTCGACCTCGTAGGCGCCGACTACCACCGCACGCGGGGAGGCGCGGGTTCGCCGTGGCCTTCCTGCCACGAGATCACCGGGTTGCGGAGGATGCCGATCTTCTCGATCTCGGCCTCCATCACGTCACCGGGCTTGAGGTAGAGCGACGCCGCGTCCGGCGAGAACCCGGCCACACCCGACACCGTCCCCGTGGACAGCACATCCCCCGCGGAGTACCCCAGGGCCGAGTAGTGCGAGACGATCTCGGGGATCGTCACCGACATCCGAGACGAGTGCGAGGTCTGGCGCACCTCGCCGTTGACCCGCAGCTCCATCGCCAGGTCGTGTGGATCGGGGATGTCGTCCGTCGTCACGATCCACGGGCCCAGCGGACAGAACGTGTCGATCGCCTTGCAGAACGAGAACACGCCGGACTCCATCTCGCGGCGCTGGATGTCGCGGGCGGTGATGTCGTTGAAGACCACGTACCCGGCGACGTAGTCCATCGCCTCCTCCGGTCCGAACCACTTGCCGGCACGGCCGATCACGACGGCGAGCTCGAGCTCGTAGTCGAGTTCCTCGGTCAGGTGCTCCGGGTAGATGACGGGCTCGTCCTGGCCGACCAGCGCGTCCACGTTCTGGAAGAAGACGATCCAGGGCGCGATCTTGTGCGACCAGTCGACCTGCTTCGACTCCTCCTCGTGTTCGCGGAAGTTCCCGGCGGTGTGGAAGAACTTCTTCGGGACGATCGGCGGCCGCAGCCTCGCGCCCTCGAGCGGCACACGCTCCCCGGTCTCGGAGGCGCCGCCGCGCTCGAACCACTCGCGCATCGTCGGCACGTCCAGGACGACGATCTCGTCGCCTTCCACGCGGCCGACACGTCCCTCGTCGAACGTCACGAGCCGAGCCACGCGACCACCTCCTCCGCGTTCCGGTCGGGCGGGAAGACCGGGTAGAAGACCTTGGCGATCTGCCCGCCCGAGCAGAGCAGTGTCACCCGCTTGTACAAGGTCGCGCCCTCGAACTCGAATGTCGGCAGCCCCAGCTCGTCTCGAAGGCGGAGGTCGGGGTCGGCGAGCACCGGGTGGAGCAGCCCGAGCCGCTCCGACAGCTCGATCTGCTCCTCCAACGTCTGCGCCGAGAGCCCGGCGAGCCGCACGCCCAGGCGCTGCAGCTCCTCGCGATGGTCGCGGAAGCCGCACGACTGCGGCGTGCAACCGCGGGCGCCCGGAATCGCGTCCCACTCCGCCGGAACCTCGCGCCGGGGCTGTCCCGTGCGTGGGTAGACGTAGAGGACGGCGCGCTCGGCGCCGAAGGACGCGAGGTCGAGCGGCCCGAGCGTGGACTCCAGCTCCATTACCGGCACGGTTGTGCCCTCGAGGTGCGCGCAGGCGCCGTCGTCGACCGGCACGGGCAAGTCGTGTGGCAACTGGTAGAGGCTCACGCGACCCCGCAGACCCGCTGCGCGGTCAACGCATACACGCGGGCCGTGTCGACCAGCCCGCGGATCTCCAGGTTCTCGCCGTCGGCGCCGGGCAGTCCGCTGGACGTGCCGTAGTTCACGGTCGGGATCCCGTAGCGGGTGAGAACGCTCGCGTCAGAGAACCAGCGCACCGTGTCGCGGTCGGGGGCGGAGCCGTACACCTCCGCATGCGACTCGTCGATCGCGCGGACGAGCTCGTGACCCTCCTCGATCTCGGCGCCGGGCGCCGACACGTAGATCTCCCAGTCGAGCCCGAAGTCGGGGAAGCGCTCCTGCAGCGTGCGCACCCAGTCGCCGAGCGCGGCGCGCGCCTCCGCCATCGGCATCGTCGGGGGCACACGCACGTCGAGGAAGAGCGACGTGCGCTCCGGCGTCCGCGACACCCGCCAGGGGAAGCCGCCGCGGATCGACCCGACGTTGACCACTCCGGGCTTGTCGCCGTAGGAGGTGCGCGCCTGCCATTCGGGGATCCACTCCTGCACCGCGTCGAGGACGGCACGCATGCGCAGGATCGAGTTCTCCTCCGAGCGGCCGCCGCTGAATGCGGTGTGCACGAACGGGCCGCGTGTCGTGAGCCGCATCCAGATCGAGCCGTAGTGCCCGAGCACGATCCGCTGCTCGGTCGGCTCGCCGAGCACGCACATGTCGGCAACGCCCCCGTGCGAGACCAGGTGGCGCGACCCGGCTGCGTAGCCGCGGTACTCCTTGCCGCGGAACTCCTCGCCCCACTGCGTCTTTTCGATCTCGCCGACGACCGCGGCGATCAGCACGTCGCCCTTCAGCCGCACGTTCGCCGCCTGGAGTGCGCGAACGGCTTCGACGTAGCAGGCGAGCGCGCCCTTCATGTTCGAGATCCCGAGACCGAACAGGTAGTCACCCTCCACACGCGCCTCGGGCCGGAAACCGCGGTGACCGGCCAGCCAGGGCTCGTGCCCCGAGTACGAGGTGTCCATGTGACCGTTGAACATCAGCGTCTTGCCCCCGCCTGCGCCCCGCCACGTTCCGATCACGTTGGGCCGGCCGTCCTCGACCTCCTGCCACTGCACCTGGAGCCCCATGTCGTGGAACAGACCGGCGATGTGCTCGGCCATCGCCTGCTCCGACCCCGTCGGGCTGGGGATGTCGACCATGGCGCTCGCCGTCTCGACGAGGCTGCGCCGGTCGACCTGGAGGCCCGAGCTCCGCTTCATCTGCATGGCCGCCTGATACTAGTGGTCGAGCTCGCCGACGATTCCGGCGTCGTGCCCGTAGATCCACGCGACCGCGTTGATCGACCAGTCGGTGGACTGGGTCGCCATCTGCCGGTCGCGCTCCTCCTGCTCGGGGCCGTCCGGCAGGTGGAAGCGGACCATGTTCTGCGCCGACATCGACTGGATCTTCGACGCGCGCGGCAGGCGCACCGACTCGTACAGCCGCAACGCCGCCTCCACGTCGGTCGTCTCGGTGAGACAGGCGGTCAGCGCGGCGCCGTCCTCGATCGCCTGCGCTGCCCCCTGCGCCATGAACGGAAGCATGGGGTGGCACGCGTCACCGAGCAGCGTCGCTCTGCCCTGGGACCAGCCTTCCAGCGGGGCACGGTCGAACAGGGCCCAGATGAAAGTCTCGTCGACGCTCTCGAGGATCCGCCTGATTTGCGGATGCCAGCCCTCGTAGGCGGCGAGCGCGTCGGCGACCTCACCGCGGTCGGTCCAGGACTCGCGCTGCCATGTGTCCTGCTCGAGGAGGGCGACCCAGTTCAGCAGCCGTTCCTCCTGCACGTAGTAATGGACGAAATGCCTGCCCGGCCCCATCCAGACCTGCGACTCGACCGGGATCTCGAGATCGGCCACCCGCTCCGCGGGGATCAGGCCGCGGTAGGCGATGCAGCCGGTGAAGCGCGGGCTCTGCTCGCCGGAGAGGAGTCGCTGAACGGTCGAGTGGATCCCGTCCGCGCCGACGAGCACATCGACCTCGACCGTCGAGTCGTTCTCGAACTCGAGCGCGACGCGGTCGCCGTGGTCGACGAAGGAGGTGAGCCGGTGCCCGACGTGGAGCCGTTCAGGCGGGAGCGTGCGCACCAGGGTGGCGAGCAGGTCGGCGCGGTGGGTCTGGTAGTGGGGGAACCCGAACGCGTCGACGACGGTGTCTCCCAGGGGCGTGTGCAGGAGCGTCCGGCCGTCGTCCCAGCGCCGCTGACGCCACGCCAGCGGCCGCACACCCATGCCGGCGAGTGCGTCGGCCAGTCCAAGCCGGTGCAGGATCCGCGACGCGTTGGGGCTGACCTGGATACCGGCGCCGACCTCGCCGAACTCCCGCGCCTGCTCGTAGACCTGGACGTCGAACCCGCTCCGCTGCAGCGACAGCGCAGCTGTGAGGCCTCCGATGCCGCCGCCGATGATGCCGACCGAGAGGCCCTGTCTCACCTTACGTGCGGCAGGACCTCACGGCTGAAACGTGCCAGCTGACCGATCCTGTCTTCTCCCCAGAGCTCGAGCATCACGTGCGTGCAACCGGCCTCACGGTACTCGTGGATCGCGGCGATGCAGTCCTCGGGCGTGCCGGCGATGGGCTTGCACTTGTCGAGAATCTCGTCGGTGACCGCCGCCTTCGCGGCCAGGCGCCCGCCCTGCTCCATCGCCTCCGCGACCGGGCGGATCTCCTCCTGGGTCAGGCCGGCACA
This sequence comes from uncultured Actinomycetes bacterium, assembly GCA_963808815.1. Classification (GTDB taxonomy): domain Bacteria; phylum Actinomycetota; class Thermoleophilia; order Gaiellales; family Gaiellaceae; genus DATBLE01. Next base: position 122,138 of record CAWEGI010000001.1, on the reverse strand, counting down.
CTGGAGCAGCGTGTCGGCGGCGGCCTGGATGTTTTGCACCTTGTTCGCCAGGTACATGGCCGCGATCTCGCGCGCGCCGTCGCGGCCCTGGTCGCGGTCCTCGTCGATCGAGGCGACGATCGTGCAGCCGAGGTCGATCTCGTCGGGATCGCGGCCGGCCTTCTCCAGCTCGCCGCGGACGTAGCGGACGAACGCCGGCGTCGTGATCGAGGCGGTGAGCAGCCCGTCAGCCGCCTGCGCCGCGGCGCGCAGCATCATCGGCCCCGTCCCGGCGAAATAGAGCGGCACCTCCCACCGTGGCGCGTCCGCGTCGTCCTTCAACGCGGGCACGTGCGCCGAGAAGACCTTGCCCTCGACGTCCACGGCCTCGCCGCCGAGCACGCCCCGGACGATCTCGGCGGCCTCCTTCATCGCTGCCACCGGCTTCGAGTCGATCGCCGCGTGGCGCATGAAGATCTTCGAGACGCCGAGCCCGAGGTAGAACCGGTCCGGGCCCGCGGCCTCCTGCGTCACCCGCGCCTCCATCGCGATCTGGATCGGGTGCCGCGTGAACGGCGAGATGATTCCCCAGCCGACCGCGAGCCGCTCGGTCTCCCGGGCGACGAGCGCCGACAACGCGGTCGACGAGCGGGCCTCCATCGAGTGCTTCCGCCACCACGGATAGGCCTCGGCGAGCCAGATCGTGTCGAAGCCGCCCCCGTCCATCGCGCGGGCGTGCTCGAGGATCTCCTCGAGCGGCTCCATCGTCAGCTGCATGACGCCGATCCGGAAGGGAAGAGGCACGGTGCGATCCTAGTGGGCGAGAGCCGCTCGCCCGCCCGGGTTGCATTTCTCGCCCGGCGGGCAGACGATTCCCGACGTCGCTGTTCGAACCAGCCCGGAAGGGAGGACGTGATGCCAGTTGCAAAGGTGATCGAGGTGACGGCGAGCTCTCCAGAGAGCTTCGAGGACGCGGTTCGCACCGGCATCGAGAAGAGCGGTGAGACCCTCAGAACATCAGGGGCGCCTGGGTGTCGGAGCAGAAGGTCGACGTCGAGAACGGGTCGGTCTCGGCGTATCGCGTGACGCTGCGAATCTCGTTCGTGCTCGAGTGAGCGGCGACGCCGGCAGCGGCCGGCGGCGCCGCGACCGCTAGTGGTGGACGGCGCGATCGAGCCCCTTCGCCCGCTCGATCCACCCCGCCACCTGGCTTTCGCTCTGCAGGGCCCGAACGAGATTCTTCTCCGCGTTGGCCTGGCCGAGCTGCTCGGTCAGGTTCGAAGCGCGAGCGCAACGACGACGGCCGCGCCGTAGGCAGGCGTCAGGAGGCGGAGCCCGCGCCAAGCCCGGGTCAGTCGTCCGCGGAGTGCGTCGGCCCCTCGGGTTCGGACGAGTACGCCTCGGGCGACGCGGCGTGGATGCCCTCCTTGGCGCCGCTCGAACCGCCACCCTTCGCCTCCATCACCTGCGCCTCGAGGGCGTTCAGGACGTTCCCGACCTGCTGGTTGACGATCGGCTGGAAGACCCGCTGGCCCATGCTCCCGATCGGGCCGGCGACGCGGACGTCGGCGACCCAGTCCATATGTGTCCGCTCGCCCTCGGCCTTCAGGTTGAACTCGGTCTCCATGGCGACGATCGCGCCGACGCCCTGGCCCTTCGAGGCGAGCTTGGCGTACTCGATCGGCCGCTCCTCGAGCTTCTCGAAACTGAAGTTCAGCTTCAGCCCGCCCATGCCGAGCGGGATCTTCACCGACGCCTTCCAGTGCCGGTCGTCCTGAATCTCGAAGCTCTCCACGCCGGGGAGCAGCTTGGCCATCTTGGACGGGTCGTTCAGGACGTCCCAGACGAGCTGGGCCGGGGCGTCGAACTCCTTCGTGCCTTCGACTTTCACTGAGTGGTTACCTCCACGAGAGCCGCCGTCTCCTCCGGGGTCTGGAGCATGCGCCAGACCCGCTCGGGCGGGTTGAACGAGTCGTTGACCACCGCCGGTGAGCCCGCGGCGCGCAGGGCGTCCTGGATCGCCGCGCAGATCGCGTGGATCGCGGCGCCGCCGCCCTCGCCCATCCCCTTCGTGCCGAGGGACGAGAACGGCGAGGGGCTCTCGATGTGCCCGGTCTTGATCTCCGGCACGTCGAGCGCGTGGGGGACGTGGTAGTCGTAGAAGTTGGACGTCAGCAGCTGCCCGTACTCGTCGTAGGCGAACGTCTCGTACAGGGCGGCGCCGATCGCGTGCACCGTGGCGCCGTGCACCTGGCCCTCGACGATCTGCGGGTGGATCCTGATACCGCAGTCGTCGACAGCGGCGTAGTCGGCGAGCTCGACCTCGCCCGTCTCCGGGTCGATCTCGATCACGCAGGCGTGGATCTGGGTCGCGTAGGTCAGCGTCAGATTGCCGAATTTGCGCTCCAGGTCGGGCAGCTCGAACGGCGGCACGTAGACGTAGCGGCAGTTGAGCGTGATGTCCCGGAGCTCGGGTGGGATCGCCGCATTGTTCGCGTTGATGATCGCGCCGCAGGCCATGAACGGCAGCGCCGCCTCGGGGTTGTCCTTGCGCTTCGCGAAGCCGCCCTCGAGAACGACGTCGTCGGGGTCGGCGCCGCCGAGCACGCCGCCCGCGAGGCGGCGGATCTCCAGGCTCAGCTTCTCGGCCGCGCCCTTCACCGCCTCGAGCCCGGTGACTGCGAACTGGCTTGCGTAGGTCCCGGAGAAGCCGGCGTGGGAGTTCCAGTACGAGTCGTGGCCCGGCCGGACATGGATCTGATCGGGCGAGACGCCGAGGATGTCGGCGGCCACCTGCGAGGCGACCGTTTCGTGGCCCTGCCCCTGGGGGACGGTGCCGATCGTGAGCACGATCTCGCCGAAGATGTCGAGCTTGATCGTCGCCACCTCGTTGTTCCCGGAGAACTGGAGCTCCGGGTTGAGCAGCATCGACTGGCCGAAGTTGTTCGTGCCCGAATCGAGCGTCGAGCCGATCCCGATCCCGATCAGCTTCCCGTTCTCGTTCCGCTCTGTCGATTCTCGTTGGCGCTCGCGGACGGCGTCGTAGTCGATCAGCTCGAGCGCGATGTCCAGGCAGCGCGCGTAGTCGCCGGAGTCGTAGACGCAGCCGTTCGGCGTCTCGTACGGCATCTCGTCCGAACGGACGTAGTTCTTCTTGCGCACCTCGACCGGGTCGAGCCCGAGCTCGTGGGCGACGAGGTCGCAGATCCGCTCGGTCAGCCAGAGCTGCTGCATGCGCGAGTAGCCGCGGTTCGGCGCCACCGGGCTCTTGTTGGTCACGACCTGCGTGAAGTCGACGCGGATGTTGCGCCAGCGGTACAGGCCCGGCGTGACCTGAGCCCAGATGATGCAGCCGAGCGGCTCGTAGCGCGGGAAGGCTCCGCAGTCGTCCAGCGCCTTCACCTTGAAGCCGAGCATCGTGCCGTCGTTCTGGACGGCGACCTCGATGTCGTGGAACCAGCGCTCGTTCCCGTGCGCGTTCGCCGTGTGCTGGTCGGTGCGCCACTCCGTCCACTGGATCGGCCGCTTCAGCTTGCGGGCGAGCAGGCAGCACGCGGTCAGATACGTGTGCGTCGTGATCTTGTTCCCGAAACCGCCGCCGATGTCCTGGGTGACGAAGCGGAGCTTGTCGAGCGGCACGCGCAGCGCAGGGCCCATCCAGATCGCCGCCACGCCGGGCATCTGGTGGTTGCAGTGCAGCGTGAACTGGCCTGTGCCGCGATCGTGCTCGACCAGCGCGGCCGAGCACTCGAGCGGGGTGGAGGAGAAGCGGTCGAAGTGGAGCTCCTCGATCTTCACGATGCGGTCGGCAGCTTTCAGCGCGCCGTCGACGTCGCCCCAGTCGAACGTGCCCGACCAGACGACGTTCGTGCCGGCGTCGTCGTGGAGCAGGGGGGCGCCGTCGTCCTGCGCCTTGCGGGCATCGACGATCACGTCCAGCGGCTCGTACTCGACCTCCACCAGGTCGGCGGCGTCACGGGCGCGCTCCCTCGTCTCGGCGACCACGGCGACCACCGGCTCGCCGATGTGGCGGACGCGGCCGACCGCGAGCGCGTAGTCCTTGATCTCGCTGCCCGGCGGCGTGGTCAGCTCGAAGAACGGGTCGGTCAGCTCCGCCACCTCGTCCGGCGTCAGCGTGCCGTAGACGCCGTCGAGCGCCTCGGCGGCGGAGACGTCGACCGAGACGATCCGCGCGTGGGCGTACGGCGAGCGGACGAAGTGCACGTACCCCATCCCGTGCCGCTTGACGTCGTCTGCGAACACGCCCTGGCCCTGGACGAGCCGACCGTCCTCCTTGCGCGGGACGGACTTGCCGGAGGCGTATCCGACCTCGAGCTCGACCCGGGTCTCGTGCGCTGTCTCGGTCATTGCGCCGACACTGCCTGGATCGACTTGACGATGTTCACGTAGCCGGTGCAGCGGCAGATGTTGCCCTGGATCGCGCGCCGGATCTCGTCCTCCGTCGGCTGCGGCGTGTGGGAGAGCAGGTAGGTCGCGCTCATCAGCATCCCGGGCGTGCAGTACCCGCACTGGAGCCCGTGGTGCTCGTGGAAGGCCTGCTGGAGCGGTGTCAGCTCGCCCTCGTCTCCGGCGAGTCCCTCGACGGTGGTGATCTCGGCGCCGTCCGCCTGCGGGGCGAGCAGCATGCAGCTCTTCACGGCCGTGCCGTCGAGGAGGACGGTGCAGGCGCCGCAGTTGCCCGTGTCGCAGCCGACGTGCGTGCCGGTCAGGTCGAGGTCGTCGCGGATGAAGTGGACGAGCAGCTTGCGCGCTTCGACCTCGCGCTCGTAGCGCTCGCCGTTGACGGTGACCGCGATCGTGTGGTCGCTCACGCCGCGTCCCTGACAGCGCGGGCGGCGAGCACGGCGGCGAGATGGCGGCGGTAGTCGGCGGAGGCATGGACGTCGCCCGGGGGATCGAGGTCGGCGCTCTTGACGGCATCGGCGACCGCCGTCTCGTCGGCGCTGGCGGTGAGGACGACAGGCGTGGCCGCGACGCAGCCGATGGCGATGCGCGCATTGCCGTCTGCGATGGTGGCGGCGACGCTGACGATGCCGGTTCCGTCCTTGCCGAGCGTCGCGCTCGCCCAGCCGTCACGGGCGTCGCCCTTGGCCGGGATCCGGATCGACGTCAGGAGCTCCCCCGGGTGGACCGCGGTCGCGAACACGCCCTCGAAGAACTCACTCGGTGGTCACGGTGCGCTCGCCGTCCGAGCTGCGGATGGTCAGCTCGGCGCCGAGCGCGGCGAGCAGCGGCGGAAAGTGGTTGGTCGGGTCGCTCGAGCAGATGTTCCCGCCGATCGTCCCGCGGTTTCTCACCTGGACGTCGGCGATCGTGCGCGCGACCTCGGCGAGGATCGGCCGTGCGTCGGCCACCTCGGGCGAGTCGACGATCGCGGCGTACGTGGTCATCGCGCCGATCGTCAGGGTGCCGCTCTCGTTCGCGATCCCGCGGAGCGCGTCGATCCCGTTCAGGTCGACTACCAGCTCGGGCGATGCCACCCGCGTCTTCATCACGTTCACGAGGCTCTGCCCGCCGGCGAGCGCCCGTGCATCCTCGCGCGCCGCCAGCAGCTTCACCGCCTCGTCCACGGAATCCGGGCGTGCGTAATCGAGCTCTCGCAGCAGCATCGAGAGCGAGTCTAATGCGCGAGCAGCCTGCGATTCCGGCGGAGCGCGTCGAGCACTTGGTCTACGTCGTCCTCGATGTTGTAGAGGTGGAGCGAGATGCGCAGGTTCGCGTCGCGTTCGGAGCAGGTGATCCGCTCGTCGGCGAGCGTGTCGACCAGCGCGCGGACGTCCGTCGAACGGACGCAGACGAGCGGGCCGCGGCGGGTGGGATCACGCGGCGTCGCGACGACCGCGCCGAGCTCCTCGAGGCCGTCGATCAGGCGGCCGGCGAGCCCGGCGACGTGGTCCTCGATCGCGGCCGTGCCGGCCTCCTCGATCAGCGACATGCCGGCGAGCCCGGCGTAGATGTTCGGCACCGGCGGCGTGCCGGCGTCGAAGCGGCGGGCGTCGCGGGCCGGCGAGTAGTCCGAGATGTCCATTCGGAAGATGTCCTCGTCGGCGAACCAGCCCGTCTGGGTCGGGAGCAGGCTGGGCAGCAGCCCAGAGCGGACGTAGAGGAACCCGAGCCCAGACGATCCGAGCAGGTACTTGACCGTCCCGCCCGTGGCGAAATCGACCCCGAGCGCGTGCGCGTCGAAGTCGACCGCGCCGACGGCCTGGTACGAGTCTGCGAGGCAGAGGGCGCCCTGGTCGTGGGCGAGCCGGGCAATCGCGGCGACGTCGTGGCGGTGGCCGGTGCGGTACGAGACGGTCGTGCAGCAGACGAGCGCCGTCCGCTCGTCGATCGCCTCGGCGAAGCGCTCGGCCGGGATCGAGCCGTCGGCCTCCGGCCGGACGTGGACGACCTCCGCGCCCCGTAGCTCCTGCGCGTGCGCGATCTGGCCGACGGTGGGGAACTCGTACTCGCTGATCACGATCCTCGGACGAGCGCGGAGGTCGAGGGCGGAGACGATGCCGGAGACCCCCTGGGTCACCGAGGTCGTGACGGCGAGCTCGGACGGCTCTGCGTGTAGCAACCGGGCGAACGCCGCGCGGGCTGCGTCGGCGCGCTCCACCCAGACGCCCCATTCCGCCCCGTTCTCGTCCCAGCCCGCGAGGTACTCCTCGTACGCCGCCCGCACCCGGTGCGAGAGCGCACCCTGCGAGCAGGAGTTCAGGTACGTCGTGTGCGCGAAGATCGGGAACTCGGAGCGAATCCCGGCACCTACTCTCCCAGCGGCGATCGCCATGGACGAAGCGTAGTGCAGTGACAGGCTTAAGCCTGTCACTGCCGTCGCCCTTGGTGACACCTAGGTCCGAAGGTTCTATCCTGCGGTTCCGACTCCAAGGAGGCTGCGATGCTGTTCCATGTCAGCTGGGAGTTCATCGATACCACCGAAGAGGGCCAAAAGCGGTCGCTCTCGGTCTTCTCGCAATGGCAGCCGCCCGACGGCGCCGACTTCAGCAAAGGGTTCTACGGGTTCAGCGACGGCTCCGGCGGTGTCGCGATCGTCGAGGTCGACAGCGCAGCCACACTCGCGCGCACGATCGACCCCTGGACGCCGTGGCTGCGCTTCAAGACGACTCCGATCCTGCCGATCGAGGAGTCGTCGCAACTCGCGGGCGAGGCGGTTGCGTTCCGGGAATCCGTCGGCTGAGCCCACCTCCGCCGCAGCCGACATGCGCGGCTGCGGCTCGCTGCGGCTGCTGTAGCACCACCGCATGAAATCGTCATGGGCGCGGAGCGCCCGGATTTCAGGCGGTCAGCGGCCCAAGTACGCCTTGCGGAGGCCTTCGTCCTGGAGCAGGTCGGCTGCCTTGCCCTCCAGCACGAGCCGGCCTGTCGAGAGCACGTAGCCGCGGTCGGCGATCGACAGCGACACGTTCGCGTTCTGCTCGACGACGAGGACGGCCACGCCGGCCTCGTGCACCTGCTGGATGATCTCGAAGCTGCGCTCGACGAGGATCGGCGCGAGGCCCATCGACGGCTCGTCCATGAGCATCAGCTTCGGACGGGACATCAGCGCCCGCGCCATCGCAACCATTTGCTGCTCGCCGCCGGAGAGCGTCCCGGCCAGCTGCGCGCGGCGCTCGTACAGCAGCGGGAACAGGGAATAGACGCGCTCGTAGTCCTCCGGCTCGCCGCCGCCGGTCAGGTAGGCGCCCATCTTGAGGTTCTCGAGCACGGTCATCGGCCCGAACAGCCGCCGGTTCTCGGGCACGATCGCCATCCCCTTGCCGATCCGGTAGCTGGTCGGGCGGTCGGTCACGTCCTCGCCGGCGAACCGAACTCGCCCGGAGCGCGGCTTGACGATCCCGAGCACGGTCTTCAGCGTGGTCGACTTCCCGGAGGCGTTGCCGCCCAGCAGGCACACGAGCTCGCCCGGGCGCACGGCCAGGGACAGTCCCTGGAGGATGTGGATCGGCCCGTAGTAGGTGTCCACCGCGTCGAGCTCGAGCAGCGGGCCGCCGTTCTGGCTCATCCGGCCTCCGCCCTCGCCGCGGGGCGGCCGAGGTACGCCTCGACCACCTGCGGGTTCGTCGCCACCTGGTCGAACGAGCCCTCGGCGATCTTGACGCCGTGGTCGAGGGCGATCACGCGGTCGGAGATTCCCTCGACGACGTGCATGTCGTGCTCGATCACGAGCACCGTGTAGCCGCCGTCGGTCCGAAGCTTTCCGATCAGCTCGGTGATCTCGTGGGTCTCGACCGGGTTCATGCCGGCGGCGGGCTCGTCCAGCAGGAGCAGCCGGGGGTTCGTCGCCGTCGCCCGCGCGATCTCCAACCTACGGCGGTTCGCGTACGAGAGCGAGTAGGCGGGCTGGTTCCACCGGTAGCCCATCAGCCGCTGCCCGAAAAAGGAGAGCCGCTGCTCCGCGAGGGCCGCGATCTCGCGCTCCTCGCGCCGCATGCCCGGCGTTCGCAGGATCGAGCGAACGACGCCGGCACGCGTGTGTCCGTACGCGGCCGCCATCACGTTCTCCTTCACCGTCATGTTCAGGAACAGGCGCAGGTTCTGGAACGTGCGGGCGATGCCGCGCTGGTTGATGCGGTACGGAGGCAGCCCGACCAGCGACTCGCCCGCGAAGCGGATGTCGCCCTCGTCCGGGCGGTAGACGCCGGTGATCAGGTTGAACAGCGTCGTCTTGCCGGCGCCGTTGGGGCCGATGACGCTGACCACCTCGTTCTCCTCGACGTGCAGCTCGAGGCTCGGAGATCACCTGCAACCCGCCGAATGCCTTGGAGACGCCGCTCGAGCTCGCAGCAACGCGCGCACATTAGACGATCTCCACCTTCGCCGTCCCGAACAGCCCCTGCGGGCGGATGGTCATGATCGCGATCAGCAGCACGCCGAACAGCACCGAACGGGTGACGGCCGGCTGCTGGATCATCAGGTTCTCCCAGACGAAGGCTGTCAGGACCAGCGTCGGGACGAGCACCACGATCCGCCACCAGCCCTTCAGCTGGACGAGCACGAAGATGCAGGCGATCAGCAGCAGGTAGCCCCAGACGGCGAGCCTGTGCGGGTCGGCGGGGATCAGCACCCAGTGGTCGATCACCCAGTTCAGGAAGCCGCCGGACGTCACCTGGCCCTTGGTGCCGTTCGACCAGAGGGCGCCGACGATCTCGCGCAGCGCCAGTCCGAACACGAACGTTCCGCCCAGGGCGGCGATGCGCTTCGGCCAGGTCTTCAGCGTCAGCAGCACGGCTGCGGTCAGCACGGCGTAGAAGATCACGCGGGCGTTGTTCGGCGGCGAGGTCGAGTCCAGCACCTGGTTCGACGCGATGATCACGATCGCGCCGACGACCATCCCGGTCAGGCTTCCCGTGCCGCCGAGGATCACCACCGCGTAGATGAGGATCAGCACGGCGGTCCCGAAGTTCTGCGGGAACGCCCCGGTCTGGACGGCCGCGAAGATGCTGCCCGCCAGGCCCGCGATCCCGGCGCCGAAGCTGAAGGCCATGATCTTCAGCCGGTTGACGGGTATGCCCATCAGCTCGGCGGCGAGCGGATCCTCCCGCGAGGCCTTCCAGGCGCGTCCTGTTCTCGACTCGCTGATGAAGTGGAGCACGATCGAGGACGACGACGACGACGCCGAGCAGGAACCAGTAGTAGCCGCGGGTGGTGTCGATCACGACGTGCCCGCCGAAGAACCGGAGCGGGTCGACGTTGGCGAGGCCGTTCGAGCCGTTGGTGATCCCGTACGGGTCGGTGGCGTTGGTGAACACCACGAACGCCTGGCCGAAGAAGAGGGTGACGATCGCGAGGTAGTCGCCGAGCAGCCTGCGAGACGACGAGCCGAGGAAGAGCCCGAGCAGCGCGCAGATCGCGACGCAGAGCGGGATCGAGTACTGCGCGTCCCAGTGATGCGTGTACGCGTGGCCCTTCTCGCTGTGCGTCCCGGAGAGGAAGGCGTAGATGTAGGCGCCGAACCCGAAGAAGGCGACGTAGCCGAGGTCGAGCAGGCCCGCGAACCCGACGACCACGTTCAGCCCCAGCGCCAGCAGCGCGTAGATCAGGATGAAGATGCCGTAGTTGAAGAGGTTTCCCTGGCTCACGAAGGGCAGGAAGGGAACGGCGATCGCCGGCGTGAGCAGCGCCAGCTTCCCGGCCGGCGGCAGCAGACGCCAGAGATGGACGATCCGACCGCCCACGCCCGTGAGCTCCTCCCGGCGCTCGTCGGCCTGGGCGACCCACTGGTCGACCCCGATCGGGCCGCCCTCTTCTCCGGGAGTGCCGGGGTTCGGCGGGTTGGGCGTCGTCGACACCGCGCCTAGACCTTCTGCAGCGCCGGGGTGCCCAGGAGGCCGCTCGGGCGGACGAGCATGATCCCGATCAGGATCCCGAACACGACGAGGTCGGAGACGTTGCCGTTCAGGTAGCCCTTCGCCCAGGACTCGACCAGGCCGACGAGCAGCCCGCCGAGCATCGCCCCGGGGATGCTGCCGATGCCGCCGACGACCGCGGCCGTGAATCCCTTGAGGCCCGCGAGGAAGCCCATCAGGTGGTAGATCTGGCTGTAGAGCAGGCCGAACATCACCCCCGCAGCGCCGGCGAGGGCGGAGCCGATGAAGAACGTGCCGGCGATCACCCGGTCGGGGTCGATGCCCATCATCGCCGCGGCCTCCCGGTCGAACGAGACCGCCCGCATCGCTCGGCCGAGCTGCGTCCAGCGGACCAGGGCGAGGAGCGCGATCATCAGCGCGATCGCGCTGATGACGACCACCAACCCGAGGTACTGAATGAAGACGCCGCTGTCGCCGCCGACGTGGATGCCGTTGTACGAGACCAGGTCGAAGCCGTTGTACGTCCTGAACTTGGAGCCGAAGAGGAGCAGCATCGAGTTCTCCAGGAAGAATGCGACGCCGAGCGCCGAGATCAGCGGCGCGATCCGCGGCGCGTCGCGCAGCGGCCGGTAGGCGAAGCGCTCGATTGCGACTCCGAGGAAGCCGGAGCCGGTCATTGCAGCCGCGAACATGCCGAGCACGATGAGCACGCCGCCGGCTCCTGCCGGAATCACCGGGTTGAAGGCGCCCCCCAGCAGGTTGAGGATGCCGAGCGCGATGAAGGCACCGACCATGAACACGTCGCCGTGGGCGAAGTTGAGCAGCTTCAGGATCCCGTAGACCATCGTGTAGCCGAGCGCGATCAGCGCGTAGACGCTTCCGAGGATGATTCCGTTGACCGTGAGCTGGAAGTAGAACGTCCAGCCCTGCGTGGGCGAGAAGTAGACGGCGTAGATCGTCCAGACCGCCAGGATCACGGCCAGGCCGCCGAGGTTGGTGAGCTGGGCTCGGAGGTTCTGGCTCATTCCCACGCGCGCAACCCTTTCATAGACGGCGTGCGGCCCATCCGGTGATGGGCCGCACGCCTCTCACTTCGAGTTGCTGCGTTACCCGACGCGCTTGTACGTGCCGTCGGGCTGGATCTGGAAGATGCCGTACCCGCCGTAGCGGAGCTCGCCGTTCTTCTGGTAGACGATGCGGAACCCGAGCACCGACAGTGGGGCCGGGATGTTCGTCAGGGCGATGTTCCTGCGCACCTCCGCGCGGGTCGCCCTGCCGTCCTTGCACGCCTTCGTGATCGCGTTGACGACCACCTGGGTCGCCGCGTAGGTCGGAGCGCCGAAGTACTCGCCGTCTCCGCCGTGGGCGGCCGTATACGCCTTCACGACCCCGGCGTTCGTGTCGACCGGGAAGAAGGAGTCGTACGACCCCGTGATCTTCCAGGTCGCCGGGTCGAAGAGCCCGTCGGAGCCGAACAGCGTGATGCTCTTGCCCGCTGCCTTGAGCTGCTGCCCGAACGCCTGTGCCCGCGGCGAGAGCTGCCACGGGATGTAGATGACGTTGGTGTTGCCGGGGATCTTCGCGATCAGCGAGGAGAAGTCGGTGGTGTCCTGGCTGACCGATTCCCGGGTCACGGTGATGCCCTTGGCCCTGAGGTTCGCCTGGACCGTGTCGGACAGGCCCTGCGAGTACGCCTCCTGGTCGTCGATGATCACGACGCGCTGGGCCTTGAGCTTCAGGCGGATGTAGTTCGCCACCGTCGGGCCCTGGACGTTGTCGTTCGGCACCGTCCGGAAGAAGTAGCCCTGCCGGTTGACGCCGTCCGTGTGGCCGTCTGTCAGCGATACGCGCGACGCCGAGCCGGACACGAAGCCCAGCCCCGCGCCCTTCAAGGCCGACGTCGAGGCGACGACCTCCTGGCTCCCGGCAGGCCCGACGACGCCGAGCACCTTCGGATTGGACGCGAACGACTGCGCCACCTTGACCGCGAACGCCGTGTCGACGCCGAGCTGCGTGTCACCCTGGACGATCGCGATCTTCTGCTTCGCGTTCGCCTTCACCGCGTTCCAGCGCTTGACGTAGTACTGCGCCCAGCGCAGCTGCTGCGTGCCGATCGATGCAGCCGGACCTGTGAGCGGTGCGGCCACTCCGATCGTCCGCGTCGTTCCGCAGGCGATCGCCGCCGAGCCGCGGGCGGCCTTGGCGGCCTTCCCGTCGGAACCGGCGAAAGCCGCGGCGACGACGACGAGCGCTAGGGCCGCCACCGCCGCGAACGTGATTCTCAACTTCATACCCTCAACCTCCTGTCGATCTGTTGTGGTTCTCCGCGCTTCACGCTCGATTACTCAGAGGCTCGCGAAGCGGGATCTCCCTGTGGATGAAAGACGCCCAACACGCGCATCGGGTTAGCGCCGGTGTTCTCGAGACAGTGCTCGACGAGCGGCGGTAGGTGGATGCACGTCCCTCGTCCAATCGGCGTCTCATCGCCGCCGATGTGCAGCACACCTTCCCCCTCGATCACGTAGACGACCTCGTCGTAGACGTGACTGTGCATTCCGGCGCGACCCGGCGGGATCGTCCCGACGAACTGGGTCACATCGGGGCAGCCGACGTCCTGATTCACGAGGTAGCGGAACTCCCGGTTCGGGCTCGCCGGCAGCACCGGCTGGTCCGCGTACCGCACCGTGACGCCGTGATCGCGTTCCGCAGGACCGTCCTGCGGTGCGGTCACCGAGACCGCCAGCAGCTCCTCGGGGCCGTCGTTCTCGATCGAGTAGCGGTCGCCCGGAGTCAGGTACACGCCCATCTCCGGTTCGAGCGCGTGCTCGTCGCCGTTGACGCACAGCGTCCCGCTGCCCTCGGCGACGTAGAGCACCTCCTGCCTGCCTTCGAGGGTCCGCTCCTGCGAGCGGCCGGGCCGGAACCGGATCACGTGCTGCTCGAGATGCTCGCAGCCGCAGGAGGCGTCGATGGCGACGCGGGTCGAGGCGGTGTCGCCCTCGGTCGTTCGCGCCGAAACGGCGTCCTCGTCGATCACATAGCCGGCCATACGGGGGAAGAACGCAGGATTGTCTCAGGCCACGCCGGGTTCGTCCACCGGGTGCGGGGCGTCGACGCCTGCTTTCCTCGGCTTCGTCGGTCAGGCCTCGACGGCGGCGAGCACTTCTTCCGGATGCCCGGCCGCATCCTCCACGTCCCAGACCTGCTGAACGAGCCCATCACCGTCGAGGAGGTACGTCACGCGACGAGCGAAGGTTCCGTACTCGCCGTAGTCCTTCATCAGGTCGAGCTCCGTGGTCAGCGAGGCGTCCTCGTCCGAGACGAGCGGGAAGTCGAGCCCGCACTCCGACCGGAACTCGTCGTTCTTCGCGGTCTGGTCGATGCTGACGCCGATCACCTCGTATCCGGCGTCGCGGAACCGCTGGTAGCGGTCGTTGAAGCCCTTCGCCTCCATCGTGCAGCCCGGGGTCAGCGCGGCCGGGTAGAAGAACACGACGGCCGGGCCGTCCGGCGGCGTGGACAGCTTCTCGACGGGGAACCGGTCGCCGATCTCGAGCACGACCCTGATCCTACCGGGGCGTCTCGCCCGCCAGGATCCGGCTGAGGACCGAGGCGTCGATGTTCCCGCCGGAGACGATGCACGCGATCCTCCCGCCGCCCGCCCGGCCCGAGCGGGCGACCGCGAGCGCGAGCGCCCCGGCGCCCTCGGCGATCACGCGCACGCGCTCGGCGAGCAGCCGAACGGCGCTCGGCGGTCTCGTCGAGCGAGGCGACGTAAGCGCCGTCGAGTGCTGTACTCAGGTACGGCCACATCGACCCGAGCACGCCCCGGCTGCCGGAGCCGTCGACGAATGAGGGGACATGCTCCACCTCTACCGGCTCCCCGTCGGCGAAAGCACGGCTGAGAGCCGGCCCGGTCTCCGGGTCGACGCCGTAGACCGTCGCCGACGGACGGAGCGCCTTGACCGCGCTCGCGATGCCGGTGGACAGGCCGCCTCCGCCGAAGGGGACGAGCACGGTGTCGACGTCGGGGAGGTCCTCGACCAGCTCCAGCCCGATCGTGCCGTTGCCGGCCATCACCAGCTCGTCCTCGACCGGGTGGACGAACCTGCCCTCGACGCCCTCGAACCGCGACTCGACGATCGTCTGCCACCAGCGCTCGAAGGGCACCTTGATCACGTGTCCCCCCAGCCGTTCGATCGCGTCCAGCTTCGTCTGCGGCGCGTGGTCGGGGACGACGATCGTCGCCGGGACGCCCGCCTCGCGGGCCGCCCAGGCGACGCCCTGGGCCATGTTGCCGGCGCTCGCCGTGACTACGCCGCCCGAGAGCTCCTCCGGCGATGCCGCCCGGATCGCGTTGGTCGCGCCGCGGATCTTGAAGGAGCCGACCGGCTGGAGGTTTTCCAGCTTGAGCCAGATGTCGGAGTCGGGGAGGCGGACGAGCGGCGTCCGGACCGCCGCGCCCGCGATCCGCTCGCGGGCGCGCTCGATCTCGGCGAGCGCGATCAAAACTCGACGTTCGTGCCGACGCCGCTTTCGCGCGCCCGGCGCTCGATGTATTCGGCAGCAGCGAGGTCCTCGACTGCCAGGCCGAGCGACTCGAAGACGGTGATCTCGTCCTCGGAGGTGCGGCCCGGCCCCTCGCCGGCGAGCACTTCGCCGAGCTCGGCGGTGATGTGGCCCGTCTCGATCGCGCCTTCTTCCATTGCGAGGAGGTAGTCGCCCGCCTCGTTCTCGCACGACTCGCGGCGGTCGACGAAGAGGGTGGCCCGCGCCATCGCGGCCCCGTCGAGCTCGCGCATGGTCGGCAGGCAGGCTCCGACCGCGTTCACGTGCGCACCGGGCTTCAGCCACTCGCCGCGCACGACCGGGTCGGCCGAGGACGTCACGGTGCACACGACGTCTGCGTCCCGGAGCGCCTCCTCCACGGACTCGACGGCGACGGCGAGCGGCCACTCGGAGGCGAGTCGCTCGGCGCTCTCGGCGCTCCGGGCCGCGATCTTGATCTGCTCGAACTGGCGGGCCTCCAGCATCGCCGCGATGTGTGGATGCGCCTGGTGCCCGGCGCCGACCATCGCCAGCACGCGCGAGTCCGCGCGCGACAGGGCACGTGTGGCGACGCCGGAGACCGCGGCCGTTCGGATCGCGGTGATCGGGGTCGCGTTGATCACGGCGACCACGTGCCCGTCGACACCGTCGTACAGCGTGACCGTGCCCTGGTGCGGGTCGAGGCCGCGGGCGGCGTTCTCCGGGACGACGGCGATCGTCTTCAGGCTGTAGAGCGGCCGCTCGCCGCCGCGAAAGGTCGGCATCATGCCGAGAAAGTGCTTTTCGCCGGGCGGCTTGACGACCGGCCGGAGCGGCAGGTGGAACTCGCCGTGCGCCAGCCCGACGAGCGCCTCCTCCATCGCCTCCATGCACCCCGGCATGTCGAGGAGCCGCTCGACCTCCTGGGCGTTCAGGATCAGCATCCGAAGAACGAGCCTACTTCCTCGCGCTCGGCGGGTGAGAGCGCCAGCGACAACGCCTCGTGGACGTTCTCGAGATGCTCCGGGCGGCGCGGTCCGACCACGACCGATCCGGCTCGGCCGAGTGCCCAGGCCAGCGCCAGCGCCGCGGTGCTGACCCCGCGCGCGGCAGCGGCGCCCGCGAGCCGCTCGATCCCGACGTGGACCGGCTCGCTGTCGAGGTGGCGGTACGGCTCCGGCCGCATGGTCATCCGCGAGCCCGACCGGCGGCTCTGCGCCCCGCCGGTACTTCCCGGTCAGCCAGCCGCCGGCGAGCGGGCTGAACGCCTGGTACTCGATGCCATGCTGCTCGCAGAGCGGGATCACCTCCTGCTCGTCGCCGCGCTCCAGCAGCGAGTACGAGTTCTGTACGAGCGAGGGAGTCCCGAGCGCGAGCCAATGGCGCAGGTCGTCGCCGGTGACGTTGCTCACGCCCCAGGTGTCGATCAGGCCGCGCTCAGCGAGGGCCGCGAAGGTGGCGAACGTCTCCTCGACCGGCGTGTCCGGATCCGGCTCGTGCGTCAGGTAGAGGTCGATGCGCTCGACCCGGAGCCGTGCCAGGCTGCCCTCGACCTGGCGCAACACCCGCTCGCGTGCCAGCCCGAAGTCGGCCCCGTCCTCCATCGCGTTGAAGGTCTTCGAGGTGATGCGGGGACGGTTCCCGCTGGCGGCGATCCAGTCGCCGATCCAGGTCTCGCTCCGACCGCCACCGTAGGCGTCCGCCGTGTCGAAGCGGTCGACGCCGAGCGCCCAGGCGGCGTCCATCAGATCGAACGCTTGCTCGCGGGTCTCGCCCTGCCCGAAGAAGGCCGGGGCGGAGCCGATCCCCCCGAAGTTGCCGCAGCCGAGAACGACGCGCATCGCGACCCATCCTACGTTTGCGAGAATCGATCCCGAGCCCTACGACAAGGAGAGATCAGATGCCGTTCGAGCTGCCCGCACTGCCGTACGACCACTCCGCGCTGGAGCCGCACATCGACGCGCGGACAATGGAGATCCACCACGGCAAGCACCATCAGGCGTACGTCGACAACGCCAACAAGGCGCTCGACGGCACCGAGTGGGCCGACCGTTCGGTGGAGAACGTCCTGACCGAGCTCGAGGTGATGCCGGAGGCGATCCGCACCGCCGTCCGCAACAACGTCGGCGGTCACGCGAACCACTCGCTGTTCTGGCAGATCATGGGGCCGGACGGCGGTGGTGAGCCCGAGGGAGCGCTGGCGGACGCGATCGCCGACACGTTCGGCAGCGTCGACCAGCTGAAGGAGCAGGTCGTCGACGGGGGGGTGAAGCGCTTCGGCAGCGGTTGGACGTGGCTCGTCTGGGACGGCACGGGCCTCGCCGTGTACTCGACCCCGAACCAGGACAGCCCGATCATGACCGGCGACACGCCGCTGCTCGGCATCGACGTGTGGGAGCACGCCTACTACCTCAACTACCAGAACCGCCGGCCCGACTACCTGGCTGCATGGTGGAACGTGGTCAACTGGGCCGAGGTCGCACAGGCGCTTCGACGAAGCGCGTTGACCGCAACGCAGTAGCAGGGCTCGCGGCCGAGACGCCCGCCGACCGGCTGCGCTAATCCCTCGACAGGGGGATGTAGGAAGACATCCCTCGCCCGTACGGTCTAGTAGGAGAGAGGGAGAGGGAAAGTGAACGAGCTGGTCGGAGCCCGCAGCGCGGGCTGCAAGTCGACGTGAGGGGAATGTGAGCGCGACAGGCGTCAACTCGCCGAGCAGTGCGGCTGCTCGCACGCACGCACGCCCGTCCACCAACGAGGGCCTGAGCCCGCCCGCCGCCGCCTACCTGGTGGCCGTGATCGGCGTGGCGGCGCTCCTGCTCGCCTCTCGCCACGTCGAGAGCGCGACGCACGGAGACTGGCTGCTCTTCGCCGTCCTGACGGCCTGCGCGGCGCCGATCCAGCTGCTCTCGGTCGAGTCGCCCGTGCACCAGTGGTATTCGCCGGCGCTCGTCTTCTTCGTTGCCGGCGCCCTCCTGCTCCCGCCGCAGCTGGTCGCGCTGATGATCGTCCTCGCCCACGTCCCGGACCTCGGTGCGGGGGCGCTCGCCCTGGCACGCCCAGGCCTTCAACATCGCCAGCTGGATCTGCGCCGCGCTGATCGCGTCACTGGTGTGCGGTCTGTTCGTCGACGGCGGCGACCCCGGTCAGGACATCTCGCGGCTGGCACTGGGCGGCGCGATCGCCGCCGTAGCCTGCGTCCTCGTCGACGACGTGCTGCTCGCCCAGATGCTCAGGATCGACCGCGGCACTACCTACCGCGATAGCGGCCTCTTCGCCTTCGGCAACCTGTCGACCGAGCTCGGCCTGGCCGCGCTCGGGGTCGGCCTCGCGGCGGTCTGGGAGCTGGCGCCGGCGATCGTGCCGTTCCTGCTCGCGCCTCTGGTGGTGGCCTACCGTGCGCTCAGGCTGCCGAGCATGGAGCTGGCCGCCCGGCTCGACCCGAAGACGGATCTCTTCAACGCGCGGTACTTCACGACGGCTCTCGAGGCCGAGATCGAACGCGCACGGCGCTTCGAGCGGCCGCTGTCGATCCTGCTCGCCGATCTCGACCTGCTGCGGACCGTGAACAACACGTACGGGCATCTCGCCGGCGACGCAGTGCTGCGCGGCGTTGCGGCCGTGCTCCGGTCGCAGCTGCGCCCCTTCGACATTCCCTGCCGGTTCGGCGGCGAGGAGTTCGCGGTCGTGCTGCCCGAGGCCGGGCACGAGGACGCGCTGGCGATCGCGGAGCGGATTCGGCGGGCAGTCGTGGCGACGCCGTTCAGGAACCCCACCGGCGACGGCGAGATCCGGGCCACGATCTCGCTCGGCGTTGCGACCCATCCGGAGTTCGAGACGGCGGACGACCTCGTCCACCAGGCCGATCTCGCGCTGTACCGTGCGAAGGCGCTCGGGCGGAACCGCGTCTCGGGGCAGGTCGAGCTCGCGGCGTCGGAGCCGGACACGCCCGAGCAGGTTGCGACCGCGGGCGAGAAGCCGGCAGACGCACGCAGTTGGCAGCCCTGGGTCGACGTGGCCGCGTTCGGCGTGCTGGTCGTCGCACTCGCGGTCAGTATCGGTTTCGTGCTCGCGCGGGGCACGCTCGCGCATGTGGTCGCGTTCGTCGACGGCAACGCGTGGCAAGTTGCCCTCGCGTTCGTCGTGCTCGCGCTGCTGGTCGCTATCTGGATGAGCCGGTCGATCGCCCGCACCCGGGCGGCGGAGGAAGAGGCGCGTGCGCAGAAGGAGGAGCTCGAGCGCAGGAAGCAGCTCGCCCAGCGCACCTACCTGGAGACGCTGGCGGCGCTCTCCCGCTCGATGCAGCGCGGCAGCGGCAACGGCCGCCCCGAGTGGGTCCGCAAGCTCTCGGTCGAGCTCGCCCGGACGCTCGGCTACCGGCAGGAGGACCTCGAGGCGATCGAGATCGGCGCGCTGCTGCACGACATCGGCAAGTCCCGCGTGCCCGAGCGGATCCTGAACAAGCCCGGTCCGCTCACCGCCGCCGAGTGGGAGGAGATGAGGAGACAGCCGGTCGCCTCCGACAGCATGCTCTCGGAGCTCGAGCTCCACCCGTTCGTCCGGCAGATCGCCCGGTCGACGCACGAGCGCATCGACGGCACGGGCTACCCCGACGGGCTCACCGGTGAAGAGATCCCCCTGCCCGCGAGGATCGTGCTGGTCGCCGACGCGTTCGATGCGCTCGCGCGCGACCGTCCGCACCGGCCCGCCCGTCCGGTTTCCGAGGCACTCGAGGAGCTGCGCGCGAACGCAGGGACCCAGTTCTGCCCGACCGTTCTCGCCGCGCTCGAGGCGCTCTTCGGTCAGCAGCCCGAGCGGCTCCAGGCCGCCGCCGAGCCCTCCGGGCCCGCGCAGTCGGCGTAGGCGGAGCGCTCCCGGTGCCGTAGCATCGGCCCGCATGAGCAGTCCGCGCGGTGTCGGTCACCAACGCGGTGTCTATTCCGAACCCGGTGTCGGCCTCGCGCGGCAGACCGAGATCTACCTCGCGGGCGTGCGCGGGCATCGGCCGGCAGTCCCGTTCGACCACCGGAGGCTCGAGCGGCAGGCGAGGTCGAGGCTGACCGCCGAGGCCTTTGCCTACATCGCCGGCGGCGCAGGTGCCGAGCGCACGATGGCGGCCAATCGAGCCGCCTTCGACCGGTGGCGCATCGTTCCGCGCGTGCTCCGCGACGTCTCCGACCGCGACCTGTCGGTGGAGCTGCTCGGGCGCCGCCTTCCCACCCCGTTCCTGCTGGCGCCGATCGGAGTGCTCGAGCTCGCGCACGACGATGCGGACGTCGCGGTCGCGAAGGCCGCCGCGGCCGAGGGCGTCCCGATGATCTTCTCGAACCAGGCCTCCCGTCCGATGGAGGAGTGCGCCGCCGCGATGCGCGACGCCCCCCGCTGGTTCCAGCTCTACTGGAGCACGTCGGATGACCTGGTCGCGAGCTTCGTCGCCCGCGCCGAGGCCTGCGGGTGCGAGGCGATCGTCGTCACCCTCGACACCAAGATGCTCGGCTGGCGGTCGCGCGATCTCGACTTCGCGCACCTCCCGTTCGCGACCGGCAGGGGGATCGCGCAGTACACGAGCGATCCGGTCTTCCGCAGTCTCGTCGATCCGTCCACCGCGCAGCGGTCGGGTCCGCCGACGCCGGCCGCCGTACGGGCCCTGGTACGGGCAACCCGCTCGTACCCGGGGAGCTTTCGCGAGAACCTGCGCTCCGGCGCCGGTGTCGCGGCCGTGCGCAAGGTGATGGAGATCTACTCGCGCCCGTCGCTCACGTGGGCCGACTTCGCCTGGCTTCGGGAGCGGACGACGCTGCCGATCGTGGTGAAGGGGATCCTCCACCCCGACGACGCGCGCCTGGCCGTCGAGCACGGCCTGGACGCGATCGTCGTCTCCAACCACGGCGGCCGCCAGGTCGACGGCGCGATCGCCTCGCTCGAGGCGCTGCCGGGGGTTGTCGGAGGCGATCGAAGGCAGGATCCCGGTCCTGTTCGACAGCGGGATCCGCGGCGGCGCAGACGCCTTCAAGGCGCTCGCGCTCGGCGCGACCGCAGTCCTGCTCGGGCGACCGTATGTCTACGGTCTCGCGCTGCGCGGCGAGGCGGGCGTGCGCGACGTGATCCGCAACCTGGCCGCCGACTTCGACCTGACCATGGCGCTCTCCGGCTGCCGCACCGTCGGGCGAGATCCGCCCGGAGTGCCTACAGTTGGCGCCGTGATCGTCGAGATCTTCTTCTGCCCCGTCTGAAGCGGCTACGACGAGCGGGCCGCGAGTCTCGTGGCCGAGCTGAAGGCAGCGGGGTACGACGCGATCGACACCCCGGGCGAGAAGAGCCAGTTCGACGTCCTCGTCGACGGGCACCTCGTCTTCTCGAAGCAGCAGGTCGGCCGGCACGCCGAGCCGGGCGAGGTCCTGGCCGCCGTCCGTGCGGTCAGCTGACCGGAGGCTCCTCGCTCCACGGGAAGTCGATCCAGAGCTCCGTTCGCCGCCAGACGTAGTCGCAGGTGACGATCGAGCGAGGCTTCTCGTACAGCACGGCCGTGCGCACCTCGCCGACCTGGCCGGCGCAGAAGCCCTTGACCAGGGCGAGCGTCTGGCCGGTGTCGGCCACGTCGTCGGCGATCAGCATCCGCGCGTCCTGCAGGTCGACGAGCGCAGGCACCGGCGGGAGGATCATCGGCACGGGCAGCCGCTCGTCGACGCCCGTATAGAACTCGACGTTCATCGTGAACGTGTTCTTCACGCCGATCGCGTAGGAGAGCGCGCCGGCGACGAGCAGCCCGCCGCGGGCGATGCCCAGGATCAGGTCGGGCTCGTAGCCGTCGTCGACGATCGCTCTGGCCAGCTCGCGGGACGCCTCGCCGAGCTGCGTCCAGCTCATCCGCTCGCGCGGCGGCGCCTGGGTCGGCGTTCCGGCGTGCTCGTCTCCCATCGGCCGATTCTAGGTAGCGTGCGAACGACGTGGACGTCGAAGCGTTCTGGGCCGATCGGAGCGCCGAGCTGGAGCAGTACGCCCGGCTCGCGGTGCGGGTCGGCATCAACGTCCAGCAGGGGCAGGACGTCACGGTCGTCGCCGAGATCGAGCACGCGCCGCTCGTCCGGGCGATGACCAGAGTCGCCTACGAGGAGGGCGCGCGCCTCGTCCAGGCGGAGTACCTCGACGGTCACGTCCGGCGAGCGCGGGCCGAGTTCGCCGCCGACGAGGCGGTCGGGTGGGCGCCGGCATGGATGCTCCAGCGGGTCGAGGAGGAGGCCGAGCGAGGAACCGCGTTCGTCGAACGTCGTCGGCGAGCCCGATCCCGACCTGTTCGCCGGTCTCGACGCGAAGCGCGTAGCGGAGTCGATCGTGCCGCAGCGACGCCGCGCGATCTGGACCGCCATCGACCGCGCGTCAGATCCCGTGGACGATCGTCGCGTTCCCGACTCCCGGCTGGGCGGGGCAGGTGTTCGGCGAGCCGGACGTCGGGCGCCTCTGGGACGCGATCCGGGCGACCGTCCGCCTGGACGAGACCGACCCCGTCGCGGCCTGGAAGGAGCACGTCGCAACGCTGATGAGCCGCGCGGCCCAGTTGAACGAGCGCAGGCTCGACGCGCTCCGGTTCCGCGGCCCGGGCACCGACCTGACGGTCGGGCTGTTGCCTCAGTCGCGCTGGATGGCGGCCGGTATGGAGACCGTCGTCGGGGCAGTTCTACGTCCCGAACCTGCCGACCGAAGAGGTGTTCACGACGCCTGACCGGCGGCGCACCGAGGGGCGGGTGCGCTCGACGCGGCCGCTCGTCCTGGCCGGCGGGACGGTCGTGCGCGACCTCGAGATGTCCTTCACCGGCGGCCGGATCACGGAGGTGAACGCCTCGTCCGGCGCGGACGCCGTCCGGGCGGAGGTGGCGCTGGACGATGCCGCCTCCTACCTCGGCGAGGTCGCGCTCGTCGACGAACTGTCGCGTGTTGGCCAGAGCGGGCTGACCTTCTGGAGCACGCTCCTGGACGAGAACGCGGCATCGCACATCGCGTTCGGAACAGCCGTTCTCCACGCTGTCGACCTCGACGGCGCCGACCCCGAGCAGGTCGACTTGAACGCGATCGGAGTCAACCTGTCGCAGGCGCACACGGATTTCATGATCGGCGGCCCCGAGGTCGAGGTCGACGGGATCGAGCAGGGCGGCGCGGCGGTGCCGATCATCCGCGACGACGCCTGGCAGCTGGTCTAGGACCCGGCGCCCAGCTCGCGCTCGGCCTCGTCGAGCCAGTGCTCGTGCATGTCGAGGAGCGCGCGCCCGTAGGCGTGAACGAGCCGGAGGTAGCGCTCGCGGTGGGGGAGCGCCGCGAGCGCCTCCTCGGCGAGGTCGAGGTTCGTGCGTGCTGCGGCGATGTCGCCACGCATGGCCTCCAGGCTCGCGCTCAGCGCCCGGTCGTCGGCGCCGATGTCCCCGGCGAGCACGCGGACGATCGCCTCGTTCTGGAAACGCGGCAGCGACGACGGCCGCGCGAGCCACTCGCGGAGCGCCTTGCGGCCCTCGCGCGTGAGCAGGTAGTGCGTCCGGGCGGTCGTCTTTCCGGGGCGCTTCTCCGAGCGAAGGTAGCCGAGCCGTTCGAGGCGCTTCGGCTCGCCGTACCACTGACTCTCCGCCGCGGCCCAGTAGATGCTGCCCCGTCGCATCATCGACGCGAGGTCGTGCGGGCCGGCGCCGCCCTCGCCGATGAGCGCGAGGACGACGAAGGAAAAGGGTGTCAGACGGCTTGACAAAGCTCTGATTCGGAGTCTATCATCTCGAGACTCCGAATCGGAGCTTTAACGAGAAAGGAGAAGCTATGAGCACCGCAACTGTTACCGACGCGATCTGGTTCATCGACAACCTCGCCCGCATCGTTGTCGACGGAGAGACCACCGGCGGCACGGTCGCCATCGTCGAGCTCGAGGGCCGCCGCGGCGACATGCCCCCGCTGCACGTCCACCGCCGGGAGGACGAGATCTTCTACGTGCTCGACGGGAGGCTCTCGCTACACCTCCCGGACGGCTCGATCGAGCTCGGCCCGGGCGAAGCCGCCTTCGCACCCCGGAACGTCCCGCACGTCTACCGTGTCGAATCGGAGACGGCGCGCTGGCTGGGGATCGCGGCGCCCGCCGGGTTCGAGGCGTTCGTGCGCGAGGTAGGCGTGCCGGCACCGGACGAAGCGCTTCCGCCGGAGGGGCGCGTCCACGATCCCGCCCGCCTCGCGGAGATCGCGGCGCGCTACGGGATCGAGCTGCTCGGACCTCCCGGGACGCTGCCGTAACGTGACTCCCCTACCCTTGGCCAGGTGGTGCGGCGGCGGGTGACCGTGCAGGGCCGGGTCCAGGGTGTGGGGTTCCGCTACGCGGTCGCGCGGGCGGCCCGGGCCCGCGGTGTGGCCGGCTGGGTGACCAACCGTCCGGACGGGGCCGTCGAGGCCGTCTTCGAGGGTGACCCAGAGGCGGTGGAATCGCTGATCCGCCTCTGCCGGGAAGGGCCGCGCGGCGCCGAGGTCGATCGGGTCGAGGTGCTCGAGGAACAGCCCGAGGGTCTCGCGGGTTTCGAGATCCGCTAGGTCCGGCGCTGGGCCCGGCGGAGCGCGTCGAGGCGACGGCGATCCCGCTTGGTCGGCCGCGCCGTCAGGTCGGCGCCGAGCGGCCGGGCGAGACGCCGCTGGTCCCGTTGCCGCCGGCGTCCTTCCATGGACTCGGGCGTCTCCTCGTAGAGGGTCGCCGCGACGCTCGCGGGCCCGCGTCGGTCGGCGAGGCCGGTGACGACCACCGTCCAGCGCTCCTGCGAGCGGGTGATTTCCAGCCGGTCGCCGACGACGACTTCGCGCGCCGGCTTGGCGCGGGCGCCGTTGACCTGCACGTGTCCGCCGAGCACGGCTTCGGTGGCTGCGCCGCGCGTCTTGAAGAAGCGCGCCGCCCAGAGCCACTTGTCCACCCTCACGCCGTACGAGCTCACGCCTGCAGGTTCGCAGAACGCGAGGATCTGGCCTCTGTCCGACCTGCTTTTTCGCAGCGCCACGCCCGCCGAAGGCGGGGACAGGCCGGAGCCAGTCCATGGTCGATCGGCTACGGTCACGTCGCCCGGGAGAGGCCGACCGCGGGAGGGCCGCACCGTGAAGATCACGACCGCCGGCTACGAGCCGGTCGGCGTCGGTGGCCTGGAGAGCGCCCGGGCGCTCGAGGACTTCGTACCCGGCGTGTTCATGAAGATCGGCCAGGTCTTCTACCGGTTCGCGCCGCCGGGCGAGCTGTAGCCGGGCGCGCATTTGCTGCCCTGCGTCGAGTAGTGTCCCCGCCGCGTGGCTGCTCTCGTCGCAATCGGAGTCTTCATCGCCTGTCTGATCGCGGGCGCGATCCTGATGGGCCTCGGCCACTGGGTGATCGGGTTCGCCGTCCTGCTGGCGAGCCTGCCGGGCGCGATCGTCGCCTGGATCAAGTGGAACGACCGCTCCTACTCATGACGAGGGGCCGCAGCTCGCGGCCCCTCGAGTGACGCTGCCGGCTGCCGGCTACGAGCAGCCGGTGTTCGTCCCGCAGTCGCGGCACGTGTAGCACGAGCCGGTGCGCACCATCCGACCGCCGCACTTCGCGCACTCGACCGCGTCCTCCCATGAGTTGAAGAGCGCGGTCTGGCCCGGAGGCAGCGCCTCGGCAGGCGCAGCGGTCGCGCTGCCGTCGCCGCCGTTCGCATACCGCTCGGCCAGCCGTGCCTTCACCTCGGGCGAGAGGATGCCCGCCTCCTCCTGCTGCTCCGCCGTGAGGAACTTCTTGCCGAACCAGCGGAAGATGTAGTCGACGATCGACTTGGCGTTGCGGATGTCCGTGTCGTTCGTCAGGCCGGACGGCTCGAAGCGCATGTGCGAGAGCTTCGAGACGTAGACCTCCGGCGGAACGCCGTACTGGAGGCCCATCGAGACGGCGATCATCAGCGAGTTCATCAGGCCGGCCATCGTCGTGCCGTCCTTGGCGATGTCGACGAAGATGTCGCCGGGACTCCCGTCCTCGTACAGCCCGACGTGGATGTAGCCCTCGTAGTCGCCGACGCGGAACTTGCGGCCGATCTCGGTGCGGTCCTCCGGCAGCCGGCGGCGCTGGGTCAGCGGTGTCGGCGGCGTCGCCGGCACCTGCGCGTCCCCCGCCCCCTTTGAGGAACTCTGCCCGGACAGCGGCTGCGCGACCTTGCAGTTGTCGCGGTAGATCGCGATCGCCTTCACGCCGAGGCGCCACGCCTCGGCGATCAGGTGGGCGACCTCGTCGACCGTGACCTGCTCGGGCAGGTTGACCGTCTTCGAGATCGCGCCGGAGATGAACGGCTGGACGCCGCCCATCATCTTCACGTGGCCGGAGTAGTGGATCGCCCGGTCGCCGATCGCGCAGTCGAACACCGGGTAGTGCTCCGACTTGACGTACGGCGCTCCGACGATCGAGTTCCGCTCGTCGATGAAGGCGACGATCTCGTCGATCTCGGCCGGCGCGTAGCCGAGCTTGTCCAGGGCCATCGGCACCGTCTTGTTCACGATCGTGATCTCGCCGCCGCCCACGAGCTTCTTCGACTTGACGAGCGAGAAGTCCGGCTCGACCCCGGTGGTGTCGCAATCCATCATGAAGCTGATCGTCCCGGTGGGGGCGAGCACGGTCGCCTGGGCGTTCCGGAAGCCGTGCACCTCGCCGAGGTTCAGGGCGTCGTCCCACGACTGCCGCGCGGCGGAGAGCAGGTCGTCCGGCACCGACTCGGCGTGCTGGATGTTGCCGACCGCGGCACGGTGCTTCGCGATCACGCCGAGCATCGCCGCCGTGTTCGGCTGGTAGCCGGCGTGCGGTCCCATCCGGGCCGCGATCTCCGCCGACTTGCGGTACGCACGACCGGTCATCAGCGCGGTGATCGCCGCCGCGTACGCCCGGCCCTCGTCCGAGTCGTACGGCAGGCCACGTGCCATCAGCAGCGCGCCGAGGTTCGCGTAGCCGAGGCCGAGCTCGCGGTACGCCTTCGCGTTCGCCTCGATCTCCGGCGTCGGATACGACGAGTACCCGACGAGGATCTCCTGGGCGAGGAAGACCACGTCGACGGCGTGCTGGAATGCGTCGAGGTCGAGCTCGCCCTCCTCGCCGCGGAACTTCATCAGGTTGAGCGACGCGAGGTTGCAGGCCGAGTTGTCGAGGTGCATGTACTCGGAGCACGGGTTCGACGCGTTGATCCGGCCGGAGTTCGGGCTGGTGTGCCACGCGTTGATCGTCGTGTCGTACTGCACGCCGGGATCGGCGCAGCGCCAGGCCGCCTCGGCGATCTGCCGCAGGAGGTCGCGCGCGTCCACGGTGTCGACCACGCTGCCGTCGGTGCGCGCCGTCAGATTCCACTCGGCGCCGGCCTCGGCCGCTTCCATGAAGGCGTCGGTGACCCGGACCGAGTTGTTGGCGTTCTGGTACTGGATCGACGCCCAGTGCTCGGAGTCGAGGGCCATGTCATAGCCGGCCTGCTCGAGCACGCGCGCCTTTTCCTCCTCGTGCGCCTTGCACCAGATGAAGTGCTCGACGTCCGGGTGGTCGATGTCGAGGACGACCATCTTCGCGGCGCGGCGGGTCTTGCCGCCCGACTTGATCGTGCCGGCCGAGGCGTCGGCGCCGCGCATGAACGAGACCGGCCCGGAGGCGTAGCCGCCCTTCGAGAGCTGCTCCTTGGAGGAGCGGAGGCGCGAGAGGTTGACGCCGGAGCCCGAGCCGCCGCGGAAGATGATTCCCTCGCGGCGGATCCAGTCGAGGATCGACTCCATCGAGTCGTCGATCGAGAGGATGAAGCAGGCCGAGCACTGCGGCTTCTCCTCGAAGCCGACGTTGAACCAGACGGGGGAGTTGAAGGAGGCGTACTGGTTGACGAGGATCGCCTTCAGCTCGGCCTCGAACGTGTCGGCCTCCTCGTCGCCGACGAAGTAGCCGCCCGCGCGCCCCCAGCCGCCGATCGTGTCGACGACCCGGCCGATCATCTGCTTCACGCTCGTCTCGCGCTCCGGGGAGCCCATCTGTCCGCGGAAGTACTTCTGCGCCACGATGTTCGTCGCGGTCTGCGACCAGAACTTCGGGAATTCGACTTCCTTCTGGTCGAAGACAGCCTTGTCCTTGCCCGGGATGAAGGCGTCGCGGAGCTCCCACTCGACCTCCTCGAACGGGTCGCGGCCGGTGATCGTGAAGAAGCGCTCGACTCCGATGTCGGCTGCCTCTTCGACGACCGTGTTCACGACCTCGTCGGTGGGGTGCTCGAAACCTGCGGATGCCTTCGTGGACGCCATCTCTTCCTCCCAAGGATAGCTGCGGGTTCCCTCTCTCCCGGAGAGGGACCAAGGAGCGTAGAGCGTCCTTCGGACGGAACTCTTTTCACCTTATTTGCAGGTGATTTCGTCCGGCTACGACTGCTCGGTCGGCTCCGGCTCGGGCCGGTGCGGGACGGACGCGGCGGAGGCGAGCTGCACGCGCCGCATGCGCGTCCTGCGCGTCAGGAAACCCGCTCCGCCGGCCGCCATCAGGACGACCGCGACGCCGCCGAGGACGAGTAGCGGGACCGGCAGCGAGTCGGCCTTCGCCGGTTTCGTGGCGTCGAACGCCGACCCGATCGGGCCGCTCGCCGATCCGGAACCATCGCCGGTGTTGCCCGAGCCCGAGGTGCCTCCGCCCGACGTGCCCCCGCCGGAGGTGCCGCCGCCCGCGCCGCCGCTCGTGCCGCCGTTCGTCCCGTTGCCGCCGCTGTGGCCCTGCGTGATCCGCTT
The DNA here is from genome assembly GCA_963808815.1 of uncultured Actinomycetes bacterium. Lineage (GTDB taxonomy): Bacteria > Actinomycetota > Thermoleophilia > Gaiellales > Gaiellaceae > DATBLE01. Next base: position 93,552 of record CAWEGI010000001.1, on the reverse strand, counting down.
CTGCAGGGCCTGCCGGATGTCGTCCCTGGCGCTCGAATACGTGTCCACGTCGGCGGGGAGATGCTGCAACGCGTCCCGGTAGCAGTGGATCTCGTAGATCCCGTCGATCCGGCCGTCGTACCAGTCGTTGATGAGCACCTTCCAGCAGGGCGGCTTGCTCTTGACCGCGCTCCCGGCTGCGGCGGCGGTGCCGGCGGCGAACGCGGCGGTGGCGGCGCCCACGATCAGGAGTGCTGCGAGGGTGTGGCGAAGCGAACGGATCACGCGAAACCGAAGACCGAGCTCACCCGAGCGCCGGTCGGTGTCTCTCTCGTTCAATGCACTGTACGTCATGCCCCGGGCGGAACGGCTTGGGAACCCAGTCTCCCCGGGCGCCGTTTGATGCCCGTGAGGCCCCCGTAAAGGGTCTGTTAAAGCGTAGCCCCGATCCTCGGGCATTGTCGGGGAGACCCTCTGCTAGCGTCGGGCGGCGATGCAGGCCCCCATGCTCGCCGGCAGGGCAGCGCTCCTTGCCGCGGCCGCGCTGCTCTTCACTGCACTTTTCTTCGGCGACGGGACCTCGAACGGGCGGCTGTTCTGGATCGGCTCGCTGGCGGCGATCGCGGCCGCGGTGCTCGCCGTCAGAGGAGGGCTGCCCGCGCCGCGCGGAGCCGGTGCGATCGCCTTCGGCCTGCTCGCGGCACTGACCGCCTGGGTCGGTCTGACGATGTGGTGGTCGATCGCGCCCGACCTCTCCTGGGCGGCGTTCGACCGGCTGCTCGCCTACGGAGCGATTGCCCTGCTCGGCCTGGTCGCCACGCGGGCTCCCCGGCCGGCGCGGACCGCCGCAGCCGGGTTGGCGCTGCTGCTCGGCCTCGTGCTCGCGTGGGCCCTGCTCGGCAAGGTCATCCCCTCGCTCTTCCCCGACGGCGCCCGCGTCGCGCGCCTGCGCAACCCGGTCGGCTACTGGAACTCGCTTGCGCTCGTCGCCGCGACGGCGGTGCCGTTCGGCCTGTGGGCGGCCTGCTCCCGGCGGTTCCACCCCGCGGCGCGCGCCTCCGGAGCCCTCCTCGTCTATCTCGCCGAGCTCGTCGTCGTCCTGACCTACTCGCGGGCGGGAATCGCCGTTGCCGGTGTGGCTGCGCTCGCCTGGCTGGCGATCGACCGCGACCGCCTCGAGACGCTGGGAACGCTCGTCCTCGTCACGCCGGTCGCCGGGCTCGTGGCGCTCTGGACGTTCTCGCGACCCGCGCTGACCGACGATCTGCAGCCCTACGCCGACCGCGTGAACGACGGCGCCTGGTTCGGCATCCTGCTCTGCCTCGGCGCGGCGGTCGTCTGCCTGCTCGCCTACTTCGCGGCCAGAGCCGAGGTGGCTCCGGAACGGCGGCGGTCGTTGACGCGGGCGCTGGCCGTCGTCGTTGCGGTGGTGGCGGTCGTCGCCGTCGCGGTGGTCGTCGCGCGCAAGGGAGGGTCGATCCTCGACGAGTTCCGCGGCGCGAAAACGGCAGAGGTGACCCAGACGCCGAACCGCCTCGCCGACCTCAGCTCGAGCAACCGATGGCGGTGGTGGCAGGAGGCGTGGCAGCTCTTCGAGGACGCTCCGGCAGGGGGCCACGGGGCGGCGACGTTCGAGGTCGCCCGGCGGGCGATCAGAAACGGATCGATCGTCACCACCGAGCCGCACGACCTCCCGCTCCAGTTCCTGGCCGAGACCGGCGTGGTCGGGTTCCTCCTGTTGCTCGGGCTGATCGGGGCAGGTACGACGGCGGCGGTGACGGCCGTCCGCCGGGTCGAGCCGGCCGAGCGCGCGGCGGCGACGGCTCTCGCCCTGGGCGCCGGCGCGTTCGTGCTCCACTCGCTGGTCGACATCCACTGGGAGTTCGTCGCCGTCGGCGCGCCGGCGTTCTTCTCGTTCGGCGTGCTCGTCGGGCTCGGGGCGTCGCCGCCCGGCGGCCGTCTCAGGCCGGCCTGGGCGGGTGCGGTCGTGCTGGTCACGGTCGCTGTCCTCTACTCACTGACCGCGCCGTACGTGTCGGGCCGGCTCGTCGACTCGGCCTACGAGGCGATCGCGGCGCGGCCGGACAGGCGCTGCGCTGTCGGACGGCCGCTCGGCCCGCTGGCTCGACCCGCTGGCGACCGACCCGCTGCTCGCTCTCGGCGACGCCGAGTCGGCCAAGCCCGACGACCCGGCCGCGCTCCGGTACTACCGGGATGCGGTGACGCTCCAACCGAAGAACTCGAGTACCTGGTACGCGCTCGGCTCGTTCGAGTTCTTCACCGGGCGCTACCGCGCGGCGCTCCACGATCTCGACCGGGCATACGGCCTCGACCCCTACGGGCCGGCCGGCCGCCCGGGTGGGCTGCTCGACCAGGCGCGGGCGAAGGTCGAGGGGAGGTGAACGGAGCGCGAGCCGGCTGAAGCCCGGCACGGGCGCTGTTATCGATTCGCGCCGAGGATGAGGACCAGCTTTGCGCCGTGCAGCTGCCTCGGCGTCATCCCGTCGAGCGGCCCGACGCGCGTCCGGGGCAGGTCGATGTCCCGCGCGAAGCGGATCGCCTCGGCTGCGTAGCCGGGCGCCGTCATCAGGCGCCAGGTCGGATATCCGGTCCGTGGAGCGTTCTTCGTGCCTGCGACCAGGTACCCGCGGGCCCGGACGATCGCCGCCGCCGAGGCGGCGGCGCCGTTGATCCCGTTGCCGTTCAGGACGATGACACCCGTCTTCGAACGCGGCAGGATCCGGGCCGCATGTGCGGACCGGGTCGGCTGTGGCTTGGCCTTGTGCTTCGCCGGCGCCGCGGCGTGCTTCGGCGCGCGGGCGGCCTGCGCGGCCGCGGCGTGGACGTGCGGCGCGAGCGAACGTCCGAGCAGCACCACCCCCAGGATCACCAGCGCGATCAGCTCGACCGCCGCGACGCCGGAGGCGACGAGCGTCGCCGTGCGCCAGGGGCGGACGAGCTCGATCTGCGGGGCGGGGGAATCCACGGGGGCGTGATTCGAGCCGCCGGCGCCCGCTCCTTCCCGCTGCCCGCCGAGGGCCGCTCACCTGTTCTAATCCTGGGCGTGTTCGTGAGCATCGAAGGAGTGGACGGCTCGGGGAAGTCGACCCAGGCGCGGCTGCTCGAGCAGCACCTGGTCGCGCTCGGGCGCGACGTGGTCGCGACCCGCGAGCCGGGCGGGACGGAGCTCGGCGAGGCACTTCGGCGCCTCGTCCTGAACGGCCCGCAGATGGCGGGCTGGGCAGAGGCTGCGCTCTTCGCCGCTTCCCGCGCCGAGCATGCCGCCGAGGTGATCAGACCGGCACTCGAGCGCGGCGCCGATGTCGTCTGCGACCGGTTCGTGGACTCCTCGCTCGCCTACCAGGGGATCGCGCGCGGCCTCGGCCTCGACTCCGTGCTGCAGCTCAACCTGACCGTGCTGGAAGGGCTGCTCCCCGACCGGACGTTCGTGCTCGGGCTCGACGCCGGGGCGGCGGGTGCGCGCCGGCAGGGCGACCCCGACCGGATCGAGCGCGAGGGCGACGCCTTCCAGGCACACGTCGGCGCCGCCTACGAGGAGCTCGCGCGACGGTTCTCCGCGCGCATCGAGCTGCTGGACGGGTCCCTTCCTGCGGAGGAGATCGCAGCGACGATTCGCGGCCGCGTGCAGGAGTTGCTCTGATCTTCGAGGCGCTGATCGAGCAGGAGCAGGCGAAGCAACTGCTCGGCGCGGCCCTGCGGGAGGGGCCGGCGCATGCCTATCTCTTTCACGGCCCGGCGGGCGTGGGAAAGCGGCGGGCGGCGATCGCGTTCGCCGGCGAGCTGCTCAGTGACGGCGACCGCGTCTCGCGGCGGGCGCATCCCGATCTGTACGTGCTGGAGCCGCACGGCGACCAGATCAGGATCGACGACGTCCGCGAGCTGCGACGCGATCTCCACATGCGGCCGTTCGAAGGCGACCGACGCGTGTACCTGATCTTCGACGCGCACCTGCTGAACCCCGAGGCTGCAGACTCCCTGCTGAAGGATCTCGAGGAGCCGCCCCCGTACGCCGTGGTGGTGCTCGCCGCCGACGAGCTCGGCCCGATCCCGGAGACGATTCGCTCTCGCTGCCAGCTCGTCCCGTTCCAGCGGCTGTCCGAGCGGGCGGTCCGGGCCGAGGCCGAGCGGCTCGCGCCGGGCCTGACGCCCGAGCAGCTGACCGCCGTCGCGCGGGTCGCTGCGGGCCGGCTCGACCGGGTCGCGCGTCTGCTCGACCCGGACGCCGTCCGCCGGCGGGCCGAGCTGCTCGTAGTCGCGCGCGCCGCGTACGCCGACCCGGTGTTCGATCCCGCCGCGGCCGCACAGACGGTGACGGCGCTCGCGGCCGAGCGCGGCGCCGAGGAGCGGGCCGCCGCCGAGGAGGCGATCGCCGGGCGGGAGCTGCCGGACCGGGAGGCCGAGCAGCACATCCGCCGCGCCGAGCGCGGAGCGGAGCGTGAGGAGATCCTGTTCGCGCTCGACGAGCTGGCGGCGTGGTACCGCGACCTCGTGGTCGTCGCAGCGGGGGCCGAGCGCGCCGTCGTCCACTACGACCGCATCGCCGAGCTGGCCGAGGACGCGACCTCCGAGCGCATGCCCGCCGCTGAGCAGGCGGCAGAGGTCGTCCGCGGAACCTGGCGCACGTTCGAGGAGTTCAACGTCACCCCGGCGCTCGCGCTGGAAGCGATGTTCGTTCGCATCCGGCGCGGCTTCGCCGGTGTCACCGCCCCCGTCTGAGCGCGCTGCAGTCCGAAACGAGGCGACGTGCGCAGGTTTTTTCCCCCGTCTGGCTCTCTAGACGAAACCGCCGTCGCAATTTGACCGAAAAGGAGAATCATGAGGCGCTTTCTGCTGCTCGCGTCCGCGCTCGTCGCCCTCGCCGTCCTGTCGGGGGCCGGGGCCGCCACGGCCAAGGTTCCGCCGAAGCACAAGCGCACGTCCCACGCCGGGGCGAAGGCCGCGGTGAAGAAGCCCGCGAAGGCCAAGCCCGCAGCCCGGGCGAAGGCCAAGCCGCGGCACACAGTCGTGCTGCCGACGGCTGCGCCTGTCGTCGACGAGGACGACGACCAGGTCGAGGACCAGTCGGAGGACGTGGACAACCGCGGTCCCGGCAACGCCGAGGACGATCAGGGCGTGGACGTGGACAACAGTGGTCCCGGTAACGACGACCTCGACGACGACAACAGCGGCCCCGGCTCGAGCCACAGCGGTCACGGTGGCGGCGGCGGTGATGACCACGGCGGCGGTGGAGGCGGCGACGACTAGCGCAGTCGAGCCGCTCTCGTACCGCGGTCGCCCTGACGGGGCGGCCGCGGCGCGGACCGCCGAGATCTTCGAGCGTCACGGGCCGACGGTGCTTGGCCTCTGCCGCATGCTGCTCCGCAACGAGCACGAGGCCGAGGACGCCTCCCAGCAGACGTTCCTCGCGGCCTATCGCAGCATCCGGAACGGCGTCGAGCCAAGGCACCCGGCCGCCTGGCTGGCGACGATCGCCCGCAACGAATGCTGGGCGGCGATCGAGCGTCGGATGCGCGAGCCCTTCCACCAGGGTGAGCTCGAGAGCAGGCTGCCCGATCCCGTCGTCCAGGCGGCCGCCAACGCCGACCTCGAGGAGCTCTGGCGCGCGATCGGGGAGCTTCCCCGGCAGCAGCGACGGGCATTGCTGCTACGCGAGTTCTCCGGCCTCACCTACGCCGAGCTCGCCGGTGCACTCGGGGTGACCGAGCCGGCGGTCGAGTCGCTCCTCGTGCGCGCCCGACGGGAGCTGCGCGGCCGCCTGCGACCGCTCTCGGGTTCCGCGGGCGCACTGGCAGCGCCGCTCGGCGCGCTGCGCGACGCACTCGCGCGACTGGTGCTCGGAATGCCTGATGCACCGGCGGCCTCCGGCCTCGCCAAGCTCGCTGCTGGAGCCGCCGCCGTCGTGGTCGCTGGCGGGACGGTGGGCGCGATCGAGACCCACGATGTCGGCCGGGAGGTCGGCACGCCGCCGGCCGATGCTGCGGTCGCCCCTTGGGCAGTCACGCTCCCGGCCGTCCGCTCCGCTGTCCACGCGCGGCGTACGAACCCGCCGGCGCGGGTGCCGGCGCGTTCGGTATCGCGCAACGTGCACCCGGAGCGAACTGCGGCGCCCGGATCACGGATCGCGCCGGAGTCGGCCGTAGTACCACGGACCCCGCCGGCCGAACCGCTCCCCGTGACGCCTCCGGCGCCCGTGGCCGTGCGGCTGCTCCCCTGCCGAGCACGGCCCCTGTGCCAGAGCAGCCCGCGGTCGAGGCTCCGCCGCCGGCTCCGCGCGACGACAGCGGGCCGGCTGAGGGCTCGGGCTCGGCCGGGTCGGTGGGCGGCTCGTCCGGTCCCGGCTCCGACGGGACCGGCTCGGGTGGGGACGACGCTGGAACCGCCGCCGGCTCCGGGCCCGGCCCGGGAGGCGGCGACGGCTCGACCTCCGCTTCATCGGGCCCCGGCGGCGGCGAGGGTGCAGGCGAGTCAGCCGTAGGCTCGAGCGGCGGGGGCGGGACCGGCGAGGCCGACGACGGAAGCACGAGCGGCTCCGGGGGCGGCGACGATCACGGCGGCGGGGACGGCCACGGCGGCCATGACCACGGCTAGCGTCCGAGCGCGCGCACCTCGGTGATGTGCGCTTCCCCGGTGGCGGTCGGCACGGCCGTCACCCACACCAGCACGTAGCGTCCGGACGCCCCTCGCTTCAGCGGGAACGCGGTCGTCCCCGGCTGGAGCGGCTTGCCGGCCGACACCAACCGGTATGGCCCCGTCGGCTGGTCGCTCAGCTGGATCTCGGCTCGCGCGCCGGCGTCGTCCGTTCCCACCAGCACGCGGCCGATCGGCCGCTTCCTGCCGGCATCGAGCACGATGCCCACCCCCGGCTTGAAGAAGCCGTGGGTGTAGTGCTCGGTGCTCCAGAAGGTCGACGCGTTCCCGTCGACGGCGTTCGCGACCTCGGCGTCGTTCTCGGTACCGTCGCCCGGCGGGGGGTCGTACGGGCCGACCGCGACCAGTTTGATGCGGGCGGGTTTCGGCGCGGGCTCGGGCGGCTTTGGCCGACCGGCCGGCTTCGTGGTCGCGGCCGTGGTCGTCGTCGCCCTCGTCGCGCTGCTCTTCGAGCCCACGCTGGAGAGCGCGATCACAGCGATCGCGGCGATGAAGATGGCCAGGGCCCCCCCGGCGAGCAGGCGATTCACCGATTCATAGTTTGCTGATCGCAGCGGGCGAGCGAAGCCCTCTGACCCCGATTCCCGGGCATCTCGACTGGATCAGGCTCGTCCGCTCGAGAGACGAGCAGATCGACGTCCCCGGCGACCGGGGGATCGTGCCCAGCAAGGCGGTCACCTTTCGGCTGAAGCTCAGCGAACCCGTGCTCGACGAGCGGTCGTGTCCGAGCGCCGAGACCAGCCGGACGGGCGCCTGACGAGCCGGGTCAGGCGGCCGCGGCCGCCGTCGGTTCGAGCCCGAGGTCCCGGCAGACCGACCGGACGAGCTCGAGGAACGCCTCGTGCCTGGGTGGGAACTCGCGGTCCCGCCGCCACGCGAGCGCGACGCGCCTCGGCGGGAGCGGCTCCTCGATCTCCAGGGTGGCGACGCTGCCCTTGGCGCCGTCCGCGACCAGCTGCGTGCCGACGGCCGCGCCGACCCCGCCCGGCGATCAGCCCGTACAGCGTCCCGTTGTCGTCCGTGCGGTGCACGACGTCGGGTTCGTAGCCCCGCTCGTGCATCCGCGCCTCGAAGCCGTTCAGGTAGCGGCAGTCGTGCGAGGTGATCAGGGGCAGGCCGGCCAGCTCTTCTAGGCCGACCGGCTCGCGCCGGCGGGCGAGCGGCGAGCTCGTCGAGACCATCAGCACGATCGGGTCGGCGAACAGCTCGACCGCCTCGAACGGGCCCTGCGGGAGCGGCAGGATCGCGAAGGTGACGTCGAGTCGGCCCTCTTCGAGGAGGGCGAAGAGCTCGGTGTCGGCCGTGGTTTGCACGAGGTCGACCGATAGGCCCGGCTGGGCATCCGGGAGGCGGCGGATCAGCTCGGGGACGAGCTCGGCGCTGACGCTCTGGAACGCGCCGACCCTGAGCACCCCCGCCGTGCCGCGTGTGAGCACGCCCACATCGGCCTGCGCCGCGGTGATCTCGTGAAAGATCGCTTCCGCGTGGCGGAGGACGATCTCGCCCGCGTCGGTCAGCCCCACGGGCCTCGACCCTCCGGGCCGCTCGATCAGCCGCTCGCCGACGATCCGCTCGAGGGCGGCCACCTGCTGGCTGATCCCCGACTGGGTGTAGTTCAGGCAGAGGGCAGCCTTCCGGAAGGAGCGATGTCTTGCCACGGCCTCGAGCGTGATCAGATGACGCAGCTCGAGTCCGGCCCACTGGCTCGATGCAATCACGGAAGCTCTCTCCAGGGTGAGACGAGCGAGCGAGCCGCCGGTTGGCGCGCGGTTCCTCGTCCGTTGTGACTCGGCCATCTTGGATCCGATGCTTCATGAACGGAACCGGGCTACACAAACGGAAATCCGGCCGGCTCGATCAGACACTCGAATCAACAAATGCATCGGGCTGATCACGCGGGGCCGGAGCTGAGCCTCACGTTCGCCGCGTCGCCGAGCCCCGGCGGTTTCGGGCGAATCATCGTCCGATCACGAAATGTGATCGCGGATCTTCCTTGCCGAGTTCCGCGTGTGAATAAAACGGCTTGTCGAAGCGAAATACGGACGTCGCTGGCCGATATGGATCGCCAGATTATCCGCAGCGAAATCGGCTAACGAATCGTTACTACGCCCGTCTGATCGGGACAGTCAAGCCATTCGACGTGGAGGGAAGGAGATCGATGCACAGAAAGGTCTTGGCTTCTGGCGCCATGGCTGCGCTCGGGGCCGCGATGCTGATCGCGGCTGCGTTCGCCGGCCCGGCGTCCAGCAAGTCCAACAGCCCGTCTGCCTCCGGGCAGAAGAAGGGCGGGACGATGAACATCAACGCGTCCGCGACCGACGTCGACTACGTCGATCCGGCGCTCGCGTACGGCACGCTGTCGTGGCAGATCCTCGACGCGACCTGCGCAAAGCTCATGTACTACCCGGACAAGCCGGACCCGGTCGGCAGCAAGCTCGCTCCCGACGCCGCAGTCGGCTTCCCGGCCGTCTCCAAGAACGGCCGCACGTACGTGTTCACGATCAAGTCCGGGATGAAGTCGAACACGGGCGAAGCGCTGACCGCTGCGAACTACGCCGCGGCGATCAACCGTGACCTGAACCCGAAGATGCAGTCGCCGTCCGTTCCGTTCATCACCGGCGCCAACGGCATCGTCGGGGCACAGGCCGTCGCCGACGGCAAGGCCGCGACCGCCGGCGGCGTCAAGGCCAACGGTCAGAAGCTGACGATCACGCTGATGAAGCCCGACGGCTCGTTCCTGTCCAAGATGGCGATGGACTTCTTCTGTCCGATCCCGAAGGGGACGCCGATCAACGCCGACGGGATCAACTCGTTCGCGTCGTTCGGCCCGTACTACGTCGCCAGCCGCCAGGTCGGCCGTCAGCTGATCATGCGGACGAACCCGAACTACAAGGGCTCGCGGCCCGCACAACGTCGGCACGTTCGTGTTCACGATGAACACCAACCTCGACCAGAGCCTGCTGCAGGTGAAGTCGGGGCAGTCCGACTACGACGCCGGTGGTCTTCCGGCGACCGCGCACGCGAGCCTGGCGCAGCAGTACGGTGTCCACAAGGGCGGCAACTTCCGCTACTTCGTGAACGGCGGTCTGAACGTCGACTACATCGCCCTGAACACCTCCCGCAACGCGTTCAAGAGCGTCGGTATGCGGAGGGCGGCCAACTACGCGATCGACCGGCCCGCGATGGTGCGGGTCCGCGGCGCGTTCGCCGGCCACCGGGACGACCAGATCCTTCCGCCCGGCCTCGCCGGCTACAAGGACATCAAGGCCTTCCCGATCAAGGGCGCCGACTACCCGAAGGCGAAGTCGCTGGCCTCAGGGGCAGGTGGCTGCAAGGACGTCACCCTGTACACGGCCAACAGCTCGATCGGCCAGAACCTGGCGCAGGTGTTCAAGTACAACCTGGGTCAGATCGGCTGCAACGTGAACGTGAAGCTCCTGCAGGGCTTCCAGATCTACATCGCCACCGGCACGAAGGGTGAGCCGTACGACGCGGCGCTGGTCGGCTGGTTCGCCGACTACGCGGATCCGTACGACTTCATCGACATCCTGTTCAACGGCGACAACATCCACGAGGCGAACAACAACAACCTCTCGTACCTGAACGTGCCCGCGCTGAACAAGCAGATGAGGGCGGCGAATGCGCTGACCGGAGACAAGCGCTCCGCGGCGTACCAGAACCTCGACCGCGAGATCACCACGAAGTACGCCCCGTGGGCGGCGTACGAGAACCGGAACATCCGCGAGTTCGTGTCGGCTCGCACCGGCGGCTATCTGTTCCAGGCCGCACACGGTGCCGCGAACCTGAACACCTTCTTCCTCAAGTAGGAAGAGGACACGAGCCGTTTTCAGTGGGCGCCGGGCTCGACCCGGCGCCCACTCGTGTCCGGTCCGCGTGTCCGCTGCGAAGACACGCACGAACAGGAGAGCACCGGCCTTGTCTTCGGTGCCCTCCTGGACGTTCGAACGAGGGATGCGTCCACCGGCAGAAGAAATCACGATCTGCGGTGACCGTTTCCGATCCTAGTCTTGATCGACTGGAGATTTCAACGACGCATTCTGCTCACGATTTCACCGGTTCTTATCGGGTGCGATTCCGTGGACGGCGTCGGGCACCGCCCGAGAGGATCTCCCGCTACATCGGGGGGCGCGTGGGCGGGGCTATACTGGCCCCGCTTCGAGCCTCGCCGACGTAGCTCAGCTGGTAGAGCACTTCACTCGTAATGAAGGGGTCCCCGGTTCGAGTCCGGGCGTCGGCTTCACCCGTTGCGCGAGCGATTTCCCATAGGACGAGTCGTTGCCGTCAGCGTCGTGTCGGCGCTTGTCGCCGCCGGAGCGGTGGGCGCGCGTGCGCATGCCGTCCAGCCCGGCGCGGGCTTCGACGGGCGGTACGCCTACCAGCTGACGAAGCTCCAGCTCTCGTTCGGCCCTCGGCCCGCCGGCTCCGCGGCGCAGCGCGCAGCCGCGGCGCGGCTGGTCAAACTCCTCCCCGGCGGACACTTCGAGGCGGTACCGGGTGGTCTCCGCAACATCGTCGGGCAGCTCCCCGGCCGGCTGCCTGCCATCCTGCTGGTTGCCCACTACGACACCACGCCGGTTCCCGGCTACCTGGGCGCCAACAACAGCGCGGCGGGTGTGGGCGCGGCGATCGCGGTCGCGAAGGCGCTGAGGAGCGACCCACGGCGGCCGGGCCAGGTCGCCGTCCGCTTCCTCCTCACCGACGGCGAGGAGGCGCCTGCCGGTTTCTCCGACTTCTACGCTGAGGGTCTCCGCGGCAGCAAGGCCTACGCCGCCGCGCACGCACGCGAGCTTCGCGAGGTGATCGTCCTCGACTTCATCGCCCTGCACGACCTCCGCCTGGTCCGCGACCCGACCTCGGACGCGCAGCTCTGGTCGCGCCTGCGGGGCGCCGCGGTGCGCGCGAGGACGAGCGCGCTCTTCCCGACGGGCGAACAGGGAGCGGTGATCGACGACCACACGCCGTTCCTGGAAGCGGGCATCCCTGCGATCGACCTGATCGACTTTCGCTACCGCTGCTGGCAGAAGGTCTGCGATGACCTGAGCCAGGTCTCGCAGGCCAACCTGCAGAAGGTGGGCTCGACCGTGCTCGAGCTGATCCGGTCCGACCGTCTCCGTCGGGTCCGCTAGCCGACGGTAAGGTGCGGCGCACCATGCGGGCCGCGATCGTCGTCCGTCGCCGTCGCCGTGCTCGGCCCGACGTCGCTCGCCGCGGCGCAGCCGGCGCCGGGGATCACGTCGTCGTCCATCGCCGGCATCCGCCTCGGGATGACGCGGGCGCAGGCCACGGCGCGGATGACGCCGCCCGGTGCGGTTGGACCGACTCGAGGACGGCTACCAGCGGGTCGTCTCGACGCGACAGAAGGTCGAGAGCTACTTCCGCACGGGCACCCGGGGCGTCTCTGTCGTCACGACCTGGAGTCGCCGGCTCAAGACCGTCGACCAGATCGGGCCGTGCTCGACCGTCGGGGCTCTGAAGCGTGCGTACGGCTCACGGCTCGTCCCGTTCCGGCAAGGCGGCAGGATCATGGCCTACCGGCTCGGCCGGCTGATCTTCACGGTCGAGGGCGGAAAGCGGGTCGGGGTCGTCGGGCTCGGCCTCGGCACCCAGGCGGTGTACGTCGCGCTCAACGCGACGGAGTGCAGCTAGACGACCAGGACGGCCGCGCCGCGGATCCGGCCGGCGCGCAGGCGGTCGAGCGCCTCGTTCGCGTCGGCCAGCGGAAACGTCTCGATCTCGGTCCGGACCGGCACCGTCGGAGCGAGTGCAAGGAACTCGTCGCCGTCCGCCCGCGTCAGGTTGGCGACCGAGCGCACTTGCCGCTCGCCCCAGAGCAGCTCGTACGGGAAGGACGGGATGTCGGTCATGTGGATGCCCGCGCAGACGACCGTGCCGCCCTTCGCCATGGCGCTCAGGGCGGTCGGCACGAGCTCCCCGGCCGGGGCGAACAGGATCGCCGCGTCGAGCTCCTCGGGCGGCCGCTCGTCCGATCCGCCCGCCCATTCCGCGCCGAGCTCGCGCGCGAACGACTGCCCCTCGCCGTCGCCGGGCTTCGTGAATGCGAACACACGCCGGCCCTGGTGTCGCGCGACCTGCGCGACGATGTGCGCGGACGCGCCGAACCCGTACAGGCCGAGGCGCTCGCCATCGCCGGCCATGCGCAGCGAGCGGTAGCCGATCAGCCCGGCGCACAGGAGCGGCGCCGCCTGCTCGTCCGTGTAGCCGTCGGGGAGCGAGAAGCAGAAACGCTCGTCGGCGACCACACGGTCCGCGTAGCCGCCGTCGAGGTCGTACCCGGTGAACTGCGCGCGGTCGCAGAGGTTCTCCAACCCGCGCACGCAGTACCGGCAGTCGCCGTCGGTCCAGCCGAGCCAGGGCACGCCCAGGCGGCGGCCGTCCCCGGTGACGCCGACGATCTGATGGCCCGGGACGAGCGGCAGCTTCGGGTGCGGGAGCTCGCCGTCGACGACGTGCAGATCGGTGCGGCACACCCCGCACGCGCGCACGTCGAGCAGCACCTGACCCGGGCTCGGCTCGGGATCGGGTACCTCCGCCACGCGGAGCCGCTGTCCCGGCCGGTCGAGCACCATTGCCCTCACGGCCGGATCGTGGCAGACGCTGTTTCAATACGGGCGTGGACCCGACTGCCGTCGCCGCCCGTGCGCGGACCGAGAACTTCCCGGTCGCGTCGCTCCTCTTCCCGCGTGCGCTCCGTCCGCACCTGCGGGCCGTGTACGGGTTCGCCCGGCTCGTGGACATCCTCGGCGACGAGGCCGAGGGCGACCGGCTCGCGCTGCTCGACGAGCTCGAGGGTGAAGTTGACGCCTGTTACGGCGCCGGCTCCCCGGCGTGGCCGGTGATGCAGCAGCTCCAGCCGACGATCCGCGAGTTCGACCTGCCCCGCGAGCCGTTCCTGCGCCTGATCGAGGCCAACCGGATGGACCAGCGGATCTCCGAGTACGCGACCTGGGCCGACCTGAAGCACTACTGCGTCCACTCGGCAGACCCGGTCGGCCGCCTGGTCCTCGGCCTGCTCAGGCGGTCCGACGACGCCGAGCTGGTCGCCGCCTCCGACGACGTCTGCACGGGCCTCCAGCTCGTCAACTTCCTCCAGGACGTCCCCCGGGATCTCGGGCTCGGCCGCGTCTACCTGCCCGCAGAGGACCGCCGCCGCTACGACGTGACGGCGCTGGACGCGCCCAACGAGCCGCTGACCCGGCTGCTGCGCTTCGAGGCCGACCGCGCCCGCGGGCTGCTCTCCGGCGGTGTGCTCCTCCGGGAGCGGATCGGCGGCCGGGTCGGACGGGCGGTCGGGCTGTTCGCCCGCGGCGGCCTGGCGGCGCTGGAGGCGCTCGAGGACGCCGGCTGGGACATCTTCACCCGCCGCCCCCGGCCCTCCCGGCTCCGGCTCGCGCGCGAGGCGCTGCGCCGATGAGAGACGAAGTCGAGCACAAAGGCGACAGCGAAACTGGCGGCCTTGGTGGGAGACGACGTCGTGACGCCAAAGGCGTCAGCACATCCGTCGACGCCGCCTACGCCGAGGTCGAGCGGCTCACCCGCGCCCGCGCGCGGAACTTCGCCTTCGGGATCATGGTGCTGCCGAGGCCGAAACGGCGCGCGATCGCCGCCATCTACGCGTTCGCCCGCGAGGTCGACGACATCGCGGACGGCGACAGCTCCGACGACGACAAGCGTGCGCGCCTCGAGGACCTCCACCGGCGCCTCGACGGGCCGCCGGGCGGCGAGGCCATGTGGGTGGCGCTCGCCGACGCACGCGGGCGCTTCCCGATCCCCGACCAGGCCCTGCACGACCTCGTCGACGGCGGGCTGGCCGATCTCGAGCGGCAGCGCTACGACACCTTCGACGAGTTGCGGGACTACTGCGCCCACGTGGCCGGCGCGGTCGGCGTGGCCTGCATCGGCGTGTACGGCGCCGACCAGCCGCAGCGGGCGGAGGCGCTCGGGATCGCGCTCCAGCTGATCAACGTCATGCGCGACGTCCGCGAGGACTGGCAGCTCGGTCGGGTGTACTTACCGCAGGACGAGCTCGCCTCGTTCGGCGTCGCCGAAGAGGACATCGCCGCGGGCCGCCTCACTCCCGCCTGGCAGGCGCTCATGGCATACCAGTCGGCCCGGGCTCGTTCCTACCTCGCGGAGGGACTGACCTTGCTCGACTACCTCGACCATCGCAGCTCCGCGTGCGTGGGCACGTTCGCCGGCCTCTACCGGGCGACGCTCGAGCGGATCGAGGCGCGCGGCTTCGACGTCTTCGACGGCCCGCCGCGGCTCGCCACCCTGACGAAGCTCCGCATCGTGGCCGCGAACCTCGTGTGAGGTTCTCCACAGAGAGCTGTCCCTTTGGGCCATTACAAGTGCCTGGCACCCGGGGTGTGACACATGAGTGACGCTGCCTCCACAGGGGGCTTCGACCCGTCGGCCCGCCCGAGGCGGGTCGCGGTCGTCGGCGGCGGACTCGCCGGCCTGGCCGCAGCGCTCGAGCTGGCCGACGCCGGCCACGAGGTCGTCCTTCACGAGGCGCGGCCGACCCTCGGGGGCGCCGTCCAGACGCTGCCCGAGCGCGAGGGCGACCCGCCGCCGCCCCCCGACAACGGCCAGCACATCGCGCTCGGTTGCTTCACCGAGTACGAGCGCTTCGTCGAGCGGATCGGCAAGGGTGAGGCGCTCCGGCGCGAACCGCTCGCGCTCCCCGTGATCGACGAGAACGCACGGGTGTCGTTCGTGCGACCGGGACTTCGGCTCCTCGGCTACTCGCATCTGCCCCTGTCCTCCCGTCTCCGGATCGCGCGCGTGACCCTCCGGCTGCGGGGACTGTCCCCGGCGGCGCACTCCGACCGGACGTTCGCCGAGCTCCTCCGCGGCTTCGGCCAACACCAGGAGGAGATCGACCGCTTCTGGGACGTCTTCATCCGGCCGGCCCTCAACCTCCCGAGCGAGGAGGCCGGTGCCGACTACGCGATCTTCACCGTGCAGACCGCCCTGCTCGGCGGGCGCGGCGCGGGCGACCTGCTGCTCCCCGTGGAGCCGCTCGGCGCGATGCACGGCGACGCAGCGGGCGACGCCCTGCGCGAGGCAGGCGCCGACGTCCGGCTGGAGTCGCGGGTCGAGACGCTCGACGAGCTCGATTCCGACGCCGTGATCGTCGCCCTCCCCGGGGCGGAGGCGGCCCGGCTACTCGGCGCAGATCCGCCCGCGCTCGAGGACTCGCCGATCGTCAGCGTCCACCTGCTCTTCGATCGGCCGATCCTCCACCACCGGCTCGCGGCACTGCTCGAGAGCCCTGCCCACTGGGTCTTCGACCGCGGCGCGCTGACCGGCCACTCGCCGCCTGACGGGGGCCAGTACCTGACCGTCGTCTCCAGCGGCGTCCCCGACCTGCTCGAGGTTCGCGGGCGAGGGTTGGTCGACCTGATGGCCGACGCGCTGACCGACCGACTCGGCGCCGCAGAGCTTCTCTGGTCGCGGGTGAGCCGTGAGCCTCGCGCGACCTTCGCTGCTCGTCCCGGGACGCGTAGGCTGCGGTGGACGATGCGGACCTCGAGGCCGAACGTTGTCCTCGCCGGCGCCTGGGTTGCCTCAGACTGGCCGGCGACGATGGAAGCTGCGGTTCGGAGCGGCGTCGCCGCCGCGCGGGCGCTGAACGGATGACCGCCGTCGAGGAACTGACCAGGCTCGACACCGCCGTCGAGAACGGGAGCGCGCGACTGCTCGAGCTCCAGCACCCCGGCGGCTGGTGGGTCGGGGAGCTGGAGTCGAACGCGACCATGATCGCCGAGCACCTCTTCTGGCTGCACGTCCTCGGGCTGCGCGACCCCGACACCGACCGCCGCCTCGCCAACGACCTGCTCGCCCGCTGTCGCGACGACGGCACCTGGTCGAACTGGTGGGAGGGCCCGGCCGACCTCTCGACCACGATCGAGTCGTACGTCGCGCTGAAGATGGCCGGCGTCGAGCCGGGCCGGGAGACGCTGGACTACATCCGGCGCGAGGGTGGCATTTCCCGCAGCCGCGTCTTCACGAAGTGCTTCATGGCCCTCCTCGGGCACTGGCCGTGGCAGCGGGTCACACCCATCCCGCCCGAGCTGATCCTGCTGCCGCCGAGTGCGCCGTTCTCGATCTACAACTTCGCCTGCTGGGCGCGGCAGACGGTCGTCCCGCTGTCCGTGGTCTGGGCGCTGAGGCCGGTCAGGCACGCCGACGTCGACCTGCGCGAGATCGGCGCCCGCCCCGGCGAGACGAAGCGACCGCCCCGTCCCACGAGCCTTCGGCGCCGCGCGCTCGCCGCGGCGGAGGCGTGGGTGAAGGAGCGCCAGGAGGCCGACGGGTCGTGGGGCGGGATCCAGCCGCCGTGGGTCTGGTCGATCGTGATGCTCGCCGCGCTCGGCCGCGGCTTCGAGGACGAGACCCTGCTGCGTGCGGTCGAGGGCTGGGGCACGTTCATGATCGACGACGGCGACCGCCTGAGGCCCGAGGCCTGCCAGTCGCCGATCTGGGACACCGGCCTGGCCGTGATCGCGCTTCGCGCGGCGGGGATCGCGGCCGACCACCCGCAGCTGCGGAAGGCCGGGGAGTGGCTCCTGCAGGAAGAGGTAACCGTGAAGGGTGACTGGTCGATCCGCAGCCCCGACCTCGCGCCCGGCGGCTGGGCGTTCGAGTTCGAGAACGACCTCTACCCCGACGTGGACGACACCGCCGTCGTGGCGATCGCCCTCCGCGAGCTGGGCGTGGGGGAGGAGGCCGTCCGGCGCGGCCTCGACTGGATCGAGGGCATGCAGTCCGCCAACGGCGGCTGGGGAGCCTTCGACGTCGACAACTCCAGCCACTGGCTGTACAAGCTGCCTTTCTGCGACTTCGGCTACGTGATCGACCCGCCGAGCGAGGACGTCTCCGCCCACGCGCTCGAGGCGCTCGCGCCGGAGCCGCGCTACGCCGAGACCGTCGCCCGCGGCCTCGAGTACCTCGTCGACGAGCAGCAGCCGGACGGCTCCTGGTGGGGCCGCTGGGGCGTGAACCACGTCTACGGCACCGGGGCGGCGTTGCCGGCGCTGGAAGCCTGTGGTTTGGAGCCGAGGCATCCGGTGGTAGGGAAGGCCGTGAACTGGCTGGATTCGGTCCAGCACGCGGGCGGCGGCTTCGGGGAGGACATTCGCTCCTACCACCAGACGACCATGCGCGGCCGCGGCGCAGCCACTGCTTCACAAACAGCGTGGGCGTTACTAGGCTACGTCGCGGCAGGCGAAGCGCAGAGAGCCTCGGCGTCAAGAGCGGCCGACTATCTTTGCGCGAAGCAGGAGGCGAACGGCGACTGGAATGAGGAGCACTACACCGGCACCGGGTTCCCGACCGATTTCATGATCCGTTACCACCTCTACCGGCTCCACTTCCCGCTCATGGCCCTCGGCCGCCTCAGAGAAAGGCTCAATACATGAAGTTCCCGCTGCGCTCGACCGTCCAGATCGGCCGCTACGTCGCCACGCAGAAGCGGAAAGGGGAGCTCTACCCGCTCGTCCTGATGCTCGAGCCGACGCTCGCCTGCAACCTCGCCTGCATCGGCTGCGGGAAGATCCGCGAGTACGAGTCGAACAAGGCGCGCCTCTCGGTGGACGAGTGCATCGACGCCGGCGTCCAGTGCCCCGCGCCGGTGGTTTCGATCTGCGGCGGCGAGCCGCTGATCTACAAGGGGATCGAGGACGTCGTCGCGGGGATGCTCGAGCTGCGGAAGAACATCGACCTGTGCACGAACGCGCTGAAGCTGACCGAGTACCTCGAGGTCTTCAAGCCGGACCCGCGGCTGACCTTCGTCGTCCATCTCGACGGCATGCGTGAGATCCACGACTACGTCTGCGACTACCCCGGGCTGTGGGACATCGCCGTCGACGCGATCAAGCAGGCGCGCAAGGCCGGTTTCCGCGTCACCACCAACACGACCGTGTTCAAGGAGAGCTCGGTCGACGACGTGATCGAGATGATGGGCTACCTGACGAACGAGATCGGGATCGACGGGATGTTGATCGCGCCCGGCTACCAGTACTCCCAGATCGATCCAGCGCTGACGATGACGCGCGACGAGCACGAGGCGAAGTTCCGGGAGATCCGCAGCGCCGTCCGCAAGCACGGCTTCCGCTGGCTGGCGAGCCCGATCTACCAGGACTTCCTCACCGGCGACCGGAAGCTTCCGTGCGCGCCGTGGGGCAGCATCACGCGCAACCCCTACGGGTGGAAGGGGCCCTGTTATCTCCTCACCGACGGGATCTTCCCGACGTACGACGCGCTGCTGGAGAACATCGAGTGGGACTCCTACGGGCCGGGGAACGACCCGCGCTGCGAGCACTGCGGGATCCACTCCGGGTTCGAGCCGTCGGCCGCCTTCGCCGCGACCTCGAGCGTGAAGGAGACCGTCCGGAGCATGGCGTGGACATTGACGGGCTGACGTTCGCCTGCGCGACCGGCCCGGAGGAGCGGGCCGCGCGCCGGGCCGGATATCGCACGGCACGGGTCGGCGTGTGCGTCCGTCGCGGCGCGCCGGCCGGCGAGCTCGTCTCGTTCGGCGTCGCCGGCGGCATGAACGGGAGCCCGATCGGTACGGTGATCGACGCCACGCGGGTCGTCGACGAACAGGGCGCCGTGCTTTGGGAGGGTGACGGTCTCGGCGTCGCGGGTGGCCGGCCCGGGACGATCCTGGCCATGAGCCGCCTCGTCGACGATCCGGCGGAGCTTCGCCGGCTGCACGAGCGGACGGACGCCGACGCCGTCGACATGGAGAGCGGCCTGCTCGCCGCCACCGGCCGCCTGCGCGGCTGCGTGCGGGCGATCAGCGACACGCCCGCGGAGCCCCTCGGCCCGCTGGCGCAGGCGGTCACGCCCGACGGCCGGCCGCGCCCGCTCGGCTTCCTGAAGGCGCTCGCCACCCATCCCTCCGGCACGCTCCAGGCGCTCGGCAACGTTCGCCGGGCGCTCAAGGCGCTGGAGGCGACACGCTGATGGGCCGGGTGCTGCTGGCCGCTCCGCGCTCCTTCTGCGCCGGCGTCGACCGCGCGATCGAGATCGTCGAGCGGCTGCTCGAGCAGCACGGGCCGCCGATCTACGTCCGCCACCACATCGTCCACAACGATCACGTCGTCCGCAGGCTCGAGGCGCTCGGAGCCGTGTTCGTCGACGACGAGGACGACGTTCCCCAGGGCGCGATCTGCGTCCTCTCGGCGCACGGTGTCGCCCCGGCCGTCCTCGAGAACTGCGAGCGCCGTGGCCTACGCGTCGTCGACGCCGTCTGCCCCCTGGTTTCGAAGGTGCACGCCGAGGCGCGGCGCTATGCCGACAGCGGCCATCTCGTCGCGCTCGTCGGCCACCGCGACCACGTCGAGGTGATAGGCACGAAGGGCGAGCGCCCGGACCAGATCGTCGTGGTCGAGTCCCCTGAGGAGGCACGCGCGCTCGAGACCAGCGGCAAGCCGCTCGCCGTGATCAGCCAGACAACCCTGTCGCTGGACGACGTCGCCTCGACCGTGGAAGTGCTGGCAGACCGCTTCGGCGACCTGCGCCGGCCGGGTGCCGACGACATCTGCTACGCGACGCAGAACCGCCAGGACGCCGTCAAGGAGATCGTCTCGATGGGCGCGACGCTGATCCTGGTGATCGGCTCGCCGACCAGCTCGAACGCGCAGCGGCTCGTCGAGGTCGCGCAGGCCCGCGGGGCCGGAGCGACGCTGATCGACGACGAGGACGCGATCGACGCCGACCTGCTCGACGGTCACGAAACGGTCGGCCTCACCGCCGGTGCCTCGACGCCCGAGGAACTCGTGCAGGCCGTGCTCGCGCGGCTCGCCGAGGCCGGCTACGGCGACCACCAGGAGGTCACGGTCGCACGCGAGGACGTCCACTTCCGGCTGCCCCAGCAGGTGGTTGCGCGGTGACCTCGGTCCAGATCCCGCACTCCGTAGCCGCGGCGCTCCCGACCCTTTCGGTGTTCGATATCACGAACGAGGTCTCGCGCGACGTCGCCTCCGGGCCGGCCAGGCACGGGATCGCCTACGTGACCGCCGCCATGCCGACCTCGCTCGTCCGGGTCAGCGAGCGCGAGTCGGGGTTCTTCTGCGACATCGAGGCGTTGCTGGAGAATCTCGTGCCTCGGGCGCGCCAGGACCGCGAGCGCATGCTGCTCGCGCTGCTCGGACCGCGCACTGAGCAGATTCCGTTCGACGGCGGCCGGCTCTGCCTCGGCCAGTGGCAGCGAGTGCTGCTCTTCTGCATCGACGGCGACACGCGTGCCGAGTACACGTTGACGCTCCTCGGCTGAACGCTCGGGCATAAAAAACCTCCAAACCGGGTTATCATCAGTTGATGGAACGGGCGCGCAGCCATCAGCGCCTTTTCTCGGCCCTCGCGTTCGGGCTGCTCGCGCTCGTCGCCGAGCTCGCGGGTCGCAGCGTGACCCACCGCGTCGATCTCGGCAGCCACGTGGCGACGCCGAGCTACGCGCACGCCGACTACTACCCGATCCTGCTCGTGGTCGTGAAGGTCGGCATCGCCCTGCTCCTCGCACGGCTGCTCTGGCGGGTGATGAAGGCGCGGTCGACCGAGGCGGCGGGGCTCCGGCTGCTGGGCGGTCGGGCCCACCTGCCGCGGCTGCGCTTCCAGCTCTCCCCGCGCCTCTGGCTCGCGTTCTTCCTGCTGACGTCCGTGATCTTCCTAGTGCAGGCCGACGCCGAGAGCGCCGAGGTCGGCCGCTGGCCGCTGCTCGCGCCGTGGCTGCACTCGTCTGCGCTCCCGGCCTTCGCCGTGATCAGCGTCGTCTGTGCGCTCGCGTGGAGCGCCGTGCGCAGCTGGCTCGCCGACTACGAGGAGCACGCCCACGCGACCGTCGCCCGCGCCCTGCGGCTGGCCGGCCGCGCACCGCTGCACGTTCCGCGGCCCCGGCTCGATCGCCTCGTCCCGCCCCGGCGCATCTTCGGGCTCTCGTTCGAGAGCCGCCCGCCTCCGCTGACCGCGTAACCCCGCGGACCGATTCCGCGGGCGCTTCGCCGTCCCGCCGAATTCCGGAGGCATCGCATGACGCAGTACGCAACCGACCTTTCACGCACCCGAATCCGCAGTTCGACACGCGCGATCGCGGTGCTCTCGCTCGGGCCGCTGGCGATCGCGGCGGCCATCGTCTGGGCTTTCGTCCAGCCCTGGCGGGTGACTCTGCTGCACCCCTACGGCCAGGGTTTCTGGTGGCTGGTGGTCGAGCCGCCGCTGCTCGTGATCCTCGCCGGGATCCTCTTCCACGTGTTCGTGGCCCGGCCGCTCGTCCAGGACCTGGAGGAGACGTAGTGCAGCCCCCTGCGGAACACGTCCACTGGCTGTTCGCGACCGGGGGCCTCTTCCTCGGCCTGCTGCTGCTCGCCGAGGCGATCGTCGGCCGGGAGGTCTGGCGCCGGCGCAGGTGGCGCGCCTACCTGTGGCCTGCGCTCCTGTTCGGGCTCGGGGTCCTGATGTGGCCGGTGATGGTCTTCTTCACCAACTCGACCGTGCACATGCTCGCCCACTCGGCGTGGGCGCAGGTGATGATGCTGGGAGGCGCGGCCGAGCTCGGCCTGGTCACCGGGAAGCTGAAGAGCGAGTGGTGGCGGCTCTGTGTGCCGGCGGCGTTTGCGGTGTCGGGCGCGGCGTTCCTGATCCACGAGGCCAACCCGTGGCTGTACTCGCGATCGGCATTCGTCCACCACGCCTGCGGTTGGATCCTGCTCCTCGGCACGCTGTTCCCGCTCGGTGCCGCCTTCAAGCCGCGCTCGTGGGTGTTTGCCGGCGGGTTCGCGCTCGTGTTCGTCGCCGTCTCGATCGCCCTGTTCAGCTCGCGTGACGTCGCGCCTGTCTTCGGCCACCTCGACCCGTCCGCAGGGGTGCCGCACCGGTGAGGCGCGCGGCCGCCGTCTTCGCGCTGGCCGCGCTGGTGCTGCCCGGTACGGCGTGGGCGCATGCGACGCTGCTCACGACCGCGCCCGGGGTCGGCCAGCGGCTCGCCGAGTCGCCTCGTCGTCGTGACGCTCTCCTTCGACCAGAGCGTCAAGACGCTGCCGAACGGCATCCGCGTGTACGACGAGACCGGGGCGCTCGTTTCCGGCGCGGCCCGGGGCGTGCCGGGAAATCCGCTCGCCGTCGAGGTCACGCTGCGGCGGCTGCCGAAGGGCGCGTACACCGTCCGCTGGAGCGCGATCTCCAACGACAGCCACGTCGGCCACGGTGTCTTCACCTTCGGCGTCCGCGTGCAGGCGCCGGCGCTGAGCGAGGCCTTCGGCGCGTCGGGGCCGACGACCACGGAGCACGTCGTCCGCTGGCTCTACTTCATCTGCCTCGCGCTGCTCACCGGCGGCCTCGGCTTCCGCCTGTTCGTGCTGCGCGGCGACGTGACGCCCGAGGCGGAGCGGCGCTTCTACCGGCTCACCGGCGCCGGCGTGGTCGGTGCGCTCGAGGTCGGGATCGTCGCCTTCCTGCTCCGCGCCCAGGACGCGCTCCAGCTTCCGTTCACGTCGTTCCTGTACGGCGACCTGTCCCCGTTCGCGCACGACACCCGCTTCGGCGAGGCGTTCGTCGTCATGGAGCTCGGGTTCTCGTTCGTGGCCGCGCTGCTCTTCCTCGCCTGGCTGACCGAGCGGCGGTGGCTGCTCTGGCCCGCGTTCCTGCTCTCGCTCGGACTCGGCTCCGGGCTGTCGCTCGCGAGCCACCAGGCCGACGACCGAGGCTGGCTGCCGTCGTTTGCGGACTGGGTGCACCTCTCCGCGGCGACTCTCTGGATCGGCGGGCTGCTCTCGCTCGGCCTCGTCGTGTGGCGCGACCGCGACCTCCGGCGAACTGCCTTCTGGCGCTTCTCCGAGATCGCCGGCCCGCTCGTCGCCATCGTCGTCGCCGCCGGCGTCTACATGACGTTCGAGCGCTTCCCGGCGCTACACGACCTCTGGACTGTCGGCTACGGACGTCTGCTGATCGTCAAGCTCGGGCTCGTCTCGCTCGCCCTCGCCTGGGGCGCGTTCCACCACTTCGTGGTCCGCCCGCGGCTCGACCGGCCGGCCGTCGCCGCGCGCGTGTCGCGCTCCCTGGCCGGCGAGGCCACGGTGGCGATCTCGATCCTCCTGCTGGCCGCGATCCTGGTCGACTCGAAGCCGCCGGCGAAGCCCGCGCCGGCCCGCAGCGCCGGCGCGGAAACGCCAAGTAACACGCTGTTACAAGCCCGGAACACGGCGCAGATCCACCGCTTCCCGGGCAAGTAACACTGTGTTACAAGGATTCGGGCACGGCCCGTACGGATAACGTCCCGGCCGATGCTGTGGGCGATCTCGGGAGGGGCGGGGTTCCTCGGGCTGCACCTCGCGCGGCGGTTGCTCGCCGACGGGCACCAGGTGCGCACCCTCGATCTCGCGCCGCTCGACGACGCCGAGCTCGAGCGGTCGGTCGAGGAGCTGCGCGGCGACATCCGTTCGATCAGGGACGTCCGCCGCCTGGTCGAGGGAGCCGGCGTGCTCGTCCACGCCGCGGCTGCCCTGCCGATCCAGGCCTCGCGCGAGTCGATTCGGTCGGTGAACGTCGGCGGGACGGCGACCCTGCTCGCCGCCGCCGCCGAGGCCGGTGTCCGCCGGCACGTGCTCGTCTCGTCGACGGCCGTCTACGGCGTGCCGAAGGTGCACCCGATCTACGAGGACGCGCCGCTCGTCGGCGTCGGCTGGTACGGGGAGTCGAAGATCGAGGCAGAGGACGTGACCCGCGACTTCGGGCGGCGTGGACTGGAGTTCACGATCGTCCGCCCGAAGACGTTCGTCGGCCCGGAACGGCTTGGTGTCTTCGAGATCCTGTTCGACTGGATCCGCGACGACCGCCGGATCTACATGCTCGGCACCGGTGAGAACCGGTACCAGCTGCTCGCGGTCGAGGACCTGGTCGACGCGATCGTGCTCGCCGCCGAGCGCCGTGAGGCCGCGGGCGAGACCGTGAACGTCGGCGCCCGCGAGTTCGGAACGGTTCGCTCCGACCTGCAGGCGCTGATCGACCACGCCGGCTCGTCGTCCCGACTGACGGCGGTCCCGGCCCGCCCGGCAGAAGTTGCGCTGCGTGTGCTCGAGCTGCTGCGCGTCTCGCCGCTGGCCGAGTGGCACTACAAGACTGCGCACCGCGACTCCTTCGTCGACGTCGGCAGGGCCGAGCGGCTGCTCGGCTGGACGCCGAGGTTCTCGAACGCGGAGGCCCTCTGCCGGACGTACGACTGGTACCTCGCGCATCGCGAGACGCTGAAGGCGGCGGGCGTGACGCACCGCGTGCCCTGGAACCAGCAGGCGCTCGCGCTGCTGAAGAAGGTCAGCTAGGCCGCGACCTCGAGGCGGGTCTGCGAGCGCTTCGCCTCGTACATCGCCTCGTCTGCCCGGCGGAGCAGGTGCTCGACCGCCGGCGAGGCGCCCTCGAGCGAGAGCGCGATCCCGAAGCTGGCGTCGACCGAGGCCGCGGCAGGATCGTCCTTCCGCTCCTCGTCCCAGGCGACCAGGGCACGTTCGACCACCGCACGCGCGTCCTGCTCGCTGCAGCCCCTGAGCACCAGCGCGAACTCGTCGCCGCCGATGCGGAACGCAACGTCATCCTCACGGACAGAGGCTGTGAGCACGCCGCCGAAGCGCGCCAGCAGCTCGTCGCCGACGGCGTGGCCGTGGGCGTCGTTCAGCTCCTTGAACCCGTCGAGGTCGCAGTAGACGAGCGCGACCTGCTCGCCGCTCGGCTGCGACCGGCGAAGGCACGCGTCGAGCTCGGCCATGAACGAGTGCCGGTTGCGGAGCCGCGTCAACGCGTCGTGCTCGGCCAGGTAGCGCTGTGCCTCGTACTGCGCAACCGACTCGAGCGCCACCGTCGCCTGGTTGGCGAACAGCCGCAGCGCCTGGAGCGTCTCCCTGGTGGGCAGGAGGTGGTCGAGGGGGTCGTCCACGAGGATCACACCGAGGCACGAACCCTGGCGGTCGACGAGCGGGACGACGAGCCAGTGGCGTTGCCATGCCCACGGGCCACGGCCGTTGCGCCGCGACCGGTGGACGCCGTCGAGCCTCGGCAGGTGGGCCTCGGCGTCCTCGCACGGGACGAGGAAGCAGCCTTCACGCTCGTAGCGCGGGTCGAAGAGGCGGCGGAGCTCGGACAGCCCGAACGGCAGGCGCAGCTGGGGATCGTCCAGCTCGAACCCGGCCGCGGCGGCCGGGACGAGCCCGTCCGTCGCGGGCTCGTGGAGCTTGACCACCACGCGCTCGAAGCCGAGCGCCTCCGCGATGCCGGTCGCGACCGCCTCCAGCACGGTCGTTCCCGCCGCGGTCTCGGTGAGCTTCGACGAGATCTCCAGCAGCCGTTCCAGCGAGCGCCGGTGCGCGGCGGAGACCGCCATCTCCTGCGCCCGCTGAACCGCCCGCGCCGCGTGGCGCACCACCGTCGCGAGCAGGTGGAGCTCTTCGTCCGACGGACGGCGCCCCGACTTGGGCTGGGCCACGTTGAAGACCCCGAGCAGGTGGCCGTCGGTGTGGTGAAACGGGACGAAGATCTCGTCCTCGGCTTGCCAGGAGTCCGGATGGCCGTCGTGCGCGACGTCGGGCACGACACGATGGCCGCTCTGCTCGGCCCAGTCGTACTCGCCGGCGTACACGGGGTAGGCGCCGGCGCGGAAGAACCGCGGCTGGAGAATGGGCTCCCAGATGCTCCAGCCGTAGGTGGCGCCCAGGAGCGTCGGCAGGCCGGGGTCGTCACCGTAGACGGTGCTGACCTCGAAGTCGTCCCACTGCGGACGGTAGAGATTGATCAGCGCAGCACGGTAGTCGAGGCTCTCGGCCACGACGCGGGCCACGGCCTCGAGCGCCCGCGGCAGGTCGTCGGCGTGCTCGACCACGGTCGCGCTCTCGAGCAGGGCATGCAGCCGGGCCAGCCGGTGCAGATCGCTCTCGTCCGGGGGCACGACGCCGTTGGGGTCGACCTCGACCGTGGAGCGGCCCTCGCCCGCGACCTCGGCCATCAGGGCGGCGACGACGTCGGTGTCGAGCTGCGTCCCGGCAGAGGCTGCCAGCTCGGCGCCGGCTTCGCCGCTCGTCCGGGTGGGCCGATAGGCCCGGGCCGACACCATGGCGTCGAAAGCGTCGCAGGCCGCGACGATCCGCGCGACGAGGGGGATCTCGCTTCCTGACAGGCCGTCCGGGTATCCGCTGCCGTCGTACCGTTCGTGCGTCGACCGAACGAGGGCGCCGACGGGGTCGAGCGACGGAAAGGAGCGCAGGAGCTTCTCGCCGGCCAGCGTGTGGCGCCGCACCTCCTCCCACTCGTCCTGGTCGAGCGGTCCCGTCTTCGTGAGCACCGCGTCGCTCAGCGCCAGCTTGCCGATGTCGTGCAGCTCCGCCGTCCGCTTGACGAGGCCGCGCTCTGCGACGCTGAGGCCGAGCCGCGCCGCGACCGCGTCGGCGATGCGGGCGACCTCGCGGGCGTGGCGCCCGAGCGTCGAGTCGTGTGCCTCCATCAGCGTCAGGAGCAACTCCCCGACGCGGTCGGGGAGGACGAGCCCCCGGCGCCGCTGGTCCTCGAGGCGCTCCTCGGCGAGCGCCAGCGCCGCAGGCCCGCTCGCTTCGAGCGGGATCATCGTTACGCCGAAGGAACAGTTCAGCGTCTCGGGGTGCCCGACCGTCAGCCGGTCGAGTGCGCGGCCGACCTTCTCGATCAGCACAGGGGCGTCGCCCTCGAGTAGAAGCGCGAACGCGTCCGAGCCCACCCGGAAGGCGCGCGTAACCCCCGTGGCAGCGCGCTCGAGCGACCGCAGAACCGCGTCACCGACCTCGTAGCCGTGGCGCCTGTTGAACGCGCGAAACCCGTCCACGTCTGCGATCAACAGGACGCGCGCGGCCGCATGCTCCTCCCGCTCGAGCGAGTGGAGGGCGTCGAAGAGCTCGGCACGAGTGCCGCAGGGTGGATCGGGCGGTTTCTCCCAGGCGGCTCTGACCGCCGTCGGCGGTTGGAACATTCAACACGTATCGGCTGCGCGGGCCTTGTGGGCGAGTCCCTCGCTCAAGCTACGCCTCTCGAGGACTCGATCGGCCGGGCCTATACTCGCCGCGTGGACGTGGCCGACTACCGGGACCGCTTCCCGATCCTCGCCGACACCACGTACCTGATCAACCACTCCCTCGCGGCAATGCCGGCCGCGGCCGAGGACCGCGTCGTCGAGTACGCCCGCATGTGGAGGACTCGCGGGATCCGCGCCTGGGGCGAAGGCTGGTGGGACCTGCCGCTCACGGCCGGCGACCAGGTCGGACGTATCGTCGGGGCGCCGCCCGGGACGACCTGCATGCACCAGAACGTCACCGTGGCGGTCGCCGTGATCCTCTCCTGCTTTCAGCCGGTCCCGCCCCGAAACCGGATCGTCTACCTGGAGGGAGAGTTCCCGTCGGTGCGCTACCTGCTCCAGGCGCAGCCGGACGCGGAGGTCGAGGTCGTGCCCGACCTGGACGCGCTGCTGGAGGCGATCGACGAGCGCACGCTGCTCGTCCCGATCAGCCACGTGCTCTTCAAGACCGCCGAGCTCCAGGACGTCGCCGCGGTGCAGCGGCGGGCGGAGGAGGTCGGCGCGCACGTCATCGTCGACGCGTACCAGTCGGCGGGTGCCGTGCCGCTGGACGTCCGGCGGCTCGGCGTGGCCTTCGCCACCGGCGGTTCGGTCAAGTGGCTCTGCGGCGGACCGGGCGCGGGCTGGCTGTACGTACGCCCAGACCTGATCGAGCGGCTCGAGCCGACCCTGGTCGGCTGGCAGGGCCACGCCCGGCCGTTCGCGTTCGAGCCGGAGCTCGAGTACGCGGACGGGATCGCCCGCTTCCTCACCGGAACGCCGAACGTGCCCGCGCTGTTCGCCGCGACCGCCGGCTACGACGTGATCGAGGAGGTCGGTGTCGAGACCATACGACGGCGCTCACTCGACCTGACCGGGCACCTGATCCGGCTGGCCGACGCCGCCGGGTTCGAGGTGACCTCGCAGCGCGACCCGTCGCGTCGCGGCGCGAGCGTCTCGGTCCGCATGCCGGGTTTCGAGGGGGTCCACCGGGAGCTCGCCGAGCGAGAGATCCTCTGCGACTTCCGCCCGGAGGTCGGGCTTCGCCTCGGGCCGCACTTCTTCAACACCGAGGAGGAGCTCGACTTCTCCATTGCGCAGATCGAGGAGATCGTCGTCTCGAAGGCACATGAGCAGCATCTGGGCACAGCCGCGCGTTTCTAGGACGACCGTCACGGTAGGCCTGATCGTCGCCGCGCTCGCGGCGTGGATCGTCACCGCAGAACGGATGCACGGGATGGATGCGGGCCCGGGGACGAGCCTCGGCGGGCTCGGCTGGTACCTCGGGGTGTGGGTGACGATGATGGCGGCGATGATGCTGCCCTCGACGGCGCCGATGGTCGTCCTCTTCGACCGCGTCTCCGCCGAACGGGTGCGGCGCGGGCAGGCCCACGTGCCGACGTCGATCTTCGTCCTCGCGTATCTGTTCGTGTGGGCGGCCTACGGGCTCGTCGCCTACGGCCTCTACCGGATCGTCGTGCACGCGATCGGCGGCCCCCTCGCATGGGACCGGGCGGGCCCGTACGTGGCCGGCGCCGTTGTCGCGGCCGCCGGGCTGTACGAGCTGACTCCGCTGAAGTCGGCCTGCCTCCGCCACTGCCGGAGCCCGCTCTCGTTCGTGGTCGGCGGGTGGCGGGAGGGTCCTCACGGCGCACTCCGCATGGGTGTCGTGCACGGCAGCTACTGCGTCGGCTGCTGCTGGGGGCTGATGCTGGTGCTCTTCACCCTCGGGGTGATGAGCCTCACGTGGATGGCGGTCGTCGCCGCGCTCGTCTTCGTCCAGAAGGTCCTGCCGGGCGGCGAAGCGACGACGCGGCTGTTCGCGGTGGGGTTCGTCGCTGCAGGCGTCTGGATCGCTGCCTCACCGGGCAGCGTGCCTGGTCTCGTCGCGCCGGACTCGGGCGGCGGCCCGGCGTGCCCGCGACCGGATGATGCACATGAAGCCCATGCCCGCCGTGCCTGCGGCGACCGGCGACATGCACATGGGCACCGGTGACGGGATGGGGCCCTAGGGCCGTCAGCTCGCGGAGTGGCTGCGCAGGAAGCTCTCCACGAGGCTGCGCACCCGACCCGGCCCGGCCACGAGCGCGACGCCGTGCTTTCCGCCGGGCACGACTGCGACCGACTTGTCCGTCACCGGTGTGGCATCGAACATCGTCTTCGCGTCTGTGGCATAGATGCCGCCCTCGTCCACCTCGGCCGCGGCATAGAGCACGGGCACCTGCAGGTGCTTCGCGGCGGCAACCGCGTCGAGCCGAAAACTGGCGGGGGACGAGAGGCTGATCACCCCGCTGATCAGCGGTCGGATGTTCGCGGCCGCGACGATCGCCGCGTTTCCCCCGAGGGACGCGCCGACGACGAAGACCCTCTTCGCGCCCTCGCGCCTGGCCTCCTTGACGGTCGCGGCGATGTCCGCCGCGAAGCGCAGGCCGGCCGGGAGCGGCCGGTACTGCGAGCGCCCGGCGCCGCGCAGGTCGAGTGCGAACGCCCGGTAGCCGAGGCTCGCGAGGCGTGTCGCGTAGGGGGCCCACTGACAGAGATCGGCGCCGGACTGGTGGACGAGCACGACCGCCGTCGCCCCGGTGCCCCAGCGGTGCGCGACGATCCTCGTGTTGTCGGCCGCGCGCAGGCTGAGATCCGGCCCGCGGGCGCCGGGGCAGCCCGGGTAGGCGTGCGCCGACGTGGCGCCCGTCGCCGCCACGGAGCATGCAAGAGCGATCGTCGCGAGGAGCCTGCGCATGCCCACTATGACGCGGATCAATCGGCGTTGTTGGCGGCGAGGAGCTCCAGCAGCCGCAGGGCGTAACCGGGCGCGGTCGGCTCGTCCTCGTGCTTGAAGTACGCGTACACCTCGATCCCGTCGGCGAGCAGGGGGCGGAGCCGGGCCGCCCAACCGCGCAGGTCGGCCTCGTCGTACGGCGGTTCCCGCAGGCGCAGGTACCGGAACGGCGCGGCGCCTTCGAGGGCGTCGACGACCGCCGCCCTGCCCGTCTCCGCCCCCGCCCATGACTCGTGGCGAAAGTCGAACGCCCAGCGGAGCGCCGGGTCGAGCGAGTCGAGCAGACGCGCCAGAAACGCATCGTCGCGGGCCTGCTGGACGACGATCCGCACCGGGCCGAGCTTGCCGCCGAGGGCGTGGACGCGGTCGGTGAAGGCTCCCAGCCGGTTCGGGTGCGGCATCTTGACTGCGAAGCGGAAGTCTTCCGGCGTGTCCTCGGCCCAGCGCCGGAACTGCTCCTCCGCGGGCAACCGGTAGCCGGTCGTGTTCAGCTCGACCGAGTTGAAGCGCTCGGCATACGAGCGGAGAAACTCGCGCTGCGGCGTCCCGGAGGGGTAGAAGCCGGGCTTCCAGGTCGGATAGGAGAAGCCCGACGTTCCGAGATACAGGGCGCCTGTCACGGCGAGAAGTGCACGGAGCGGAACCCCCACGTGTCGGCGAGCCACTCGCGGGACGAACCGATCGAGCGCCCGCTCGAGCTCGCCGTCGACCTGGTCGTCGACCACCCACCAGGACACGACCGCGTCCGTCCCGGCTGGTGACTCGCGCTCGGCCGGATCGATGTACACGCAACCGAGCAGCTCGGTCTCGTCCTCGTCCAGGACCGCGTAGTTGAAGGTCTCGTGGGCGGCGATCTCGCGCTCGTGGCGCGCGAGATCCTCCCGGTCGTCCTCGAAGGTCATGTCCGCCGGCGGCCAGCCCCACGCCTCTCCGTACTTCTCCCACAGCCGGACGCGCGAGCCCATCACGGCCGGGTAGTCGATGTCGACGTCGGCCGCCCGGATCGGGCGCAGATGATGACCGCTCGGGAGCTCTATTCGCTCGGGATGCACGAAGTCGCCGGACAGCCAGGCCATCGCCGCGGACGATAACGGCGCCGACCTGTCCCGCCGCTAGACTCGGGCGTCCGGTGGCGGTCACGACCGACGTGATACCCGAGAACACGATCCGCGTCCTCGACCACGGGTTCGTGCGCCTGGACGGCGTGATGGCGAGCGACCTGTCGGTGGTGAACGGCGCGCGGGTGTCGTTCGCGCGCCGCAAGGACGAGCTGGAAGAGTCCGACGAGGGGCTGATCCGCTTCCTCATGCGCGATCGCCACGGGACCCCCTTCGAGCACAACTCGTTCCGCTTCCACATCCGCTGCCCGATCTTCGTCGCGCGCGAATGGATGCGACACCGGGTCGGCTCCTTCAACGAGTTCAGCATGCGCTATGCGAAGGCGACCGACGACTTCTACATGCCCGAGCCGGAGGACGTCCGTAGCCAGGTCGGCAAGCCCGGCGCATACACCTTCGAGCCGGTCGAGCCCGAGGTCGCCGAACGGACCCGGGAGGAATTGCGGGCGGTCTACGACGCCGCCTTCGAGACCTACGAGCGGCTGGTCGAGCTCGGCGTCGCCCGCGAGCTCGCCCGCTGCGTGATGCCGGTCGGCGCCTACACCGAGTTCTACTGGACGATCAACGCTCGCTCGCTGATGAACTTCGTCTCGCTCCGCGCAGCCGAGACCGCGCAGCGCGAGATCCGCCGCTACGCGGAGGCGGTCGAACAGTTCTTCGCCGAGCACATGCCGGTCACGCACGCGGCGTTCGTGGCGAACGACCGCACCGCCCCCTAGCCGGCGCCGTCAGGTCGTCAGCAGCACCGGCGGCTTCGCATGCCGTTTGCTGTTCGTGACCACCCAGCCGTCGAAGCCCTTCAGCTTGTACGGCACCGAGAAGTGCACGGTCGTCCGGCCGGCGTCCTTCACGTTGAAGGCGCCGCACCACGCGAGGATCTTGCCCTTGCGGGTCAGGTAGAGCTCGTACCACTGGCCCTTCGGCAGCGGCTTCAGCCCACTGGCCCTGACGAGCAGCGGCCAGTTGCCGACCTCGTCGCGGTCGCCGATCAGGATCGACGCGCGGGCGGTGCTCGGGCCGGCCGACGCCGGCGGGTGCATCTCGATCGGCGTGCCTCTCGCCTGGAAGCCGCTCGAGCCACGGTCGGCGACGAGGTAGCCGATCCCGAAGGCCGCAGCGGCGACGGCGCCTGCGAGCAGGAACGCCGTGCCCTTTCGGCGGCCCCACGTCGAGCGCCCTCTACTGTGAGCGGCCGCCGGCGCCTCGGCGAGACGCGGCGAGAGCTCGGGCGGAGGACCCGCCGCGAGCAGCATGTCGTGAGCCCGGCGGAGCTGCGCCAGCTCCTCGGGCGTGCCCT
The DNA here is from genome assembly GCA_963808815.1 of uncultured Actinomycetes bacterium. Taxonomy (GTDB): domain Bacteria; phylum Actinomycetota; class Thermoleophilia; order Gaiellales; family Gaiellaceae; genus DATBLE01. The sequence goes on along the minus strand of CAWEGI010000001.1, from coordinate 60,601 downwards.
CGTCGCCGACGAGGTCGAAGAAATCCGGTGCTCTAGGACTCACCCAGCTCCTCCTCCAGCGCCCCCGAGAGCCGCCGCAGGCCGCTCCGTGTGCGCGTCTTCACGGTACCGAGCGGGATGGCCAGGTAGTCGGAGATCTCGCTCTGCGACAGCCCGCTCCAGTACGCGAGCTCGAGGACGGTTCGCTCCGTCTCCGGGAGCTCCTCCATCGCCCGGTGGACGCGGTAGGCGACCCAGGACTGTTCGGCCTGCTCGGGTGGACCGGGCTCGTCGGACGGCGAGTCGATCGGCTCGGCCGGCGGCTCGGTTCGGGCGCGCCCGCGGTCGGCGATGGCGTTCCGGGCGACGGCGTAGAGCCACGGCGCGACCGGGCCGCGGTCACGCTTGTAGCTCCGCGCCGCCCGCCACACCGACGCGAATGCCTCCTGGACGGCGTCCTCGGCGCGGCCACGGTCCCCGAGGCGTCGGATCGCGAGGCCGAGCACGGCGCGCGCATAGCGCTGGTAGAGGTCGCCGAACGCGTCGCGGTCGCCGTCCGCGACGCGCGCGAGCAGCTCCTCGTCGGTTGGCTGAATCGCGGACACTCGCGGCATCGTCGCGCCTCCGGCGCGAGACGGCAAGCGGAAAGCGACTGCATCGGAGTAACCCATCCGTTCTTCTACGCGTTTTCGTACTCGCTCGGTTTGACGAGCGACTATGCTGGCCGCGCGTTCGCGTCGAACCGGAAAGGAACCGATGAGCACCTACGAGCAGATCGTCGCGCGGGACTTGAAGCCAGGCCTTCTCGAGCTCGACGGGATCTCCCGCGAGACCGTCGAAGCCCACTATCGGCTCTACCAGGGATACGTCGCGAAGCGGAACGAGATCCTCGGCAAGCTGGCCGAGGTCGATCTCTCGAGCGCGAACCAGGTGTACTCCGACCTGCGGTCCTTGAAGGTCGATCTGACCTTCGCGATCGGCGGGATCAAGAACCACGAGATCTACTTCGAGCACCTCGGCGGGCACGGCGGCGCGCCGGACGGCGCCTTCGCTCGACTCGTCAGCCGCGACTTCGGCTCTGCGGACGCCTGGCGGGCAGACCTGACGGCCACCGGGATGGGCGGCCGGGGCTGGGCGTGGACGGCCTACGACTGGGACGAGGGACGCCTCTTCAACTACCTCGGGGACGCCCAGAACACCTTCCCGATCTGGAATGCGACCCCGCTCGTCGCGCTCGACGTGTACGAGCACGCCTACTTCCTCGACTTCCAGACCGACCGCGCGTCCTACATCGAGGCGTTCCTCAACAACCTCGACTGGAGCGTCGTGAACGACTGGGTCGCGAGGTACGGTATTCCCCTGCGTGACTAGGGGACGCTGACGCTTGCACTCCTGATCGCGGCGGGCTACCTCGCCGGCAGCATCCCGACGGGATACTGGCTCGTCCGCGCGCTCCGGGGCGTCGACATCCGGAGGATCGGCAGTGGGACGATCGGGGCCACGAACGCCGCCCGGGCGTTCGGAGGCGGCCCGGCCCGCCTGACGGTTGCTGGTCGCGGTGATGGCGATCGACGTGGCCAAGGGCTTTGCCCCGACGTACGTCGCGATGGAGGTCTCGGGCGCAGCTGCGGCCGTCGCCACCGGCAGCGCAGCGCTGCTCGGCAACTACCGGCCGGTCTTCATGCGCTTCCAGCGCGGCGGCAAGATGGTCGCCACGGGCGGCGGTGTCCTGTTCGGGCTGGCCCCGAAGGCGGCCGCGATCGGCGCCGTGGTCTGGCTCCTCGTCGCCCTGGTCACCCGCTACTCGTCGCTCGCCTCGCTGACGGTGGCCGTGCTGATGCCGGTGGTCGAGGTGCTGACCGGGCGGCCGTGGGAAGTGGTCGCGTTCACGGTCGTCCTCGTCGTCGCGATCTTCGTCCTGCACCGGGAGAACATCCGCAGACTCCTGAACGGAACCGAGCACCGGCTGTCGTTCCGGCGGGAGTCGCCTAGTTCTCGAGCGGGGCCATCGTCAGGCCCCGCCGCTTGAGCCCGCTCCAGTAGTGCTCCGCCACCTCGCGGTGGCCCGACCAGACCACCGCATCGCCCATCGTGTGGATGCGATTGGCGTAGGCCAGGCCCTGCTCGAACGAGATGTTCGGCAGGACGGTTGCCAGCGCGGCTGCGACGCCGTCGAACGTGTTGTGGTTGTCGTTCAGCACGATCACGTGCCACGGCGGCCCGAGCCCGGTGCCGGTGCCGCGGTCGAGACGTTCCTTCGTCTCGTTCACCGCGTCAGCCACTCCCTGAGCTCGGTGTGCCTCGACGGCCGCTCACCGCGTTTCAGCTCGGCGCGCAACTCCCCGACGGTGCCGTAGCGCTCGGCGAGCACGTCGTGGGTGTGGATCGTCTCCAGGTTGACCTGGCGCGACCACAGGAAATCGCCGTCCGCGAGCTCGGCGTACGTCTCGAGCGCCTCCTTCAGCGCGACGCGCACGGAGTCCTCGACGAAGCGCGGCTGGAGGTGCGCGTGCTCGACGACGAACAGCTCGTCGGGGCGTTTCAGCAGCTCGTAGATCGGCGAGCTCATCGACCGTTCGACGATCTCGACCAGGTCCTCGGCGTTCACCGGCCGGTTGGTTCCGACGTAGAGCGTCCCGCGGCCGCGCTGGTTGTGTGTCGCGATTGGGACGAGCTCGAGGATGCGGTCGACGTCGCCCTCGCCGAACCCGGCCTCGATCAGGCGCTCGGAGGCCCGGTCCCGCACGAGACCCTGCGCGCACGGGCACGCGTTGATCCCGGTCGCCTCGACGCCGATCACGCGGCGCGTCCCCGTCTCGGACGCGGCGGCGATCCCGATCAGGGAGACCATCTCCTGCGTCCGCATCCGGGTCACGGGCGTCTCGCGCTGGAGCGGGTAACGGGCGGTCACCTCGACCTCCGCCCGCAGCGCGTGCTGCCGGGCTGCGACGGCGACGGCGATGTGCTCGGCCAGCTCCTCGACCAGCAGCGCCTCGTCCATGACCAGCTGGTCGACCGTCTGCTCGAACAACTCCGGAAAGCGCGACATGTGCACCCCGCGCTGCTGCGGGTCGAGGTCGACCGAGCACGAGATCTCGGCGAAGACGAGCTTCTCGTGCGGGCCGCGGCGCAGCCGGATCGCCTTGCTCACGCCGCGCACGCCGGCGCGCGAAAGGCCGATGCGGACCTCGGGTTCCGCGGACTGGAGGTCGGTGGTTGCGATCAGCTGGTCCGAACGCTCCATCTATGCTCAAACGTACCAGGGAGCACGTGACCGACGAAAAGACCTTCCCGAAGCTCGTCAGCCTGGCCTGCCACGACCTGCGCACGCCGTTGGCGACCGTGTACGGGTTCGCCCGTACGATCGTGCGTGCCGAGGGGCTCGATCCGAAGCTCGGCGGCTATGCAGAGATGATCGAGGCGGCGTCGCAGCAGCTCGCCGAGCTGGTCGACGAGCTCTCGCTCGCGGCGCGGATCGAGAGCGACCGCTACGAGCCGAAGCTGCTGCCGGTCTCGACGGGCGAGCTCGCCGAGTCGGTCGCGGCGAAGCTTGGGCCGGAGCGCGTGGCCGTCTCCGGGGACGGGGCCTCGGTCGAGACCGACGCGGACGCCGCTCGGTCGGTCTCGGCACTCGCCCAGTGCGCGCTCCGGCACGGCGGCCTGGAGCAGGTTGAGGTCGTCGCGGACGGCACCGAGCTGCGCCTCTCGCCGATCACGCCTGCCTCGGCGCCGGTCGTGCTCGGCGAGGACCTCCGCGACCTCGGCGCTGCGGTTGCGGTGATCCACATCCGGCGCCTCGGCGGTTCGGTCGTGCTCGACGGCGAGACGCTGACGATCCGGTTCGCCTGAGCCCCGCGTCTGCCCACGTCCTGCTCTCTATCCTTCCGGACGATGCCCGAACTGCCCGAAATGGAGGCGTGGCGCCGCTTGCTGGACGATCCCGTTCGCGCCTTTCCGGTCGAGAAGGCCGGGCCGGCGCACGTCGCGACGCTGAAGACCTTCGACCCGCCGTTGTCGTCGCTCGACGGCCGGCGGCTCGCCGGCGCCGAGCGACGCGGCAAGCGCCTGCTGTTCCCGACCGACGACGACGAGCTCGTGCTGCTCGTCCACCTGATGAGCGCGGGCCGGATCCGGTACCTGCGGCCGGGCGAGAAGGGGCGGCCGAAGTCACCGGCGTTCAGGCTCCGCTTCCAGGACGGCGCCGAGCTGGTCCTGACGGAGTCCGGCTCGAAGAAGCGGGCCGGCGTCTGGCTGCTGACGCCCGAGCAGGCCCAGGCGGAGCTGGCGCACCTCGGGCCGGAGGCACTGGGGCTCGGGGTCGAGCGGCTCGGCGAGATCCTCGCCGCCGACTCGCGGCGGCTTCACTCGCTGCTCCGCGACCAGCGGGCGATCGCCGGAATCGGGCGCGCCTGGGCGAACGAGATCCTTCACCAGGCGAAGCTGTCGCCATTCGCACTCTCGACGCAGCTCGAGCCGGACGAGGTCGAGCGGCTCGCCAACGCGATCGACTCCGAGTTGGAACGGGGCCTCGAACTGCGCGAGCACGGAGCCGGCGACAAGCAGGTCTACCGCGTCCACCGCAGGCTGGGCGAGCCGTGCTACGTCTGCGGCACGACCATCGCGAGAGTCGACTACGAGGAACACACCGTCTTCTACTGCAGCCGTTGCCAGACCGGCGGGCGCGTCCTGAAGGACCGGCGCCTGTCGCGCCTCCTGAAGTGACGGCGTAACCCGGCTAGCGGATGACCGGGATCGAGCCGAGGGTCGCCCCGAAGCTCGCCGCTGCCGCCTTCCGGATCGTCCCGTCGCGCTGGAGCGCCAGCACTGCCTTGCTGATGACGGGTCGCAGCTTCGAGCCCTTCGGCAGGACGACGCCGTAGCGCTCCGTTGGGCCCAGGCGGCCGGCGAGGGCGCCGTAGCGGTTCGGGGTCGCCTCCTTGGCGGCCGCGAGCACCGGCAGATCGAAGACGAACGCGTCGCAGATGCTCGTGGACAGAGCGTTCAACGCCTCGGGCGCGGTCGCGTACTCGAGGATCAGCCCTTCCGGCCGGATGACGTCCTGCACGTACTGGAACCCGGTCGTGACCTGTTTCGCGCACACCTGCAGCTTGCGCAGGCGCGCGAGGGATGTCATTGGCGACGAGCACGCCTTGCGTCGAGGAGTAGTACGGCACCGAGAAGTCGACGAACCGCGCACGGCCGGGGAGGATGGTCACGAACTCCAACGCGACGTCGAACGGCTTCGAGCCGGGAAGGAACAGCCGGCCGAAGGGGTAGTTGACGAGCCTGGCCCTGAGGCCCATGCGCCGAGCCAGCGCCTTGGCGATGTCGACGTCGAACCCGTGGGCGGTTCGGAGCGTGCCTTCTGCGAAGCCGGGATTACCCAGCTCGATCGCGGCGGCGACGGCGGCCATGCTCCTTCCTCCCGACGTTCTCGAGTCGGATCGTAGTACGGGTCATCGGGACGCACCACTCCCGGGAGCTCGGGCACGTAGGGTCAGGTCGTGAGCGCGATCGCGGTGACGGTGCGTCGCGGGAGCCTGGTCGAGGCCGTCCACCGCGTGCACGCGGTCGTCGTCGAGGAGGGGCGGATCACCGAGTCGGCGGGCGATCCTGGGTTGGTCACGTTCTACCGATCCTCGTCGAAGCCGCTCCAGGCGCTGCCGCTCGCCCGCGAGCGCGACGACGTCACCGAGGTCGAGCTCGCGATCGCCTGTGCGTCCCACCGGGCCGAGCCGCCGCAACTGGAGGCGGCGCGCAGCCTGCTCGAGCGTGCGCCTGCGACCGAGGCCGATCTCGAGCTCGGCCCGCAGGAGGGGCGCGGGCCGAGCCTGCTCTCGCACAACTGCTCCGGCAAGCACGCGGGCTTCCTCGCCGTCTGCCGGGCCCGCGGCTGGCCGATCGAGGGTTACCGGCTGGCGTCCCATCCGCTCCAGCAGCTGCTCCTGGGTGAGATCGCGGCCGCGGCCGACCTCGACGAGGGCGAGGTCGTCACCGCGGTGGACGGCTGCGGCGTTCCCACCTTCGGCATGAGCCTCGAGCGGATGGCGTACACGTTCTCGCGCCTCGCCCGACTCGAGGGCGGCGGGCGGATCGTCGCCGCGATGACCGCCCACCCCGGGTTGATCGGCTACGAGCGTGGTGCGACCGACACGGACCTCATGCGGCTCCGACCGGGGTGGATCGCGAAGGGCGGGGCCGAGGGTCTGATCTGCGCCGCCACGCCCGAGGGCGTCGGGATCGCGCTCAAGGTCGAGGACGGCAACATGCGAGCGCTGCGGCCGGCGCTCGCGGCCCTCCTCGGCCTCGGCGACGACTTCGGCGCCGTGCTCCTCCTGAACAGCCGCGGGGAACGGGTGGGCGAGGTCGGCACGTGATCTGGGCGAAGCTCGCCGTCGCCGCGCTCGCCTGGCTGACCGCCGCGCCGCTCCCGCAGCCGCGGACGGAGGTCGGCGCGGCCGTGCTCCGCGGCCAGATCGTCGTCGTAGGCGGGCTGACGGCCGAGGGCGTCCCCTCGGCGCGGGCAGACGCGTTCTCGGCGGCGACGGGTCGCTGGCGGCGCCTGCCCGGTCTGCCCGTCGCCGTCCACCATCCACTCGTCGCGTCGGACGGTGGCCGCGTCTACGTCGCCGGCGGCTACGGCGGCCGGCTCGGGGCGGGGGAGCGGCTGCGAACCGTGTTCGCGTTCGACGGCGCCCGCTGGCGCGCCCTTCCGCGGATGCCGGAGCCCCGCGCGGCCGGGGGCGCCGCCGTCGTCGGCGGGCGGTTGTACGTGGTCGGAGGCGTCGGCGCCGCCGGCCTCGCCCGGCGGGCCTTCGCCCTGGACCTGCGCACCAGGCGCTGGTCGGTCGTGCCGGCGCCGACGCCGCGCGAGCATCTCGCGGTGACCGCGGCCGGTGGGCGGATCTACGCCCTCGGCGGGCGGAGGGCCGGCTACGACACCAACGTCGCCACCTTCGAGAGCTGGACGCCCGGAGAGAAGCGGTGGCGTCGGCTCCCCGACGTCCCCCGCCCGCGCGGGGGCACCGGCGCCGCCGTCGCCGCAGGCCGCCTCGTCTCGGTCGGCGGCGAGGAGCCGGCCGGGACGATCGCCTCGGTGTATGCGTGGGACATCGCTCGCGGGCGCTGGAGCCGGCTGCCCGACCTGCGTACGCCACGGCACGGTCTCGGCGTCGTCGCGGTCGGAACCCGCGTCTACGCGGTCGGCGGCGGGCCGACGCCCGGCCTGGCCGTCAGCGGGGCCGACGAGTACCTCGACCTGAAGTGAGGCATGCGGCAGTGACGCTCAGCGCTGTTCTCGTCCTCGCCGGCTGCGGCGCCTCGAGCACGTCCGCGCCGACCACCCTGGTGGCGACGCTCGGCGACTCGATCACCGCCGGCTCGCCCGGCTACGACCCCGACCCGCGGATGCGCGAGACGCTCGGCTTCGGCGCCGACGAGAAGAGCCAGTGGCAGTACTGGGCGCAGAAGGCGCATCCCGGCCTGCGCTTCCGCAACTGCGGTGTCTACGGCCAGCGCACCGACGAGATCGCCCGCCGACTGGACGAGTGCGCGCAGGACGCGCGCGTGCTGGTCGTGCAGGGCGGCATCAACGACATCGCACAGGGCCGTCCGGTCGAGACCGCGGCGGAGAACCTCCGCCGGATGGTTCGGCGCGGCAAGCAGCTCGGCCTCGAGGTGGCCGTCGTGAGCCTGCTGCCCTGGAACAACGGCTATCCCGAGGCCGACCCGAAGATCCGCCGGCTGAACGAGCTGATCCGCGGGCTCGCGGGCGCCGAGCACGTCCCGGTGCTCCCCTTCTACGCCACACTCGAAGACCCGGCCCGGCCGGGTCGAATGAAGGAGCAGTGGACGTCGGACGGCGACCATCCGTCGGTCGAGGGCTACCGGCTCCTCGGCGAGCGGGCCTTCCGGCTGCCGTAGATCGGGTACAGTTTGAATCCCCGACGCCCTGCGACTCCAGGAGGTGGCACAGATGACGAAGACCGCGCTTGCCGATCGCCTCCGGCGCAGGGCGCGTAGCTAGCTCCGGCTAGAGCAAGCAGCGCCCTCCCGGTCCGTGTCCCGGCGGCCTCGGCTGCCTGCCCTCACGTGCGTAAAGGAGTAATGCGTTGCTCGAGCATCTCGGCTGGGATCCAGCCATCGAAGAACAGTTCGCCCCGTATGCGGCCGAAGGACTCGTGCCCGCGCGCGTCGCCGTGGAGCAGCGGGGCGCCCTTCTCGTCTATCTGCAGTCCGGCGAGCGCTGGGCCGAGCTCTCCGGCCGGCTCCGCCACACCACCGGCGAGCGCGGCGACCTGCCGGCAGTCGGCGACTGGGTCGCGATCGCCGATCCCGAGGGGGCCGAGCGGGCCCTCGTCCAGGCGGTTCTCCCGCGTCGCACCAAGTTCTCGCGCTTGGCCGCCAGCGACCACGGCGGAACGGTGGAGCAGGTCGTCGCGGCGAACGTCGACGTCGTCTTCTTGACTGCCGGCCTCGACGGCGACTTCAACGCGCGCCGCCTCGAGCGGTACCTGACCCTGGCCTGGGAGAGCGGCGCCTCTCCGGTGGTGGTCCTGACCAAGACCGACCTCTGCGCCGACGTCGACGCGGCGCTGCTCGAGGTCGGGTCGGTCGCGCTCGGCGTGCCGGTCCATCCGGTCAGCAACGTCACCGGCGAGGGCGTCGACGCGCTCGCGCAGTACTTCGGCGAGGGCAGGACCGTGGCCGCGCTGGGCTCGTCCGGCGTGGGGAAGTCGTCGCTCGTCAACCGCCTTGCCGGCGAGGAGCTGATGGCGACCGGCGACCTTCGCGCCGACGGCCGCGGGCGCCACACGACCACCCACCGCCAGCTCCTGCTGCTTCCCGGCGGCGGTCTCTACCTCGATACCCCGGGAATGCGGGAGCTGCGGCTCTGGGAGTCGGAGGAGGGGCTCGCGACTGCATTCGACGACGTGGCTGCGGCCGCTGCGCAGTGCCGCTTCGCCGACTGCTCGCACGAGCGTGAGCCCGACTGCGGCGTGCGGGCCGCGCTCGACGAGGGCACGCTCGACCGGGAGCGCTACGAGAGCTGGAGGAAGCTGCAGAACGAGCTGCGCTGGCTCGAGGTCAAGCAGGACGCTCGGCTTCGCTCGGAGACCCGGAAGGAGTGGCGGCGCTTCGCGCGGAGCCAACGGAAAGCGTCCTGGTGAGCCGAACGAGCAGCGCGACGGCGACGACCGCCATCAGGGTCCCGGCAATAACGAACGTGGGGCGCGGGCCGAGCAGCGTCCCCCCGAGCCCGCCGAGGACCATCGCCGCCAACGAGCTGCCGCGCACCATTCCGTTCACCGTCGCGAGCACCCGGCCACGGCAGAAGTCGGGCGTGCGGCTCAGCAGCAGCGTGCTGGCATCCACATTGGCGACGCCGTTGGCGACGCCGACGATCGCCCAGGCGACGGCGAACAGCCACACGACCGGGGCGAGTCCGGCGGCAGTCAGCATCAGGGCGAGGACGAGTGCGGCCACCGCGGTGCGCATCGCCCTGACTCCGTCAGGCGCGTTCCTGCCGGCGAACAGCGAGCCGGCGACCACCCCGACGGCGAGCATCGCGGCGACCAGGCCGAACACGACCGTCCCCGCGCCGAGGGTGCCGCGAAGCAGGAAGACCTCGACCACGTTCGTGGACTCGCCCACGAGCACGAGCGCGCAGACCCCGAGCACGAGCGGCCAGAGGAGCGCGTCCTTCCGCAGGGAGAACGCGGCGGGCGGCGGCGCGTTCGTCGCCGGGTCGGCCGCCGACTGCCGACGGGTCGCGTGGATGGCCAGCGCGGCCGCGGCGAGCCCTGCGAACGTGGCGGCGTCGATCAGCAGCGGCGCCCCGTAGCCGAACGTCCCCGCCAGGACGCCGGCGACGGCGGGGGCGGCCACTGCGGCGAGCGTGGACAGCGACTGGGACGCACCCATCGCCTGCCCGATCTCGTCCGGCTCGGCGATCTCCGGGACGAGCGCGACCCAGGCGGGGTTGGCGACGACCTGGCCCAACTGGAGCACGACGACGAGGGCGAAGACGAGCCACAACGGGTCCGCGAACGCGAGCGCGACGCAGCACACCGCCTGCCAGACCGCGGCGACGGACGCGAGGGTCCGGAAGGGGATGGTGTCGACGAGCCGGCCGGCCACCGGCGCGAGCACGACGACGGGGACGGTCGCGCAGAGCAGCAGGATCGTGATCGACCACGGGCCGCGGCCGTCCGCGTAGACCCGGAGCACCAGCACGAGCAGTGCCATGTCGTCGCCGAAGGCGCTTATCGCCCGCGCGGGGATCATCACCCGTAGGTCGCGGTGACGCCAGATCGTGAGGTAATCGTGAAGCATTCGCTTCATGACTATGAAGGAGATGCTTCACGCTGTCAAGGCGGCGGCGTAGGATCTCGTGCGATGAGCTCACCTCGGCGTCTCAAAGGTGATGTCAAGCTCGAGGACCCCGGCGCCCTCCGGGCGCTGGCGCACCCAGCCCGGCTGGCCGTCGTGGACGAGCTGTACCAGGGCGTGGAACGGACCTCGAGCGAGCTCGCAGAGCTGACCGGCCTGTCTGCCAGTGCGATGAGCTACCACCTGCGGGCGCTCGAGCGCTGGGGCATCGTCGAGCACGGTGCGGCGCGCGAGGACGGGCGAGAGCGTCCGTGGCGGGCGGCCGGGCGCACGCTCAAATTCGATCCGGAGACGATCTCCACGGCGGCGGTCGACGTCGTCGCAGGCACCACCTTGCAGCACCTCCGCGACGAGTTCCGCCGCTGGGCAGCGATCGAGGAGACCGAGACGAAGGCGTGGCGCGACCTCGCCGGCGTCAGCCGTGCCTACCTCTGGCTGACGGAGGACGAGGCGGCCGCGTTCGATTCCGAGCTCTACGCCGTGCTGAAGAAGTACACCGCCGACCGCAACGCGGCGCACCACCCGGAGGGGACACGCCGGGTGTTCTGCCTCTTCGCCGTCGTCCCGGCAGCCTAGGCGCTCCGCCGGAACCAGCCGCGCCGAGGCTGCGTCTTCTTCCACTCCGAGCGGCTCGGCAGCCTCCCGGCTTCCCGCGCCTGCCGCACGCACTCGGTGTGCGCGTGGCGCCGCTGCGCGTGGTCGCCCTCGGGGAAGAGCAGCACGTGATCGCTCATCGAGGCGAGCCGCCTGCCGCACAGCGGGCACGTGTACGTGGCGGGCTTGAGGTTCTGCGCGCGTCGGAGCTCCCACCAGCGGGGAGCGCTCGTCACTTCCCTGTCGTCGTGGTGGTCGGCGTCGGCGGTACCGGGCACTTGAAGCCGTGCTGCGCTTCAGCGTCCGGCAGCTGCTCGAGACGACCTTCGGTCCCTTGCGCGCCCGCGCGACGCTGAGCACGTCGCTCGAGATGGTGACCACGTAGCTCTTGTCGTTGCCGCTCGTGCTCAGGTCGATCGTCAGCGGGACGGTCAGCTCTTTCGCCAGCACCTTGTCGGCGACCACGAAGTCCGCCAGGCTGTCGGTGTACTTCCCGGTCTTCGCGAACGAGGCCTTCTGGGCCCTGTCGATGCGGAGCATGGCGTCGCGGGTCATCGCCGCCCGGTCCTTCGACGAGAGGGTCTTCGAGCCACCGCCCTTGAACAGCTGGGGCAGGATGAACAGCGCCGCGAACGCGATCAGGATGATCGGGAGGAAGCGGCGCATGTCCACGGCGCAGCAACCCTACCGGCGCGCCGGAGCGAGCGGGAACCTAGCGCAGCAGGCGCACCAGGTCGGACGACCTGGTCGACGTTCTCTTGCCGAGCGGCTGCGAGGTGAAGCTTCCCCGTATGCCCAGGTACGCCCCGGTGCCGCCGACGACCGCGAGCTCGTCCGCGGCGCGGTCGAACTCGACGTAGCCCACGATCCGGATCGTCCCGTCCGGCAGGAAGACGGTGGCGGCGCAGTTGCCGGTGGTCGGCGTCGCGAAGATGCATACCCGCCACAGGTGACCGAGTCGCGCCCCCCGGCGCGATCCATCCCAGCGGAACAGGTCCGAGGCCGCGACGATCGAGTCGCCCATGTCCGGCTGCCGGTTGCCGTTGTGGTCGATCAGACGTGCGTGCGTGGTCCGGGCGATCTCGAGGAAGCGGATCGTCCGCTGGGACTCTTCCGCGGGCAGCGCCAGGGCCGCTGCGATCAGGCTCGCTGCGCCGACCGTGGTCAGGGCGAGCGCCGGTCGGAGCAGAGCGCCCGCAGGACGGCGAGGACGGCGGCGCCGCCCGCTCCCTGCCACTCGCCCCCCGTGTACGTCGGTCACCGCAGAACCTGCCGGAAGATACGACATTTCGGGCGAATCGGCTGCCGAGGGTTGAGTCGAAGGGCATTTCGCGGTATGACGAGAAGGGAATGTTGGGGAGAGGGGAACGGCTTCGGCTTTCGGCCGCGGTCGCAGCGGTCGCGCTCGTCGCCCTCGCGGCGGCCGGCGCCGCCGCTGCCGGGCACGCGGGTTCGAAGGACAATACGGCGGCGCTGACCGGCAGCTCCCAGTGGACCTCCGGCTACGCGATCTCGGGCAGCTTCCGGGGGAGCCTCGGCCGCGGGACGTATTCCGGGACACTGACCGCCGGCGCCTCCTTCACGTCGCCGACCTGCGGGCCCGTCTGTGCGGCAGTGACCGGCGGCATCACCTTCTCCACTCGGACCGGCGACTTCACGGCTGATGTCGAGCCGGGCGGCATCGTGTCGATGGAGGACATCGCCAGCCACTCGTTCCGCACCTTCCGCCTCCAGCTGCGCATCGTCGGCGGCACGGGCCGCTACGCGCACACGCGGGGCCGGCTGAGTCTCTCCTACGAGTCCGTGTGGACGCACGAGTGGGTGGGCGGCGTGTTCGTCGACGACATCGCGGACACGGGAACGCTGACCGGCACGATTCGCTCCTCCGCTCGCTGAGCCGGGCTCAGGCTGCCGCGATCACCGCGGGGCGGTCAGGCTGCCGTGCGCGGAGCAGCAGCTCGACGACGTCGTCGGCGCGGATCGGCTTGCTGAAGAAGTAGCCCTGCCCGAGCCCGCAGCCGAGCTCGCGCACCCGTTCCGCCTGGGCGGCGTGCTCGATCCCCTCGGCGACGGTCACCAGGTCGAGCGAGCCGGCCAGCCGCAGGATCGCGTCGACCACGTTCGTGTCGTCGGTCACGAGCTGGTCGATGAACGTCTTCGGGATCTTGAGCATGTCGATGGGCAGCTCCGCGAGCCGGCTGAGGGAGGAGTAGCCCGTTCCGAAGTCGTCGATCGAGACCCGGACGCCGAGCTCGCGCAGCCGTCTCAGCGCCCGCACTGCGCCCTGCTCGTCGCGGCTCATGCTCGACTCCGTGATCTCGAGCGTGATCCGGCAGGGGTCGAGCCCCGTGCCCCTCAACGCGAGCGCGAGCTCCTCGACGAGACGCTCGTTCGTGAGCTCGCTGGGTGCGAGATTGACCCAGATGCCGATGTCGGCGGCCTCGGGGATGGTCTCCTCCCACATCCGGGCAGACCGGAACGCCTCCGCGAGGACGCAACGGCCGACGTCGAACATCAGCCCGCTCTCCTCCGCGGTGTCGATGAACTCGCTCGGCGCCAGCAGCCCACGCTCGGGGTGGGGCCAGCGGACGAGGGCCTCGAACGCCTGGATCGTGCCGTCGACGAGCGAGACGACGGGCTGGTAGTGGGCTACGAGCTCGCGGCGCTCGACCGCGTGCTCGAGCTCGAGCGCGAGTCGCCCCTGCTGGCGGAGCCGGCTGTGGAGGGCGTGCTCGTAGAGCGCCGACCGGCCGTGCCCCTTCTTCTTCGCCGCATACATGGCGGTGTCGGCGTTGCGGATCAGCTCCTCGGCCGTGGCCGCGTGCGGTCCCGTCACCGCGATCCCGATGCTCGCGTGGATCTTGGCTTCCTTGCCCATGACCGAGAACGTCGTGTTCAGTCTCTCGGCGATTCGCCGCGCGGCGTCCTCCGCCTCGGCAACGTCGGTGTTCTCCAGCAGGAGGGCGAACTCGTCGCCGCCCAGCCGGGCGGCCACGTCGCACGGCCGGATCTGGCCCCGGAGGCGGTCGGCCACCTGCGTCAGGAGCTCGTCACCCGCGGCGTGGCCCCAGCTGTCGTTGATGTTCTTGAAGTGGTCGAGGTCCATGAAGAGGACTGCGTGGGTCGTCCCGCCGTCCTGTTCCCGCGCGAGCGTCTCGGTCACCTGGCCGGTGAAGAGCACGCGGTTGGGCAGGCCGGTGAGCGCGTCGTGGTAGGCCCGGTGGCGGAGCTCCTCCTGCAGCTGGGTCACCTGCGCGAGCGACTGCTCGAGCCGGCTGTTCTCGAGCAGGACGCTGGCGTGGCCGGCGAACGTCTCGAACAGCTCGCGTTCGGTCTCGGTGAACGTGCCGATGTCGCCGGCGCGGTTGCCGACGATCAGAAACCCGAGCGCGCGCTCCTCGCCGCGAAGCGTGCCGACGATCGCATCGCCCAGCCCACGCTCCGCGAGGAACCGGTCGAGTGGATGGGTGTTTCGGCGGCGGCCGAGCAGAAGCGGCCGCTGCGTCTGGGCGATCCGGTCGAAGGCGAGCTGGTCGGCCGGCGCCACCGTCTCCGGGTGCATGAGCGCCTCCCCGGCCGGACTGCTGATGCTGCGGAGGACGGGCTCACCCGGCTTCGGCGCGATCAGCTGGATCTCGGCGTACTCGGCGCGCACCAGGCGCCGTGCGGCGATCAACAGCTGTCCGATCGCGAGCCCGAACTCGGGCGCGCCCTGGGTCTCGCGCATCGACTCGTACAGGAACTCGAGATGCTCGCGCTGTTCCCGCTGCCCCATGTACGCCCGGAACGCGGCCAGGCAGGCGACCGCGGGGACCACCAGCAGCAGCCCGGCCGAAGGTCGGTAGTCGATCAGCAGCACCCCTGCGATGCCGAGGCTGGCCGTCGCGAGCGCCCCGACGAGCGACACGCCGAGCGTCCGGTGCAGCTGCGGCGCCACGAACTTCGCCTCCGCGACCCCGATCACGCCGGAGACGAGCCCCACCCCGACCGTGTGGGCGACCGCCACCGCGAGCAGGACGACGGCCCATGTCTGCACGCTCTCGGGGCCGTCGTGCGGAAGCGAGCGGAAGACGAGCAGCGCGATGCCGGTGCAGAGCGGCATCTGCGCGAGATTGAAGGCGAGCTTGATCGGCCGCTGGCGGCGGTGCACGGAGAGCGCGACGGCGGCGCCGGCGACCTGCGCGGCCAGCAGGTTGGCCGGTGACGCGAAGAACAGCCCGAGGACGAGGCCGATCTCCGTCAGCGACAGCGTGTGTGCCTGCTTCCGGAACTGGAGATGGACGACGAACACCTCGGCCAGGTAGAAGGCGGCCGCGAGCTCCCACCACCGGATCGAGATCCCGCCTGCGGCGGGTGGCCCGCCGTGGGCGAGGATGGGCGCCCAGACCTCCGCCGAGAGGGCGGCGACCGCGGCGATGAAGAGCCAGACACGCGCCGGTCCCAGCCAGACCATGAACCGTCTCGCGGCCGTCCCCCTGATGGGCGTGGTCATCACCTGCACGTCGTCGTCACCGGCTTTCGGGAGAGCCTCGCCCGGACGGGCGGGGCTACTTCCCCCAGCTGGCGCCCAGCCAAGCGGCGCTCGACCAGCTCGAGCCCGACCAGCTGTTCCCGCTCCAGCTGTTACCAGACCAGCTGTTGCCAGACCAGCTGTTCCCGCTCCAGCTGTTGCCAGACCAGCTGTTCCCGGACCAGGTGCCGCTCGACCAGCTCGAGCCCGACCAGCTGTTGCCGGCCCAGTCGGTGCCAGCCCAGCTGTTCCCGGCCCAGCTGTTGCCGGTCCAGGCGCTGCCGTTCCAGAGGCCGCCCTGCCAGCTGTTAGCCAAGCCCTCGAGCCTCGCCATCTCGGCCGAGTCGAACGGCTTGCCGAAGATGTCCTGCTCGCCGCTGAGCACGACGCCGTCGCGGGTCAGATGATCCTGGCCACGAGCGACCTCGAGCAGGCCGGTACCCGTCGCCTCGAGGTGCTGTTGTTCGCGGTCCCTGGGCGGCTGGTCGGCCAGCATCGCGCCGAGGTCGATCTCGCCGCGTCCCTGCGAGAGGCGGCTCTGGCCCGGCAGGTCGACGGCATTCTGCTTGAAGAAGGCTTTCACGTCGTCCGGATCCAGCCTCGGGTACCTGTCGAGGACGAGCGCGACCGCGCCGGAGACGATCGCCGCCGCCTCGCTCGTCCCGGTGCCCCGGAAGAAGCGTCTGCTGATCGCGCCCTGCGGCTCGGTCTGGTCGATGTACGAGCCCGGCACGCGGAGGCCCTGGAGGTGCGAGCCCGGCGCGACGAAGTCGGGCCGCTTGCAGGGGCCGCAGCGCGCGCTCGCCGAATAGGCTCCGACCGTGTCGTCCGCGAGCGCGGGCGTTCCCATCGAGTCGGAGCCGCCGGCGGCGATCACGAACGGGTTGTAGGCGGGGTCCGCGACCCCCGGTGCGCCGCCGCCGACCTGGTAGCCGCTGTTGCCGGCCGCCGCGACGACGACGATGCCTCGCTTCCAGGCCTGCTCCACGGCGTACGAGAGCGGATCGACCTCCGCGCTCTGCGCCGAGTTCGTCCCGTAGGAGAGGTTGAGCACGCGGATGTCGAGGCCGCGGTCGTGCCGGTGCTCGACCACCCAGTCGATCGCAGCGATCACCTGGCTGACGTCGACGCCGCCGTCGGCGGTGCCGACCTTGAGCGAGAGGATGCGCGCGTCGGGCGCCATGCCCCGGTAGGCCGAGGGCGGCGCAGCGGAGTACGGGGCGTTGAGTCCCGCGTCGCGGCCGGCGATCAGACCCGCGATGAAAGTGCCGTGGCCGGACGTGTCGAGGTTGGTCAGGTTCGGCGCCTGCGACTCGAGCGACAGGTCAGGCCCGTGGATCAGCTTGCCCGGAGCGTCGAGGCCCGCGACCGGCGAGACGCCGGTGTCGATCACCGCCACGTCGACCCCCTTGCCGGTGTAGCCCGCCTTCCACCAGGCCTGGGCACCCGAGTACAGCGTCGTCGAGTACATCGAGTTCATGTCGGCGGCCGCGTCGTAGCCGTTGCCACCCCAGCTCGCTCCGGCGCACGCCAGCGCGAGGACGGAGAGCCCGGCGACGAGGCACAGCCAGATCGTCAGTACTCCGCGCCTGCGGCGGGGCAGTGTCTCCAAGCGAGTCCGTCCGAGCACCGTGTCCGTCCTTCCTGTCTGCGAGGCGAGGCCCGCGCTGCCGACGTTCCATTCGAGGGCTGGTCTCAACGTACGCACGGGGCCTTCGAGGGCATCCCGAGAAAGGGTTAGGCCACGCGAAGATCACTCGAACGAGCGTCGCTCGAACTAGAACGAGAAGCTGGCCGGGATGGTCGCCGTCCAGATCACGGCGGCGAGGAAGATCAGGCAGCCGAGCCGAGTGCGAGCGTCGATCCGAGTACGTCGATCGACGGTGCGCGAGCGGGTGTCAGCGCGGTCGCTTCGCCGTCATGACTCGGCCGCGTCCGAAGGCGTCGATCCGACCCCAACGACCCGGGATGTCGAGCAGTTCCATGTGGCCGAAGCCCGTGGGCAGGGCCGGGTCGACGACGAGATGGTCGCCGATGGGCTCGAGACCGAGCATCGTCCGCAGCAGGAGCAGCGGCGTTCCCGTCGACCACGCCTGGGGGCTGCAGGCGGTCGGATACTGGACCGGGTATTTCGTCAGGCTGCGCTCGTACCCGCCGAAAGCCTCCGGGAGCCGACCGTCGAAGAATTCGGCTGCGTCGAGGATGCCGGCGGCGATCTGCGCGGCCTCCTCCTTGAAGCCGTAGCGGCGTAGGCCCCACGCGATGAAGGAGTTGTCGAAAGGCCAGACGGTGCCGACGTGGTAGCCGATCGGGTTGTAGCGGCCTTCGCCTTCGGCAAGGGTGCGTACGCCCCAGCCTGAGAACAGTCTCGGGCCGAGGAGGTGGTCGGGCAACGGCCTTCGCCTTTGACTTGTCGACGATGCCGCTCCAGAGCAGGTGGCCGTTGTTCGAGGTCAGCGCGTCGACCTGGGCGCCGTTCGTGTCGAGCGCCAGGGCGAAGAACTCCCCGTCTTCGACCCAGAAGTCCCGGTTGAAGCGGCGCTTGAGATCGGCCGCCTCCTGCTCCAACTTGTCGGCAAGAGCGGGATCCTTCCAGACGAGTCGCGCCAGTCGCGCACCGCGCACCTTGGCGTCGTAGGTGTAGCCCTGGAGCTCGCAGGTCGCGCGTGGGAAGCCCGGCAGTCTGCCGTCGCTGTAGGAGATCGAGTCCCAGGAGTCCTTCCAGCACTGGTTCTCCAGCCCGGTCTTCTCGTTGCGACGCTTGTACGAGACGTAGCCGTTGCCCTGAAGATCGGCGTACTCGTCGATCCAGTTCAGCGCGCCGCGCGCTTCGTGCTCCAGCTCGCGGACGAGTTTCGTGTCGCCGGTCCAGCGTTCGTACTCGTCCAGCAGCACGACGTAGAGCGGCGTCGCGTCGGCGCAGCCGTAGTAGGGCGAATGCGGCCGCTCCTCGAAGGCGGTCATCTCGCCGTAACGGAGCTCGTGCAGGATGCGGCCCGGATCCTCGTCGCGGAAGTCGTCCAGAGCGATTCCTTGCCATTCCCCGAGCGCGCGAAGCGTCGTGGCTGCGAGCTCGGGCGTGAACGGGAGCGCCTGGAGGCTCGTGAAGATGCTGTCCCGGCCGAACATGGTCATGAACCAGGGCAGGCCGGCGGCCGGCAGGCTCCGCCCGCCCGCGATCGGGGGTGAGAAGCGCAGTGCGGCGAGATCGACGAGGCTGCGGCGGTACGTCGCCTTCAGCTCGTCCCGGTCGCATTCGAGCCGAGGCGCACCGCCAAGCCATTTCTCCAGGTCGCGCTCCATGTTGCGCCGGGTTCGCAGCAGCTGCCGCGGGCTGTTCGGCCGTCACGCTCAGTTGTGTCGACCACGCCTTGTGCGGCTCGAGTCGGACCCGGAAGGTCATACCGGACTTGTCGATCTTCGCCGGCGCCGTCGCCGAGATCGTCCGTCGCCCTCCTGAACATTTCCCGCTGGTAGGAGAGCACCAGGCGGCCGTCCTGCACCCGGCTGGAGTAGCTGCCCTTCTTCTGGAGTGCGTCCTTGACCTCGAACAGGTCGGCGAAGTCGCTCCCGGCCTCGAGGCGAACCCTGAGGTCGACCGGCTTCTCGTCGTGGTTGAGGATCGTCAGCTTCTCCTCGAAGCCGTTCGAGACCGCCCGCTCGCGGATGACCGACAGCTTGGCGTCGATGTAGACCGTCCCGGTGCCCGGAACGAGGAAGAAGCGGGTTTCGAAGTACTGCAGATCGTCGGTGGAGAGCGCGTTGAGCCGCTCGCCGTTGATGGTCAGGACCCACTTCGACAGGAAGCGTGTGTCGAACGAGAACAGTCCGGTCGGATCGGTGAGCGACGCCTCGATGTCGCCGCGCTCGTCGCTGACCACGAAGGTGTTGCCGTCCAGGATCTTGACGAGACCGTCGTTCATTGCTGCCTCCTCGCATGGCCTGCGGCCCTCTCGGGCTGGCGGACGGCCAGACGCTTCCGAAGGATCCGTCTGACCATGATCATCAGTCGGTAGTCGCCCTCGAGCACGACCTCTCCGCGGAGCATCGCCGAAAGGACGTTCGTCTCACCCCTGCCCACGGCCTCGAAGAGAGCCCTGCTCAGCCGGATGGTCGTGTCGGCGGCAACGTTCTTGCGTGACACCGCGACATTGCCCTTCTTGATCGCGACCAGCCACCGCTCTGTCGTCTTTCCACTCACGAGGTCGAAGCGAACCGTGCCGCTGATTTTTCTGAGCAAGGGCTCGTACCCTCGACTGCCGAGATCCTCGAAAAAGGCGGTTACTGCATCTTCGGTCATGGTCACTCCGTCTCCTCATGCTTCTTCATGGACGACTTCACTTTCATGGACGACTCCACTCACCGGCTGCGACAGCATCGTCGATGTGCAGCCTAGACGCCGGCATCAAACACGTCCCCTGCGCGTCACGACGAGTGACACGAAGCCCATCCCGGCTGCGACGAGCGCGGCGAACTTGTACACCGTCGGCAACTCGACGCCGTGGTCGAGCAGCGGCCCGACGCCGAACGCGGCCAGGCCGTATCCCACCTGGTAGAACGCGATCACCCCTCCGGCCGCGGCGGCCGACATCGAGACGAGCTCCTCCTGGCCGAAGCCGATGGTGAGCGGGAGGAGCGCAGAGCACCCGAGCCCCGCCAGGCCGAACGCCACCACTCCGAGCGCGACGTCGCCGTCGGAGAGGAAGCCGATGAGCACGAACGTCCCGGCCAGCAGGAACGGCAGCACGCGGTAGGTGAGGCGCGACGGCACCCAGCGCTCGATCGCGGCGAAGACGACGCGGCCGACCGTGACCATCGCCCAGAACGCCGTCAGAGCGACGGCCGCCTCCGTGGTCGAGGCGCCGAGCTCGCTCGTCATGTCGAGCTGCGACCAGTTTCCGTTCAGGGTCTCGCAGATCCCGTAGAGCACGGCGAAGGCGGCGAAGACCCAGAAGCGGCTCGGGATACCGCGCCCCGCGCGGGCGGCCCCCTTCTGCGCCGGTGCATCTGCGCGCAGCGGCAGCGTGACGCTGACGGCGGTCAGCGCGGCGAGCAGGATCGCCGAGGTCAGCGGCAGGCCCCACCAGAAGCCGAGCCCGACGAACACGGCCACGAACACGGGCGCGAGCGCGGTGCCCAGCCCGAGCAGGGCGTTGAGCACGAGCACGGACTTTTCCACCGCCTGCGGGTGGAAGGCGGCCGTCAGCGTGTTCAGGGCGGGGACGGTGAGGCCGAAGCCGACTCCGAGGAAGGCCGTCGCGACCAGCAGCATCGGGAACGCGGCGCTGTCGCTCTCGAAGAACTGGCTGACGAGGAGCAGCACCATCGCCACGAGCCCGGCGAGGAGGCCGGCGAGATAGACGCGCTTCGTCGATGAGCGTTGCGCGAGCGACGAGCCCAGCAGCGAGGCGGTGATCGCGGTCAGCACCTGGGGCACGAACAGGAGCCCGTACCTCGTGTTCGAGAGGTCGTACTGGTCGGGGTCGGTGAAGATCGTGCTGGCGGCGGGGAACGTGACCAGCACGATCCCCTGCACGATGCCGGCGAGGTAGACGACGCTCACTTCCCTGCGCGTCGCCGCCACCCGTCTACACCAGTCCCGCGATGCCGTTCCGCAGCAGCGCGACGGCGAGGATGAGGATGATCACGCTCGCGACCGTGCGGGCATGCGCGATCAGCCAGTCGCGAACGCGCTCCAGGAGGCGCCCGGCCCGTTCGGGCGCGACCAGCAGCAGGAGGAGCGCGACCGCGAGCGGGAGCAGCGCGACGAGCGTGAAGAAGAGCCATTCGACGACATAGCCGGCAGCGGAGGGATCGGTCTCGGAGATGCTCTTCAGCGCCAGCGGGAGGAACGCGCCGGGGTTCGCGAGCACCGCGCCTGCGCCGACGATCGCGACCGCCGGTGAGGACGCGACCTTGCTCATGCGCGCCACCATGCTGTCCACCTTGGCGGGCTCGAGCGGCCGGTTCCTGGTCCTCGCGACGTACCCGAGCAGCAGAGCGGCGGCGACCACGTCGAAGATCGCAACCCAGGTCTTGGGCGAGGAGTCGCGCGAGGCGGCGGTGTCGCCGAGGACGAACGCCCCCGCGATCCCCACGGCCACGGTTGCGGCGAAGGCGCCGACGTAGAACCAGCAGCCGGTGCGCAGCGGGCGCTCACCGAGCACCAGCGCCAGTACGGAGAACGTCAGCGTGGTCGGTGAGAGCATCGCTCCGACGGCGATCAGCGCGAGCTCGGCATCGATCCAACTCACCTGCGCATCTCAACGGGCTGCGATCGCCCAGACACCGGTGACCGAGTCGCCCGGAGCGAGGCGGATGACGGAGTCCCCTGTGCGGAAGGCGTTCGGAGGGCAGGTCATCGGCTCGACGGCGAGGGCGCGCCGGTTCACGTCGGGCAGCGGGTCGCCGGTGAAGAGCATGAGGTAGCCGTAGTGCTCGTCGACCGAGAGGGTGACGGTGCGCCCGGCATCGGGATCGTGGAGGGTCACGCGCGCGCGGCCGTCCGCGCCTCGCTCGAGGTCGGTGAAGGCGTTGTCGAGCTTCGTCGTTCCGATCGACCGTGCCTCCCGGAAGTCGAACTCCGTGCCGTCGACCTGCTCCGAACCGACCGGGAGATCTCGCTCGTCGTGCACCAGCACCCGGCGGCCTGGTGCCTGCAGCACGAGCCGGTCGACGGTCTGGTGTCCCCAGGGTGAGGTAGGGGTGCGCCCCGGCCCCGTAGGGACAGGCGTCTGCACCGATGTTGGTCGCCGTCGTCGAAACGGACAGGCCGTCGTCGGCGAGCGAGTAGTCGACCCGAAGCGCGAGAGTGAATGGATAGCCGGGCTGCGCGTGGATGGTGTGCTCCATGACCACTCGACTCGGTTCGCGCTCTGCGGCCCGCCAGGCCTCCCAGCGCGACAGGCCGTGGATCGCGTTGCCAAGCGTGGGCTCGGTGAGCGGGAGCTGGTGACGGTGGCCCTCGAACTCGTAGCTTCCGTCCTGGATGCGATTCGGCCACGGGATGAGGACCTGGCCTCGACCCGAGGGGCAGCGTTCTTCGAGTCCGTAGCCGTCGAGGACCTCGTGCCCGTCGGCCGAGTACGTGCGGATCCCGCCCCCGACCTCGACGATCACCGCCCGCTGGCTTCCGAAGGTGATCTCGAACTGGTCGCCGGAAGGGGCGACCCCGACCCTATCCGGCGTCACGCTCGTCGGTTCGCACGGTGATCCGGGCCGGCCGGTCGTGGCTGAAGCCCGCCCACGTCCAGTCGATCAATGCCTTCGCTCGATCCTCGCCGGTCGAGAGCAGCGCGAGGTGCACCGCACCCCAGGCCAGAGACGCGGACTTGCCCTTCAGCGTGCGACCGCGGCGGAACTGGACCACCGCTGCGCCCCGGCCGATCGTCGCCATCGTGCCCTTGTCCTTGAAGACGAACGGCTCCGTGGGTTTACCGGCGACGATCCGCGCGACGTTCTCGCCTGCCTGCTCCCCCGCTTGCAGGGCGACCGAGCCCAGTTGCGGCAGGACCTCGTCCGTCCCGGTGTCGGTGATCCAGGCGACGTCACCTACGGCGAACACCTCGGGATGGCCGGGAATCGCGAGGTCCGGCCCGACCGCGACACGGTGCCCCTTCTCCAGATCGACGCCGAGCGCGTCCGCGATCGGATTGGCCTGAAGGCCCGCACCCCAGACGAGCGTGTGCGCGTTCAGCACCTTCCCCGACTTCAGCGTCACCCGCGTGGGCTCGACGGAGGAGACGATCTCGCCCACCACCACCTCGACGTCGCGCTTCTCGAGCGCCTTGGCCGTGTAGTCGCGCAGGTTCTGCTTGAACATCGCGAACAGCGTCGGCCCGGCCTCGACGAGGATCAGGCGCGCGTGCTCCTGTGGAATCGCCGGGTAGTCCTTGGAGAAGCCGTTGCGATAGAGCTCGGCCATCGCTCCGGCGGTCTCGACACCGGTCGGGCCGCCGCCCACGACGACGACGTTCAGCGCGCCGTCGTCGATGACTGCCGGGTCCCTGTCGGCCGCCTCCCAGCGGTCGAGGACGTGCTCCTTGAGGCGGACCGCATCGGAGAGGGTGTACATCGGGAACGCATGCTCGGCGGCCCCGGGGGTGCCGAAGAAGTTGACCTGGGCGCCGAGCGCGACCACGAGGTAGTCGTAGGTCAGCGGCGCCATCTCCGCGAAGCTGACCTCCTTCTTCTCGAGATCGACGGCGGTCACGGTCGCCTCGTGCACGGCGGCGTTCGGCTGGTCGTGGAAGAGATCGCGGAGCGGATGTCCGACGGCCGTTCGCTCGAGCAGGTCGGTCGCGACCTGGTACAGCAGCGGCTGGAACGTGTGGTAGTTGTGCTTGTCGACGACGACGACGTCCACGTCGGCGTCCTTCAGCTTCCTGGCCGCGCCGACGCCGGCGAAGCCTCCGCCCAGGATCACGACGCGCGGCCGCGGAGCGCCGTCTGTGCGATCACTCCCCATCGCAATGCCGAGATTTACATATCTGTGGGGAGAGGGAGGAGACGCCGAGCTTGCGGGACGGAGCCAGGCCCCCGCGCGGGCGGCACGGATCACTTGACGTCGGCCCGGGCTTCAGTAATCTCCGCTCACCCAGGTCGGGCGTGCTGCAGGCGCGGCGCCCGCAAACAACGCCCCTCGGGAGGGAGTGCCGTATGAGCACCGGCGGACAGCAGGCGGCCGATGTCTTCGTCGTCTTCGGGATCACGGGCGACCTGGCGAAGGTGATGACGTTCCGGTCGCTGTACCGGCTCGAGCGGCGCGGCCTGCTCGACTGCCCGATCGTGGGCGTGGCGGTCGACGACTGGACTGTCGACCAGCTCGTCGAGCGCGCACGGGAGTCGATCGTCGGCACCGGGGAGCCGCTCGACGAGGACGTGTTCAAGCGGCTGGCCGCCCGCTTCTCCTACGTCTCGGGCGACTTCTCCGAAGCGGCGACGTACGAGCGCGTCGCCAAGGCGATCCCGGACGCCGAGCAGCCCGTCTTCTACCTGGAGATCCCGCCGTTCCTCTTCGGCCGGGTGGTCAAGGGGCTCGCGGACGCGGGGCTGACGAAGAACGCCCGCGTGGTGGTGGAGAAGCCGTTCGGGCACGACCGCGAGTCGGCGCGCGCGCTCGCCGCGGAGCTGCACGAGTCGATCGACGAGTCGCAGCTCTACCGCATCGACCACTACCTCGGAAAGCTGGGGCTCGAGGAGATCATCCACCTCCGCTTCGCGAACACGATGCTCGAGCCGCTCTGGAGCAGGAACTACGTCGCCGCGGTGGAGATCACGATGGCGGAGGACTTCGGCGTCGAGGATCGCGGCCACTTCTACGACCCGGTCGGCGCGTTGCGCGACGTCGTCGTCAACCACCTGATGCAGGTCGTCGCCGCCTGCGCGATGGATCCGCCGGCCCGCGGCGAGCCCGAGACGATCAAGGACGCCCAGGTCGCCCTCTTCAAGGCCGTGGTCGAGGCCGACCCGGCCCACTACGTGCGTGGCCAGTACGACGGGTACCTCTCCATCGACGGCGTCGCGCCGGACTCGACGACGGAGACGTACGCGGCCCTCCGGCTCGAGATCGAGAACTGGCGCTGGGCAGGCGTCCCGTTCTTCATCCGCACGGGCAAGCGGCTGCCGGTCACCCAGACCGAGCTGCGCATCGTCTTCAAGCACCCGCCCAACCTCGGCTTCCGCATGCTCGACCGGGCACTGGAGCCGAACCAGCTGGTGGTGAAGCTCGACCCCTCGCCCGGGATCAGGCTGATCGTCGAGGCGCATCGGGCCGACGCCCCCGGCGAGAAGCCGGTCGAGCTCGACATGGAGTTCGCGGAGCAGGGCGGGGAGGGCCCGACCCCGTACGAGGTGCTGCTCCACGCGGCGCTGGTCGGCGACAGCTCCCGCTTCACCCGGCAGGACGGCGTCGAGGAGACGTGGCGGGTCATGCAGCCCCTGCTCGACAATCCGCCGCCCGTCCACAGCTATGCCCCCGGCTCCTGGGGCCCCGAGGCCGCGAATGAGCTGGTCGCGGGCCAAGGACGCTGGTACGGGCCCTGGATCGTGTCGTGACGCGACACCGCCTCCGAGCAGGCGGCGCCGCAGAGCGCGGCCGCGCCGTCGCCGTTCACGCCGATCGCGGACTACGCCTTCCTCTCGGACTGCCACACGGGCGCGCTCGTCGCGCCTGACGGGTCGATCGACTGGCTGTGCGTGCCGAGGTTCGACGCACCGAGCATCTTCGGCAGCCTCCTGGACCGCGGAGCGGGCACCTTCAGGTTCGGGCCGTTCTCGATCAACCACCCGTCGGCGCTGCACTACGAGCCGGGGACGAACGTCCTCGTCACGACCTGGAAGACGCCGTCGGGTTGGGTCGTCGTCCGCGACGCGTTGACGATGGGACCGACCGACCACGAGGACACGGTCACCCCGCACACCCGGCCGCCGGCCGACGACGACGCCGACCACCTGCTCGTTCGCACCGTGGAGTGCATCGATGGCTCGGTCGAGGTCGAGCTCGTCTGCGAGCCGATCTTCGACTACGGCCGCGAGGTCGCCGAGTGGACGCTCGTCGACGGCAGCCGCCATGTGGCCGACGCCAGGGGTGGCGGGCAGACCGTTCGCCTCTACTCCGACCTCGCGCTGGGCATCGAGGGCAACCGGGTCCGCGGGCGGCACACTGCTCGAGCCCGGCGACCGGGCCTACTGCGCGCTCTCGTGGGCGGAAGGGCTCGCCGGGCCTGCGGACGGCGCGGACGCCGAGGAGCGGATCGCGAACACGATCAAGTACTGGCGGCGATGGCTCGGCCGCGCGCGGATCCCCGACCATCAGTGGCGCGATCCGATCCAGCGCTCCGCGCTCGCGATCAAGGGCCTGACCTACATGCCGACCGGCGCGACGGTCGCCGCGCTCACGACATCGTTGCCCGAGACGCCGGGCGGCGAGCGCAACTGGGACTACCGCTACACCTGGATGCGCGACACGACCTTCACGCTCCAGGCGCTCCACTATCTGAACCTCGACTGGGAGGCCGACGAGTTCATCCAGTTCGTCGCCGACATCGAGCCCAACGACGATGGCGGGCTGCAGATCATGTACGGGATCGACGGGCGCCGCGACCTGACGGAGTCGACGCTCGACCACCTCTCGGGCTATGCGGGCGCCCGTCCCGTGCGGATCGGGAACGGGGCATTCGACCAGCTCCAGAACGACGTCTTCGGCGCCGTCCTCGACTCGCTGCTGCTGCATACCCGCCGCAGCGAGCGGCTCCCCCGGCGTCTGTGGCCGATCGTCCAGGCGCAGGCCGAATGCGCGACGAAGGTGTGGCAGAACCCCGACCAGGGGATCTGGGAGGCGCGTGGGGCGCCCCAGCACTACGTGTCGTCCAAGCTGATGTGCTGGGTCGCGCTCGACCGCGCGGCGAAGCTCGCGGAGATCCAGGGCGACGGCGACCTCCAGGCGACCTGGGGTGCGACCGCGGAGGAGATCAAGGCCGACATCCTCGAGCACGGCCTCACCGACGGCGGCGTACTGCGGCAGCACTACGCGACCGACTCGCTCGACGCCTCGACGCTCCTGGCCGCGATCTTCGGCTTCCTGCCGGCGAACGACGAGCGCCTGAAGGCCTCGGTGCTGGCGATCGCGGACGAGCTGACCGAGGACGGCTTCGTCCTCCGCTACCGCACGGACGAGACCGACGACGGCCTCTCCGGCAAGGAGGGGACGTTCCTGATCTGCTCCTTCTGGCTCGTCTCGGCGCTCGCGGTCGTCGGCGAGATGCAGCGCGCCCGGGACCTGATGGAGCGGCTCCTTCGCGTCGCCTCGCCCCTCGGGCTCTTCGCCGAGGAGTTCGACGTCGGGACCGGGCGCCACCTCGGCAACTTCCCGCAGGCGTTCTCGCACCTGGCGCTGATCGAGGCGGGCGCGCGGATCATCGTCGCCGAGCGGCTCGAGGAGATCTCGTAATCGCGAGCGGCGGCAAAGACAGGAGTTTCCCCTGAGCACGACCGCCGTAGCTGCAGAAGGCGATCCGGTCGACGATCCCTGGCCCGGTCTTCGGCATCAACGCCGAGGGGAAGTCGCTCGAAGACATCACGAAACCGCTCACCGCGACCGAGCAACCGGCGGCCGTCACTGCACCGGTGACTCCCTGAGGAGGACGCAATGGACAGCTACGACGTGATCATCATCGGAACCGGCGCCGGCGGCGGCACGCTCGCGCGGCACCTCGCGCCGTCCGGGAAGCGGATCCTGCTGCTCGAGCGCGGCGACTGGCTCACGGCGCGAGCCCGAGAACTGGTCGGACCAGCACGTGTTCGTCGACAACCGCTACGTCTCGCCCGACACCTGGTACGACGAGAAGGGGAAGGCCGTTCCAGCCGCAGCGTCCACTACTTCGTCGGCGGGGCGACGAAGCTCTACGGCGCCGCGCTCTACCGGCTGCGCAAAGAGGACTTCGGCGA
Source organism: uncultured Actinomycetes bacterium (assembly GCA_963808815.1). Classification (GTDB taxonomy): domain Bacteria; phylum Actinomycetota; class Thermoleophilia; order Gaiellales; family Gaiellaceae; genus DATBLE01. The sequence goes on along the minus strand of CAWEGI010000001.1, from coordinate 32,679 downwards.
GCTCCACCACCACGACGGCATCTCACCCGCCTGGCCGGTGTCCTACGACGAGTTCGAGCCGTACTACACGCTCGCGGAGCAGCACTACGAGGTGCACGGCGCGCGCGGCGAGGACCCGACCGAACCGCCGGCGAGCGCCCCCTACCCGCATCCCGCCGTGTCGCACGAGCCACGGATCGAGCAGCTCGCCGACCAGCTCGAGGCCGCCGGCTACCACCCGTTCCACGCGCCGTGCGGGATCATGCTCGACGAGTCCAACCCACCGTTCAGCACGTGCATTCGTTGTGCCACGTGCGACGGCTTCCCCTGCCTCGTCCACGCGAAGTCGGACGCCGAGGTGCTCGGCGTGCGTCCGGCGCTCGAGCACGCCAACGTCACCCTGCTGACGAACCGGAAGGTGGTCAGGCTCGACACCGACGACGCGGGCACCGCGGTCACCGAGGTCGTGGTCGAGCACGACGGGTCGGAGGAGCGCTACTCGGCCGACGTGGTCGTCGCTGTCGGCGGCGCGGCCAACTCGGCGAAGATCCTGCTCCTCTCCGCGAACGACAAGCACCCGAATGGTCTCGCGAACGGCTCGGATCAGGTCGGCCGCAACTACATGTTCCACGACTCGACCGCCGTGCTCGCCCTCTCGCGCGAGGAGAACCCGACCGCCTACCAGAAGACGCTCGGGCTGAACGACTTCTACTTCGGCGCCGACGACTTCGACTACCCGCTCGGGAACGTCCAGATGGTCGGCAAGTCGACGGCCGCCGATGTTCCGCGGCGAGCAACCCGGGGAGACGAAGCTCGCGCCCGAGTGGACGCTCGAGCGCATGGCCAAGCACGCGATCGACTTCTGGCTCTCGACCGAGGACCTGCCGCGGCCCGACAACCGGGTGAGCGTCGATCGCGACGGGAACATCGCGCTCGCCTACGACGGAGACGAATGCCGAGACGAAGAAGCGGCTCTACGCGAAAGTTCAAGTCGATCCTCGGCAAGCTGGACATGAACCCGGACCACCTGATCCACCGGTTCGCGTACATGAAGAACGACATCCCGATCGCCGGCTGCGCCCATCAGGCGGGAACGTGCAGGTTCGGAACCGACCCGGCGGCCTCGGTGCTCGACGCCGACTGCAAGGCCCACGAGCTCGACAACCTGTACGTGCGTCGACACGAGCTTCTTCCCGAGCATCGGCGCGGTGAACCCGGCGCTGACCGCGATGGCGAACGCGCTGCGGGTCGGCGACCACCTGCTCGAACGGCTCGGAGCGAAGACGGAGGCGCGGGTCTCGGCGTAGAGGGATGGGCGTCCTCGCCGATACGACGGTCAACCTGGCTCGCGTCCAGTTCGCGACCACCTCGATCTACCACTTCCTGTTCGTCCCGCTCACCCTCGGGCTCGGGCCGCTCGTCGCGGTCATGCAGACCATGTGGCACCGGACGCGGGACGAGCGCTGGCTGCGGCTGACGAAGTTCTTCGGGACGCTGTTCCTGATCAACTTCGCGATCGGGGTCGCGACCGGGCTCGTGCAGGAGTTCGAGTTCGGGATGAACTGGTCGGTGTACTCGAAGTTCGTCGGCAACGTCTTCGGCGCACCGCTCGCGATCGAGGGTCTCGCGGCGTTCATGCTCGAGGCGACGTTCCTCGGGCTCTGGATCTTCGGCTGGGATCGGCTATCGCCGCGCCTGCATCTCGCCACGCTCTGGGTGGCCGTGCTCGGGACGTGGATGTCGGGGTATTTCATCCTCGTCGCGAACTCGTGGATGCAGCACCCGGTCGGCTACAAGCTCGTGAACGGGGAGGCGCAGCTCACCAGCGTCTGGGCGCTCCTGTCCAACGGGTTCGCGCTCCGCGCGTACGTGCACACGATGCTCGCCGGCCTGATCTTCGGGTCGATCGTCATGCTGGGGATCTGCTGCTGGCAGTTCCTGCGCCGCCAGGACGTCGATCTCTTCCTCAAGGCGGCGAAGCTGGCGCTGATCGTGGCGGTGCCGGTCACGCTCCTCCAGCTCGTCGTCGGCAATCGCTTCGGCGCGGCCGTGACGAGCGCGCAGAGCATGAAGATCGCCGCCTCCGAGGCACAGTGGAACACCTGCCAGCCGTGCGGTTTCTCGCTCTTCCAGATCGGCGGGTTCACCAAGGACGATCAAACCCCCAGCTTCTCGATCACTGTCCCGCGGCTCCTCTCGTACATGGCCACCGGTTCGTTCGACGGCCAGGTGCAGGGTCTCAACCAGCTCCAGAAGCAGGAGCAGCGCGAGTACGGCCGCGGCAACTACATGCCGAACGTGCGCGTGATCTACTGGTCGATGCGGGTGATGGCCTACATGGGGATGCTGATGCTCCTCGTGGCCGCCGTCGGCGCCTGGCTGTACTGGAAGCAGAAGCTCGAGCGGGCGCGCTGGTTCCACCGGACGGCGATCGTCGCGATCGCGTTTCCGTACATCGCCGCGACGGCGGGTTGGATCCTGACCGAGATGGGCCGGCAGCCGTGGATCGTGCAGGGCCTGCTCAAGACCTCCGACGCCAACTCGCCCAGCGTCAGCACCGACCTGGCTCGCGATCAGCCTGTCGGTGTTCGTCGCGCTCTACGTGCTGCTCCTCGTCGTCGACGTCTGGCTGATGCGCAGGTTCGGAGGGCGCGACCTGGGCGCTGCGCCGGAGGCCCCGCCGGCACCGGCGGCCGCCCCGGAGCCGGCGGCGTAGGAGCGAGGCGATGGATCTCCAGACCCTCTGGTTCGTCCTGATCGCTGTCCTCTGGGGCGGCTACTTCCTGCTCGAGGGCTTCGACTTCGGCGTGGGCATGCTGCTTCCGTTCCTGCCACGGAACGAGCGGCAGCGGTCGACGATGTTCGAGACGATCGGACCGGTCTGGGACGGCAACGAGGTGTGGCTCGTGATCGCAGGCGGGGCGACCTTTGCCGCGTTCCCGGCCTGGTACGCGACCATGTTCTCGGGCTTCTACATCGCCCTGCTGCTGCTCCTCGTCCTGCTGATCGTCCGCGTGCTCTCGTTCGAGTGGCGCGAGAAGAGCGAGAGCCCGGCGTGGCGCCGGGTCTGGACGTGGGCGAACGCCATCGGCAGTGTCGGGGCGTCGCTGATCTGGGGCATCGCGCTCGCGAGCCTGCTCCACGGGGTCCCGCTCGACTCGAAGGGCGACTTCGCCGGTACTTTCGCCGACCTGTTCACCGGCTATTCGGTGCTGGCCGGTGTCACGGTCGTGCTCGTGTTCGCCTTCCACGGAGCCACCTACCTGACGATCAGGACGCGCGGCGAGCTCTGCGACCGTGCCGCCCGCGCGGCGCGGGTCTTGTCCGTCGCCGCCGTGCTGGTCGGAAGCGGCTTCCTCGCGTGGACGGTTGCGGTCGCCGTCGACCGGAACGACAAGGACGTCTTCCCGCCGGTCCTGCCGGCCGCACTGGGCGCCGGCGCCCTCGTCCTCGCGGTGGTCTTCGTCTATCGGAGACGGAGCGGGCTCGCCTTCGCCGCCACGGCGCTCGGGGCCGTCCTGCTCGTGGCGACCCTGTTCACGAGCCTGTATCCGCGCGTGATGGTCTCGAGCCCGGACTTTGCGAACAGCCTCACCGTCTCCGGCGCTGCGTCCGCGCACTACACGCTGAAGGTGATCTCGATCGTCGTCGCGATCGTTCTCCCGGTGATCCTCGTCTACCAGGGCTGGACCTATCACGTGTTCCGGCAACGGCTCGGCGGCGACGAGCCCGAACCGGGCCCTCCGACGCCGGATCCGCCGGGCGTCGAGTCCACGGCCTAGGCCGTAGCGTGCGCGCCTCGACTCACAGCTGCTCGCGCGCGCGAGCGCTGCGCGGCGGCTGCTGGCTCTGGACGTCGCCGCCGGCGTGGCCACCGCTTTCGTCGTGCTGCTGCAGGCGTTCCTGCTGGCGAGGATCGTGGCCGGAGCCTTCCACGGCTCGCCGCCGGCGGCCCTGTGGACCGACGTGCTCCTGCTCGCGCTCGCCTTCGCCGCCCGCGGCGCGCTCGCCTGGTCGTTCGAGGTCACCGGCCGCCGCGCGGCCCACGCGGTGCTCTCCGAGCTTCGGGTGGACCTCGTCGAGGAGCGCCTCCGCGGCCAGCCGAGGTCGGCGGACGGCGCCGAGGAGGGGGAGATCGTCGCGGCCGCCGTGCAGGGCGTCGACGGCCTCGAGGCCTACTTCGCCAGGTACCTGCCGCAGCTGGTGCTCGCCTGCGTCGTTCCCGTGGCCGTCCTGGTGTTCGTGGCCGCGATCGACCTTCGCTCGGCGCTGGTGATGCTCGCCACGCTCCCGCTCGTCCCGGTGTTCATGTGGCTGATCGGGCGCTACACGGAGGAGCGAACCCGGGAGCGGTGGCTCGCCCTGCGCCTCCTGTCGACCCACTTCCTCGACGTGGTGCGCGGGCTGCCCACGCTGCGGGCGTTCAACCGGGCCAGGGGAGAGGCGGCGACGCTCGCAGACGTCGGCGAGCGCTATCGGCGGGCGACGATGGGGACGCTCCGGGTCGCCTTCCTGTCCGGCTCCGTCCTCGAGCTGGCCGCGACCCTGGGCGTGGCCCTGGTCGCGGTGACGGTCGGCGTCCGCCTGGTGGGCGGCGGGCTCGGCCTGCAGGCGGGCCTCACCGTCCTCGTGCTCGCCCCCGAGCTGTACCTTCCGCTGCGGCGGCTCGGGCGCCCAGTACCACGCGAGCGCAGATGGGCTCGCGGTCGCCGACCGAATCCTCGGGCTGCTGGAGGCGCCGCCTGCCGTGCGCGACGAGGGAACGCTCGCAGCTCCCGACCCGGCGGTCGAGGTCGTGCGGTTCGAGCGCGTCTCGTTCAGCTACCCGGGACGCTCCGAGCCGGTGCTCGACGGTTTCGAGCTCGAGCTGCGGCCGGGAGAAGTGGTGGCGCTCGTCGGCGCGAGCGGCGCGGGGAAGAGCACCGTCGCCGACCTGTTGCTGCGGCTGGCCGAGCCGCAGAGCGGGAGGATCACGGTCGGCGGTGTCGATCTCGCCGGCTGTCGCGCGGAGAGCTGGCGCGAGCACCTCGCCTGGGTCCCCCAGCGGCCGGCGATCGTCCGGGGAACCGTCGCCGACAACATCCGGCTCGCCGACCCCTCGGCCTCGGACGAACGCGTGCGCGAGGCAGCGGAGCTCGCCGGCGCGGATGCCTTCGTGCGACGGCTGCCGGACGGCTACCGAACCGCGATCGGCGACGGCGGCCGGCCGCTGTCGGCCGGCGAGCGCCGCCGGATCGCCCTGGCGAGGGCGTTTCTGCGCTCGGCCTCTTTGGTGGTGCTCGACGAGCCGACCGCCGACCTCGACGACGAGAGCGCCGAGATCGTCGCCGAGGCGATCGAGCGGCACCGCCCCGGGCGCACGGTGCTCGTGATCGCGCACCGGCCGGAGCTCGTCCGGCATGCCGACCGGGTCGTCCGCCTCGAGGCGGGCCGCGCCGTCGAGCTCGCGCAAGAGGTGGCGGCATGACAGCCACGTTCCGGCGTCTCGTCGCGCTGACGGACGTACCGCGTTCGCGTGTGGCCCTCTCGGTGCTGCTCGGCGCCGCGACGGTCGTCTTCGGCGCCGGGCTGATGGCGACCGCGGGCTACCTGATCTCGCAGGGCCGCCGAACAGCCCCCGATCCTGTCGTTGACGGTCGCGATCGTCGCCGTTCGCTTCTTCGGTCTCGCCCGTCCGCTGGCCCGCTACCTCGAGCGGCTCGTCTCGCACGACCTCGCCTTCCGCGTGCTCGCGCGCGTGCGCGTCGGCACCTACGAGCGGATCGAGCCGCTGGCGCCGGCCGAGCTCGAGGGGTACCGGCGGGGCGACCTGCTCTCCCGCCTGGTCGCCGACGTCGACTCGCTCCAGAACCTCCACCTGCGCGGCTTCCACCCGCTGCTCGTCGCAGCCGTCTCGGGGGCCGTGTGCGTGGGCGTCACCGCGGCGTTCCTGCCCGCTGCGGCGCTCGTGCTCGCGTGCGGCCTCCTCGCTGGCCGGCATCGCGGTGCCCGTGGTTTCCGGCCGGCTGGCGAGGTGGGCGGCCGAGCGGCAGGCCGTCGCCCGCGGCCGGCTGGCGGCCGAGCTGGTCGAGCTGCTGCAGGCGGCGCCGGAGCTGGTCGTCTACGGCGCAGGAGCGCGACCGGCTCGCGCGCGTGCGCGCAGCCGACCGCCTGCTCGTACGCATCGGCCGACGCGACGCGCTCGCCGCCGGCATCGGCGACGGCCTCCAGCTCTGCACCGCCGGCGCCACCGTGGCCGGCGTCCTCTGGGTGTCCGTCGAGGCACACGCGGACGGGCGGCTCGACCGGGTGCTGATCGCGATGCTGGCGCTGCTCGCGCTGGCCTCCTTCGACGCCGTCCAGCCCCTCGCCGGCGCGGTCCGCGACCTGGGCGCGACGGTCGCCGCCGGGGAGCGCGTGCTCGAACTGGTCGACCGCCGGCCGCGGATCGCCGATCCCGACCTGCCCGCTCCGCTGCCGGAGGGCCCGGTCGCCGTCTGCCTGGAGGACGTCCGCGCGCGCTACGGGCCGCATGACCCGCCGGTACTGGCGGGAGCGTCCTTGCGGCTCGAGCCGGGCTGCCGCGTCGCCCTCGTCGGCGAGAGCGGGGCCGGGAAGACGACCGTGACGAACCTCCTGCTGCGGTTCCTCGACCCCGAGCAGGGGCGGGTGACGATCGGCGGTCGCGACATCCGTGAGCTGCGCCAGGAGGACGTCCGCAGGACGATCGCGGTGGCCGGGCAGGACGGGCACCTGTTCTCCGCGAGCATCCGGGACAACGTGAAGCTCGGGTGCCCCGAGGCGAGCGACGAGGAGCTCGACCGCGTGCTGCGGCTGGTCGGCCTCCTGGGACTGGGCTCGAGCGCTTCCGGATGGGCTCGATACCCTCGTCGGTGAGCAGGGGCGGGCGCTGTCGGGAGGCCAGCGCCAGCGCGTCTGCGTCGCCCGTGCGCTCCTCGTACGCCCGGCGCTGCTCGTGCTCGACGAGCCGACGGCCCACCTCGACCCGGCGGCCGCGCGTGCGCTCATCCAGGACGTCTTCGCCGCGGCGGGCGACGCCGCCGTTCTGTTGATCACCCACCGGCCCGAGGGGCTCGAGCTCGCCGACGAGCTGCTCGAGCTGAGCAACGGTGCCATTCGTCGACTCTAGGCAGCGATGAGCCCGGGCGACCTCGAGATCGCGATGCAGGTCCGAACCTTGGTGGCGGCCGCACGGCCGTCGACATCCGCGAGATCTACCGCATGAAAGGATCGGGCAACTTCGCCTACCAGCGCGACCTCCACATCGAGGTCATGATCCGCGGCGGCAAGATCACTCGTTACGAGATCCGGCCGACCCCGTAGCCAGGCTTAGCTGGCGAGGGTGTTCGAGCTGCGCGCATACGGGGATCCTGCGGCGATGGCGGCCGTCTCCGAAGGGCTCGCCGGTCTGCACGGCGTGAGGCATCTCAGCATGGCCGGGGCGGGCGCCGCGACCGCGATGGTCACGGCGGACGTCAGGGCTGACGCAGCCGACGCCGTGCTCGCGACCCTCGAGCGCCTCGGTGTCACGTCGGACGACATCGTGCTCACGCGACTCGAGCAGATCGCGGACGTGCCGGAGGAGACGGGGGCGTTCGCGCTCGTCTGGGCAGATGTGCTCGGCCAGGCGAGAGTCCGGGCCCGTGCTCCGGGGCGATATCTGCTGCTGATGGCGGCGGCCGGCGTGGTCGGCGCGTTTGCGGTCATCAACGTCAGCCCGGTGCTGATCGTCGGTGCGATGGCGATCAGTCCCGATCTGTTGCCGATCATGGCCGCCTGCACCGGCATTGCCCTCCTGCGGCCGCGGCTCGTGCGGCGGGGGCTCACGAGCCTCTTCCTCGGCCTCGCCGTCTCCGGCCTCGTCGGCGCGGCGGTCGCCGGTCTCCTCGACGTCTTCGACGACCTGCCGGCAGGTTTCGCGCTGAGCGAGATCCCTGCGTCCCAGACCCACGTCGGGGCCTCGACGATCGCGGTGGCGCTCGCCGCCGGCGTGGCCGGGATCCTGGCATTCGAGACGCGGGCCAGCGCGGCCGTCGGCGTTGCCATCTCCGTCACCACGATCCCCGCCGTCGCCTACCTCGGGGTGGCGGTGGGAATCGGCGAGGGGGGCAAGGCGCTTTCGGCGCTCTGGGTCCTGGCCGTCAACGTGGCGATGATGCTGATCGGCGGCACCGTCACGCTCGCCGGCCAGCGCGCCATCGCTGCCCGCGCCGCGGCACGGCCTTGAGCCGCCGTTTGGGCGTACGGGCGGCCGTTTAGACTCTCGCGCGTGGCTGGCGTCCTGGCCCTCTGTGCAGCGTTCCTGTTCGCGCTGGCGGCAACGCTCCAGCAGAAGGGTGCGCTCGGAATGGGCGAGGTGTCGTTGCGCTCGCCCGCCTCCTTCGTCCGCCTGGTCCGCCAGACGTGGTGGCTTCTGGGCACGATCGCCCTGCTCGGCGGGTACGTCTGCCAGGCGGTCGCGCTCGACCACGGGAAACTGGCGGTGATCCAGCCCCTGCTGGTGACGACGATCGTCTTCGCGCTTCCGCTCGGCTACCTCCTCACCGGCCAGGTCGTGAACCGGCCGGAGATCGTGGCCGCCGCATTCGTGGTGGTTGGGCTCGCCGTGTTCGCGGTCGTCGGGGACGCCGCGGCCGGCAACGACAGCGCGCCCGGCTGGGAGTGGGCGATCGCCATTGCCGTGCTCGCGGCCGGCGCGGGTGCGCTCCTCGTCGCCGGCGGACGAGGCTCGACGGCCCAGAAAGCCGGGACCTACGGCGCGTGCGCGGGGCTGCTCTACGGTTTGTCGGCCTCTCTTTGGAAGCCGAGCGGCGCGCTGCTCGAGGCCGACGGGCTGGGCGGGATGCTCTCGAGCTGGGAGTTCTGGGTGTTCGCCGCGGCCGGCATCCTCGCGTTCCTGGTGCAGCAGGTCTCGCTCGCCACAGGCGATCTGGCGCCGTCGGTGGCGATGACCTCCGTCGTCAATCCGCTCGTCTGCATCGCAGTCGGCACCCTGGTGCTCGAGGAGAGGCTCGCACCGCCGACCTGGCACAGGATCGTCGCTTACGCCGGCCTGGCGCTTGCGCTGGCCGCCGCGGTGGTGATCACGCGGGCAACCGAAGAGGCCGAGGAGCCGTACGAGGTTGCCACGGCGCCCGCGGTGCCGTGATCCGCACCGGCGTCCACCCTGACCGTCGCCTTCGCCTCTAGACGACGATGGCGGCTGCCGCCGTCGAGGCCTCGGCTTCGGCCTCGGCAGTCGTTCCGCTCGCCCGCCGCCGGACGACGATCACCACCAGCGCCCCGGCGATGAGATAGCCGGAGAGGATCAGGAGGGACTTGGTGATCGCGTTCCCGTCGAAGTAGAGCGTGTTCCGGACGGCGGTCGTACCGGCACCGGCCGGCAGGTATGGGCCGAAGGTTCGCCAGAAGGCCGGGAAGGTACGCCGACGGAACGGTGCCGCCCGAGGCCGGCGCGCCGAAGACGATGAAGAGGACGACCACGATCAGCGTCCCCCCGGGCCCGAGCACGGTCTGGAGGGCGGCGGTCGCGTAGGCGACTGCCGTCATCACGAGCACGAACAGGCCCCAGAGCGCGAGGAACTTCGACGTCGGAACGGCGTCGAGGACAGGGCCGGCGAACACGTCGGTGAGCAGCGCTCCGAGCACGGAGGCCAGGGCCAGGGAAGCGAGTCGGCCGCGGCGCCGTGGCCGATCCTCCGAAGACCATGCCGATCGTCGAGGCGAGATATCCGCCGACGATCAGCGCCATGACGACGAGGAAGGAGACATTCCCGCTCGCGTCTCCAGTCGGCAGCGTGTGCACCTGGACGACCGTCAGCTTCTGTTCCAGCGCAGCCGCCGCCGCCCCGAACGCCGTGCCGAGTGCCGTTGCGCCGGCGTTGCTCGCCGCAGGGACGACGAGCAGGGTCCCTCCGCCGCTGTCGGCGACGAAGGCCCCGTCGATCCTCCGGTGGTCGATCGCCGAACGGGCTGCCGCCTCGTCCGGGTACTGCCTGACCTTCAGCGAGAACTGTTTGCCGACCGCGAGCGGCAACCGCGAGTTGCCCACGACTCCGAACGCGACGTCGTGGGGCTTCGGATGGTGGAGGGCGCCGACGTACGAGAGCACGAAGAGCGCCTGCACGGCGAGGACCACACCGAGTGCCGCCGCGAGCAGCGGGAGCCCGCTCAGCCGAGGTTTGCCGCTGTCGCCCGAGTTCGGAGCCACGCCACGGAGCATTCTCTCGGATCGGCTTCCCGGTCGTGCCTCGCCGTCCGACTCGCTTTCCCGGGCCACGACACGGATGATGTGCAAGAGGCAGGTATGGGATCCAATTCCGGAGGGTGGCGATGAGCACAGAGCAGACCGACCACGAGATCGCACAGTCTGGGAACGATGCCCAGCCGAAGGGGGAGTCGGCCCCGGCAGAGAAGGCCGCGGTGCGTTCGTCGTCGTCGCGGGGAGCCAGGGTCGAGCACTTCACTCCGGCCGAGCGGGCGGCCCGCGGTAAGGCGGCGCGCGCCGAGGTGCCGCGCAGCTCGCACGCGGAGTGGGAGCCTCCGCCGCACCGGCCCGACCCGGTCGAGTTGCTCGAGGAGCAGGCGCAGACGCGCGTGCCCGAGCTGGTGCCGATCCGCTACGGGCGGATGCTCGTGTCGCCGTTCACCTTCTACCGCGGCGCTGCGTACCTGATGGCGTCCGATCTGTCCGGCGGCCCGCGCTCGGGTCTGCACGCCCAGCTCTGCGGTGATGCCCATCTGTCCAACTTCGGTGCCTTCGCGGCGCCCGACCGCCGGCTGATCTTCGGCCTGAACGACTTCGACGAGACCCTGCCGGGGCCGTTCGAGTGGGATGTGAAGCGGCTGGTCGCGAGCTTCGCGGTCGCCGGCCGCGACCGCGGGTTCGACGACAAGACCCGGATGAAGATCAACGCCGCGGTCGGCCGCTCCTACCGCGAGGCGGTGCAGGAGTTCGGTGCGATGGGCAACATGGACGTCTGGTACGCCCGGGTCGACCTCGAGGAGATCCTCGGGGATCTCTCCTCCCGCGCAACCGGCGAGCAGCGCAAGCGGATGGAGAAGAATCTCGCGAAGACGAGAGCAAAAACCAGCCTGAAGGCGTTCGCCAAGCTGACCGAGGTGGTCGACGGCGAGGCACGGATCGTCAGCGATCCGCCGCTGATCGTCCCGATCGCTGAGCTGGCCGGCCCCGAGCAGGCCGCGGACGTCCAGGATATGTTCAGGGATCTGATCCGCCAGTACCGGCGGACGCTCTCGCGTGACCGCCGCCACCTGCTCGAGCGGTTCCGCTTCGTCGATGCCGCCCGCAAGGTCGTCGGCGTCGGCAGCGTCGGCACTCGCGCCTGGATCGTGCTGATGCTCGGCCGCGACGGCAACGACCCGCTCTTCATGCAGGCGAAAGAGGCGCAGCCCTCGGTGCTGGAGCCGTTCCTCGGCAAGAGCGAGTTCGCCAACCACGGCCAGCGCGTGGTCGAGGGCCAGCGGTTGATGCAGGCGGCGAGCGACATCATGCTCGGCTGGCTGCACACGACCGGAATCGACGGCGTCGAGCGCGACTTCTATATCCGTCAGCTCTGGGACGCGAAGGGCTCCGCCCTGATCGAGTTGATGGAGCCGACCGCCATGATCGAGTACGCCAAGCTCTGCGGCTGGACGCTGGCCAAGGCGCACGCCCGCTCCGGCGACGCGATCGCGATCGGCTCCTACCTCGGCTCCGGCGAGGTCTTCGACAACGCACTCGCCCGCTTCGCGGAGGCGTACGCCGACCAGAACGAACGCGACTACGCCGCGCTCAAGGAGGCGGTCGACACGGGCCGCGTCGCGGCCGAAACAGGACTGTAGGCCTGCCTAGAACGCGAAGAACGGCAACCCGGATCGCGGTTCCGGGCCAGATCGCTTCGGCGGAAATCGGCAGAAGGAGCAGTTTGTCCCGGTGACGGCGACCGCAGAGAGTCAGAAAACCGCGCGGCTTCTCGCGCGAGCGGTGCCGATCGTCGGATGGCTCCCCCGGTACGACCGCCGTTGGCTCCGTGGAGACGTGATGGCCGGCATCGCGGTCACCGCGCTGATCGTCCCCAAGAATCTCGGCTATGCCGGCATCGCTGGGGTGCCGCTGCAGAACGGACTCTACGCCGCGGCTGCGGGCGCACTCATCTACGCAGTCTTCTGCACGTCGCGGCACATCTCGACCGGGCCGAGTTCGTCACTTGCCGCCGTGGCGGGAGGTGCCGTTCTCGCCACCGGCGTCGGTGGTGACGACGCCGCGCAACTGGTGGCGGCGATCACGATCGCGACCGGGATCCTGTTCCTGCTGCTCGCTCTTCTGCGCATGGGTTGGATCGCCCAGTTCCTCTCGCGAGCGGTGATCACCGGATTCCTGGCCGGCGCTGCCGTCGATGTGGTCATCGGAGAGCTGCCGAAGCTGACCGGAACCTCCTCCGAGGGAGACAGCGCCTGGCGCGAGCTTGCGACTTGGCTCCAGTCGCTCGGCGACGTGCACTGGACGACCGTCGTCGTCGGCGCGGTCGCGCTTGCCGTGATTCTCGGCTTGCGTTTCGTGGCGCCGGCCGTTCCGGGCGCCCTCGTGTTGGTGTCCGGCGGGCTGCTCGCCTCCTGGCTGTTCGATCTCGGTGCGCACGGAGTCGCGCTCGTCGGCACCGTGCCGCGTGGGCTTCCCGCTCCCGAGCTCCCCGACGCCTCGATCGTCCAGGATCACTACGCGACCATCGGCATCGCTGCCCTTGCGCTGCTCCTCATCGGCTTCTCGCAGACGGCGGGCGATGCCAGGGCGTTCGCAGCCCGGCACCGCTACAGGATCGACGTGAACCAGGAGTCCGTCGCCCAGGGGATGGCGAACGTCGGCGCCGGTGTGTTCCAGGGGATGCCCGTATCGACCAGCCTTTCGGCGAGCTCGCTGAACGAGTCGGCCGGGGCGAAGACGCCGGTCGCGTCGCTGACCACAGGCGCGCTCGTGTTGGCAACACTGGTCGTCCTCGCCCCGGTCTTCTCTGTCCTTCCCAAGGCGATTCTGGCGGCGGTGATCATCGATGCGGTCGTCTTCGGGATGATCGACATCACCGAGATGCGCCGTTTGTACGGGGTCGCCAGGTTCGATTTCTGGATCTCGATGGCGGCGATCATCGGCGTGCTCTCCGCGGGCGTGCTCGCAGGCGTGGTGATCGGAGTCGTCCTTTCGCTCGGCTGGCTGGTCTACGTCGCGACGAGGCCGTCCATGCCGTTACTCGGACGCGAGCCCGGAACGCAGGTGTTCCGCGACCTGGTCGAAAATCCCGCCGACGAGACCTTTGCGGGCATCACCGTCCTCCGCCTCGACGGCGGCCTCTTCTTCGCAACCGCCGAAGCGCTCGAGAATCGTGTCCGTGCGCTCACGGATGACGACCGCGAGCTGCGCACGCTCGTGCTCGACCTCGAAGGTGTCAATTTCGTCGACTCGCAGGGCGCCTCGAAGCTGACCGAGATCCACCAGCTCACCCAGGCCGCCGACGTCACCCTGCGTCTCGCGCGAGTAAAGCCAAATGTCCGAGCGGTGCTCGAGGCGGATGGAATCGTCGACCGGATCGGAGCCGACCACATCCACGGCAACGTCCACCGAGCGGTCGAAGCAGACCTGGCCGCCGATCAGGCAGGGTGACGCTGGAGCTTGGTAGGAAGAAGCAGGGCAGCGCCGAGGCCGACGAGTCCGATCACGATCAGCACGGCCATCGCCCACGCGTAGGCCCGGTTTCCCGAGGCGACGACGGAGACGAGAATCGTTCCGGCGATTGCCGTGCCGAACGACGAGCCGAGGTTCGAGATGCTCCGCGACAGCCCTGAGATCTCGCCCTGGAGCTGCTCGGGGAAGCTCGACTGTACGACGTTCACGGAGGGCGTGAGCATCGCGCCGAGGCCGAGGCCGACCAGTGCCAACCCGGGCACGAAGGCCCAGATGCTGTCCGAGGCCCTGACGAGCCCGAGCAGGAGTGCGATCCCGGCGATGGTGATGAGGAACCCGGTGACGATCAACGTCCGCTGGGCGTATCTCTTCGCAAGGCGCTCCGCAGCGAGGGAGGAGAAGAGGATGCCGAGCGTGGCTGCAGTGAAGATCACCCCGGTCTTGATCGCGTTGTAGCCGCGAACCTCCTGCAGGAAGACGGAGATGACGAACGACACGCCCATCAGCAACAGCCACTGGATGTTCTGCGTGACGAGGGCGAGGTTGCACGTCCGATTCTTGAAGAGCCCGGTGGAGAGCAGCGCCTCCTTCCCCGCCCGTTCCCGGGCGCGGATGAAGAGGAAGAACGCCAGCAAGAAGACGGCTCCGATCGCCAGGAAGATCGCCAGGAGCGCGTTGTTGCTTCCGGCCTGCAGGATCCCGAACACGATGCAGAACATGCCGACACCCGACAGGATCGCTCCGACGGCATCGAAGGGACGCGTCGGATCCGGTGCGAGCGGATCGACCATTCGCCGACTCAGGAGCACGATCGTGGCGACGACCAGAGCCTGAAAGACGAACGCGGCACGCCAGCTGATCGCCGTTGTGAGCACGCCTCCGATCAAGGGTCCTGCCGCCGCGCCGATCCCTCCCAGCCCGCTGATCACGCCGAAGGCCCAGGCACGCGACGTGAGATCGCTGAACCACAGCGTCGCAAGGATGTAGACGGGAGGGATCAGCAGCGCCGTACCGACGCCCTCGAACACCGAGTTGCCGAGGATCAGCACGCCGAGGTTCGGCGAGACCGCGCTGGTCAGCGCCCCGACCCCGTACAGCGTCAGACCCCAGATGAAGCACCTCTTGCGGCCCCAGCGGTCGGTCAGCTTGCTGCAGGGGATCATCAGGATCGCCATGATCAGCAAGAACAACGTGATCGCGGTCTGCACGCCCTTGACGGTCGTGTCGAGGTCATCGCTGATGTCGGTGATCATCACGTTCATGTTCGAGCCCGCGAAGCTGCAGATGAACTGCGCCATCGCGAGCGGGAGGATCAACCGGCGTGCCGATGCGACAGAACGAGCCGGAGCGGCCCTGGCCCGCAGCCACCTGATCCTCAGTCACGAGGCTTCAAGCTCTCGATCCTCACGGCCACGACGACGTCACACCCAGTCTGCATCGACACTCAGCCCAGAGAATACGAGCGACACGTGGAGCGGGCTGGCGTGGGCGAATGCCAGCCCGACTAGACGAGCTTCCGGACTGCCTTGAAACCGGCTAGGACAACGGCCCCTCTGCTCTTGCGTCTCACGACTGCGACCGCGACGGGGAGGAGCACGAACCAGCGCAACTTGTAACGCAGCGCGGCGAGATCGTCGGCAAGGGCCTGCCGCTCGGAGGCGATCTCTTTGCGGATTACTTCCTCGGTGGGCTCAGGCATGGCTCGGCAATGTCTCGGTCGTGCGCTCGCACTACCCTAAACGGAAGCCCGGCAACTCTGCGGAACCAGTTTCGGGTGGGAGTGCCTCCGCACAGGGGAGATGCTCGGCAGCCTCGCCCGCCTGCGCGGGCGATATCTCGCGCCGGCCCGCCTGTTCGGCCTCAGCACCGCAGACCGCGTGCTCCGCAGCGTACTGACGGTCACGCGCGCGGTCTACGCCAGTCGAATAGCCGTCCGGCTAACGGCGAGCGGAGTCCCGAACCGCCCTCGACCCTGTGCCGTTTCGAGTGACCGTTCCACTCCGCGAGCGATGGCCGTGCGGGCCGTCCGGCCGACCCGGCGTGCGCTTGCGCCATGGGCGCCAGGGCCCGTCACTGGGTTCCACGGTTTGCCGCACCGCCCACAGCACGACAAACAGGAGCCAAACGAACGCAATCGGGAAGAGAACCACGTCCGCAGGGTAGCCCTCACAGATTCACGTAGCGCCGGCTAGACCGAAGCCGCCGCTCGTCTCGTCCGGGCGGCGAGGCTATCCGCTGTTAGCTGAAGGCATCCAGCAGCTCGCTGATCCGAAGGTCGGCTTGGGCGGCGTGGCGCATCTTCACGTCACTGTTCAGGCGATAGTGATTGCGTCGGCCGACTCTTTCGCGATCGACGTACCCGGCGGCTATCAGGTCAGCGACGATTCGCTGCGCTGCTCTTTCGGTGATTCCGACCACCTGCGCGATGTCGCGGATTCGGACTTCTGGATCGCGAGCGATGCACAGGAGCGCCTGGGCATGGTTTGAGAGGAACGTCCAAGTATGTGTCTGGTCCGGACTTGACACGATCTGATTTTCGTGTATTACTTTGCGCGTGTTGGTTTTCATGTCAATCTAAGCGCGACTCACTTGGGAGGATACACATGATGACTGGTCTCCCTGACGTCCAGGTCCAAATCGCGGAGCCAAGAGTCGAAATCACTTGGCCTCGGCCCGACGTCGCACTGTTCGTGCTGGAGGGAGAGCACGACTTGGAATCCGCGCCGCGGCTCGAACAAGCAATGGTCGATGCGCTCCTCACCTGTTCCGGGCTCCTGGTCGACCTTTCTTCTGTTGAGTTCATCGACTCCAGCACCATCAACGCCCTCGTAAGAATGAAGAAGGAAGCTGACACTCAAGGCTGCAGCTTCGGGCTTGTGCTGGATGGATCACCGAACATCGAACGCACCCTCGAGATCTGCGGAGTCCTCGGCGCACTGAACCGAGTCACGAGCATCGATGCTGCCCTCCGTAACGGCAGCTCACCAGCTAACCCCTAGCGGGCGAGGTGAGGATCGAGGGCACGGCGCGACCGCATCACGGCCGGCAACATCCAGGTCCACGTCTAACAGCTGAGACTCCGATGCGATCCAGCGCGTGAGTCAGCGCGTCGGATCGTTCGGCCTAGTTCGTGGCCTTGGCGCGGGCGAGCGCGATCGTTCGTCGACCTCCCGGTAGTCGAAGAGCGCGTAGACGTAGTGGTCGGCCGCGACCCGCTTCGAGTCGCCGAGTAGCTCGGCGACGTCGGCGAGTGAGCCGGTGCGCTTGTAGTGGAGTGACCCGCGGCGGCGGCGCGCGTCGGGGGAGAGGGTCGCCGCCGATTCCTTCGCGAGCGCTACTCCTCCTCGCCGAAGTAGGGACGGTCGACCCGCTTCACCGTGCATGTCTCGCGGTCTCGCATCCTGGAGAGCAACGGCTTATCCTGACCCCTCTGGTGGAGGCAGAGCTGGATCGGGAACTGGAGCAGGCCCAGGCCGCGCTGCTTGCCCGGTTCGCGCCTCAGACTCGTGTCCGACGGATTCGCTGGTCCCGGGGCGAGACACAAGTCTTCGAGCTCGGCAGCGGGTCGCCGCTTCTGTACGTCCACGGTGGGTTGGGCGGCGCGTACGAGGTGGTGCCGATCCTTGCTGCTCTCGCGAAGGCCCACCGCGTGATCGCAGTCGACCGGCCGGGTCACGGGCTGGCTGATCCGTTCGACTACCGCGGCGTCGACCTGTTCGACCACGGTCGAACGTTCCTGCAGGACGTCGTGGATGCGCTCGAGCTCCCGACCGTCGATGTGGCCGCCAACTCGATAGGCGCGTTCTTGTCTGTCGCCTTCGCGATCGACGCTCCCGCCCGCGTGTCGCACCTCGCGCTCGTCGGTGCTCCGTTCGGGATCACGCGAAGGCCGCCCCTCCTGATGCTTCCGCTCGGATTCCCGCTCATCGGCCCGCGGCTTGGCAGGCACTTCTTTTCGAATGGGACGCGGGACGGGAGCCGCAAGTTCTGGGGGCAGGTCATGGTGAAGCATCCCGAGAGAGTCGATGATCTCGTGCTCGACTTCGATGTCGCGAACATGCGACGAAACGTCGAGAGCATGGTGAGCTTGATCGCGTGTATCGCCGATTGGCGCCGCCTTGGGTACCGACGCGAGCTGATCCTTGGCGAGCGGTGGCGAGCGTTGACGATGCCGACGCTTCTCGTTTGGCCCGAACACGACGCCTTCGGATCGCAGGAGGAGGGTGAGGCTCTCGTCGCGACGAACCCGAACCTTCGCCTCGTTCGAGTTCCCGGGGCAGGCCACAATGCGTGGATCGACGATCCAGAGACCGTCGTAGCCGAGATCGAGCGTTTCCTGGTCACGGAGTAGCGAAGCGGCGTGAAGGCGGTTGTAGGTTGGCCTACGTTCGCCGTCTACGCGGGTCTGGAGCGCGAGACGCGAAGTAGCGTTCGACTGTGTCGAGCGGTTCGGTGCTGCGCCGGGCCCGGGCAAGGATGAGGGCACCTTCGAGCGCGGCCAGCAGCATCGTCGACTGCTCGTCGGCCGAAGCCGGCGTAGCTCCGAACTTGAGGTAGACGTTGGCGACTGAGGCTTGCCACCGGGCGAGCAGTTCCCTGACGTGGTCGCGGAGGTCGTCGTTGTCGGCGGCGTCGACGACGGTTGCAGCCAGTGGACAGCCCATTGCGAAGTCGTGATCAGCGAGCAGGCGCCGCCACGGTGCCACGATCACGCCGATCGCATCGGGGAAGGTCTCGGCCTCGGTGAGCGCCCGTTCGAGTTCGTCGAAGAGGCCGGCGAGAGCGACATCGATCGCCTCGGTCATGAGTTGTGTCTTGCCGCCCGGGAAATAGCGGCCGAGCGAGCCGCGGGGTCCGCCGGAGTGAGCGACGATCTCGCGGAGCCCAACCATACCCTGCCATGAGGGTTGCGGCGCTCTCACCATGCGCGCGCGAGCGGGTGATCGCCACCGTTTTCCGGTCACTTCCGGATCTGCTCTTGTCATGGCTCCATCGTACACAGTTCGATGACGGTCGTCATCGAATCTGCTATCGTCTTGAAATCGATGACGCCCGTCATCATTGGAAGAGCCGCCATGTCGACCATCAGTCAAGACAACTCGAAGACAAGCGCTCGACAGCCGACGTCCGCATCGTCGCCGTCGGCTCCAGCCCTGGTCACTGCGCGGCAGCGCGGGCCGTGGGGCCACGCGGGGGGCACACTGGCCTGCCCGCGCAGACCGCGCAGGCGACATCCCCTGGCTGGCAAGGTGTGCGCGTCAACTTCGTCGACTTGCGGGAGCGGCCTTCGCCCACGGCCGCCGCTTCGCGCCAGCAGCCTTCTTCTGCGCCGTTGTGCCACCCTGAGAGGACGACGAGCGCGACGACCCCGAATGGGAGTTCTTACCGCCCTTCCTCGACGCGTCGGGACTGTTCGCGATCTTGGCCGCCCGCTCCTTGGACATGCCCTTTTCCTTCAGGGCCTCGTACTGCTTCTCGTTCTTAACGTGAGCTGACTTTCCCGGCATCTCCCCACCTCCTGTAGGCGCGACCAAATTGCCAGCCCGTTGTTCCCGCACCGTCTCTCGCGAAACGAGGGGCAACGGGGGTACCGGATCGAGCGTCCTAGTCACAGGAGGTGCGGCTGCCGTGGAGCGATCGACCCCGAGCCGATGAACTTCCGTTGCCTCCGTCGCTCCCCATGAGGGCCGGCGCAGGTCCGCCGCGGAGGCCGGTGCTCTTCCTCAACCCGAAGTCCGGCGGCGGGAAGGCCGCGCGTGCAGGATTGGCGACGTTGGTCGAAGAGGCGGTGACGCGCGGTGCGGACGCCCTCGGCGTCGCCGGCGGCGACGGCTCGCTGGCTGTCGTCGCCTGCGTCCCCGCCGGCACCCGCAACCACTTCGCGCTCGACCTAACTTCGAGCTCGACCGCCGCGACCTTGATCAGCACCACGACACAGCCTGCTATGGATGCGGGCTTATTAGATGCGCCGGTAGCGGGCGTCGCTGAAGGAGTAGATCGCGAACGCGATCAACCCGGCGGCGACGACTCCGAGCAGGAGCGGACCCTGCGGGCTGTTGGCCAGCTTCGCGAGTGCGCCGTCGATTCCGACCGCCTCGCTGGGGTCGTACTCGACAGCCGCCTTGATCAGGAAGACGCCGACCAGCACGAACACGACCATCCGGGCAAGCAGGCCGAAGGTGCCGATCCACTTGACCGACGTCCTCGTCGCCGGCCCCATCTCCTCGGACTTCGAGTCGCGCAGGAAGTCGTGCGTCACGCCGCGGTAACCCTGGTAGGCGCCGACGCCGATCATCACCAGGCCGGCGAGGCCCACGAGCCAGGTGCCGCCGCTCCAGCCGAGGACGCCGCCCGTCGCCTTGTCGGGGCTCGTCGAGCTGCTGCCGCCGCCCGATCCGAGCAGAATCACGACGGCGAGCGCGCAGAGGCCTGCGTAGACGATTCCGCTGCAGAGCGCGGTCACGCGGTCGAGACCGCTGTCGTTTCGCTCGGGGCCGTGGCCGAGCGCTGCGTGCACGAGGCGCCACAGCGCGTACCCGGCGAGCCCGATCGCCAGGAGGATCAGCAATACCTTCCCGAACGGCTGGTCGGCGACCGTCTTCAGCGCCCCCTTCTGGTCGGTCGTCTTCCCTCCGGCGCCGAAGACCAGCTTGATCGCGAGCACGCCGATGATCGCGTAGACGACTCCGCGCGCAAGGAAGCCGGCACGGGCGAGGGCCTCGAAGCTGTCGCTCTGGACCGCCTTCTCGCCGCTAGCGACAACAGGGCGGACGACGCTCTGCGGTGACGATGCCATGCCCATCGCATACCCTCGACCTGGGGGCCGGAAACGGCGTGGCGCGATCAGCCGTCGACGAGCAGGCCCTGCAGGGGACCGAGCAGCCGCTCGGTGCGGCTCGACAGGCCCGGCAGTTCGACGAGCCGGTGCGTGAGTGGAAGCCCGGCCTTCCGGCGCGCGAGTTGCTCGCGTGAGATCGGCTTCCAGAAGCGATCCACGATCTCGCCCGGCGGCGCGGCGAGGTCAGCCTCGTCGAGTTCGAGGTGCTCGGCCCACAGGCGCAGGCGTGTCTCGCGGACGACGTCGGCGTCGCGGCAGACGACGTTCATCTCGGTGTCGTTGAAGAGCGAGTGCTCGTTGAGGTTCGCAGAGCCGATCGTGAGCCACGCGTCGTCGACGATGCCCACCTTCGCGTGGACGTAGACGGGGTCGCTGAGCGCGCCGTGGCGCGCATAGACCGTGCACGCGAGCAGCCGCCCGGCGCCGCCGTCGGCATCGATCAGCTCGGACAGCATTCCGCGCGTATCGTCAGCGCCGGTGTTCGGCTTCGCCGGGAGCAGCAGCACGAGCCGGAACTCGTCCGAAGGCGGCCGGCGCAACTTCTTGCGCAGGACCTCCGCGATCTCGGGCGACCAGAGGAACTGGTTCTCCAGGTAGATGAGCGACCGCGACGAGCGCAGCGCACGGAGGTACGCGTCCAGGATCCGGAACTCCCCGCGCGGCACCGCCGAGTAAACGCGCTCGGGAACGGTGCGGACCACCTGGACGGTGCTGCCGCCGGTCGCCTGCGGCGTCGGGCCGGGCTCGAGGCGCTCGCCGGTCACCTCGCCCCAGCGCATGCGGAAATGGGCCGCGACGTCTGCGACCGCCGGCCCTTCGAGGCGTGTGGCGACGTCGTGCCATCCGAGCGTGGCCCGCGCGATGTGGTGGTGGCTGTCGAACCGGTCGCCGCCTTCCAGGCTGAGGTCGATGCCGCCGACATACGCGACGCGGTCGTCGATCTCGATCGTTTTCTCGTGGTGGCAGTGCATGGGGCGCTCGCGGGTGTCGAGGGCATATCGCACCCGCGTTCCACGGCAGAGCTCGTCCATGCCCCTCCGGACGGTGGCCCGCGTCGGCCGGAAGAGCGGTAGCGGGGCGCCTCCCCACGCGAGTACGCGCACGTCGACACGCTCCGAGAGCTCGGCGAGCAGGTTGCGGAGCACGACCGGCTTCGAGCCGCGCACGAGCGCGAAGTCGGGCGAGAAGTGCCAGCCGGACAGGTGCACGTGCGAGCTTGCGGCGGCGAGGTCGGCGTGCATGCGCGTAGCCGCCTGCTCGCCGTCGATGAGCACCTCGAGCGAGCAGTCCGGGCGAGGCGGCGGCTCACCGGGGCTCCAGTCGCCCCCCTCCGCGGCGAGTGTGCCTCCCTGCCCGAGCCGCGCGAGCCGGCGGCGGTGGTGCGCGGCGACCGTAGCTCGACACCGCCACGCCGATGCGCCGGTCGACGCCGAGCAAGAAGTCGCCCGAGCGGCGGGGGAGACGGGGAAGCCGTCCGACCGCGACCGAGGTCACGTCCCCGATCGGATCCTTTCGGCGTCGCGTTCGCGGGCGGCGTAGCCGGCCGCGCGGGCGGCGAAGAGCGCGACGAGCAGCGCGGCGATGCCGATCGCGACCCCGGCGAGGGTGTCGAGCGGGTGGTGCATCCCGCGGTACATGCGGGCCAGCGCCACGAAAGGCGGTATCGCAAGCGCGATCGTCCAGCAGACGGCGGCGACCCATGTGCTGCGAACGCGCGACGTGAGCACCAGCGCGAGCCCACAGTAGACGGCGAGGGCGGCGGCGGTATGGCCGGACGGGAAGCTCGCGTTCGCCGGCAGGTCCTCGAGGCGGTGGACCTGCGGCCGGTCGCGGTGGACGACCCACGTCGTCGAGCGGTAGGTCGCCGCCTCCACGGTGATCGCAGCGATGAGGAAGGCGGCGATCCGCCAGCGCTTGAAGCAGGCGAGGACCACGGCGACTACGCCGACGACGATGGGTATGACGACACCACCCGCGATGATCGAGCCGATGAGCGAGGCCTCGGTCCTTGTCGGGTCCCGGTGTGCGGCGAGCCAGCCGACGAAGCGCTCGTCGGTGCTCGCGACCCCGCCGCTTCGGAGCACGACCTCTGTCAGGAGCAGCCCGAGCGCGATCGTGAGTGCTGCGAGCAGCAGGTAGCCCAGGATCGACGCGACCAGGAAGACCGTGACCGGGTGGCGGCCCGAGAGCGCCTGGGCGAAGCGCTGCGCCGGCCCGCCCTCGGTCGGCTCGAGCGCCGGGACGTCGGCAATTGCGGCGCTCTTGGTGCCGAGCGAGCTCGGCTCGGCCTGACACCGCCGAAGTGCGATCCGCAACTCTGAGCGAGGTCTCGGTCACGGCGCCGCGTTTACCCGACAGCTAACCGAGGGAAACCGCTCGCCACACGATGCCGCTTCGTCCTCCTTGTCATCGTCTCGGTGCTCGCCGGCGCGCTCGTCGTCGCCCTGTCGAGAAGGCTTCCCGCCGCGAAGGTCGCCTCGCCGCCCGCCATCGACGCCGCCGCGATCGCGGTCGAGGAGTCGGTCGAGCGGCACCGGCGGCTGCGGCGGTTCGTCGCGGGACGGCTGGATCCGGCGGTCGCGACGGGACTGGCGCTGACGATCGCCCTCGTCGTCGCCGTCGGCGGCGGCTTCGTACTCGCCGTGCTCGCCTATCTCGTGCGCGGCAACCAACAGCTCCGCAGCATCGACAACGGCGCCGCCGACTGGGGCCACGCGCACGCGACCGCGCTCTCGACCCACGGCCTCAACGCCGTCACGAACCTCGGCAGCCTGGCCGTCGTCATCGGACTCGCCGTCGTGTTGGCCGTGGTCGAGTCGATCCGGGTTCCGAGCCGCTGGATCGTCCCGTTCCTCGTCGTGCTGATTGCGGGCAACGAGGCGCTGATGCTGACGATCAAGGACCTCGCCGACCGGGCGAGGCCGACGCTCAACCCGGTCGCTGCGACGCTCGGCCCCTCGTTCCCGAGCGGCCATTCCGCAACCGCGGCCGCTTTCTACGCCGGCGCCGCCCTCCTGCTCGCACGTCGACGCTCGCCCAACCGGCGGTCGCTCCTGGCGGGGGCCGCGATCGCGCTCGCGGTTGCCGTCGCCGCCAGCCGCGTGCTGCTCGACGTCCACTGGCTCTCCGATGTGATCGCCGGGGTCATGCTCGGGTGGGGCTGGTTCGCCGTCTGCAGCATCGCGTTCGGCGGACGCCTGCTCCGCTTCGGCGCCCCCGCCGAGACAGTCGTCGAGACCGCCAAGAGCGCCAAGCAGGCACGGGAGCCGAGGCGCCGCAACGTCACCCCCGCAAGCGGAACTTAAGCCCAGCCCTCGCAGAGGCGTAGCCAGTAGCTGCCGTCGTAGCTCGACCGGGTCGGGTCGTTCCCCACGTCTGCCTCGCCCTCCACGTTTCAGGTCTACCCAGTCTGCGGCAGTGGGAAGAGCGGTGAGGCGGCCTCCTCCAGGCGCCGGATCATCTACTCGCTCGGTAGGTTCGGCCGGTCAGCGGCGAGCGCATCGACACAGTCATGGGGTCGCTGCTGCCGGGAGAGGCCCGCTAGACCGAAGCCGCTGCTCGTCTGGTCCGGCGGCGAGGCTATCCGCTGTTAGCTGAAGGCATCCAGCAGCTCGCTGATCCGAAGGTCGGCTTGGGCGGCGTGCCGCATCTTCACGTCACTGTTCAGGCGATAGTGATTGCGCCGGCCGACCCTTTCGCGATCGACGTACCCGGCGGCTATCAGGTCAGCGACGATTCGCTGCGCCGCTCTTTCGGTGATTCCGACCACCTGCGCGATATCGCGGATTCGGACTTCTGGATCGCGAGCGATGCACAGGAGCGCCTGGGCATGGTTTGAGAGGAACGTCCAAGTATGTGTCTGGTCGGGACTTGACACGATCTGATTTTCGTGTATTACTTTGCGCGTGTTGGTTTTCATGTCAATCTAAGCGCGACTCACTTGGGAGGATACACATGATGACTGGTCTCCCTGACGTCCAAGTCCAAATCGCGGAGCCAAGAGTCGAAATCACTTGGCCTCGGCCCGACGTCGCACTGTTCGTGCTGGAGGGAGAGCACGACTTGGAATCCGCGCCGCGGCTCGAACGAGCCATGGGCGATGCGCTCCTCACCTGTTCCGGGCTCCTGGTCGACCTTTCTTCTGTTGAGTTCATCGACTCCAGCACCATCAACGCCCTCGTAAGAGTGAAGAAGGAAGCTGACAGTCAAGGCTGCAGCTTCGGGCTTGTGCTGGATGGATCACCGAACATCGAACGCACCCTTGAGATCTGCGGAGTCCTCGGCGCACTGAACCGAGTCACGAGCGTCGATGCTGCCCTCCGCAACGGCAGCTCACCAGCCAGCCCCTACATCGCAGACCAGTGCTAAGGCGCGGGCAGAGAAGTCTCCGGTGTCCGTAGTTCGAATCACGCCCCGCGACCTTCGAGTAAGAACGAACAGCAGCGGAGACGCCGGCTCACTCGTGCAGGCGCTGCTTCAAGTCATAGCCGCCGAGGATGTCGCATTCGTGCCCGCGACCAAGGAGATCGTCGTGTCAATGCGCGGGGACGAGACCCTTGGCGTCGTGTTAGGCATCCTTCAAGATCGGCTGGCGGCTGAAGGTGGCGGGGAGATAAACATCCGGTTCGACCGCCATGCATACCAGGTCGAAGACGACGCCCGGCTCGAGCTCGCATAACAGGCTTCGTGCTGGGGAGCATGGGTAGCGAAGCTGCTGCAAGCTAGCAACCGGCCGTGCCGAGACATTCTTGGCACTCGCGCACGTTAGGCGGCTATCGCCTGAACGCGCGGTCGGGTACTCGACCATGATGGTCGGCTGTCGCACTCCCCGCAGATTGCGGACGCGACCGGCTATTGAGGTTGCCAGCACCATCTCGCGTCAGAGCTATGACCAGGCCTGACAGTGGTCTCTCTCGCAATTTTCGGCCGTCAGGAAGGTGCTAGATCAGCAGAGGGGGAGGGGTGGCCCCTCCGGGCCGCTGACCATCTCCCGGACCTTTCGGCTACACCGTTGCCCTGCGTAGTGGGGTCAGCAGGGGATCGGGATCGGGTTCGGCGAACGCCGCCTCTGACAGGCGACCAGCGACTGGCCGGAAGCCTTCGCAGTCACAGCGCGATCTCGTCAATGACTGAAAGTCGCCGACGACGAAGTAGCATCCTCGCGGCACATCTAATTGCGAGAGTGGAGCGCGTCTCGATGAGCGACCGGGGTTGCTCGGTTCCCTTTCAGGGCGCGCCGAACAGCGCCGTGCGGGCTGGGCGCTCCTCTCGACGACGGTTTCCTGGTCAGACTGTCTCGTCGGCAGGCTCGGCGCTTCGGCCCACGTTCGGGTTGGCCCTCGACGGTTGGGCAGGGACGTCGGGGTCGACAGCATCGGCTTGCTCTAGGTGGTTCTGCGCGGCCAGACGCTCGCGTTCTGCCGCCGCCTGTTCTTGACGGGCAGCTGCTTCTCGGCCAGCGGCCGACCTCAGCTTTTCCTCCGCTTGTTGCCGCAACCGGTCGGCCTGCTCTCGCTTCGCAGCTTGTCGCCGACCAGGAGTCCCGACCGTGACGAAGAGCAGCAACAACGCAACCACTACGCCGGCGATCACTGCCACCCATACCCAGAGATCCATTGCTCTTCTTCCTTTCCCGGCGGTCGTCAACCCAAAACGGGCCGGGCGCGGCAGCGTTTTCGAAGATGAGCGCCGGGGGTAAGAAACGCGCAAGGCTCGTCAGACCTACCGTCAGGGAGAGTGCGGTGCGGAGAGGCATCATTGGTGGGTGGCCCGTGCGGGCCGAGGTCGTTGAGCAGGCTGCGGTTGCTGATCAGACTGCGGTAACGATCGAGGAGCAGCGGCCAGCGCCGCCGCCGCCGGGTCCTCCTGTGGAGCCGCCGCCGGAGCGCGAGCTGTGGCCGTGGTTGGTGGTCTTGCTCGTGCTGGTGCTGGCGGGGATTGCCGTCGTCTACTTCGCAACGCGCGACGACAAAAGCCAGCCTCAGGCAGCGACCCCGGCACCTGTTCCGCCGACGACTGTGCCGGCCAGCCCGACCAGGACTGCAGTTCGTACCCCGGCACCATCCGCACGAGTGACCGTGCCACGGCTGGTTGGCCTCACAGCTCCAGTGGCTTTGACGCGCTTACGGCAGCTCGGCCTCACGGTGAACACGCAGAATGTGTTCTCCGAGAAGCCCCCGACTGTGGTCGTTGCGCAGACGCCTGGATCGTCGCGGAAGCTCGCAAAGGGCGAAACGGTCATGTTGAACATCTCGAAGGGGCCCAGGGCAGTTGCGGTTCCCGACGTCGTCGGCCAGACCGCCGCTGATGCGCTGAGCACGCTTCAAGCTCAGGCGTTCAAGCCTCGGATCGTTCGGGTTCCGAGTGTCGAGCCCGCAGGTCAGGTTGTGGCGCAAGACCCCAAGGCAGACGCGAAGGCGTCGACCGGGCGTTGCGGTTCGCCTCAATGTCTCGGACGGCAAACAGGCCACCCCGTCAGGCAAGGAAAGCACGCCAACAACGACCGCCACTGCCAGCACGAACCAAGAGACCGCGCCGACAACTGCGGCCGCGGCGAACGCCAACCCGCTCGTACGGGTGCCAGACCTCGAAGGCAAGAAGCTGATCGACGCGCGGCGACTCATCCGAAGAGTGGGCCTCGTGATCGAGATCAGGCGAGTGCCCAACGCGCAGCCGCTCGGGACGGTGATCGCACAAGCGAAGAAACCCGGCACACAGCTCAAACGAGGGACGCACCTGCTGATCACCGTTTCGAAGGGCCGAAAGCCAGCGACGTCGACAACATCGTCGCAATCGGGCTCGCAACCGATCGCCGTTCCAGACGTGACCGGAGAAGACGAGGTCACAGCTACCCAAGACCTCGAAAACGCCGGACTTACCGTTCAGGTCGTCGACCGCGACACTGCAGAGGCATCCCAAGACGGGATGGTCATCGAGCAAGCCCCAACTGCGAACCAATCAGCGCAGCCGAATTCGACCGTGACAATTTACGTCGGCCGCTACACCAGCAGTTAGGAGCGCTGATCATGACGCTCCCATCATCGCTGCAGGGATCACCCTGGTCGTGTTGCTCGCACTAGCGACGACCTAGATCCCACGAACGGAGCTCCAACGGCTCCGAGACGGGGTCAATTGGCTATGCGTCGGCCGGCTCGAGCCAGGAGGGCTGTGAAGGCGCTGGGGATCCGAGGACGATCTTCGAGCGGGTGATCGAGAAGGGCGGGCAATCTGCTTAGTCGCCGAGACGGCGGGGCGGGAGCTCGGACCGGATCAGCCTCTACGAGTCCCTCGCGCTGACCGCGCTCGTCGCCCAAGAGGCACCGGAGCGGCGGGCGGCTTGGGTGCGTTGGCCCGCGACCGACCGGGGTACCGCCGTCGAAATGCGCGAGCAGGATCGTCGGCGGGCAGAGAATGAGGCGAAGTTCCGCACCCTCAACGAGGAAATCAAGCGCGTGGAGGGCGACCTGTGGTCCGGTGGTCGCCTCGTCGATCTAGTGTGCGAGTGCAGTTCAGCGACGTGTATGAAGGTGGTCACGGTGCCGCGCGACGAATATGAGACCGTGAGGGCAGCTCGACCTGGTTCCTTGTCACACCCGGCCACGAGGATCCCGGCATCGAGGGCGTTGTCGCGCGCCACGATCATTACGTGGTGGTGGAGAAGCAGGGCGAGGCGGCTGCGGTCGCTGAAGAGACCGACCCGCGCGAATAGGCCCTGTTCAGCATTAGGCTGGAGCCCGATCGAGCGGCCCCTTCGTAAAGGGCGGAGGCTCCTCCCCGATCTCGTCGGACAGCGTGACTCATGCAAGGAAGTGCCGGTGCCGACAGAATTGTTCAGCGTGGACTGGGACGATTTCACACTCGAGCGCCTCGCCAGCGAGCTGCGGGAGGACTTGAGCGGCCCTGAGGCCGAAAGGATGATCTTCGCCTTCGAGGAGGCCCTGCGACTCGCTCGCACCGACGAAGAACTGCTGCCCCACCTCCTGGCCGCGACCACGTGCCTGCTCGCCCAGGTCGAAGGGACGACACCCCGAGGTGTGCTCGAAACGTTCTTCCGCCGCTCAGTTTCGGATCAAGTCTGGCGCGAGCGATACGTGCCGTTATTCGAGTAACGGCGGCCGGGTGTTACCCCGGCCGCCGCGCTCACGGAACTACTGGTCGCGCCACCCGGCGCCGCCGCGATCGTAGTACGAACCGACCTCGCCGCGATATCGCTCGCTGCGGTAGTCATCCGGGTCGAACTCAGGCGCGTTCTTGATCTGCTCCTTGGTCCGATCGGCATAAACCGTCTCTTCCTCGCGATCCACACGGTTGATCACGCCCGCCGGGAGCATGACCTTCTTCCCAAAGATCCAAGGCCCGGTGTCGACAACGATGTAACTCGCGCCGACCTCATTGGTGGCCTCGTCGATCTTGCCGATACCACCATCGAGCGCCTCGACGCTGAAGCCGACGAGGTTCTCGGTCGACCACGTGGTCTCACGATACGTCCAAATCTCCATCAAACCCATCGAGCAGTCCCCCTTGTCGTTGTTGTTGGCCTGAAGGGCGTTACCCGATGCGAGCGAACTGAAGCCTGCTGAAGCCCATTCAGTTCATCCGTCCGATTCGTCAGTCTCCGCGTCTGTGTTAGACAGCGATTCGGAGGGGGAATACACGGAGCGGCTGAGCAAGAGAACGGGTCTTCTGGACGAGCCCGTTTCGGTGCCAGCTATTAGGGTCTTCCGGGGTCGGGGGGTTCGCCGCCAAGAGGGATGGCTGCTGAGCCCTCCCCCGGAAGCTCGGGCATCTTTTCCTCAGGCCGATTCTTCCGTTGGCATCTGGGTGCGCTCACCGAGCAACGGATAGCGCCCGCCGAGGCGGGCGCTATCGACAATTGATCCGCGCCTTGTTCAGTGACCCTTACGTGCGAGCGCGGCTTTCAGCTGGCCCTTGTTCATCTTCGAGCGCCCCTTGATGCCGAGGCTCTTGGCCTGCCGGTAGAGCTGTTCCTTAGTCCGCTCGTTACCCAGCGGCATGAACGACCCCTCTTCTTCGATTTGCAGACGCTGTCTGCGCTACCCGGAGGGGCGCTTCATAAACGACCGCTCGATGGCGCACCTTCTGACCTGGAGATGCTGCCGCATACAGCGTTAGTTATCTGTCTAGAAGGGTATGGAGGGAGAGACGCGGTCGAAGGTTGGCTGGGGGAGAAATGGGGTCCAGTTGAAATTCGCTTTGCTGACAGTGCTGGTGCTGCTGATGTGCGTGGCTTCGTCTCCTTCGCACAGTGCCCCACCGATTCCGGCGTGCACGAGTGGCACGTCGTCCGTGGCATACGGCGAGGAGCCAGTGACGATCTGGTACCCGCCCGGCTGCGCGCACCCCTAACGCCAGGGCTAAAGGGCCTAAGCGTTTACTGCCCAGGCGACCCGCGCCCATGCGTGTCGCCGTTGCATATCTCGATGGCGTTTACCAGGCGGTTAGTGGTGGTATTAACCTGGCCGCAGCCGGGCCTGAAGTCTCGTAACTGATCTTGCAAGGCCCGGGTCTTTCTCCACTTTGAGGAGGTGAGTTGGGCATGGTTGTTCTTTGGGTGCTTGTCGCGTTGCTGCTTCTGTTTGCAATCGTGGGCGGCGTCGCGATTTCCAAGTTCCTGTTCTTCGTGCTGATCGTCGCCGCCATTCTGGCGCTGTTTGGTTTGTTCTCTCGAACAGCCTGAAGAGGGGAGAAGAAGGTCGAAATGGGTGTTGGAGTTAGTCTTATCCTGATCGCTGCCGGGGCGGTCCTGGCCTGGGCTGTCGATGTCAGTACCTCGGGCTTCAACGTGAATACGGTCGGCTACATCCTGCTGATCGTCGGCATCATCGGCGTACTGCTTTCGACTGATCTTCTGGTCGAGCTGGGCAGGCCCGGGCTACTTCACACGAACGGATCGCACCACCGCCGTCGGGTGACGTCGAGTGAAGACCTCTAGGGCGGCAGGGGTCTCGTAAGACCTGGGCGTAACTGCTTGCACGCTGAACTGAACCACAGATCACGCCTTCCATGCCAGAGCGTGAACCGAGACGCCAACGCGGCAGCAACCAGCAGTCGGTTATCCGTACACGACAACCGGCCGAGGAGGTAACGATGCGGGCCTTCACGATCAAGACCAAGACACTCAACTCGGCGGAGAGCGTGTTTGACGCGCTGAGGCGATTCGATCCCGTCCTGGAAAGCGAGAGCTACTCG
This sequence comes from uncultured Actinomycetes bacterium, assembly GCA_963808815.1. Taxonomy (GTDB): domain Bacteria; phylum Actinomycetota; class Thermoleophilia; order Gaiellales; family Gaiellaceae; genus DATBLE01. Next base: position 1,978 of record CAWEGI010000001.1, on the reverse strand, counting down.
GTGTCGGTCGATGTGGGCGAAAGCGACCGGCGCATCCTGGAGGTGCTAGACGCGATCCACGAGCACGTAGAGAAGGGACACAGCCTCACCCGGGTCGAGCTGGACGGGCGGCACTACACCATCAACCCGACCGACACGTAGCCGCCTCGGCCGCGCTCAGCGCATCGCAAGACGGCGATGCATCGTCACGGTCGTGCCGTCCGCGAATGGCTCGACAACGACCGAGTCCATCAACGTGTCCATGATCGCGAGGCCGAGCCCGCCTTCTTCCCTGGCCGACTCGTCCTGCCACCGGCCGTAGTCGCGGACGGAAACGGCAACGGTGCCGTTCGTGACCGTTCCCTTGATCTCGACCAGGTGAGAGGTCGGCTCCTCCGGGTGCTCGACTGCGTTGGCGAACGCCTCGGTCACCGCGAGCTGAATCTCGAACAGCTCACGACCCGTTGCCCCGGCCTCGTTCAACCACCTACGGAGGTGACGGCGAAGAACGGACATCGATTCCGGCATGGCCTCGAGCCTGAGTTGCAGAGAAGGCTCGGACTCTCGCAGATCAGACACCGACTTCACACGGCCCCGCTTAGGTCGAAGGCTCTCCCTCTACTTAGATGCGCCGGAACGCGAGTCCTGAAACGGTGTCCAGCTCGGAAGCGGGTTAGCGGGGGTCGGTTTCCTCCGCGATCTCGGCAGCTTCTCCGACCTTCTCGACCACCCAGTAACGATCGCGCTTCTCGACAATCCGTTCCACATCGAGAGAGACGTGCTCCTCGTTGGGGACGACGGCGAAGTGCGTCGGCTCTGAGCGCAGCTGCTCGTACTCCAAGGGAGACATCACGATCCGCTCCGTACAGGTCTCCTCCGCGCACTCGCAAATCCACTCCGACGGCGCTTGCCAGGCCAAGTCATCCCGCTTGCGCTCCTTGAGACGCTCGTTCACCTCACGAAACAGCGCCTCGTTCTCCCCCGTCCTCTCGTCGTAATCAGGCCCTATAGGCATGCTCCCTCCAGTTCGAATCGGCGACAATGCTACGCCGGGACGGGCTCTGCGGCCCGGTGGTTTGCCTCTCCCGTCTAGGCCTCCCCGCCCGCACCGCGTCTTCGAGCCTCAACCTGTATAGACGGGAGCCGGGCCGAAAACTTGCGCCTTGCGCAGCCGGCATCCGGTGAGCCATGGGAGGAGCCGAACCCGCAGGCGGCGACTTAGCGGATGTCGAGCTGCTCAGCGACCTCGGCCGCCTCGCCTATCTTCTCGCGCTTCTCGACAACCCACTCTGCCTCCGAAAACACATGCATCTCGGCGGGAGCGACCGCGAAATGAACCGGGTTAGAGCGCAGCTCCTCGTACTCCTCGGGTGACATGTCGATCCGCTCAGTGCACGTTTCATCCGCGCACTCACACACCCACTCGGAGATGCTCACCCAGACAGCTCGGGTCTCCTTGATTGCGTTGATGCGCTCGTTCACCTCACGAAACAACGCTTGGTTCTGGCCCACGCGTCTCATGTTCGTCCTGCTCTCTCGGTGTGGACATGCTCGCGCCTCGCCTTCCCGTTTGGTAGATGGCTGCCAGTCCACCGGGAGGGCCTCTGAGCACTCGGCCGATCAGGCGTCGTCTGCGAGAGGGACGGGCACCCATGGTTGACCCCCTCGGCTCGGTCAGAGTAACAGCATGGAGAGCAGGCGAAAAGAGGCGCGTGCCCGTCGCAGTTCTACCGCCGGTTTAGTCCTTAGCCATCGCCCGATACATCGCGGCGGCGATCAGTTCGCCTGCGTAGACAACGGAGGTCGCAACCAGTTGCGCATCCGTCGAATGCGAACCGTCGTACAGCTGCGCGAACGTCTCCATCATGTTCTTGGCGTGCTCGTCGAGGACTTCAGCGCGTTCGGAGTAGAGGTTGCTCATGGCGATCCTTTCCGAGGTAGATGGTGGACAAGGTGCGGCGGGAGCGTCGCGCTCAGAGCGCCGATTCGTCACCGCCTG